>CAWCCR010000012.1:0-109429 GCA_963794205.1 uncultured Pseudomonadota bacterium
CGGCTGGTCGTGACCGTGAATGGGGAAGCCAAGACGATTGACTCGCCGCTGGAGAATCTCGCGCTTTACCAGGCGTTGATGAACAACGGGTACCTGCCCGGCCTGGATCTCAAGAGCGGCGTTTCCCTCGGAAGCCTGTGAACCCTTGCCGAACGTTAAAGTGCGACGAACGCCGACTTCCTCCAGGCCGCGGCGTTCCTTGCCGCAGCGTCGGACAAGTCCGGGTCCATCAACAGCGACACGGTTGTCTACACCGGACGCGTTCCTGCACGTGGTGGGGACGACCCGATCGTTCGGGCCGACGGAGCCAGCTTACGTCAACTTCTCAGCCGTGTCCTACGATCGAGCAGGCACGTATGCGGGTACCGTCACCTACCTCAAGAGCAGCGGGTAGGCACCTACGTCTAGTCACCGAGCCGGTCATGACTGCGGTATTCGGTGGCGTCAATTACACGGGCACAAAGGTTGACGGATTCACCCAGGCCGCGGATGACGCACGTGCCGTCATCGAGTTCGTGCACGAGCACCCCGTCCCGCTGGAGTAAGGCGAGACCTGCAAAACGGGACGAGGGTCGTTATCCGGATTTGATGACCTCGTCCCTTTCTCGTTCCGATCCGCGTTTTCATTGACGCGGATCAATACTCGCGGGCTTGCAGAGTGCGATTATCCTGCAATGGGCGTCCCCGTGATCACTGCGGCAGCCGATACCGCAACACAACCATCTTCTGGCGGCCTTGTCTGCCGAAGTCCGGGATCGCATCTATCCATACTCCGGTTGATATCACTTCCACGGGGCGCGGTTCTGTATCGATCGGGGGAGCGCCCGCGCCATGCCTGCTTCCCGGTCGACTCCGTCGTGGTGCTGTTGCACACGTTGGCAAACGGCGCGTCGACGGAAATCTCGCTGGTTGGCAGCGAGGGGCTCACTGGAATCACCTCCGTCCTGGGCGGCGAAAGCACCCATGAAGCGGTCGTCCTGCGTGCCGGCTTCGCCCTGGGAGCTGCCGATGCAGCAACTCCAGGACGAGTTCGATCGCAACGGCGACCTGCTGCGGATGCTGTTGCGATACGCGCAATCCCTGATGACGCAAGTGGCCCAGACCGCGGTCTGCAACCGGCATCACTCGATCGACCAGCAATTGTGCAGCTGGCTCCTGTTCGCCCTCGACCGCTTGCCGGGCAATCGATTGGCTGTGACTCAGGAACTGATCGCCAACATGCTCGGGGTTCGCCGCGAAAGCATCACGGGAGCCGCGGTGAAATTGCAGCGGAAGGGTGTGCTTGAATACTGTCGCGGCCACGTCACCGTGCTGGACCGGTCAAAGCTCGAGCAGCTTGCCTGCGAGTGCTACGCCCTGGTCAAGAAGGAAGCCGGCGCGGCTTCAGCCCGATCTGATTGGGTCGAGACCGAGTCGGCCGGCACCTCGCAGCTTTCGCCCTCCCCGTGCCACTGGACTCGATGCCTGGACGGCGCGCTCTTGCGGAGCAGTCGAGGATCGGGGCAAAGCGGGCGGAGGCAATCAGTTCGATTTGATTGCCCGCGTCCCCTTCATGACTCCCGCATTGCCAGGAGCGCGACATGCAGATTCGGCTCGACACCGACAACCACATCCAGGGCAGCGAAGCGCTGAAAGCCCGCGTCGACAGCCTCATCGCGCAACACCTTGAACGTTTTTTCCCCTACCTGACGCACATCGGGGTCCATCTCGCCGATGCCAATGGCGGCAAGGGCGGAGTCCGGGACAAGCAGTGCGCCATCGAGGCACGCATCAGCAACGGTCCGCCCGTCGGCGCGAGTCATGCTGACGAAACCGTGGAGAAGGCCATTCACGGCGCCTGCGCGAAGATGCGTTCCATACTCGACCGCAGCATCGAGCAAAGGCGCGGGCACCCGTCGTGAACACCGGGTGCAGTGTCGCCCTTTCCAAGCAAGGCGCACCGTGACCCCGGTGCAGGCAAACGCGAGTGAAGCTGACCCCGTCCTTGCTCCCCATCGGAGACCACCCATGATCTACAAGAAGCCGACCACGAAGTCCGTCGACCGCGCGTTCGAGGATGTGCAGGCGGCGTTGAAGGCGGCGGATTCGGCGTGCTGCACTGCTACGACTTCCGAAAGACGCTGGCCGACAAGGGCTTTGACCTGCCCAACGCATGTCTGGTGCTGGAGGTACTGCAACCCGCGCCAGGCGGCCGAGGTGCTGGCGATCGATATGTCGCTGAACATGGCGCTGCCATGCCGGCTGTCGATCTACGAGGATCACGGCAAGACCTTCATCGGCATGGTGCCTCCCGGCGCGCAGCTGTCGCTGATCTCCGAAAACGCGCAGATTCCGCCAAGGTGGCGCAAGCGGTGGAGCTGGCACTGAAGGAGGTCATCGACGCGGCGGCGTGAGCCAAGGGTCTACCCCGCCCCACCATGGGGACGGCGCCCCGCCGATACGGCTCAGAACGCGACTTTTCGAGACGATGTCCTGTTTCTTCACGCCCGGCAAGTCGGCCTTGAGCTTGTACGACCTGTCGTCCTCGATCACCTCGTTCCGGATTTCGGACATCGCATCAAGGTCGCGCCAGGGCGGGCGCAAACCGAAGCCACGAAGGAGATCGTCGTATGTCGACGGGACTGCCCACGGGCGCGTCGACCTTCGCCGACGATTCGCTCGCCATCCATAGGTGCAGGGAACTTTCGGAGCACTGCGTGACCCGGCAGCAGCTCTCCGGCATGGACTGCCGGCTACTCAATAGCGATGTACCGCATGACAAAGCGGGAGCACCACGCGCCTTTGACATCGATCCCGATCAGACGGGAGACGAGTTGCATGAGGTTTCGCATCTCGCAAAGGCGCAGCCGCCGTCAGTCCATGGTTCATTGGTACGCTCCACCTCAGGTCGCGACAGGTGCTCGGCCCGGCAGATAGGCCTGAATCTGCGCGGCCGATCGGTCGATCAGGTTGCGGTGCACCTCACCGGCCACGCAGTCGCGAAGGGGCTTTTCGAACTGCGCATGCAGTGCACCCGATGAAATGAGCTGGCGCGACCAGCACGAGCTTGTCGTAGGCATGGTCGACACGGCCTTTCTCCAGGGCATCGCGCAGCGTTCGCGCGAAGTTCTCCGTGCTCTTCTCACGCAATGTCGTATGGCGGTTCTATCGCATGACGCGTCCCGCCCATGCTCTCATTCACCCTCGGTGGTCGATCCGTCGTCGTCTCGCGCCCGGGCGCGCGTCCGGCCGGATTCGAAAAGTCCGCGACTTCGTTCAACACCGCCTCATGCGCCCGCTTTTCGAAGAGCCGGGCACGTGCGCCATTTGCCACCAGAATCCATGTGTTAAGCATCATCGTCTCCGTGCGTCTGACGGATTTCAATCTAGCGGGTGTGCGTCCAGCAACCTTGATGCAGGTCAAATTCGCATCGATAAAGGGGACGATAATCAAGTCGAATTGATTACCCCCGTCCCCTTTTGCGCTGGGAGGAGCACGGCACGCGATGCGTTGGCCATGGGTCTTGCCTGGTCTTCTACTTGCTGGCTGCGCGAGCGCGCCCGCCAGCCACTCCGGATCCGCGCGCGGATCTGCCGCGAGTCGCGCCTCGAGCACATTGGCGACGCCGCTGCGCGATGCGAACATTGCGACGCCGCCGATCCCTCCGTTGCTCACCAGTGCACTGGAGGCACCGTATCGACTGCCTGCGGATCGATCCTGTGCCGCACTGGCCGCCAAGGTGAAGGCCTTTGATGATGAACTTGGCCGATGCTGGATCAGGAGCAGCCCGAAGATGGCAACTTCATCAGTAATGCTGCTACCGACGCGCTACAGAACACGGTCGAGGGCTTCATTCCGTTCCGCGGCTGGCTGCGCAGATTAAGCGGCGCCGAGAGTGCGGAAACAAAAACGTGAGGAGGCACTGCGCGCTGGCCTCGTTCGCCGCGGCTACCTGCGAGGCCTCGCAGCAGCGGAGGGTTGCACCCGGCCCGCAGGTCCGCACAGCCCTGCCAGTACGGCCGCCGATAAAGGGGCCGGAGGCAATTGAGTCCATTCAATTGCCCCGTCCCTTTACGATGAGCCGGACCCGCCCGGCTGCATTCTTTTCAGGAGGCCGTCCTTGAGGATGTAGTGGTGGATCAACGCCATGGCGGCATGCAGACTGGCGAGCACGATGATGGCCCATGCCACGGTGTCGTGAAGACTGCCGATGGTGTGATCCAGCGCGGCATGCCTGACCGTCGCGAATTGCAGTGGAAAAAGTCCGAAGAACTGAAAGGCTTCGGCCTGTGCCCAGCGAAACACGAAGCCCAGCACGATTTGCGCAACCAGCAGCAGGTAGAGCGCATAGTCCATCGCCTTCGCGGCCCATCCCTGCATGCCGCTGGCCGCGGCCGGCAGGCGCCTGCCGCGTGTGGCGCGCCACGCCAGGCGCGCCGCGACCACCAAGGCCAGCACAATGCCCAGCGAGATATGCAGCGACTGGAATTGCTTTCTGAGCGGCGTGCCATGCGGGAGAAAGCTCCAGGTTTCCGCCAGTGCGAACAGCACGACGACGAGCACGACCGTCAGCCAATGCAGGGCGATCGTGGTTGAATCGTAGCGAACCGGCATGCCAGGCTCGATGCCGGTTTTCGTGTTGGCGGCCATGCTGCAATCCTCCGTTTTGGATCGGGGTTGGCGCGATGTGAGGTCCCGTCCATGGTGACCCGTTTTTGCCTCCGGATAAAGGGCACGAAGGCAATCAAATCGATCTGATTGCCTCCGTCCCCTTTATGGAGCAAGCACCCTGGCCCCTGCGTTCACATCGCGCGGCCGTCGAAGGTTTCCCGCTGAAGCGTGTCGAGGAAGGCCTCGAGTTCCGTGGCGCGCTTCGCTCCGATGCGGCGAGCGGTCCGGGTGATGAGCCGCGGCGGAATGGACTTCAGGAATCCGCGCAACGTCTTGATTGCCGGGGCGAAGCTCGGCGACTTTGCGCCGGTGAGCGCGATCATGCGCGCCGCACCGATATCGCCGAGGAAATCGAGCGAGTCGGCATCGTGCAGCACGATCGCCGTCGGATCGCTCCCCGGATCGCTGTAGAACATGTGCCCGATCTCGGCCTGCTGCACGATGGCGATCTTCTGCATCGGGAAGCCCACGCTTTTCAGGATCGCAGGGCTTTGCAGCGCCGCGCATTTGCCGTGCTCCATCTTCTTGGCACAGGGACGAAACGCCGCCATGTCGTGCAGGAACGCCGCAGCGAAAAGCGCGTCCTTGTCCACGTCCAGATGGTCGCCCCTGGGAGCCGCAAGGCCATCCGATAGTCGCGTTCGGAATGCTGCCACCCCCAGGCCGGGTGCAGAAAACTGCCGTGGGCCAGTTCATAGATCTTCACTTTCCACGGCGCGTCCAGCGCAATGCCGGTCGCGGTGACCGTCGGCGCATGGACCGCGACTTTCGAGGCATCGATCGGTGCCTGGACCGGGGCGTGAGCAGAGCTCGCGGCCGCCGGCCATGCCAGGACGAGCCCCAGCAGAGCCAGGGCAACGAGCGGTGACCTGCCGGAACGGAGGCCCGAAGCGGCAGCTCGATTCATCGAATTCATTGAAACCTCCCTTGCGACAAGCTCAGAAGTGGACGGATCCCATTGATCCGATTTATTCCCTCCCCCCTTTTCGCCTATGCTCGCCCACACGGCGCGGGGGCGCCGATCATCGCGGGGGAGCGATACCATGACAACACGATTCAAGGGACCGTTGGCCGGTCTTGGCTGGCTGACACGCGGCATCCGCGTGATCTACCGCCATCCCGGGCCGTTGCTGAGAGGGGCGGCCTTGCTGATGGGGGCGGCCCTGCTGTCGATGGTGATCACGCTGCCGATGCAGTTTTACGTCATCCACAACGGCCCCCCGCTGAACCTGGCGACCTTCGGCTGGACCATGCTGATCTCCATGCTGATCGGTCTGCTGCTGGTGCCGCTCTACGCGGGCTATCTGCAGGTGATCGACGCGGCCGAGCACGGGGCATCGAGCCGCGCCCGCGACATCTTCAGGCCCTATCGGCAGGGCGAGGCTTGGCGCCTGATCGGCTATGGCCTGGCATTCATGGCGTTCTACGCCGCCCTGCTCGCGCTCATCATCGCGGCCACCGGAAGAGGCGTGGTCAGCTGGTACGGGCAGGCACTGGCCGCGCAGGCCAACCATCAGCTGGCGCCAGCGGGGTTGCCGCCCGGCTTCGCCATCACCATGGTCATGATCATGCTGCTCGGCCTGTTCATGATGGGCTTCTATGCGATCGGCCTTGCCCAGATCGCGCTGCGCCAGCGCAGCGTGTTCGGCGCCATCGGTGACGGCCTGCTCGGCGCGTTGAAGAACGTGCTGCCGCTGCTGGTGCTTGCGGTGAGCCTCGTGGTGGCCTGGATCATCGCGGCCATCGTCTTTCTGATCGTGGCCATCGTGATCGCCTTGCTCGGCAAGCTGCTCGGCGCATGGCTGGCCGTGGTGTTGCTCATTCCGCTTTACGTTGCCCTGATGCTGACGGCGTTCATGGTGCTATTCGCCGTGATGTACTGCCTGTGGCGCGATGTGTGTGGCGACGACCCCGCGATCTAAGCGGGTCAGAGCCAGCTTCGCGCAGCACCCGACTACCGCCGTGGCCGGTGTGCAGCGCGCACACTGGCGCAGCGGCCGATAACGGCTTCGATCTCGCGCTGGAAGCGCGGTGTGCCAAGCGCGCGCTGTTGCTGCACATAGGCGCGAATCTCCGTCAGCCGGTCGACGTCCGACGCATCCTTGAACAGCGCCCGATAAGCCGCGCAACGCTGCTCCACATCGGCGGCGAGGCGCAGGTACTCGTCATGCGGGATCACCACGGCATCGGCGACTGCACAGGCATTGGCGCGATAACTCGACCAGGCGTAGTCCAGCGGGTCGGCCACCATGCCCGCCCGCACCGGATTCATCTCGATATAGCGGTAACACGTCAGCAGATAGCGCTCGCCATCCACCAGACAGGACTTGTAGCGACCTTCCCACAGCGTCCCCGTGCGCCGGTAGCGCCCGTTGATGTAGCCCACATACTGCCGACCCAGCCACTGCATCATCCGCGACACCGCCCCGGCCGACGACGGCGTGACCAGCAGATGCACGTGATTGGTCATCAGCACATACGCATGCACGGCACAGTCGTAGCGGATCGCCGACTCGCGCAGTCCGGCGGGGTAGCGGCGGTAGTCGTCGGCCGAGAAGAAACAGGGCTGGCGATCATTCCCCCGCTGCACCACGTGCTGTGGCACAGCGGCGAGATCGGGTCTCGGCTGGCGCGGCATCCGCAGTCTCCTTCGGCACCGCTGCAGACTGCCCATCCGATCACGTCGCGCCCATCAGCCATCCCCTCTCATCACGTCAGCCGACGCATATCGCGCCTGTAAGGGGCTCTGACCCGGTTACGCGCCCTTTTCAGCGGCTGGCCGTGACCACCTAGTGTATTCGGCATAACGCCTCTCTCTAGATTGACTGATGCAAAAACTACAAGGAATAGCGTCGCAACGGCGAAAGTTGCGCGAGACAGAACGTTGACCCACTGCACATTCTGAATTTTCTTGCTAAATCCAAGCAGGCGACTGTCATCGCGTTCATAGTAATCAGCCAAGTGCTCGACTATTTTTCTTCGCACCCACTGCGCGACCAGGATCGAGGCCAACACCGCAAAGATGGACAAACAGTAGAAGGACCACGAAGCGATCAGGACCCACAGGACTTCGATCCGAGCTCCTCTAACAGCAAAATGGATAAAGGCAACCGAGAAGCCCAGGAAGGAGCTGGACAGTGTAGAATGCTGCGATCGTAAGTCTCTGAATCGGATATTTGGCCACGCACCAATTCATCGCGCCCCCGATGCATGGCCTCCCTGTTGTGCAATTCCGCATCATCTAGCGACATGCAAGCATTCCTTGGTGTTTAGTTGAGCGGCGGGCACATTGAGTCAACGAACAGCGATAGATTCATTTACTTGCGGCGCGGCTGCGCGACGTGGGGGTGGATACCAGCGATGCGGCGATGAAGTGAGCCTCGCCTGGTTGGTCTCGGCTGACGCGGCATCCGCAATCTCCTTCGGCACCGCTGCAGCCTGCCCATCCGATCACTTCACGCCCTCAGCCCCCCCCCTCATCACGTCAGCCGACGCATAACGCGCCTGTAAGAGGCTCTGACCCAGTTTTACGCACCCAGAATCCTGGCAACGTGCGCTACTTCCCAAAAGTTTTACCATTTGATCGTCGGATAGATTCGATAATATCTCTTTGAATAGGTCTGTTTCAAACAGGTCAAGCGAGCTTGATTGACGTCGATAACGCATCATCCGCACATCTGGAAGACTCCTGAGGCCATAGAGAGTCTGAATGTCAGGGTGCAAAGCAATGATAAGCCTTCCGACAGTCTCGTTTTTAGTGGCTAGCTTCGTTTTAACCCATCCCATGTAACGCAGTACTTGGCCAAGAACTTCGTCGCTTGAGTCTTGCGGACCTTCAATTCGACCACTAGCCAACCTGGCTGACTCCTGTGCTGTGCGAGAAGGTCTATAATTCCGATCTCACCGGTGTCGACATGCCCATTCTTGTAAAGCTTCCAGTTCTTCCCCAATCAGTCTCATCCCAATGCAACTCAAGATATTTCTGTAAATCTATTTCCAATTCAAAAACATCGCCTTCAGGTGAATATTGGCGAATAATTGTGTTTTCGTTTGTTATGGAAGTTAGCATCCTTCGAGCCGCATCTTCGTTGCGACACTTTTCTATCTGCGGATACAAGTCGATGGCTTCCGCTAACTTGATAGCGCGAGAAATCGTCATAGCACTGAGGCCTAGGTGCGCAGCGGTTTGTCTCCCGGATCCACCTCTGTCTGATTGAACTCTGTTTGCTGCACGTTAATTTGACGCGGTGCTGGCCACAGTCTGTTGTCAATTGCCGCAAGCTGCGCTTTCAATCTCATCCAATCGACAATAATGCCATCTCCGAATGAGTAGCCGCATACGCACAGCGACTCATTACATAATTCTGAACAGACCGGACAGCGCTCCATTGCTCTATCACACCCCATTCAAAAAACTAAAGTAACTGGCTCTGACCCTGTTCCTGCGCAGCGCGCGATAGCACTTCGCTTCGGTGCCGTAGTGCTGCATGAACTCCACCATCGACAGACCCGGTTGGAACTGCACAAGATTCATCGCCATGACGCGCACCCTCGCTCTCGAAGATGGCGTCATCGTCGGCCAGCGCCGTCGCAAATCACGCGACGGGCGGCTGAGGTTCGAGGCTAATCAGGACCGCTTTTGGAGGTCCCTTAGCTCTTCATTTTTTCGCTCGAGCCCCAAGAATCTCTCCGAGAATTTCAGTAAGAAATGCAGAAACACCTTGGGCTACATATTCCGCATGCGGAGAAAGTACCTTCCGATTAGAGGTTTGCTGAAGGCTAAGGAGCATCGCTCGACAGCCATGCTCGAATGCAACCTTACCGCCAGCCGGAAGGCCGGGGTATTTGCTTCGGTAAACTTCTCGGTAGCGTTCAAGCTGGCGCAACTTCCCGATATCATCTGGAACACGACTGAGAATTTTGTGACATTTCTGAAAGTTACGCGAAGCCTCGTTAGGCTCGCCCTCGTTAAGACATCTAAGTAAGTACAAGCGCGCCTGTTGAGTATCGATATTGTCCGTATGATACCATCACGCTTCTCGGCCAGCGCGTATGCTGCGTCCAGCATCTGCTGTGCACGCTCAAAATCATAATATGTCAACAGAGCCATCGCATATTGAACCCAGTAGTGAGGTTCATAGGAGAGCCAAGCTAAATGTCGTTTCAAAGACTCGTAGTAACGAACCAGATTATCTTTACGGCCTTTTTCTGGCAATACACGCTCAACATGCGCAAAACGGAGCAGCTGTTTGAAAAGGTATTGTATCTCTCGTGAATCACCTTAGGGTCTCCGACTGATGCAACAAAACTAAGCATATTATCTACAATATAAGACCCACTAAAATTGTTACGCAGAAGGACTAACCCAAATATACTCGACTTCGATCGGATCATCCCAGAATCGAAGTTAGATAGCTGTTTGAAGTTAATGTCATCTCTTAGCGCGGGAGAATATATCGCATCATTCTGAGAGACTCTAGCAATCAAGCTAATGTGCAGAGGTAATCCGGCAGTTTCCAGCAGCGCGACCGCAAAAATGGTTGCGCTGAAGGCGTGATTGCGCAACAGCGGCGTAATTAATTCAGCAACCCGCTGCTTCATCTGCTGCGATTCAAATATCTCCAACAACACCGCAGAAATCTGTGATCGCCGTCATGCGTGAGGCATTTGCAATTTTCCTGTCACGAGAAAGCGACGCCTCAGCACCCCAAAAACCAACATTGTCTAAAATATCTACAAAGTGCTCTGATTCAATACGGCTAATATGATCTACTGCGATATCGAGATGATCGAACCCCATCTCTGCCGTCCTTGCCTTCAGCCGCTGGTGATTAGCTGTTCTTACTGACAGGACTAAAACTATGTTCGCGGGATTAAAGTTCGCGACATACTCGACAGATCAGCACATCGATCATAGTCGTCAACGATAAGCACCTTACGTCCTTCCGTTTTGGATAGCTTCTCCACGTCTCACCAATGTAATCGCCATCAGCGTCAAAAAATTCATAGACGAGAAAGCCGTCGATAGCCAGCGAAGAACTGATTCACGCAAAATAACCGACTTACCGTTACCGAAGTCCGCAGTGATTACGACCGACTTCCCCTCGAACTATGTACTCTCTACGATCTGATCAAGCTCATGACGAACAATAATGAACGGGGACTTCCTGGATACCTCTTACTGCATCATCAATAAGGTCGTCAGAAATATCCCCAGTGGGTGAAAGGCTTCCACCTGCGCGTCACGGATGGTTGCCTCGGCATGAGAAGAATTGTGTCGAACAAAGGCGGGAACTATAGAGTGGCCCCGCTTCTTCAATGAATTTTCCGAGCTGCTGCAGCAACAATTCGCCAAACTGCTTGGCATCAAGATTGAGAATCACGCCGTAATTTTCTAACGTGAATCTTTCTTTCTTACTCATCCCGCTGCCGCACACGAAGTACGTTTTCTGCCGAAGCTCCGGATTCTCAAATAGAACCCGCTGTACTTCAATGTCATAGAGCGAGTGCCAACAAACACTACTGCGGACGCTCGCTCTAAATATCTACGAAAGGGATATAGCCATCGGGACGTGACGAAGGAATCAGGCGCTACGTAGGAGGAATTTGAAAGCTTGAAGGCCCCGTTAAGCGACTCTAGTGATAAGTTCTGAACCGAACCGTTTAAATGGACGCAAAGGTTTTGCTTGGACAAATGATCTGCTGGGGCTTGATCGATTTCAATTGTCTCAAACATTCGACCGGCATTCTGTCCAGCGCGCTCCACAACGAGGTCGTAATTTGTAGTGTAAACTCGCCGCCATCCCGCTGCGACAATTCTAATTTGATGCTCTACTAGATCAGTTACGGTAAACGCCTTCTTGAGATAATCAACAAGAACAGCAGGGTCACCTTCTTTAAGGTAAAGGTCAGTTATATAGCGCAAGTCATCATCGGCTTCGAATCCACCAACTTCAGCGAGCTTCTTGGCTAAATCCCCAGCCCTGAGCATTTCTTCGCCAAGCACATTCACGGCACCGGCAGCGAAGCCAGAACCTACGAATAGCACTGCATTTCCACTCGCGATTCGCCTGAGCAACTGGTCAATGTCGACAGCGGGGATCGAAACCGGTACGCTGATTTTAGGAATTTCCATATTTCGCCCCTGCTCAGATGAAGAAAGTAGTTGTCGTAAATATCAATGCATAAAAATTCTAATACTAACTTTTAAAAAATCTCCAACTAGAATAAAGAGACTAGGCGCTTCACATATTCCTCCGATACTCCCCCCCAAGCTCATACAACGCATGACTGATCTGCCCCAATGAGTTGTACTTCACGGCTTCGATAAGCTGCTCAAACACATTCCTACGCTCCCGCGCCGTCCCCTGCAACACCTTGAGACTGTCAGCAGCCGGCGAGTTCCTCGCCTCCCCATAGCTCCGAACATTAGCAATCTGCGCCCCCTTCTCCTCCTCCGTCGACCGAATCAACTCGATCTCCGTCGCGATCTTCCCCCGCATGCTCCTTCGGCAAAAAGGTGTTGACGCCAATCAACGGCAACGGCCCGTCATGCTTCTTGTGCTCGCAATACATCGACTCGTCCTGGATCTTGCCGCGCTGGTACGTGGTGTCCATCGCGCCGCGCTCGCTAACCGCAGATGATTGTTGTTGCCGGATCAAAGTCGAAATGCCTCGTTGCGCTGAGTCTCGGCAGCCGGCCACACCGGACACAACGCCTCCACCGCCTCCATCAATTCCACCCAATCCGACAGATCGCCCCTGCCCTCGTGCACGACATCCAGCACGTCACTGCCGACCAAGGGCTCGCGGACACCTTCATGCTTTTTCGTTGGCGATTTCGGCGAGTAATTCATCCAGCATCTCCTTGCGATCGAACAGTGCGAAATATTCCTGCACTTCCTGCATGTTGATCCGGCCATGCTGAGCGCGCAACAGCGCGCGAATGTCATCGAGGTCGCGTGTGCGGGATGGATTGTTGACCAGCGCCTGCAGTTTGAAGCCGATCAGGCCTTCGGCGCTGATGACGCGCAGCCGCCCCATGGCCGTGGAACGCTCTTCGGCGTCGGCGAGCAGGCGTCGTGCCGTCGGGCGATGCGCGTACAGCAGATCCAGCCCTTCGTCGTCCCGCAGATAGTTGGCTGCATCCTCGCTGCGATGGACGCAGCGGTAGCCGAGCGCCAGCAGGATCTCGTGCAGCCGATCCGCATCATCCGCGTCGGCGAGGAAATCCACGTCGCGCGTGGCCCGCACCACCTGGTGCGCGGCCAGCGCCAAGCCGCCGATCAATGCAGGCGTCGTCTTGCAGCCGGTAAAGGCGGCAACAGCCTGCTTGATCTGCTCGACCAGGCGGGACATGGGTTACATGTTCCGCCGATATTCGCCGCCCACTTCATACAGCGCATGGGAGATCTGCCCCAACGAGTTGTACTTCACCGCCTCCATCAGCTGCTCGAACACATTCCTACGCTCCCGCGCCGTCTTCTGCAGCACCTTGAGGCTATCCGCAGCCAGCGCATTCCGCGCCTCGCCGTACAGCTTCAACGTTCGCGATCTGCTCGCCCTTCTCCTCCTCCGTCGACCGGATCAGCTCGATCTCGGTGGCGATCTCCCCCGCATGATCCTTCGGCAGGAAGGTGTTGACGCCGATCAACGGCAACGACCCGTCGTGCTTCTTGTGCTCGTAGTACATCGACTCTTCCTGGATCTTGCCGCGCTGGTACATCGTGTCCATCGCGCCGAGCACGCCGCCGCGCTCGCTGATCGCCTCGAACTCCTTGTACACGGCTTCCTCGACCAGGTCGGTCAGCGTGTCGACGACGTAGCTGCCCTGCCACGGGTTCTCGTTGAAGTTGAGGCCCGAGCTCCTTGTTGATGATCAGCTGGATCGCCACCGCGCGGCGCACGCTTTCTTCGGTCGGCGTGGTGATCGCCTCGTCGTAGGCGTTGGTGTGCAGCGAGTTGCAGTTGTCGAACAGCGCGTACAGCGCCTGCAGCGTGGTGCGGATGTCGTTGAACTGGATCTCCTGCGCGTGCAGCGAGCGGCCGGAGGTCTGGATGTGGTACTTCATCATCTGGCTGCGCGCGCTGGCGCCGTAGCGCTCGCGCATGGCGCGGGCCCAGATGCGGCGGGCGACGCGGCCGATGACGGTGTACTCCGGGTCCATGCCGTTGGAGAAGAAGAAGCGACAGGTTGGGCGCGAAGTCGTCCACCTTCATGCCGCGCGCGAGGTAGTACTCGACGATGGTGAAGCCGTTGCTCAGCGTGAAGGCGAGCTGGCTGATCGGGTTGGCCCCGGCTTCGGCGATGTGATACCCGCTGATGCTGACACCGAATAGAAGTTGCGCACCTTGTGGTCGACGAAGTACTGCTGGATGTCGCCCATCATGCGCAGCGCGAATTCGGTGGAGAAGATGCAGGTGTTCTGCGCCTGGTCCTCCTTCAGGATGTCGGCCTGCACGGTGCCGCGCACCTTGGTGAGCGTGTCGGCCTTGATCCGCGCGTAGGTTTCGGCATCGACCAGCTCGTCGCCGGAGACGCCGAGCAGGCCCAGGCCCAGGCCGTCGTTGCCCTTGGGCAGGTCGCCCAGGTAGTGCGGGCGCTGGCGGCCTTCGTAGAGCTGCGTCGATCTTGTTCTGCGCGGCGGCCCAGCGGGCGGCGTCCTCGCGCAGGTACTTCTCGACGTTCTGGTCGATGGCGGTGTTCATGAACATCGCCAGGATCATCGGCGCGGGGCCGTTGATGGTCATCGACACCGAGGTGCCGGGCGCGCTGAGGTCGAAGCCGGAGTACAGCTTCTTCATGTCGTCCAGCGTGGCGATGTTGACGCCGGAGTTGCCGATCTTGCCGTAGATGTCCGGGCGCGGGGCCGGGTCTTCGCCGTACAGGGTGACCGAGTCGAACGCGGTGGACAGGCGCGCGGCCGGCTGGCCGAGGCTCAGGTAATGGAAGCGGCGGTTGGTGCGCTCGGGCGTGCCTTCGCCGGCGAACATGCGGGTCGGATCCTCGCCGGTGCGCCGGTACGGATAGACGCCGCCGGTGTACGGGTAGTGGCCGGGCAGGTTCTCGCGGCCGAGGAATCGGAGCAGATCGCCCCAGTCCCTGGTCCTGGGCGGCGCCACCTTCGGAATCTTCTGGTGGCTGAGCGATTCGCGGTAGTTCTCGACGCGGATGACCTTGTCGCGCACCTTGTACTCGGTGACCTCGTCGGTGACCGACTTGTACAGCGCGGGCCAGTCGCGCAGCTGACGGATCGCCTCGTGGCTGAGTTCCTTCAGCGCGTCGTTGTAGCGCTGGCGCAGGACGAGCAGGGTGCGGTCGACGCTGCCGGCGCTGCCGTTGGCGGTTTCCCAGTAGCTGACCTCGTTGTCGCTGTCGCTCACCAGATGCGCACCGGCCGTGGCTTGCACATCGCCGTCGGCGTACCGGTCCAGCGCCTGCGGCAGCCGCGGATCACCGATTTCGCGCAGCGCCTCGTGGCAGCTCTGCGCCTTGCTGGCCGCCTCGGCCTCGCGCTCGATGCGCGCGTTGATGCCGCGGCCCTGCTCGGCGATCTCGGCCAGATAGCGCACCCGCGCAGCCGGGATCAGCACCGTGGCGCGCGGCTCCTTGAGCGTGGTGTCGAGCTGGGGCTGCCAGTCGCAGCCGGAAGGGGGTCAGAGTCACTTTCCGATGCAGGTCGCGGAAGCGATGCAGGGTCGAGGGTCGGAAAGTGACTCTGACCCCCTTTTCGTTTCTCGCGCATCAGGCGGCACAGGTTCACGAACATCCAGGTCACGCCCGGGTCGTTGAACTGGCTGGCGATGGTGGGATAGACCGGCACGTCCTCGTCCTTGACGGCTGAAGGCGGTGCGGTTGCGCTTCCACTGCTTGCGCACGTCGCGCAGCGCATCTTCGGCGCCGCGCTTGTCGAACTTGTTGAGCACGACGAGCTCGGCGAAATCGATCATGTCGATCTTCTCGAGCTGGCTGGCGGCGCCGTAGTCGCTGGTCATCACGTAGACCGGGAAGTCGACGAGATCGACGATTTCCGAATCGCTCTGGCCGATGCCGGCGGTCTCGACGATCACCAGGTCGTAGGGCTGCGCCTTGCAGGAAGTCGATGCAGTCGTGCAGCACCTCGTTGGTGGCGGCGTGCTGGCGGCGCGTGGCCATCGAGCGCATGTAGACGCGGTGGCTGCGCAGCGCGTTCATGCGGATGCGGTCGCCCAGCAGCGCACCGCCGGAGCGGCGGCGGGTGGGGTCGACCGCGAGCACGGCGATGCGCATCTGCGGGAAGGCGTGCAGGAAGCGCAGCAGCAGCTCGTCCACCACGCTGCGACTTGCCGGCGCCGCCGGTGCCGGTGAGGCCGAGCACGGGCGTCGTGCCTTGCCGGCCAGCTTCCACTGCTTGCGCAGGTGGTCGAGGTCGGTGTCGGAGAGCTTGCCCTCCTCGATGGCGCGTGAGCATGTGGCCGATGGAGATCTCGTCATCGACGCTCGACCCTGGATGCGGCGGAGTCGGGCGCGCGCTGCGCGGCGGCCCGGCCGGCGCGCTGCATCACGTCCTCGATCATCTCCACCAGGCCCAGGTGCATGCCGTCGTTGGGGTGGTAGATGCGCTCGACGCCGTAGGCCTGCGAGCTCGTTGATCTCTTCCGGCGTGATGGTGCCGCCGCCGCCGCCGAACACGCGGATGTGGCCGGCGCCGCGCTCGCGCAGCATGTCGACCATGTACTTGAAGTACTCGACGTGGCCGCCCTGGTAGGACGACAGCGCGATGGCGTCGGCGTCTTCCTGCAGCGCCGCGCGCACCACGTCTTCGACCGAGCGGTTGTGGCCGAGGTGGATCACCTCCGCGCCCTGCGCCTGGATGATGCCGGCGCATGATGTTGATCGCCGCGTCGTGGCCGTCGAACAGGCTGGCGGCGGTGACGAAGCGCAGCGGGCTGCGCCCGGTTTCGGTCTGCGCGGCGGGAACCTGGGGCGCGGGCGTGCTCATCGAAACTCCGGACCACGGATCGTTGCGCCAATTCTAGCGCCCGCCGTCGCCGCGCGGCCCGCGCGCGCGCGAAATGGCGGGCCTCCGCAAAGGCAGGCACTTCGAAAGGGGGTCAGAGTCACTTTCCGACCTTCGACCCTGCATCGCTTCCGCGACCTGCCTCGGAAAGTGACTCTGACCCCCTTTTCCCGGACGCGGTACTACACTACGCGCTGCCAATCGACCGCCCCAGCCCTGCTGGGGCGCATCGTTTGCGAAGACCGCAGGGCGCCGTCGACGGACGCCGCCTGCGAACCGTGGCGTGAATCTCGCGCCCGTGCCCGGCGCCCTCGCGGCGCACCGTGCCATCCTGGAGTCCACCTTCCGATGATCTTCGAAACCATCGCCGCCTCGGGCCACGAGGAAGTCGTCTTCTGCCAGAACAAGGATGCCGGCCTCAAGGCCATCGTCGCGATCCACAACAGCGTGCTGGGTCCGGCGCTGGGCGGACTGCGCATGTGGCCGTACAAGTCCGAGCAGGAAGCGGTGAACGACGTGCTGCGGCTGTCGCGCGGCATGACCTTCAAGAACGCGGTCGCCGGCCTGAACCTCGGCGGCGGCAAGGCGGTGATCATCGGCGACCCCGGCAAGGACAAGTCGGAGGCGCTGTTTCGCGCCTTCGGCCGCTTCGTGCAGTCGCTCAACGGCCGCTACATCACCGCCGAGGACGTCGGCATCGACGTCAACGACATGGAGTACGTGTTCCGCGAGACCGAGTTCGTCACCGGCGTGCACCAGGTGCACGGCGGCTCCGGCGATCCCTCGCCGTTCACCGCCTACGGCACCCTGCAGGGCCTGATGGCCTCGCTCAACCACAAGTACGGCAACGAGGACGTGGGCAAGCACAGCTACGCCGTGCAGGGCGTGGGCCACGTCGGCATGGAGTTCGTCAAGCTGCTGCGCGAGCAGGGCGCCAAGGTGTTCGTCACCGACATCAACAAGTCCGCGGTGCAGCGCTGCGTGGACGAGCTGGGCTGCGAGGCGGTCGGGCTGGATGACATCTACGACGTCGACGCCGACGTCTACAGCCCGTGCGCGCTGGGCGGCACCGTCAACGAGCAGACCCTGCCGCGGCTGAAGTGCAAGATCATCTGCGGCGCCGCCAACAACCAGCTCGCCACCGACGCGATCGGCGACGAGCTGGCCGGGCGCGGAATCCTGTACGCGCCCGACTACGCGGTCAACGCCGGCGGCGTGATGAACGTGTCGCTGGAGATCGACGGCTACAACCGCGAGCGCGCGATGCGCATGATGCGCACGATCTACTACAACGTCGGGCGCATCTTCCAGATCGCCGAGCGCGACGGCATCGCCACCTACAAGGCCGCCGACCGCATGGCCGAGGAGCGCATCGCCAGCCATCGGCCGCATCAAGCTGCCGACGATGGGCAACAACGGCGCGCGTTTCCTCGGCCGCATGCGCGGGCAGTGAGTTGATGAGAGCCGGGACCCGGGTCCCGGGTCCCGGCTTCAGGCTCTCCACTTCCCACCCCAACTCCCGGCCCTGACCATGCGCCCCTTCCCGCTCGGTGACGACCTCGATCTGCTGCGCGAGACGGTGCATGCCTTCGCCGAGAAGGAGATCGCGCCGCGCGCGGATCTGATCGACCGCGAGAACGCCTTCCCCGCCGACCTCTGGCGCAAGTTCGGCGATCTCGGACTGCTCGGTGTCACGGTGTCGTCGGAGTACGGCGGCAGCGATCTCGGCTTCCTCGCCCACCTGGTCGCGATGGAGGAGATCTCGCGCGCCTCGGGCTCGGTCGGCCTGTAGCTACGGCGCGCACTCGAACCTGTGCGTGCAGAACATCTTCCACAACGGCAACGAGGCGCAGCGCCGCCGCTATATCCCCAGGCTGTGCAGCGGCGAATGGGTGGGCGCGCTGGCGATGAGCGAGCCCGGCGCGGGCTCGGACGTGGTCGGCTCGATGAGCCTGCCGCGCCGAGAAGAAGGGCGACCGCTGGATCGCCAACGGTTCGAAGATGTGGATCACCAACGGTCCCGACGCCGACGTGGCGCTGGTCTATCTGCGCACCGCGCCCAAGCCGGCCGGCTCGCGCTGTATGACCGCCTTCATCATCGAGAAGGGCATGCAGGGATTCACCACCGCGCAGAAACTCGACAAGCTGGGCATGCGCGGCTCCAACACCTGCGAGCTGGTGTTCGAGGACTGCGAGATCCCCGACGAAAACCGCGTCGGCGAGGTCAACGAGGGCGTGCGCGTGCTGATGAGCGGACTGGACACCGAGCGCCTGGTGCTCTCGGGCGGTCCGATCGGACTGATGCAGGCCGCGCTCGACATCGCCCTGCCCTACGTGCGCGAGCGCCGGCAGTTCGGCGCGCCGATCGGCAGCTTCGGCATCATGCAGGCCAAGATCGCCGACATGTACACCGCGCTGCAGTCCTCGCGCGCCTATGCCTACATGGTCGCGCAGGACTTCGACCGCGGCGTGCGCTCGCGCATCGATCCCGCGGCCTGCCTGCTCTGCGCCTCCGAAAACGCGGTCAAGGTCGCGCTGGAGGCGATCCAGGCGCTGGGCGGCAACGGCTACATCAACGACTACCCGACCGGGCGCATCCTGCGCGACGCCAAGCTCTACGCGATCGGCGCCGGGACCAACGAGATTCGCCGCATGCTGATCGGCCGCGAGCTCTATCACGGCAAGTCGTGATGCGAGCGGCGCCGACAAGCCGCGGCGCCGGCACGCCGCAATCGATTTCCGCCGCATGCTGATCGGCCGCGAGCTCTATCACGGCAAGTCGTGATGCGAGCGGCGCCGGCCAGTTCCGGCGCCGGCATGCCGGTATCGGCTCGCGCCGGATCCGTGGCCGGTCACGCGCTGGATCACGGCAACGCCTGAGCCGGCCGGCATCGTCGCCGGCACCGCCTCGACACGGTGATCCGCCGCGCCGGCGCGCCGGCGCCGCCATCGCGGCCCTGCATCCATACGGATTCGTAAATGGACGGCTCCGCCCCGTGCCTTTCCAATAGCGCGACGGGGAATACGGGGCCGGCATGGATCGGGGAATCAAGGCAGCCTGGATGGCCGGTGCCGCGCTGGCGATGGCCGCCGCCGGTGCGCTGGCCTCCTGCGCCTCGGCAGCGCCGGGCGCCGGCAGCGCCCCGGTCACGCCGCTGCCGCTGAGCGTGCAAGGTCCGCGGCTCGCGCTGCGTGCCGATGCACGCGCCCTCACACCCGGCAGCGTCAATCTCGTCGTCCACCTGATCGTGTCCGCGCCGATCGCCGGAGCCAGGGTCTCGGTCACGGCGTCCGATCCGCGCCTGGTCGTCACGCCGCCCGGCTGCGATTTCCGCGTGCTGGCACCGCCGATCGTGGCGCACGCCACGCACCCGCCCTATCCGTTGCCCGCCATTCCGCTGTGCAGCCTCGTGCTCAGCGCGGCGGTGGGCGGACGCTATCCGGTGACGCTGCGCGTGCGCGACGCCACGGGCCGCGATCTCGTTGCACCCGTCCACACCGTCATCGTCATCAAGGGGAGTTGAGCATGAAAGGATCTCGATGGATCGCCGCGCTTGCGGTCGCCGGTCTCACCGCCGCCGCCGTCGCCAGTGCCGGCCTGCCGCAGCCCTCGCCGCGCGCGCGCGCGGCCGCGACGTATCGTCTGCGCGCGCTGGCCGGTCCGAACGGCCAGTTCGCCGGAGCGCAGTATCAATCCGCGCTGCGCGCCCGCGCGCAGATGCTGGCGCACGGCGCCGTGCAGTCGCGATCCTGGCTGCCGGGCGGCGCGACCACCCGCGCAACGGCGCCGTCGGTGATCAACTGGACCGAGATCGGCCCCGGCAATGTCGGCGGCCGCATCAACAGCATCTGGATCGATCCGTCCAACGCCCAGCACCTGATCGTCGGCGCCGCCGGCGGCGGCCTCTGGCAGAGCAGCGACGGCGGCAGCAGCTGGACGGCGGTAACCGAGTTTCCGGGCTCGCTGGCCGTGGGCGCGATCGCGCAGCTGCCCAGCGGCACCCTGCTGGTCGGCACCGGTGACGAGTTCAACGAATTCCAGCCCGGCGACGGCCTGTTCCTCTCCACCGACGGCGGCAGCACCTGGAGCCCGGTGACCGACACCGCGCCGCAGTCGAACACCGACTTCTGGAGCGTGATCCAGTCGATCGCGACCAGCAGCAACGGCGTCGCACTGGCCGCCACCTGGGGCGGCATCGCGCGCAGCACCGACGGCGGCAACACCTGGGTCGGCGTGTGGCCGGCCGGCGGCAGCGCCGGCTCCAGCGACAGCGTGGTGTTCGATCCCGGCAATCCGAACGACGCCGTGGCCGACAACGAAAACGGCGGCGCGGTCTACTCGACCAATGCCGGCCTGACCTGGGCCACCGCGACCGGCCTGCCCGGCACGGCCGGCGCACGCACGGCGCTGGCTTTCGATCCCAGCGTCGCCGGCTCGGTCTACGCCCTGGTGGACAACAACAACGGCAGCAGTCCCAGCGGCGAGGTCTTCCACTCGACCAATGGCGGCCAGAGCTGGACCCTGCTGGCCGGCACCGGCGCCTTCGTCAACGCGGTCAGCAAGGCCGCGGCCGGCGCGCTGTGCGACAACTCGTTCAGCGGCAGCCCGGTCGAGTGCCAGGGCAGCTACGACAACGTGATCCTTGTCGAACCGCATGCGAGCGGCAGCAAACCCACGATCGTCGTCGGCGGCATCGACATCTTCAGCTCGACCGATGGCGGCAGCACCTGGACGATGACCGGCGAGGCCTATGGCAGGGCCAACTATCTGCATGCCGATCAGCACGCGTTCGCCTGGAGCACCAGCGCCGGCGCGCTGTACGTCGGCAATGACGGCGGCTTCTACCGGCAGCTGCCGCTGGGCAACTGGCTCGAGCAGAACGCCGGTCTGGCGGTGACGCAGTTCTACGCGGCCTCCGGCCACAAGGGCGTGACCGCCTCGAAGAATGTCGTCAGCGGCAGCGCGATCACGCCGATCACCGCCGGCGCGCAGGACAATGGCACCCAGCTCTACGAGGGCTACTCGAGCAGCGGCAGTCCGCAGCCGAATGCCTGGATCGCGATCTACGGCGGTGATGGCGGCCAGACCGCGGTCGATCCGGTCAACGGCAACTATCTCTACGGCGAATACACCAATCTGACGCTGTTCTATTCCGCGACCGGATCGACCGCGCAGAACTTCAACAGCGAGCCGCCCGATACCGGCTCGCAATCGGCCAACTTCATCGCACCCTTCGTGCTGGTGCCGAATGGCACGCAGAGCGCCACCCAGATGCTGGCCGGGGGTGCCTCGCTGTGGCTGGGCAGCGGCATCCAGAGCGGCAACCCGACCTGGGCCAGCATCAACGGTGCCACCCTGCCCGTCGGCACCGGCGGCAACTACATCAGCGCCATCGCCGTCGACCCGGCCGACACCAGCAGCGTCTGGGTCGGCTTCAACAGCGGTCAGGTCTGGCATTCGACCAATGCGCTGGCGGCGACGCCGCTCTGGACGCAGTCGGGCAGCGCGACCCTGCCCGGCACGCGCCCGGTCGAGAGTTTCTGGATCGTCCCCGGCCAGCCGAATACGGTTTACGTGACCTACCTCGGGTTCAAGGCCACCAGCACGGACGACAACGTCTGGGTGACGACCAACGCGGGCGCGAGCTGGTCCGGCATCGGCGGCGGCCTGCCGCCCGGCCCGGTGTATTCGCTGGTGACCCATCCGCAGTACCCGCAGATTCTCTATGCCGGCGCGCTGACCGGCATCTACACCAGCATCGACGGCGGCCAGACCTGGACCGCCAGCAGCCAGGGGCCGGCCAACATCTCGGTCAACCAGCTGAGCTGGTTCGACACCTCCACGCCCAGCCAGCCGGTGCTGCTGGCCGCGACCGATGGCCGCGGCGCGTGGCTGGGATCGCCGGCCTACAACCCGACGCCGACCCTGACCGCGCTCAATCCCGCGCAAGTCACGCTGGGCTCGCCGGCAACCGCGGTCACGCTGACCGGCAGCGGCTTCGTCGGCGGCAGCACGGTGACCCTGGACGGCGCTGCGCTCGCGGCGACCTATGTCTCGGCCACCCAGCTGCAGGTGACGGCACCGGCGACGACGCTGGCGACGGCCGGCGCGCACACCTTCATCGTCAGCAACCCGATTCCGGGCGGCGGCGCGTCGGCGGGTGCCAGCCTCACGGTGACCTATCCGGCGCCGAGGGTGACCTCGCTGTCGCCGTCTTCGACCGCGATGGGCGCCGCCGGCTTCACCCTGACCGTCAACGGCAGCGGCTTCCAGCCGGTCTCGACGGTGCAGTGGAACGGCAGCGCGCTGGCGACCACCTATGTCTCGGGCAGCAGCCTGACCGCCGCGGTGCCGGCGGCGGATCTCGCCAGCGGCGGCAACGCGACCGTCAGCGTGAGCACGCCCGCGCCGGGCGGCGGCAGCGCCAGCACGACCTTCGCGGTGAACTATCCGAGGCCGACGCTGAGTTCGATCTCGCCGACCTCGGCGCAGGGCGGATCCGGCAGCGCGACGATCACCGCGACCGGCAGCAGCTTCGTGCCGGCCTCGACGATCGACTGGAACGGCACGGCGCTGGGCACCACCTATGTGTCGGCCACGCAACTGACGGCGACGGTGCCGGCCGTCGATCTCGCCGCCGCGACCAGTGCCGCCGTGACCGTGGTGACGCCGGCGCCGGGTGGCGGCACCACGTCGGCGATCAGCTTCGCGGTCTCGGCGCCGCCCGTGGCACCGGGCAGTGGCGGCGGCGGTGGCGGCGGCGCCCTGGGGGCGACCGATCTGCTGGCGCTGGCCGGGCTCTATCTGCTCAGTCTGCGTCTGCGCAGGAAAGCGGCCGCCTGATCGGAGCGCCACCAGCCAGGCCTGCTGGCGGCGGTCGGCTCAGCCGGCCGCCGCCAGCGCGTCGCCCAGACGATCGACGGCGATGACCTCGAGCGCGCCGACGCGGCTCTTCTTCGGCGCGTTGGCCCTGGGCACGATCGCGCGCACGAAGCCATGGGTCGCGGCTTCCTTCAGGCGCTCCTCGCCGTTGGGCACCGGCCGGATTTCCCCCGACAGCCCGACCTCGCCGAAGGCGATGGTCTTGTCCGGCAACGCGCGGTTGCGAAAACTCGACAGCACCGCCAGCAGGACCGGCAGGTCGGCCGCGGTCTCCTGCACGCGGATGCCGCCGACCACGTTGACGAACACGTCCTGGTCGTACACCGCCGCGCCGCCGTGACGATGCAGCACCGCCAGCAGCATGGCCAGGCGGTTCTGCTCCAGGCCCAGCGCCACGCGCCGCGGATTGGCCAGCGGCGAGGCATCGACCAGCGCCTGAACCTCGACCAGCAGCGGCCGCGTGCCCTCGCGGGTCACCATCACCGCGCTGCCCGGGGTCGGTCCGCTGTGCGCCGAGAGGAAGATCGCCGACGGGTTGGGCACCTCGCGCAGGCCCTTGTCGGACATCGCGAACACGCCCAGTTCGTTGACCGCGCCGAAACGGTTCTTGAACGCGCGCAGCACGCGGAAGCGGCTGCCCGCCTCGCCCTCGAAATACAGCACCGCGTCGACCATGTGCTCGAGCACGCGCGGCCCGGCGATGCCGCCCTCCTTGGTGACGTGGCCGACCAGGAACACGCCGGTGCCGGTTTCCTTGGCGTAGCGGGTGAGCTTGGCCGCCGACTCGCGCACCTGGCTGACCGAACCCGGCGCCGCGGTCAGCAGCTCGGTCCAGATGGTCTGGATCGAATCCACCACCAGCACGCGCGGACGCTCGGCGGCGGCGTGCTCGAGGATGCGCTCGATGCAGGTCTCGGCCAGACCGCGCAGCGGATCCAGCGCCAGACCCAGCCGCTGCGCGCGCGCCGCGACCTGTGCCAGCGACTCCTCGCCGCTGACGTAGAGACTGGACAGGCGCGTGCCCAGCGCGCCCAGCATCTGCAGCAACAGGGTCGACTTGCCGATGCCGGGATCGCCGCCGACCAGCACCACCGAGCCTTCGACCAGGCCGCCGCCGAGCACGCGGTCCAGCTCGCCGATGCCGATCGAGGTACGCGCTTCCTGCGCCTGCGCCACCGACGCCAGCGGCGTGATGCGCGGCGCGCCGGCCGCGGCGCCGGCGTAGCTGCTACGCCGCGCGACGGGCGTCTGCGCCGGCTCGACCACGAAGGCGCCGAGCGTGTTCCAGGCGCCGCAGTCGGCGCACTGGCCCTGCCATTTCGAATGCTCGCTGCCGCACTGGCTGCAGACGTAGGCGGTGCGGGCCTTGGCCATGTCAGCCGGCATCCTCGACGAACAGCACGCGCCGGGTCAGGCCGCAGGTCAACACGTAGCAGATCGTGCCGGCGTGCGCGGCGACGGTCTCGGCAGGCAGCCCGTCGCCCCACAGCACCACTTCGTCGCCGACCGCGGCATCCGTCGCGCCGCGCAGATCGAGCGTGACCAGGTCCATCGACACCCGCCCGATCAGCGGCACGCGCCGGCCGCGCAGCAGCACCGGCGTGCCGGTCGCGGCGCTGCGCGGATAGCCGTCGCCGTAGCCGATCGCGGCCACGCCCACCGGCATGTCCTCGGGACAGCTCCAGGCACCGGCGTAGCCGATGCGTTCGCCGCGCGCGACACGGTTGATCGCGATCAGGCGCGTGGCCAGGGTCATCGCCGGGGCAAAGCCGAAGTCGGCGCCGGTCCTGCCCGCCACCACCGATTGTCCATACAGCAGACCGCCGATGCGCACCCAGTCGCCGCGCGCGGCCGGCCACCCCAGCAGGCCGGCCGAGTTGGACAGTGAACGCGGGCCGGGCAGACCGCCGATGGCGCGCTCGAAAGTCGCGATCTGGCGTGCAGTCTCCCCGTTGGCGAATTCATCCGAAGCGGCGAAGTGCGTCATCAGCACAATCTCGGGATGCACCCCGGGCAGTGCCGCCAGCCGCGCGTGCGCTGCTGCCACGGTGGCGGGCGCGAAACCCAGCCGGTGCATGCCGGAATCGACCTTCAGCCAGACCCGCAGCGGGGCGCCGCCCGGCTCGGCCTCGAGCCAGCCGAGCTGGCTGTCGTGATGGATCACCGCGTCCAGATCCAGCCGGCGCAGCTCGGCCAGGTCGCCGGGCGCGTCGGGGCCCGACAGCACCACGATGCGCTGGCTGAAACCCGCCGCGCGCAGGCGCAGGCCGTCGGCGATCGCCGCCACGCCGAAGGCATCCGCGCCGGCGAAGGCGCGTGCCGCGCGTTCGA
Source organism: uncultured Pseudomonadota bacterium (assembly GCA_963794205.1). Lineage (GTDB taxonomy): Bacteria > Pseudomonadota > Gammaproteobacteria > Xanthomonadales > Rhodanobacteraceae > Metallibacterium. The sequence continues at coordinate 25,865 of CAWCCR010000012.1, forward strand.
GGCCGTGACCGTAGCCATCGGCCTTGATCACCGCCATCACCCGTGCCGGCGCGGCCTGCGCGCGCGCACGTTCGAGATTGGCCTGCAGCGCGCGCGCATGCACGCGCGCGACCGCCAGTCGACTCACTCGAAGCTCCCGGCGTAGCTGTTGGGCGCGTAGTTCTCGAACTTGGTGTAGTGGCCCAGGAAGGTGAGCTTGACGGTGTCGGTGGGGCCGTTGCGCTGCTTGCCGATGATGATCTCGGCGAGGCCCTTGTCGGCCGATTCCTTGTTGTAGTACTCGTCGCGGTAGATGAACATGATCACGTCGGCGTCCTGCTCGATGGCGCCCGACTCGCGCAGGTCGGACATCATCGGGCGCTTGTCGGTGCGCTTCTCGAGCGCGCGGTTGAGCTGCGACAGCGCGATCACCGGGACGTCGAGCTCCTTGGCCAGCGCCTTGAGGCCGCGCGAGATTTCCGAGATCTCGGTGGCGCGATTCTCCTTGTTGCCGGGCACCTGCATCAGCTGCAGGTAGTCGATCACGATCAGGCCGAGGCCGTGCTCGCGCTTCAGCCGGCGCGCGCGCGAGCGCAGGTCCACCGGCGACAGCGCCGGCGTGTCGTCGATGAAGATCTTGGCCTCGCCGAGCAGCCGGATCGCGCTGGTCACGCGCGGCCAGTCCTCCTCGGCGAGGTCGCCGTTGCGCAGATGCTGTCTGGTCGATGCGGCCGATCGAGGAGATCAGGCGGAACGCCAGCTGCGAGGCCGACATTTCCATCGAGAACACCGCGACCGACTTCTTGGCGTGGATCGCGGCGTGCTCGGCGATGTTGAGCGCGAAGGCGGTCTTGCCCATCGACGGACGCGCGGCGACGATGATCAGGTCGGACGGCTGCAGGCCCGAGGTCAGGTTGTCGAGATCGACGAAGCCGGTCGGCACGCCGGTCAGCTGGCCGCGGTTCTCGTAGCGCTCGTGCAGGATGCGAACGGCGTCGCGCGCGGCGCTGCGCATGTCGACGAAGCCCTTGCGCCCGCGCGCGCCGGCCTCGGCGATGCTGAACACGCGCTGCTCGGCCAGCTCCATCACCTCCGGCGTGCTCTTGCCGTCGGGACGGTAGCCGTCCTCGGCGATCAGGGTGCCGGCGTCGATCAGCTGCCGCAACACCGACTTGTCGCGCACGATGTCGGCGTAGGCGGCGATGTTGGCGGCGCTGGGCGTGGCGTTGGCCAGCTCGATCAGATACGACGAGCCACCGATCATCTCGGCGAGATTGTTGGATTCGAACCATTCGCCGAGCGTCACCGCGTCGCAGGGCATGCCGCGCTGCGAGAGCTGGCTCAGGGCGCGGTAGATCAGCCGGTGGTCCTTGCGGTAGAAGTCGTCCTCGCCCAGACGGTCGGCGACGCGGTCCCATGCCTCGGGCGCCAGCATCACGCCGCCGAGCACGGCCTGCTCGGCCTCGATCGAGTGCGGCGGCACGCGCAGCGCATCGACGCTGGAAAGCGGTTTGCGATCGGGAAACACGGCGGCCATGGATGCTCCGGTGCGGCGGCGACGGCGCCTGTACGGGCGTCGCTGCATGATGGGCACAGTGTCGTCTCAAAGGAAGAGAACAAGTCTGTGGATAAGCTGTGCGGCGACCATCGGCATGGCGCCGGCAACCGGGCTCATCGCGTGCCACCGCAAACGCCGACGGGCGCCTCGCGGCGCCCGTCGGGGGTGCTCATGGGCTCCGGAATCCCGGAGCGCCGGCCTCAGGCCTTTTCGGCGACCACGATCACCTTGACCGTGACCTGCACATCGGCGTGCAGCACGACCGGCACATCGAACTCGCCGACGGCACGGATCGCGCCGTCGGTCTGGATCACCTCGCTCTTCTCCAGCGCGAAGCCCTGCGCGGTGAAGGCCTCGGCAATGTCGCGGGTGCCGACCGAGCCGTACAGCTTGCCTTCCGGGCTGGCGTTGACGGCGATGGTGACGCTGGCGCCCTCGATCTGCGCCTTGCGCGCCTCGGCGGCGGCCAGCAGCTGGCCGGCCTTGGCCTCCAGCTCGGCGCGACGCTGTTCGAATGCGGCCAGCTGGGCCGCCGTGGCGGGGACCGCCTTGCCCTGCGGCACCAGGTAGTTGCGACCGTAGCCCGGCTTGACGTTGACCTTGTCGCCGAGGTTGCCGAGGTTTTTCACTTTTTCGAGCAGGATCAGTTCCATGGGTCTCTCCACTTCGTTAGCGCCGGCGGACCGGCGCAGCCGCGGACGGCTGTCCGAACGCAGGCCGGGCGTCCGCGGCGCGGACGCGCGGGCCTCAGATGTCGTGCTGGTCGGTGTACGGCAGCAGCGCGAGGAAGCGTGCGCGCTTGACTGCCAGCGACAGCATGCGCTGGTAGCGCGCCTTGGTGCCGGTGACGCGGCTGGGGACGATCTTGCCGGTCTCGGTGATGTACTGGCGCAGCGTGTTGAGATCCTTGTAGTCGATCTCGGTCACGTGCTCGGCGGTGAAGCGGCAGAACTTGCGGCGGCGGAAGAATTTGGACATGGCAGGCTCCCTGATCAGGCGGCTTCGTCTTGGCCGAAGGTACCGACACCTTCGCCGGCCTCGTCGTCACGACGACGGGACGACTTGCTGTCCTCCTTTTCCTTCGCCTTGAGGATCGGCGAGGGCTCGCTGACGGCATCGTCGCGGCGCATCACCAGATGGCGCAGCACGGCGTCATTGAAGCGGAAGCCCGCCTCGAGCTCGCTGAGCACGGTCTGGCCGCACTCGATGTTCATCAGCACGTAGTGGGCCTTGGCGAGATTCTCGATGCCGTAGGCCAGCTGGCGGCGGCCCCAGTCCTCGAGGCGGTGGATCTTGCCGCCGTCGGCCTCGATCAGCGCCTTGTAGCGCTCGATCATCGCCGGGACCTGCTCGCTCTGGTCCGGATGGACCATGAAAACGACTTCGTAGTGGCGCATGGTGTTTCCTTGTGGGTGTCACCCCTTGCGGGGATGGCAGCCTCCCGCAGCGCGGTGAGGCAAGGTCCTGCGCACGCGCAGGAACTCGCAACTATAGCGGGATCCGGCGGATCGCCGCAAGGCGACCGGATCAGGCGGCCGGTTCGACGGTGAAGCTCTCGCCGCAGCCGCAGGCGCCGGTGGCCTGCGGATTGTGGAAGGCGAAGCTGGCGTTGAGCCCCTCGCGGCGGAAATCGATCACGGTGCCGTCCACCAGCGGCAGGCTGGCGGCGTCGACCACCATGCGCACGCCGTCCAGGTCGAACACGCGATCGTCGTCGCACACCTGCCCGGCCAGATCGACGGTGTAGGCGAAGCCGGAGCAGCCGGTGCGCTTGACGCCGAAACGCACCGCCGCAGCCGCGGGCGTCTGCGCCAGGAAGGCCTGCATGCGGTCGCGTGCGCTGGGGGTGAGGCGGATGCTCATGGCGTGCCGGAGTCGATGGCGGTCTGCAGTGTAGTACCACGAGGCGCGCCGGATACGATTCCGCGGAGCGCGCGGTTCAGGGGATCGCCGGGCTTCCATTATGATCGCCGGCTCCCGGTGCCGGTATGCGGCGCCCGCGACGGAGTTTCAAGCGATGACGGCGATCAGCGTGAAGCAGGCCCTGGCGGGCGCGGCGGGAGCCGGCGCCGAGGTGACGGTGCGCGGCTGGGTGCGCACGCGGCGCGATTCCAAGGCCGGCCTGTCGTTCGTCAATGTCAGCGACGGCTCCTGCTTCGATCCGATCCAGGTCGTCGCGCCGGCGACGCTGGCCAACTATGCGAGCGAGATCGCAGCGCCTGACCGCCGGCTGTGCGGTGATCGTCCGCGGCTCGCTGGCGGCATCGCAGGGCAAGGGCCAGGCATGGGAGATCCAGGCCACGCGCATCGAGGTGACGGGCTTCGTCGACGATCCCGAGACCTACCCGATCCAGCCCAAGGCACACTCGCTGGAATTCCTGCGCGAGGTGGCGCACCTGCGTCCGCGCACCAACCTGTTTGGCGCCGTGGCCCGCGTGCGCCACACCCTGATGGCGGCGATCCATCGCTACTTCAGCGAACAGGGCTTCGTCTGGGTCAACACGCCGATCATCACCACCTCGGACGCCGAGGGCGCCGGGCAGATGTTTCGCGTCTCGACGCTGGATCTCGCCAACCTGCCGCGAACGCCGGCCGGCGGCATCGACTTCGGCAGGGACTTCTTCGGCAGGGAGGCGTTCCTGACCGTCTCGGGCCAGCTCAACGTCGAGGCCTATTGCCTGGCGCTGAGCCGGGTCTACACCTTCGGCCCGACCTTCCGCGCCGAAAATTCCAACACCGCGCGGCATCTGGCCGAGTTCTGGATGATCGAACCGGAAATCGCCTTCGCCGATCTCGCCGCCGATGCCGATCTCGCGGAGGCCTTCCTCAAGTACCTGTTCAAGGCGGTGCTGGACGAACGCCCCGACGACATGGCCTTCTTCGCCGAACGCCTGCAGCCCGATGCGGTCAGCCGGCTCGAGACGCTGATCGAGGCGCCGTTCGAGCGCATCGACTACGGCGCGGCGGTCGAGATCCTCAGGAAATCCGGGCGCCGCTTCGAATACGCCCCGGAATGGGGCCACGACCTGCAGACCGAGCACGAGCGCTATCTCACCGAGGAGCACGTCGGTCGGCCGGTGGTGGTGGTGAACTATCCCGAGAAGATCAAGGCGTTCTACATGCGCCTCAATGATGACGGCCGCACCGTCGCCGCGATGGACGTGCTGGCTCCGGGCATCGGCGAGATCATCGGCGGCAGCCAGCGCGAGGAGCGCCTCGACGTGCTCGATCAGCGCATCACGCAGTTCGGACTCGACCCCGCGCACTACGGCTGGTACCGCGACCTGCGCCGCTACGGCACGGTGCCGCACGCCGGCTTCGGGCTGGGCTTCGAACGTCTGGTTTGCTACGTCTGCGGCCTCGCCAACATTCGCGATGCCATCCCCTACCCGCGCGCACCCGGCAGCGCCACGTTCTGAGCGTGGTGGCAGCGACGGCCATCCGCATGACCCATTCCGAGCGCCACGCCATGAACACGCCTCACCGACCTGCTCGAAAACAACCGCCGCTGGGCCGCACGCCTGCACGCGAGCGACCCGGGCTTCTTCAAGCGGCTGTCGCAGCAGCAGGCGCCGAAGTACCTGTGGATCGGCTGCTCCGACAGCCGCGTGCCGGCCAACGAGATCGTCGATCTGCCGCCGGGCGAGGTGTTCGTGCATCGCAACGTCGCCAACGTCGTCGTGCACGCCGACCTCAACTGCCTGAGCGTGCTGCAGTTCGCGGTCGACGTGCTCAAGGTCGAGCACGTCATGGTCGTGGGCCACTATGGCTGCGGCGGCGTGCAGGCGGTGCTGGAGGAGCGCCGCGTCGGCCTGGCAGACAACTGGCTGCGCCACGTCGGCGATGTGATGCACAAGCACCAGGCGGCGCTGGCCGAACTCGATCTGCCGAGCCTGCGCCACGCGCGCCTGTGCGAGCTGAACGTGATCGAGCAGGCCGTCAACGTCTGCCAGACCACCACCGTGCAGGATGCCTGGGAACGCGGCCAGCCGCTGGCCGTGCACGGGTGGATCTACAGCCTGTTCGACGGCCGGCTGCGCGACCTCGGCATGGACGTGGACCGTCCCGCCGCGCTGACTCCGGCCTATGACCACGCGCAGCGGCGGCTGACCGCAGGGCTCGATTTCGGGGCCTGACCGCAGACTCGCCAGCGTGTCCGGGCGGGGCTAAACTCGGCGGCAGCCGTCGCCAGGTTCACGCCGATGCCGATGCGCCAGGGTCCTGCCGTGTTGCCGCGCCTGCTCTGCATGCTGCTGGTTCTGGCCGGTGGCGCGACCGTCTCATGGCCGCTGGACGCGCAACCGACGCCGGCGCAGTGGCAGGCCGAACAGATCGCCGCCTTCAACAAGTCCGAGCGGATCTTCGATCAGGCGAAGCAGGCACGCGGGCTGCTGGCGCAATACCAGCTGATGCGCAACGCCTATGACGGCGACAAGAGCGCGGCCTTCCACGCCATCTTCAGCCAGTACGTCAGCTGGTATCAGACCTACATCGGCGATTACGTGGCTGCCGAGCGCAGCTTCTCGATCGCGCAGCCGGCACTCCCCGGCGATGCGCCCTCGCCGCTGTCCGATCCGCGCTGGCACGCACTGCCGGCGCTGGACGCGATCGCCGCGCTGGCCAGGGACCGCAAGGCGATTTTTCTCAACGAGAACCACAGCGCGCCGATCACCCGCACCCTGACCGTGCAGCTGCTGGCGAAACTGCGCGCCGAGGGCTTCAACACCTTTGCCGCCGAAACCCTCTACAACAGCGACATGCCGGCGCTGGCCAAGCGCGGCTATCCCGTCCGCGCGACCGGCTTCTACACCGAGGAACCCATCTATGCCGAGATGGTGCGCAGCGCACTCAGACTCGGCTACCGCGTGATCGCCTACGAGGCCGAGTCCGACGTCACCGGCGATGCGCGCGAACACGAGCAGGCGCAGAACCTCTACGATCGCGCGATCCGGGGCCATCCCGGCGCACGCCTGGTGGTCAACGCCGGCTATGCGCACGTCCAGAAGCAGGGCGTGTACCTGGGCGGCCGGTCGATGGCCGAACATTTCATGCAGATCTCGGGCATCGATCCGCTGGTGGTCGAGCAGACCATGCTGTTCGGCCACATCAATGCCAGCGACGACCAGCCGATCTGGCGCGCGGTGATCGGGGCACTGCATCCGACGCAGCCGATCGTGTTCGAGGACGCCACCGGCAAACCGTGGTCGCTGCGTCCGGGCGCCTACGATGTCAGCGTGTTCTTCCCGCAGGAACTGCTGGTGCGCGATCGCCCGACCTGGCTCAGCCTCGGCGGCTTGCGTGATCCGTACCAGATCGGTGACGGACTGTGCATGGGCCACTTCCCCTGCCTGATCGACGCGCGCTACCAGGACGAGGGCGCCGATGCGGTGCCGGCCGACCGCCTGGTGATCGAATGCCCCGGCGAGGTGCGCCAGCTCTGGCTGCGCCCCGGGCGCTACCGGCTGAGTGCGCGCGACCTGGACGATCACGTGCTGCTGCGCGACGAGGCCCGAGTCACGCCTCAGGCGCTGCCCACCGGCGGTGCGCCGCCCAGCGCGTACCGCGAGCAGCGCTGCTCACGCGACCAGGTGCAGTCGGTCACCGAATGACATGGTCGCCGAACAAAAACCCCGGCCGAGCATCCGGCCGGGGTCGCTGGCAACGGCTGCGGTGCGCCGTGATCAGCCGCCGCTCCTGACCGGCGCCGGCCGGGCCTTCTTCATTGCGTGATGCGGGGCCTTCTTGGCGGCATGGTGCACGCTCTTCCTGGGATGCCACGTCTTCTTGTGGTCCCTCTTTTTCTCGTGCTTCTTCTCGATCATCTGCTGGTGCTTGGTTTCATGCTTCACCTGGTGCTTCATGGCATGGGCAGGCGCCGGCCTGGCCGGCTCGGATTGCGCGCCTTGGGCGAAGGCGCCCGCCGACAGCAACAGCCCACCCGCCAGCAGGGTCGTTATCGCGATCTTGCGCATGGAACTCACCTCGTCATGAAGGATTGGGCCGCGGACCGGGCCGGATGGCCATCGGCGGCGCGGCGCATGAACACTGCCCCGCGCCGCCCTTCCCGCAGCTGAACGCGCGCGGCCGTGCGCGGGCGGCTGTTCAGCAGTTTCCAGGACGCGCTTCACAGCGCCGCAAGCGCGGTTTCCAGCAGCCGTCGCAGCAGGCCCTGCAGGGCGGTGGCGCGGGCGGCGTCCCAGCGCGTTGTCACCTCGTCCAGATAGATGCGTTGCGCCAGCTCCAGCTGGACCGCATGGATGCCCAGCTCGGGTCGCCCGTAATGGCGGGTGATGTAGCCGCCCTTGAAACGGCCGTTGATGGCAAAGGTATGGGCCGACTGCGCCCCGAGCACATGCGCCAACGCCAGCGCCAGGCCGGTGCCGCAGCTGGCGCCGTCCGCGGTGCCCAGATTGAGGTCGGGCAACGTGCCCGGGAACAGCTGCGGAAGCTCGCCGCGAATGGAATGGCCATCCCACAGCACGACGCGGCCGTGCGCGGCGCGCAGGCGCTCGAGCTCGGCGGCGAGCGCGGCATGGTAGGGCTGCCAGTAGGTCTCGACGCGCGCGGCGACCGTGGCGGCATCGGGTGCGGCGCCCGCACGATGGATCGGTGCCCCGGAGAAACTGCGCAGCGGGCAGATGCCGGTTTCGAAATGGCCCGGATACAAGGATGCGCCGTCCGGCGGGCGGTTGAGATCGACCACGTAGCGCGACCAGTGCGGCGTCAGAACGCTGGCACCCAGCTCGTCCGCGAACGCATACAGCCGGCCGACAAACCAGTCGGTGTCCGGCAGCGTGCGCGCCGAGTCCGTAAGCGTCGCGGCCACGTCCGGCGGCAGCGCGGTACCGTCGTGCGGCAGGCTGAGCAGCAGCGGCACCCGGCCCTGCCGCAGGGTGTATCCGCTCACGGGCCGGATCTCAGGTCTTGCGCAGCGGACAACTGCTGATGCCGAGCAGGCTGTAGAGCGGGCAGAAGCTCAGCGAAGCGGTGGCGAGCGGTATCACGCCGAGCAGGCCCCACCAGCGCTCGGGACCCGGCAGCAGCACGATCAGCGACAGCAGAACGAGGCCGATGGCGATGCGCACGATGCGATCCAGACGACCGACGTTGGCTTTCATGGCGGTGAACCTCGCGGAACCGGAACTGCATCCTAGGCGGAGCGTCCACTCATTGCATGCGGCGCTGCGTCGCAAACCGCCCGGCCCTTCCGGGTATCCATTCGGGATGCTCGCGCGGACCCGGTCAAGGCTGCTGCCGGAATCTCCGCGACGGTGTCGCTGCGCCAGCGGCTGCCCGCGGCCGGATCGCGGCCGCGCGGGTCTAAAGGCCGAAGCGGGCGGGGTCGTAGGGGCGCGGATCCAGTTGCGGTGCGCCGCCGGTACACAGCGCCGCCACCAGTTCGCCGGTCGCCGCCGACATGCTGACGCCGAGCATGCCGTGCCCGGTGGCCAGCAGCAGATTGCTCCAGCGCGTGCTGGGTCCGATCAGCGGCAGCTCGTCCACGCACATCGGTCGCCAGCCCCACCACTCTTCCTGCGGCGGCGCCTGCGGCACGCTGCGCAGGTACGCACGCGCACCGCGCGTCAGCGCGTCGAGGCGTACCCGGTTGAGGCCTTCGACATAGCCCGAGAACTCCATGGTGCTGCCGAGCCGGAACCCGTCGCCCCAGGCGGTGACGCAGACGCTGCGCTCCTTCAGCACCAGGGGTATGCGCGGCGCGGCGGACTGGGCCGGCCAGGTGATCGAGTATCCCTTGCCGGGCTGCATCGGCAACCGCAGATCCAGCGCGCGCGCGGTCAGCGGCGACCAGGCGCCGAGGGCGAGCACGATACGATCGCCACTGAACGCGCCACGCGATGTGGCGACCGCGGCGATGCGCCCGCCGTCGAGGCGGAAGCCCTCGATGCGAGCGCCCGATTCGATCACGCCGCCCAGCTCGGTCACCCGTCGCGCCAGTTCCGCGCCGTAGCGGTCGGGGCGCAGGCAGGCGTCGCCCGGATGCCGGAAGGCGCCGGCCACGCCGGGTGCCAGCGCCGGCTCCAGCGCCTCGGCAGCGTCGCCGTCGAGGACCTCGACCGCGATCTGCAGCCTGCGCAGCGCATCGGCGTGCCCGCGCTCGCGTTCGAAGGCACGCCGGTCGCGAAACACGATCAGGGTACCGGAGGGCGCGAAGCCGCACTCCAGACCCTGCGCATGCACCAACGCCTCGATCAGCAGACGCGAGCGCTGCAGGATCGCCGCGCGCGCGACCGCGGTGGCGGCAAAGTCGCGTCGATTGCAGCGGCGGGCAAAGCCGAGCAGCCAGCGCAAACGCTCGAGGTCGGGTCGTGGATTGACGTACAGCGGCGCATCGCGCTTCAGCATCCAGCCCAGCGCGCGGCCGATCGTGCCGGGCGCCGACAGCGGTGGCGCATGGCTGGGCGTCAGCGTGCCGCAATTGCCGTGCGAGGCCGCACCCGCCGGCGCCCCCTGCTCGAGGATGCGCACGCCGACACCCGCGTGGCGCAGATACAGCGCGCAGGCAAGGCCGATCACGCCACCGCCAAGTATCAGTACATCGCTGTGCCGGTCCATCCACCCAGTTTACGCAGCCGGGGCCGGCTGCGGATCGACGTGCAGACCCGGCACGCCCGGTGAATCAGGGACTGCACGCGAGCCCGGCGCCACGCCAGGCGCGGCGGCGCGGCTGCCGCCGTGCATCGGGTTGCCGCCGGGCGCGGACGTACCGGCTTGCGCCGGATCCCCTGGCGCGCGCGACAGCCCGGGCTGCTGGATGCGCCGCCACGACAGGCGAGTCATCCAGGGCCCGAGGTCGGAGCCTGACCCGGGGAGTCCAGGACGGCCGCCGCAGGTGACGCGAATGAATCGAATCAACTTTTTGTTTAATACACAACATCATGTATTTGAATAATTTTTACATTTGGCATCTTTCCTGCTTGCCCCAAGGCAAACCGGAGGTTTCGCCATGTCTGCCACCACGCCCACCCTGCTGCTCGCCCTGCGCTCGCGTCAATCCGGCTGGCTGGCGACGCTGATCGCGGCACTGGACGAAGCGCGCGCCGATCCCGGCTTCGACGCCCAGCAGCAGGCGCTCTTTGCCGAACTGGCCGCCGGCGCACCGATCGCCGCCAGCGTGCGCAAGGCGGCGATGGAGCGCCAGTACGCCTTCGACAGCAACATGGCCGATGAATTGGCCGCCGCACTCGAACCGGCCGAATTGCCTGCAGCGGTGCGCCTCGATCTGGTGGGCTGAGCACCCGGGCGACCGCCGCACGACACGACGGTGGCCCCGGCATCGGCCGCGCCTCGGTACCCGGGGTTTCCGGGCGTTGCGCTCTTGGCTAGTCTCCGGTCGTCCGCTGCCGGATCGCCGATGCCTCCTCATCGCCTCGCGTCACGTGTCCTTGCCTGGTCAGCCTTGCTGCTGCTGGCCGCCTGCGCCAGCGCGCCGCCGCGGCCGCGGCCCGGAACCGGCTACGCCGAACGCGCCAATGACGTGCTGTTCAGTGCCATCGGCCTGGTCGGCACGCCCTATCGCTACGGCGGCAACACACCCGGCAGCGGCTTCGACTGCAGCGGCCTGGTCGATTACGTGTTCCGTACGGCGGCGGGAGTCATTCTGCCGCGCACGACCCGGCAGATGGGCGCACTGAATGCGCCACGGGTGACGCTGGCCCACCTGGCGCCCGGCGATCTGGTCTTTTTCGCGACCGAGGGCAGCGGTGTCAGCCATGTCGGCATCTATGTCGGCAAGGGCCGCTTCGTGCATGCGCCTGATACCGGCGGCACGGTGCGTCTTGATCCGCTCGCCAACCCCTACTGGGCGCGGCATTTCCTCTACGGCAAACGCGTGCTGGAGTAGCCATCCCCCGACTGCGGGCGGTCGCCGGGACGCGCCTCGCGTGCCGGTGACGCTTCCCGGTCTAGTCGGCGTGCGCGTGCCCCTGCGGACCGTGCGCGTGCCCATGCGCCAGCTCTTCGGGCTGCGCGGCGCGCACCTCGACGACGTCGATCTCGAAGCTGAGATCCCGGCCCGCCAGCGGGTGATTGGTGTCGACATCGACGGCGGTCATGCCGACCTTGTGCACCATGACCGTCTGCCGGCCGCCTTCCTTCAGCTCCAGCGTGGTGACCATGCCGGGCTTGAGGCGTTCGGGGCGCTGGAAGTATTTCTTCGGCACGCGCTGGATGGCGTCCTCGCGACGCGGACCGTAGGCGTCTTCCGCAGCGACGGTCACGCTGAAATGCTCGCCGGCCGTGCGGCCCTCCAGTGCCCGCTCGACGCCGGCGATGAGGCCACCACGCCCAAGCAGCACCGCGACGGGTTCGCCGCGCTCGCGCGAGCTCTCGATCGCCAGTCCGTCCGCATCGCTCAGCGTGTAGTGGATGCTGACCACCGCGTCTTTGCCGGCCTTCATGCGCTCAACCTCGTGGGAAACCGCACATGGTAGCGGCGGCATCGTGGATCGTCACTCCGGATAGCGCATGCGCCGGTGCACGCCGCCGTCGACGACCAGGTTCTCGCCGGTGATGAAAGCCGCCGCATCGGAGAGCAGGAACGCCACCGCGGCCGCGACATCGGCCGCCACGCCGACGCGACCGGCGCTGTGCCAGGCGTGATCCTGCCGCCGCGGAGGCAGCGCCGCTTGCGCGCGGCTCGGGCGCAGCATCCCGACGTCGATCCAGCCGGGGCTGACCGCGTTGACGCGCACCTCGGGGCCGACACTGGCCGCCAGCGCGTGGGTCAACGCCAGCAGGCCGCCTTTCGATGCCGCGTAGGCCTCGCTGCACGGCTCCGACTGCAGGGCGCGCGTCGAGGCGATGTTGACGATGGCGCCGCGCGCCGCGCGCAGATGCGGCAGCGCATGCCGCGCCATCAGGAACGCGCCGGTCAGATTCACCGCGAGGACGCGGTGCCAGCGGTCCAGATCCAGCTGCTCGGGCGGCCCGCTGTGGGGATCGGCGATGCCGGCATTGTTGACCAGCCCGTGCAGTCCGCCGAAAGCGGCAACCGCGGCCGCGACGGCATCCGCAGCGGCGCGCGGATCGGCCACATCGCCGACGCGGATGACCAGTCGCCCGCGCTGCGACGGCGCCTGCAGCGCAGCCAGTTCGGTTAGCGCGGCCGCATCCTGATCGAGGGCCAGGATGCGCGCACCCTGCGCCAGCAGATGCTCGACGATGCCGCGGCCGATGCCCTGCGCGCCGCCGGTCACCAGCACCGCGCGGCCGTGAGCATCGCCGGCGTTCATGCGCGGGGCTCCGCGCCGAAGCGGGCGCCCCGCGCTTCCGGGCCCAGCGCGGTGATAACCGCCACCAGCAAGGCAATGCCGGCGACGAAAAGCGCCAGCACGCTGGCGTAATCGCCATGCTCGCGCAGCGCCAGCAGCGATAGCAGCGGTGCGGTGCTCGCCGCGATCAGATTGCCGGTCTGGTAGGCAAAGCCCGGCAGTGTGCCGCGCACGCCGTCGGGTGACAGCTCGTTGATGTGCGCCGGCACCACGCCCCAGGCGCCCTGCACCATGAACTGCAGCGCGAAGGCGCCGACCCCGAGCAGCAGCGGTGTCGGTGCCCAGACCCACAGCGGGATCGCGGGCAGTGCCAGCAGGGCCGCGATCACGATCGCACGGCGCCGCCCGATGCGCTCGGACGCGGCACCGAAGAAAAGGCCTCCGAGGATCGCGCCCACGTTCAGCGCCATCGTCAGCAGGCCGGTCTGCTGCACGCTGAAATGGCGCTGCTGCTGCAGGAAGGTGGGATACAGATCCTGCGATCCGTGGCTGAAGAAATTGAACGCCGTCATCAGCAGCACCAGAAACAGGAAGCGCGGCGCCAGCTTGCGCCAGCCGCCGGCAGGCCGCGTGCTGACCGGGCCTCGGTGGGCGCTCCAGACCGGCGACTCCGGCACGTGCCGGCGCACATACAGCACCAGCAGCGCGGGCAACAGGCCGAGCAGAAACATGCCGCGCCAGCCGATCCATGCGAACAGGCCGAAGTACGCCGCCGCGGCCAGCAGATAGCCGAACGCATAGCCCTCCTGCAGCAGCCCCGACACCACGCCGCGCGCCTCGGCCGGAATGCTCTCCATGGTCAGGGCCGCGCCCAGACCCCACTCGCCGCCCATCGCGATGCCGAACAGCGCACGCAGCACCAGCAGCATGGCCAGCGAGGTCGAGGCCGCGGCCAGCGCCGCCAGCACGCTGAAGAGGACGATGTCGGCCATCAGCACCGGGCGCCGTCCGTAGCGGTCGGCAAGGCGGCCGAAGATCAGCGCGCCCAGCGGGCGCATCGCCAGCGTCAGGGTGATGGCGACCGCGACCGCCGGCACGCCGACCGCGAAGGTGCGCGCCAGCGTCGGCAGCATCATCACCAGCAGGAAGAAATCGAAGGCGTCCAGTGTCCAGCCGAGGAAACTGGCCGCGACCACGTGGCGCTGGAACGAGTCGAGGGAGCGCAGGCGGGCAACGGGATTCATGGCGGAAATCGGCGGCGGAAAACGCCGAGATTAGCGGCTGATCGACGCGCGCACGATACGTGCCGGATCGGGCCCGGAAATGCGTCGGCCGGGCGCAACTGGCACGGCATGGGCTCGCGGGTTCTCGACCGTGCCATGCTGGCGCGCCTGAGCCCGCGACGGAGCGTCATCCTCCTTGAAACCGGCCCGCTCCAGCGATCGTCTTCGGCCGCAAGGCGCCACACCGGCCGCGGCACGCATCGGCGCGCGTTTCGCGGGACGCTGGCAGCAGGGCTACGTGCGCGGCAAGCTGCGCCACGATCCGGCGTTCACCGCGATCAGCGCGCTCGTCTGCGAGGCCGGCGCGACGCTGCCGGTGCTGGACCTCGGCTGCGGCATGGGCCTGCTGGGCCAGTGGCTGCGGGAGCATGGTTGCCGCAGTGACTATCTGGGCATCGATCATGACCCGCGCAAGCTGGCTGCCGGTCGCGCGGCCGCACGCGGCCGGCAGCCGCCGATCGAATTGCGCGCAGGCGATCTCGCCACGCTGCCGCCGTGGCGCGGTCACGTCGTGCTGCTGGACGTCCTGCACTACCTGGATCACGACGCCCAGAGCGCCCTGCTCGCCGCCGCCGCCGACCGGCTGGCCGACGACGGCCTGCTGCTGATCCGCGGCGTGCTGCGCGATCGTTCCTGGCGTTGCCGCGTGACCCTGGCCGCGGAGCACCTGCTCGCTTTCGCCGGCTGGATGCGCACCGCGGCACGGCATGTGCCGACACGGGCCGGGCTGGAGGCCGCGCTGCAAGACGCGGGACTTCGTGTCGCTGCACGTCCCCTGTGGGGGCACACCCCGTTCAACAGCTGGCTGCTCGTCGCGCACCGCACATCACCGGCGCGGGATCAGCGCTCCTGATCGGTCGGCCGCATCAGGATCTCGTTGATATTGACGTGCCCGGGCTGGCTGACGCAGAACAGGATCGCGTTGGCGACATCGGCGCTTTGCAACTGGCGCATGCCCTCGGCCCAGCTGTTGATCGCCTGCTGCGTCGGCGCATGCGCGATGTGCTCGCGCAGCTCGGTCGCGACCACGCCCGGCTCGATCACGCTGACGCGGATGTTGTCCTTGCAGACCTCGCGGCGCAGCGACTCGCTGAAGCCGACCACGCCCCACTTGGTCGCCGAATAGCCGCCGGCGTTGGGATTGGCCTGGCGGCCCGCGGTCGAGGCCACGTTGACGATGTGGCCGTCGCCGCGTGCGCGCATGCCGGGCAGCGCGGCCTGGGTCGAGGCGATCAGGCTCAGCACGTTGAGCTCGAGCATGCGCCGCCAGCGACCGAGATCGGCGGTCTCGATCGGCTCGAGGTACATCACGCCGGCATTGTTGACCAGGATGTCGAGCCGGCCGTAATGGGCTTCGGCCTCGCGCACCACGCGCTGGGCCTCATGCTCGTCGAGCAGATCGGCGGGCAGCGCCAGCGCGTCGCCGCCGGCAGCGCGCACACGCTCGGCCAGCGCGTCGAGCCGGTCGGCGCGGCGCGCGACGAGGGCGACGCTCGCGCCGGCCGCGGCCAGCGCCAGCGCCGTGGCCTCGCCGATGCCGGATGAAGCGCCGGTGACGAGGGCCACCCGGGATGCCAGGGGATGGGAATTCATGGGCGGACTCCGCAGGATCAATCAACTATTGTCGCGCAGCACGCCGCGCCGCGAGTCAACGCGGCGTCAAGACGCGGCAGCCCTCACGGGATGCCGCTTGCGCAACCGCGGAAAGTGGCGCCGGTGACCTCCAGCATCGCCGACCAGGCGTATTGCTCGCCGTCGAGACTGCAGCTGCCGGGGCTGACGGTAAGCCGCACCCAGCCGTGATTGGCGGTGAAGATCACCGTCCCGGACCGCAAGCGTTGCCGCAAGACGCCAACGTAGCTGCGGCGGACCTGGCCGTCGCCGATCACGGTGTCCAGCCGGCGTGCGCGCTCCTCGCCGTAGATGAAGGCGTTCCAGCCGCTCGGTTTCATGCCCAGCGCGGACACCACCGGAGGAACATTGACCGCGGCGGGCGCCGGTGCCTCGGGCCGCGCCACCGATGCGGCGGGCGTCACCCGCTCCAGCAGCAGCGCCAGCGGCGTCGCGGTACCGGCGGCCGGCACGGCAACCATCTGCGGCATCCGCCACATGACGTTGCCGTGGGCATCCTCGATGTGCGCCTGCAGGGCATAGTGCTCGCCGCCGCCCAGCGCGGCGGCGGCCATGCCGATCGCGAAGCCGACCGGCGACGCGCGTGCCGGCTCGTTCACATGCGCCAGTTCGCGGACTCCGCCAGCGGTTTGCCGGACCAGTGCCACCACGACCCGTGCGCCCGGCGGCAGTGCGCCGTGCCCGCGCCAGAGCACGCTGCCGGCGAACACCACCGGCGCAGCCGGTGGCGACGGCGGCGGCGCCCTGGGCGGCACCGGCGCGCAGGCGGCCAGCGCGAGCAGCCCGCATGCGGCGAACCACGCCCGAATGCCTCGATCGATTCCGGCCCGCATCAAGCCCCCTGTTGCGACTTTCGAGTTCAAGGCCTCCAGAGTAACGCGTTGGGCCGGCTGCGGCAGCGGGTCGCGCTTGATTCCGCGACGGCGACCGCCACCTTGCACATGAGGAGATCACCATGCCGACCCCGATCGAAATCGCCTGCCCGCGCTGTGGCGCGGTCAATCGCGTCCCCGCCAGCCGTCTCGCCGACACGCCGGCCTGCGGCCGCTGCCATCAGCCGCTGTTCGACGGCCATCCGGCCGCGCTGACCGATGCCAACTACGCCACGCTGATCGAGCACACGCAGATTCCGCTGGTCATCGACTGCTGGGCCGCGTGGTGCGGCCCGTGCCGCCAGTTCGCGCCGGTGTTCGAGCAGGCCGCGCGCCAGTTCGAACCGCAGCTGCGCTTCACCAAGCTCGATACCGAGGCCAACCCGGCCAGCGCCGGCCGTCTCGGCATCCGCAGCATCCCCACGCTGATCGCCTTCCGCGGCGGGCGCGAAACCGCCCGCATCTCCGGCGCCCTGCCACTGCCGCAGTTCACCGCCTGGCTGCGCCAGCAGGGCCTGATCGCCGGCGCGTGATACAAGACGCGGCATGCGCCGCATCGTCATCGACCGTCCCGGAGGCTACGACCGGCTGCGCCTGGTCGAGGAATCCGACCCGGCGCCGGCTGCCGGCGAGGTGCTGATCGCCGTCGACGCGGCCGGTGTCAACTATGCCGACAGCATCGTGCGCATGGGTCTGTACGCCTCGGCGAACACATTGCACGGCTATCCGATCACGCCGGGCTTCGAGGTCGCCGGGCGGGTCGTTGCGCTGGGCACGGCTGTGCAGGGCCTCGCGATCGGCGACCGCGTCGTCGCCCTGACCCTGTTCGAGGGCTACAGCAGCCATCTGCGGGTGCCCCAAGGCCAGGCGTTTGTCCTGCCCGCGTCCCTCGACACGCTGCACGCGGCCGTCTTGCCGACCGTGTTCCTGACCGCCTGGTTCATGACGACGCGGCAGGTGCTGCCGCGACCCGGCGATACCTGGCTGGTGCATTCGGCGGCCGGCGGCGTCGGCTCGGCGCTGTGCCAGCTGGGACGTCTGGCCGGCTGCCGGGTGATCGGCGTGGTCGGCGCCGCGCACAAGGTCGCGCACGCGGCGTCCATGGGCGCCGCGGCGGTGCTCGACAAGTCGGCGCAGGATCCGTGGCAGGAGGTGCGCCGGCTGGCGCCGGCGGGCTGCCAGGCGATCTTCGATGCCAACGGGGTCAGCACACTCGCACAGAGCTACGCGCACCTGGCGCCAGCAGGCAAGCTCTGCGTCTACGGTTTTGCCAGCATGCTGCCGCGCAACGGTCGCCTGAACTGGCTGACGCTGGCGCGCGACTGGCTGCGCACGCCGCGCTTCAATCCGCTCGACATGACCCGGTCCAACCGCAGCGTGCTGGCCTGCAACCTGAGCTTCCTTGCCGCCGAAGCGCCGCAGCTCGCCGAGGGCATGCGCTGGCTGCTCGAACGCTTCGCGGATGGTCGCCTGCAGCCCTTGCCGGTGCAGACCTTCGCCCTGGCGCAGGCCGCGGACGCCCAGCGGTACATCGAATCCGGTCGCAGCATCGGCAAGCTGGCGCTGATCCCCTGACGGCGCGCGGCAACAGGCACTGCAGTCAGGTGAGACGCCGCCACAGCCAGGGCAGCAGGCACAGCAGCAGGCCCAGCACGACGATCCACAGGCTGCTGGTGACGACGAAGGTCATGCCGACCAGGCCGGCACCGGCCAGCATCTCGATCGGCTCGCCCTGCTTCTTGCCGTAGATGAAGTACCCCGAGCCGATGGCGCCGAACAGCACGCCCCAGAGCAGGGCGGCGGTGGTCAGTCCGAACATCAGCGTGGCGGCGGGGTGCATGGACGCTCAGACCGTCGGCCGCAGCCGATGTTCCCGGAACCGCGCCGCGACGGATTCGGCAATCCGGGCATGACCGGCTAAAGTGGCGGACCCCCTGTCCCGCGCGCGCCGTCTGCAGCGTCCGCTGCGCGCATCGAGAACGCACCATGTCCACTCCCCTCCCCGTGCCGGCCGCCGCCGGCTTTCGCGACCTCGGCCTGCCCGAGCCGCTGCTGCGCGCGCTGATCGACGTCGGCTACGAAACGCCCTCGCCGATCCAGGCCGCGACCATCCCGCCGCTGCTGGCCGGCCGCGATCTGCTCGGCCAGGCGCAGACCGGCACCGGCAAGACCGCGGCCTTCGCCCTGCCGCTGCTGGCGCGGCTCGACCTCGCGCCGCGCGCACCCGCAGGCGCTGGTGCTGGCGCCGACGCGCGAGCTGGCGATCCAGGTCGCCGAAGCGTTCCAGCGATACGCCACGCACCTGCCCGGCTTCCACGTGCTGCCGATCTACGGCGGCCAGAGCTACGGCCCGCAGCTCGCCGGTCTCAAGCGCGGCGCGCACGTCGTGGTCGGCACGCCCGGCCGCGTCATCGACCATCTCGAGCGCGGCACGCTGGGGCTCGACGGTCTCGCCTGCCTGGTGCTCGACGAGGCCGACGAAATGCTGCGCATGGGCTTCATCGACGACGTCGAGACGGTGCTCGCGCGCACGCCGCCGACGCGCCAGGTGGCGCTGTTCTCGGCGACGATGCCGACCCAGATCCGGCGCATCGCGCAGAACCATCTGCGCGAACCCGCCGAGATCACCATCACGTGCCAAAACCACCACCGCCGCCCAATACGCGTCAGCGCTACTGGTCGGTCAGCGGCATGCACAAGCTCGACGCGCTGACGCGCATCCTCGAGGCCGAGACCGTTCGACGCCATGCTGGTGTTCGCGCGCACCAAGCAGTCCACCGAGGAGCTGGCCGAGCAAGCTGGCGGCGCGCGGCTTCGCTGCCGCCGCGATCAACGGCGACATCGCGCAGGCGCAGCGCGAGCGCGCTGTCGCAGCAGCTGAAGGACGGCCAGATCGACATCCTGGTGGCCACCGATGTCGCCGCCCGCGGACTCGACGTCGATCGCATCAGCCACGTGCTCAACTACGACATTCCGCTACGACACCGAATCCTACGTGCACCGCATCGGCCGCACCGGCCGTGCCGGGCGCAGCGGCGAGGCGATCCTGTTCGTCGCGCCGCGCGAGCGCGGCATGCTGCGCGCGATCGAGCGCGCCACGCGCCAGCCGATCGACGCCGATGAGTCTGCCGAGCGTCGAGGCGGTCAACGACCGCCGCATCGCGCGCTTCAAGCAGCGCATCGGCGACGCGCTCGCCGCTGGCGGGCTGGAGCCGTTCCAGGCGCTGGTCGAGCAATACGAGCAGGCGCACAACGTGCCGGCACTGGAGATCGCCGCGGCGCTGGCGCGCATCGCCCAGGGCGATGCACCGCTGCTGCTGGAGGAATCGGCGCAGCCGGCATACGCCGACGAGCGTCCGCCGCGCACGCCGCGCGGCGAGAGCGCGCGCACGCCGCGCGACCACGGCGCGCGCAGTCCCGGGACCAGGGCGCGCGGCCGCCTCACGGGCGCGACACCGGCTCCGCCCGTGCGCCCGCCGCGCGCGGCGAACGCAGCGGTCCCGCGCGAGAGCGCGCCGACAGCGGCCCGGAAGCCGGCTTCGAGACCTATCGCATCGAGGTCGGCAAGATGCACGGCGTGCGACCGGGCAACATCGTCGGCGCGATCGCCAACGAAGCCGGGCTGGACAGCAAGAACATCGGGCGCCTGCGCATCCTCGACGCGCACAGCCTGATCGACCTGCCCGCCGAGATGCCCGCCGAACTGCTGCAGCACCTGCGCAAGGTCTGGGTGTCCGGCCAGCAGCTGCGCATTGCCCGTGCCGCCGACGGCCCGACGCCGACCCGCCGCGCCGACGCCGCGGGCCGGCCGCGCTCGGGCCCGGGCGGGCGCCCGTTCAAGCCCAAGGCGCGCCCGCCGCGCTGAAGCCCGATGCGGCGCGTGCGATGATCGCCGGCGTCCCTGCCCGAGGATCCGCGCATGCTCCCGTTCTGGCCCGCCGTCGTCACCCTGCTGATCGTGCTGCTGCTGTTTGCCAACGCATGGAGGGTCGGCGGCGCACGCGGCCGCTATGGCATCAAGGCGCCGGCGACCAGCGGCCATCCCGCCTTCGAGCGGATTTTCCGCGTCCAGATGAATACCCAGGAAGCCGCGCTGATGGCACTGCCGGCGCTGTGGATCGCGGCCTGGTACGGCAATCCCGATTACGCCGCGATTGCCGGCGGTGTCTGGATCGCGGCGCGCGTGTGGTACGCGGTGGCCTACAGTCGCGATGCCGGCAAGCGCGGACCGGCCTTCAGCCTTGGCGCTCTCGCCCTGGTGGCGCTGATCGTGATCGCGGCCTCCGGGCTGCTGCGCGCCGCCCGCTTCTGATCCGCGGCAACGCCCGATGCTGCGCCACGCGCTCGCTTTCATCCCACTGGCATTTGCCGCGCTGCTGCCGCTGGTCAACCCGGTCGGCTCGGCACTGATCCTGCTCGGCATGGTCGGCAAGGCGCCGCCGGCGGTGTATCGCCAGCTTGCCACGCGCATCGCCGTCGGCATGGTGATCTTCGTCGCCGTGATCGAACTGCTGGGCTCGTGGATCCTGAAGTTCTTCGGCATCTCGCTGCCGGTGGTGCAGGTCGGCGGCGGACTGACCCTGGCCGCGATGGGCTGGAACATGCTCAACGCCCGCGACGAGGCACCCGGCAGCGACGCGCAGCCGCCGCTGCCGGATGCCGCATCGCCAATGGACCGGGTGTTCTATCCGCTGACGTTTCCGTTGACCGTCGGTCCCGGCGTGATCGTGGTGGTGCTCACGCTGAGCGCGCATGCCTCCGGCGGCCACTGGCAGGCCAGTCTGCTGGCGCACGGCGCGATCCTGGTCGCCACGCTGATGCTGGCGCTGCTGGTCTACGTCAGCTACGCCTACGCACCCAAGCTGGCGCGGCTGATTCCGCAACACGCCTTCAACGGCGTGCAGCGGCTGATCTCGTTCATCCTGCTCTGCATCGGCGCGCAGATCGCCTGGGGCGGCGTGGATACCCTGATACGTTCACTGCGGCACTGAGCGCACCGGCCTGCAATCGCCGCGTCGACCGATCCGGTGCGCCGGGGCCTCCCGAGGACGACGCTGCCCACCGGCGTTCGCGCGCTCAGCGCAGCGCGGGCAGTTGCGCGATTTCCAGCGCCGCGACGCGGCGCCGCAGCCGCGGGCTGAGATAGGCATGCGATCCGCAGGGCATCAGGCCGGCCTCGAGAAACGCGTGCCGATACCAGTCCGGGCTGCGACGGATGAAGCCGCGGGTATCGCCGCCGGCGCCATCGCGATCGGTGTAGACCTCGATGAAGGCCAGCCCTTCAAGCAGTTCACCGAATCCCGACAGCCCGGCACGCAGTTCGGCCGCACGCACGTAGTGCAGCATGTCGGCGCAGACGATCAGGTCGAAGCGCCGCTCGAAGCGCAGCGCCGCCAGATCGCCGAAACGCGCCAGTCCGATGCGCCGCGAATGCCCGTAGCGTTGCACCACGTAGGCGCTGGCGTCGAGCCCGCGATAGTCGATGCCCGGCCGCGCCCGCTGCAGCGGAGCGCGCCACAGGCCTTCGCCGCAACCGACATCGAGCACGTTGCGCAGCGGCCGGCCGAGATAGTACTCGGCCAGCGCCACCACCATCCGCACCTTGCGCGCGCGCTGCGCCTGCGAGCCGACGCGATGTTCGGGATCGCGGTACCAGCGGTCGAAATAGGCACGATCGTAGGCCTTGGTCATGCCGCGCATGATGCCGACGAAAGACCGGGTGTGACAGCCCGCTGCGGAAGCGACCGCAGCATGCGGCCCGCATCCGCAGACCGGATGCGTCCGCGCCGTGCCCTGATCACCGGCGACGCGCGGGCGCACGGGCGCCCTCGCCCGGGGCCGAGCGGGCGCCTTGTTTGCGGCACCGCAACAGGAGCGCGATAATCCGGTCCTCGGCCAGCGCCCTTTGCGCGGGCAAGCGGAGATTTTCATGTCCGACATCGTCATCGCCGGCGCCAGGCGCACCGCCATCGGCTCCTTTCTCGGCCAGTTCAATGGCGTGCCCACGCCGACCCTGGGCGCCACCGCCATCCGCGCGGCGCTGGCGCAGGCGGGACTCGGCGGCGAGTCGGTCAGCGAGGTCATCATGGGCTGCGTGCTGCCGGCCGGGCTCGGCCAGGCGCCCGCGCGGCAGGCGTCGATGGCGGCCGGGCTGCCGTCCGTCGGCCGGCTGCACCACGATCAACAAGGTCTGCGGCTCGGGCATGAAGGCGGTCATGCTCGGCCACGACCTGATCCGCGCCGGCGCGCCGAGTGGTCGTCGCCGGCGGCATGGAGTCGATGACCAACGCGCCCTACCTGCTGCCCAAGGCGCGCGACGGCATCCGCTACGGCGACGGCGCAGCTGATCGACTCCATGGTCTAGGACGGCCTGCGGGACCCGTACGAACGGCCAGCATGGGCGTCTTCGGCGAGCTCTGCGCCGACAAGTACGGGATTCACGCCGCGAGCGAGCAGGACGCGTTCGCCGCCGAGTCGTGCGGCGCGCGCTGCCGCGCAGCAGACGGGCGTTTCGCGCGCGAGATCGTTCCGGTGCAGGTCGCGCAGGGCGCAAGGGCGACGTCGAAGTCGTCGCCGACCGACGAGGAGCCGGGCGCTGCGACATCGAGAAGATTCCGACGCTGCAGCCGGCCTTCCGCAAGGAACGGCACCGATCACCGCGGCCAAGCTCGTCGAGCATCTCCGACGGCGCCGCGGCGCTGGTGCTGGCGCGCTGCCGAGGATGCCGAACGCGCGCGGCATCGAAGCCGCTGGCGCGCATCGTCGGCCCTGCGACCCACGCGCAGGCGCCGGAGTGGTTCACCACCGCGCCGGCGGCGCGATCCGAACGGCTGCTCGGCCAGGACCGGCTGGAACGTCGACTGACGTCGATCTGTGCGAGATCAACGAGGCCTTCGCGGTCGTGCCGATGGCGGCAATGACCGGAACTCGGGCTCGCCGCACGCAAGGTCAACGTCCACGGCGGCGCGGTGCGCGCTGGGCCACCCGATCGGCGCCAGCGGCGCGCGCATCGTCGTGACCCTGCTCACGCGCTGAGCGCGGGCGGCGGCACGGCGCGGCGTCGCGTCGCTGTGCATCGGCGGCGGCGAGGCCATCGCGATGGCGGTCGAACGGCTCTGACCGCTATTCAGCTACTATCAGTGCCGACAGCACCATCCAACTGTCGTTGCATTGCGAAATCACAGCCGCATGCTGAAGGCCCCGGCGGCCGGCTGGTTTTACTGGACTCTGGCGCGCGCCCAATGGACGCGCTCTAATATCGGGGCCACCATGTTGGCATTCCACGGCATAAGGAGAAAGACAATGAAGTTCACCCGTACCGTTCTCGCCGCGTCGCTGGTCGGCCTGCTGGCTGCTTGCAGCCACAGCGCAGCAGTCCGCCGAGACCCCGGCCCCGGCCGCTTCGGCCCCGGCAGAAGCTCCGGCCCCGGCAGCCACCGCGGCTCCGGCTGCAGCCTCCACCGCGGCTCCGGCTCCGGCTTCCACCGCGACTCCGGCTCCGGCTTCCACCGCGACTCCGGCTCCGGCAGGCACGGCCAAGGCCGGCGGCTGAGTGCAGCAGGTTTCAGCGAACGCCCGAACCGGCCGCGCAAGCGGCCGGTTCCTTGTTGGGGCCTGGCATTTTCAGCCATCCCGAGCGTCGGCACTCCGTAAGGACCGGAGACTTGCTCCGCACAGTGGACGTGATTCAATGTCCGCGCCAAAAATCACTTTGGCCCTCACTGTCCAGGGGACTGTCATGACATTCGCCCGTATCGCCCTCGCATCCTCGCTGCTGGTCGTACTCGCCGCCTGCAGCCATGAAGAATCCTCGACCACGGCCCCGGCACCCAGCACCACGGCAGCGGCCGCAAGCGCGCCTGCTGCCGCCAGCACGGCCATGCCCGCGACACCGGCCACCGCGACGACGGCCGCGACGCCAGCCGCCAGCGGCAGCGCCCCGGCCTCCGCCAGCAGCGCCGCCCACGCGGCGACGACGGCCGCGGCCGAAGCCAAGACCGGCGCCGAGCAGGACGCAGCCCACGATGCCAAGAGCGCTGCCGGAAACGCCATGCACAAGGCCAAGGCCGCGGTGGGCAAGGCCGCAGGCTGACGCCCGCTGATCCATCACGGGAGGCAGACCGGCCGCCCTGCGCGGCCGGCCGGTCTGGGCCGGCAGACGCGCGGAACGTATCATCGCGGTTCCGTCCTCCCGGAAGCACCCGCATGGCCGTGCTTGAATCCCGCCTTGATCCGCGCAGCGACGAATTCCAGGCCAACGCGACGCAATTGCGCGCGCAGGTCGCGGTGTTGCACACCGCGCTGGCCCGGGTCGCCGAGGGCGGCGGTGCCGAGGCGCGCGGCAAGCACG
This sequence comes from uncultured Pseudomonadota bacterium, assembly GCA_963794205.1. Classification (GTDB taxonomy): domain Bacteria; phylum Pseudomonadota; class Gammaproteobacteria; order Xanthomonadales; family Rhodanobacteraceae; genus Metallibacterium. Next base: position 50,770 of record CAWCCR010000012.1, read on the forward strand.
CCGCGCGCGGCAAGCTGCTGCCGCGCGAACGCATCGACGCCCTGCTCGACCCGGGCTCGCCGTTCCTTGAGCTGTCACCCCTGGCCGCGCACGGCATGTATGCGGATCAGGCGCCGGCCGCCGGCCTGATCACCGGCATCGGCCGCGTCAGCGGCGTCGAGGTGATGGTGGTTGCCAACGATGCCACGGTGAAGGGCGGCACCTATTTCCCGATCACGGTCAAGAAGCATCTGCGCGCGCAGGAGATCGCGCTGGAGAACCGCCTGCCCTGCATCTACCTGGTCGATTCGGGCGGCGCCTTTCTGCCGCTGCAGGACGAGGTGTTCCCGGATCGCGAACATTTCGGACGCATCTTCTACAACCAGGCGCGCATGAGCGCTCTGGGCATTGCCGCAGATCGCGGTCGTGATGGGCTCGTGCACGGCCGGCGGCGCCTACGTGCCGGCGATGAGCGACGAGACCATCATCGTCAAGGACCAGGGCACGATCTTCCTCGGCGGGCCGCCGCTGGTGAAGGCCGCGACCGGCGAGATCGTCGACGCCGAGACACTGGGCGGCGCGGACGTGCATACGGCCATCTCGGGCGTCGCCGATCACTACGCCGAGAACGACGCGCCACGCCCTGGCACTGGCGCGCGAGATCGGTCGGCCGCCTCAACCGCGTCAAGCCGATGCCGCTGGCGCTGCGGGAACCCGCGGCGCCGCGTTATCCGGCCGAAGAACTCTACGGCGTGATTCCGCACGACATCCGCCGCCCCTACGACGTGCGCGAGGTGATCGCGCGCCTCGTCGACGGCTCGGAATTCCACGAGTTCAAGGCGCGCTACGGCAAGACCCTGGTCACCGGTTTCGCCCATCTCCATGGCTACCCGGTGGGCATCGTCGCCAACAACGGCATCCTGTTTTCGGAATCGGCGCTCAAGGGCACGCACTTCATCGAGCTGTGCAACCAGCGCGGCGTGCCGCTGATATTCCTGCAGAACATCACCGGCTTCATGGTCGGCAAGAAGTACGAGAACGCCGGCATCGCCAAGGACGGCGCCAAGATGGTCACTGCCGTTGCCTGCTCCGCGGTGCCCAAGTTCACCGTGGTGATCGGCGGCAGTTTCGGCGCCGGCAATTACGCCATGTGCGGCCGTGCCTACGGCGCGCGCTTCCTGTGGATGTGGCCCAACGCACGCATCAGCGTCATGGGCGGCGAGCAGGCCGCCAGCGTGCTGGCCACCGTCAAGCGCGACAGTCTGGAAGCCGCGGGCAAGACCTGGAGCGCCGCGGACGAGGAGTCGTTCAAGGCGCCGATCCGCGAGCAGTACGAACGTCAGGGGCATCCGTAGTACGCCAGCGCGCGACTGTGGGACGACGGCATCATCGATCCCGCCGATACGCGGCGCGTGCTGGGTCTGGCGATCTCGGCCAGCCTCAATGCGCCGATCGAACCGACGCGTTACGGCGTGTTCCGGATGTGACCCCTGCCGTCCCTCGCTTGGCTGGAGAAGCGAGCGAGGGTGCAAGTCACGCGACCCGCGCCCTGCCGAGCCGCCGCCGGGCGACATGCGCGTTGCTCAGAAGAACTCGTACTCCAGCTGGAAGCGCAGCGTGCGATCCGGCGAGCCGTTGACGCTGCCGAACAGCAGCGCGGCGTCGTACTTCAACGCACGCCCCGCACCCAGCGCCGTGCGTCCGAAGAAGGCCGGGCCGAGCTTGTTCTCGGCGGCATGCAGGCTGCCGATGCGGCCGAACGAGCCGAAACCCTGCAGGCCGGGCTCGAACAGCACGTTGCCGCGCCACTTCCACTGCCAGGCGTATTCAAATTCGGTGCCGGGCTCGCGATCGCGGCTGAGGCCACGTTTGAACAGAAGGTTGAGGTTGACCAGGGCGCGTCCGAACTCCTTCTGCATCATCGGCCCCAGTTCGACGTCGTTCCTCTTCGCCAGTCGATCGCGGGCGATCTCGGTGAACAGACCCAGATCCATCCAGTGCTCGCCGATCTCGGTCAACTGGAACACGTTCTCCCATTCGTAGCCCTCGACCCGCGCAGCGCTGCCCGGTGTCTTCGCATAGAACACCGCAAGCTCGGTGAACCAGCGTGGCGCGATGCCATAGCCGATGTCGGTGACGTACTGCTGCGCGCGGTTGGCCGGATTGCCGGGCCAGTCCAGCGCGCCGCCGCGGAACTCGATCTCCCACTCGCGGTAGCTGACCTGCGGCATGTAGACCGTCTCCGCCGGACCGGCCTGCGCCAGTGCCGGGACGCACGCGAACAGCAGCGCGAGCGCCTGGAAGCAGCGGTGACTCATCCGATTGCCGATCATTGGGACACCCCTGGGGCCTGGAATCGGAGCGAATGGAACCTACGCGCCGCGACGGCGCGTAGGTTCAGGGTCAGGGAGAACTCCGTCGATCACGGTTCGCCTCGGCGGTGCCGCGTGCATCGTGCGCACCGTCCTGCCCGCGAGACGCATGCCGACGGCCAGCAGCATCACCGTCGCCAGCCACGCCAGCAGCTGGATCGGCACCGGCCGCGCGGTGTAGCCCACCAGCACATGCAGCGCCTGTCCCGGCAGCGAGTGCTCGCTGAGCAGCGTGGAGCTGTTCCACAACGGTTCGCCCAGCGCCGGCAGCAGATCCGCCTGCACCAGGAACGCCACCGCGTCGGCCGCCAACCCGGCCGCCAGCAGGATCAGCAACGCATTGGTCGCGCCGAAGAAATACCGCAGCGGGATGCGCAACAGGCCGAAATACAGCAGCAGGCCGACCGTCACGCCGGCCGCAAGGCCCAACGCCAGTCCCGTGCCGAGATGACCAGCGCCGCCGGCGAGCATGCCGTAGAGGAACAGCACCACCTCGGAGCCCTCGCGCAGCACCGCCAGTGCGACCACCGCGACCAGCACCGCCAGCGGGCTGGCGCCGGCGCGCACGGCTTGCCCCATGCCTTGCATGCGGGCAGCCAACTCGCGTCCGTGCGACGCCATCCAGACGACATGCCAGGCGATCATCAGCACCGCCGCCAGCAGCACGCTGGCGTTGAAGACTTCCTGGCCGACGCCGCTGAACAGCGCGGCGATGCGACCGGCGCCCAGCGCCACCAGCACCGCGCCGAGCACGCCGAGGCCGATGCCGGCGAAGAGCGCCGCACCGCGACGCGGCACGCCGCGCGTAGCCGCGGCCACGATCGAGACGATCAGCGCCGCTTCGAGCACTTCACGGAAGACCAGCAGGGCAATCGCGAGCATGACGTCACTCCACGCGCAGCACGCCCTGCGCCGTCGCAGGGTTGAATTCGCCGAAGAAACGGTACTGCCCGGGCCGCAGCGGACCGACGAAGATCACCGCGCTGCTGTTCGGCAGGATGATCTTTTCGCGGTTGAAGTCGTTGCTCTCGAACTCCTCCGGCGTGGCGTCGCGGTTCTCGATCACCAGCTGGACCTTGGTGTTCGCGGGAATCGTCAGCGTCGCCGGCTGGAAGCGATGATTCACGATCAGCAGCCGCACTGCGGCGGCTCCGCGGCGATCGCCGAACCCAGCCCGATCGCGGCGGAGAAGGAAACGGACGCGAAGCGGCATGTGTTCGACTCCCTCAGATGCATTAATGATAACGATTCGCATTAGCTATGACAAGAGCGACGGATCCGTCCCGTTATCATTCCCTCCTGCTCCGGGAGTTCGTATGTCCGATCCGCTCGCGATCGCCGCCAGGGCGCGGTCGTACCGTGACCCTGGCGCGCCCGCAAGTGCACAACGCCTTCGACGACGCGCTGATCGCCGCGCTGACGCGACGCCCTGCTCGAGGCCGACGCCGACCCGGCGGTGCGTGCCGTGGTGCTGACCGGTGCCGGCAGCAGCTTCTCGGCCGGCGCGGACCTGGACTGGATGCGCCGCATGGCCGGCGGCCGCGAGCCGAGGAGAACCGCGCCGACTCGCTGCGCCTGGCGCGCACTGATGCGCACCCTCAACTTCCTGTCCAAGCCGACCATCGCGCGCGTCAACGGCGCGGCCTACGGCGGCGGCGTCGGCCTGATCGCCTGCTGCGACATCGCGATCGGCGTCGAGGCCGCCAAGTTCGCGCTCGGAAGTCAAGCTCGGCCTGGTGCCGGCGGTGATCTCGCCCTACGTGATCGCCGCGATCGGCCTGCGCCAGGCGCGGCGGCTGTTCGTCACCGGCGAGGTGTTCGACGCCGCCGACGCCGCGCGCATCGGACTGCTGCACGCAGTGCGTGCCGGCGCGACGATCTGGACGACGGCGGTCGAGCGCCAGTCTGCATGCTGCTGGGCAAGGGCGGCCCGCTGGCCCAGCGCGCGGCCAAGCAGCTGGCGCTGCGCATGGCGGGCATGACCCGGCACGGCGCCGAGCGCTCGACCGCGAACAACGCCGCACTGATCGCCGCGCTGCGCGTTTCGCCGGAAGGCCAGGACGGCCTGGGCGCGTTCCTCGACAAGCGCGCGCCGCGTGGTGCCGACCCTGCGCGCATGCTGCGATCGCACCCAGCACGACGCACGATCTGCTAGCTTTCAGGCTTGCGCGACCCACCGGGAGCCGCATGTTCGAATGCATCCTGATCGCCAACCGCGGCGAGATCGCCTGCCGCGTGATCCGCACCTGCCGCCGCCTCGGCATCCACACCGTCGCGGTGTACTCGCGAAGCCGACGCCGATGCCCAGCACGTGCGGCTGGCCGACGAGGCCTGGCCGATCGGCGGCCCGCGCCCGGCGGAGTCCTACCTGCGCGGCGACGCGATCATCGAGGTGGCGCAAGAAAGCCGGCGCCCAGGCGATCCATCCCGGGCTACGGTTTCCTCTCCGAGAACACCGATTTCGCGCGCGCCTGTACGCGCAGGCGGGCATCGCCTTCATCGGCCCGCGCCCGGAAAGCATCGACGCGATGGGCTCCAAGGCGGCCGCCAAGGCGCTGATGGAGCGCACGCGCGTGCCGCTGGTGCCCGGCTACCACGGCGACGACCAGGACCCGCGCATCTCGCCGCGCGAAGCGGCGCAGCATCGGGCTTCCCGCTGATGATCAAGGCCGCGCACCGGCGGCGGCGGCAAGGGCATGCGCATCGTGCGCGACGCGGACGGACTTCGCCGACGCGCTGGCATCCGCACAGCGCGAGGCGGCCAACGCGTTCGGCGACACCGCGTGCATGCTCGAGCGCTACGTCGAGCATCCGCGGCACATCGAGTTCCAGGTCTTCGGCGACACGCCACGGCAACGTGATCCATCTCAACGAGCGCGAGTGCTCGGCCCAGCGCCGCTACCAGAAGGTGCTGGAGGAAACGCCCGTCGCCCTTCCTCGACCCCGAGCGCGCGCGAACGCGATGGGCGCGGCCGCCGTGGCCGCGGCGCGTGCGGTCGACTACGTCGGCGCCGGCACGGTGGAGTTCATCGTCGGCCGCAGGACGGCGAGTTCTTCTTCATGGAGATGAACACGCGCCTGCAGGTCGAGCATCCGGTCACCGAAGATGATCCTCGGGCTGGATCTGGTCGAATGGCAGCTGCGCGTCGCCGCCGGCGAAGCCGCTGCCGCTGGCACAGGAGCAGGTCCACGCGCAGCGGCCACGCGATCGAGGTGCGCCTTTACGCCGAAGATCCGGACGCAGAACTTCCTGCCCGGCTCCGGCACGTCTGCGAGCGCTGCGAACTGCCGCCGCCGTCGCGCTCACGTGCGGCATCGATGGCGGCGTGATCGCCGGCGACACGGTGACGATCTTCTACGACCCGATGATCGCCAAGCTGATCGTCCACGACGGCGACCGCGCGCAGCGCGCTGGCAGCGCATGCGCGAAGCGCTGTGGCCGTGCGACGATCGTCGGGCCGAAATCGAACATCGCCTTTCTCGAGACGCTGGCGCGCCATCCGGCCGTGGTCGAGGGCCGCATCGACACCGGCTATCTCGATCGCCATCTCGACGAGTTCCTAGGCCGCCGATGCCGCGCCGGACCCGCGGGCGCTCGCGGCGGCGACGCCGGCGGTGCTGCTGGCGACGAAGCGCGTGCCGCACGGTCCGCGATCGCCGCGGATCCCGCACTCGCCCTGGCGCACGGCCGATGCCTGGCGCCTCGACGGCCATCGGCGAGCGCGTCGTGCTGCTCGCCCACGGCGCTCACCGTCACGATACTCGGTGCTCAGCGGCAGCGGCGGCAACTATCGGCTGTGCAGCGCGGCGGATCACATCGAGGTCACCGATGCGCGGCTCGCCGAGGGCTGGCTGAGCGCCACGCTGGACGGTGTGATGCAACGCTGGCGGGTTCACCTGCAGGTCGATCGCGTCGAGGTGCATGACGGCAGCCGCCGTTTCGCCTTCGAACATCCGCCGGTGTTTGCACGCGACCGCCGCCGCGACAACCGACAGCGATCGTGTCGTCGCGCCCATGCCCGGCCGCATCGTGCTGGTGCGCACCCGCATCGGCGCCGAGGTGGTCGCCGGCGATGAACTGCTGGTGATGGAAGCGATGAAGATGGAGCTGGCGCTGAAGGCTCCGCGCGCCGGCACCATCGCAGCCGTCGGCATCGCCGTCGGCGACTTCGTCGAGGCCGACGCGGTGCTGGTACGGTTCGCCGATGCACCCTGAGCCGCGCATCCGTCTTCGTCGGCGATGGTCCCGCCGGATTTCGCCATGAGCACCCTTCCCGCCCAGGTCCGCATCGTCGAGGTCAGCCCGCGCGACGGTCTGCAGAACGAATCGACGCCGGTGCCGACCGCCGTCAAGATCGAGCTGATCGATCGTCTCGCCGCCTGCGGCCTGCCGGTGATCGAGGCCACCAGCTTCGTCAGTCCCCGGTGGGTGCCGCAGCTGGCCGATGCGCGCCGCGGTGCTGGCCGGAATCCATCGCCGCATCGGCGTTCGCTATCCCGTGCTGGTGCCGAACCTGCAGGGTTACATGGCGGCGCGCGCGGCCGGTGCCGACGAGATCGCGGTGTTCACCGCCGCCTCCGAGGCATTCAACCGCAAGAACATCAACGCCTCGATCGACGAATCGCTGGAGCGCTTCCTGCCGGTGCTGGAGCGTGCCCGCGCCGAGGGCGTGCGCGTGCGCGGCTATGTGTCGACCGTGCTCGGCTGCCCCTATCAGGGCGCGGTGCCGGTGACCGACGTGGTGCGGGTCGCCGCGCGCCTGCATGCGCTCGGCTGCGCAGGAGATCTCGCTGGGCGACACCATCGGCGTCGGCACGCCGCTGCAAGGCCCGGGCCATGCTGCGTGCCGTCGCCGGCGAGGTGCCGCATGGCCGCGCTGGCGGTGCACTTCCACGATACCTACGGCCAGGCGCTGGCCAACATCCTCGCGCTGCCTCGAGGAGGGCGTGCGCGTGGTCGACAGCGCGGTCGCCGGTACCGGCGGCTGCCCCTACGCCAACGGCGCCACCGGCAACGTCGCCAGCGAGGACGTGGTCTACATGCTGCACGGCATGGGCATCGCCACCGGCGTCGATCTGCCGGCCCTGATCGCCGCCGGACAGTGGCTTTCCGCGCAGCTCGGGCGGCCCAGCGCCAGCAGGGTGGCACGCGCCACGGCCTGATGCCGGGAGCCTGCTCCGCGCTCGCCGACGCGGTGCTATGCTCGAAGCCGGTATGGCCGTTGGGCGCTTGAGAGGGGGCCCCGTGCGGCAGTCGCAGCCGTCAATCGCTGCTGTCCCGGATCGGGTTGCCGCCAGCGATGCGGCCGCTGCGGGTCCCCTGCATGCCCTGCTTCCGCTGCTCGACGCCCTGCCCGAGGCAATGCTGCTTCTCGATCGCGAGGGCTGCGTACTTGCCGCCAGCCGCGTCGCGGGCGACCTCTACCGCCAGCCGGCGGCCGAGATGCAAGGTCTGGCGCTGGCCGCGCTCGATCCGGCGCTTTCGCCGCTGGCGCTCGCCGACGCCGCCGCACGCGTCGAAACCGGTACCGAGCTGCATCTGAGCGGCAGTCATCGCCGCGCCGACGGCAGTCTGTTCGCCGCCGATCTCTGGCTGCGTGCCTGCAGCGGCCCCGGCGGCGCGCGCCTGCTCGCGCGCGTGCGCCCGTCGCAGGCGCCGGCCGGCGCGGACGGCGCGGAGAACGAAGCCCGCTACCGCCTGCTGCTGCAGGCCATGGACAAGGGCGTGCTGATCCAGGATGCCGACGGCCGGATCGTCGCGGTCAATCCGGCGGCCTGCCGCATCCTCGGTCTCAGCGAGACCGAAATCCTGCAAGTGCGCCGCGAAGTGCTGCGCGAATGGCGGGTCGTGGACGAGCACGGCACGCTGGTCGCATTCGAGGACCTGGCCGGCAACCGTGCACTGCGCGAGGGCCGCAGCATCGAGAGCACGCTGCTCGGCGTGTATCTGCCGCATCTGCATGCCTATCGCTGGCTGTCGCTGACCGCCGTGCCGCAGTTCCGCGACGGTGACACGCGACCATTCCAGGTGGTGTCGACCTTCAGCGATGTCAGCACGCTGAAGCGGCAGGCGGACCTGTTCGACGAGACACAACGACTGGCCGGCATCGGCGGCTGGGAGATCGATGACGCGCACGGGGTGGCCTACTGGACCGACGAGATGTACCGCATCCATGACCTGCCGGCGGGCGTGGCCATCAGCGAGGCACGGGCGCTGGATTTCATCGACCTCGAGGATCGCGAGTTGCTGGAACGCGCGCTGCTGGAAGCGCGCACGCAGGCACGGACGTTCGACCTGGAACTGCGACTGCACAGCGCGATCGGTCGCCGTCGCTGGGTGCGCAGCCTGGGCAAGCCGCTGCTGCACGAGGGCCGCGTCTTTGGCGTCACCGGCAGCGTGCAGGACATCACCGAGCGCAAGCTGGTCGAGGAGCAGCTCAAGCGCCAGGCGACCACCGACCGCGTCACCGGCCTGCCCAATCGCGACACCCTGCTGGCGCAGCTGACGCAGGCCGTCGCCGATGCGCATGCCGCGGCCATGCCCGCAGTGCTGTTCGTCGATCTCGACCGCTTCAAGGTGGTCAACGACGTACTCGGCCACATCGAGGGCGACCGCCTGCTGATCGCCGCGGCCGAGCGCCTCAGCCGCGGCATCGCCGGCAGCCACGCCGCGCTGGCGCGCTGGGGCAGCGACGAGTTCGCCCTGCTCCTGCAGGCAGCGGCGAACACCGCGGTCCCGGGGCAGCTGGCCGAACGCATCATCAACGCATTCCGCCAGCCGCTTCGCCACGGCGGCGAGGAGTTCACCCTCACCGCATCGGTCGGCATCGCGACCTTCCCCGAGCACGGGCGCTCGGCGCAGCAGCTGGTGCGCAACGCCGAGGCAGCGATGCTCGAGGTCAAGCGCCGTGGCCGCGACGGCTGGCAGGCCTTCACTCCCGGCCTGGAGCAGGCGATCGATGAGCGGCAGCGCATCGAGTCGGCGCTGCGGCGCGCGCTTGATGCCGGCGAGTTCCGCCTCGCCTGGCAGCCCAAGGTGGCGCTGACGCGCGGCAGCATCCATGGCCTTGAGGCCCTGCTGCGCTGGCGCAGCGGCAGTCTTGGCGAGATCGCCCCCGCGCAGTTCGTGCCGCACGCGGAAAACTCCGGCGAGATCGTGCGTATCGGCGCCTGGGTGATCGTCGACGCCTGTCGGCAATTGCGCGCATGGATCGATCATGGCGCGGTGCCGGGTCACGCCGCGGTCAACGTGTCGTTCCGCCAGCTGCTCAGCGGCACGCTGTACGACACCGTGACCGCGGCGCTGCGCGAATTCGGCCTGCCCGGACGCATGCTTGAACTGGAAATGACCGAGCGTGTGCTGATCGAGGATGCCGCCGACACCCTCGAGGTCCTCACCGCGATCAAGCGCCTCGGCGTGCGCATCACCATCGACGATTTCGGCGAAGGCTATTCGTCGCTGAACTACCTGCGACGGCTGCCACTCGACGGCATCAAGATCAGCCATGCCTTCATGCAGGGCATCCCCCACAACGGCACCGACAGCGCGATCTGCGAGGCCATCGTGCGCATGGGCCGCAGTCTTGGTCTGGCGGTGACCGCCGAGGGCGTGGAAACCGAGCGCCAGCGCGATTTCCTGATCGCGCTGGGCACCCCGTTTGCACAGGGCTTCCTGTTCAGCCCGCCGCTGGAGCAGGCGCAGATCGGCGGCTTTCTTGACGCCTGGGGCGACCGCGCCTGACGGCACCGCTATCATCGCGACCTGCCTCGGGAGGCCACGATGAGCCCTGCGTTCCAGATCCGTCTTATCGAGCAACGCGACGATGCCGCCGTCGCCGCGATCATACGCACCGTGATGCCCGAGTTCGGCGCCGACGGTCCGGGCTTCGCGATCCACGATCCCGAGGTCGCCACCATGAGCGCCGCCTATGCCGCCCCGGAGCGCGCCTATTTCGTGGTGGAGCGGGACGGCGCCGTCGCGGGCGGCGGCGGCATCGCCGCGCTGGAAGGCAGCGAGGCCGATCTGTGCGAGCTGCGCAAGATGTATTTTCTGCCGTCCCTGCGCGGGCTCGGCGCCGGCACGGCCCTGATGCAGCGCTGTCTGGATGCCGCGCGATCGCTCGGCTATCGCCGCTGCTACATCGAGACACTGACCGGGATGGACGCCGCGCAGGCGCTGTACCTCAAGAGCGGTTTCACGCCGCTGTGCGCTCCGCTCGGCAGCACCGGCCACTTCGCCTGCGACCGCTATTTCATCCGCATGCTGTAGCCCGTTCCCGACACGGCGCGCGAGTCGGCTAAAATCGCCGTTTTGACCCAGGCAAGGATTGACCCATGCAGCTCGACCAGGTCAGGGCGGTCATCACCGGCGGCGTGTCCGGACTCGGCTTCGCGGTAGCCAGGCGACTGGTCGCGGCCGGCGCGCAGGTGGCACTGCTCGACGTCAACACCGAGCGCGCGCAGGCGGCGCTGGCCGAGCTGGGCGGCGCAGCGCACTTCTTCCGCACCGACGTCACCTCCGAAGAGAACGTCGCCGCCAACCTGGCCGCGGCGCAGGCGTCGATGGGCGGACTCAACGCCGCCATCAGCTGCGCCGGCATCCTCGGCGCCGGCCGCGTGCTGGGCCGGGACGGTCCGATGCCGCTGCCGAACTTCGTCGGCACGGTGATGGTCAACCTGGTCGGCAGCTTCAACGTCGCCAAGGGCGCTGCCAGCCTGATGCAGCACAACGCGGCCGGCGATGACGGCGAGCGCGGGGTGATCGTCAACACCGCATCGGTCGCGGCCTACGAAGGCCAGATCGGCCAGGCCGCCTACGCCGCGTCCAAGGGCGGCGTGGTCGCCATGACCCTGCCGATGGCACGCGAGTTCGCCCGCATCGGCGTGCGCGTGATGACGGTGGCACCCGGCGTGTTCCATACGCCGATGGTCGACGGCATGCCCGAGGCCGTCTACCAGTCCCTGTGCGCGCAGGTACCCTATCCCTCGCGCCTGGGCACACCGGCCGAGTTCGCCGACGCCGTGGCCTTCATCCTGCAGAACCGCTACATGAACGGCAGCGTGGTGCGCATCGACGGCGCGATCCGGCTGCAGCCGAAATAACCGGGAGCCGGGAGCCGCCAAGACCCGGAACCTGGATTGCGAGCCCCATCGCACCTCTCGCCTCTCACCTGCCCTCCACTCCGGTCACCTGCGACCGGCTACCGATTCCCGAGTTCGCCATGAAAGCCTCCGACATCAAACGCGGTTTCGTCATCGAACACGACGGCAAGGTCTACCAGGTCCGTGACGTCGAACGCAGCGCACCGACCGCGCGCGGCGGCAACGTCACCTTCCGCTTCACCCTCTACAGCGTGCCGGGCGCGAACAAGCTCGACCTCAGCCTGCGCGCCGACGACGAATTGAAGGACGTCGATCTGGCGCGCCGCCAGGCGACCTTCTCCTACATGGACGGCGACGCCTTCGTGTTCATGGACGCCGAGGACTACGCCCAGTATTCGCTGGGCCCGGATATCGTCGGCGATGCCGCCGGCTACATCACCGAGGGACTGGATGGCTGTTACGTGCAGGTGATCGACGACCAGCCGGTGGGCCTGCAGCTGCCGCCCAGCGTGGCCCTGACCGTGATCGACACCGCGCCCGAGCTGAAGGGTGCCAGCGCCACCAAGCGGCCCAAACCGGCGACATTGCAGACCGGTCTGGAAATCCAGGTGCCGGAATACATCGTCAGCGGCGAGCGCGTGCTGGTCAGCACTCTCACCGGCGAGTTCAATGGTCGAGCCTGAGCCGTTTACGACCGTCCAGTGGACGGTCGTGGTGAAGGCTCGGGCGAGGCAGGATGGCGAGCGGAGTACGCGGCACGGACGCCATCTCGCGACACTCTGATCCGCGTTTGCGAGATGCCATGAACGGCATCTCGCGCGTCAGGCTCGGGCAAGGCCGGATGCCGAGCGGAGTACGCGGCAGGGATGCCCCCTCGCGACACGCTGACCCGAGCTTGCGAGGCGCCATGAACGGCAGCTCGCGCGTCAGGCTCGGGCGAGGCCGGAGGCCGGGCGGAGTACGCGGCACGGACGCCACAGCGAGGCAGTCGGGGCACGATCGGCTGCGCACGGCCGCAGCCATGCCGCCATCACGATCCCGAACCCGGCCAGCAAGCGTGCATTCCCGCGCGCGGGTCTTGCTCCGCGCCGGCCGGCTCGCGAGACTGCGGTCATGGCCTCCTCCTGGTCCCTGCGCCGCACCCTGCGCGACAGCCTGCTGCGCATCAGGCATCCCGACGTGCCGCTGGCCGTCGCATTTCGCAACACCGCGGGTGTCGCCGCACCGCTGATCGCCGGCGCGCTCGGCGGCCATCTCGACGCCGGTATCGGCATCGCCGCCGGCGCCCTCAACGTGATGTTCTCCGACCAGCCGGGGCCTTACCGGCAGCGACTGCGGGCGATCCTGCTGGCGGCGCTGGGAGGCGCGCTGTCGGGCTATGCGGGCTTCGTGTTCGGCGCGCAGCGCGATGCCATGATCGCACTCGCGCTGGTGTGGGGGTTTGCCGGCGGCATGCTGGTGCTGTTCGGGACCGCCGCAACGCGGGTGGGCATGACCAGCATGATCCTGCTGGTGATCGCGGCGGCAACCCCGCTGCCACCCGCGGCCGCGGCCAATGCCGCCGCACTGCTGTTCGCCGGCGGCGCGCTGCAGGCGTTGCTGGCGGTCATCGCCTGGCCGCTGCAGCGCTACCGCCCCGAGCGCACGGCACTGGCACAGACCTATCGCGAGATCGCCGCCCTGGCCCGGCACCCGCCCCCGCGCGATACGCCGCCGGCGGCGACCGACGCGCTGACCTCGCTGCAGGACATCCTGCTCGGGCACGATCAGGCTCGCGGCCGGGCCATGGAGGCATTCCGCGTCCTGCTCGATGAAGCCGAGCGCATCCGCCTCGAGCTGCTGGCGCTGGGCGAACTGGATTCGGCACCATCGACGCTGGACACCGTGCGCGCAACCAGCGCCGACGTGCTCGCTGCGATCGCGATGGCGCTGGACAGCGGCGATCCGCCGCGCGATACCGAAGCCGCGCTGCGACTTCTCGATCAGGCGCAGGCGACCACGCCCGCGCCCCTGCAGCCGCACCTGCAGGTACTGGCCGGCGCACTCGGCGCCGCGGTACGCAATGCTGACTGGGCCGGGAGTCGCGGCGAGCTGCGCGCTGCCAGCGCCGAACGCGAGCTGCCGCCGGCGCTGCGCGGCACGGCGCCAGTGGCGCAACTGCGCGCCAACCTCAATCCCCGCTCGGTCGCCTTCCGCCACGCCCTGCGCATGGCGTTCGCGCTGGCGCTCGGCGTCGCCGCCGAGCACGTGCTCGGACTGGCGCACGGTTACTGGCTGCCGATGACACTGGCGATCGTGCTGCGCGCGGACTTCGCCTCGACCCTGCAGTTCGGCCTGCTGCGCGCGATCGGCACCCTGCTCGGCCTGGTGCTGACCTCGGCGCTGCTGCTGCTGGCGCCGGATATTGCGGCGAAGATCGCGATGCTGGCCGCCCTGTGCTTCCTGTTCCGCTGGCTGGCCAATGCCAATTACGCGCTCGCGGTGGCGGCGCTGACCGGCACCGTGGTCATCCTGCTCGATCTTGACGGCCTGTCGCCGGCGCAGTCGCTGCACGACCGCGCGATCGCGACCGTGCTGGCCTGTGCGGCGGCGCTGGCGGGCTATCTCGCGTGGCCCACCTGGGAGCGCGGTCGCGCGCGGACCGCCTTCGCGCTGATGCTGGAAAGTTATGCGGTCTATCTGGACGCGTTGGCCGACGCCGGCGCGCGCGAGCGGCGGGCGCACGCGCGCACCGCCGCGCGCGTGGCCCGCAGCAACGCGCTGGCGTCGCTGGAACGGCTGCGCGCCGAACCGGCGACGCCAACCGCCCTGCTGGCGCTGATCGAGCGCCTGTTTGCCCATGCCAGCCGCCTGGTGCGCAGCGCGATGGCGCTGGAAGCGACACTCGGCGACGCCGGCAACGATCCGCACGCCGCAATCGCCGCGGCACAGGTACGCCAGCTCGCCGCACGCGTACGCGATCCGCGCTCGACCACGACAACGGTGTGGCCTGCCTCCGACCCGGTCACCGCGGGTGATGCCGTGCGCACGCGGCTGCACGCGCGCATCGCCGATGCGCTGGTCGCCCTGCGCCACGCGCTGGACGAGACGACAGCGTGAGGCGCCGCGCTACACTGCGCGCCGGCGCAACGACCGCCATGGCCATGCGGCCGCGATGGGGCGGCGTGCCCGGCCCGCTACCCCGCGATCCCTTTCGAGGAACTGCCATGTCTGATCGCCACCTGCCGCGCCTGCTGATCGCCGTCGCACTCCTGCTGGTCTGCGACGGCCAGGCTGCCGCCACCGACTACAGTCTCGCCGCCGGCAGCGTGCGTTTCAGCGCGCCCGGCAGCTGGCCGCAGATCATGGAGAAGGCCGATGGCGATCCGCAGTTCATCGCCTTCCAGGTACCCGACCCGTCGCCCACCGGGCATCAAGTGCTGGCACGCGTCACCGTCACCGTGCACGCGGTGAGCGATGCCCAGGCCTTCAAGACCTGGGTCGATGCCGGGCTGGCCAAGGCCCGCGGCCTGCCGCAGTACAAGTCCGGCAGCGCCACCGGCTCCAGCCGCTTCATCTACACGGCGATGGAAAACGGGCAGCGCCTGTACTACCGCGAGAGCTACTACTTCAAGGGCGACGAGGGCGTGCAGCTGCGCTGCGTACGGCCGCTGGCCAGCCAGGCCGGCCCGGCGTGGACCGCCGATTTCGATCGCGGCTGCGATGCCGTCGCGCGCAGCCTCGGCGGCTGAGGTGGACGCGAATGCGACCGAGGGCGAAGCGCAGGCCCTGGCGCTCGATGCCGGCGATGCGCTCGGCGCGCTGCGCGACGAGTTCCTGATTCCGCCGCACGGCAGAGGCGAGCAGGCTTATTTCTGCGGCAACTCGCTGGGTCTGCAGCCGCGCGCGGCGCGCGCCGCGCTCGAACGCGAACTCGACAGCTGGGCCACGCGCGCGGTCGCGGGCCATTTCGAAGGCCCGCATCCGTGGATGCGCATGCAGGATGAACTGGCGCCGACGCTGGCCGCCCTGGTCGGCGCCGAGCCCGCAGAGGTCACGGTGATGAACGCCCTCACCGTCAACCTGCACCTGATGATGGCCAGCTTCTACCGGCCAACGCCGGAGCGTCACG
This sequence comes from uncultured Pseudomonadota bacterium, assembly GCA_963794205.1. GTDB lineage: Bacteria > Pseudomonadota > Gammaproteobacteria > Xanthomonadales > Rhodanobacteraceae > Metallibacterium. The sequence continues at coordinate 66,334 of CAWCCR010000012.1, forward strand.
CCATCCTGATCGAGCAGGGCGCATTCCCCTCCGACCGCCACGCCGTGCTCGGCCAGCTGGCGCTGCACGACCACGACCCGCGGGAGGCCCTGATCGAGGTGGCAGCGGACGCCGACGGACTCTTCAGCACCGCCGCGTTTGCCGCAGTGCTGGCCGAACAGGGCCACCGTATCGCGCTGGTGTTGCTGCCTGGCGTGCAATACCTCAGCGGCCAGCTGCTGGACCTGCGCGCGCTGAGCGAGCTGGCGCACCGCCAGGGCTGCTGTGTCGGCTTCGACCTGGCCCATGCGGTGGGCAATGTGCCGCTGGCGCTGCACGACAGCCACTGCGATTTTGCCGTCTGGTGCAGCTACAAGTATCTCAACGGCGGTCCCGGCGCACCGGCCGGCTGCTTCGTGCACGCCCGCCACGCGCACACGCCGCGGCCGCGGCTGGCCGGCTGGTGGGGCCACCAGGCTGCGACCCGTTTTCGCATGGCCCCCGAGTTCGTGCCGGAAGCCGGCGCAGCGGGATGGCAGGTGTCGAACCCGCCGATCCTGGCACTGGCGCCGCTGCATGCAAGCCTCGAACCGTTCCAGCGCGTCGGCATGGCGCGCCTGCGCGAGCGCTCGCTGCGCCTGACCGGTCATCTGGAAACGCTGATCCGCACCCGCCTCGACCGCGTGCTGGAGATCCGCAGTCCCGCCGATCCGACGCAGCGCGGCTGTCAGCTGAGCCTGCGCGTGCGCGGCGGCCGCGACGCCGGGCGCGCGCTGTTCGAGCACCTCGTCGCGCACGGCGTGATCGGCGACTGGCGCGAGCCGGACGTGATCCGGCTGGCGCCGGTGCCACTGTACAACCGGCATATGGACAACCTGCGCGCCGTGCTCGCGATCGAGGACTGGGCGGCACGCCAGTGACCGATGCAAGCCCGCGCGCGCGCCCGGCCCCGCGGGACGGGACGTGTCGCGCCGCAGGCATGCGGACGCGCCGCGGAATCGCTCGCCGCCAGCGGACCCGCGCGGACGCGGGCCGGGTCCGGCATCAGTCGCCCATCTGCTTCTGCAGATGCTCGCGACGCTCCTGCGCATCCAGACTGAGGGTGGCGATCGGGCGCGCTTCCAGGCGCTCGACCCCGATCTCCTCGTCGGTCTCCTCGCAGAAGCCGTAACGGCCCTCCTCGATGCGCCGCAGGGCGTTGTCGATCTTGGCGATCAGCTTGCGGTAGCGATCGCGGGTGCGCAGTTCGAGCGAATTCTCGGTTTCGCGCGTGGCGCGCTCGGCGTCATCACCGACGTCGCGCACCTCGTCACGCAGGTTGTCCATGGTCTGGCGCGATTCCTCGACCAGATCCTCGCGCCATTTCCGCAGCTTCTCGCGGAAGTACGCCAGCTGATACGGGCCCATGTACTCCTCCTTCGCGGAGGGGCGGTAACCCGGCGGCAACTTGATGGTGACGGATAGAGGCAGCGCATAGCGGCCGTCCTCCTTGGTGATGCCGGCATCGATGCCGGGAAGCGAGACGGGGACTTTGCGAGCGGATGACTTCACGAGGATCCTGCTGGATGGAACACGGATGGGGGGTGGGACGATGGCGCGAACATTCGCCGCGGCCGCTGGCCGCGCGGGGCTGACCGGGTGCCGGGCAGTGGGGGCTGCCTTGACCGCGGGGTGATTTGTCGTGCCGGCCTTGGCGTTGCTCTTGGCGAACGGCTTGGCCGGCGCAGGCTTGTGCGCAGCCGCCTTTGCCGGGTGCGCCGACTTGCCGCCGCGGGCAGTCGCTTTCCCGGCGATGCCTTTCGTGCCGGAGGCCTCCGGACGGATCGCCGCGGGCTTCCTGGCTGCAGCCGGCTTGCGCGCGAGGGTCGGCTTCTTCGGCGGAGCCGGCTTTCTTGCCCGAGCCGACTTCCTGGCGGGAGCCGGCTTCTTCGCCTGGGCCGGCTTCTTCGCGGGAGCCGCCTTCCTTGCCTGGACCGGTTTCTTCGCGGGAGCCGGCTTCTTCACCTGGGCCGGCTTCTTCGCGGGAGCCGCCTTCCTTGCCTGGACCGGCTTCCTGGAGGGCGCCGCCTTCTTCGCCCGGGCCGGCTTCCTGGCGGGCGCTGCCTTCTTCGCGGGCGTCGCCTTCTTCGCGGGCAACCGCGATGTCGCGACTGGACGGGACCTGCTCGCCGGCTTGTTCTTGCTGGCCGCGGTACCGGTCCTGGTCGGCCTGGATCGCGTTGCGGATTTCTTCATTTCGTCTGCCTCCCCAACGTGCCCGAGGTTTGCGGGCGACGCGCCGCATGCCGCGGCGATTGCTGCTGCTCCGTCGTCGCGGCCATTGAGGCGCGACGGCGGGCTGTTATAGCCTAGAGACCTTACACCAGCAAGCGCCGCGCACCGCATCCGCGCGCCGCATCGGCGCTTCGCGTGACCCGTCTGATCCTGTTCCTGCTCGCCCTGTACAAGCGCCTGCTCAGTCCGCTGCTCGGATCGCGCTGCCGCTTTCATCCCAGCTGCGCCGATTACGCGCGCGTGGCCGTGGCCCGCTTCGGGACGCTGCGCGGCGGCATGCTGGCGCTCTGGCGCCTGCTGCGTTGCCAGCCGCTGTGCGACGGCGGCCTGGATCCCGTTCCCGAACGTTTCACCCTGGCACGCTGCCGACACCCCGAAGAGGAACATCGATGAATGATTCGTGGCTGATCCGCTCCGCCGAACTGGTGAACGAGGGCCGGCGATTCCACGCCGATCTGCGCGTGCGCGACGGCCGCATCGAGTCCATCGGCGGCGACCTGGCCACGCGCCCCGGCGAGCAGGTCTTCGATGCGGCCGGGCTGTGGCTGCTGCCGGGCATGATCGACGACCAGGTGCACTTCCGCGAGCCCGGCCTGACCCACAAGGCCGACATCGAGAGCGAATCGCGCGCCGCCGTGGCCGGCGGCATCACCAGCTTCATGGAGATGCCCAACACCCGCCCGCCCGCGATCGATCGCGACTCGCTGGAGGCCAAGTACGCCCGCGCGGCCCAGGTGTCGCGCGCCAACTACGCCTTCTACCTCGGCGCCACCAACGACAATCTCGAGGCAATCCGCCGCCTCGATCCGCTGAGCGCACCCGGCATCAAGGTGTTCATGGGCGCCTCGACCGGCAACATGCTGGTGGACGATCCGGCGACGCTCGAGGGCATCTTCCGCGAGGCGCCGGTCCCGATCATTACCCATTGCGAGGACACGCCGACGATCGCGGCCAATCTCGCCGCCGCGCATGCCCGCTACGGGTCGGCGATCCCGATCGAACAGCACCCGCTGATCCGCTCGCGGGAGGCCTGCATCAAGTCCACGCGACTGGCGATCGAACTGGCGCGCCGGCATGACGCGCGCCTGCACGTGCTGCACCTGTCCACCGCCGATGAGCTGGCCCTGTTCGAACCGGGGCCGGTCGCCGGCAAGCGCATCACCGCCGAAACCTGCGTCCACTACCTGCATTTCTGCGACGCCGACTACGCCCGTCTCGGCAACCGCATCAAGTGCAATCCGGCGATCAAGACCGCGGCCGACCGCGATGCCATCATCCGCGCGCTGGCGGAAGGCCGCATCGACGTGCTGGCCACCGATCATGCGCCGCACCTGGCACAGGAAAAGGCGCTCGACTATGACCACGCGCCCTCCGGCCTGCCGCTGGTGCAGTACGCGCTGCAGTGCGCACTGGAGCGCGTGTTCGCCGGCGCGCTGACCCTGGAACGCGTGGTCGAGGCGGTCAGCCACGCCCCGGCGACACTCTTCAGCGTGCGCGAGCGCGGCTACCTGCGCGAAGGCTACGCGGCCGATCTGGTGCTGGTCGATCCGCGCCGGCCGCACACCGTGACCGACGCCGAGGTGCTGTCCAAGTGCGCGTGGTCGCCGTTCGCGGGCGAGACCTTTCGCAGCTCGATCGCGGCGACCTTCGTCAACGGTCGCCTGGCGTGGGATGGCGCGCGCGTGAATGACACGATCCGCGGCGCCCGGCTGGCGTTCGCGCGCGGCTAGCGCGAATCCTCAGTACGGCTTCAGCGGCGCCAGCGCGTGATCGCCGGCGCCGTAGCCGCCGACGATGCCCTTGCTTGCGACCGCCACCGCGTCGTGCGGATGCAGGCTTTCAAGGTGTGCGGCGCGCACCCAGAAATCGGCGATGCGCTCGTCGCCGTCCAGCGCCTGCTGCACGCGACGCGCGGCATCCTCGCAGAACATCAGATTCTGGCCGTTGAGACGGGCGAAGGCCTGCTCGTCGGCACGCTTGACCGCGGTCTGCACCGGCGTCTTCAGCGCGCCCTCGACGGCGTTGATCAGATCGAGGATCGGAAAATCGAACCCGGGCTGCAGGCGCACGCAGACCTCGGCGTGGCTGCGCTGGCTGTGCGGTGTGGCCATGATGCCCTGCTCGCTGCCCAGCCACGCCATCACGGCATCGAAGTGCAGCGGCTGCGCCGGATCGAAATCGAGGCCGAAGCGCTCCTGGATCAGCTGCCGCGCCAGCGCCGCCGAACACGGGCAGGTCGATGAATAGGTGATGCGGGTGCCCAGCTCGAGGCTGAAATCGCTGCCGTGCAGGGTCGCCGTGATGGACACCGGATAGGACTTCCAGCCGCTGTTGTCGCTGACCAGGGCCGGACGCCGCAGCAGATGGTCGAATTCGATGCGTACCATCGCACGATCGGAAAGGTCGGCATGTGAATCGAGAAAGCTGCGCAGCAGCTTGCGCATCGAGCACGGCGTCAGCGGCTCGTGGCCGAGCGACTGGTCCACGTGCAGATACAGCCGCGACATGTGGATGCCGCGCACCTCGGGCTTGCGCAGATTGACATAGGCGGTGACTCGCGCGACGGACGATACCCCGCGGCCATCGGCGTCGGCGAGCGTGACCGGCACCTCGATGCCACCCATGCCGACCCAGTCGAGCACCCCGGCCACGTTCGGCTTGGCGTCCTGGGCCACATCGGGCATCGCGCGGACGGCGTTGTTTTCGGGTCGCATCGTAGGCTCCTGGACTGGATCGGCCCGGCAGGCCCGGACAGTATGCGACACCCTAGGTGGGGTCGCGTTGACGCGCCGTCAATGGATCATGCCCGTGCCGGCGCCGCCCGGCCAGCACCGGCACGGCTGGCACGCGCCGCCTGCCAGGCCGCCAGCAGGGCGAACGGGCCCGGATCGCGGCGGCGGCGCGCCAGGGCCGGCAGCGGGTCCGCATGGCGCGCAACCCGCCGCAGCGCCCGGGCGTCGAGCCGCAGATCGAACCCGCGCAACAGCGGCAGCAGCGCGCCCGCTCGCCGGATGCCCGCGGCACGCACGGCCAGCGCCGCGCACTGCTCGCGCACGGCGGCACGCCGGGCGGGCGTGTCGGCGGCAAGATCGTCCCGCGCAAGCGCGTGGCGCGCCAGCCGCCGCATCGGCAGCGGCAACCGCTGTTCCTGGGACCGCTGCGGCAGCCGCAGCAGATCGCCGACCAGCCACGCCAATGCTGCCGCCTGCACCGCCTGATCGGAGTCGGTACCGGGGCCACACGACCAGGCCGCTTCGAGCGCCGCCCACGGCGCGCAGACCGCCACGGCCTGCGCCCATTGCGCAGCGTCATCGACCGGGGTCGCGGCGGCGACGGCGGCCAGCGCGGCTTCGCCCGGGCGCCTCCACAGCGCCGTATCCACCCGCCCCGCGGCGGCATGCCGCGCCAGCACCTGCGTCAGCGGATGGCGCGCCGTGCCGGCGGGTACCGCCGCCATCTCGTCCACCCACCAGCGCAGCTTGGCGGCGGCCACCTGCGGCTCGCGCACATCGGCCAGAACGCCAAGCACGGCCTGCTCCAGTGCCGCCAGGGCGCACGCGGCATCGGCCTCTTCAGGACGCAAAAACGGCATGCAGGCCAGTCGCGCCGGACGCGCGGCGAGCCAGGGCTCGAGATGGCTGTGCAGCGGCGCGTCGCTCATGCGCAGAGGGCGCGATGACGCAGCAGCGCGACGAGTTCCTGCGGTGTCGCCACCAGCGCGTCCGCCGCCCATGCGGCCGGATCCTCGCCGCCGAGATAGCCCCAGGCCGCCACGACCGTGAACAACCCCGCGGCGCGCCCGGCCTCGACATCGCGGCGGTCATCGCCAATGAAAAGGCTGCTGCGCGGTGCGATGCCCGCCAGGGCGCAAGCGTGCAGCACCGGAGCCGGGTCGGGCTTCTTCAGTGCCAGGGTATCGCCGGCCACGATCGCGGCGGCGCGCGTCGCCAGACCCAGACGGTCCAGCAACGGCAGCGTGAGCGCGGCGATCTTGTTGGTGACGATGCCCCACGGCGTGCCGGCCCGATCGAGCGCCGCGAGCAGCGGCTCGATACCGGCAAACGGCCGGGTGTGCGTGGCGAGGCCCTCGCCGTAGATCGCCAGAAAGCGCGGCAGCAACGCGGCAATCGTCTCGGCGCCGGCGTCGGGCCAGGCGCTGCGGATGACCGCGCCGGCACCATGCGATACAACCTCGCGGACGATGGCATAGGCGGGCATCGCACGACCCTGCTCCGCGCACAGCTGCTGCAGCGCCGCGGCCAGATCGGGGGCGCTGTCGAGCAGGGTGCCGTCAAGGTCGAACAGCACCCCGGCCCGCGGCCGCGATTCGCTCATGCCGGCCGCTGGGCGCTGACGAGGTAGTTGACCGCGGTATGGCGCGTGATCCAGGCGCGGCGCGTGAACGGCTCGTAGGCGACGCCCGCGACTTCCCGCAGCTGCAATCCGGCATGGCGCAGCAGCGCGGCCAGTTCCGAAGGTTTGAGAAACGCGGCATAGCGATGGGTGCCGCGCGGCAGCAGACGCAGCACGTGCTCGGCACCGAGGATCGCCACCACGAACGCCATCGGCGTGCGGTTGAGGGTGGACAGGAACAGCTGGCCGCCGGGCTTGAGCATGGCCTGCAGATCGGCGATCAGCGCCGCCGGGTCGGGCACATGCTCGATCAGCTCCATGCAGCAGACGGCATCGAAGCTCGCGGGTTCGGCGGCGGCCAGCGCGGCCGAGGACTGCACCCGATAGTCGACTCCGAGGCCGGACTCGTGCAAATGCAGGCGGGCAACGTCGATCAGCGCCGGCGCCAGGTCGATGCCGACGACATCGGCGCCGGCGCGCGCCAGCGTCTCGCTGAGCAGGCCGCCGCCGCAGCCGATATCGGCCACGCGCGCGCCTTGCAGCTCGATACGGGATGCGACAAAGGCCGTGCGCAGCGGGTTGAGATCATGCAGGGGGCGGGATTCGCCCTGGGGGTCCCACCAGCGCGCCGCCAGCTTCTCGAAACGCGCGATCTCGTCGGGGAGCACATTGGCCGTCGTCATCCGCGGGTTCCTCGATCAGGCGGCGAACCGTCCCTGGTGCGTGGCGCCCGCCCGGCCATCCATGCCCGGGCGCTCGCCGGCGCGACCTGCCCTTCAAGGCAGGTCGCGACACTTCCCGGCTCGCCCCACCAGCGCGCCGCCAGCTTCTCGAAACGCGCGATCTCGTCGGGGAGCACATTGGCCGTCGTCATCCGCGGGTTCCTCGATCAGGCGGCGAACCGTCCCTGGTGCGTGGCGCCCGCCCGGCCATCCTTGCCCGGGCGCTCGCCGGCGCGACCTGCCCTTCAAGGCAGGTCGCGACACTTCCCGGCTCGCCCCACCAGCGCGCCGCCAGCTTCTCGAAACGCGCGATCTCGTCGGGGAGCACATTGGCCGTCGTCATCCGCGGGTTCCTCGATCAGGCGGCGAACCATCCCTGGTGCGTGGCGCCCGCCCGGCCATCCATGCCCGGGCGCTCGCCGGCGTGGGGCGTCGCCAGCACGCATGATAGCCGCGCGCCTCAGCCGGCCGCGATGCGCTCACGCCAGGCCCGCGTCTTTTCGCGCAGCGCAGGCACATCGATGGCGGTGAGTTCGCGTTGCGCCAGCAGTCGGCGGCCGTCAACCCAGACGTCGCTGACCTGGGCGCGCGCGGCGGCATACACCAGCTGCGATATCACGTGATACAGCGGCTGCGTCTCCAGGGCGTCCAGCCGCACAGCGGCGAAATCGGCGCACTTGCCCACCTCGATCGAGCCGATGCGGTCGTCAAGACCCATGGCACGCGCGCCGCCCAGCGTCGCCGCATGCAGGGCGCTGGCCGCGTCGAGAGCGCTGGCGTCGCCGGCCACTCCCTTGGCCAGCAGCGCGGCGGTACGCATCTCGCCGAACATGTCGAGGTCGTTGTTGCTGGCACAGCCGTCGGTGCCGATCGCCAGGGTGACGCCGGCACGGCGCAGCTTTTCGGCCGGGCAGAAGCCGGAGGCCAGCTTGAGGTTGGACTCGGGGCAGTGCACCACGGACACCCCGGATTCGGCGCACAGCGCGATCTCGGCGTCGCTCAGCTGGGTCATGTGCACCGCGATCAGGCGGTCGTTGACCAGGCCCAGCCGCTGCAGGCGCTGCAGCGGGCGCAGCCCGTGTTCCCGCCGCGAATCCTCGATCTCCTGCGCGGTCTCGTGCAGGTGCAGGTGCACCGGGATGTCGAGCTGGTCGGCGAGCATGCGGATGCGCTCGAAGCTGTCGTCGGACACGGTGTACGGAGCATGCGGCGCGAAGGCGGTGGCGACCAGCGGATCGCCACGCCAGGCATCGTGCACCGCGAGCGCGCGGTCGAAGTACGCATCGCGGCTCTGCGCCCATGCGGTCGGGAACTCGATCACCGGCAGGCCGACGCGAGCGCGGAAACCGTGGCGCTTGTAGGTCGCGGCGGCGACGTCGGGGAAAAAGTAGTTCTCGTTGCAGCAGGTGGTGCCGCCGCGCAGCATTTCGGCAATCGCCAGCTCGACGCCGTCGCGCACGAACTCCGGACCGATCATCCTCGCCTCGGCCGGCCAGATGTGCTCGCGCAGCCAGACCATCAGCGGCAGGTCGTCGGCGAGGCCGCGCAGCAGGGTCATCGGATTGTGCGTGTGCGCGTTGACCAGGCCCGGCATCAGCGCATGTTCGTCGAGGCTCACGTGTTCGCGCGGAAGGTAGACCCGGGCGGCCTGATCGCCCGGCACAATGCCGACAATGCGGCCGCCATCCACCGCCACCGCGTGGTCGGCCAGGACCGCGCCATGCGGCATCACCGGCACCACCCAGCGGGCCGCGATCAGCAGGTCGACGGCTTGCGGCGTTGCATGGCTCACGGCGACGGCGCGCTCCTCACCGGGGCGACACGGGCGCGGGCGGCGTTCGCGTGCCGGTGCGTCATTTGACGCGGCCGACGTACTCGCCGGTGCGGGTATCGACCTTGATCACCTCGCCCTGGCCCACGAACAGCGGCACGCGGACCACGGCGCCGGTCTCCAGCTTGGCCGGCTTGCCGCCACCGCCCGAGGTGTCGCCGCGCATGCCGGGATCGGTCTCGACGATCGTCAGTTCGACGAAGTTCGGTGGCGTCACCGTCAGCGGCGTGCCGTTCCACAGCGTCACGATGCAGACCTCCTCGCCCTTGAGCCATTGCGCGGCATCGCCCAGGGCCGCCTTGTCGATGGTGTGCTGCTCGAAGCTCTCCGGCTGCATGAAGTGCCAGAACTCGCCGTCCGAATACAGGTACTGCATGTCGGTGTCGACGACGTCGGCACCCTCGACGGTCTCGTTGGACTTCAGCGTCTTCTCCACCACGCGCCCGTTCTTGAGATTGCGGATGCGCACGCGGGTGAAGGCCTGGCCCTTGCCCGGCTTGACGAAATCGGCGTCGACGATGGCATACGGATCACCATCGACGATGATCTTCAGGCCGCTCTTGACATCGTTGAGACCGTAACTTGCCATGACTGCTCCGATACGAAAAAGCCGCTCCACAAGCGGCTAGAATGACGGTCTGCCGAGCGCCGTCGGATCAAGCCCGCAATGATAACCGCAAGCCCCGCCGCGGCGCAGCCGCCGCGATCCGACTGGCGCCAGGCCTGGCGCGAGGCGATCACCGATCCGCGCGAACTGCTCGGCCTGCTCGGCCTGGACCGGCTCGCCGACGACCTGCCGGCCGCAGCGGCCGGCTTTCCGATGCGCGTGCCGCGCGGATTCGTCGCCCGCATGCGCCGTGGTGATCCGCGCGACCCGCTGCTGCTGCAGGTGCTGCCGCAACTCGCCGAACGGAGCGTGCATCCCGGCTACTCGACCGATGCGGTCGGCGACGGCGCGGCGCTGGCTGCCCACGGGGTGCTGCACAAGTACGCCGGACGCGCGCTGCTGATCGCCAGCGGCAGCTGCGCCGTGCATTGCCGCTACTGCTTCCGCCGCCATTTCCCCTACGCGGAGACGACCGCCGCGGCCGGCCGCTGGCAGCAGGCCGCGGCCTATGTGCGCGAGCATGCCGACGTGCACGAGCTGATCCTGTCCGGCGGCGACCCGCTGTCGCTGGCAACATCCAAGCTGGCCGAACTCGTCACGGCTCTGGCCGCCGTGCCTCATCTGCGGCGTCTGCGCATCCACACGCGGCTGCCGGTCGTGCTGCCCGAGCGCGTGGACGACGAGCTGCTGGACTGGATCGGTACCCTGCCCTGGCCGGTCGCGGTGGTGCTGCACGTCAACCATGCCGCCGAACTGGATGCCGCAGTCGCCGGCGCCTGTGCCCGGCTGCGCGCGGCCGGGGCGCTGCTGCTGAACCAGTCGGTGCTGCTGCGCGACGTCAACGACGATGTCGAAATCCTGGCCGCGCTGTCGGAGCGATTGTTCGCCTGCGGCGTCCTGCCGTATTACCTGCACCAGCTCGATCGCGTGCACGGTGCCGCCCATTTCGAGGTGGACGATGCGCGCGCGCGCGCGCTCCATGCCACCCTGCGCGCGCGCCTGCCGGGCTACCTGCTGCCGCGGCTGGTGCGCGAGGAACCGGGTAAACCTTCGAAAATTCCGCTCTAGCCCGGTGGAAATGCCGGGGTCGATCCGGTAAAAGCTAGAATCCGGGTCGTGCTCGCACGCGGCCCCATCGCCCGCCGGACGCGGGCTTCATGCGCTCCATCCCCTGGCCGCATCGCTCATGAAGCAGGACAACGTCGTCAAGATCCTTTTCGCCGAGGACTCGCTGGAGAACGCCGAGCAGGCGATCAGCGTGTTGCGCAACGGCGGCATCGCCGTGCGCCCGGCGCGCGCATCCAACGAGGCCGAATTCGAGGCGGCCCTGGACAGCCTGGGACCGGATCTGGTCCTGGCCAACCCGGCCGCGCGCGATCTGTCGCTGGTCGAGGTGGCGCGCCTGATCGAGACGACCGGCCGCGACATCGCGCTGATCGCGCTGTGCGATTCCGCCGACGAGGATCTGGTTGTCAAGGTCTTCGCCGACGGCGCGCGCGCCCTGGCGCTGCGCCTGCGCCCGGATCAGCTGCGCGCGATCATCGAGCGCGAGATGGAGGCGCTGAACATGCGCCGCAGCGTGCGCCGTCTGCAGACCGCGCTGCGCGAATCGGAACGCCGCTGCGATTCGCTGCTGGACTCCTCGCGCGACCCGATCGCCTACGTGCACGAGGGCATGCATGTACGCGCCAATCGCGCCTACCTGGAGATGTTCGGATTCGAGGAGTTCGACGAGATCGAAGGCCTGACCCTGCTTGACCTGGTGGCCGGCGACGACACCGAGGACTTCAAGGCCCTGCTCAAGCGCCTGTCGCGCGGCGAGAAACCGCCACCGCGCCTGGAGCTGAAGGCGATGCGCGCCGACGGCGTCACCTTCGACGCCACCATGGAATTCGCCCAGGCCACCTTCGAGGGCGAGACCTGCCTGCAGATCGTGTTCCGGCGCCAGATGACCGCGGATTCGGCCCTGGTCGAGCAGTTGCAGCGCGATCCGGCGACCGGGCTGTTCAATCGCGGCCACATGCTGGCGTTGCTCGACGATGCCGTCGCGCAGGCTGCCGGCGGGCGCAACGACCAGGCCCTGCTGCTGGTCGAGCCGGACAACTATCGCGGCATCAGCGACCAGATCGGCATCGGCAACGGCGACGCGTTCATGCGCGCGCTCGGCGCCCGTCTGGTCGGCGTGCTCGGCGAACACGACGCCGCCGGCCGGCTGGGCGAGTGCACCTTCGGCGTGCTGCTGCGTTCGCGCCCGCACGAAGCGGTCACGGTGCTGGCCCAGGCGCTGCTGCGTGCGGTCGCCGAGTCGATCCTCGATATCGGCGCACGCTCGCTGGCGGTGACCGTGAGCGCCGGCGGCAGCCTGCTCGGCGAGCGCAACGCCAACGCGGCCGGGCTGCTGGAACGCTGCAGCGAGGCGCTGCGCACCGCGCAAAGCGAGGGCGGCAACCGCGTCGGCATCCACGATCCCGCCGCGCGCGAGAAGGCCGAGGCGGAAAAGGACCGCTACTGGCTGGCCCTGCTCAAGGATGCGCTGGCAAACGACCGTTTCGTGCTCTACCACCAGCAGATCACCGGCCTGACGGGCGGCGAGGGCGAGCTGTCCGAGCTGCTGCTGCGCCTGGATGGCCCCAAGGGCGTGATCCTGCCGAGCTATTTCCTCCCGGTCGCCGAACGCCACGGCCTGATGCCGGCGGTGGATCGCTGGGTGCTGCGCGAGGCGATCCGGCTGCTCGGCGAACCGGCACGCCAGAGCCAAGGTCAGGTGCTGATGGTCAAGCTGTCGGTGCAGTCACTGGAGGACCCCGCGCTGCCTGGCTGGCTGCAGTCGACCCTGATCGAGCACGAGGCGCGCGGCCATCAGCTGGTGCTGGAGATGCCCGAAAGCAAGGTCGTCACCAGCCTCAAGCCGGCACGCCAGTTCGTCCAAGCGCTGCAAGCAGATCGGCTGCCGCTTCGCGCTGGAGCAGTTCGGCTCGGGACTCAATTCGTTCCAGCTGCTCAGCCACGTCGACGCCGACTTCCTCAAGATCGACCGCAACTACATGGCCGATCTGCCGCGTCATCCCGAAAACCAGCAGCGCATCCGCGCGATCTGCCAGCAGGCCACCGCGCTGGGCAAGCAGACCGTCGCCGAATGGGTCGAGGACGTCGCCAGCGTGTCGCTGCTCTACGGCTGCGGAGTCGGCTACGTCCAGGGTCACTTCCAGCACGAACCCGAGCGCGTGCTGCTGGCCGAAACCGCCCGCTGAGCGCGGCCTTCCGTCGCGCGGCAGACCGGCTTGCCGGTCGCCGGGCCGGGGAAGCACCGGGATCGCGGACCCGCGGCGAGCGACGCCGGGCGCGCACCGCGCGCACCGCACCACCATCCGCCGGGCGGTCCGCCGCCGCGACATCGCGACGGCGGACGGCAGCTCAGAGCTTGGCGCCGATGTCTTCCTTGATGCGCGCCGCCTTGCCCTCGAGACCGCGCAGGTAATACAGCTTGGCGCCGCGCACCTTGCCGCGACGCTTGACCTGCACCGAGTCGATCGCCTGGCTGTGCGCCTGGAACACGCGCTCGACGCCGGTGCCGTGCGACATCTTGCGCACGGTGAAGGCCGAGTTCAGGCCGCGATTGCGGCGTGCGATGACCACGCCCTCGAAGGCCTGCACGCGTTCGCGGTTGCCTTCCTTAACCTTGACGTTGACCACCACCGTGTCGCCGGGAGCGAACTCCGGCAGCGTGCGGGTCATCTGTGCGGCTTCGAATTGCTCAATGATCTTGTTCATGGCACTCACCCAGGTCGTCCAACCAGCAACTGCGCCGCAAGCGGCCTCAGCGTAATGCCGCGAGCTGCTCGCGGCGGAATTCGTCCAGCAACCGTCGATCCGCGGCATCCAGTTCGACCTGCGCGAGCAGGTCCGGACGCCGCAACCACGTGCGCCCCAGCGACTGCTGCCGGCGCCAGCGGCGGATCGCCGCGTGATCGCCCGACAGGAGCACCGGCGGCACCACGCCCAGCGCATGCCGCTCGGGGCGCGTGTAGTGCGGGCAGTCGAGCAGGCCGTCCGAGAACGAATCCTGCGCGGCCGATTCCGCGTGGTTCAGCGCGCCCTCCTGCAGCCTGCCGACCGCATCGATCACCACCGCCGCCGCCAACTCGCCGCCCGAGAGCACGTAGTCGCCGATCGACAGTTCCTCATCCACCTCGGCCGCCAGCAGGCGCTCATCCACGCCCTCATAGCGTCCGCACAACAGCAGCAGTCGCGGCCTTCGCGCCAGCTGCGCCACGCGACGCTGGGTGAGCCGGGCACCCTGCGGGCCGAGGTACACCACATGCGCCGGCGCTTCCGCCGCCGCCCGCGCCGCCGACAGCGTCGCGCGCAACGGGTCGATCAGCATCAGCATCCCGGGGCCGCCGCCGTACGGGCGCTCGTCCACGGTATGCCAGGCGTCGCCGGCAAAATCGCGCGGATTCCATGCCGCCACCGCCAGCAGGCCGCGCTCCTGCGCGCGCCCGACCACACCCAGCGCCGCGGCCTGCAGCACGAACTCCGGGAACAGCGTAACCACGTCGATGCGCATGGTTCCCTTCGTCCGGCACGCCGGCCCTGCCGTCAAAACGCCGGGTCCCAGTCCACCGTGATGCGACCCGAACCCAGATCCACGTCCTGCACGCAACCACCCGGTATGAAGGGCAGCAGGCGCTCGCGCACGCCGTCCCGGACCACCAGCACGTCGTTGGCGCCGGTCGCGATCAGATGACTGACGCGCCCCAGCACCACACCCTCCACGGTGACGACCTCCAGTCCTTCGAGATCGGCCCAGTAATATTCTCCGGCCGCCGGCGCCGGCAGCGCGGCGCGCGGCACCCGGATCTCGCTGCCGACCCACGCCGCCGCCGCATCGCGATCACCGACACCGGGCAGCTGGGCGATCAGGCCCTTGCCCTGCGCGCGACCCTGGACACCGTCCAGCATCACGCCGCTGCCATCGGCGCCGACCAGCCACCACGGCTGATAGACGAAGATCCGCTCGCGCGGCTCGGTCCAGGATTCCAGCCGGACCGCACCCTGCACGCCATGCACGCCGACGATGCGTCCCAGCGGGACGCGTCGATCAGTGTCGCTCACGCGGCCTGGCGCGAGGCTTCCTTGACCAGCACGCGCACCTTGTCGGACAGCTGCGCGCCCTTGGCCACCCATGCCTGGACCTTGCCCACATCGAGTTCGAGCCGCTTGTCGCCACCGACCGCGAGCGGATTGAAGTAGCCCACGCGTTCGATGCTGCGACCGTCGCGCTTGTTGCGCTGGTCGGTCACGACCACGTGGTAGAAGGGGCGGCCCTTGGCACCGCCGCGGGCGAGACGAATCTTGACCATGTCGCTGGAACTCCGATGAACGGCGTCGGCCGGCTTTGGCTGACGCCGAAAAACTCGATATTGTAATGATTCTGCTGACGAAAGAAAGCCCGCAGCGCCGGACTCACTGCAGCGGGGGCATCCCGCCGCGCTTCATCGCGCCCTGCATCTGGCGCATCATGCCCTTGATGCCGCCCTGCGACAGCTTGGACATCATCTTTTCCATCTGCTGATACTGCTTGAGCAGGCGGTTGACGTCGGCCGGCTGCATGCCCGAGCCGCGCGCCACGCGCACCTTGCGCGAGCCGTTGAGCAGATCCGGGTGGCGGCGCTCCTTGCGCGTCATCGAATTGATGATCGCGACCATGCGCTGCACCTCGCGATCGTTGACCCTGGACTTGACGTTGGCGGGCAGCGCAGCCACCCCCGGCAGCTTGTCCATCAGCCCGGCCAGCCCGCCCATGCCCAGCATCTGCTGCAGCTGGTCGCGCATGTCGTTGAGATCGAAGCGCTTGCCCTTGGCGACCTTCTGCGCGAGTTTCTGCGCCTTCTCGTGATCGACCCCGCGCTCGACCTCCTCGACCAGGCTGAGCACGTCGCCCATGCCGAGGATGCGCTGGGCAATGCGATCGGGATGAAACGGCTCCAGCGCCTCGGTCTTCTCGCCGGTACCGAGAAACTTGATCGGCCGCCCGGTGACGTAGCGCACCGACAGCGCGGCGCCGCCACGGGCGTCGCCGTCGGTCTTGGTCAGGATCACGCCGGTCAGCGGCAGCGCCTCGGCGAAGGCCCTGGCGGTGGTCGCGGCGTCCTGGCCGGTCATCGCATCGACCACGAACAGCGTCTCGACCGGGTCCAGCGCGGCATGCAGCGCCTGGATCTCGGCCATCATCGCGGCGTCCACCGCCAGCCGCCCGGCGGTGTCGACGATCAGCACGTCGGCGACCTCGCGGCGCGCGGCCGCGAGCGCGGCGCGGGCGATGGCGAGCGGATCCTGGCCGCTGCCGGATGCGAAGAAGCCGACGCCGACCTGGGCGGCCAGCGTCTCGAGCTGCGCGATCGCCGCAGGGCGATAGACGTCGCAGCTGACCACCAGCACCTTCTTCTTCTGTCGCTCCTTGAGGAAGCGCGCCAGCTTGGCCACGGTCGTGGTCTTGCCGGCGCCCTGCAGGCCGGCCATCAGCACCACCGCCGGCGGCGTCGCCGCCAGGTCCAGTGCGGCGTTGGCGGTGCCCATCAGCGCGGTCAGCTCGTCGCTGACGACCTTGATCAGGGCCTGGCCGGGGGTGAGGCTCTTGAGCACCTCCTGGCCGACCGCGCGCACCTTGACGCGCTCGATCAGCGCCTGCACCACCGGCAGCGCGACGTCGGCCTCGAGCAGCGCGATGCGCACCTCGCGCAGGCTCTCGCGGATGTTTTCCTCGGTCAGCCGGCCGCGGCCGCGCAGGCGCTGCACGGTCACGGTCAGGCGTTGGCTCAGGGACTCGAACATGGCACGACTTCGCAGGCGAACACGGGATTATAGCCGGGCCGGCACGGCGCTTGCGCAGTGCTCGTGCTGTGCCACACTTTGCCGATGCTGAGCGTCATCACCCTGGGCGCGATTGCGCTGTATCTGGTCGCCGCGGCCCTGCTGGCGCGGCCCCTGCTGGCAGGACACGACGCGCCGCGCGCGCTGCCGCTGGCGGCCGCCAGCCTCGCCGTCTGCGGCCACCTCGCCGAGATCCTGATCGCGCACCGTGGCGCGCTGGATCTGCACTTCTTCGCCTCGCTGTCGCTGATCGCCGCGGTGATCGCGGCGCTGACCCTGCTGGTCAACGTCAGCCGCCCGGTCGCCGGGCTGGGCGTGATCATCTTTCCGCTCGCCGCCGCGCTGCTGGCAGTCGACGTGTTCGTGGCGCCGGCCACGGTGCCGCAGCCGATGGACTGGCAGATCAAGCTGCACGTCTCGCTCGCCCTGCTCAGCTACGGGCTGCTCTCGATCGCGGCGCTGCTGGCGCTGCTGCTGGCGTTCCAGGAGCGCGCGCTGCGCGAGCGCCGGCTGTCGCGCTTCCTGCGCGCGCTGCCGCCGCTGACCCTGACCGAGGCGCTGATGTTCCGCCTGATCACCGCCGGCTTCGTGATGCTCTCGGCCACCCTGGCAACCGGCGCGCTGTTCGTCGACAACCTCTTCGAGCAGCATCTGGTGCAGAAGACCGTGTTTTCGGTGATCGCCTGGCTTGTCTTCGGCACCCTGCTGATGGGACGCTGGCACTGGGGCTGGCGCGGCCGCCGCGCGGTGCAGCTGACGCTGGCCGGCATGGCCATGCTGGTGCTGGCGTTCTTCGGCAGCAAGTTCGTGCTCGAGCTGCTCCTGCATCACGGCGTCTGAAGCACGACGCTTGCTGTCCGCGGCGGCCAGCCCGCAGAATCGCCGCGTCATCGACGAGGGAATGCAGCCATGGAACCGGAGCCTGCCGCCGAGGATCGCCGCCGCTTCCAGCGCCTGACACTGGGCGGCAGCGCGCGCCTGTATGCCAGCGGCGGCTACTGGGATACGCAACTGATCGACATGTCGCTGAAGGGCGTGCTGGTGGCGCGCCCATCCGGCTGCGATCCGCTGCCGGGCACGCGCTTTCGCATAGAGCTGCGCGTGCACGACGCGCTGGTGATCAGCATGGGCGTCGAGGCCGCACGCGTCGAACCGCAGCGCATCGCGCTGACATGGGACCGCATCGACCTCGACAGCCTCGCGCGCCTGAAGCGGGTGATCGAGCTCAACGCCGCCGCGCCGGCCCTGCTCAACCGCGAACTCGCCGGGCTGGGCTGAGGCCGCGCCCGCCCTCAGCGCGGCCCGCTCTCGTTGCGCGCGATCACCCGGCGCTGGATCTCGCGGGTGCCCTCGCAGATCTCGGTGATCCTGGCGTCGCGGCGAGCGCTGCGGCGAGCGCTGCCGCGCGGCAGCGCGCTGGAGCGCGGCCGCTGCCGGCACCGCCCGCCCTCAGCGCAGCCCGGTCTCGTTGCGCGCGATCACCCGGCGCTGGATCTCGCTGGTGCCCTCGTAGATCTCGGTGATCCTGGCGTCGCGGCGAGCGCTGCGGCGAGCGCTGCCGCGGGCAGCGCGCTGGAGCGCGACCGCTGCCGGCACCGCCCGCCCTCAGCGCAGCCCGGTCTCGTTGCGCGCGATCACCCGGCGCTGGATCTCGCGGGTGCCCTCGCAGATCTCGGTGATCTTGGCGTCGCGGCGAGCGCTGCGGCGAGCGCTGCCCGCGGGCAGCGCGCTGGAGCGCGGCCGCTGCCGGCACCGCCCGCCCTCAGCGCAGCCCGGTCTCGTTGCGCGCGATCACCAGGCGCTGGATCTCGCTGGTGCCCTCGTAGATCTCGGTGATCTTGGCGTCGCGGAAGTAGCGCTCCAACGGCAGCTCCTTGGAATAACCCATGCCGCCGTGGATCTGCAGCGCCTGGTGGGCGATGAACATCGCCGCCTCCGAGGCGTAGAGCTTGGCCATCGACGCCTCGTTGCCGAAGCGTCCGCCGTGCTTCGCCGCCTGGTCCTTGGCGAACGCCGCGCGCAGGGTCAGCAGGGTGGCCGCGTCGAGGCGGCACTTCATGTCGGCGATCTTGGCCTGGGTCATCTGGAAGCTGCCGATCGCCTGACCGAACGCCTTGCGCTCGCGCGACCACGCCAGCGCGGCCTCGTAGGCGGCGCGGGCGATGCCGATCGCCTGCGAGGCGATGCCGATGCGGCCGGCGTCGAGCACGCCCATGGCGATGCCGAAGCCCTTGCCCTCCTCGCCCAGCCGGTCGTCAACGGGGCATCGGTAGTCGGTGAACTCGATCTCGCAGGTGGCCGAGGCACGGATGCCCAGCTTGGGTTCGGTCTTGCCGCGATGGAACCCCTCGCGCGCGGTGTCGATGATGAATGCGCTGACGCCCTTGGCACCCTTGCCGGGACTGGTGATGGCGAACAGCACGATGTAATCGGCGACCGGGCCGGAGGTGATCCAGCTCTTCTTGCCATTGATGACGTAGTGGCTGCCGTCCTCGCTGCGCACCGCGCGCGCATGCATGTTGGAGGCGTCCGAGCCCGACTGCGGCTCGGTCAGCGCGTAGGCGCCGATGGCCTCGCCGGTGGCGATCGCGCGCACGTATTTCTGCCTTTGCGCCTCGTTGCCGAACTGCAGGATGCCGTTGCAGAACAGCGAATTGTTGACCGACATGATGGTCGAGTGGGCGGCGTCGGCGGCGGCGATCTCGATCATCGCCAGCACGTAGCTGATCGCGTCCATGCCGGCGCCGCCGTAGGCGACGGGCACCTCGATGCCCATCAGGCCGAGCCGGCCCATCTCGCGGATGTTGTCCAGCGGAAACTCACCCGAGCGGTCGAACGCCGCCGCCACTGGCGCGATGCGCTTCTGCGCGAAGTCGCGCGCCACGGACTGGATCGAGAGCTGGTCTTCGGTGGGGCGGAAATCCATGGATCGTCTCCGGGCGGTGCCACCGGTCCGGCGGCAAACGGTCGTTTGAGTCGGAAAGTGTAGCGCGCGCGCTCAGCGCGAACGTGCATCCGGCGGGCACGCCAGCGGCGACGGTCGCCCGCGGCGCTGCGCCAGCATCCAGCGCAGCAGTCCGGGCGTGGCGTAGGCCTCGGGCCAGATCACGTGGGTCGCCGGCTGCGGGCCGTGCGCGTATTCGGTGTAGCAGGGATGGCCGCCGGCCGCGCGCAGCGCCGCGACCACCGTGCGCGAGCCCTTCATCGCGCCGCCGAAGCCGGTGACCACGTTGGTGTCGTTGTCGTCGGCGGAATGGAACACCCACTCCGGCACTGGCGCGATGCTGTTCAAGCCGGCGATCTCGGTCGCGCCGGACATCGGCACCAGCGCGGCGAAGCGGTCCGGCCATGCCTTGGCCAGGTCCCACACGCCGGTGGCACCCGACGACAGTCCGGTGAGAACGATCCGGTCGCGGTCCACCGGCCAACGCGCCTCAATGGCGCGGATCACCGCCATCACCGCGGCCGGCCGCCAGTACTCGTGCGGGGTCTGCGGCGCGGCGAACAGCACCGGAATGCGCCGCGCGACCGCGTCGTCGAGCAGTTCCAGCGCGCCGTTGCCGCCGTAGGCGATCTGCGACTCGTTGTCGGTGCCGTCCTGGCCGGAGCCGTGCAGGAACACGATCAGCGGCAGGCGCGCGCCGGGGCGCGCGGACGGCGGCACGTACAGGCGGAAGGGCAAACCGCCGGCGGGTGCCGGCAAGCGCAGAAACGCGGACGTCGGCACCGTGGCCGCGAACGCGCGACTACCCAGGGTCAGCAGCACCAGCAGCAACAGGACACGCGAACGCATGCACGGCACCGGCAAAGCGCCCAGTTTAATGCCTTGACGCGTCGGGATCGTCAGCCTAGCCTTTACATCCTTTCATCGCGATAAATGGATATAGCGATGGACCTGACTGATACCAGCAACCTGCTGCGCCTGCTCTCCGACCCTACCCGGGTGCGCCTGCTGGCCCTGCTCGAGCGCGAGGAACTGACCGTCGCCGAGCTCGCCGCGGTGCTGCATCTGGCGCAGCCGCGCGTATCCACCCATCTGGCCAAGCTGCGCGAGGCCGGCCTGGTTCGCGACCGTCGCGCCGGCGTGTCGGCCTACTACCGTACCCAGCACGGCAGCGATCCGAACCGCGACGGCCTGCTGCATGCGCTGCGCGAGCAGATCGACGACGCCGTGCTCGACGCCGACGCGCAGCGGCTGCCCGACGTGCTGGCGCAGCGGGCGCGCGACTCCGGCTGGGCCGACAGCGTCGCCGGCGACATGGAGCGCCACTATTCGCCGGGCCGCACCTGGGAAACGCTGGCGCGCGCGATGCTGCAATTGCAGGAGACCGGCGACGTGCTCGACATCGCCTCCGGCGACGGTGTGCTCGGCGAGCTGCTGGCACCGCACGCGCGCTCGATCCTGTGCGTAGACGCCAGCGAGCGCGTGGTCGCGGCGGCGCGCGAACGCCTGCGGCCGTTCGCGAACGTCGAGGTGCGCATTGGCGACATGCACGCGCTCGATCTCGGCGCGCGTCGCTTCGACCTGGTGCTGATGCTGCACGCGCTGACCTACAGCGAACATCCGGCGCAGGCGGTGGCCGAGGCCGCGCGCGCGCTGCGCGGCGGCGGCCGCCTGCTGGCGGTGACCCTTGCGCGCCACGCCCACCGCGCGATCGTGGAGCCCTACGACCACCGCAACCTCGGCTTCCGCCGCGAGGACCTGCTCGGCTACGCGCAGCAGGCCGGACTCACGGTGATCGGCTGCCAGCGCCTCGGCCGCGAACGCAAGCCCCCGCATTTCGAAATCCTCTCGCTGCTGGCAAGGAAACCATGACCCCCGCCCTGCCCTGGCTGCACCCCGACCGCGTCGAGAAACTGCACGACGCCCTGGCGCGCCGCATCCTGATCCTCGACGGCGCCATGGGCACCATGCTGCAGCGGCACCAGCTGGACGAAGCGGGCTATCGCGGCGAACGCTTCGCCGCCGGCTGCGACGGCGCGCTGGCGCACGCGCACGGCCCCGGCTGCGGCTGCGACCTCAAGGGCAACAACGATCTGCTGACGCTGACCCGGCCGCGGATCATCGCCGACGTGCACCGCGCCTACCTCGAGGCTGGCGCCGACCTGATCGAGACCAACACCTTCAATTCGACCTCGGTCTCGCAGGCCGACTACCGGCTCGAGCATCTGGTGCACGAGCTCAACCGCGAAGGCGCGCGCCTGGCGCGCGAGGCCTGCGCGGCGATGGAATCCGACACCCCGGACCGGCCACGCTTCGTTGTCGGCGTGCTCGGGCCGACCAGCCGCACGCTGTCGATCAGTCCCGACGTCAACGACCCCGGCTACCGCGCGTTGCGCTTCGACGCGCTGGCCGCGTCCTATCTCGAGGCCGCGCGCGGACTGCTCGACGGCGGCGCCGAGCTGCTCATGGTCGAGACCATCTTCGACACCCTCAACGCCAAGGCCGCGCTGTTCGCGATCGAGGACCTGTTCGAGCAGCGCGGCGCGCGCCTGCCGGTGATGATCTCCGGCACCATCACCGACCGCTCCGGACGCACGCTCTCCGGCCAGACCGCCGAGGCGTTCTGGTATTCGCTGCGCCACGCGCGCCCGCTGTCGATCGGCCTCAACTGCGCGCTCGGCGCCGACGAGATGCGCCAGCACATCGAGGAGCTGGCGCAGGTCGCCGACTGCGCCGTCAGCGCGCACCCCAACGCCGGCCTGCCCAACGCGTTCGGCGAGTACGACGAGACGCCCGCGGACATGGCGACGACGCTGCGCGAGTTTCGCCGAATCGGGCCTGCTCAACATCGTCGGCGGCTGCTGCGGCACCACGCCGGCGCACATCGCCGCGATCGCCGCGGCGGTGCAGCCGTTCCCGCCGCGCACGCCGGCGACCCCGCCGCCGTACACGCGCCTGGCCGGGCTGGAGCCGTTCGCGATCACGCCGCAGACCAACTTCGTCAACGTCGGCGAGCGCACCAACGTCACCGGTTCGGCGCAGTTCAAGAAGCTGATCAAGGAGGACCGCTACGACGAGGCGCTGGAGGTCGCGCGCCAGCAGGTCGAGAGCGGCGCGCAGATCATCGACGTCAACATGGACGAGGGCCTGCTCGACGCCGAGGCGGCGATGACGCGCTTTCTCAACCTGATCGCCGCCGAGCCCGACATCGCGCGCGTGCCGGTGATGATCGACTCCTCGAAGTGGTCAGCGTGATCGAGGCCGGGCTCAAGTGCCTGCAGGGCAAGGGCGTCGTCAACTCGATCTCGCTCAAGGAGGGCGAGGCGGCGTTCCTGCAGCAGGCCGCGGCTGGTGCGCCGCTACGGCGCCGCCGTGGTGGTGATGGCCTTCGACGAGCAGGGCCAGGCCGACACCCTGGAGCGCAAGCTGGCGATCTGCCGGCGCGCGTTCGCGCTGCTGACCGAGCGCGCGGGCTTCGCGCCCGAGGACATCATCTTCGACCCCAACATCTTCGCCATCGCCACCGGCATCGACGAGCACGCCAACTACGCGGTCGACTTCATCGAGGCCACACGCCAGCTCAAGCGCGAGTTTCCGCGCGCCATGTCTCCGGCGGCGTCTCCAACGTCTGCTTCTCGTTCCGCGGCAACAACCGCGTGCGCGAGGCGATCCACGCGGTGTTCCTGTACCACGCGATCGGCGCCGGCATGGACATGGGCATCGTCAACGCCGGCGCGCTGACGCTCTACGACGATCTCGATCCCGAGCTGCGCGAGCGCGTCGAGGACGTGGTGCTGCAATCGCCGCGCCGACGCCACCGAGCGCCTGCTCGAGATCGCCGAGCGTTACCGCGCCAGGAAGGGCGAGGTCGGCGCGAGGATCTCGCCTGGCGCGCGCTGCCGGTCGACGCGCGCCTCCAGCACGCGCTGGTGCACGGCATCGACGCTTTCGTCGAGCACGACACCGAGGAGGCGCGCCTGGCCGCGACGCGTCCGCTGGACGTGATCGAGGGCCCGCTGATGGCCGGCATGAACGTGGTCGGCGACCTGTTCGGCGCCGGCAAGATGTTCCTGCCGCAGGTGGTGAAGTCGGCGCGCGTGATGAAAAAGGCGGTCGCCTAGCTGATCCCCTACATCGAGGCCGAGAAGGCGCGCAGCGGCGACACCGCGCGCTCCAACGGCGTGATCGTGATGGCCACCGTCAAGGGCGACGTGCACGACATCGGCAAGAACATCGTCGGCGTGGTGCTGCGCTGCAACGACTTCGAGGTGATCGACCTCGGCGTGATGGTGCCGGCGCAGACCATCCTCGACGCCGCGCGCGCGGCCAACGCCGACATGATCGGCCTGTCGGGCCTGATCACGCCCTCGCTCGAGGAGATGAGCCATGTCGCCGCGCGAGATGCAGCGCCAGGGCTTCACGATGCCGCTGCTGATCGGCGGCGCCACCACCTCGCGCGCGCACACCGCGCTGAAGATCGAGCCGCACTACCAGGCGCCGACGGTGTGGGTCAAGGATGCCTCGCGCGCGGTCGGCGTGGCGCAGACCCTGCGCACGCCCGAGCGCAGCGCCGAGTACCTGCTGCAATTGCGCGCGGACTATGCCGCCGTGCGCGCGCGCCACCGCCAGGGCGGCGAGCGCAAGCGCCTGCTGGCAATCGACGTCGCGCGCGCGCAGCGCCCGGTCTTCGACTGGTCGGCCTACACGCCACCCGCACCGCTGCAGCCCGGCATCACGACCTTCGACGACTACCCGCTGGACGAACTGGCACGCTGCATCGACTGGACGCCGTTCTTCAACACCTGGGAGCTAAGCGGCCACTACCCGGCGATCCTCGACGACGCCGTGGTCGGCGCCCAGGCGCGCAGCCTGTTCGCCGACGCCCAGGCGATGCTCGAACGCATCATCAAGGAGCAGTGGCTGACCGCGCGCGGCGTGATCGGGCTGTGGCCGGCGGCCAGCGTGGGCGACGACGTGGAGGTCTATCGGGAGCCGGGAGCCGGGACCGGGGGCGAGCCGGGAAGTGACGCGCGCCGCCTTGAGTCGCAGCGCGCGCCGGCGAGCGCTCGGCCAGGGAAGGCCGAGCCGGTACCACCCACCAGGGATGGTTCCAGCAACCCGGGAGCCGGCCATCCAGCCCGCGAGACCGTGGCCACCCTGCACTTCCTGCGCCAGCAGGCCGACAAGCCGGCCGAGCGCGGCAACCGCTGCCTCGCCGATTTCATCGCGCCCGCAGACAGCGACGTGCGCGACTGGATCGGTGGTTTCGCCGTCACCGCCGGGCTCGGCATCGAGCCGCACGTGGCGCGCTTCGAAGCCGCCCACGACGACTATTCGGCGATCCTGCTGAAATCGCTGGCCGACCGTCTCGCCGAGGCGTTCGCCGAGCGCCTGCACCAGCGCGTGCGCCGCGAATTCTGGGGCTACGCCGCGGACGAAACCCTCGACGTCGACGCGCTGATCGCCGAACGCTACCGCGGCATCCGTCCCGCGCCCGGCTATCCCGCCTGTCCCGAGCACAGCGAAAAGGCGACGCTGTTCGCCCTGCTCGACGCGACGCGACGCACCGGCATGAAGCTCACCGACAACTACGCGATGACGCCCGCCTCCAGCGTCGCCGGCTGGTATTTCAGCCATCCCGACAGCCGCTACTTCGTGGTCGGCCGGCTGGGCCGCGACCAGATCGCCGACTACGCGCAGCGCAAGGGCTGGACCGTACCGGAAGCCGAGCGCTGGCTGGCGTCGTGGCTGGACTACGATCCGGAGTGACGTCTCGGGACTCGGGACACGCAAGACCCGCAATGCGTGACGCGACCGGCTCATGTCCCGGCGCGGTCAGGACATGCAAGCCGCGCGCCCGGATGCAGCGCCCCGTGGTCATTCCGAGCACAGCGAAGCATCCGGCAGGCCCGGGCCCGAAATCCTTCGGCCCCCCGGCCTCAGCGTAGAGACAAGGATGACCACGGTGCGGGTTCCTTCCGAGCCGCGTCGCCCGGATGCAGCGCGGCGGAATCCGGAGACGGTGCATCGCGGCGCGATGCCGGCCCGTGACGCGGTTGCGGCGTTGGTCCCGGATCACGGCCTGCGGCCTCGATCCGGGCGACGCGCGCTCACGCGGCGCCATGCGGGCGACGCCGCGCATCGATTGAACCCAACCGGGACTCAGGCCGCGGCGTCGCGGCGGCGGCGATGGCGCAGCTCGATCGTCAGGTTGTAGCTGGCGATGAACAGCGGAAACAGGTTCTGCAGGATGCCGACCGAGTCGTTCTTGCCGAACACGAAGTAGCTCAGCGTCATCAGGCTGCCGACGATCGACAGCCACCAGAACGCCATCGGCATGTGCACGCGGCCCAGCTTGCGCGTGGCATAGAGCTGCACGAACCAGCGCCCGGTGAACAGCAGCGCGCCGGTCAGACCGATCAGCTTCCACGGCGTGATCACCCAGTGGCCGAAGGTGAACAGGATCTGTTCCATGGCGTGTCCCGCGCGGCGCAAACGCGCAGTCTAGTGGGGCGTTGCGGAAATACCCATCCAGGGTTGCAGCGCCTTGCGGCGCGATACGGCGGCGCGCCTGGTCGCGCGCCGAAATCCATCCGCAATCCCCGGCGCGCACGTGCGGGACGGCACGCGCGCCCTGCGGCCGGTGCGCGCCGCCGCGGCACGCGGCCGCACGCCGCGCGCTTGTGCCGGTCACGCGGCGACGGGTAAGGTCAAGGCATGCCGTCGATCGCGCAAGTCGCCTTCCTGCTGATCCTCGGTGCCGCGCTGCTGCTGCTGGCAACCGAGCGCGTGCGCATCGAGCTGACCGCGCTGCTGCTGATCGTGGCGCTGGCCGCCAGCGGCGTGCTGACGCCGCTGCAGGCACTCACCGGCTTCGCCAGCGACGCGACGCTGATCGTCATCGGCGTGCTGGTGATGTCGGCGGCGCTGGCCGCCAGCGGCGCAACCATGCGCGTCGCCGACTGGATCGGCCAC
This sequence comes from uncultured Pseudomonadota bacterium, assembly GCA_963794205.1. Taxonomy (GTDB): domain Bacteria; phylum Pseudomonadota; class Gammaproteobacteria; order Xanthomonadales; family Rhodanobacteraceae; genus Metallibacterium. The sequence goes on from CAWCCR010000012.1 coordinate 92,892, forward strand.
CACGCCGGCGCCAGCGAATGGCGCAGCCTGCTGGTGATCATGCCGGCGGTGGCCCTGCTGTCGGCGGTCAGCCACCAGCTGATGGTCACGGCGATGATGCTGCCGGTGCTGCTCGACCACGCGCGGCGCACCGGCATCGCCGCCTCGCGCCTGCTGATGCCGATGGCGTTCGCCGCCTCGCTGGGCACGACCATCACCGTGTTCGCCGCGCCGTCGATGCTGCTGGCCGACACCGTGCTGCGCCAGGCCGGGCGGCCGGGACTGGGCGTGCTCTCGCTGGCGCCGATCGGCCTGACCCTGACCGTGCTCGGCATCGCCTTCATGCAGCTGGCGCGCGGTCTGCTGCCGAATCATCGCGGCAGCGGTGCCGCCGTGCTGCCGCCGGCACCGACCGGCGCGCCGGCATCACGGGGCCGCATGCTGCGCGCCATCGCCATCCTCGCCGGCAGCATCGGCGTGGCCGTCGTGCAGCCGCGGCTGGCGGCGGCCGCGTTCCTCGGCGGCGGCGTGCTGATGGTGCTCGGCCGCTGCCTGGCGCCGCGCGCGGCGCTGCGCGCGATCGACCTGCGGGTCGTGCTGCTGCTCGCCGCGGCGGTACCGCTGGGTCTGGCCATGGACCTGACCGGCACCGGCACGCTGGCCGCGCGGGCACTCGACCCGCTGCTCGCCGGCTGGGGTCCGAGCGGGCGTCTGCTGGCGATGTTCTGGGCCGCGGCGCTGCTCACGCAGCTGCTGTCGGATGCGGCGACCACGGTCCTGCTGGCGCCGATCGCGCTGCACCTGGCCGGCCGCCTCGGCCCCAGTCCCGAGGCCGCGGTGATCTGCACCGCGATCGGCGCCATCGCCGGATTCCTGACCCCGATCGGCCACCACGGCAGCCTGCTGGTGCTGCGCCCGGGCGGCTACCGGTTCGCCGACTACCTGCGCGTCGGCCTGCCGCTGACCGCGCTCAGCAGCATTGCCACCGTCGCCATCGCCGCGTGGCGCTGGCCGCTGGCCGGCTGAGGTCCCGCGATTGACCCGCCGCCGCCCGAGCACGTATCCTGCGCGGCCTCGCATCGGGCGGTTAGCTCAGCGGTAGAGCACTGCTTTCACACGGCAGGGGTCACAGGTTCAAACCCTGTACCGCCCACCAGATCGAGTCCCCGCAGTCGCGGTCCGGCCCCGGACCCGACCGGTCCCCCGCCGCGACCCGCACCGGCCGGGCGCAGGGAAAGCGTCCGCGAACGGCCCGTCGCGCCGGGCGGCCCGCCAAGACGGCGAACCGGACCGCGATCAGGACCGCTGCACTCCAGGATCCGGACCCCGCGAACGACGCCGTTGCGGCCAGCGCTGCGGCAAAGCGTCGCAGTGACGGCCGCGGGCCGGCAAATCCGGCACTGCGGCACGCACCGACACCGTTGTTTTCATGCCGCGGGCGGCACTTGGCCCACGATCTGCACCATCCGGAGGAAGCGTTCCGCCGGCCGCGTCGCCGCACCACCCTTCGCGGCGACCGTCACCCTGCATCGGTGCAGGAGCCTGCGGCAAGACCCCGGCGCGAACGAACCGCGCGCCACGGGTTGCGTATGGAACGGGTCGTCATGACGAGTGCCGGAGCAAGACCTGCCGTGAACCTCTACCCCCTGCCCGACTTCCTTGCCATCGGCGCGCTGGTCGCCATCTTCATCTCCCTGCTGCGCCGCACGCAGCAGACGCGGATGCGCTACTGGGTCGTCGGCTGGGCGCTGGTGCTTGCGCACATCGCCGCCGAGTTCGTCGCGCTGAACATCGGCGCCGGCAGCGACACCGTGTCCGCGCTTTCGGCGGTCACCCTGCTGCTGGCCAGCGCCGCCTTCATCTGGGCCGCCCAGACGCCGCAACGCAATCGCACGCGAACGCTGGTGCGCACCGGCCTCGCCGAGTTGCCCAACGTGGCCTTCATCTTCTGCCTGTACGGCAACGTGCAGTCCGGCGCCGTGTACCTCGGCCTGGTGACGGTGGGCGCCCTGGGCGCGCTGCTGGCGATCAACGCCGGCACCCGCGGGGGCGACCGCGTCTCGCGCCGGCTGTACGCCGGCGGCATCACGGCGGCCTATGCGATCCAGGCGGCGCTGGTGCTGCGCGGCGACATCGAATTCGCCTTCGACTGGATGCTGTGCTGGCACTACCTCGCGGTCGCGATCCTGTTCTGGACCGGCTCGGCGCGGCGCTCGCCGGGCGTGGTCTTCACCACCGCGAGTTTTCTGGCCTGGGCCGCGGTGTTCCCGGCCGCCGCCGTGCTGCAGCACTTCGCGCCGGCGGTGCACGTCGAAAGCGAGGTCTGGAACCTGCCCAAGTTCCTGGTGGCGAGCGGCATGATCCTGACCCTGCTCGAGGAGCAGATGGCCAAGGTCGAGCAGGCCGCCCTGCACGACGCCCTGACCGGTCTGCCCAACCGCCGCCTGTACGCGGTGCGCGTGCGCGAGGCCGTGGCGCAGGCCGCGCAACGGCATCGGCGGGTGGCGCTGGTCACGCTCGATCTGGACCGCTTCAAGCAGATCAACGACCGCTTCGGTCACTACGCCGGCGACGAGGCGCTGCGCACCGTGGCCGCGCGTTTCGCCGGCTGCCTGCGCGCCAGCGACACCCTGGCGCGCATCGGCGGCGACGAATTCATGGCCATCCTGGATGACCTCGGCGATCCCGCCGCGGCGAAGCGCATCGTGCATGCGTTCGAGCAGGCCCTGGTCGAGCCGCTGCTGATCGACCAGCAGCCGGTCCGTCTCGGCGTCAGCATCGGCGTCGCCATCTATCCCGATGACGCCACCGACATCGATGCCATGCAGCGGCTGGCGGACCGGCGCATGTACGGCGGCAAGCAGGCCGAGCGCCCGGCGAGCGCCTGAGGCCGCGGCGCTCGGCCCGGCAACTCCGGGGTCGGGTCAGGCCGGAACCGGCGGCCCGATCCGGGCTGCGCCCGCGCGCGCGGCCGCGCGGCCCGCCACCGCAGCGTCACCGCGGCCACAAGGCCCCCTTGCGCCGCAGCCCCTGCCTTGGGTTGACGAACGGTTTCGAGAGGCGGATCGGCGTCCCTCGCGGCCGTATCCAAAGTGCTTGTGGCGACGCGCCACCGGATGATGTTAACTGCCGACGTACCGGGATCGCGTCCGGATGCCGGGGGGCTCGCGCCCGCCCCGGCAACCCGCCGCAGCCGATCCACTTGGGCGTCCCGGGATCGCGTGCAAGCAAGTGGTGTCGTGTCGTTTCGGTTCGGGACAGGGATGCGATATCCGAGCCGATGCCATTGACCTCATGCCGGTATGGCCCCCATGCCCGATCACCCGCTGCCGCGGATCTACATCCGCACCGACGCCCAGGCGCGAATCCCGTACTTCAATTTGCCGCCGCTCGCCGTCGGCGGCAGCAACGGCCTCTACACCTACGAATACCGCGCGGTCGACGCCGGCAGCCTGCCGCCGCATACGTTCGACGAACACGTCCTGCTGCTGCCGGTCGGGCAGCGACCGATCCGGTTCTGGAGCCATCTCAACGGGCGAGCGCTGTCGGGACTGATCGAGCCCGGCCGCTTCCGCTTCCTTGCGCGCGGCGACACGTTGTCGACGACCTGGGATGCCTCGCTGCGCGGACTGTTCCTGACACTGTCGCCCGCCCTGTTCGCGCAGGCGCTCGGGGAAGCCGTCGACAGCCGGCCTCTGGATCTCGTCTCCAACATCATGCCCCACGAGGATCCGGTGCTGGCCCATCTGCTGCAGACGATCCGTGCCTACGCGGCCGGCCGCGGCGTGACCGGGCGGCTGTTCGAGCAATCCCTGCTGACCGCGGTCGTCGCCCATGTCATGGTCCGGTACAGCGCCGGGCGCCGCAGTCTGCCGCATGGCCCAAATCTGCCGCACTGGAAATACCAGAAGCTGACGGCGTTCATCCAGGAGAACCTGGGGCAGGCGCTGAACCTGAAGGACCTCGCCGCGGTCGTCGACCTCAGCCCCTACCATCTGGGTCGGGCCTTTCGCGCCAGGACCGGCAGCAGCCCGTGGCAATACGTCCTCGAGTGTCGCGCGAAAGAAGCGCGGCGATTGATCGCCGCGCATCCGGACCTGCCGCTGGCGAACATCGCGGACAGCTGCGGATTCGAATCCTATTCGCAGTTCATCGCCGCCTTCCGCAAGTTCCACGCGCAGCTGCCCAGCGAATTCCGGCGCTCGCTGCGCCGGCGCTGACGCGAGGGTCACCGAGCCTGTCCCTCGGCCGCGACCCGTGCGCGACACCTCCGCCCGGGTCGAGGACGCCGTGCGCGCAACAGCCCGATCCATCCGAAGGACCATGGCCTGACCCGGGCCTGCGTGCGGCAATGGGGACAGCTCGAGCCACGGCAATCCATCCAGGCCACAAACACCTGCAGGCCCACGAAAACCGCCAGCCCCGACGTGAACCCGGTACCGCACATGGAAATGCAGCAGCGCAAGGCTCGCCAGAGTGAGCGCGATCGTCACCACCGCCCACGCCGGGAAGATTGCGCGAGACCAGCACCTAGAATTTCGTTTGCGGCTGCGGCAGTGGCAAATCAGAGACGTGGCATGACATTTCCTGCGTTCCATTTAGAGAGAATGTCGCACTGCCGGTCGTCCGCTCAATCAGTATCCCCGGTGTGGAAATCTCGGCGGACGTGACCGTCGCTGATTTCGTTTGACTTGGGAATGTTTGGCCATTGTAAATCTCCTGATAAGTCAGCAATCCATTCGCCACATCGACCCAGACGTTGTACTGCAATATGCTGTTCGGATCCTGTGCGCAGGTCAGGCTGATGAGATTTTGATCGGCACAGGCTTGACGCGGGATTGCGCTGATTGCGATGACCGCCGTCAGGTAAAAGACCGCAGCGATCCGTGCACGAAAGGTCGTGATCACAGGCTGTCTCCGCACTCGTAATTGCCACCGTAGTTTTGACTCCGATACGACCAACGGTAAATTTGGCCAAGCGCAGAAACATAAAAATCCGTATAGCATACGTATCCACGGCTCAACGATCGGTGGTAGCCGTAGTACTCCGTATTGGTACGAACATACTCCAGCATGGTCCCTCCGTCAGCCAACGCCGTGGATGACGTTGGCACTCCCCAGCTCGATTCCAATTTTTGTTCCGTGGAACCTATCCAGGAATTGACGATCTGCCGGTAGTTTCCCGTGTTGCCGGGGGTGGTTGCACACCCGGCAAGCATGAATGTCGCGACAAGGGCCAACGTGATGAGCAGACAGGCACCTATTTTCATCTTGAGTCATCCTTATTTTGATCGATGCAATCAGGGACCTGATCAGGGCTGTGTCTCGGCCATGAAAATCACTGGTCATGCGCAAGGTCCGGGCGACGCCCCCTTTCGGCACGCGCCCTGGCATGGAACGGCTCGGTCGCCGCACCCGGCCCGGATGCACCTGGTCCACCCCGGTGAGGTACACATCCCGGCGTGTGGGCTTGCGGTGCGCCTCGAGGCCACCATCGGCTTGTGTGGCAAGGCTCGGTTGCTCGGGCATCGTGCAACTCCGCCGGCAATGGCTTTGCCTCCGCCGCACGGAAAAACAAGGGACTCCTCAATGCGGAACGCCGTCGGAATGATAAATCCTGACCGACACGAGTGATCGATGCGGGTGTGTATCCGAGGGCCTGTTCTTGGTTGCCCAAACTGACACATCAATGTCTGCCTGCGGGTCTTTCCATTCCACGCGAGATCCATTTGCGGACGAACGGATGAAGCCCGCGGGCAGCGCCGGCTCGATCATCGTGGCAACCGCGGCCGCCAGCTCATCGGGAGTGTTCTCGTACGACTTCGAGGAGCAATCGATGGACCAGCCCTGCGCTGCCGCCGGGCCGTCCAGATTGAAGTCCTGGTTGATCCCCTGGTCAAAGTCGATTTCGCAGGTCCTGATATAGGGTGATGAAGCAAACGGGATGTTGTAGTAGCCCTTTCCATAGCGACGATCGGCAAGCGCCGGATGGTATCCCGCGAAATCATCGGAAGCATGGCGGATCGCTTTCAATGCATAGGCCCGGAAGGCGCTGCCCAGTGCATGCAGCCGTGTGCCATCCAGCGGCTTGGGCCGGACATAGGTGTGCACGCTCTTGCCGACCGCGAGGTGGTCGACGAGGATATCAAGCGAATGGCTGCCGCCGATGAAACCGTTGACGGTGACCTCTTCAACATGATTCGCCAGGCTCACGGAAAAGAGCCCCTGTCCGCCCGCGAGATACGGCGGCGACTCCTGCACGATGTAGCCCGGAACCAGCGGGCCAAGCACCCGAATGATATTGGCGCGGTAGTCGGCGTAATCGGGTGCCGACCAGGCAGGCTGCGCGACCGCGATCCGCCCTTCCCAGTACTCCGGATTTCCGTTCGCGGCGAAGTGATCGGATACGGCGCAGGCGCTGCCACTGCTGCACGCGAGATTCAGGAGGGCGGCGGACGGCTTCAGTGCATAGTACGCGGACTTGTCGTCGCCATCGTTGCTCGGCGCGCCGCGCAGGACTGCGAAGTTGCTGCGAGCCTGGCGCAGCAGGAAGGCCACGTCATGATGGACGGGGTCGCCGGCCGCCCCGGCCGGGCGCATGCCGGCGGTGGCCATGCCCGCGACCAGGCAGGCCAGGGCCACGAGTGGAATCGATGCCTTGGGCATGGGTCGGCTGCCTCGCTTGTCTTCGGAATGGAACGGCCTGCTCGCGGCGCTGGCCGGCCACGATCCTGGCGCGCGCCTTACTGGCTGCAAGGCCAGGGGATCTGGCTTTTTTTCAACTCGCACGCATGCGTCTTGACCGTGCAGAAGGCATCCGTCGTGCATTGGCCGTAGCGACAGACGTCGTAACAGAAACGGTAAAGCTGCTGGCCGGTGGCGTTCTCCCCCGCCGGAGTGCCCCGGATGACGCTCTCGCCGCAGCCACTCAACATCATGCTGGACGCCAACAGCACACTGGCGACGGTCACCATTCGCCCGCGACCGCGCCGAGTTCCTGCGCAAACCGCCGCCGCAGGCATCTCGCCGGCACGGCCGCTCGTGCCGCCGGGCACGGCTTCGACGGCGTGTCGCGGCCTGCGCTCGGCCCTCGGCTGATCCAGCCGCAACCGCATCCATTTCATGGCCCTGACCCCCGTGATTCCCGCCACCCACCGGCACGCGTGGCGCACCGGGCGCTGCGTCGCGATCCTAGACGGGGTGTCCGCGCGGCAGTTTCGGTTTCCGGATGCGATCTTTGATTTCGCGGCATGCGTCGGGCATTGCGACACGTGTCCATCCGCGCAACGGGTGTGCTGCGCCCGCGGCGGCCACGACGGGTTCACGCCGCGGCTGGGTACACTCGCGCATTGAACGAACCGGTCGCCGGGTGATGCGCCGCAAGCTGTCCAGCCCTCAGGAGCACCCCGGGCCTGTCTCCCGTCGCCGCTCGCTGTCGCCACTGCGCCGGCACCGGGCCTGCGTTGCGCGGCGTGCCCCGTGGGTCCTGGCCCTGCCCCTGGCGCTGATGCTGCTGCCCGCGCCGGCGCAGGCGTCGGTGCAGGTGGCGATCAGCGGCATCGACAAGGTGCTGGCGACCGCGGTGCGCGCCAACCTGGCGCTGACGCCGTATGCCGGCCGAGCGGTGAGCGAGCCGCAGATGCGCCGTCTGTACGCCAGCGTGCCCGGCGAGGTGCGCAAGGCGCTGGAACCGTACGGTTATTTCGAAGCCCGACTGGTCGAGGGCAGCTATCAGCGCGTGGCCGGCAAGGCGGAGGCCGGCGACTGGACGGTGACGCTGCGCATCGCCGCCGGCACGCCGGTGCGTGTCACCGCACTGCATCTGGACATGCCCGCCGACGCCTTGAAGCTGCCGGCGATCCGCCGCGCCGTGCGTGGGTTCGCACCCGGGACCGGCGCGATCCTCGACCAGGCCCTGTACACGCGCTCCAAGCAGGCGGTGATGGCCGTGCTGCAGGCCGATGGCTTTCTCGACGCCCGGGCCACCCTGCATGAGATCGCGGTGAATACCGCAACGCACAGCGCGGTGATCACGCTCGCCTGGGCGCCGGGGCCGCGCTACAAACTGGGCGCGGTTACCTTCACCGGTTCGCCCTTCGTGCCCGGATTCCTGCAGCGCTACGTGCCCTGGCGCGCGGGCGAGTTCTACAGCCAGGACGACCTGCTGCAGTTGCAGCAGGGTCTGACCGGCGCGGATTATTTCGCCATGGTCGAGGTGAATCCCGAACCGCAGCAGGCGCGCGATGGCGTCGTGCCGGTGGCGGTGACCGTCGCGCCGGCCAAGCGCACCGTGTACACCGCCGGCCTGCTGTACGGCACCGACACCGGCGCCGGCATCGAGGCCGGCGTGCGCCGGCGCTGGCTGAATCGCCACGGGCACAAGGCCGCGCTCGACACGCTGCTGGCGCAGCGGCTGAAAACCGCCACGCTCATCTACACCATTCCGCGTCCCGGCCCGGACAACAAGGCCTTCAACTTCGGCGCCAACTGGCTGGACTCCAACACCACCACCTCGCGCTCGCACACGCTCGGGCTGGTGGCCAGCGAGTCGCGCGCATGGCGCGGCTTCAGCAGCAGCTTCGGGCTCGATGCGCTGTCCGGCGACTACGTGGTCGGCGGCGAGAACGGCAAATCCACGCTGCTTTACGCCGAAGCCAGCCTGGGCCGCAAGCAAGGCATCAATCCCGTCTACGTGCGCAACGGCTGGGCGGTGAGCGCCGTCGGCCGCGCCGGCGGGCCGCTGTCGACCACGGCGTTCACGCAACTGGCGCTGGATGGCACCTGGATCCACAGCCTGGCGGCGCGCGATCGCATCATCCTGCGTGGCAGCGCCGGTGCCACCTGGGTGCAGGATTTCAACGCACTGCCGCCGCAACTGCGCTTCTTCGGCGGCGGCGACCGCTCGATCCGCGGCTACGGCTACCAGACCGTCGGTCCGCGCAACGCGCAGGGGCTGGTCATCGGCGGACGCAACCTGCTGGTGGCCAGCGTCACGTACGAGCACTACTTCCTGCCCACCTGGGGCGTGGCGCTGTTCGCCGATGGCGGCGACGCCTTCAACGGCAGCGCCTTCCGGATGCACCAGGCCGTCGGCTTCGGCCTGCGCTGGATCTCGCCGGTCGGACCGGTGCGCGTGGACATCGGCGTTCCCGTCGGCGATCGCTACGCGCACGGGATCGGCCTGAACATCAGCATCGGGCCGGATTTGTGACCGCGCCTGCACCCACGTCACGCGAGGCCCCCGCCGCGGGCACCGCTGCGCAGCGGCATCGCGTGCGCCGGCTGGCGCTGGCGCCGGGCGTGCTGCTCCTGCTGCTGATCGCGGCCGGCGCCTGGCTGCTGGGCACGCAGAGCGGACTGGATTTCGCGCTCGCGCGCGCGCAGTCCTATACGCGCGGCGCGCTCAGCGTGCAGCAGGCGCAGGGGCGGCTGTGGGGATCGCTGGACCTGCACGGCGTGCAATGGCGCGGCGCCGGCGGATTGCGCGTGCGCATCGCGACGGCGCGCATCGACTACGCACCGCTGGCGCTGCTGCGCCAGCGGCTGGACATCACCCGGCTCGATGCCGACGGCCTGCGCGTCAGCCTGCCCGCGCCGCAACCGCCGGGCAGCGCGCCGCCGGACCTGCGCGCGCCGCTGGCGATCCATATCGCCGCGGCCACGCTGCGCGATGGCGTGATCCTGCGCCAGCAGCAGCGCGTGTTCACCGTGAACGCGCTCAGCCTGCGCGATGCGGCATGGACGCCGAGCCGGCTCGCCCTCGGCGCGCTGAACCTGGACTCGCCGCAGCTGGCGCTGCAACTGCAGGCCCAGCTCGGCCTCGACGGCGGCTGGCCCGGCACGCTCGCCGCGCACCTGCGCGTGCCACGGCAGCCGCAGGCGCTGACGCTGACGCTGCACGCGCGCAGCGATGGCCGCAGCGCGACGCTGGACGCGCGCGTGCAGTCGCCGCTCGCCGCCACGCTGCACGCGCAACTGGCCACCCGCGCGCCCTATGCGTGGCAGGGCACGCTGAGCGCGCCGCGCTTCGCGCTGGCGACGCTGCGGCACGGACACCGCGCACACGCTGGCGCTGGTCCTGCAGGGCCATGGCGACGCCACCCAGGCCCTGCTGGCCGGCACGCTGGATGTCGATGCCTGGCCGCTGCAGCTGCGTGCGCTGGATTTGCAGCACGCCGGCGACACGCTGGTGCTCAGGCAGCTCGCGCTGACCTCGCCGCGCGTGCCCGGCCGTCTCGACGCGCAGGGCCGGATCGCGCTCGGCGCGCCCCGCGTCAGCGCCGATCTGGATCTGCGCTGGCAAGGCGTGCAACTGCCGGCGGCGCTGGTCGGGCAACCCCTGGCCAGCGCCGGCAGCGCGCGCTTCCAGGGCAGCGCGCAGGCGTACCGCGTGCAGTCGGACTTCAGCCTCGCCGCCAGCAGCACGCGGCGCGCGCAGATCAAGCTGGCCGTGCACGGCGACCCGCGCACACTGGTCGTGGACAGCCTGCGTCTGCAGCAGGCGCGCGGCGGCATCGACGTGAAAGGCGACGTGGCACTGGCCGCACCGCATGCCTGGCGCCTCGTCGCCACCGCCACGCACTTCGACCCGGCGCTGCTGGCGCCCGCCTGGCCGGGCGATCTGGGTTTCGCGCTGGGCAGCACCGGCCAGTTCGATGCACGCGGTCCCGCCGGCACGCTGGTCCTGCAGGATCTGGCCGGCACGCTGCGCGGGCGCGCGCTGCGCGGCAGCGCCAACCTCGGCGTGCGCGGGCGGCAATTGCCGCAGGGCACGCTGGATCTGGCCGCCGGTGCCAGCACGCTGCGCTATGTCGGCACGGGCGGCGGCGCCCATGCGCGCATCGACGTGCACAACCTCGCCGATTTCCTGCCGCAGGCCAGCGGCCGGGTGCACGGCGCGATCAGCGCACGCGGCGTCTGGCCGACGCTCGATCTCGATGCGCAGCTCGCGGCCGGCGACCTGCGCGCCGCCACGCTGCGGCTGGGCAGCGCCACGCTGCGCGTGCAGCTGCACAACCTCGCCGCGCCGCAGGGTACGGCGCAACTCGACGCGCGCGCGCTGCAGTTCGGCACGCTGAAGCTCGACACGCTCGATCTGCGGATCGCCGGCCGCCCGCAGGCGCTCACCCTGCATGCGGATGCCGCCGGCGCAGCCGGTCAGCTCGCGCTGGACGCCAGCGCCAGCCGCAAGACCCCGAACGACTGGCAGGGCGAGCTGCGCCACCTGCAACTGACACCCGCGCGGCACGCCGCGTGGAGCTTGCTCGCACCCGCGGCCTGGCATTACCGCGCCGGCGCCTTCCGTCTGGCCGATGCCTGTCTGGCGCAGGGCGCCGCGCGCCTGTGCGCGAGCGGCAGCCGCGCCGCCGACGGCAGCGGCGCGCTCGATTACCGCCTCGCCGCCGTGCCGCTGACCAGCCTCGCCGCACTCGTCGCCCTGCCCGCGGGCACGCACGTGCAAGGCACGCTCGCCGGCGCAGGCGCGCTGCATTTCGATCCCGCGCTGCATCTGCGCGGCCAGGCGCACCTGCAGTCGCCCGATGGCCGCGTGAGCCTGCCCGGCGTCGATGCGCAGCCGCTGGGCTGGCGCGACTTGCGCGTGCAGGCCGACATCGGCGCGCAGTCCGGACAGTTCAGCGCGCACGCGACGCTGCTGCCGGCGGGCACCCTGGATGCCAGCGCCACGCTCGGCGGCGCGCAGCAGGTGCTGGGCGGACGCATCCAGGTCAAGCTGCCGCAGTTGCACGTGCTCGAACCGTTCGTGCCGCAACTGGCGGGCGTCACCGGCGCGCTTTCCGCCGACGTCGCGCTGGCCGGCACGCTGCGCGCGCCAGCGTTCACGGGCCAGGCGCAGGTCACCGGTTTCGCCGCCGAACTGCCGCCGCTCGGCCTGCACCTCCAGCAGGGCGCGCTGACGGTCACGCGCGCCGGCGATGGCGTGCTCCGCGTCAGCGGCAGCGTGCAATCCGGCGCCGGCACCCTGGCGATCGCCGGCCGCGGCAACGCGCAGACCTTCGCGCTCACGCTCAAGGGCCAGAACATCCTCGCCGCCGATCTGCCGGCGGCGCGCGTGCAGGTGAGCCCCGACCTGCGCTTCACGCGCAGCGCCACCGGCTACGTGCTGGATGGCTCGGTGCTGATTCCCGCCGCGCAGGTGGACCTGGCCCGGCTGCCCGGCGCCGGCGCCGCGCAGGAATCGCCCGATGTGGTCATCGTCAACGCGCCCGCGCCGGCCCGGTCGGCGCCGCTGCCGCTGCGCGCCAGCGTGCTGGTGAAACTGGGCGACGCGGTGAAGCTGCGCGGCTTCGGCCTCGACGGCATGCTGAGCGGACAACTGCTCGTGGACGAGCAACCCGGCCGCGCGCCCACCGGCCGCGGCGCGATCGGCGTCAGCGGCACCTATCGCGCCTACGGCCAGGACCTCACCCTGAAGCAAAGCCGCCTGCTGTTTGCCGGCACGCCACTGGACAACCCCGGCCTCGACCTGACCGCCGAGCGCGTGCTGCCCGATGTCACCCCGGGCCTGCGCATCACCGGCACCGCGCAGCGCCCGGTGCTGCAGGTGTTCTCCACGCCGGCGATGCAGCAGAGCGAGGCGCTGTCGTACCTGATCACCGGCAAGCCGCTGTCGGCGCTGAAGAGCGGCCAGGGCGACATGCTCAACTCCGCCGCGCAGGCGCTGGGCAGTGCCGGCGGCGACCTGCTGGCCAAGCAGATCGGCGCGCGCATCGGCGTGGACGCGAGCGTCGGCGGCAACACCGCGCTCGGCGGCGCCGCGCTCACCGTGGGCAAATACCTCTCGCCGCAACTTTACGTCGGCTACGGCGTCGGCCTGTTCACCCCCGGCCAGATCGTGACCCTGCGCTACAAGCTCTCGCGACTGTTCGATTTCGAGGCGCAGACCTCGGCGCTCTACAACCGCTTCAGCCTGAAATACCGGATCGAGAAATAGCCGACGCCCCGGGCGCCCTCAGCGCGCCAGCGCTCGGCGCCGATAGGCAGTGCCGAATGGTGCCGAATGGGGTCAGGTCTTGTATTGACACATCGCACCCCGGTGGGGTCAGGTCTTGTATTGACACATGGCGGCGCGCCGGCGCCCGTCATGCCATGTTGCAATACAAGACCTGACCCCCACTTTCGCTCCCCCGCTTCGCGATCAGGGTCAGGTCTTGTATTGACACATCACGCCCACTAACTTGCCGCCATGTCCCGCCCTCTGCGCCTCGAATTCGCCGGTGCGCTGTATCACGTCATGGCGCGCGGCAATGCGCGGGCGGCGATCTTCCTGAATGACGAGGACCGGCAGGCGTTCTGCCAGGGCCTGTCGCGCGCGTGCGATCGTTTCGGCTGGCGGCTGTGGTCGTACTGCCTGATGGACAACCACTACCACCTGCTGATCGAGACGCCGCAGCCGACGCTGTCGCGCGGGATGCGCGAAGTCAACGGCATCTACACGCAAGCGTTCAACCGGCGGCATGGTCGCGAGGGCCATGTCCTGCAAGGTCGCTACAAGGCGGTGCTGGTCGACAAGGACCGCTACCTGCGCGAACTCTCGCGCTACCTCGTGCTCAATCCGGTGCGGGCCGGACGCTGCCGGACCGCGGGCGACTGGCCATGGAGCAGCTACAACGCGCTGATGGGGAAGGCGGCCGCGCTCAAGGGGCTGGCCGTGGAGGAAACACTCGACCTGTTCGCGGCAAACCGGGGCGCGGCCCGTCGTGCATTCGCGCGCTTCGTGGCCGAGGGTGTCGGAATCGCCCTGCCGGAAAACACGCGGCAGGTCTTTCTGGGCGATGAAGACTTCGTCGAGCGCGTGGCGGTACGCGTCGAACCGACATCGAAGGAAATCCCGCGCCGGCAACGGGCGGTCAGATCGCTGGCCCACTTCGAGCGCACGGCCGATGATCGCGACGAGGCGATCCGCGCCGCCTACGCCAGCGGGACCTACACCCTGCAGGCGATCGGCGAACACTTCGGGCTGCACTACGCGACCGTGAGCCGCATCGCGCGCCAGGCGATGTCGCGATAACCCGGCGATGTCGCAATACAAGACCTGACCCCATTCACCCATACACCCTGCAGGCGATCGGCGAACACTTCGGGCTGCACTCCGCGACGGCGAGCCGCATCGCGCGCCAGGCGATGTCGCGATAGCCCGACGATGTCGCAATACAAGACCTGACCCCATTCACCCATTCGCCCTGCAGGCGATCGGCGAACACTTCGGGCTGCACTCCGCGACGGTGAGCCGCTTCGCGCGCCAGGCGATGTCGCGATAACCCGGCGATGTCGCAATACAAGACCTGACCCCATTCACCCCGCGCGCCAGGCGATGTCGCGATAGCCCGACGATGTCGCAATACAAGACCTGACCCCATTCACCCCGGGCTGCACCCCGCGACCGTGAGCCGCATCGCGCGCCAGGCGATGTCGCGATAGCCCGACGATGTCGCAATACAAGACCTGACCCCAGGTTGCCGCTTCAGGTCCGCGGGTCCGCACTTCGATTGCCGGGCCGCTATCATGCCGACTCAGGCTGCAAGTGAGCCGGGGGCTCGCGCCGGTCCGGGCGTCTCCGGGCACCCGCACCCGTGACCGGAACCGATGATGGATGCCCTCGAACCGCACTTCGACCGCTACCGCGCCGACACCGTCGGCCACGCGCAGACGTTCCGCACGCCCTACGGCGAGCAGCGCATCGTCTATGCCGACTGGACCGCGAGCGGCCGCCTGTACGCGCCGATCGAGCGGCGGCTGCTCGAGCAGTTCGGGCCGTACGTGGGCAACACCCACTCGGAGAGCAGCGAGACCGGGCGGGCGATGACGCTGGCGTATCACGAGGCGCACCGCATCCTCAAGGCGCACGTCCACGCCGGCCCCGACGACCTGATCCTGTCCACCGGCACCGGCATGACCGGCGTGATCAACAAGTTCCAGCGCATCCTCGGCCTGAAGGCGCCGCAGGGGCTGCGCTCGCGGCTGCAGATCCCGGCGGCCGAGCGCCCGGTGGTGTTCGTCACGCACATGGAGCACCACTCCAACCACACCTCCTGGCACGAGACGATCGCCGATGTGGTGGTGATCCCGCCCGACGCCGACGGCCAGGTGGACCTGGCCGCGTTCGCGGCGCTGCTGCAGCAGTATCGCGAGCGGCCGCTGAAGATCGGCTCGTTCACCGCCTGCTCCAACGTCACCGGCGTCGGCACGCCCTATCACGCGCTGGCGCGGCTGATGCACCGCGCCGGCGGCGTCGCGTTCGTCGACTTCGCCGCCTCGGCGCCGTACGTGGACATCGACATGCACCCGGCCGATCCCGAGCAGCGGCTCGACGCGGTGCTGTGGTCGCCGCACAAGTTTCTCGGCGGCCCGGGCTCCTCCGGCGTGCTGATCTTCAACCGCGCGCTGTATCGCAACACCGTGCCCGACGATTCCGGCGGCGGCACCGTCAACTGGACCAACCCCTGGGGCGAGTACGCGTTTCTCGACGACATCGAGGCGCGCGAGGACGCCGGCACGCCGGGCTTCCTGCAGACGATCAAGGCCGCGCTGGCGGTGCAGCTCAAGGACCGCATGGGCGTCGCGGCGATGCAGCGGCGCGAGGCGCAGATCGTCCCGCCGGTGATGGACGCGCTGCAGGCGATCCCCGGCGTGCACGTGCTGGCGCCCGCGCTGCGCGAGCGGCTGGCGATCTTTTCCTTCTACGTCGAGACGATCCACTACAACCTGATCGTGCAGCTGCTCAACGACCGTTTCGGCGTGCAGGCGCGCGGCGGCTGCTCCTGCGCCGGCACCTACGGCCACTACCTGCTGCACGTCGATCCCTCGCGCTCGCGCTCGATCACCGAGCGCATCGACCACGGCGACCTGTCGCAGAAACCCGGCTGGGTGCGGCTGTCGTTCCACCCCACCACCACCGCCGCCGAGATCGAGCACACCCTGGACGCCGTGCGCGCGATCGTCGCGCACATCGACGACTGGGCGTCCGACTACGCCTACTCGCCGCTGACCAACGAGTTCGTCCACCGCGCCGCCGACCGCGCCGCCACCGCCGCGCGCATCAAGTCCTGGTTCGCGCTGGACGCCGACGGCGCCGATCGCTGAGCGCGCGCGCCGGGGCCTCGAAGCGCGCCCGGCAACCGCAGCCCCCCCCCCCCCGCAACCTCGGCAACCAACCCCGGGGTCAGGTCTTGTATTGACACATCCGCCTCGATCCGGGGTCAGGTCTTGTATTGACACATCCCGCACCCCCGGGGTCTGGTCTCGCATTGACCCATCCCGCCCGGCCGAAGCGCGCGCCGGCCATGTCGCAATACAAGACCTGACCCCGAGTGCGAAAAGGGATTTCCTTCGGTCGTCCCGAAAACGGACTCCCTTCGGTCACGTTGGTCGCCGAGCGCAGCGAAGGGCCCTTCTCACCTTAGGCTGTCACCCCGAGCACAGCGAAGGGCCTTTCGGGCCACGGCGCCCCGGCGTGCGGGAAGGCTCACCCACGCGTCTTCCTCGCCCTCGCCCGCCCTCGCCACCCAGGTCTTGCATCGACCCATCCCGTCCGGCCGAAG
>CAWCCR010000013.1:0-206714 GCA_963794205.1 uncultured Pseudomonadota bacterium
TGGCTTCCGCGTTGGGCTCAACATTCGACCGCTGGGTGAAGACTACAATTGGATTGTTATGCTGCAACGCGGAGCAGGGGGCCGAGGCGGCACGTATTTTCTGGGAAGGTGAGCACCGCAATCCACTGTCGCCCTGGTGGTATATTGCGGCGCGGCCGGTGATCTTTGGTTTCGATGCCGGCCTGCTTGCATTGCGATATGGCGTTTCGCTCTTACTGGCATTGAGTGCGTATTTACTGGTCGTTGTGGTGACCGGGCGCGGTTCGCGCGGCTTTGCGCTTTGCCTGGCAATGCTGGTCGTCTTTTGGGCAGCCGATCGCTATTCCGGACAATCTATTGGAATTTCGAGGGAGCTCTCGCAGCTTCGCTGTTGAGCGTGGCCTATGTGCAATTTGTCAAAGGTGGGCGGCTGGACTATCTGCTTTACGCAGGTTCTTTGCTGTGGTTTCTAGCATTTGCGACGTACACGCTGCAGTGCGGGGCAGCTCTTGCAATTGGATACGCCGCTTTTCGCATAGGGCCCTCTGATTGTGAACGTTCATCTAGGCTCAGGCGATTAGGCCGCGCTCTTGACGTCTTTCCCTATATTGCTCTGTTTGCACTGTACTTTTTGATTTGGGAAACAGCGATGGGGAATTTGCGGCGACAAATTGCCTGCATTTCAGTATGTCGGCTTTTTGGCGATCGCTGGAACAAGGTGTCTGGCACAGCGACCTGCTGCTGTTTTATCTCTGGGTCATGAGGTCACCGGATTATCTAGCGTTAATTGTTAGTGCCGTCATTTGTCGCGCCTCGGCTTTCCTTGCGCTGCAGTGGCGCGAGACTTTCTCTGACTGGGCAGTGCCAGGAATTGGTTTTTGGCAGATTGTTGACGTGCTGGTCATCGTCGCACTGGTTGCGTCCCCACGGTGGCACTGGAGAGCAGTTCTGATAGATGGCCCCCTGGAACGCGGTGGCCGATCATTTATCAGCTGACCGGCCCTGCTTTGTTGCTCTCACTCATGACGATCTTGGTGACCTTGGCATCTCCGCGCTTGCGGGCCAGAGTGTGGCATGTGGGGGTAGCGGTGGCGATTGGGGTAGGATTTGTTCTCGCTCGGTCACAACGGGGTACAAACCGAATATACAAAGCGAGAGAAACTGATCAGCGACAATTTGCGGCGGCTAGTTGCGGAGGATTCGCGGCAGGGCGAGAAGCTCCAGACACGTGCTCGTGTTGTTGGACAGCGCTAACAGGGCGTGGTGGCAATCAAGCAATTCAGTTATGCCTACGCTGGCAAGCGCATGGTTCCACCGCGACGATATTTCATTTCGGGTTGTGCCCTGGAAGCCGGCCCCGCTATCCGATTGGACTTCGTTTGGACCCTGAAGTTCGGCCTGATTCCGACGGCGTGGGGAACGCAAAGCCGATGGGTGGCGATGTGCCTTACGACCGGATCGATATCCTCTCGGTCAGTGGGCTAACCGCTTCACGTGTGACGAGCGCCGATCGGGCAGACTTCATGGGTTGGGAAGTGGAATGGGACAGAGCGCGACCCATCAAACTGGCTGGGGTGGACGCTGCACAATTGTGCCCTTGGGTTTGGTCGTCCGACCCCGATGCCCTCCTGGATGGTTGGAGCGGGGGCGAACGGGACAAAAAGGTGGGGTCCGCTGGACGATTAGCCGGTCGGCACGGATCGCGGCTCCTTATCACTGTCATGGGCGGCTGCACCTGAGCATCGTGGTTGCCTATGCGGCTGTCGCGTCAAAACATCAATGGCCTTGCGACTAAGCGTCAACGGCCAAGACCTCAATTATCGACGCAGCACAAGCGAGGGCGATTACGTGCTGGAAGCAGACTTTGATGGGCGCGCCACAGGATCGGAACGGCCGGCGCTACTCAATATTGAGCTCCGTGTTCCTCAACTGGATACGTCGCCCGATGATAGGCGCGTCTTTGGGGTAGCGGTCCGCAGGGTTGAGATTTCAGAGGTCAGAGAGTAGGCAAAACCGACGGCAATGAGCGATCCGCCCGTCGGCTTCACGGCTTCACTATCATGTCCATTTACGCCGGACTTCGCCTTATGGATCAATCAGGTCGAGCGCTGGTTCGCTGAGCTCACCAAGCGAGGTGTTTCACACCTCCGGTCAGGCACTCACGTGACTGGCACTATTTCGGCAGATTACTCGCGGCACGGGATTCCCGAACTAGATTTTCAGTGATTCATGGGTTGTCGGCTTTATTATGGAGGGCCGACCATAGCGGGCACGAGGGCAGGTTGGGAACGCGAGCTTGGGTGATGGCTGGGCTGCTGGGCTGAGAGGCCCTGGTGACAGCAGCGTTCAGCCAATGGCGGAGCAATTCAGCAATTCGCGCCGGGGCTCATGATCACCTGCACCAGGGTCGAGATCGAGGCCGGGATTGCGTATGTAAGCCCGTGGATCGAGATGGTTCAGATCGGCGACAAGAACTTTGCCTACCAGCGCATCGATGGTGGTGATCCATGGCCATGCACACGATCTCGCTCGACAATCGCGCCTATGTGCGGCTCGGCGACGGGTAAATGCATGTGCTCCCGCAGGACGCAATTCTGATCTCTGCGGCGCCGACGCAGCCACCCGCCAACGCGTCAGGGCAGTGGTTACACGCCCATAGCGAGCATTTTCTTTCGATGGGCGGTCCAATTTGGGGGCGCGCCCTCGCCTCGCCTTGCCAAGTTTTGGTGAGGACGCGGGATCCCTGATGTTGCTCCGCTGCCCCACCTATCGGGCCGAGGCCTGATGCCGGACAAACCGAAGCTAACGACAGCGCGAGGCCAGTTGGGGGTCAGCGGCCCGTCGGTGGCGGCGGCGGAGGCGCAGCGTCAGGGGCCGCTCGCGAGTGTAGTCCGAGGAGCACGCGGCCACGGTCATGCATCGGGAAATTGATCCGGCGAGGATAGCCACCCATCGCCTAGCGCGCATCATCGTGCGGCTAGCCCGAGCGCGGGGGGATAGGCGGCGTATTCCGAACCCGTGGGGGAGCGCGCGGCCGATCATGTGGCCCAGCCGGACCTTGGCGTAGTCGAAGTCCGGCTCATCGATGTGCTCCTGCCCCTGCTGCCGGAGCTGATGTGCCATCGCGAGGATGCGTTGTCGGTCTTCGTTGTCCATGTGACGGCCGGCGCTCTAGCGGGTCACCGTCGAAGCGGTGTGATGAAGACCGACTTCAAGATGGTCGCGCACGTCAGAGCACCGAGCATCACTGCGAGCACAAGCCCACCAGGAAGATGATGCACATGAGAGGCGGTCAATCGCTAGGTCCCCCCCGGTGCGTAGATCCAGCAGGCTGCCACCGGCGGACCTTCGTCTCCACCTCGGGAAAAGCGAAGCATCATCATGTGCATTGGCGTCACGGAGTAATCCTGGTCCCTAGAATTGTTGCCCACCCGCACGTATTGATCGAGGAGCGAGGCAAAGTCCTTCTCGACGTTGAACTGTTTCAGGCGTTGGGCGAGGCCCGGATGAGAACCGCCTACTGGGCGCCCGCGCCGGACGGCCGGTCTTCCTCTTGAGATGCGGGGGGCGAAGTGACGGCAGGCGTGGTTTCGGCAGATAGACCGCGAACCCCTTGCTCGCGCATCGCCGAGCGTCATCGGCGGGCCGGGTGGTAGGCTACTATATAGTCGCCCGTTAAGAAGCCCTCGTGAGCAGAGGTTGGACGGAAACGCTCTGATATTACCCCGTTTTTGGTGCTCAAAGCCTTGCAGCCCCGGCGCGCCGGAAGCCTCTGGGTCACCGCCCGTTCCACCAACGGGAAATGGTATCGCCAAACCCCAATCTTTCCCTTTCGAGCGGGCAAGTCCGCAGACGGCGGTGCCGAGGTCGCGGCGGTTGTTGTCACGGGCGGCGAAGGTGACGAAGGGGGCGGCGATGCGGAGGTCGCGGCGGTTGTTGTCACGGGCGGCGGAGGTGACGAAGCGGGCGGCGATGCGGAGGTCGCGGCGGTTGTTGTCACGGGCGGCGGAGGTGACGAAGCGGGCGGCGATGCGGAGGGCGCGGCGGTTGTTGTCGCGGGCGGCGGAGGTGACGAAGCGGGTGGCAATGCGGAGGTCGCGGCGGTTGTTGCCGCGGGCGGCGGAGGTGACGCAGCGAGTGAGGATGCGGAGGTCACGGCGGTTGTCGTCGCGGGCTTTGCCTTTGTGCGCGCAGCGGGCGGTTTCATGACTGTCGGCGCAAATGGTGCAAGTTCGGCCATGATCGGGTCCGGGGTGATGACCGTGGTCGGGGCGCTGCCGGAGTCGCCGGATTGCATGGAACTTCAACTCGGTCACCGCGATGCGCACCGGGATGCTCTGCGGCTGATAGCCGTTAAGCTTGAAACTCACATTATAAGTCCCCGCGCCGTTCGGCGCGCTCAGCGTGCAGGGCGTGGCGCAGCTTTGAGCGTCCATGCCTAAGCTTGCCTCGGCCCCGGAGGAACCGATGTCACGTGCACCAGCGTGCCCGGCGTACCGCGAACACTGAAGCTTGGCATGTTGACGCTGGGCAAACTGAAACTGGGCATGCTGGGAAGGGCGCCGCAGCCCGAAACAGCGGCGCAACTCAGTACCAAGGCGATCGCACGACGGATCATAATTGGCCCCCGACACCCGTTGCGTAGGGTGACCTACAAAATAGGGGATTTTGCGGCCTCAGTTTGGCCACTGAGGTCCCTGGTGCATTTGGCACCCCAAGGGGGGGGGCTTGCCCGGGAAATGGAAAGCTCTACTCGATAGCCAGCTAAAGCCCCGAACCGCTGGGCGGCCGGGACGCAGACCCAGCGGGAAGGGCTCGGGGCTGGTCATGCTTGATGCGGAGCACTGGCGCAGGCGCGCTGACGAGATACACAGAATTCCCCTGGGGTCGGGCACGGAAAAAGCCCCGTACCGATCGCTCCCTGCTCACCCCAAGGCGATCGGATCAAGAGACCAAAGGTCCGTCGGCCCCCCTCCGGCGGACCTTTTCCTTCGGAGTGGACGGCCGCGGCACGCACCAAAAAGAAGGGCGCAGCTCGACAACCGCGCCCAGTGATGTTGGCCCACGATGAGGGACATGGCCGGTCAGGGAGGTCCACATCAACTACGGCATTGCGCAGGATCGGGCAGTGATCCGGCGCACACGGCCCGCCAGTTCGCAGGCGTCACTGTTGGCGCGGCCCCTGCGGCAATCCGGCGGGGAACCATTTCGCCGCTTAAATAGTCGAGATGTCGGGATGAACTTTCGGGGGGGCTGGGTAGGAGGATCGCTATGCTCGCGAGGCCCCTTGGAACGTGTCAGGCCGACGGACTTGAACAACTAGCCAAGAGCGACCTTGAGCGAGTGCCCGCTGGCTGGATCGTTGTTACACATCCGGTGATGCCGATCATCACGAATCAAACAGTGCGCTCACTGGGCGACCGGGGCCTGTGTCGCATCATCTGGCACCGTGGTCGGGAAACCGCACGCATCAGTTCCGCTGGCCGCAAGGCATGGCGCGAAATCGAAGCCGCGCGCTTCCGTGTGCACTCAGCAGCATAGCGAGAATTTCACACGCGGCGCGTTTAGGATGGCTCTGTCGTGCACTCGTGTTTAGCGCGGCAGCTCTCATCATGAGCCTATATTGAGATCATCTCTGCTTCTTTACCGCCGTCCGGCCCGGTTTTTGTTGATCGCGATCGCATGTGTCGCGCTAGTGGGGTTAATCTATCACCGTTTCTGAATGCGCCATGGCTTGAGCAATTACGGTTTGAGCATTGACACTACGGGCTCGAAAAAAGGTCGCGCGTGCGAGCGCCTTGCTCCGTCGGGGCTCCAGGGCTTGGCAGAGGACATCAGCACCGAGCGCGATCAGGGGCGCAAGCGGCAGCGCGAATTGACGAAAGGTCACGCGGCTCTCCCATCCGCGAGATCAACCTGGAAAGACCAACCAACCGAGCGCGCAGCATGTTCCATTTGAACGTTCCGCATTCGTGCGTGCAGTGCTGCGCCCGGCTTTCGTTGGTAATGGCCGATTTCGCAAGCTCGGCCTCTTCGGCCGCCAATTGCCGATATTCCTCTGCTTTCAGAGCAGGCCCGCGTGTCATCGCTCGGCCTTTGACTTCCCGGCCGGCTTGGGATGCAGCCGGACGCCAAGAAGCTTGGGCACCACACCAAGGCTAGAGCCTGTCTTCAGTTAGGGGATTGAACGAAGCCGCTGGCGCGGCATTTGAGGAGTGGCCGGTCGCGTAGATCGCCTCCTGTCTGAGAGGATCGAGGGTGTCAAAGCCCAACCCTTCAGACAGGAGGTTTCCGATGGCCGAGATGAGCCCTCTGCGCCGACGCATGATCGAGGACATGACGGTCCGCAATCTGTCGCCAGCGACGCAGCGATCCTATCTCAACGCAGTATCGAAGTTCAGCCGGTATTTTGGCCGTTCCCCTGATCATCTGGGCGTGGAGGATGTCCATGCGTTCCAGGTTCATCTTGTGGCAACGGGGATATCATGGCCGGCACTCAACCAGATTGTCTGCGCCTTGCGCTTTTTCTACGGCGTGACGCTCAACCACAGCACGATTCCGGAACGCATCGCGTATGCGCGCGAGCCGCGCAAGCTGCCGGTCGTGCTGGGCGCCGACGAGGTCGTGCAGTTCCTGGAAGCGATCCCGGGCCTGAAGAGCCGCACCGCGCTGACCACGGTCTACGCCACTGGGCTACGCGTTTCGGAGGTCGTTTTGCTCAAGCTCGCCGATATCGATAGCCAGCGGATGGTGATCCGGGTCGAGCAGGGTAAGGGCGGCAGGGATCGTTACGTGATGCTCTCCCCCCAGCTTCTGAGAATCCTGCGGGCCTATTGGCGTCTTACCCGACCAGCGCACTGGCTGTTTCCAGGTCGCGATGGCGAGCGGCCGCTTGATCCGACCGTGCTGCACGCCGCCTGTCGTTCCGCCCGCCTCGCGGCCGGTCTGAGCAAGCATGTGACAGTACACACCCTGCGGCACAGTTTTGCGACCCATCTTCTGGAGAACGGAGCTGATATCCGCGTCATCCAGGTGCTGCTCGGCCACGCCAGCCTGTCAAGCACGGCGCGCTACACTCAGGTTGCGACCAAAACGATCAGCCAGACGCCGAGCCCGCTCGACCGGCTGAGATTGGACATCGTTCCGCCCGGCTAATCGGGCGCCATGGGTCCTGCTTTAGAAGTGGCGGATGTGTTCCGCCGCCACGGCGAAGCGTTTCGGCGGGCGCGTGCGGGTCATCTTGGCTGCGTCGAGCGGCGCGTGATGGGCGCCATCACGGCGTGCCGGACGGCGGTGCTCGGCGGCCATGTCGAACAGTGCGACGACTGCGGCGCAACGCGTATCGCTTACAACTCATGTCGCAATCGCCATTGTCCGAAGTGCCAAGGCGTGGCCCGCGCTCAGTGGCTCGTGGAGCGGCAAGCTGAGCTGCTTCCAGTACCGTACTTCCACGTGGTCTTCACCTTGCCAGTACTGGCCGGAGAGATCGCATTTCAGAACAAGGCCATCGTCTACGCGATCCTGTTCCGCTCAGCGGCCGAGACGCTCAGCACCATCGCGGCTGATCCCAAGCATCTTGGCGCACAGCTCGGGATAACCGCCGTCCTCCACACCTGGGGGCAAACCCTGCAACACCATCCACATGTTCACTGCGTCGTGCCGGGCGGTGGACCTTCGCTCGACGGCACACGCTGGATCGCCTGCCGGCCCGGTTTCTTTCTGCCGGTGCGCGTCCTCTCACGGCTGTTCCGCCGCTTGTTCCTGCAAGGCTTGGAGAACGCGTTCAACGCGGGCAAGTTGGGCTTCTTTGGCGATCTCGCCGTCCTTGCCGATCCCGCCGCGTTCACGAAGCGCCTTGAGCAACTCCGACGCATCGATTGGGTCGTTTATGCCAAGCCGCCGTTCGGCGGTCCCGAACAGGTGTTGGCTTATCTCGGCCGCTACACCCATCGCGTCGCCATCGCCAACAGCCGGCTGATCTCGCTATGCGATGGCAAGGTCAGCTTCTCTTGGAAGGACTATCGGCAGAACAGCAAAGTCAAAGTGATGACGCTTAATGCTGAGGAGTTCATCCGGCGCTTTCTCCTGCACAGCTTGCCCGACGGCTTCCATCGCATCCGCCACTACGGATTTCTCGCCAATGGCGGGCGCAGTGACAAGCTTGCCCTCTGCCGCCAGTTGCTCGCTCTCCGCAGTGCTTGGCTTGACCGACAAGTCGTCGCCGATCCTCCAATCATTAAAGAGAACATTCCCGTCTGCCCACGTTGCGGCGGTCGCATGCGACGCATCGATGTCGTGCCGCCCGCCTGCGAACGCGCACGGCCATTCCGTTGTGATACGTCATGATCACGCCTTCAATGACGACCGTTCCTGTCACCGCCTTCACCATAACCGCCGTCGCCGCGGCCTATGTCGCTGTTGCGGCGTTCATCCAAGGACAGCCGACCAAGCCAATTCATCACGCATCCTCGCGCAGCAAATCGCTCGCCAGACTACGCGCTGCGCCAGATCGACGCCGACCGCATTTAATCAATGCCCCGCCGATACCCGTCGGCCTCGTGCAGCCCTTCATTGCAAGCGCCCCAACTGCACTATCCCCATAGTGCCAAACATCCCGCGGCTTCGTTCAATCCGGCTTCTATGAGGTCGCCCTCACGCCAGAGCGCGCGGCGTCCTCTCTGCCACCGACCTCACAGAACCCTCCTAGATTCCCAAATCAGTAATTGAGTGATTCATGGGCGGTCGGCCTTCCGGAGGGGCTGACCGATGCGACGCTATGCATTACGCGACGACCAATGGGACCGGATCAAGGATTTTCTGCCTGGTCGCGAAGGCCACGTAGGCGGCACTGCGGCGGACAACCGACTGTTCGTTGAAGCTAGGCGCCGAATTTCAATTCTGTTCTCCTGTCATAAAGTAGCCTGTCCTTTTCTCGATCCCGGCCTTGGCATCGCCATCTCACATCAGGGGTGCTAGCGCGTAACAGCATTCTTGATCGGGCTTGAGGGTTTCTTGTCCTGATGGCGGGCGGGGTGGCACGATGCCGCCTTGCTTTCATTTTGCGCAGGTTTTATCCGCGGCCGCAACGCGCGTTAGCAAAGCCTTCACTCTTTGGAGTGGCGCGACGGTGCGGAAGCCGCACAAACCGTAAATCAGCCTCTCCGCAGCGGAAGACCGCTGATGAGCTTGGATGCAACCAAGCATGCAGGATTTCGATAGGAGTTAGGCTGCCTCGACCTGGGGGCCACCGCCAAATTTGGCTCCGCAGGTCTATGCGGCCTCTCTTCCGAGGTCGCCCGACCTATGGCAAAATGTTAGATCTCGAACTCGGACCCGAGTGCCTGTTCGAGCCCTAGGGGTTCCGGGATTCCGATCGCTAACTTCGCGCACGTTTGGGGCTCATCGGGAATCCCATTGGACACGCTGCAAATGGATGTACAATTCACCACAGTCAAAGCTACGCATTTTCTCACAAACCCGTATGACGCTTACGTCGGCAAATCGCTCGAGGTTTATGGCGAGTGGTCGTACGGCGAGATCGAGTTGTTTTCCAAGTTAGTGCAGCCCGGAGCTAACGTAGTAGAAATAGGGTCGAATATCGGTGCGCATACAATCTTCATTGCCCGGGACATCTGTCCATCCGGAACGGTCTACGCATTCGAACCACGGCGACTCCTATTCCAAATGCTTTGCGCAAATATTGTCCTTAACGGTTTGAGCAATGTTTTTGCCTTTCAGAAGGCCGTCGGTAAGGAGGCCGGCTCCATTCGCGAGGGATCACTACCGGCGGAAGTTCCAGTACCGCCCGACGCCGCTATCAATTTTGCGGGTTTTTCAATTGGTGGCGTGAAAGGCGAGGACGAGCTCATTGTCATCGAGCCTCTCGACCAAATGATCAACTCCCTGAAGCCGATTTCCCTGCTGAAAGCTGATGTTGAAGGCTGGGAGCGCGACGTGCTAATCGGGAGTCAGAAACTGATCGCACGGGACCGACCTACCCTATACGTCGAAAACGACCGGGTGGAAAAGTCGCGTGAGCTGATCCGCTGTATCATGGAGATGAACTACGATTTGTGGTGGCACAAGGTTCCATTATTCCGCCCGGACAATCACGCGCATACGCGCTGGAATATTTTTGGAAATGTTTCTTCCCTAAATATGTTGTGCTTGCCCCGCGAACGGAATATTAACGTGACAGGTGCTAAAAAAATCGAAAATCCTGAATTTCATCCCTACACATCGCTGCCGTCCGATGATGTTTGACAGTCCGGTCAAAACCGCCGTGCATGTGTTCAGCGTTCGGGCAACCTCGCCAGCTGTCCGCGCTGGGCTGAGCAGCTCGTCAACCAGCGCACCGGCTTGTAAATCAGATCCGCGCTTCCCTGTTGGAACGCGGTACCGCCTGCAGGTCGAGCTAATCGGAGGTCAGGTCCGGATGGTCGAGGAGACCTTCGAACCAGGGGTAGTTTTCAACTTTAAAGCTGCGCGGTTGTTCGCCGCGCTGCCAAAGCTCCCACATGGTGGTGTACGCGGTTTCGATATGGTGACAGAACCGCCTGGTATCGAACAGGGGATAGGTTAATTTATTGCGTTCCAACCGACCCCTGAAGCTCGCGAGCAGCGCAGGCTCCCGGGCAAGCTTGAGCGCCAACGCCTCGTAATCTGGCAAGCTCTGCGTCACCAGTTCCGGCAGGCCGATCGCGCGCAGCAAGCTCGCAGCCACTCGCCCTGCGAAGGCGGTGCCGAGGCAGGTCAGCACGGGAAGACCCATCCATAAGGCATCGCTCGCTGTGGTGTGAGCGTTATAAGGAAGCGTATCAAGAAATAGATCAGCAAGCGGATGGCGGGCGAGATGGGCCGCAGGCTCAACGCGTTCGGCAAAAACCAGCCGTTCGGGATCTATCCCTCGGCATTGGGCCGCATCGCGCAGGTTTGCCTCGGCGCTTGAGCTGTCGCGTAGGAGCCAGAGTACGCTTCCATCGGCGGCACGCAGAAGCCGCGCCCAAACGTCAAATACCGGGAGCGTAATCTTATAGTTGTTGTTGAAGCAGCAAAAGACAAATCCACTATCTGGCAAACCCGCGGCACGTCGCGTCGGCACTGCAGCCCCGACCCTTCGCTGAGAGGCGTTAGCTTGGTAACAATCGGGCAAATGCACGATTTTCTCGCTGTAGTATGGCTGCTGGTCGAAGGGCAACACGGTCGCATCGGCGATTATGTAATCAATGCGGTCGGTGCCCATGGTTCCTGGATAACCGAGATAGTTCACCTGAATGGGGGCGGGGCGATGGGCGAGGATTGCCGGACGCGAGCCATAGGTTGATCCCTTCAGGTCAATAACGATGTCCGCCTGCAATTCATGCAGCAGCGTGGCGGTCGATTGATCTGTTTGCCTAGCGACATCGTGAAATTGGTCAAATGCCTTGAGCAAGCGGAAGCGCATTTCGCTTTGTTCAGCCTCGCCGTAGGATATTCCCAGTACCTCGAAGCGCGAGCGGTCATGCTGTTCAAAAAGCTCCGCCATTAAAAATGCCGTGGCATGCTCGCGAAAATCAGCCGACAGATAGGCGATCCGAATCTTGTCATGGCGCCACAGCTCGCCCGTCCACAACGGCTTTAAAGAATATGGGACTGTTCGATGGATGAAGGCCTGGGCGCATTGGAGCTGCAATGCCGGGCTGTCGCAATAGCCGAGAAATATGAACGGATTCACTGTGGAGTTACCGGCGGCAACATCCGCTTTGAGTTTGCCGACAAGTTTTGTGATTTGCCCCCAGTCGCATATCATGAGCGCTGCCGTGGCGACGCCCGCGAACGCGGGTTGGTGATTGGGGTTGCAATGCAAGGCTTGCTCATAGCTTACCAGCGCGTCGCTGTGGCGTTGCAACTTCCAAAGCGCATTGCCGCGGTTACAGAGGAGTTCGACGCAGTCAGGCCTGATGGCCAAGGCCTGATCATAGCTCGCCACCGCCTCGGCCAGACGCTCCAGGCTTTGTAGCGCATTGCCGCGATTGTTGAGCGCTGGAAGGTGATCGGGTCGTTGTTTGAGTCCCCGATCATAGGTTGCGACCGCCTCCTCGTAGCGCCTGAGCTCTGAGAGTACGTTAGCGCGGCCGAACAACGCGTCAAAACAAATCGGGCTAACGGCGAGGGCGCGGTCATAGCATGCTAACGCGTCTTCGTAGTGTTTGAGCACGAGGAAGGCGGTGCCACGGTTGTTGAGTGCCTCCAGATGATCCGGGTTTAATCGCGAGCGCCCGCTCATAGCTTTCAATCGCCTCCGCATAACGATGCAACGCCGCCAAGGCATTAGCGCGGATGAGGAGCGCTTCAACATGACGAGGCTGCAGCGCCAAAACCTCATCACAGCTCGCGATGGCCTGTTGTTGGTGCCCGAGCGCCCGCAACACACGTCCACGCGCATAGAGCGCTTCAACATGGTGGGGCTCAAGGGCCAGCACCAACTGGTAGCAGGCGATCGCTTTATCGAATTGCTCGCGAGGAATCAAGGAGGGCGGCCTTGTTGTAGAGTACGGTAACCTGGTTGGGGTTGATCGCGAGCGCCCTGTCAAAACTTTGCAGCGCCGGTTCAAAACGCTCGAGTTTGCCAAGGATGAGGCCGAGGTTGGCCCACGCGTCGGCGTCGGCGGGCTGCACGTTGAGAACCCCGCGACTTCCTGCTCGGGATTGTGGGCCACGATGCGCAGCTTGCCCGGGTTGAGCTCGAGCTTGACCCCACGATATTTCTCGTTCGAAAGGATGGCGGCGCGCTGCAGGGAAGCACGCAACGAATCGCGGTCCAACTCGGCGATCTTGTCGGCCCCGATCGGAAGTACGGCTTCGTAATCGGGGAATCGACCGTCGATCAGCTTGGACGTGAACACCACGTCACCGCGTCGCACGCGGACATGGTTTCGCGCCACTTCCAGTTCGACGGCGGCATCTGCCGGATCCAGCAGGCCACCAAGTTCCAGCACACCCTTGCGCGGAAGGATGATCTGCCTGCGCGTCGCGGCCCCGACCGCCAGATCAGTTTCAGCCATGGCCAGACGATGTCCATCAGTGGCCACACAGCGAAGACCCGTCTCGCGCAAATCGAACAACATGCCGTTGAGGTAGAAGCGGACATCTTGATTGGCCATCGCAAACGCGGTGCGATCCATCAAGGCTTTCAGGACGGACTCCTGCAGCTGTACGCGTTCGACCACGTCGATGGCGTCCAGGGTTGGAAACTCACCTGCAGGCAAGGTGGCCAGCGTGTATCGACTGCGTCCCGCGGACAGCGAGGCCCGATCCCCGTTGAGTTTGAGCTCGATGCGGACGCCATCCGGCAACGCGCGCACGATGTCGAACAATTTGCGTGCTGGCAGCGTGATCTCACCTTCGGTAGGTTGCTGCACCTCGACGGAAGCAACCATTTCGACTTCCAGATCGGTTGCGGTCAAAGCCAGCAGATCGCCTCGAATCTGAGCCAGCAGGTTGGACAGGACGGGCAGCGTCTGCCGTCGTTCGACAACGCCCACCACCTGCTGCAATGGCTTGAGCAAGGCTTCTCGCTGAATACTGAATCGCATGGCGCATCCTGTTCCAGTGCTTTGTTGATTAAAGAAGATCCGGTGGTTGTAGCTGGCCCGGTGGATAAGCGCAAAAGTCAGATTTTACATTTACTATCAATTACTTGCGTCGAACGCCAGGCATGAATGCGCCGCTTTTGCCGGTGTGTGGCCTGGGGATAACTTTGCCACCCCTGCGCTCCGTAAAGTTACCCACAGGGTTCACCCGGTGAGTATACGGATCAACTTGTCCCAATCCTGCCGCATTCGCGCATCGTTGTCGCAGAGGCTGCGGATGGTCTTGCACGCATGCATCACTGTCGTGTGGTCGCGACCACCGAAGGCCTCGCCGATCTCCGGCAGACTGTGCTCGGTCAGATCCTTGGCCAGCGTCATTGCCAGTTGTCGGGGGCGCGCCAGGGAGCGCACGCGGCGCTTGGACAGCAGGTCCGACAACCGCACCTGGTAATAGTCGGCGACGGTCTTCTGGATGTTCGGTACCGTCACCGCAAGCTGATGCACGGAAAGCAGATCGCGCAGGGTTTCCTGGGCGAACTCGAGGGTGATCGGGCGCGCGAAGAAATTGGCTCTCGCGGACAGCGTGTTCAGTGCCCCTTCGAGGTCACGCACGTTCGAGCGGATTCGACGCGCCAGCAGCAAGGCGACGTCTTCCGGCAGCGCCATGTCCTTGCCGTGAGCCTTGGCCAGCAGGATCGCGGCGCGGGTTTCGAAGTCCGGTGGCTCGATGGCCACCGACAGTCCCCAGCCCAGACGCGATTTCAGCCGCGGTTCCAGGTTCTCGACTTCCTTCGGGTAACGATCACAGGTGAGAATGATCTGCTGCTTGCCGTCGAACAGCGTGTTGAACGTGTGGAAAAACTCTTCCTGAGTGGTGTTCTTGCCGGCAAAGAACTGGATATCGTCGATCAGCAGCGCGTCGACCGAACGGAAGCGACGCTTGAAATCGTCCATGTTCTTGGTGCGCAGCGCCTCGATCATCGAGCCGACGAACTGTTCCGAACGCAGGTACAGCACCTTGGTACCCGGCTTGTGGCTGCGGATCATGTTGCCGGCAGCGTGCATCAGGTGCGTCTTGCCGAGACCGGTGCCGCCGTAGAGCAGCAACGGGTTGTAGGCATGTCCGGGATTCTGCGCGACCTGCATCGCCGCGGCCTTGCCCAACTGGTTGGACTTGCCCTCGACGAATGTGTCGAACGTGTAGTTTGGGTCGAGATTGTGTTCGAACGCCGGTTCGAGTGCCGCCGTAGCCGCCGCCACGCTGATCCGCTGCGCGCGCGGTCGCGCGCTGCCGACTTCCAGGTGCACGGGTACCGGGTGACCGATCAGATGTTCCAATACGGCGCCGATACGCGACAGGTATTGCAGTCGCACCGTGTCCACGGTGTAGGCGTTGGGGGCATACAGACGCAGCCCTTCGCCGTCCTCGAGGGCTTGCAGCGGCATCAACCAGGTATGCAGGTCTTCCGCGCTGAGCTCGCCATCCAGGCGTTCAAGGCAGCGCTGCCAGAGTGTGCTCATGGCTCGCAGGGTCCGTGGGGCAGTAAAGGCGCGGAGCGCCGACAGGACGAACGAGTGTAGCAGCCCCGTCACGCTCGACTGCCACGGTTCTTTCTTGACAGCGCGGCGGTTGCGACCCGACAATCCCCAGTCTTTTTCGAGGCAAGACGCCATGAAGCGCACCTTTCAACCCAGCAACCTCAAGCGCGCACGCACGCACGGCTTTCGCGCGCGCATGAAGACGGCCGACGGCCGCAAGATCATCTCGGCGCGGCGTGCCAAAGGCCGCAAGCGTCTGATCCCGTAAACCGACCGATGAGCGACGCCGGCCTGCCGCAGGCGACGCGGCTTCGCCGCGCCGCCGACTTTCTGGCCTTGCGCGATGCGCCGGGCCGCCTCGCCGGCCGCTACGTGCTGATTCGCTACACGACGGCTGCCGGTACCGGTGCACGCATGGGGATGGCTGTTTCACGCCGCGTTTCGAAACGCGCGGTCGAACGCAATCGCATCAAGCGACAGGTGCGCGAATCGTTCCGCCGCATGCGCACGCGGCTGCCGGCGCTTGATCTGCTGGTGATCGCGCGCAGTGAAGCTGCCGCCGTTGACAACGCGATTCTGCGCGCCGAGCTGGATCGCTTGTGGCCGCGCTTGCGGTCATTGAAGCCGCCGGCCCCCACCGGCACAATCACGGATTGACCGGTCGCCGGCGTCCTGCGTTTCCCTCCGCCCCGCCGCCCATTCGGACCCTCCACGCAATGAACCAAACGCGCACGTTCCTCGTCTTTGCGCTGCTGTTTGTGGCCTACCTGCTGTGGACGACGTGGCAGACCGACTATGCAACCACGCCGGTTTCCGCTGCGGCGACGGCAACGGCGCCACCCACGACGGGAAATGCCACGCCTATCGCGACGACCGCGGCGGCGGCCCAGACGACGCCTCGCGCGCCGGAAATTCCATCCGGCGCAACCCGGGAGCAGACACCGGGCGAGCAGATCCACGTGCGCACCGACCTGCTCGACCTCGGCATCGATATCCGTGGCGGCACGCTGGATCGCGCCGAGCTGCTCGACTACGCCGTCGAGCCCGGCCAGCCGGCGCGGGTCGATTTGTTGCACGCGGAAGCGGCCGACTACTTTGTCGCGCAGAGCGGACTGGTCAGTGCCAACGGCAACGCGCCGGACCACACCGCGGTGTTCCGTGCCGCGCAAACCTCTTACACCCTGGCGCCCGGGCAGAACACGCTGAATGTCGATCTGACCTGGACCGATGCCGCCACCGGCGTCAGCGTGCTCAAGCGTTATACCTTCACCCGCGGCAGCTACGTGGTGACCCTGACCCAGCAGGTGAGCAACCGCGGCAGGACGCCCTGGACCGGCAACGCCTATGAGCAGCTGACCCGCGTGGCGCCGCCCGCGCCCAACAGCCATCTGTTTGGTCTGTCCGACCCCGCTTCGCACAGTTACAACGGCCCGGCCTGGTACGGGCCCGCCGACAAGTTCCAGAAGCTGCCCTACGAGAAGGTCGCCAGCGAACCGCTCAACAAGTCCGTCAGCGGCGGCTGGGTGGCGATGGTGCAGCATTACTTCCTCGCGGCATGGATCCCCGGTACTGCCGGTGTCCAGACTTTCCAGAGTGCCGCGGTGAACGCCGGCGGCAGCATCCGCTACGTGATGCGCACGCTGGGACCGGCATTCACCGTCGCGCCGGGCCAGACGGCCAGCAGCACGGCGAACCTGTTCGTCGGCCCCAAGCTGCAGAATCTGCTGCAGCAGGCCGCGCCCGGACTTGAACTGACCGTGGACTACGGCATGTTCACCGTGCTCGCGCAGCCGCTGCACTGGGTACTGATCGAACTGCACCGGCTGACCCACAACTGGGGGCTGGCGATCATCCTGCTGGTGCTGCTGATCAAGGCGGTGTTCTTCAAGCTCAGCGAAAAGCAGTACACCTCGGCAGCGAAGATGCGCAAATTGGCACCGCGCATCCAGGCGCTGAAGGAGCGCTACGGCGACGACAAGGTCAAGATGCAGCAGTCCATGATGGAGCTGTACCAGAAGGAGAAAGCCAATCCGCTCGCCGGCTGCTGGCCGATGCTGGTGCAGATCCCGGTGTTCTTCGCCCTGTACTGGGTGCTGCTGGAAAGCGTCGAGCTGCGCCAGGCGCCGTTCTTCGGCTGGCTGCAGAACCTGTCGGCGCCGGATCCGTATTTCGTGCTGCCGATCCTCAACGCGGCTGTGATGCTGGCGCAGCAGTTCCTGACGCCGATGGTGGGGATGGATCCGACCCAGGCCAAGATCATGAAGGCGATGCCGCTGCTGTTCGCCTTCATGTTCGCGTTCTTCCCCTCCGGACTGGTGCTGTACTGGGTGACCAACGGGCTCACCGGCCTGCTGCAGCAGTGGTTCATCATGCGCCGCTACAACGCCAGGGACGCCAAGGCCGCGACCTGAACAGCGCGGCGCGCCAGCCATGCGCGCAGACCCCGACAGCATTGCTGCCCTTGCCACGCCCGCCGGAGCGGGCGGTATCGGCGTGCTGCGGGTGTCGGGACCCGCGGTGCGGGCGATTGCCAGCTCCCTGCTCGGCTTCATGCCGCAGCCGCGGCACGCGCACTACGCGGCATTCCTGGATGGTGACAGCGCACCGATCGAGCGCGGCCTCGCGCTGTATTTCGCGGCACCGGCGTCCTACACCGGCGAAGATGTGCTCGAGCTGCATGCGCACGGCAGTCCGGTCGTACTCGATCTGCTGCTGCGCCGGGTAGTCGAACTCGGCGCGCGACGCGCCCGGCCCGGCGAGTTCACCGAGCGCGCCTTTCTCAACGGCAAGCTCGATCTGGCCCAGGCCGAGGCGGTCGCCGACCTGATCGCGGCGCGCAGCGAGTCCGCCGCGCGCGCCGCGCAACGCGCGTTGGCCGGTGCGTTCTCCCGGCGCGTGGACAGCCTCGTTGCCGCGCTGACCGCGCTGCGGGTGCAGGTCGAGGCCGCAATCGACTTTGCCGACGACGAGCTCGAACTGCTCGGTGATCCGGCACTTGCCGCAGGACTTGCGACGGTGCGCGATGCCATCGTGGCGCTGATCGCCGATGCCCGCCACGGCGTGCGCCTGGCGCGCGGTGCGCGCGCGGTGCTGATTGGCCGGCCCAACACCGGCAAATCCAGCCTGCTCAACGCGCTCACTGGCGAGGAGCGCGCGATCGTCACCGCCATACCTGGCACCACCCGCGACGCACTGCATGTCGAGCTGATGATCGATGGCGTCAGCATCGAACTGATCGATACGGCGGGCTTGCGCGACAGCGGAGATGCGATCGAGCAGGAAGGTATGCGTCGCGCCCGCGCCGCGCTCGCCCGCTGTGACCTCGCGGTGCTGGTCAGTGAGACGGCGCACGTCACAGACGACCTCGCCCTGCTCGACGGTCTGCCCGGCGGAGCCGCTGCGCTGGTGGTCGTCAACAAATGCGATCTCCAGACCGACCCCTCAGCGCGGGTCGAAACCCGCGATGGCCGTGTCTGGCTGCATCTGTCCGCGCGCACCGGCTCAGGTGTTGATCATCTGCGCGAGGAATTGGCGCGCCACACCGGTGCCGGCAGCGAAGAGAGCGCATTCACCGCGCGCCAGCGCCATGTCGATGCGCTGCAGCGCGCCGCTGCCGCGCTCGCTGCCGCGACAACCGCGCTCGCCGCGCAGCGCGCGCCGGAACTGATCGCCGAAGATTTGCGCCAGGCCGCGCAGGCACTCGGCACGATTACCGGTGCGGTCAGCGCCGATGATCTGCTGGGCGTGATTTTCGCCGGCTTCTGCATCGGCAAGTGACGCGGGGTGCGAGCGGCGGACGACGTCCGCGACAGCAAGGCGGGGCAGACAGCCGCAGTGCCAGGTGGTCGTAGCGGCGCCCCTGCCCGCGGCGGATGACGCGATTGTATTTTCCGGCTGATGCTGCAATGTGCATCCGGTCCCCATGGTGCGGAGTGTCCCCATGCTCGAGCTCTACTACTGGCCGACGCCCAACGGTCACAAGATCACGCTGTTTCTCGAGGAGGCCGGACTCGATTACGTGATCAGGCCGGTCAACATCGGCAAGGGCGAGCAGTTTGATCCGGCGTTTCTCGAGATTGCGCCGAACAACCGGATGCCGGCGCTGGTCGACAACGCGCCGGTCGACGGCGGCGCACCGGTGAGCGTGTTCGAGTCCGGCGCG
Organism: uncultured Pseudomonadota bacterium; assembly: GCA_963794205.1. Lineage (GTDB taxonomy): Bacteria > Pseudomonadota > Gammaproteobacteria > Xanthomonadales > Rhodanobacteraceae > Metallibacterium. The sequence goes on from CAWCCR010000013.1 coordinate 19,252, forward strand.
ATCCTGCTCTATCTCGCCGAAAAGACGGGCCGGTTCCTGCCCGGCGATCTGCGCGGGCGCGTCGAGACCCTGCAATGGCTGTTCTGGCAGATGGCCGGCCTGGGGCCGATGCTGGGCCAGAACCACCATTTCAGCGGCTACGCGCCGGAGAAGATTCCCTACGCGATCGAGCGCTACGTCAACGAGACGCGGCGCCTGTACGGCGTGCTCGACCGGCGCCTCGCCGATCACGCCTTCGTCGCCGGCAACGCGTACACCATCGCCGACATGGCCTGCTATCCGTGGATCGTGTCGCACGAGCGTCAAAGCATGCGGCTGGAGGATTTCCCGCACCTCAAGCGCTGGTACGAGACCATCGCCGCGCGCCCGGCGACGCAACGCGCCTACGCCCGCGGCGAACCCTACCGCGCCCAGAGCGACACCGGCAGCGCCGAGGCGCGTCGCATCCTGTTCGGTCAGGGGCGCCCGGCCTAGCGGCCTGGCCACACAGCGGTCCGCGGCGACGGCGAACGTACCACTCGAATCCTACGACTTCGTAGCCTATTCGCCGGCAAATTGCGAGATGCTGCCGGAACTTGCAGCGCCTTCCGCCGGTCTGCTCAGGGTTGCCTTGCGACCCAGACGCGTGGCGACCGCAAGCACGAGGACGCCACGCGGTGCAGCGTCCGCTTCGGTCGTTGTTCGCTGTGCCCGGTAAGGCCCCATGGCGCGGTCGACCGCGCCGATCTTTGCCGAAGGAGTGGTCATGAAGGTATCCGTCAAGCTGTGCGCCGCGCTGCTGGCGTGGGCGTTCCCCGTCCTTGCGCTGGCCGCCGCAACTGGCCCGGCCCAGGCATTGATTCGCTACCCGACGATCCACGGCGACACGGTGGTGTTCGAGGCCGGAGGCGCCTTGTGGAAGGTGGGTGTGCAGGGTGGTGAAGCCACGCGCCTGACTTCCGATTCCGGATACGACTCGCATCCGGTGTTTTCCCCCGACGGCCAGTGGATCGCCTTTACCGGCTGGTATCGCGGCAACACCGACGTCTACGTGATCGCCGCTACGGGCGGCTTGGTCAGGCAACTGACCTGGCGTTCGGTCAACGCGGCGATGGGCGGCAAGATCCTCACCGCGCCGGACAACGTGGTGCTGGGCTGGACACCGGACAGCAAGGACGTGGTGTTCCTCTCGCGTCGCGAGAGCTTCAACCCGCAGATCGAGCGCGCCTTCGAGGTGCCGGTCACCGGTGGTCTGCCGGTGGCGCTGCCGATGCCATGGACCGGGCCGCTCGCGTTCAACGCCAGCGGCAGCGTCGTGGCCTACAACAAGCTGGCGCACATGCTGCGGGCGTTTCACCGCAAGGGCTACTACGGTGGCCAGGCCGACAACCTCTTCACCTACGACCTCGCCACTGGCGCCAGCACCCAGCTGACGCACTGGAAGGGCGAGGACACGTATCCGATGTGGTACGGCGACACACTCTTCTTCGCCTCGGACCGCGGCAAGAACGGCGTGCTCAACCTCTGGCAGCGCAACCTCAGGACCGGCGCCACGAGCCAGGTCAGCCACTTCGACGCCTACGACATCGATTGGCCGAGCCTTGGCGACAGCGGCATCGCGCTCTCGGACGGCGGACGTCTTTACGTCTATTCATTCGCTACCGGAAAGCTCGCGCAGGTGCCGGTGACGGTGCCGCTGGACGGCGCGCGCACCCTTCCGTTTGAATACGCCGCGGCCAAGATGATCCGTGGGGCCGACGTTGCGCCGGACGGCAAGCTGGCCGTATTCAGCGCGCGTGGCGCGTTGTTCGCAGTACCTGCCGAATATGGCCACACCACCGAGATCAGCCAGACCGAGGCCAGCAATGACAAGGATCCATCCTGGTCTCCGGATGGCCGGTGGATCGCCTACATCCGTGATACCGGCGTCGACAGCCAGGTGATGCTGCGGCCGGCCGATGGCCAGGGTGCAGCCAAGGCGTTGACCGCGCAGGGCAACCTGAGCTACGCGGGGCCTCTGCTGTGGAGTCCGGACAGCGACTGGCTGACCTGCACCGACTCGCGCCAACGCTTGTGGCTGGTCAACGTGAAAACCGGCGCGCGCAAGGAGGTGACGTCGGATCCGCAGAAGATCATCGGCGCCTTCCAGGATGTGGCGTTCTCGCCCGACAGCCGCTGGCTGGCGTTTTCCAAGCACCTGCCCAACCATCTGCGCGGGTTGTTCATCTACGGCATCGGTGATGGCCAGTTGCATGCAGTCAGCCGTGGTGATTTCAACGACAGCGAACCGGCGTTCTCGCGGGACGGCAAGTATCTTTACTTCGTCTCGGCACGGCTGGTGAATCCGGTATTGTCGAGCTATGGCTTCGGCGCCTCGGGCGTGGTGCCGGACGGGTTGTACGTGGCCACGCTCGCGGCGGCCACGCCCTCGCCGTTCGCTCCGCGTACCCGGGAGCCCTCCGCGCCCAGGCCCAAGGCGACCGCCAAGGCCAAGGCCAAGGGCAAGCCGCAGCCGCCCGCGGTGAGGATCGATTTCAATGGCTTGATCGAACGCGCTGTGCAGGTTCCGGTACCGGCAGCCAACATCGCGCAGGTGGCCGAGGCCAAGGGCGTCGTGTACTACGTGACCGTGCCGGTGCCCGTGCTGGGCGGTGCGCTTCCGGGCGAGATGCCGGAGCTGCGCGCCTATGACCTGGCCAAGCGCAAGGCGCTGACTCTGGTGCCGGGTATCGGTGGCGGCTTCGCGCTGTCGGCCGATGGCTCGACCCTGCTCTACCAGGTCAAGTCGCAGTGGGTGCTGCGGCCGGCGATCTTCGCGCCCAAGGCCAAGGCCAAGCCGCTGGACACCTCGCACATGCTGATGCAGATCGACCCGCGGAAGGAATGGGCCGAGATCTTCAACGAGTCCTGGCGCAACGTGCGCGATTACTTCGTCAACCCCGAGCTGATCAAGGCGCGGTGGGCGGCGCTGGGTGATCGCTATCGCGCGCTGCTGCCCCTGGCGCAGAGTCGCGCGGACGTCAACTGGATCATCGCCAACATGATCGGCTCGCTGGGCGAAAGCCACATGTATGTGTTCGGCGGCGACATGGGCTGGCGCACGCCGCCGCAGCCCACCGCCGGGCTGGGCGCTGAATTCGCGCTCAACGCCAGCGCGGGACGCTACTACCTCAAGCGCATCTTCCACGGCGACAACACCGTGCCGGGCTACAGGGCGCCGCTGGCTCAGCCGGGGCTGAAGGTTCAGCCGGGCGATTACGTGCTTGCCATCAACGGTCATGAACTCAAGGCACCGACCAATCCCTACCAGCTGCTGCAGGGCACGCTGGGCCAGACCATCGCACTGCAGGTGGCGGCATCGCCCGGCGGCAAGCCGTGGACGATCCTGGTCAGGCCGGTGGTCAACAGCGGCAAGCTGCATCTGCTGCACTGGATCAACAACAACCGCCGCGAGGTCAGCAAGCTGTCGGGCGGCACCATCGGCTACGTGTATCTGGACGACATGGAGGCGACCGGTCTGCACGAGTTCGTCCGCCAGTACTACAGCCAGCTGACCAAGCCGGGCCTGATCATCGACGACCGCTGGAATCTCGGCGGCTTCATCGACACCATCCTGTTCAATCAGCTCAACCAGAGGATGGTCGGGGCCTGGACCAATCGTCATGGCGCCTACAACCAGAGCCCCGAGGATGCCTACATCGGTCATCTGGCCGCGCTGATCAATGGCGGTTCGGCCTCGGACGGCGACATCTTCGCCTACCGCTTCCAGCAGTATCACCTCGGGCCGACCATCGGCTCGCGTACCTGGGGCGGCGTGCGCGGCTACCAGGCGCCGTTCCAGCTGCTCGATGGCGGCGCGCAGGTGGTGTCCGAGATCGCCATGTACGGCACCGACTCGAAGTGGGTGGTGGAGAACATCGGCGTGGTGCCCTCGATCGAGCAGCATGTCGATCCCGGTTTGCTGGCGCACACGGGTCGCGACACCCAGATCGAGAAGGCCGTGGCCGTGCTGACGCAGGAGATCAAGCAGCAGCCAACCCCGGTGCCGCCGCCGCCGCCGTGGTTGCCGGCGTTTCCGGCACAGCCGGCCTATCCTCCCTGCCCGGTGACGAGCGGCAGCTGCCAGTAAACGTGCCGGCGCCGTCGGCGGGCGGCGCCAGGGGGCGCGTACTCGGTGGTGTCGGGCGGTCCTGCTGGTGTCGGGGCCGGCCCGTGCCACCGCAGGGACCGTCCGGCGTGCATGATCGTCACGAGATCGAATTCGGGGGGCCGGACGCCCCCTTGCGCGAGGACGAGCGGCGACTGGGCACGCTGGTGGGTGACGTACTGAGCGAGCAGCTGGGCGCCGGCATCCTGGACGAAGTCGAGGCGATAACGCCAGCGCGCGGCGCCAGACCGCGACGACACCCGACGCGCTGGCCGGGACGTTGCGCGAGCGTCGCGCGGAGCGCGCCGGGCAGCTGATCCGCGCCTTCTCGACCTACTTCCATGTCGCCAACTTCGACGAGCGTGTGCATCGCATCCGGCGTCATCGCGATTACCAGCGCGCGCGAGCCGCGCCGCAGCCGGAAAGCCTGCGCGACGTGTCGGGCAAACTGAAGTCCGATGGCGTGGATCGGGACACCCTGATCGGCTGGCTGCGGCGGCTCGACGTCGAGCCCGTGTTCACCGCGCCTCGCGCTCTCGATCCGGCTGCGCAATCCCTATGTCGATCCCATGAGCCTGCTGCAGGTCGATCTGCTGCGGCGCTGGCGCGCGTCGGGTCGCCCGACGGATGCGCTGTTCCACGCGCTGGTGGCGAGCGTCAACGGCGTGGCACAGGGGCTGCAGAATACGGGTTGAGGCGGCGGCAACGGCGGCAGCCCCGGGCCGGGGCCGCGGTCGGGGGCAGCGATGCTGCCGGGCTTGGCGCAGCCCGGGCGCTCGTGCTCTGATCGCGGCTTTCCGCAGCGGGGGAACCGCGCCATGCGCGCCTGGATCTTCGCTCTTCTTTGCCTGACCACCTTACCCGCCATGGCCGACAAGCTCACCATCAACCGCCTGTTCGACGATCCCGCGCTCAGCGGGCCGGCGCCGATCCGCGTGCGGATCGCGCCGGACGGCTCGCGGGTCACCTTCCTGCGCGGCAGTGCCGACGACCAGTACCGGCTGGATCTGTGGGAGTACAACCTCAAGGATCGCAGCACGCGCCTGCTGGTCGCGGCAAAGGTGCTGGAGCCGCAGGGCGAACGGCTGTCGGACGCCGAGAAGGCGCGCCGCGAGCGCGAGCGCACGGCGATCTATTCCGGCATCGTCAACTACCACTGGGCGCCGGATGGCACGCACCTGCTGTTTCCGCTCAACGGCAAGCTGTACCTGTACACGCTGGCGACGCAGCGCGTGCGCGCACTGCCGATCGGCGACGGCTTCGCGCTTGATCCGAAGATTTCGCCCCGTGGCCGCTACGTGTCGTTCGTGCGCGACCAGAACCTTTGGGTATACGACCTCAAGGACGACACGCTGCGCGAACTGACCCGCGACGGCGGCGGCAGCGTGCACAACGGCGAGGCGGAGTTCGTGGCGCAGGAGGAAATGGACCGCAGCACCGGCTACTGGTGGGCGCCGGACGACTCCGCGATCGCCTTCGAACGCTACGACGAGGCCGACGTGCCGTTGACCGAGCGCATGGAGCTGTACGCCGACCGCACCGCGGTGGTGAAGCAGCGCTATCCCTTTGCCGGCGATCCCAACGTGCGCTGGCAGCTGGGCCTGATCGCGCCGCAGGGCGGCGCGCCGCGCTGGATCGCCGCGCCCGCGGACGCCGAATATCTGGTGCGCGTCAACTGGCTGCCGGGCGCCAAGGATGTGTCCTACCAGTGGATGACGCGCGACCAGAAACACCTCGCGCTGGTGCGCGTCGATGCCGCCACGCTGGCCGCGCGCACGCTGCTGACCGAGACCTCGACGACCTGGATCAACCTCAACAACGATCTGCATTTTCTCAAGGACAGTCCCGAGTTCGTCTGGGGCTCGGAGCGCAGCGGCTTTCATCACCTGTATCTCTACGACCTCGATGGCCGGCTGCTGCATCCGATCAGCGCCGGCGCCTGGAACCTCGACGGCCTGCTCGCGGTGGACGAGAAGAACGGTCTGGTCTACGTCAGCTCCAATCGCGACTTCGTGCCCGATCGGCAGATCTATGCGCTGAAGCTCGACGGCAGCGGCGCCGATGCGCCGCTCCGCATCAGCCGTCGCGACGGCACCCATGTCGCCGAGTTCTCGCCCGACGGCGCGTTGTACGTCGACACTTACTCCAGCCCCGAGCAGCCGCCGCAGGTCAGCGTTCATGCCGCCGACGGCGCGCGCCTGGCGTGGATCGAGCAGAACAAGCTCGAGCCCGGCCATCCCTACTGGCCCTACCTCAAGGACCACATCAAACCGGAGTTCGGCACGCTGACCGCGGCCGACGGGCAGACGCTGTACTACCGGCTGTACAAGCCGCTCGACTTCGATCCGACCAAACGCTACCCGGTGTTCGACACCTACTACGGAGGCCCCACCGCGCAGCAGGTCGTGCGCGCCTGGCCGCCGCTGTTCGCCGAATACATGGCGCAGCATGGCTTCGTCGTGTTCACCCTGGACAACCGCGGCATGGCGCGGCGTGGCCGTCAGTTCTCCGACGTGATCTACCACCGCTTCGGCAATGCCGAAGTGGCCGACCAGGAGGTCGGCATCGACTGGCTGCGCAAGCAGCCCTGGGTCGATCCGCGGCGCATCGGCGTGTTCGGCTGGAGCTACGGCGGCTACCTGACGGTGATGATGCTGGCCAGGGATTCCGCCCAGCTCGCCGGCGGCGTGGCGGTCGCGCCGGTCACCAACTGGAAGCTCTACGACACCTTCTACACCGAGCGCTACCTGGGCCGGCCGCAGGACGATCCCCAGGGTTATGCCGAGAGTGCGGTGTTTCCGTACCTCAAGGGCCTGACCGCGCCGCTCTACCTGGTGCACGGCATGGCCGACGACAACGTGCTGTTCCTCAATTCCACCGAGCTGATGAGCGCGCTGCAGACGCAGGGCACGCAGTTCCGCCTGATGACCTATCCCGGCGCCAAGCACGGTCTCAGCACCCCGGCGATGCAGAAGCACGTCTACCACCTGATCGCGGATTTCTTCGAGACGCAGATCGCCGGGCGCGGTCGGGAGTGCGCGCCCGTGGCGGCGTCGATCCATCAGATCCCTCGGGCTGCGCCCTCGGGATGACAGCGCACCGTCATGCAGGACGCTATCCGATGGATCGTCGATGATGGCGCACTCGCCTGATGTGCCTGCTGCCACCGCGCGACGACGACTCAGAATCGTCCGGCGCGGAAGTCCTCGACCGCCTGCATGATCTGCTCGCGGGTGTTCATCACGAAGGGGCCGTACCTGGCCACCGGCTCGTCGAGTGGCTGGCCGGCGACCAGGATCAGCCGCGTCGCCTCGCTCCCTGCCGCCAGGCGCACGACGTCGCCAGGGCCAAGTACACGCCGAGCTCGTTCAAGTCCAGTACGCTGTCGCCGATGGTCACGCTGGCGCCTTCGAAGACGTAGACGAAGCCGTTATGGCCCGCGGGCAATGGCACATCGAGCGCGGCGCCGGCGGCGAGCGCGACGTCGAGGAACAGCGGCCGGGTGGCGATGCCGCTGACCGGGCCCTGCGCGCCGGCCAGCGCGCCGGCGATCACGCGCACGCGCGCGCCGGGCGCGGGCTCGATCTGCGGGGATCTGCTCCGGCGCGATGTCCTGGTAGCGCGGCGCGCGTCATCTTGTCGCTGCGCCGGGAGATTCACCCAGAGCTGGAAGCCGCGCATCAGGCCGTCCTCCTGCTCGGGCATCTCGGAATGGACGATGCCCGGCCCGGCGGTCATCCACTGCGCGCCGCCCGGCACCAGCAGGCCGCTGTTGCCGTGGTTGTCGCGGTGACGCATGCGCCCGGCCAGCATGTAGGTCACGGTCTCGAAGCCGCGGTGCGGATGATCGGGAAAGCCGCCGATGTAGTCGGCGCCCTGCGTCCGAGCCGAAGTCGTCGAGCAGCAGGAACGGATCGAGCATCTGCCAGCGCCGGCTGGCCGATCACGCGGGTCAGCTTGACGCCGGCGCCATCGCTGGTGGGCAGGCCGCGAATGCGGCGGGTGATCGTGCGGGCGGTGCTCATGATGGTGCTCCGGGGCGGGATGTCCACAGGATGGGGGTACTGCGCCGGTTTGCCGAGGGCCTGTCGGAGCACGCTGTGTTGCCGCGCTGGAAACCGCCGCGACACGGAACGTGCGAAGCGGTCGTCGGCGATCGACCCGAGTACCGGATGGCTTCGCTGGTTCTCAGTGCACGCAACCCAGTCGCAGCAGCCCGAACAGGGCCAGCCCCAGCGCGATGCGGTACCACGCGAACAGCGTGTAGCGGTGACTCTTGATGTAACCGAGCAGCCACTTCACCGCGACGAAGGCGGTGAGCGTCGACACCACGAAGGCGGTGCCCAGCGTGGCCCAGTGCTCGGGCGGCGTTGCGGGCTCCGCGTGGTGTGCGTGGCGCAAGAGCTCATAGCCACTGGCAGCGAACATGGTCGGAATGCCGACCAGGAACGAGAACTCGGTCGCCGCCGAACGGTCGCGGGTCCCGGCCAGCATGGCCGCGAAGATGGTGGCGCCCGAACGCGACAGGCCGGGAAAGATCCCGGCTGCCATCTGCGCCAGGCCGACCACGATCGCCACCGCCCAGGTGATCCTCGCGCCGGGCCCGAGGCGCGCGGCGAGGCTTTCGGCTCCGAGCATCCAGAAACCGCCCAGGATCAGCGCCCAGGCCACCGGCGCTACCGTATCCGGCAGCTTGAATCCGAGCCTTGCCGCGATCAGTCCCAGCACGCCGGTGATCAGGAACGCCACCAGCAGCTTGGCGGCGTAGTCGAAGTTCTCGCGCCGGCCCAGGCCCGTTGCCAGCGTCCACAGCCGGTGCCGGTACACCAGCATCACCGCCAGGATCGCGCCGGCCTGGATCACCACGTTGAACAGGTCCGAGCGCGCGCCCAACCACTGCTCGGCGATCAGCAGGTGGCCGGTCGAGGAGATCGGCAGGAACTCGGTGATGCCCTCGATCAGGCCGAGCAGGATGGCGTTGAGGTGGGCCAGCATGGGGGGCGCTCCACGATCGCCTCAGTGGAGCTAAGGGTACGCGACGGTTGGCCGCGTTTGCGGAACAGTATGGTATCGAGAAGGAAAGCGGATGCGCCGGCCGATGCCCGCCCGGATACACACCATCGGTGCGCGTGATCGCCTTGTCGCCGCCCGCGCGCAGGCAGAGCTCAGCGGACTCTGGTGCTGGCCGATACAGGACACCTGCCCATCGAGCAGCCGCAATACGAGCAGCGGCGACACGGTGGTGGAGTCGGCGCGTGCGGCTATGCACGCGGCCAGCGCGGAAGATCCCAGCAGGAGCGAAAGCAATCGTGGCGTGCGAACAAGAACATGGCCTCATTCCGTGGCACGGTCGTTACCGGCGGCGGCCGGCGGCGACGGGATGTGGCAAGAGGGTGTCAGGGCGAGATCACCTGGCGGGCACAGTGGCAGGCGTGTTCCGGCCCGCGGAATGGGCACGGAGCGCAGCAGCAGCATCGCTGTCGACGGAAGGGGCGCGATCGATGCCGCCCGCCGGACGGCATTGGACGACAACGCGGAGGAGAATGAGGAGCTTGGCTCACCTCCGGTCCGGGGAACTGGAGGCGAGCAGGACGTCAGCAGTGCCCGCCCGCGACCGGCGCGCGGGATGTCCCCAGGTTGGGTATGACCGTGGCAGCAACCGGCGCCGACGGCGCGATCACTGCGAAGGTACTCGGATGACTGTCCATGGATCCCGGCAGCAGCCGGGAACGCATCCCCGGGGGGTCCCGCGGGGCGCGCGGGTCCTGCGTCCCGATGCGCTGGACAACAAGTCCTGCCGGCATACGACCGGCCGACGTGACGTGCGCCCATCCGGTCGATCGTGCGCACCGGCGCTCAATGCAGCAGCAACAGTGCCAGCGCGCCCAGCGCGATGCAGTAGTAAGCGAACGGATTGAGCGCAGCGGTCTCGTGGCGGCGAAAGTAGCGCATCAGGAACGCGGTGCTGAGGAATGCCGCCACGCCCGCCACCGCGCCGGCCAGCAGGATCAGCGCCAGCGGCGCGGCATGCGCTGCGGCGTGGGTGTGCAGCAGCTTGGGGATCTCCAGCACCGCGGCGCCGGTGATCACCGGCGCGCCCAGAAGAAACGAGAACCGCGCGGCTTGCGCATGATTCAGTCCCAGCCGCAGCCCGCCGACCATCGTCGCGCCGGAGCGCGACAGGCCGGGAATGAAGGCCAGGCATTGCCAGAGGCCGATGACCAGGGCATCGCGCCAGCGCAGGCCGTCCAGGCGCTCGCCAGCCGCCGCCAGCAGCGCGCCGCGCCGGCGCAGCCGCTCGCCGACCAGCAGCAGGCCGCCGTTGACGATCAGGAACAGCGCCGCCACCCACGGATCGGCGAACAGTGTTCGCAGCGGCTTTTCCAGCACAAAGCCGACCGCGATCGCCGGCAGCGTGCCCAGCACCAGCAGGCCGGCGAGGCGGCGATGGTTTTCGGCATCGCCCGGCCGCGGCCCGCGGACCAGGCCCCAGGCGATGCCCAGCCAGTCGCGCCAGAAATACAGCAGCAGCGCCGCCAGCGTGCCCACGTGCAGCACCACCAGGAACGGCAGGAAGCCGGGCGCGTGCTGATTGATGCCCAGATGCAGCAGCGCCGGCAGTACCACGGCATGGCCGAGGCTGCTGACCGGGAACAGCTCGGTCAGTCCCTGCAGCAGCGCGATCAGCAGGATGTTGAACAGCGTCATGGAAAGCTCCCTGGAGGCAGTGCCGTGATGGTAAGCGAGGCGATGCCTGCGGGCCCGCCGGCGGCAGGAGTCGGACCATCGTGCGTCCGCGTGTGCGCGGCGCCCGCGCGCACGCTGTGATCGCGCTGCTCCTGCCGTGCGGACGCAGGAGTAAGCTCAAGCTGGCGTTACCGACGGATCGGCAGGGTCGTGGACGGATCCGCCGCGAGCGCCGTGGTGCGCGGTGGCGCGGCGCCCGTGACTGGTGCGGTGCGGTGCGGAGAGCGCGGCTGTCCCGGACACCGCTGATGCCATTCCAGGGGGCCTTCATGTCGCGTGACAAAGATTTCCCCGAGCAGAAGCCGGTCAAGGTGGACTGGGACGATCCCGATCTGCAGTCGCTGCTGCGCAAGACCGAAAGCTGGCAGTTGGACAAGCGCCGCAGCTTCACGCCCCAGGACGTGCGGATCCACCTGCGCTGGAGCACCGGCGCCGCGCGGTTCGCCAAGCTGCTGGACATGCACGAGGACATGATGGTCCTGCAGACGGCGTTCCCGCTGCAGGCTGGCGAGCAGGTTCGTGTCGACCGGCCGATCGGCGAGTCCGGGGCGCCGCTTTGGGGCGTGGTCATCCGAAGCCGTGCCGGTACCCGCGCCGATGAATCGGCCCAGGGCGCCTATCTGCACTGGCTGCGCCGTGCCGATGCCGACGACTGAGCGCGCCGCGCGCTGACCACGCCGCGCGACGGGTGCGTTTGCGGCGGACGGAGCGAAAACAGGAGGGGGAACGGCCGCGCCGATGACCTCCTTGGTGCAAAATGCCATCCGGCCGCACCATTTTGAATCAAATCGCGGCGGGTGTCCGGCCCGCCGGATCGCCAACGGCTTGATCCCGCGCAGCAGCCCCGGCTGGCACAGCTCTTGCCTTGCCAGTGCACCCCTTCCCACCCTGGAGTACCCCATGTCCGCCGACAACGTCCTCAAGCTGATGGCCGAACACGCGGTCGAGTTCGTCGACCTGCGCTTTGCCGACATGCAGGGCAAGCAGCACCATGTCACCTTCCCGGCGCACGCCATCGATGCCGGCACCTTCGAGGACGGCAAGATGTTCGACGGCTCGTCGATCGCCGGCTGGAAGGGCATCAACGAGTCGGACATGGTGCTGATGCCCGACCCGTCCACCGCCGTGCTCGATCCGTTCAGCGCGCACAAGCAGCTGATCCTCGGCTGCGACGTGCTGGAGCCGAGCACCATGCAGGCCTACAGCCGCGATCCGCGCTCGATCGCCAAACGCGCCGAGGCGTTCCTGAAATCCACCGGCATCGCCGATACCGCGTACTTCGGTCCGGAGCCGGAGTTCTTCATCTTCGACTCCGTGCGCTACGGCAACGACATGGGCAAGCGTGTTCTACGAGATCGAGTCCGAAGAGGCGGCGTGGTCCTCGGGCAAGCGGTACGAAGAGGGCAATTCCGGCCAGCGTCCGGGCGTCAAGGGCGGCTACTTCCCGGTCAGCCCGGTGGATTCGCTGGGCGACCTGCGCGCCGAGATGTGCAACCTGCTGGAGCAGGCCGGCATTCCCGTCGAGGTCCACCACCACGAGGTCGCCACGGCCGGGCAGTGCGAGATCGGCACGCGCTTCAACACCCTGGTGAAGAAGGCCGACGAGCTGCTGATGATGAAGTACATCATCAAGAACGTCGGCGCACCAGAACGGCAAGACCGCGACCTTCATGCCCAAGCCGCTGGTCGGCGACAACGGCTCCGGCATGCACGTGCACCAGTCGCTGGCGAAGGACGGCAAGAACCTGTTCGCCGGCGATCTCTACGGCGGCCTCAGCCAGATCGCGCTGTGGTACATCGGCGGCATCTTCAAGCACGCGCGCGCGATCAACGCCTTCGCCAACTCGACCACCAACAGCTACAAGCGCCTGGTGCCGGGCTTCGAGGCGCCGGTGATGCTGGCCTACTCGGCGCGCAACCGTTCGGCGAGCTGCCGCATCCCGTACGTGTCCAGCCCCAAGGGCCGGCGCATCGAGATCCGCTTTCCCGATCCGGTCAACTCCGGGTATCTGACCTTCACCGCGCTGATGATGGCCGGGCTCGATGGCATCCTCAACAAGATCGATCCGGGTGCACCGTCCGACAAGGACCTCTACGATCTGCCGCCGGAGGAGGAGAAGAACATTCCGCAGGTCTGCTCCAGCCTCGACCAGGCGCTGGAGGCTCTGGACAAGGATCGCGGCTTCCTCAAGGCCGGCGGCGTGTTTTCCGACGACTTCATCGACGGCTACATCGCGCTGAAGATGCAGGAGGTCACCCGCTTTCGCGCGGCGACGCACCCGATCGAATACCAGATGTACTACGCGATCTGAGGCAGGGCGAACGACCGGTTTCAGGCGCAGGCCCTGCAACGGGGCCTGCGCCGCATGCAGCCGCGCATGCAGACTCAGGGGCTGACCGTCACCTGATAGCTGACGATCACCAGCGCGCCCGGCGCCAGACTGCCGGTGAAGGTCCACAGCAGCGCACCCTGGGCGCCGACGGCGGGTTGCCGACTGACGGTGCAGGCGCTCAAGGTCGCCGGCAGGCTTGCAGTCGCGGGGCAAGCCGCGGAGACAAAGCGGGTGAACGCGGGCGTGCTGTCGTTGATCGTCAGCTGGCTGATCGGCGTGCTGCCGGGATTGCTGACGGTCAGCTGGTACTGCAGGGTGTCGCCGGGCACCGCGTTGTTGGAGGTACCGGCGGCGGTGCCCTGGGTCAGATTGCTGACCAGCTTCGACAGCAGCACGGCACCCGAGGCACTGACGGTCGTGGTGTCGGTTCGCGTCGCGGTGGCGGCCAGTGCCGGGCTGGCGTTGCTGTACCCGAAGGTGGCGCTCAGCAGGACGCGGTTTTGCGCGTTGAGCGGCGCATTGGCGGGCACGAACTCCTTGACCAGCACACAGACCGTCTGGCCTGCCGTGACGGTCAGCGGCGCGGTCAGCGCCGGTTCGCCGCTGTCGAGCAGGCCGTTGCAGTTGCTGTCCTGGTAAATCGATTCCGCCCAGCCGGCGACACCAGGCGCCGCGGTCGCGCTGGTGCTGAACGTCACCCGCCCGGCGCTGCCGGCGCTGAAGGTGTGGGCGTAGAACAGGATCGTGCCGGGCGCGGCGCTCTTGGCGCCGTCCGGAGCCAGCGTGTTGGGTGGCACCAGGCCGAAGCTGACGCCCGTCGCGGCCGCGCCCGAACTTGCCGTCAGGGTCACGCTGGGCCGGGTGTAGGCGCCGCCACTGCTGCCGGCGCTGCCGCCGGTGGCGAGATCGCCGCCCGGTGGCACCGGCGTGATCACCACGCTGCCACTGACACTGGAGGGAATCCAAAGCGTATAGGCGCCGGCGCCGTTGGTCACGGCACTGCCGATGCTGGTGCTGCCGGACCATGCGTTGACCGAGACGCCGGCGATGCCGGCCTCGCTGCCGTCCTGCACGCCGTTGTTGGCGACACCACCGCCGGTTCCGGTATCGGCGTACACCGTGCCGTTGACGCCCATGCCGTTGTAGAGGCCGAAATTCTGCGTTACCGGCGAGGTGCTGCCCATGGTGAGCTGGCGGATGCCGGACGCCGCCTCGGTACCGGTCCATCCGGAAGGATCGGCCGGCAAGATGTTGCCGAGCGTGCTGTCACCATCGAGGATCAGGCAGTAGCTGCCGGCCGGGACGCCGGGCACGGCGTAGGCACCGGTGGTCGCGTTTACCGGCACGGCGATCGTGGCGGGCGACTGGCACACCCCATTGCTCGATGGCGCCAACTTGACGTAGAGGCTGCCCAGTCCGGTGCCGGCTTCACCGGCGTCCGATGCGGCCGTTGTGGTTGAGGTCGTTGTAGGCGAAGCCGAAGACGCCCGGATAAGGTGTGAGGGTATAGACGCAAGCGATGGCATCGCCGTACTGCAGCGAGGGGAACGTATACGAAGTGACATTGGCATTCTTCGGAACCACGGTCGTCGATCCGGACGTGGAACCGTTGGTGCAGGTCAGCGAGGATGTGTAATTGGCGATCGTGCTGGCGCTGCCGGCAGCCATCGCCACGGACACGACGAAGGGATAGCTGGCGGCAACGGTCGGCGCGCTGGCAAGTGGAAACGGCCCCGCGCCACTGCCGGTCGAGGTCTTGCTGGCGAGCACGCTGCCGCCGGTGGTGGTGATCGAATAGGCGAACTGATCCGCCGCATCGACGCGGGTGCCGTTGATGAGGGTCGTCAACGACACCGAGGCGAAGCGCACCGCGAACACCACGCCCTGCAGGCCGCTGCCGACCAGGGTCGAGGAAATCTGTGTCGGATTGTTGAAGCTGCCGAACAGGAAGCTTCCCGCGGCGCCGGATTGCGTGCCGGTCTCGGTAACCGTCGCGGTGCCGACGCCCGCGTCCGTCGGATAGTAGGTGCCGTTGGGGATCTGCGACAGCTGCCTCCAGACCGAGCCGTTGCTGGTGAAGCTCAACGACTCGCCGCTGTTGGTCGACTCGCCGTCGCCGGCGACGATCGCGTAAGTGGTCTGGGCGCCGCTGCCGCCGCCAGGCGGGGTGATCGAGATGTTGCTGAGGGTGGCGGTCACCGTCGAGCCGCTCTGCGACTCGTACAGCACCGGATTGCCGGGGATGCCGAGGAAGGCGCTGTTGCCGAACGCTGCGCCGGACCAGGACGGCACCGGGGCGGCGTGCAGCGCGGGGCTCGCCGAGTTAGTGCTGACGGTCAGGGTCAGCTTCAGCGTCGAACCATCGGGCAACGTGAAGGTGAAGGGCTGTCCGCCGCCCTGCGCCAGGGCATCGTTGTAGCCGCTGAAATCCAGCCAGCAGTAGTTCTGGTAATCGCTGGGTGCGGTGCCTTGCGAGGCCGCGGGTCCGCAGGTGCTGGCGGCCGCTAGCGGCGCATGCAGCGCACCCGCGAGCAGCAGCATGGCAACGAGCAGGCGCTGCCAGGGCGGCGTGCCGGTGTGACGCGATACGGGAAACCGATCAGGGCGCATGCGCGGCTCCGGCGGCCTGCTGGGCGTCGAATGCGGCCGTCTGCGCCGCCATCGCGCGACCGCCGGCCAGCGGCGCGAGATCCTGCGCCTGCTGCTCCAGATCGCCGCCGAACTTGTAGCGCAGCCGCAGATACACCCCGCTCTGGGTGTAGGCGCCGCCGGCGAGATCGGGATTGTCGAAGCCCATGACGTTGTATCCGACCGACAGCCAGAGATTGCGTTGCACGATATAACCGACCTCGCCGCCCAGCGCCCGCTGGCGCTGCCCGAGCCCAGCGGTGACATAACCCTGCATGCCGATGTCCCAGCGCCGGTCAAGATCGTGGGTCACGCGGCCGCCGATCAGCTGCGACCAGCCGATGCTGGTCAGGCCGTTGCTGAAATCCCAGGCGCGCTTGGCGGCATAGCGGGCGCTGATCATCCACGATGCGGCCGGCTGCACGTTGAGGTGGGTCGAGAGGATCCATGCGCGCTCGTCGATCTGCTGGCCTGGCGGCAGGGTGTTGTCCTGGTCGCGCTTGTAGCCGATCAGACCGAGTGCGTTCCAGACATCACTGTCGGCGGGCCGGTAGGCGAAGCCGGACTGGAGTTGTGCCAGATGCTGCGAGCCGGCGCCGGCACCGCTGTTGTCGAGCAGGCTGTACAGGCCGCGTGTCAGCAGGGTCCAGTTGTCGTTGAGCTTCGACGCCTCCGCCGCAGTGGCCAGCCAGCTGCGCGACTGCAGCGAACGGCGCCATTCAAGGCGCGCCGAACCCTTCCAGTCGGGATCGCCGGTATAGCTGACGGCGCTGGTCAGGGCGCTGGACGCGTCGCTGCTGACGCCGCTGATCGGATGGATGCGCTCGGCCGAGGCGCTCACGCCCAGACCTGGCTGCAACTGCCACAGATGGCGCAGGCCGATGGCGTCTTCGGCGCTGCGCCCGTCGAGGCCCTGACCGATGCGGTATTCGTTGAAGACCTGGGTGTGGTCGGCCACCGCGGTGCTGAGGCCGAACACGGTCGTGTACTGGCTGGCGTTCGGGGTCAGCCCGTAGGGGCCGCTCAGACTGTTGCTGCTTTCATGGTTGAAATACAGCTTGCCGGCATTCCCCAGCGCATAGGTTCCGCCGAAGCTGGCCACCTGCGCGCTTTCGTTGAGCGCTCGCTCGTACTGGGCAAAGACGTTGGCGCGGGCCAGGTAGGGCACCGGCGAGTCGAGGCGCACGAAGGCGCTGGAGAACGCGACCGGCGTGCTGACCGGCAGGGTTGCAACCGCGGGTGCAGGAGAGGCTTGCGCGGTGCCAGCGGCATGGCGCAACCCGATGCTCAGTTTCATGTTGCCGGGCAGGCTGTGTTGCAGCGCCGCCGACAGGCCGGTCTGGGCACCGCCGGCCAGCTGCGATTCGGTGCGCAGTGCCTCGATCGCCAGGCGGTTGCGGGCGTCGAGCATCAGCCCCAGCCGGGCGCCGTACTGCGATTGCCCGGCCGACTGCAGGGCGCTGGGGTTGTAGAACGCCGCGTCGGTATGGATGGCCCAGACGCGGCCCTGCAGTCGTGTGCCCTGCGTGCGCCACTCCAGTCGCTGCGCCTGCCCGACGCCCTGGGCATCGGTGGCCGATTGCGCCAGCTCGCCGACCAGTTGCGAGCTCGCGCCCAGGTGCGCCGTGAAGTTGAAACCGTCCAGACGCTGCCGGTTCTGCGGGTTGTCGTCCTCGATCGCGGTGATGCCCAGCGTCAGCGCGGGGCCGAACGCATGACGCGCATCGATGCCGGCGACGGTGTGCCTGGGGCCGCCCTGGTCGAGCTCGTAGCTGACCCGGATGAACACCGGATCGAGATTGGCGTCGACCGTCGGCACTGGCGACTTGAACAGCAGTCGCCCGGTGTAGGGCTCGATGGTGTAGTCGACGAACGGCGTCAGGGGCGTGTCGGACAGCACCACGCCGGGCTGGTTGCGGTCGCGCACGATCAGATCCACCTGCTGGCTGTTGATCACGCCGCTGGCATTGAGCTGGTACGGGCCCGAGGTGCCGTTGCCCGGAATCTCGACCACCGCCTGCGTGGTCACGGTGCGGCTGGCGAAGCCGTCCACCGTCCAGCCGCGCTGCTGATAGCGGCCCCTGAGGCCGTTCAGCGCGCGGGTGTACTGGGTCAGCTGGCGCGCCGGGTTGTCGCTCTGCGTCGTGTAGTCGCCCAGCAGCACATACGAGGTGCCGCGATCCAGGCGCACATAGAGCTTGCCGGTGGACTGCGCGTCGAAGCCCTTGACCGAGGAATCGCCGTAGACCGGGTAATACTGGTCGGGCTGGATGTCGCGAAACAGCGTGGTGCTGGAGGGCTTGTCGGAGTCGTAGCCCAGGGTCAGCAGGGTCGAGCCCAGCACCTTGCCCTTGAGGAACAGCTGGCTGCGTGCGGCGGCGCTGCCCTTGCCGTGGTCGAAGCCGGTGCTGAGACTCTGGATCTCGCGTTCGAAGCCGTCGCTGCCGGACGTTGCCACGATCGCTGCCGGATCGAGCCTGCTGAGATTGAGCGCGCCCTCGACCAGGCCGACACCGAACAGCGGACGCAGGTCGGGGCTGAAGGCAAGCGAGGCGCTGGCCTCGATGCGGCCACTGCGCACGCTGATGCGCGCGGTCGCCGGGTGCGCCGGCGGCAGCAGGGCGAAGCGGCCGTTGCCGCCGTCGACGAACACCTGGGTGCCGGGTTCGTCGCGATTGAGATCCTTGGCCTGCCAGGCGCCCGCGCTGCTGTCGAGCGTCAGCGGCAGGCGCGTGGTCACCGGAAGGCCATTCGCATCGACCGGCTGCACCGTGATCGTCACCGGCGTCTGCGCGTCGGCCACGGCCTTCGCCGGCAGCACGATGCGCAGCGCGGCCAACGGGCCGGGCGCGCGCAGATGCAGGGTGGCCGAACCGCGCACGTTGCCGAAGGGATCGACGGCGGTCACCGTCAGCACGTTGGTGCCCGGCTTGAGGTTGACGCCGATGTATTCCCAGGCGCTGACATGGCGGCTTTCGAGGCTCGCGCGCACGCCGACCCGGTCGAGTGGCACGTTGCTGCCGTTGACGCTCAACGCGAGCGTGGCGCCCAGCGGACCCTTGACCCGCACCCGGGTCTGATCGGTGGGCAGGATCGCGTCGTCATCCAGTCCGATGAAGCCGACCGCGGCGTCCATCGTCGGCAGCAGTGCGGTCAGCGATGGCGCGGATGCCCCGGTGCCGGTGGTCGCGCGGGGTGCGGCGGGAACCGGCGACGGGAACAACGGCCGCGCGGCCGGCGACTGCGAAGTGGTGCCGCCGCCGAAGTCGCCCACGGCACCCAGCGGCAGCAGCGGCGAGGATCCTGCCGTGAGCAGGCCGGCACCGCGCGCACCCTCGGGGCCCAGCGTGCCACTGGCCGGCAGCGCGCGCGGATCGAGGTTGCCTGGCCCCTGCGGCAGGGTATTGAGCAGCGACCGGGCGACCTGCGCGATCTCGTCGGGATGGTTCAGCGCCTTGCGCCGCGCGGCGATCTGCGCGCGGATCGCCGGCGTGCACTCGCGGATGGCGAAGTCGGCCTTGTGCAGTTCGCCGTTCTGCAGGTCGACGAACTGACTGCCGGGATCGCGGGCGTTGCGGTTGTCGAGCACTTCCAGCGTGGCGCCGGCGGGCATGGTGGTCGGATCGATCGCGGCGACGGTGGCGCGCGGGGTGAGACCGTACAGGCTGTACTTGCCGTCGCCATCGGTGATCGCGTAGGTGCCGTCGGCCAGCCACACGCGCACGCCCGGAATGCCCGGTTCGCCGGCGTCCTGGATCCGGTTGCCGTTGCAGTCGGCGTAGACCTTGCCGATCAGGTAGGCCTTGTCGGAAAACACGCCGCCGATCAGCTGCACCTTGACGCTGGCGACGTTGGAACGCAGCGTGCCGCTTTGCGCCTGCGCGCTGTTGATGCCGGTGCCGGACTGTGCGCCCGGCGCCACGGCGACGCGATAGGTCAGCACGTCCTGCGCGTTGCTGGCCAGCAAGCCCAGCGCAAAGCCCATCACGCCGGCGCCGCGCTGCGGATCGGCGAGTGTCCGGCCGTCGAGGCGCGCGCTGCCGGGTACATAAACGAAGCCCGCGGGCAGCCAGTCGCTGAGCTGGAGCTTGCCGAGGGCGATCCCGGAGCGGTTGCTGACGGTGACCGTGTAGTCGAGAAAGTCGCCCACCTCGACGGCCGTCTTCGATGCGGTCTTCTGCACGAACAGCCCGCCGCTGGCACCGGGGTCCAGCGGCACGTCGAGACGCACGGGACCGTGGCTGGCAATGACGAAGCTGCCGCCGTAGGAGCCGGGCTGGTTGATCACGTGCCCGGGCGGCAGCAGCGCCGGCGGCAGCTTCGAGGGAAACAGATAGCCCCCGGGCGCTGTGACCTGCAGCCGGTAGGTGCTGGGCAGCACCAGCGGGAAGCTGAAGCTGCCGTCGTTGCCGGTGACCACGGCGCTGGGGGCGCGGGTGACGCCATCGGCCTGGAACACCCGCGCCGGGCCGCCGGGCTGGCCGCCGTTGCCGGCGCCGGTGACGTCGATCAGCTGCACCGTGGCGCCGGCCACCGGCTGGTTGCTCTTGCTGTCGAAAACCACGCCCTGGGGGTCGATCAGCAGCGTGGTGCTGACGCTGCCCGCTGCGCTGCAGCCGAGCAGGGTCGCGGTCACGGTGTCGTTGGGCAGCAGCTCGAGGATGCCGTCGCCGGAGGCCACGACATGGGTCGCGGCGTCGGCTGTCGGCACATCCGGATTGATGCGGAAGACGCCGCTGTTGGGCGCCGTCTCCATCGCGGTGAAGGTCTCGATGTCGCCGGTCAGCTGGCTGGTCAGGCGGATCGGATAGCTCAGCGCCTGGGTCGGGTCGGTGTTGCATTGCGCCGCCGTGACCTGCACGAACAGCGGCGAACCCAGCGGCGACTGCTGGATCGGGGTGCCATAGGTGTTGTCGGGGAAGAAGTCGATCAGCGCGGCGCGCGCCGGCAGCGGCAGCTGCACCGGGTTCGACGGCGTGCTGATGATGCCGCCACTGCTGAGGGAGTCGGCATACGCGGTGTTGTTGAGCGTGCCGGCGGCATTGGCGTTCACGGTCACGCTGAACTGGCCGGTCAGCGTGGCTCCGGCGGCCAGGCTGGGCACGCCCCAGGCAATGGCGTCGATCACCGCGCCGGCGGGCGCCGCGCTGAGGTAGCTGTCCGCGGCGTCGCCGAGGCGATGGTAAAGCGGTTGTGCGCTGCCCGCCGTTCCGAGGCTCAGAAATGTGGTGTTGGCCGGGATCGCGTCGCGCAGCAGGAACAGGGTCTCGGCCACGCCATTCACCTGCACCGGCACGCCGGCTGCCGGGGCATCGCCCTGGTTGCTGACACCCAGGGTGTAGCCAAGCGGCGCGCCCGGCATCGGGTTGGCGGTGGACGCGCTCTTGGTGACGCTCAGCGATGCGCCGCTGGCGACGGCCACGGTATCGATGCTGCTGCTGCGCTGACCCTGCGCCTGGCTGGTGGCGATCAGTTGCAGGGAAGCCGTCTGGCCGGGACTGGCGCTGCCGGGGACGCGTCCGGTGATCAGGAGATCGACGGCCGCACCGGCTGCCAGCGTGATGCCGGCTCCCTGCGCGATGACCGGCTCGCCGGGATCGGCGATTCCGTTGCCGTTGAGATCCTGCACCACGCTCAGGGCGGTCGGGGTGAAGCCGGCGCCGGCGACCGGATTCAGATCAAGCAGACAGGTTTCGCCGACGTTGCCGGTATTGCTCAGCGTGTGGGGCAGCGCGAAGGTCGCACCGGGCGTTCGCACGATGGTCTGGCCCGACGTCAGCGTGCAAGCTTCCAGCGGCAGCACGTTGACATGCACGGTGTTGGACCGCAGTTGCACAGAGAGACCGCTGCCGCCGTCGATATAGGTCGCGCTGGCGGTGTTGTCGATCAGCGTGCCGGCGGCGGGTGGCGCGGCCCAGGCCGGCGCCATGGCCAGCAGCGCCCACGGCAGGGCCAGCAGCGCCGCGAGGCGGCTGGGCAGGCGCAGTCGGGTCGGGTGCGGATTCATGCGGGGCGAAAGGCGTCGGCCGGGGTCCGAAGATCCCCGTTCCGTCGCGAAGACGTCAGGTCTTCGCGACGGACGGGCGCTTTCATCGGAGGCAACCGCGCCGGACGGATGTGCTTACTGCTGGATCTTGACGCCGAAGGCGACCACGGCGCTCTGGCCGGGCGCGAGGGTGCCGACCGTCGCGCTGATGGTGCCGGCATTGCCCAGCCCTGGGTCGGTCACGGTTCCGACCGTGGTCGTGGCGTTCGTGCTCAACGTGGTGTAGCTCGGTGTCGCATCGGAGACCACGACGCTGGTGGCGTTGGCCGAGCCGACGTTGCTGACCGTGATCTGGTACAGCACGCACTGGCCCGGCAGTGCATTGACGTTGCCCTGCGTGAAGACCAGGCCGCCGGTGGGGCCTGTGCAGCCGGCGTACAGCGCCTGCGTCTTGACCAGTTGCAGGTTGCCGGCGATCACGGTGGTGCCGTCGGTCGCAACCGCCGCTGCCGGCGCGGAGGTGGTGTACGTTCCGTTGGCGGTGGTGACGGTGATGGTCGAGGTGTTGACGTCGCCGACCTGGGCGCCGGACGGTGCCGTGACCTTGTCGAAAATCGTGATCGACTGGCCGGGCGCGAGTCCACCCGCCAGGGCGGGTATGGCCTGCAGGCCGGCCGCGGGCACCACCGGATCGCCGGCGTCGAGCACGCCGTTGCCGTTGAGGTCGTAGTAGAGCACCGAGGTCCAGCTCGCCTTGTTGTTTGCGGCGGCCAGGGTGACGGTCGACAGCGCGCCGTTGCCCTCGAGGACATTGCCGGTGTTGCTCAGCGTGTGGCTGTACACCACCGTGCCGCCGGGATAGGTCTGGTTGGTGTTGTTGGGTGTGAAGCTGATTGAACGCACCGCGTTGACGCTGACCGCGTCGTGGATGGTGTCCTGCGCGCCCGAAGCTGGCGACAGGCCGCGGAAGTAGATCTGGCTGGCACCGGCGGCGGCGCCGGCGCCGCCGGCCGGCACACTGACCACCGCGCAGACCACGGCGTTGCCACCCTTCGCGATGCTGCCCGTGTTGCTGATCGTGGCGCCGGTGCTCGAGCAGGTGCCGCTGCCGCCGTCCGCCTTGTAGGTCACGGTCCAGCCGGTGGGCAGGCTGACGCTGCTGAAATTGCTCGCCGTGCTGGCCGCCAGGTCATAGGCATCGGCCACCGGGCCGATGTTGTTGACGTACACGACGAAGGTCGTGGACGCGCCAGGATTGACCGCCTGGGTCACGACCGGGTTGGTCTCCGGGCCCGGACCCTGGCCGGGCGCCGGGGTGGTGCCGTTGTAGGCGCTGTTGTTGGTCAGGTCGACCGCGGACGCGGTGATGGCCGTCAGGGTGTCGGTGGTCGCGGCCGACTGGGTCGGGTCGAACACCGAGGTCGCGGTCTTGTTCAGGGTGAACGGGCCGCTGCCACTGGCATTGGCCGGCAGTTGGGCCTGGACGTAAACGGTATAGCTGGCTCCGGCGGCCAGCGGGCCGGTGTCGGGCTTGCCGTCGCCGTTGGTATCGGTCAGCGGGGTGACGCCATCGCTCTTGTACAGCGTGAACGTGGTGCCGGCCGGAAAGGTATTGCTGCCGAAGGTGATGTTGAAGCTGTCGGTGCCGTTGCCGTTGTTGGTCACGATGTTGGGGAAGCTGACCGTCGTGCCCGGATTGGCGCTGGCGACGGTGGCACCGGTCAGGGCGACCGCCGCGGTCTGGGTCACGGTGAACGGGACCGTGTTGGAGCTGCCGCTGACCGTGTTGCCGGAGCCGTCGTTGTAGGAATCGGTCGCGGTGTTGTTGAGCACGCCGGGCGCGACATTGCTGTTGATATTGACCTGGAAGGTCACGGTCCCGGACTGGCCGGAGGTGACCTGGCTCAGCACGTATTTCAGCGTTGACGTTCCGGTCGTGTAGGTCGAGGTGATGGTGTTGGGCGCGGTCCCGGTGCTGCCACCGCTGTCCGACAGCGCGGTGGTGCCGGTCACGCTCCAGCGGCCGGAACCGGTCACATAGGTCAGACCGGCCGGAAGCGCGTCATTGAGGGTGACTGCGGTGGCCGTGCTGTTGCCGGTATTGGTGTAAGTCAGGGTGTAGGTATAGGGGCCGCTGCCCGCCGCACCCGAGCTGGCGCTGATCGACTTGGTGACCGTGATCACCGCGTTGTTGGTGACGGTCGTGGTGTCGGTGTTGCTGGCGCTGATCGCGCCGGTGAAGCCGCTGGTCGCGGTCACGGTGAGCGCGTTGGTCTGGCCGCTGGTCGCCGTCGCCGGGACCACAGCGACAACGATGAACTTGAACACCGCCCCGGCCGCCAGCGGCCCCGACGAGGTGATCGCGGGTCCGGTGGGCTGGCCGCTGCCGTTGTCGGCGAAGACCTGGATGCCGGTCATGCTGAACCCGGACCCGTTGACCGCGGCGAGGGCGAAGGTGTCGCTGCCGTTGCCGGTGTTGGTCAGCGTGTGCGGGTAGTAGACCGTGGTGCCCGGCGTCGAGGTCTGTGCGCCGTTGGCGGTCAGGGTCAGGCTGGCCACCTGCTGCACGATGGTCTGCACCACGTTCGAGGTGACCGAGCGGCTGATGCCTGAAGCATCGGTGTAGGTGGCCGAAGCCTGGTTGCCGATCATGGTGCCGGCCGGCGGCGGCGCGGCGTGCGCCAGGTTCACCGCCAGCAGCGCGAACACGAAGCTGGCGATGACCATGAAGAACAGGCGCCACCCGGAGGAGGCGCGCATCGGTTTGGATGTCGTGGACGTGTTCACGGGCGGATTCCCTGGTGTTGGCTTCGTTGAGTGGGCTATGCAGTTGGGAAGTGCGTCGGAGCGGTCAAGCCGGAGTGGTCGCGATCAAAGAATCGCGCCGCTGCCTTGCGACCTGGCGGATGCCGCCGCGGGTTGCGGCCGGTTGATGCGCACGCGCAACTCGACGCTCTTGCTCGCGTTCGGGGCGAGCGTGCCGAGATCCCAGCGCAGTGCGCGGATGTCGGCCGCGGGTACCGGCTCCTGGTGCGGCCGGCCGTCGGTGCCGGTCGTCGTGCGCATCAGCGGCAGCGGCGCGAAATGCGTGCCGTCGGTGCTGGCTTCCGCGCCGGCGGGCTGAATGCTGTCGATCCGCAGCGTGGTCCCCGCGGGTATCGGCAGTCGGGCCAGCAGGTGGATAGCCGCCGTGTCACCGCCGTTGCGGTACACGGCGCGGTATTGCAGCAAGTCGCCGGGCCGGGCCGCGGCGGCGGAGCGCAACATCTCGCGTCCCTGCGTCGTGACGACCTGCCGGACTTCCAGCCGCGAGGTGACGGCGGCGGCCGACCAGGCCGCAGGAGCCCAGAGGATCGCGGCGATCAGAGCCGCGCCGGCAAAGCGCGAACGCAAGGTTCCGTACATGTGAATCCCCCATCGGCCAGGCAAAAGTCGGACGTGCCAAGCAAATTGCGGGCCAGACGCGATG
This sequence comes from uncultured Pseudomonadota bacterium, assembly GCA_963794205.1. Lineage (GTDB taxonomy): Bacteria > Pseudomonadota > Gammaproteobacteria > Xanthomonadales > Rhodanobacteraceae > Metallibacterium. The sequence continues at coordinate 44,541 of CAWCCR010000013.1, forward strand.
GAGGCCATGGAATGCGGCGCGGTTCACGGTTTCGGCCGCGGAAACATGCGTCCGCAGCGGGCCGACGCGGGTCCTGCGGGGGATAAGCCAAGGGGCCCCAGCACCCTCCGCATGGCCGCCGCGCGACCGTTTCAGTCATCGCGGAAGGCAGACGATGCCCGCCTGCGACAGCGCGCCGCGCATTTTCATACGCATCGTAAGGTCGCGTCTGGCCGTCGGCTTGATCGGAATCAAGGGGCGGCAAGGGCAATAACGTATCGTTAACCTTGAAAGTCTCGGTGGGCCGGCGCTGCAAGCCAAGGTCACGGCCACGAGCGACGCGGATTTTGAAAAAAAACAGGAGGTGTCTCATGTTCACGCGATGGTTGTCCCGATCCCCGGCGCTGCGAGCGGCGTTGGCAATCGCCTTGCTGGCCACGGTGGGATACATCCCGACGGCTTCGGCCGTGCCCGCGTACGCGCGTCAGACCCATCAACCCTGTGTGGCCTGCCACATCGGCGGCTTCGGCCCGCAGCTCACCCCCTTCGGTCGCCTGTTCAAGCTGGGCGGCTACACCATGAAGGCGGGCAGCCAGTCCAATCTGCCGCTGTCGGCAATGCTGGTGGAGTCCTACACCCACACCGCCGCCAGCCAGCCCTCGCCGCCGGCCAACGGCTTCAACAACAACAACAACCTCGAGATGCAGCAGGCTTCGATCTTTGTCGCCGGCCGGCTGTCCGACCACATCGGCATGTTCGGTCAGGCCACGTACTCCGAGAACGGTGGCCAGCTGGGCTGGGACAACACGGATGTGCGTTATGCGCAGACGTCCAGGGTGGGTGGCCATACGGTCATGTGGGGCATCACCGCCAACAACAATCCGACACTGTCTGACGTCTTCAACACCGCTCCGGCCTGGCAGTACCCGTACATGAGCGCCGACCTTGCGCCCGGTGCGCCGGCGACGCCCGCCCTGTACGGCGCATTTGCGGCGCAGGTGGTCGGTGTCACCGGCTATTCGCTGATCGACAACCACTGGTATGTCGAGGGCGGCGCCTATCGCGCGTTGTCGCCGGGTTTCCTGAGTGACATCAATGTCGGGTACGGCGGCCGCATCAGCGGCCTGGCACCCTACGCCCGGCTGGCCTACACCTCGACGGTGAAGGGCGGTGACTTCGAGATCGGCACGACGTTCTTCGACGCCCACCGCGGCCTGCCCGGCAGCGACGCGTTCGGCCGGCCTTACGCCATTCCCGGACCCACGGACAATTTCCGCGACTACGGGGTTGACGGCAGTTACCAGTTTCTCGGTACCGGCAAGCACATCTTCACCGCCAACGCCTCCTATATCCACGAACAGCAAAGACTGAACGCGACCTTCGCCAGCGGCGGGTCGTCCAACCTCAGCAACAGCGTCAACGCGCTCAACCTCAACGGCTCGTACTGGTATGAGAACACCTGGGGCGCGACCGCGGGGCTGTTCCGCAACACGGGCAGCGCCGATGCCGTGCTCTACGGCAGCGCCAACGGCTCGCCCGACACCAATGGCGGCATCGTCGAAGTCAACTGGAACCCCTTCGGCAAGGCCACCTCGTGGGATCAGCCGTGGATCAATCTGCGCGTCGGCTTGCAATACATGTTCTACAGCAAGTTCGACGGCGCCAAGAACAACTACGACGGTGCAGGCACCAACGCCAGCGACAACAACACGACCTACTTGTACGTATGGACGGCGTTCTGAGCAACGCTTAGTTTCGGTGTGGTACCCGGGCCGCGGCGCAAGTCGCGGCCTTTTTTTGGGTGGTACGCCGCTCGCCGCTGCGTTGCCGGAGCGCCGGTCGCCGTGTGGCCCTCGTGCTCATCTTGAAGATCGCATGACCGCGTCGCGATCCGCCGCGGCGGATCGCGCCGCCGTACGCGGCCGGCCGAGCACCAGCAGGGCCAGGGCGCCGGCGCAGACTGGCAGGAACAGCGTGCCCAGCCGCCACAGCAGCAGTGCCGCCGCCAGCGTCGGCGCCGACAGTCGCGATGCCAGCGCCAGGCCCAGCCCGATCTCGGCGCCGCCGGCGCCCGCCGGCAACCCGGTCCATTGCGCCAGGTGCAGCACCAGTGCCTGCAGCAGGAACAGCAGCGCGAATGGCTGCGGCACGCCCAGGCGGTCGAGGATCAGCCACAGGATGGCGTAGCGCGCGCACCATTGGCTGGCGGTCAGGACCAGGGCGCCCAGCAGGAAACGCGGACCACCCCGGGCCAGCCGGCGCAGCGCCCGTGCCAGACGCAGTGCGACGGCCAGCCAGCGGCGTCGACGACGTGCACGCGGCAAGCCGTGTCCGCTCCGCGAGCGCAGGCGGACGGCCAGTCGCCGCAGCGGGCGCCACGCCAGCAGGGCCAGCGCCACGCCGACGATCCATGCGATCGCGGTCGCCCACGCCAGCTCGCGCAGACCCCGCGCCGCGCCGCTGTCGATCACGCTTGTCGCCGCCAGCGGCATGGCGATGGCGAAGAACAGCCCGTCGAGCAGCGGGTCGGCGACGGTGGTCGCCATGGCCGCCGGCAGCGGTATGCCGGCGCGACGCAGCAGTCCGATGCTGGCCGGATAGCCGCCGGCGCCGGCCGGCGTCAGTGCGAAGGCCGCTTCCGTCGCCAATGAGACCGCGAGGCTGGGCGCGACCCCGAGGCGCAGGCCCAAGCGGCTCAGCAGCAGGCACTGCTTCAGCGCGCGCGCGAGGGCCGCGCAGGCGGCCAGCGCCAGCAGCGCGGTCAGATCAAGGGGCGGAAACGCGCCGAGCCGCGCCAGCGTCGGGCGGCCGCCGAACGTCAGCGGAACCGCCGCGACGCCCAGCAGCGCCAGCGCGATCAGCAGGACGCTGCGGCGGGACATGCGGCGGCCACGGCCTGCGATTTGGTCAGCGGCACCCGGGTAGCCAGCAATTCCTGCAGCACAGCGCTCCAGGTCGCCAGCAGCGCCGGATGCAGGGCGTCGTCCGGATGCAGGCCGACGCGCAGCAGCGGCTCCCGGCGCGTCGCGCGCAGCAGGCCGCGCAGCCAGGCGCGACTGAGTCCGCGCCGCCACGCCGAGCGCGGCGAGGCGGTCAGGCAGGGCGCACGCAGGTGCCGGCCGCTGGCCAGGTCGTGCAGCGCGAAGTGGCTGGAGGTCCAGCGCAGGCCGCTGCGGCGCAGCGCGACCCGCGCCCCGGTGCTGGCCAGCCACGCCGGCGGTACGCAGCCGTCGATCGCGAAGCCGAGCCGGCCCAGACGCGCGCGGCCTTCGCTGATGCGGCGCGCGGCGGCATCGGCAGCGAGCGCCGCGAACTCGCCTTCGCCGGCGGTCAGCACGCGCCGGCGCAGCCAGTCGGCCGGTGTGCGTGGCGGCGGCCCTTCATCACGGTGACGCAGTCCGTGCAGCGCGATCGCATCGCCGCGCGCCTGGCGCGCGCGCAGCGTCGCGGCGAGCGCGGGCTGCGGTTCGAAGCCGCCGCGGCCGTGGAAATCCGGCACCGCCAGCAAGGTGAGCGGCGCCGCGCCGAGGCCATCGAGGAATGCCAGCAAGGCCTCGCATTGCGGCCAGGTGGCCGGGGCGACGTCGTGCAGGGCGATGCACAGCGCATGCATCAGCCGGCTTCCGCCAGGATCGCGGTCGCGGTCGCCGGCGTCCGCTGCAGCAAGCGTGCATAGGCCTCGAGCTGGCGATCGAGGGTGCAGGCCCAGGCGTAGTCGTGTTCGACCCGCGTTCGCGCGACGGCGCCCAGCGCATCGGGGTCGCGCGCGTACACATCGTCGATCGCCGCCGCGATGGCCGCGGCGTCGCCGGGCGTGGCCAGCGCGCCGACCCGCGCATCCACCAGTTCCGGGATGGCGCCGGCGGCGACGCCGACGACCGGACGCCCGCAGGCCATCGCCTCGAGGATCACGATGCCGAAGGTCTCGTGCGCTCCGGCATGGACCAGCACATCGGCGCTGGCCAGCAGCCGCGCCAGGGCCGCGCCGTCCTGCTGGTAGGGCAGACGTGTCGTGCGCGCATCCAGGCGTCGCGCCGTGTCGCCGCCGACCAGCAGCAGGTGATAGGGCGCGCCCAGCCGCTGCACCGCGTCGCGCAGCAGCGGGATGCGCTTTTCCGCGGCCAGGCGGCCGGCGAAGATCAGCAGCCGGGTGGATTCCGGCAGTCCGAGTTCGGCGCGCAGCGCCGGATCGCGCCGGCACGGATGAAAGATTCCCGGGTCGACACCCAGCGGCTGCACCGCGACCCGGGCCACGCCGGCCCGTTCGAGCCGTCGCGCGATCACCCGGCTTGGTGCCCACACCGCGTCGAAGCGCGCGTAGAGCCGGCGCAGGTAGGCATCGGCGAGCGCCGCCGCCGCGCGCCCGCAGCGGTGCGCCAGCAATCGCGACAGGTCCGAATGCGCGAACGCCACCACCGGGATGCCCAGCCGGTCCGCCGCACGCAGTGCCGCCCAGGCCGGGGAATAGGGATCCGCGACCTCGATCGCGTCCGGCGCGGCGGCCTCGATCGCGCGCTGCCAGGCACCCAGGCGCAACGGCAGCCGATAGCCGGCGCCGAATGGAATCGCCGGGCTGGCGAGGGTGATGGTCGTGTCGCAGGTCGCATCGCACGGACCCGGAATCAGCAGGGTATGGCGCACGCCGCGCGCCGCGCAGTGGCGGCGCTTCTCGCCGAGATAGCGTTTCACGCCGCCGCTGTGCGGCGCGTGGAACAGGGTGGTGTCGAGCAGGTGCATGCGCCCGCGATTGTCCCGGCGGCGATCGCGTCGCCGGTGACAATCCGATGGCAGTGCCGTTGCAGTCGCCGGCCGCGCGATCGATGGCGGCGGTTGCGCCACGGCAGAGCCTTCGCTGCGTGCAGGGGGCAAATCGGTTGTCGTTGCGCAGGGTGACAATTTTCGTTGTCACCCCGAGGGCGCAGCCCGAAGGATCCGGACGGCAACAGCGTGACGGCATCGCGCTCGCCTTCGCGAACTCCGTCCCCTCGCTGCGCGAGGATCGAGCGCGGCTCAGCGCAGCACGGTCACCGGCACCGGGGCGGCGCCCATCACGTCGCTGGTCACCGAGCCCAGCAGCCAGGTCAGCAGTGCGCCGCGCGGCGTGTGGCCGAGCACGATGTGATCGCTGGCCTGGCGCGAGGCTTCCGCCAGCAGCACGTCGCCGGGGCTGCCGTGGATCACCGCCGTGGTCACGGTCAGGCGCGGGTCGTGATGCGCGGTCAGCGTCGCCAGCGCGCGCTCGGCCTCGTCGCGCTGGCGGTCGTCGAGGATCGCCGTGCCGGGATCGACGCTCGGCAGCACCAGCGCCATGACCACATGCACGCGCCCGCCGCAGGCCGCCGCCGCGGCGACGGCGAAATCATAGGCGCGCCGCGACTGCGGCGTGCCGTCATAGCCGACGAGGATGTTCTGCAGCATGGCGGTCTCCCTGGGGGTTGCGATCGATGATCCCGCGGACTGCGGACTGCGGACTGCAAGTCGCGGTGCGCACTCCGATCTGATACTAAGGCGCCCGGGGCAGGGCCGTCAGGGAGGCGCGCCATGGGCGTATCGAGTTGGCTGCTGCCGTTCGCGCGCGGGCTGCTGACGGTGATGAAGTGGATCGGCGCCGTCGTGGCGGTCGTGATCCTGATCGTCGCCGGACTGTTCGCCTACGGCCGCCTGCGCGGGCCCGATGCCGCCGGACGCGCGGCGCTGGCGGCGATGCAGCCGGCGCGCGCGCCGCCCGCGGGGCGCAATGCCTTTCCCGTGCTGTGGCTGGCGCGCTGGCCGGTGCCGGACGATCAGCTGCAGGCGGTGACCGCGGCGGACCTGCGGCATCTGCATGCGTTGGCGAAGATGCCAGATCCGGCCACGGCTGCCTTGCTCGCGGCCCGCGCGCGTCGGATCGTGGGTTATGTCTCGATCGCGCGGGAGCGCTGGCCGGCTCCGCCCGCGCCGCCACGAGCCGGCCTGTGCGCGCTGCTCTTGGATGACTGTCTCGGTTTTGTCGCCAGTCATCGCGCGGCGGTCGAGGCCGCATTGGCACAGTCAGCGCTGCCGCTGCACCGGGTCCAGCAACTGACGCAGACGGATTTCTTGTGGAACGAACTCCCCGACGGGCCGGCCAGCATCTGGCTGTCCGAGGGCTGGGCTCCGTTGCAACCGGTGTGGTTGACCGCGTTGGCCGACCGCTATGTTCGCGGTCAGCGCGTCGCGGCGCTGGCCGACACCTGCACCGCGATCGGCAGCTGGCGGCGATTGCATCAAGGCAGCAACGACTGGGTTTTTACCGACGTGGCCGCGAACTTTGCCGGTGACGACATCCGCCTGGCTGCGGCGATGCTGGCGCAGCTGCCGGCCGATACGCCGACGCCCGCAACCTGCGCGCAGGCGCTGCGGCCGGTCACCGCGGCCGATGTCGACAGTTGCGCCTTGGCCTGGCGCGAACGGGCGAACGCCATGGCGTTCATCGACGCGATGATTGCCATGGCACAGGCGCAGAAGGGGCACCCCTGGCTCTGGTTCGATCGCCGGCAGGCCCAGAGCTGGTTGGCCGAGCGGGATGCGCCGCGGTGCCGGCCATCATTGGACGCACAATTGCTGGACGACGATCCTGCCGCGGCAACGCTGCCAACGCTGTTTCATTTCGATGTGGCTGGGTGCGTGAGCAGCCTCATTCCTTGCGTGACGGTGGCTGCGGACAACAGGCGAGTGCTGCGCGCGTTCTACAGCGACGAAATCCAGAGGACGGCCGACTACGCCGCCCACCTGCGCCTCGGTGCGGCGCTGCTGGCCTTGCGCGCGCCGCCCGCAATCGCCGGACAAACCCTGGCCCAGCGTTATGCCGCGCTGCCCGCGGATCTGCACAGTCCCGGTCACACGTCCGGCGTCAGCGTCAACGGGCGCTCACTGTACGTCGTCGACCGCTGGCGCCCCGGCCGGCCCGACGCGCGCTTCGTGCTGCCGCTGCCGGGACCGGCAGCGGCAGCGCACTGAGCGCGGCGATCAGTAGCCCGCGGCCAGGCCCGCCGGACGGCGGCGGTCGTTGGCGCCTTCCAGCAGGTGCGTCTTCGGATTGACCAGGATCGCCTCGTCGGCCCCCCAGGCGTTGACCACCTTGAACCGGTAGCCCATCTTCTCCAGCGCGGTCTGGTTTGCCAGGGTCAGATAACCAGGCTCGACGAAGATCATGTCCGGGTACCACTGCATGTGCACGCGCGGCGCATCGACCGCCTGCTGCATGTTCATCCCGAAATCGATGACATTGATCATGCTCTCCAGCGTGGTCGAGATGATCGTCGAGCCGCCCGGGCTGCCGGTGACCATGAACACCTTGCCGTGCTTGAGCACGATCGAGGGCACCATCGAGGACAGCGGAATCTTGCCGGGCTGGATCTCGTTGACGTGGCCCTGCACCAGCCCGAACGAATTGGGCACGCCGGGCTTGGAGGTGAAGTCGTCCATCGTGTTGTTGAGGAAGAAGCCGGTGTCGCCGGCCATCATGCCGACGCCGAACAGATAGTTGATGCTGTAGGTCACGCTGACCGCGTTGCCCTTGGCATCGAGCACCGAGTAGTGCGTGGTGTGCATCCCCTCGGCGGCGCCCAGACTGCCCTTGACCTCGCTGGAGGGCGTGGCGTGGTCGGGCTGGATCGCGGCACGGATGCGCGCGATGTTGGCGGTCGACAGCAGGCGCGCGATCGGATTTTTCACGAAGGCCGGGTCGCCGAGATAGGTGTTGCGGTCGGCGAAGGCGTGGCGTTCGGCCTCGGCCAGAACGTGCGAGGTCTGCACCGAGCCGTAGCCCCACCTGGCCAGCGGGTAGCCGTCGAGCACGCGCAGGATCTCGCACACCGTCTCGCCCGAACTCGGCGGCGGCGGGGTCGACCACGGTGTAACCGCGGTACTGGCACTCGATGGGCTTGGCCCATACCGCCTTGTAGTCGCGGAAGTCCTTGAGGCTGAGGATGCCGCCATGCTTCGCGCTGGCGGCGACGATGGCCCTGGCGATCGGGCCGTCGTAATAGGCCCTGCTGCCGCCCTTGTCGATCAGCTCCAGCGTGTGTGCCAGCTCGGGCTGCCGGAGCACCGCGCCGGCCTGCCAGGGCTGGCCGTGGTCGAGGAAGATCGCGGCGACGTCGGGGTGCTCGGCGAAATCCCTGGCGCGCGTGTCGAGAATCTTCACGTCGCCCGGCTGCAGCACATAGCCATCGCGCGCCAGCTTGATGGCCGGGGCCATCACCTGCGCGCGAGTCATGGTGCCGTACTTCTTCAGCGCCGCATCCAGACCCATCACCGAGCCGGGCACGCCCACGCCCAGCCAGGTCTTGGTGCTGCGTCCGGGCACCACGTTGCCCTGCGCGTCCTGGAACAGCGTCGCCGTCGCCGCCAGCGGCGCGCGCTCGCGGAAATCCAGGAAGAGGTTCTTGCCATTGGCCAGATGGATGGTCATGAAGCCGCCGCCGCCGATGTTGCCGCAGCACGGGTGCACCACCGCCAGCGCATAGCCCACCGCGACGGCGGCATCGATGGCGTTGCCACCCTGCTTGAGGATGCTCAGGCCCGCTTCGGTGGCGTAGTGCTGTGCGCTGACCACCATCGCGTGTTTTGCCAGCACCGGCTGCGCCGCCATCCACTGCGCGCGGCTGATGCCGCCGGCGGTGCTGTCCAGGGCCGCGGTCGGGATCGTCGTCGCACGGGCGACGGCGGCGGGCGCGGTGACCGGTGCCGCCAGCGCCGGTGCGGCGGTGAGCAGGCAGGTCAGCAACATCGGAATCGGCAGACGCATGGGGAACTCCTCGAACAGGGTGGCCCGCTGGGGGGCGGGTCATGGGGGAACATGGAAGGCAACCGATTTCCGCCCGCAGGTCAACTTACGAATTGCTCACGATGGTCATGCCGGCGGCATCGATCAAGCGCCTCGGCGGGTCGGCCGATCAGGGCAGGATCATCGCAAGTGCGGACACGTCACGGCGCCGGGCCGGCATCGGCGGACAGCTCCAGCAGCTGACGCGCCTGCAGCTGAAGTGCGCGGTAGGTGCGCTCCCAGGCGTCGTCGCGCGGGGTCGTCAGCGCCAGCTGCCGCACCAGCGCCTCGAGTCGTTGCGCGTGCAGGGTCGCGGACTGCAGCGCCGCCAGCGCGGCAGCGTGCGCGTCGGCATCGACCAGCCGGATGCGGCGGTCGCGGCAGACGCCGATGCAGGTCTGCGGCGCCTCGATGCGGCCGCAGCCCACGCACTGCCAGGCTTCAATGTGATCGATCATGGTTCGGTGCCCTGCCTGGCAACCGCGAGCGGATGCCACAGCATCGCCGATGGCGTCGGTGCGGCGATTGACCCAGATCAGGCGCGTGCCGTCATCGGTCCGGTGGTGCATGCGCCGGGGTGATGCGGTGCGCGCGCTCGTGCATCTATAGTCGACCCGGCGTGCGGGATGGCGCCCGGCGATCGCGCAGGCAGCGTGCGCGGGCGACACCGCCGGGATCGGTTTCCACGCCTCGGCAGCGCGCGGGGCTTGCCAGGAATCAGCATGCGCGACAGTCGCCCCGCGGTCTTTCTGGACAGCGCGCTCTACCGGCAGCCCGGCTTCGGCGACCACCACCCGCTGGCCTTCCCGCGGGTATCCGCCGTGGTCGAGCTGTGCACCAGCCTGGACTGGCTGGCGCCGGATCAGGTGCGCGATTGTCCTTGCGCGACGGTCGAGACGCTTTGCGCGTTTCATGACCGGGCCTATGTCGAGGCGCTGCGTGACGCCGATGCGCGCGGACAGGTCGATCTGCCGGTGCGCAAAGCCCATGCCATCGGCACCAGCGAAAACCCGCTGTTCCCCGGGGTGTTCACGCGGGCTGCCACGGCGGTGGGCGGCTCGATCCTGGCCGCCGAGCTGGCGCTGCAGGGTCATGTCGTCTTCCACCCCGGTGGCGGCACCCATCACGGCAAGCCGGACCGGGCCAGCGGATTCTGCTATTTCAACGATCCGGTGTTCGCCTTGCGCACGTTCGCCAGCCGCGGCTGCACGCGCATCCTGTATGTCGATCTCGACGCCCATCACGGCGATGGCGTGCAGGAGGCGCTGCGCGACGATCCGCGCGTGCATACCCTCTCGCTGCACGAGGCCGGCCGCTGGCCGTACACGGGGGCGGTGGAGGATGCGGGTGCCGGCCGGTCCTGCAATTTTCCGGTGCCGGCGGGGTTCAACGACTCCGAACTGGATTACCTGATGCAGGCGGCAGTCCTGCCCTATGCCGACCAGCTGGCCGCGGACGCCCTGGTCATCACCTGCGGCACGGACGCCCTCGCCGGTGACCCGCTGTCCCGCCTGATGCTCAGCAATGGCGCGCTGTGGCGGGCGGTCGGGCAGCTGGTGCGGCGGGTGCCGGCCGCCGTGGTGCTCGGCGGCGGCGGTTACAACCCGTGGACCCTGGCCCGCTGCTGGGCGGGTCTGTGGGCGTGTCTCGGCGGGCATGAGCTGCCCGACCGGCTGCCGCCCGGGTCGCAGGCGATCCTGCGCAGCCTGCGTTGTGATCTGATAGAAGACGACGCGATCGCGCCGGAGTGGCTGACGACGCTGGTCGATGTCCCACGAGAGGGTCCGGTGCGCGCCGATGTCATGGCCTTGCCATCGCGCGCCGCCGCCGCCCGCAGAGCCGCACTTGCCCGCGTGAGGTGCCGATGAGCTGGCTGGAATCGCTGCAAGCCATTGACGAGCTGAGTGACGCCCCGATCGATGCCGGTCTGGTCGAGGTGTTCGAACGCCATGCCGCGACGGCGGTCTCGCGGCCGATCCGGTTCTCGACGCCCACCTTCAAGGAATTCGCCAGCAGCGAGCTGCAGGGCTGCGCGAAGAACAGCTTTCCGGCGTTTTCCATCACCGCCGGCGCCTGCGGCCTCAACTGCGACCACTGCCAGGCCAAGATCCTCGAGCCGATGCTGCCGGCGACCTCGCCGGAGATGCTCGACCGCAAGGTGCGCCATCTGATCGCGATGCAGAACCTGCGCGGATTCCTGCTTTCGGGCGGTTCCAACCGTCGCAACGAGATCCGCTACGAGCGCTTCTACCCGGTGGTCGAGCGCCTGAAGCACGATTTCCCGCACCTGCGCATCGCCATCCACACCGCGCTGACCGACGCTGCCGGCGCGCGCGCGATGGAAGCGGCCGGCGTCGATACCGCGATGATGGACGTGATCGGCGCCGACGCCACGATCCGCGAGGTCTACCACCTGGACCGCCCGGTGGCCGACTTCGAGGCGACCCTGGCGGCGCTCTGCGCGACGTCGATGCAGGTCACGCCGCATATCGTCATCGGCCTGCACTACGGGCGCATCCTCGGCGAGCCGGCGGCGCTCGACATCATCGCCCGGCATCCGGTTTCCTCCCTGGTGCTGGTGGTGGTGATGCCCTTCTATGCCGTGGCGGGCACGTACGCCGTACCGGACACCGCGGCGGTGGGTCGCATCTTTGCCCAGGCGCGTGCGCGCCTGCCGGACCGCCAGGTGCTGCTCGGCTGCGCGCGGCCACCCGGGATGCACAAGCGGGTGACCGACGCCTACGCGGTGATGGCCGGCCTGGACGGCATCGCCTTTCCGGCCGACGGCACGGTGGCGGTGGCGCGGGCGATCGGCCGGCCGTACGAGCAGCAGCATGCCTGCTGTTCCATCAAGCTGGGCGGCGACTCCGCGCGGCCGCATCGCGCGGTCGGCGCCGGCGTCGCTCACGGCACCCTGCTGGCGGGAGATCTCGCATGAGCTGCATCAAGCAAACCGGCGAGTCGCCGGCGACGACGTCCGCCGGCAGCGACTTCAACGCCTTCGCGACCATGCAGCCGCGGCTGCCGACGCCGACGCCGGCGGATCTGCGCAATGGCGCGCGCGTCAAGCGCGCCGACCAGGCACCCAGTGGTGTCTATCTGCCCAACAACAACACGCTGGCGCCGCACATGCGCTCGCCCGAGTACGTGCAGATCTCCACCGCGGCGGCGATGACGCTGGGCATCATGCCGGGCACGATGCATCGCTGCGGCTGCACGCGCTGCCTCAATCTGCTGCTGACCTATCCCGAGGGCTGCCGCGCCAACTGCGCCTACTGTGGCCTGGCGCGCCACCGCGAGGCCGAACGCGATTACGCCGATCGCAACTTCATCCGCGTCGACTGGCCGGCGGTACCGATGGAGCAGATCGTCGACATCGTCGCGCGCGACGGCGCCGCCAGCCCGTTCCATCGCATGTGCATCTCGATGATCACGCACCCGCGCTCGGACCAGGACACCGTGGACGTGCTGCGCGCCTGGACCCGGCGCATCGATCCGGCCACCATTCCGGTGTCGATCCTCTCCAATCCCACCACCATGAGCCGCGACGACGTGGTGCGGCTGAAGGATCTGGGCGCCGACATCTTCACCGTGGCGATCGACGCGGCGACGCCGGAGATCTTCGACCGCACCCGCGGCAAGGGCGTGCAGTCGCCGCACAAGTGGCAGAAATACTGGGACATCCTGCTCGCCGCGCGCGAGGTGTTCGGACCGCAGAAATTCGGCGCGCACATCATCATCGGCATGGGCGAGTCCGAATTCGAGGCCCTGCGGCTGGTCCAGCAGCTGGTCGATCTCGGCGGCCACAGCCACATGTTCTGTTTCTTTCCCGAGAAGGGCTCGCTGATGGATCACCTGCCGCCGACGCCGCGCGACCAGTGGCGGCGCGTGCAGCTGGCCCGCTACCTGATCGACTACGCCGGCGTGCGCGTCGAGCAGATGCGCTTCGACGAGAACGGCCGGGTCGCGGATTTCGGCCTGCCGCGCGCGGAGCTGGACACGGTCATCAACGCCGGGATCGCCTTTCGCACCTCCGGCTGTCCCGGCAAGTTCCGCGACGACCTGTCCGCCTGCGACCGCCCCTACGGCGACTCGCCGCCGAGCGACATCGCCAGCTTCCCGTTCCAGCCCAACGGGAACGATCTGCGCCGCATCCGGCGCCAGCTCGGCACGTCGGTGCGCGTCGTGTCATGACGATGCCGCTGCGCGTGGTCGATGCCGGTCTGCGCGAGGGACGGTTCAACATCGCGCTCGACCAGGCGATGATCGAGGCCCACCAGGCGGGGCGCATCCCCGACTCGCTGCGCTTCATCCACTTTCCGCCCACCGCGCTGGTCGGGCGTCATCAGGAGCTGGGCACCGAAATCGATCTCGGATATTGCCGCCGGCACGGCATCGGGGTCGGCCGGCGCATCACCGGTGGTGGCGCGATCTATCTCGACCAGGGGCAGCTGGGATGGGCGCTGGTGCTCAGCCGCCGCACCCTGGGCCTGGCCTCGCTGGGTGACGTCGCCGGCGCCATCTGCAAGGCCGTCGCGACCGGTCTGCATCGTTTCGGTCTCGACGCGCGCTACCGTCCGCGCAACGACATCGAGGTGGATGGACGCAAGATCAGCGGTACCGGGGGCCTGTACGACGGCGACACGCTGATCTACCAGGGCACGGTCCTGGTGGACATGAACAGCGAGGCGATGCTCGGCGCCTTGCGCGTGCCGAGAGCCAAGATGGAAAAGCGCGGCCTCGACTCGATGGCCCAGCGCGTGGTGACGCTGCGCGAGCTGCTGGGCGACGCGACGCCCGGCATCGATGCGGTACAGGAGGCGCTGCTGGCCGGATTCCGGGAATGTCTCGGGTTGCAGGCCGTCGCGGGGACACTGGCTGACGAGGAGATGCGGCAGGCGCAGCGGCTCTACGAGTCCGAGATCGGCCGCGACGCCTTCGTCGCCGAAATCGACGGCCCGCCGGGCAGCGGCGATGTCAGCGTGGGCACCCACAGCTGTGCCGGCGGAACCGTCACCGCCTACGTGCGCCGGGAAGGGACCGACGGGCGCCGCATCGGCCAGGTGCTGATCACCGGCGACTTCTTCGTCGCGCCGCCGCGCATCGTGTTCGATCTCGAAGGGCATCTGCGCGGCACCGAGATCGGCTCGCTGCGGGCGTCCATCGACGCCTTCTTCGCCGCGCATCCGGTTGCCGTGCTGTCGATCACCGCGGCGGACTTCAGCCGTTCGATCGAGGCCGCGATCGAGTCCGCGACGAGCGGCGCGGAGCGCTGATCCGCGCGTGCCTGCCGCGATGGGCCGGTGTTGGCCGCGTGGTCCCGGTGCGCAGGATGAGCCTGGCAGCCTGCGCGGGTCCGCGTTGTTCCCGGGCGCTCAGGCGCAGCCGGCAAAGCCGTCGGCGGCCATCTTCGCCTCGTAGGGCGCCGCCACCTGGCCACCGGGCACCAGGGTCTTTTTCGCTTCCTCCCAGGCGGCCGGCTTGACCCGCATCAGCCAGCCGCCCTGGTAGGGATCGGCGTTGGCGAGCTTGGGATCGGCCATCAGCGCATCGTTGACCGCGGTCACCTCGGCATCGAAGGCGATCTTGGCCGGGCCGACCCACTTGCCCGACTCGATCGTGGCGCAGGACTTGCCCGCCTGCAGCGGCTTGCCCGCCTTCTTCGGCGTCACCGCCACCAGCTGCCCGGCCAGCGCCACGGCGACCATGGTCAGGCCGGTGACGACGCTGCCGTCCGGTTCTTCCCGGTACCACATGTTGTTGGGGACGTCGTACAGGAGTTCGTCGGGAAACACGCAACCGCGGGCTGTCGCCATGATGCATTCTCCTCAGTCGTCGGGTTCAGGTTAGCTTACCGCGGCCTGCGGCGTGCTCCTCGGCGTCAGCGCCCCGGGGAAGTGCACGCGGCGCGCCCCCGGCGTGTCGAGCCTCGGCCGTGGAAGCTCACCAGGTCATCAGGCGCCGGGCGGCACCCAGCGCCGGCAGCGCGGCACTCGGCGTCAGCAGCGGGACCGGCCTGGCCAGATCGCCGGCCTGCATGCCGCTGAGCTCCATCGACTGCAGGCAGCCGATGAACTGGACGCCGTTGTCCTCGGCCAGTTTCATGAAGCCGGCGATACTCTTGCCGCCCGCGATCGGCACGATCGACTCGGCCTTGCCCCGGGCCAGCAATTCCATCGCCGGGCCGGTGAAATACATCACCACCGTCTGCTCGGCCGCCGCCGCCGTGGCGGCGAGGAAAAAGGCCGAAGGCAGGCGTTTGGGATTTTCGGGACCGGTGAGCATGATGATGACGAGATCGGCTGCGGGTACGGACATGACACTTCTCCTCGGGCTGCAGGAAAACCACGAATGCGCAGGTCGCCAGTCTGCGCCCGGGTCGTGCGGAAAACGGGCGGTGAAGGCTGGTTTCCCCGGCTCGATGGCGATCGCTTGATCGAGGTCAAACCCGGCGCGACGCGGAGCCCGCGCGAACCGCGGGAACGCGTGCGACGCCCACTCCGCCGCCGGGCGATCCGCTGAAATGCCCGCGCCGATCCGCAAGATCGTGCACGTCGACATGGACGCGTTCTACGCGTCGGTCGAGCAGCGCGACGACCCCGCGCTGCGCGGGCGCCCGGTGGTAGTGGCCTGGCGCGGCGCGCGCTCGGTGGTCTGCGCCGCCAGCTACGAGGCGCGCGTCTACGGCGTGCGCTCGGCGATGCCGGCGCTGCGCGCCGAGCGGCTGTGTCCGCAGGCGGTGTTCGTGCCACCGGACTTCGCGCGCTACAAGGCGGTCTCGCGGCAGGTGCGCGAAATCTTCGCGCGCCACACTGACGTGATCGAACCGCTGTCGCTGGACGAGGCCTACCTCGACGTCAGCGTCACCCGGACCGGCCTGGCCTCGGCGACCGCGACCGCGCAGGCGATCCGTGCCGCGATCCGCGAAGAGACGCAGTTGACCGCCTCGGCCGGCGTCGCGCCCAACAAGTTCCTGGCCAAGATCGCCTCCGACTGGCGCAAGCCCGACGGCCTGTTCGTGATCCGTCCGGCGCAGGTCGCCGCCTTTCTGGTCCCGCTGCCGGTCGGGCGTCTGCCCGGCGTCGGCCGGGTGATGGAGGGCAAGCTCGCCGAGCTCGGCGTGCGCACGGTCGGCGAGCTGCGCGCATACGAGCTGGCCCTGCTCGAACAGCGCTTCGGCCGCTGGGGCCGGCGCCTGCACGAACTGGCGCGCGGCATTGACGAGCATCCGGTGCAGTCCGAACGCCCGACCCTGCAGATCTCCGCCGAGGACACCTTCGAGCGCGACCTGCGCCTCGATCAGCTCGAGCCGCACATCCATCGTCTGGCCGAGAAGGCCTGGGCCGGCTGTCAGCGCGAGCACGGGCGCATCGCGCGCACCGTGGTGCTCAAGCTCAAGACCGCCGATTTCCGCACCCTCACCCGCAGCCTCACCCCGCCGCTGCGTCCCGCCGGCGCGGCGGATCTAGCCGCGATGGCCTGTGCCCTGCGCGAGCGCGTCGATCTGCCACCCGACACCTTGTATCGGCTGGTCGGCGTCGGCCTGTCCGGCTTCGTCGATGCCGACAGCCCGGTCGTGCAGTCGGATCTGTTCGCGGTGGGGCGGTGAGGGGGGCGCGCAGTGCGGCGGCAGGGTCGAAAGCGGCGCAAGCTTTGGCTGAAGGCATGCCGCGCGTTGCCGCCGCGACAGCGGGTGCGCCGGGCAGGATCGACCCAATCAATCCAAATGTCTGATCCGGCAGGAAAACGTCCGATTGACAGCACGCCGGGTGAAGCTGAACATCCGGCGCTATTCCCCGCGGTCGGGGTCTGCATTCTTCTTAGGCTGCTTCAAACGCCCTCCGCGCTACTCGCGCAGCAAAAAATGCCAGTCCCAACCTACGACCAGTTTATTGAACCACTGCTGCGCTATTTGGCTGCGCACCACGACGGCGTTGTAGCGAAGCAAGCTCACGAGCAGGCGGCAAACGCTCTCGGCCTCACTGACGAAGACAAGCAAGAGTTGCTACCGAGCGGCGCCCAGCCAATCTACAAAAACCGCACCGGCTGGGCACACGACCGGCTCAAGCGTGCAGGACTTTCAAGCAGCCCCCGCCGGGGATTTTGGAAGATTACGAAGGAAGGATCCGCCTTCGTCCAAGAACACCCGACGCCGTTTTCACCAGAGCTCGCTGAGAAGCTCGCAATGGGCTACATCGGGGTCAAACTCAAGCCGACATCTTCGGCTAGCCCGTCTGAAGCGGTAGTGGTACAGCCCTTCGTACCCCAGGCAACTCCTCTCGCTAGCCCGGACGATCGATTGGGCCAAGCACTTGAAGAACTACGGCAGGCCGCAGAGTCCGAATTACTTGAACTTTTGGCCAATGTCTCGCCCGCTTTCTTCGAAACCATCGTCCTGGACCTGCTTCACCGCATGGGCTACGGCGCCAGCCGAGCGGACCTTCAGCGAGTTGGTGGCTCAGGCGACGGAGGGATTGACGGAGTCATCTCGTTGGACCGCCTGGGCCTAGAGAAGGTCTATGTTCAGGCCAAGCGCTGGCAAAACAACGTGGGCCGCCCAGAGCTTCAGGCGTTCTATGGAGCCCTCGCGGGCCAGAAGGCAAAGAAGGGCGTGTTCATCACCACCTCTGCATACACCTCGCAGGCTCTCGACTTCGCCAAGTCCGTGGAAGGCATCGTCCTGATTGACGGAACCCGTCTCGCAGGATTGATGATCGAATACGAGCTTGGCGTAACCGCGCGAGCCGTAAAGATTCCAAAGATTGACGGCGACTACTTCGATGAGGAAGCGGCCTAATCCCTCGCTCAAGCGGAGCGCCAACGGCAGGCCATCAAGGCCCCCGGCATAAAGTGGAAGGAGACGATCAAATGCATACTTGGCATGTCGATTAATTGCCTCCGCCCCCTTATTGCGCCGTAGACTCGCTGAGAAAGGCTTATCCCAACTACTTCCTTGACACCCAAGTGTTCGTCAGGCAGTTCCAACGGCTAATCGATGGGTATCGATCGTAGTAAGAGAGCGAACAATTCATTCACGTCGAATCCGCTTTGCGGCTCGGCTTAATTCAGGCGTCAGGCCGGAGAAAGTGCCATGAAACGCACTTGGACAATCATCGGCGTCGCGGACGTTGCCCGCAGCTTTGGGTGGTATCAGTCGCTTTTTGGACAGCCCGTCACGATGCCTGCGCATGAGTACTTCGGGCAAATCCTCGACACAGACGGGACAGTCCTGCTCTGCCTGCATCGTTGGGGCGCCCATGAACATCCGACCCTTGCCAGCCCGGACCATGCAGAACCCGGCAATGGATTGCTCCTGTTCTTTCGCTTGGATGACTTTGACCAAGCCTTGCTTCGTGCACGCACCCTTGTTGAGGCTCTTGAAGAGGAGCCTGATGTGAATCCCAACACGGGCACCAGAGAGTTCGCATTGCGTGATCCTGACGGGTATTACGTCATGGTCAGTGCGCTGTCTGTCGCCTAACAATTCCGATTCTAGTTTTTTCTTCGCATAAGGGGACGGAGGCAATTAAATGCATACTTTGTGATGTCGTTTATTTCCCCGTCTTCTTATTGCCGCCTTATTTCTCTTATTGCCGGGTGGCCTCCACATGTCACAGATCAAAGACTGGTTCCTGCTGGTATTGGGCATCGGACTGGTGGCCGTAGCGGTGCAGGGTTTGGTGCGCGGTTGGTTGCCCAATGGCCGCAACGGCTTCAGGCAGGGCGAGGGCGTATCGCGTGCGGGCCAGCCCATCGGCTTCTGGTTTTTCTTCCTGCTGTATTTCGGCGGTGGCCTGTACGTGGCGATCTTTGCGCTGGGCCTGCTGCCGGGGCAGCGCGGGCCCTTGCCGCCATAGGGCCGGCGCCTGGATGCCCAGGTTCCGCAGTTCGCGGCCTGATTCTCGTGCTTCGGCATGGGCCAAGCCCTGGCGAGGACGACCGCTCGCGCCCGAGCCGCTGCCGGAGGCCGCTTGACCGTGGGGATATATCCCCATATTATCGGGATGAAGCAACGAGGAGGGACGCGCCATGGTCGCAGTCGCCCACCCGGTCCGGATCCCGGATCTGGCCGACGAGCAGGCCCGCCGCGACCTCGCCCGGGCCGTGGCCAGCCTGTTCGCGCGCTGGCAATTGCCGACCGAGGTCCAGCTCGCGCTGCTCGGCATGAGTCCGGAAAGCCGCAAGGTCCTGGCACAGTACCGCCGCGGCGAACGCGCGCTGCCGGGTACGCGCGACACGCTCGACCGCGCCGGCTATCTCCTCGGCATCCACAAGGCGCTGCGCCTGCTGTTCCCCGAGGACGAGGGCCTGCGCTACGGCTGGGTGCAGCGCCGCAACCACCTGTTCGGGGAGCGCACGCCGCTGCAGGTGATGGTCGAGGATGGCCTGGTGGGCCTCGCCCGCGTGACGCGGTTTGTCGATTTCCAGCGGGGCCAGTAGGTGTCGCTGTTCGATCGTCTGACCGAATTCGACGGCACGCTTTATCGCAATATCACCTCGCTGCGCACCTCGATCGACCTGTTCGACGACCTGCTCGAGGACGCGGCCGCGCGTGCCGCGGCGATGGCCGCGGACCTGCGCATGCGGCCGTGGCCGCAAGGCATCATCGAGCGTGGGCTGGTCTATTCGGAAGCGATCGACTACCCGTTTTCCAGCGACACCACGGTCGCCAGCCGCTATGGCGATGGCACGGTGCGCGTATGGTACGGCGCGCTCGAGGAGCCCACCTCGCTCGCCGAAGCCTGCTGGCACCAGCTCCGGCAGGTGCGTGCGATCGATGGCGTTGCCGGCGTGGTGACGCGCTACCGCGCGATGTACCGCGTCCGCGCGCGCGGTCTCTTCCTCGAACTGCGCGGCAAGGAGCTCGAGCACCCCGAGCTGCTGGATGACGATTACGCGGCGAGCCAGGCCGTGGCCAGACATGCGTCCGGGCAGGGGCTCCCGGGCGCGCTCTATCCCTCCGCGCGCTGGCCCGACGGCAGCTGCCTGGCGGCCTTTCGCGCCGAGCCCCTGAGCGACCCGACGCTCCTCTACTACCTGACCTGCCGCATCGACCCGGTCGCGCAGACGGTGACGATCGAACGCACGCCCGGCAAGGTGGATCGCGTGCTGCATGCGAGCGAGTTGCATCGCCGGCGCTAGCAGGGTCCTCGGCCCGGTGCTGGCTGACGCCCTGCTTGTCCGCGTCGTTCGCGTGATCCCCCGTGACAGACAAGGAGCCCGACAGGCGCAAACCCGGCCAGGCAAGAAAGCGTGTCGACGTATCCCCCGGAGCGTCGGTGCGCATCCTGCGCGAGCTGTCGGGTTTTGCCCAGGCCCGGCTCTCCGGGTGGTGCGGCATCCTGCAGACCACCATCTCCGGTATCGAGATGGGGCGGATCAATCCCGGCGTCGAGCGCGCCAAGAAGCTGGCGTACCGTCATGCGCCGCCACCCGGCGGTGCTGGCATTTCCGGGCTGGCGCCCGGAACGGCGGCATGACCAGCCATGTTGCCGCGGAGCGACTCATGAGCCCCGAGAGGCGCCCGGGCTGCACGCGGCGCAAGCTGAAACAGCGCCCGCCATTGATTCACGTTTGGAGCCTATCCTAAAATAACGCCGACCCTTGTTATAGGTTCGCCGCGCATGCATCGATCCGCTCCCGGCCGCTACGTCACCGTCACGACCGCCGGCGAGTCGTTCCGGGCCTTCGTGCCGGCGCCGCTGCCGCCGCAGCCGCCGCTGGTGTGGTCGGCCGCCTTGCGACGGCGCTTCGACGCGGCGCTGGTGGCGCTCGGGCGGTTGGACGCCGTCACGGCGCTGCTGCCCAACGCGGCGCTGCTGCTCTACAGCTTCGTGCGCAAGGAAGCGGTGCTGTCCTCGCAGATCGAGGGCACGCAGTCCTCGCTCGCGGACCTGCTGCTGTACGAGATCGACGAACAGCCCGGCGTGCCGGTGGACGATGCGCGCGAGGTCAGCCGCTGCGTGGCGGCGCTCGAACGCGGCCTCAAGAAGCTGCGCGGCGGACTGCCGCTGTGCACGCGGTTGCTGTGCGAGATGCACAAGGTGCTGCTGACGCATCCCGGCGGCAGGAGCATGACGCCGGGCGAGGTGCGCCGCTCGCAGGTGTGGATCGGCGGCACCCGGCCCGGCAACGCGGTCTTCGTCCCGCCGCCGGTCAATGCGCTGGCGGATGGCCTGGCGGCGCTCGAGCGCTTCCTCAACGACGATCCCGAGCCGGTGCCGCCGCTGATCAAGGCGGCGCTCGTCCATGTCCAGTTCGAGACCATCCATCCGTTCCTGGACGGCAACGGGCGCATCGGACGGCTGCTGATCGTGCTGCAGCTGGTGGCCGACGGCGTGCTGCGCGAGCCGATGCTGTACCCGAGCCTGTTCTTCAAGACGCATCGCGCGCTGTACTACGAACTGCTGAACGAGGTACGCCTGCGCGGGGACTGGGAGCGCTGGCTCGACTTCTTCGCCGAGGGCATCGAAGCGAGCGCGACCCAGGCCGTGGCGACGGCGACGGCATTGCTCGCGCTGGTCAACGCGGATCGTGATCGCATCGCCGGCCTGGGGCGCGCGGCGGCCTCCGCGCTCGCGGTGCACCAGGCGCTGCAGCGCCAACCCATCGCGACGTCCGCCGCGCTGGTCAAGGCCACGCGGCTGACGCCGGCCACGGTCAACAAGTCGCTGGCGCATCTGGAGCGCATCGGCATCGTGGGTGAAGTCACGAACCGGCAGCGCGGCCGCGTGTTCAGTTATCGCCGGTACGTCAAGGAACTGGCGGCCGAGCTGGAGGCGCCCCAATGAGTCAGTTCGCCTTTCTGCAGGCCGAGTGGGCGGCGGTGTTCGAGTCCGCCGCGCGGGCCGAGACCGCCGTGCATGCCGACCCGCGCACGACCTGCTTCTACGCGCGCAGAGCACTCGAACTGGCCGTTGCCTGAGCCTACAAGCACGACGCCGCGCTCAAGCTGCCCTGTCAGGACAACCTGTCGGCGCTGATCCACGAGCCCAGCTTCAAGATCACCGCCGGCGAGGCGGTGCTTCGCGTCTAGCCTGAACCCTGCCGACCCAGGGTTGATTTCTAGCCAGCCCTTGGCTTGACGACAAGGTTAAGTTGCAATGACAAGGTTACGTTGAGCTGCGACAGGGTTAACTGACGCCGACAACAGCCGATCGCGCTGCAACCTCGACGGCCGCCGCAAGCGCACTAGAATGGTGCAATGCCCGCCCCTGCCCTGCACCTCGATGACGCCTTGGCCGCCGCGCTCAGCACCGGCGTCGCGCAGCTCGACGCGGCGCTGACGGTGGTCGCGGTGAATGCCGGTCTGTGCGAGCTGCTGGGGGTCGGTGCGGCGCGTTTGCGCGGCCGCACGCTGGCGGCGCTGGCGCCGGGCGAGGACGGGCTGCAGACCGGCGCGCGTGCGGTGCTGGCGGCGGCTCGCGTCTGGCGCGGGCATGGCGTGGTGTTCTGCGCCGAGCCGCCGGCCACGCACGCCCTGGACGTGGTGCTGACGCCGTGCGGCGACGGCCTGCTGCTGGAGGCGCAGCCGGCGGCGACGCCGGAATCGCCGCCGCGGCTGTCGGCCAGCCTGCGCGGTTTCGCGCACGAGGTGCGCAATCCGCTGGCCGGGCTGCGCGGCGCGGCGCAGCTGATCCAGCGTCGCGTCGGCGAGGCCGCGCTGGCCGAGCTGGCCGGCCTGATCGTGACCGAGGCCGACCGCCTGTCGGCGCTGGCCGATCGCCTGCTGCGCCCGCTGGCGCCGGCACCGCTGGGCGCGCTGAACATCCACGATCCGCTGGAACGCGTCGCCGCGCTGGTCGAGGCCGAGATCGGCGCGGTGTCGGTGCAGCGCGACTACGACCCCAGCCTGCCCGACGCCCATGGCGACGTCGATCGCCTGCAGCAGCTGCTGTTGAACCTGGCGCGCAATGCGCTCGAAGCCGGCGCGCGGCGCCTGATCCTGCGCACCCGCGCCGAGCACGGTCTGCGCATGGGCGCGGCAGCGCGCCCGGTGCTGCGCGTCGAGGTGCTCGATGATGGCGGCGGTGTGCCGGAGGCGCTGCGCGCGACGCTGTTCGAACCGCTGGTGTCCGGCCGCGCCGATGGCAGCGGGCTGGGCCTGGCGCTGGCGCGCGAGATCGCCCGCGAGCACGGCGGCGATCTGCATCACGAGCGCCGCGGCGAGCTGACCGTGTTCGTGTTGCGACTGCCGATGAGCGCTGCCGACCATGATCGAGCGGACACCGGATTTCGTGCCGCGGCTGCCGCTGACCGGAGCGGGCCATGACTGAGCGCGCGGTCTGGATCGTCGACGACGATCGCACCCTGCGCTTCGTGCTGGCGACGGCGCTGCGCGATGCCGGCCACGCGGTGCGCGAATTCGCCTCCGGCGCGGCGGTGCTGGCCGCGCTCGAGCAGGACAGGCCGCTGCTGTTGCTGACCGATCTGCGCATGCCGGACACCGACGGCGAGGCACTGCTGGCGGCGCTGGCCGAACGCGGCGCGCGCTTTCCGGTGCTGGTGATGAGCGCCTACACCGACATCGCGTCGACCGCCGCGGCCTACCGCGGCGGCGCGCTCGATTACCTGGCCAAGCCCTTCGATCTCGACGTGGCCGTCGCCGCGGTACGTCGCGCGCTGGCCGGGCGCGGTGATCCCGAGGCCGTCGCGCCGGCGCCCGCCGACGTCGTGCACGCCCTGCTCGGCGAGAGCGCGCCGATGCGCGAGGTGTTCCGTCGCATCGGGCGCATCGCCGCCAGCGATCTCGGCGCGCTGATCGTCGGCGCGACCGGCACCGGCAAGGAGCTGGTGGCGCGGGCGCTGCACGCCGAGAGCACGCGTCGCCTGCGTCCGTTCGTCGCCCTCAATACCGCGGCGATCCCGGCCGAGCTGCTGGAGAGCGAGCTGTTCGGGCACGAGGCCGGCGCCTTCACCGGCGCCATGCGCCGGGTGCCGGGGCGCTTCGAGCAGGCCGCGGGCGGCACGCTGTTTCTCGACGAGATCGGCGACATGCCGCTGGCGCTGCAGACGCGCCTGCTGCGCGTGCTGG
Organism: uncultured Pseudomonadota bacterium; assembly: GCA_963794205.1. GTDB lineage: Bacteria > Pseudomonadota > Gammaproteobacteria > Xanthomonadales > Rhodanobacteraceae > Metallibacterium. Next base: position 68,342 of record CAWCCR010000013.1, read on the forward strand.
CCGGCGGCGAGTTCTACCGCGTCGGCGGCCGCGAGCTGCTGCGCGCCGACGTGCGCGTGATCGCGGCCACGCACCAGGACCTCGATGCCAAGGTCGCGGCCGGGGCGTTTCGCGCCGATCTGCTGCACCGCCTCGACGTGGTGCGCATCGTGCTGCCGCCGCTGGCCGCGCGCCGCGCCGACATCCCGCTGCTGGCGCGGCATTTCCTCGCCGTCGCCGCCGCCGAGCTGAAGCTGCCGCCCAAGCGCTTCGGCGCCGCGGCGCTGCGGGCGCTGACGGCGATGGCGTTTCCCGGCAACGTGCGTCAGCTGGAAAACCTGTGCCGGCGGCTGGCGGTGATCGCGCCGGGTCGCGACATCCAGCTCGCCGATCTGGATGGCGACGGCAGCGGCAGCGCCGCGCGCGGCCCCGACTGGAGCGCCGCGCTGCGCGCCTGGGCCGATGCGGCGCTGGCGAACGGCGAAACCGGACTACATGCGCGCGCCCGCGCCGAACTCGACCGCGTGCTGATGGAGGCCGCGCTGGCCGCGCACGGAGGCCATCGCCAGCACGCCGCGCAGGTGCTGGGCGTCGGCCGCAACACGGTCACGCGCAAGCTCGGCAGCTCGCGGCGAAGCCGCGACAAGCCGGCGCCATGACCGCACCGGCCGCGCCTGGCGGCGAGCGCCGTCTGCGTCTGCGCGGGTGGTTGCGCCGCGAGCGCCTGCTGCTGCTGTTCACCGCGCTGGCCCTGGGGCTGGCGCTGATCGATCCGCATCCGGTCGCCGACTACCGGCGCTGGCTCGACCCGCCGACGCTGGCCGCGCTGATCGCGCTGCTGGTGGTGATCGAGGGCGTGCGTCAGAGCGGCTACGTGCAGGTGCTGGCGCAGCGGCTGGTGCGACGCGTGCACGATCTGCGCTCGCTGGCCCTGCTGCTGACGGCGACGGCGGCGCTGCTGTCGATGCTGCTGACCAACGACGTCAGCCTGTTCCTGATCGTGCCGCTGACCCTGGCGCTGTCGCTGCAGGCCGAGCTGCCGCGATTGCGTCTGGTGATCGTCGAGGCGCTGGCGGTCAACGCCGGCTCGACGCTGAGCCCGATCGGCAATCCGCAGAACCTGATCCTGTGGCAGCGCTCGGGGCTGTCGATGCCGGCCTTCATGCTGGCGATGCTGCCGGCGTTCGCGCTGCTGACCCTGCTGCTGCTCGCCTTCGTGTGGCGGCTGTTTCCGGCGCTGCCGCTGCAGCGGCTGGAGGCGCCGCAGTCATCCGTGCGGCGGCCATGGCTGGGCCTCCTGTCGCTGGCGATGCTGGCCCTGACGGTGCTGCTGCTGGAGCATCACCGCAGCGGGCCCGCGGCGCTGCTGGCGCTGGCCGTGTTCGCGCCGGGTTTCCGGCGCGTGCTGGCGCGGGTCGACTGGGGCCTGCTGGCCACCTTCGCGGCGATGTTTTTGGCCCTGGGCCATGCCGCGCAGCTGCCGCTGGTGCAGGCGACGCTGGGACGTCTGGACTGGAACGCCACCGCCACCGTCTACTTCGGCGGCATCGCGGCGTCGCAGCTGATCAGCAACGTCCCGGCCACGGTTTTGCTGGCGCCGTACACCGCGCACGCGATCCTGCTGGCCGGCGCCGTCAACGTCGCCGGCTCGGGCCTGGCGATCGGCTCGCTGGCCAATCTGATCGCGCTGCGCATCGACGGCAGTCGCGGCGCGCTGGGCGCCTTCCATCGCATCAGCATTCCCTACCTGCTGCTGGCCATGCCGCTGCTGTATGCGCTGCTCCGCCTGCTGCGCTGAATCTGTCCGCGAGGTCTCCGCATGAACACTGCCGCTGCCACCATCATCCGCGACGCCACGTCCGCGGATCTTTCCTTCCTGGTTGCCAGCGCGCGCGCGATGGCGCTGGAGACCGAAGCCAAGCTGCTGGCCGAGGTCGTGGTGACGGCCGGCGTGGCCGGCCTGCTGGCGCGCGCCGAGCGCGGCTTCTATCTGGTCGCCGAACGGGCACGCCGGGCCGTCGGCACGCTGATGGTCACCTACGAATGGAGCGACTGGCGCAACGGTGATTTCTGGTGGATCCAGAGCGTGTACGTGACCGCGGACGCGCGTCGCAGCGGGGTGTTCCGCGCGCTGTACGCCGAGACCGCGTGCCGCGCGCGTGCTGCCGGCGCGGTCGGTCTGCGCCTGTATGTCGAGCAGGACAACGCGCGCGCCCAGGCTACCTATGCCGGGCTGGGCATGCAGCGCACCCACTATGCCCTGTACGAGGCGCTGTTCTGATTAGCGCCGGACGCCGCCGCGCGACTCAGTGCACGGCCGGTCCGGCGACGACCGCGGGCCTGCCGTTCGCGTCGAGCTGAAGACGCGGCAGATGCTGCGGCGTGACTGCCGCGGCATAGCGCACGGCCAGCGCCGCGCAGATCGCCGGCAGGGCGTCGCCGCGCAGCGGGGTGGCGATCGCCAGCAGATGCGCGCCGCCCGGACGCGCCTGCACGGCGGTGACGGCGACCACACCCAGGCCCGGGGCCGGATGCGCGACCAGCTGCGGCGCGTCCAGTTCGGCGCGCGGATCGGCGACGGTTTCGATCGCGTAGCCCAGCGCCGCATCGCCCTCGGCCGCGTCGAAGCGCAGCGCCAGGCCATGCGCGCCGGCCAGCGCCGCCGCCTGGCGCAGCTCGAACACCGCGCCGGCATAGGCGTGCGCCGCATCGTCGTCGGCGGAATCGCGATGCCGCATCCACGCGGCCGCTGTTTCGCTGCGCACGGCGCGTCCGTCCCAGCGCCAGCGCAGACCGCGTGGCGACAGGGCTTCCTCGACGCGTCCGGGCGTCAGCAGCGCGGCTTCGATCAGCTGCCAGAACGGCGCCAGGCCCATGTGCTCGTACTGCACGCAGACCAGCGCCAGCAGGTCGGCCTGGGTCAGATAGCGGGCGTGCTCGAAGCGCGCGCCGACGGCGCGCATCAGGCCATCGGCGGCGAGTGCGCCGGCTTCGCCGCGTGCGGCTGAGCACGCTTTCGAGCGCCGCGCCGAGCGATGGCGCGCGTTCGGCGTCGGTCTCCAGCACCAGCGGCAGCACGCGCAACGCGGAGCCGCGCAGCGTCGCGTCCGGCATCAGGGTGGCGACCGGCATGCGGTCCTCGTGACTGCCGAAGGCGACCACCGCCGCGGAACGCGGCATCCGCATCGCCAGCTCCTCCAGCGCCGCGTGCGCGGGAAATCCGGGCCGCAACACCTCGGCGGGATCGAGCAGCACGCCACCGAGCAGCAGGCGCGCGTGCTGCACGTCGGGCAGCAGCGCGACCAGATCGGCGGCGACGTGCGCGGCCAGCGCCTCGGCCGCGTCGCGATCCAGCGTCAGCCGCGCCGGCACGCCGCCCTCCGCCAGTTCGACGGCGAGCACGGCATGCAGCGCGATCCGGTCGGTCGTCGTCATCGGCGGCTCGCAGCGGCGGCAATCGCGCAGTCTAGCAATGACCACGGCGCCGGCCGCGGCGCGACACGCTTTCATGCCGCCAGGTGCCGCGCTAGCCTTGCGCTTTGCGATCGAGGAGCCGGTGGTGAGCGAATCAACCGCAAGACGCGTGGCCGTGCTGGGCGGCGTGCGCATTCCCTTCTGCCGCAACAACACGGCCTATGCCGACGTCGGCAATTTCGGCATGGGCGTCAAGACGATGGGCGCGCTGGTCGAGCGCTTCGGCCTGCAGGGTGTCGAGCTGGGCGAGGTGGCCTTCGGCGCGGTGATCAGGCACAGCTCCGACTGGAATCTGGCGCGCGAGATCACGCTGTCCTCGGGCCTGGCGCCGACCACGCCGGCGATCACCACCGCGCGCGCCTGCGGCACCTCGCTCGACAACGCCATCCTCATCGCCAACAAGATCGCCTGCGGGCAGATCGAGGCCGGCATCGCCGGCGGCGCCGACACCACCAGCGACGTGCCGATCGTCTACGGCCGCAAGCTGCGCCGGCGCGTGCTGGCGATCAACCGCGCCAGGGGCTTCGGTGCCCGATTGGGCGCCGCGCTGCGCGGGTTTTCGTTCGCTGAACTGAAGCCCTCGTTTCCGGGCGTGGCCGAACCGCGCACCGGCATGAGCATGGGCGATCACTGCGAGCTGATGGCGCGCGAGTGGAAGATCGACCGCGAGGACCAGGATCGGCTGGCGCTGTCCAGCCACCAGAAGGCGGCTGCGGCTTACGACGCCGGCTTCTTCGGGGATCTGCTGGTGCCGTTCCGCGGGCTGCAGCGCGATGGTTTCCTGCGCGCCGACACCAGTCTGGAAAAACTAGCCGCGCTCAAGCCCGCCTTCGACAAGACCTCGGGCCACGGCACGCTGACCGCCGGCAATTCCACCGGACTGTCCGATGGCGCCGCCGCGACGCTGCTGGCCGGCGAGGACTGGGCGCGCGCGCGCGGCCTGCCGGTGCAGGCGTATCTGGTCGACGCCGAGGTGGCGGCGGTGGACTTCGTCGCCGGCGAGGGCCTGCTGATGGCGCCGACCGTCGCCGTCGCGCGCCTGCTCAGGCGCCGCGGCCTGAAGCTGCAGGACTTCGACTACTACGAGATCCACGAGGCCTTCGCCGCCCAGGTGCTGTGCACCCTGCGCGCCTGGGAATCAGCCGACTACTGCCGCAACCGTCTCGGGCTCAATGCGCCGCTGGGCGCGATCGACCCGAGCAAGCTCAACGTGCACGGCTCCTCGCTGGCGCTGGGTCACCCGTTCGCTGCCACCGGTGCGCGGATCCTCGCCACCCTGGCCAAGCTGCTGGCGGAACGGGGCAGCGGGCGCGGCCTGATCTCGATCTGCACCGCCGGCGGCATGGGCGTGACGGCGATCCTCGAGCGGCCGTGAGCGCGGCCGCGAGGCGTCGCGCACCGCGGTGCCCTGCGTCAGGCCGCCGTCGCCGGAGTGCCGTCCGCTGCTCCATCACCGGGGACCAGCCGGGGAATCCGTCTGCTTCAATCTGATCGGGCTGCTCGCCGGCCGGCTGGCCGGAGTGCTGGTACGCGGCGGCGGATTCGGCGTGATTGGCGCGCTGCCCGGCGGTTTCCTGCTTCGCAGTCCGGGTCCAGTCCCGGGCGGCGGACTGCTCGGCGCCATCCTCGTGGCCACGATCGGCGCTGTCGTGCTGATCTTCATCGTGCGTCTGGTCAAGCGCGCGCAGCCGCGGTCGGCGGCGGCGTTACATGATCCCGCTGAAGCCGACGCCGAAGGCGGTGATGATGCGGGTGTAGATGGCCTTGGCCGAGAGTTCGACCTCGGGAAAGTCGCCGACATCCTCGTAGCACTGGCGAAACTTCGGATCCGTCGGCCGCAGGGGCGGGCAGCCGGGCTTCTTCTGCCAGTCGGTGGCATAGCGGAACGGCCAGAAGTCGAAGATCGGCAGCGCCGCCGAGATATCGCCGAGCACGCGGCTGACGGGACCGAACAGCGGCACGTCGGGGCGACGCGCGACGACCCATGCAGTATCGGGCGCCGTTGCGCGCATGATCGATTCCTGCACCGCCATGGCGAAGGCGGGGTCGTCGACGATCACGCCGTTCTCGGTGTTGTAGTGGTCCGAGCGCGGATCGAAATTGTGCGAGCCGATCATGGCGATGCGGCCGTCGATCACGTACGACTTGGCGTGCAGGGCGATGCGCACGCCAGGCGTGATGATCGGTACCGGCTGCGCGCTTGCGGCCGGGACGGCCGTGGCCGTCATGGTGCTGGCACCGGCATCGGCCGCGGCGTCGGCGACCTGCGCATCGGTGGTGGCCGGGGTCAGTGCGCCGAGGGTATCGGCTGGATTCGGCTTGAGCTCGTAGATCTCGAGACCGAGCCGTTTGATGTAGCGCTTGCGGTGCTTGTAGGACAGCCCGTAGACCGCGAAATCGTCGGTCGCGGCCAGCGAGTTGGTGGAAACCACGATGCGCAGTCCGGGCCGCGTCTGGTGCAGCCGTCGCAGCAGATCGAACGCCTTGCCGCTGAACAGCAGATAGGGCGTCTGCATCACCAGCGTGTGGCGCGCGTCGCCGACCATGTCCGTCAGATGCGCGGTCATGGTCATGTCGGCACGGCGTGTGGGGTCGTCGGTCTTCTGCGGCAGGTCCGAGTAGTAGTCGACGCGCCCGACATCGAACACGCGCGCCAGCAGATGGGCGGCGATCCATTGCGCATTGGCGGCGTCGCCCTCGATGCGGGTGACGCGGTCGTGATCGACCCATACCGGTGGCGTCCAGCCGGGGGCGTCGGCGCCGTCCTTGCGCAGCACGCGATTGACATCGGTCAGCCGGGTCAGCGGCACCGCGCGCGGCTGCGCCCAGAACACGTCGAAACTGGCCTGCATCTGTTGCGCCGCCGGGCCCGCCACCAGCACGTCGCGGTCGACGTAGTCGAGATCCGGGTCCCAGCCGAAGTAGCGGTCCTGGTAGTTGCGGCCGCCGACGATGCCGACCCGGCCATCCACCAGCAGCAGCTTGTCGTGCATGCGCTGGTTGGTCTTGAAAAAGCAGCAGACGAGACTGGCGGCGAACTGCAGCGGCTGCGTCGTGGCTTCGTTGAAGGTCGGGTTGTACAGGCGGATCAGCAGATCGGGGCTGGAGCGCGCCAGCGCCGCCAGCATGTCGACGTTCTCGAACGAGAACAGCTGGTCGGCCAGGATGCGCACCCGCACGCCGCGTCGCGCGGCCTTGAGCAGCTCGTCCAGCATCAGGTCGCCGACATCGTCGCGCGCCCAGATGTAGGTCTGCACGTCGATGCTGTGGCGGGCGGCGGCGATCAGGTTCAGGCGCGCCGCCAGCGCGTTCTCGCCGCGGTCGAGCAGGATCAGCCGGTGCCGCGGCGCCTGCGGCGTCGACGCCGCGACGGCGTTACGGCCCAGGGCGAGCAGCGCCGAGGGTGCGGCGCAGTGGTCGGCGCGATCGCACTGCGGGGACGCGTTGCGCTGCTGCGCCACGCCGACCACGTGATTCGCCTCACGCACCTCGGCGCGCGACACGGCGCAGCCGGCCAGCGCCGGCAGCAGCAGCGCGGCGACAACGCGAAGCATCCGTGCGGTGAATCGGGGCATGGCTCGACCATAGTGGGCGCCGAAGCGTGCACTTGGCAACCGGAGCGCCAGGCGCGGATGCGATCCGCGGGATCTCCCCGGCCGGCGCGGGCCGGACCCCCGCTCTGGTGGTAGCGCGCCACGTGCGGAGACGGGGATCGTGCGGCGATCAGGGCACCGGCCGCAGGCTCAGCACCAGGCCCAGCTCGACGCGGTCGGCCACCGTGAAGCGGTGCGCGGTCATGTCGAAGCGGCTGCGTTCGATGCTGCCGCGCGCCAGCGCATGGCAGGGGGGCGCGGGTGTCGAGCCGGCCGCGGCAGTCGCGGCGGATGCCGGCGGCGTGGTTCGCGCCGGTGCGGCCGTCGCAATGACGGCCCCTGCAGGCCCGCCCGTCGCGGTGGTCGCGGCAGCGGGCGCGCCGATCGCGCCGGCAGGCGTGCGCACCGCTGCCGCGACGGCGAGGTCCAGCGTCGCCACCAGGCAGGGTTGCGGCAGCAGCTCGAAGTGCACCGGCCGGCTGATCCCGCGCAGCGTCAGGAAGCCCTCGAGATCGCCGCCCTGCTGCAGGCGGTCGAGCGGGAACGGCTGCGAGACGAAGCGGATCTGCGGATACCGCGCGGCATCGAAAAAATCCGGCCCGCGCGCCCAGTCGGCGTAACGGGCATCGTCCATCCGCACCGTGGCGGTCGCGACATGCACGTCCACCGTGGCCACGCCGCGGCGGCGATCGAGATCCAGCGTGCCCTGCAGGCCGTCGAGCCGGCCGACGATCCTGCCGAACCACAGCACGTGGACGCCGAACTCGGCGCGCGAATGCGCGGGGTCGACCGGCAGGGTTTCGGCGGCGAGCGGAAGGGTGCGTGCGGCGATGACGGCGGCGAGCAGCACCACCGGCAGCGCTGACCTCATGGCGACCAGTAGGCGCTGACGCGGGCGCCGCCGGGTTCCAGCTGGGTGACCGCCAGGCGTGCGATCGCCGCCGCCGGCAGTCCGCGCGGCTCGTCGCTGCGGCCTTCGGTGAGCAGCGCCAGCAGGCGCTCGAGGCCGGGATTGTGGCCGACCAGCATCACGCAGGCGGCGTCGGCGTGCTCATCCAGCAGATCGATCAGTTCGGCCGGCGTCGCCTCGTAGATCACCGGTTCGAGCTGCGGCGTGATCCCTGGCTGCGCGCCCAGCGCCAGCGCGGCGGTCTGCCGCGCGCGCCGGGCCGGCGAGCACAGCACGCAATCCGGGTTGGCGCCGGCGGACGCGAGCCAGACCGCCGCGGCGCGCGCCTGGGCCTCGCCGTGCGGGCTGAGCTGGCGCTCGATGTCGGGCTTGCCGACCGGGGTCGGCAGCGCTTCGGCGTGACGCAGCAGGATGACTTCGCGCATGGCCGCACTCCGCTGACAGGTGGGGTCCGATTATGCGCGTCGTTCATGAAAACAACGCTAAGGCCGGGACTTGCATCCGTTCACGGCGCGGCAATCCACGCAGGACGGGTGCGCGGACCCGCGCGTGAAGCCTGTAGCGGGGATCGCCCGGAAGACCGCGAATGCGCCAAACCAGACAGAAAACGATCGTCCGGATCCTCCGGCGGAGGCCGCTCGCGATCGCCAGCGCGACCAGCGACTCGCGCCTGTGCGAGCACCGCCGTGCTCAGGCCGTGGCGCGCTTCAGCCAGCGCAGCAGCGGCGCCCAATCGTCCTGGTGGCTGCGCACCTGTTCGGAACCGTAATCGAACAGGCCTTTGCCGAGCCCGGCCAGCAGCGCATAGGCCTGGCTGTCGCGCAGCTCGGCCGCCAGCGGAAACGGCATCGCCCGCAGCGCCTCGAGCGTGTCCTGGCTGGCCCGCGTCCAGGGCTTCAGCCGGTTGCCGACCAGCGCCACCGGCAGCCGGCCCCGCTTGATGCGCGGCACCGCGGCCAGCTCGGCCAGGAACGGCGCCGTGGCCTCGAGGTCGATCGGTGATGGCAGCACCGGTACCAGCACGGCATCGGCGAGATCGAGAAAGGCCGCCAGGCTGTCGGTGTCGCTGCCGGCGGGGGTGTCGATCAGCACCCGCTCGGTGTCGGCCGGGATCCGGTCCACCGCGCCGCGGCGGGTGGCGTCGATCGCCAGCACGCCCGGCACGCCCTCGGGCCGCCGCGCGCACCAGTGAAAACTCGAGGCCTGGCGGTCGGCGTCCAGAATCACCGTGCGCTTGCCTTTCTGCGCCCAGCACGCGGCGAGGTTGCTGACCAGCGTGGTCTTGCCGCAGCCGCCCTTGCGGCTGGCGATCAGGATGCGTTGCATGGCGTGCCTCCTGCAGTAACCGCGGCAAGCCTAGCAGAGCCGTATCGGGCAAGGGCTTGCGGCCCTGCCCCGGATCGGCGGGTTGGCCGGACGCCTATTCGTGCGCCTGCAGCGGCTGCGGCGTCCAGCCCAGCGGCGGTTGCAACGGGATGGCGAAGGCGCGCAGCAGGCCGAGCATGATGCTGTTTTCGGTGCCGCCGTCGGCGCCCAGCGTCACCGCCTTGGCCGCGATCGCCGGCGTGCTGCGCGCGCGCAGCATCAGCTGGGCGTATTGCTGCGTCTGCCAGGCCACGATGCGGCGCTGGTCGGCGTAGCTCGCCTTGCCGGTCGCGGTGGTGGCCAGGCGCTCGTGCAGGGCGAGGCCGGCATTGCGCGCGATCACGGTGTCGCCCCAGGCCAGCAGATGCGCCAGCTTGAGACAGTCCGCGCGCAGGGCGGCATCGCGATCGGCCTTGCGGCAGAGCGCGAACGCCGGTGCCAGCGACGGACTGGGCAGGAACATCACGTTGCCGGCGGCGATGGCGAAGCCGGCGGCGTTGGCATTGCCGTCGGCGCCGGCCAGCGCGTGCACCACGGCGACCGGCATCGGCAGCGCGCTGGCGCCGATGAGCGTGGTTCGCAACAGGTGGCCGTAGTAGGTGGAGTACTCCGTGGCGGTGGCGGCGCGAGCCAGCGCCGCGCGCTCGGCGGCAGGATCATCGGCGCGCGCGGCGACGTCCAGCGCCAGCATCCACACCGCGGCGTTCTGCGGCGCCTGCTGTTGCAGACGCCGTAGCGCCGCGGGTGCCGGGCAGGCCGCCGCCGTGGCGTGATCGCAATCAGCCAATGCCACCCAGGTGACCTCGGCGCCCGCGCCGGTCGCCGTCTCGGCGCGTTCCAGCAGCTTCCCGAACGACAGCACCGGAGGCAGATCGGGCGTGGACCGCGCCAGAATCGCCGCGGCGGTGAGGTGGCCGGCATCGTCGCGCAGCGCGAGAATGCTGACCAGATCATGCTGGAACTGCATCAGCGCCGACGGCGCCGACGCAGCCGATGGTGTCGGCGCGGCGGATGGCGGCGTGGCGGGTGGCGCGGCCTGCGCCACGGCGCCCAGGGCGAGGAGCAACGGCAGAGCGGCAAGCATGCGGCGCATCGGGGCGACACTCCATGAGACTGCGGACGGTGCAGCTTAGCGGCGCAGGGTGAAACCGCGCTGAGTGCCAGGCGCCCGGCCACGCGGCAGCCGCCAGCGGCGGCGTGATCCTGCTCCGTGACGCGCGGACCGCGCGGACAGCCCGGTCGCGGCCTACGCCGGGGGATTCAGCAGGACGCGGCGGTCGACATGACGGATGTCGGCCAAGCCGCAGAATGCCATCGTCAGGTCGAGTTCGTTGCGGATCAGGTCCAGGCACTGCGTCACGCCGGCCTCGCCGCCGGCGCCCAGGCCGTACACGAACGCACGACCGATCAGCGTGCCGCGGGCCCCGAGCGCCAGCGCCTTGAACACATCCTGGCCCGAACGGATGCCGCCATCCATCCAGACCTCGATGCGCGAACCCGCCGCCTCGACGATGGCAGGAAGGGCGGAAATCGAACTCGGTGCGCCGTCCAGCTGCCGCCCGCCGTGATTGGAGACGATCAGCGCATCGGCGCCCGAGTCGGCCGCGATGCGGGCATCCTCCGCATCCATGATGCCCTTGAGGATCAGCTTGCCGCCCCAGCATTTCCTGATCCACTGCACGTCGGCCCAGCTCAGCCGCGGATCGAACTGCCGGCTCGTCCATGCCGCAAGCGAGCCGATGTTCTCGACGCCCTTGACGTGACCCACGATGTTGCCGAAGCCGCGTCGCGGCGTACGCAGCATGCCCAGGGCCCAGCGCGGTCTGGTCGCCAGATTCAGCAGATTGGCCAGGGTCGGCTTCGGCGGCGCGGACAGGCCGTTCTTCAGGTCCTTGTGGCGCTGTCCGAGGATTTGCAGGTCCAGGGTGAGCATCAGCGCCGAGCACTTCGCGATCCTGGCGCGCTCGATCAGCCGCTCGATGAAATCGCGATCGCGCATCACGTAGAGCTGGAACCAGAACGGCGCCGTGGTATGCGCAGCGACATCCTCGATCGAGCAGATGCTCATGGTCGACAGCGTGAACGGCACGCCGAACTTTTCCGCCGCACGCGCGGCAAGGATCTCGCCGTCGGCGTGCTGCATCCCGGTCAGACCCACGGGAGCGAGCGCCACCGGCATGGCGACGTCCTCGCCGAGCATGCGCGTGCGCACCGTGCGCTGGTCGATGTTGACGGCCACCCGCTGCCGCAGCTTGAGCCTGCGGAAATCGTCCTCGTTCGCGCGGTAGGTCGATTCGGTCCACGAGCCCGAATCGGCGTAGTCGTAGAACATCCGCGGAACACGTTGGCGGGCCCGTATGCGCAGATCCTCGATGCAGGTGATGGTGGTCACGCGCGGATCCCCCCTGGACAATGCGCTGCGCCCGGATCGGCGGACGGTCTCGATGGCCCGGCGCGACACCCCCTTGATGCATCGGGTCGGGCCGTGGTCGGCGGCGGCGACTCGTGGTCGACCGGGAGGCCGCGCTGCGGCCTGGCGGCAAGCATACGTGACCGGTGGGAGCAGGCGACGACGGCGCCGATCAGCGCAACAGCCACAGCCCCAGCGGCACGGCCGCCGGCAGATTGACCTGCAGCACCACCCGATCGAGGGTGTCGGCGGAGCGCTCCGGCACGATGCGCCGCCAGGTCAGCACGCGCCCGATCCCCATCAGCAGCACGATCAGGGCGAACACGGCAATCAGATTTTGCATGGCATGTCGCGGCAGGAGCTGCGGGCGAGGTTACACTCCAGTCTCGTCGGGCCATGCCCGCAGGGTATGGACGCCCCGCGACCATGCGGCCGGCATCGATGGGCTGCCGCGGGGAGGGTCGCGATGAACATGGGTTTCGTCTGGGCAGGGGGCCATGCGCCCTATGTCCTCGGCTGGGGCACGCTGGCCTTGATCAACGCCGGGCTGGCACAAGGCAAGAATCGCAGCGGCCTGCTGTGGTTCCTGTTGTCACTGCTGCTGGGGCCGATTGCCACGTTCCTGCTGGTGGTCTTGCCCAGGGTGCGCGAACGGCTGTTCTGACCGGCTTTACTCGCCCAGCGCAAGACGCATGAACTCCGGCTGCGCCAGCGCGGCGCGATGGATGTCGGCGTTGTAGTAGCGGGTCGGGAAGTTCTTGGCCGCCGCGCCGCGCTCGCGGAACTCGGTCAGGTCGGCACCCTTGCGCGCCATCGTGCAGCTCCACCAGCCGGTGGGATAGCAGGGCTGCGGAAACGGCAGCGTGCGCACGGCGACCGGAAGCCGCTCTTCGTCATCGCCGAGCGCATCGACTTGATCAGGTCCAGATGCACCAGCGGCGATTCGGACTGCTGCACGAGGATGCCGCCCGGGCGCAGCGCCCGTGGCAGCTGGCGTAGAAGGCCGCGTTGAACAGGCCCTCGGCCGGACCGACCGGATCGGTCGAATCGACGATGACCAGGTCCAGCGATTCCGGCTCGCAGTCGGCCATGTACTTGATGCCGTCGATGAAGCAGCAGCTCGGCGCGCGGATCGTCGTTGGACTCGCACAGCTCCGGAAAGTACTGCTCGGCCAGACGCGTGACGCGCTCGTCGATTTCGACCTGCACCGCGCGCTCGACTTCCTCGTGCTTGCAGCACCTCGCGCAGCGTGCCGCAGTCGCCGCCGCCGATGATCACCACGCGCTTGGCGCGCGCATGGGTGAACAGCGCCGGATGGCGTCATCATCTCGTGATACAGGAAATTGTCGCGCGTGGTCAGCATCACGCAGCCGTCGATCACCATCAGGTTGCCCCAGTCGGTGGTCTGGTAGATCTCGATCGACTGGTAGACCGAGCGTTCGGCGTGCAGCAGCTTTTCGACGCGAAAGCCGATGGACGAGCCCGAGGCCTGGTGTGTCTCGGTGAACCAGCTGATCTGCTGACATGGAGCCATCCTCGACGTTCAGCCGGCGATTGTAGCCGCCAGCCCGCGCCGCCGCAGTCCGCTGGCGCGGCTGGCGGCGGCGCAGGCGCTACAATCACGCGCTTTGATCCCCATCCCGAGGAGCCCGCGATGGCCGCGCCCTGGAGCATCGCCGACGCCCGGCGCACCTACGCCGTGCCGCACTGGAGCGATGGCTACTTCGATATCGACGCGCGCGGCGACCTGATCGCGCGTCCGCGCGGCGAGGGCGGCCCGGCGGTGTCGCTGGCCGCGGTGGTCGAGCGCGCCCGCGACGGAGGCCTGCGACTGCCGCTGCTGCTGCGCTTTCCCGACATCCTCCGCGATCGCGTGCGGCGCCTGCAGGACGCGTTCGCGCGCGCCATGCGCCGAACATGGCTACGCCGGCGGCTACACCGCGGTCTATCCGATCAAGGTCAACCAGCAGCGTGCGGTGGCCGGCGAGCTGGCGGCCGTCGGCGGCGACGGTTTCGGTCTCGAAGCCGGCTCCAAGCCCGAGCTGATGGCGGTGCTGGCGCTGGCGCGTCCGGGCAGCGTGGTCATCTGCAACGGCTACAAGGACCGCGAATACGTGCGCCTGGCGCTGATCGGGCGCACGCCTCGGGCTGGCGCGTCCACATCGTGATCGAGAAGCTGTCCGAGCTGGACGCACGTGATCGAGGAGGCGCGCGCGCTGGGTGTCGAGCCCCTGCTCGGCGTGCGCGTGCGCCTGGCCTCGATCGGCGCCGGCAAGTGGCAGAACACCGGCGGCGACAAGGGCAAGTTCGGCCTGACGCCGCCGCCAGGTGCTGAGCCTGCTGAGCCGGCCTCGACGCAGCCGGGCTCAAGCACACGCTGCAGCTGCTGCACTTCCACATGGGCTCGCAGATGTCCAACGTGCGCGACATCGCCGCGGGCATGCGCGAGGCGACGCGCTACTTCGTCGAGCTGGCCGGGCGTGGGCGTGGCGCTGGACGCGGTCGACGTCGGCGGTGGTCTCGGCGTGGATTACGAGGGCACGCGCTCGCGCAGCTACTACTCGATCAATTACAGCCTCGACCAGTACGCGGCCAGCATCGTGCAGCCGCTGGCCGAGGCCTGCGCCGCGCACGGCCTGCCGGCGCCGCGGGTGATCACCGAGGCCGGCCGCGCGATGACCGCGCACCACGCCGTGCTGGTGGTCAATGTCAGCGAGGTCGAACGCGTGCCCGCGGGCGCGCTGCCGCCGGAGGACGCCGGCGAGCCGGCGGTGCTGCGCCATCTGCGCGCTCTGCACGGCGAGCTGCGACGCGCGCCGCCGCTGGAGCTCTATCACGAGGCGCAGCATCACCTCGCCGAAGGCCAGACCCTGTTCGCGCTCGGCCAGCTTGGCCTGGCGCAGCGCGCGCGGCTGGACGATCTGTATTTCGCCGTCGATGCACGCGGTGCGCGCGCGGCTGAAACCGGACGGGCGCGCGCATCGCACGGCGCTGGACGAACTCGACGCGAGCCTGGTCGACAAGGTGTTCGTCAACTTCTCGGTGTTCGAGTCGATCCCCGACGTATGGGCGATCGAGCAGGTGTTTCCGATCGTGCCGCTGGCGCGTCTCGACGAGCCGCCGACGCGGCGTGGCGTGATCGCCGATCTCACCTGCGATTCCGACGGCCGCATCGACCACTACGTCGACGCCGACGGCGTCGACGTCAGCCTGCCGCTGCACGCGCTGCGCGAGGGCGAGTCCTACTGTCTGGGCCTGTTCATGGTCGGTGCCTACCAGGAGACCCTGGGCGACATCCACAACCTGTTCGGCGATACCGACGCGGTCAACGTGCGCGTGAGCGCGGACGGCTTCGTGCTCGAGCAGCCCCGCCGCGGCGACGGCGCCGACGTCATGCTCGACTATGTCGGCTATGACCTGGCCGGGCTGCGCGCGACGTATCGCGAGCGCATCGCCGCGGCCGGCGCCACCGGCGCCGAAGCCGGGCGTCTGCTCGCCGCGCTCGAAGCCGGGCTGACCGGTTACACCTATCTGCGCGAGCGCGACTGACGGGATCCCGGGGAAGATCGCACGGCCCCGCCGTCCGGACCTGCCGCGACGCGCGGGCCGGCCGATCCGGCGCTCACGCCTGGCGGCCGAGACCCGCCTGCTGCAGCGCGTCCAGGTAGGACTGCCAGTTGCGCGCCTGATCGCGGCCCAGCGCGTAGAGCGTGTCCCAGGCGAAGATGCCGGTGTCGTGGCCATCGTCGAAACGCAGCAGCACGGCGTACTGGCCGACCGGTTCGATCACGGCGATGTTGACGCCGCTCTTGCCACCCACCAGCACGCGCTGGCCGGGGCCGTGCCCCTGCACCTCGGCGCTGGGCGAATGCGTGCGCAGGTATTCGGCCGGCAGCTCGAAGCGCTCGCCGTTGTCGAAGGCGACCTCCAGCATGCGCGAGGCCCGGTGCAGGATGATCTCGGTGGGGCGCGGCGCGGTCATCTCCGGGACGCCGGTGCGCATGCGCTCAATGCGCGCGGCCGACGCCGGGGCCGCCCTGCGCCATCACCGGCGACTGGCCGGCGACGCCGCACAGGGCCTGCGCGTAGGGTTCGTCGAAGCTGACCGTGGAGACCTCGTCCCAGGCGAAGAACGACGGCTCGGTCAGCCATTCGGCATCGGGCGTGATTTCCTGCAGGTTGAAGCCGTCATCCTCGAGTTCGAGCAGCCGCCCGATGTAGCAGACCTCGGACTCGTCCTCGCTGTCGACATGCACGCCGATCACCGGTGCCGCCTGCGCCGCGGCGCGCACCAGCTGCTTGATGTCGTCCAGCGGAAAGCCGTCCGGCAGCACCGGCTTGATCCCGCGCAGCGCCAGCGAGCGCTCGACGAAGCGGTGATGCTGTTCGGGCGCTTCCAGCTCGGTGATGTCGCTGTGGCGCATGGCATACAGGCCGTCGTAGCCGATGCTGTCGCCGACCACCCACAGCAGGACGAACTCGCGTCCGACCGCCGCCACGTAGCCGCAGAAACTGCCGTGTTCGAGCTTGCCGCGCCAGAGCCGGATCAGCTCGCCTTTCAGCTGCGCCTCGCGCAGGCGCGCCCGGTGTCCGCGGTTGTTGAATGGAATGATCTCGCCCATAGACCGTTCAGGATACCAGCCAAGACCGCCGCTGGCATTCAAAGGATGTAACGGCTGAGGTCCTGGTCGGCCACGAGGGCGCCCAGGTGGGAATCGACATAATCGGCGTCAATCAGGTACTTTTCGCCGGATTTATCCGCAGCTTCGAAGGAGATCGTCTCGAGTAACCGCTCCATCACCGTATGCAGCCGGCGCGCGCCGATGTTCTCGGTGCGCTCGTTGACGCGGGTGGCCACCTCGGCGAGGCGGGCGATGCCATCCGCGGCAAAGGTGACGGTCACGCCCTCGGTGGCCAGCAGGGCGCTGTACTGGCGGGTCAGCGCGTGGCTGCGGCTCGGTCAGGATGCGCCGGAAGTCCTCGGCGGTCAGCGCCGCCAGCTCGACGCGGATCGGCAGTCGCCCCTGCAGCTCCGGAATCAGGTCGGAAGGTTTCGACAGCGAAAACGCGCCCGAGGCGATGAACAGGATGTGGTCGGTGCGCACCGGGCCGTACTTGGTCGATACCGTGGTGCCCTCGACCAGCGGCAGCAGGTCGCGCTGCACGCCTTCGCGGCTGATCCCGGGCCCGGCTCATCTCGCGGCGCTGGCAGACCTTGTCGATCTCGTCGAGGAAGACGATGCCGTTCTGCTCGCAGGCGGTGATCGCCAGCGTGCGCAGCTCCTCGTCGTTGAGCAGCTTGCCGGCCTCTTCCTCGATCAGCAGCGGTCGCGCCTCGCGCACCGTCAGCGTGCGCTTGCTGGCTCTTGCCGCCGCCGATCGACTGGAACATCTGCCGCAGCTGCTGGCCCATCTCCTCCATGCCCGGTGGCGCCATGATGTCGACGCCGACGTTGACCGGCAAGTTCGAGTTCGATCGTGCGGTCCTCGAGCGCACCCTCGCGGTACTGCTTGCGCAGCTTCTGGCGGGTGTCGCCGGCGGCGGCACGGCTCGCCGCTGTTCCAGCCGGCGCCGGCCGGGCGCGGCAGCAGCGCGTCGAGGACGCGCTCCTCGGCGCGGTCCTCGGCCTGGCTCCGCACGTGCGCCTTGGCCTGCTCGCGCACCAGCTTGTACGGCGACGTCGGCGAGATCGCGGATGATCGACTCGACGTCCTTGCCGACGTAGCCGACCTCGGTGAACTTGGTCGCCTCGACCTTGAGGAAGGGCGCGTTGGCCAGCGTCGCCAGGCGTCGCGCGATCTCGGTCTTGCCGACGCCGGTCGGGCCGATCATCAGGATGTTCTTGGGCGTGACCTCGTCGCGCAGCGCCGGCATCCAGCTGCATGCGCCGCCAGCGGTTGCGCAGCGCGATCGCGACGGCGCGCTTGGCTTCGTGCTGGCCGATGATGTGGCGGTCGAGTTCGCCGACGATTTCGCGGGGTGTGAGTTCGGACATGGCGGTTGGCATCAGCGGAGGGCCGGGGAAGGGAAATGGGGAGCCGGGATGCGAACAGCTTGCGCTTTGCTGCTTGATTTTCGGACCTTCGCCGAGTCGCCGAGCGTCCCGAGTCACAGCTCCTCGATCGTGATGTTGTGATTGGTGTAGATGCAGATGTCGGCGGCAATCTCCAGGGCGTGCTCGACCACTGCGCGCGCGTCCTGCGTCGTATGTGCCAGCAGCGCGCGTGCCGCGGCCAGGGCGTAGGGGCCGCCGGAGCCGATCGCGATCAGGCCGTCCTCGGGTTCGAGCACGTCGCCGTTGCCGGAGATCAGCAGCGAAGCAATCCTTGTCGGCCACCGCCAGCAGTGCTTCGAGACGGCCGAGACGGCGGTCGGTACGCCAGTCCTTGGCCAGCTCGACCGCGGCACGGGTCAGCTGGCCGCCGTGCTTGACCAGTTTTTCCTCGAACAGCTCGAACAGGGTGAAGGCATCGGCGGTGGCGCCGGCGAAACCGGCCAGCACGTCGCCCTTGCCCAGCCGGCGCATCTTGCGCGCGTTGGCCTTCATCACCGTGTTGCCCAGCGTGACCTGGCCGTCGCCGCCGATCACGACGCGGCCGTCGCGGCGCACGCAGAGGATGGTGGTGGCGTGGAAGGACTCCATGACGGCCTCGCGCGTCGGGCAGGAATGGGCGACGTGGGGCTGCCTTGCGGCGAATGCAAGCGCCGCGGCGAGGGAAGGCACAAGTTCAGATCTTCCAGGCCATGGAGGGCTTGCCGCGCATCGAGCACGCGAGTGCCTGATGCGGCTTGGCCGAGTCCGGGCCTGCGCCGGACCGGTGCCTTCCGGCAGGTCCAGGGCGGACTTGCCGGAGGCTCCCTACGACACCTTGCGCCGTGCGCGCGGATGCGCGGCGTCGTAGACGCGGGCGAGATGCTGGAAATCGAGATGGGTGTAGATCTGCGGTGGTGGCGATGTCGGCGTGGCCGAGCAGCTCCTGCACCGCGCGCAGGTCGCCGGAAGATTCCAGCAGATGGCTGGCACAGGTGTGGCGCAGCAGATGCGGGTGCAGGCGCTGCGGCAGGCCGTGGCGCTGCGCCAGCGTCGCCAGCCGCGCCTGCACCGCGCGCGGGCTCAGCGGGCCACCGCCGCGGCCGAGGAACACCGGCGCCTGCGGCGCGGCACCGGTCGCGGCGGCGAGTGCACGCAGGGCCGCGACGGCGTGTCGTCCGACCGGTACCACGCGCGTCTTCTGGCCCTTGCCGGTGACGCGCACCTGGCCCCCGTCGAGGTCGAGGGCCGCCCATGCCAGTCCGGTCAGTTCGGCCAGTCGCAGGCCGCTCGAGTAGAGCAGCTCGAGCAGGGCGCGGTCGCGCACGCCGAGGCGGTCGTCGCCGGGGGCCTCCATCAGCTGTGCGGCGGCGTCGACGTCGAGCACCGCCGGCAGGCGCCGGCGCGCTTTCGGCGCGCGCACGCCGGCGGCGGGATCGCTGGCCAGCAGGCCTTCCCGCGCCAGTGAACGGAACAGCGCGCGACATGCCGCCAGCAGGCGCTGCAGGCTGGTCGGAGCCAGACCCTCGCGATGCGCGGCAGCGATGAAGCCGCGCAGCAGATCGGGACCAAGCGCGGCGATCGCATCGAGACCGCGCGCGTGCATCCAGGCGGTCAGTCTGGCGAGGTCGCGGCGATAGGCGCTGACCGTATGCGGCGAGGCACGCCGCTCCACCGCCAGGCGTTCGAGAAAGCGCGCCACCGCCTGCTCGGCCGCGGATGCCGTTGCCGTATGCGTCCTGGCGCCGTCGCGTTCACGCCGGCAGGAACCGCCCCAGCGCGGTGGTGACAGCTTCGGCGATCAGCTTCAGGAACAGCGTGCCGACACCGGGATGAAAACGATTGGCATCGGCGCTGCCGATCGCCAGCAGGCCGAAGCCGTCCAGTCGCAGCAGTGCCGCCGAGCGCACATCCGCCGCGGCGGCGCCGAACAGCGCATCCAGCTTGTCCTGCGCGATGCGTCCGCACAGCGGTTCGCCACGCGCGAAGAAGTCGGCGAACACCGGCAGCGCCGGGATGCCGGCCGGCTCGACCAGCAGCCAGTCGGCGACCGGCAGATCCGGCGCCGTGCGTGTACAGCAGCAGGCGCACCTGGTCGGTGTGGAAATCCTCGCGCAGGCCCGCCGACCACGATGCGCGCCGCCTCGCCCAGCGTTGTCGCGCGCATCAGCGCCAGGGTGTAGGAATGTACGCGCACCACCAGCTGCTCGTTGTCGGTGGCGATCTCCACCAGCTCGGCGAGCCGGCGTTCGAAGTCGCGGTTCTGCTGGCGCAGCAGCTCCAGCTGGTAGCTGGCCAGCGAGGCCGCCGGGCCGTGCTCGCGCGGCACCACCAGTGTCTGCGCCAGATCCGGGAAGTCCTTGAGGAAGCTCGGGTGTCGGCGCAGCCAGGCGGCGACGTCCATCGCCTCGAGGCCGTCCTTCAGGGTCAGCTCGGCCATGCGCGGTTCTCCGTGGGCTGCGTGCAGTGTGGCCGTGCACGCGGACTCGTGCAACGGCGCAAGGCGCTCGGATCAGCTCGGCCAGGTGCCCTCGTACGCGAAGGCGGCCGGGCCGGTCATCCACAATGTCGCGCCGGGGCCGGCCCAGGCGATGGCGAGCGTCCCGCCGGGCAGTTCGACCGCGACCTCGGCGTCCACCCGGCCGCGCCGGTGCAGCACTGCCACTGCGGCGCAGGCGCCGGTGCCGCAGGCGAGCGTCCAGCCGGCGCCGCGCTCGTGCACGCGCAGGCGCACGCGGTCGCGCGCCGACACCGCGACGAAACCGGCGTTGCAGCCCTGCGCGAAACGCGCGTGCTCCGAGAGCAGCGGCCCCAGCGCGGTGCAGGCGGGGTCGTCCGGATCCTCGACCTCGACCACCGCGTGCGGATTGCCCAGCGACACCGCGCCGATCGTCAGCGTTCGCGTACCGACCTGCAGCGGGTAGGCATCGGCCTCGTGGTCGGCAGCGAATGGGATGCGCGCCGGCGCGAACACCGGTTCGCCCATGTCCGCGGCTATTCGGCCGTCGTCGAACAGGCGCACGGTCACCGCGCCGGCCGGGCTCTGCAGGCGCACGCGGTCCGCGTCCAGCGCGCCGGCGCGCCGCAGCCACGCCGCGACGCAGCGCACGCCGTTGCCGCACTGGCGCGCGGTGCTGCCGTCGGTGTTCCAGATGTCGTAGGCATAAGCACAGGACGGGTCGCGCGCCGGCTCGATCGTCAGCAGCTGGTCGAAGCCGATGCCGCGTCGACGGTCGGCCATGGCACGAATGCGCGCGGGATCGGCAGCGAAGGGTTGCGTGCGCGCATCGACCACGACGAAGTCGTTGCCCAGCCCGTGCATCTTGCTGAAGGCCAGCGCCATCGCGCTCAGCCGGTCGAGCGCGCCGCAGCGGGAACCGAACTGGCCGGCACCGGAGCCGGTGCCGGCACGCGATGGCGTGGCGGCGCCGCGTTGGGCATCACCAGGGCGCCCTTGTTGCCGCAACCGGCGAGTGTCAGCGCGATCAGGGCGGGCAGCAGCAGGCGGCGCATCAGGGTATCCCCGCGGAACGAGGCTTCAGTATAGCCGCCGCGCCGCGCCCTCCCGAGTGGGCCTCACCGTGGTGGCGGCGCGCTGCCGGCCGGCGCGGGCGTCCCGTGCAGGTTCTTCAGCGGACCGACGGTGACGGTGCCCATCCACTGCGCGTTGCGGGCGGCGAAGTAGGTCTTGGGGTCCCAGTACCAGCGGTTGTTCAGATTGTCGGAATCAGGAGTCAGTGTCGGACCACGATTCGGCACGTACGTATAAACACCCGTGCCAAAGCCCTTGTGCGCGCCGGTCAGTGATCCGATGTGTTCGCTCGCGGCCATGCGCAACGCAGCCAGCATGCGCGGCTGCGCGACCTTGTCGCCGTAGGTGGCCGCCAGCGTCTTCGCCTCGGCTTCGGCGCGGGTGCGCTGGCCGGCATTGAGCTGGCCCCAGACGCGGTCGCGGGTGGCGACGAATTCCGGATAGCCGCGTTCGGCGGCCAGGCTCAGCCAGGCCCAGGCCTTGACCGGGTCCTTGGGCACGCCATTGCCGTTGAGGTAGATCAGGCCGAGACAGAGCTGCGAGACCTTGTCGGCATAGTACGCACCCATGGTGAAGTACTTGATCGCACCGGCGTAGTCGTGATCGGCATAGAGATGCCAGCCGGTGTACTGGCCGAACAGATCGGGATGGCCGTTGGTCGTGGAATTGTTCATGGCGGCCAGCTCGCGCTGGATGAAGGCGCTGTCCTGCGGCGACCGCGCTGCCGCGGGGCCGGCCGGCAGTGCGGCAGCGGCGTTGCCGGCGCCGGCAAGACCCAGCGCGCACAGGGCGATCGCCAGGCAAGGCCGGCGTGGATGACGCGACTGGCAAGGTATCGGCAGTTCCATTGGCGCAACCTCCCGGATGATGTCGTGCCAGCTTGGCGCGCGCGGCGTGCCTCGACCAGTGACGACGGTCATGTCGTAAGGCTGACGTAAGCGCGCCGTGCTGACTCAGCGCAGCGGCTTCTCGTAGCGATGGGCGTCGCTGCCGTCCTCGTAATAGCCGGGGCGATGGACGAGATGACGGTAGCCGCGCGTCTCATACAGCCGCAGCGCCGTGCGGTTGTCGGTGCGCACCTCCAGCCGCAGCGTGCGGCAGCGACGCGTGCGCGCCGCGCGCTCGGCGGCCTCCAGCAGGGCGGCGCCGACGCCGCGGCCGCGCGCTTCCGGGGCGGTCACCAGCGAGTACAGCCGCGCCACCTGCGCCCCGCGGCGGAAGAACACCACCGCCACGCCCAGCAGCCGGCCGTCCTCCTTGGCGATCAGCACCAGCGCGCTGTCGCTGTCGAGGTGGCGGCGGAACTGGGCGCGGCTGAGACGGTCGTGACGGAACACGCGTTCCTCGAGCGCGACCAGGGCATCGAGGTCCACGGCGTCGGCGCGGCGGATGCGCGGCGACGGCAGGGCGTCGGAATGCTGGTGGGCAGGGGGTGGCGGCACGCGCGGCACTGTAGTGATCGCGGCCGTCGCGCGCAACGCGCGCCTTGCGCGGGCGCGCCAGCGTGCCAAACTTCGCGCCGGGACATGGCGTCCCCATGGCGATCCGCCATCCCACCGCCGCGCGAGGCCGCATGACCCGGCTTGTGATCGTTGTCGAAAAGGCCTCGGACTGGGGCTCCTACTACCCTTCGGACAACGTCGTCACCGCGCTGAACTATCTGCGCGAGCCGGTCGGCGGGGACGAGCGCACGCACGTCATCAACTTGTGCCGCAACTACAAGTACCTCGGAACCGGCTACTACGTGTCACTGCTGGGCGAGGCGCGCGGGCATCGCGCGATCCCGTCGGTGCGCACCATCAACGACTTGCGCAAGCGCGCGCTGTACGGCCTCGACGTCGAGGACCTCAACCAGAAGCTGGCCAACTTCCTGCCCGCCGGCGGCCGCGACACCACCGATTTCGGCATCGTGGTGTATTTCGGCGAGACCAGCTATCCGGCACTGAAGGATCTGGCGCGCCAGGTGTTCGAGCTGTTTCCGGCGCCGCTGCTGCGCATCGAGTTCGAGCGCGAGCGCATGTGGCGGATCAGCGCGATCAAGCCGGTCGGCCTGCACACGCTCGACGATCCGCAGGAGGACGCCTTCGCGCAGTCGCTGGACGCGTTCTCGAAAAAGCTCTGGCGCAAGCCGCGCGTGCGACGGCAGTACCGCTACGACATCGCGATGCTGGTCGATCCCAACGAGGCGATGCCGCCGTCCAACAAGAAGGCGCTGAAATCGTTCGTCGCCGCCGGCAAGGAACTGGGCATCGAGGTCGATCCGATCGGCAAGAACGACTACACGCGGCTGGCCGAGTACGACGGCCTGTTCATCCGCGAAACCACCGCGCTGGACCACCACACCTACCGTTTCGCGCACAAGGCGGAGAAGGAAGGCATGGTAGTGATCGACGATCCGACCTCGATCCTGCGCTGTACCAACAAGATCTACCTGCACGACCTGCTGCGCTCCAAAAAGCTGGCCACCCCGCGTACCGAGATCCTCTACAAGGACGATCCGAAACAGCTCAAGGATCTGCCCGAGCGGCTCGGCTTTCCGCTGGTGCTGAAGATCCCGGACGGCTCGTTCTCGCGCGGTGTGGTCAAGGTCGAGACCGTCGAGGCGCTGGAGAAATCCGCCGCCGAGCTGTTCCAGAGCACCGCGCTGGTGATCGCGCAGGAGTTTCTCTATACCCAGTACGACTGGCGCGTCGGCGTGCTCAATCACGAGCCGCTTTACGCCTGTCAGTACTTCATGTCGCGCGGGCACTGGCAGATCTACAACCACGGCGCCAAGGGCACGGCGAAGTCGGGCGGCTTCAAGACCCTGGCGGTGCGCGATGCCCCGGCCGATGTGATCAAGCTGGCGCTCAAGGCCACGCAGCCGATCGGTGACGGCCTGTACGGCGTCGACCTCAAGCAGACCGCCGAGCGCACGGTGGTGATCGAGGTCAACGACAATCCCTCGATCGACGCCGGCGTCGAGGACGCCTACCTTGGCGGGGACCTCTATCTGCGCGTCATGCAGGACTTCCTGCGCCGCCTCGAGCGCCGCCGGCTCGGCATCGCCGGCTGATCGCCGCCGCCGTCGCGTGATTCGCGCAGACCGGGGCGACAAGCCCCGCCCCGCACGTCAAGCGCGCCGAGCTTGCGAGCCCAGCCCAAGGCCCGCGATCTTGCAAGGCCAGCCGGTGGTTCACGCCGCGGAACCGGCCGGCGCCGGCGCCAGCAGCCACGCCAGCACCGTCAGCGGCGCCAGCAGCAGCGCGAACACCAGGCTCCACCCATAGGTCGGTGACCAGGGCGGCCACGGACCCAGCGCCAGCAGCAGCAGGCCGCCGCCCAGCCAGAGTGCTGCGGCACGACGCAGGCGGCGCAGGCGGATGTCGGAGTCAACGGTTGCATTGCGGATCATGGCCAGACACCGGGCGATGTGGTGAGCGCAGCCTCGCGCGCCGTCGTCGCAGATCCCGCGACACGGCCTTGACCTTGTCTTGATCGCGCGCGGCGCATCCTGGTCGCCAATCCCGGAGACCCTCATGCGCACCCCTGCCCGCATTGCCCTGCTGCTGGCCGGCCTGATCGCCGTGGCCGGCTGCGCCGGTGCGCCGACCCGGCCGTTGCCGGCCGCGTCCGGCGTCAACCTCGAGCGTTTCCTCGGCCGCTGGTACGTCATCGCCAACGTCCCCTACTTCGCCGAACGCGGCAAGGTCGCGCCCTACGTGATCTATCGCAAGCGCAGCGATGGCCGGCTCGACGACCTCTATTACTTCAAGAAGTCGTTCAAGGACGCGGACTACGACCACTGGTCGGGCGTGGCCTGGCTGCCCGACCCCGCCGATCCGGCGCGCTGGAAGGTACGCTTCATCTGGCCGTTCACATCCGACTACACCATCCTCGCGGTGGCGCCGGACTACAGCTGGGCCATGGTCGGCCTGCCCTCGCGCGACCTGCTGTGGATCTTCGCGCGCCGGCCGACGCTCGACGCGGCGACCTGCGACGCCCTTCTGGCCAAGGCCAGGTCGCTGGGTTTCGATGTCGGCCGGGTGCGCAGGATTCCGCAATACCCGGACCAGTTGGGCAAACCTGGATTCCAGTAGGTGGTTCTGGCGGCAGCGCGCCGGACCCTGTCCGGCCGATCGGCGTGCCGCCTACAATGGCCATCCCAGTCCGGGAGCACACCATGAGCGACGCTACGCCCCGCTACGCGGTCTTCGGCCATCCGGTCGCCCACAGCCTGTCGCCGGCGATCCATCGGGCCTTCGCGCAGCAGCTCGGCCTTGCCATCGACTACCAGGCGCTGGATCTCGCGCCGGGCGTGTTCACGGCTGCGGCGCGGGCGTTCTTCGCCGACGGCGCGAAAGGCGCCAATGTCACCCTGCCGCACAAGGCGGCCGCGCTGGCGCTGGCCGACCAGAGCAGCATCGAGGCGCAGCGCGCCGGTTCGGCCAACGTGCTCAGCCGTCGCGATGACGGCACGATCGCCGCGCACAGCACCGACGGCGATGGCCTGGTGCGCGATCTCACCGAGCGCTACCGCGTCGATCTGCGCGGCCACGACGCGCTGCTGCTGGGCGCCGGTGGCGCCGCGCGCGCCGCGGCGTTCGCGCTGCTCGATGCCGGCGTGCGCAGCCTGACCGTGGTCAACCGCACCGCCGCCGCCGCCGATGTGCTGGTTGACGCGCTGGGCCAGCCCGACCGGGCGCGCAGCCGCTACTGGGCCGACCTCGGCGGCATCGGCACCTTCGACCTGGTTCTCAATGCCACGTCGGCCGGGGTGCTCGGCCAGCGCCTGGACCTGCCGTTCGGCATGCTGGCCGATCGCGCACTCTGCTACGACCTCAGCTACGGCACTGCAGCGGGCGACTTCCTCGCCTGGGCTCGTGCCGGCGGTGCGCGCTACGCCTTCGACGGTCTCGGCATGCTGGTGGAGACCAGCGCGCTGGCGTTCGCGCACTGGCACGGCCAGCGCCCGGATGGCGTGGCGGTGTTCCAGGCGTTGCGCGCCCAGTATCCGCAGGCGTGAACTGCCGCGCCGGGTGCGGCGCCTGCTGCATCGCGCCTTCGATCAGCTCACCGATACCCGGCATGCCGCTGGGCAAGCCGGCCGGCGTGCGCTGCGCGCAGCTGACCGGGGACCTGCGCTGCGCGCTGTTCGGCCGCCCCGAGCGCCCTGCCGTGTGCGTCGCCCTGCGCCCCGAGCCGGCAATGTGCGGCGCATCGCGCGGACAGGCGCTGATCTGGATTGCGGCGCTGGAGAAGGCGACGCGGCCGTCCGGGTGCAGCACTCACATTGGCCGTTGACCCGCCAGGGTAGGCGGCACGCCTGAACAAGGCGCGTCGCTCACGGCGCTGACGCGTTCGCGACCTGCTGCTGCGCGGCCCGATAGCGATCCTTCAGCCGCACGTAGTGCGCGGCGGAATAGGCGAGCTGTTCCAGCTCGCGCTCGCTGAGCGCGCGCACGCGGCGTGCCGGATTGCCCAGCCACAGCTCGCCGGTGCCGACGCGCTTGCCGGGCGCCACCAGCGCGCCGGCGCCGATCATCGCGGCGCGGCCGATCACCGCGCCGTCGAGCACGGTGGCGTGCATGCCGATCAGGCACAGGTCCGCCACGCTGCAGCCATGCAGGATCGCGCCGTGGCCGACGGTGACGTCGCTGCCGATGATCAGCGGCATGCCGCCGGGCGTGTACGGGCCGTCGTGGGTGACGTGCAGCACGGCGCCGTCCTGGATGTTGCTGCGTGCGCCGATGCGGATGAAATTGACGTCGCCGCGCGCCACCGCGCCGGGCCAGAACGAGACGTCGTCGCCCAGCTCGACGTCGCCGATCACGGTCGCCGCCGGGTCGACGTAGCAGCGCATGCCGAGGCGCGGAATGGCGTGGCCGAAGGGGCGCAGGGCGCTCATCGGGTCTCCTGCACGTACGTTTGCACCGGGATTCCCTTCTTCCGTCGGGAGAGGGGCTGGGGTGAGGGTTCGAGTGTCATACAAGGCGTATGCTCGGGATTCGCGGCGCGCAGCAAAGCACGCCCCGCCCGCGCTGTCACCCGTCCGGAGGCTGTCATGGACATTCATGTTTCCGATTCCAGCCTGCGCGCGCTCCTCGCCAGCCAGCGCGAGGCGCATGCGCGGCACACGCCCGATTACACACAGCGCATGGATGACCTCCGGCGCCTGCGCGTCGCATTCAAGGAACGATTCGAAGATCTGGCCAAGGCGATGAGCGCCGACTTCGGCCATCGCTCGCGCCACGAAAGCCAGCTCGCCGACGAGATGACCGTGCTGCACGCGATCGACCACGCGCGCTCGCACCTCAAACGCTGGATGAAGCCGAAACGCATGCTGGCTGACTGGCAGTTCTGGCCGGCGACCTGCGAGATCCGCTTCCAGCCGCTGGGTGTGGTCGGGGTGATCGCGCCGTGGAACTATCCGGTCAATCTCGCGCTGATTCCGCTGGTGGAGGCGCTGGCGGCCGGCAATCACGTGATGCTGAAGCCGTCCGAGCACACCCCGCGCACCAGCGCAGCGCTGGCGGAGCTGCTGGCCTCGGTGTTCCCGCAGGAGCGGGTCGCGACCGTGCTCGGCGGCCCCGAGGTCGGCGCCGCGTTCACCACGCTGCCGTTCGATCATCTGTTCTTCACCGGCTCGACCGCGGTCGGGCGCAAGGTGGCGCTGGCGGCGGCGCCCAACCTGACACCGGTGACGCTGGAGCTGGGCGGCAAGTCGCCGGCAATCGTCGCGCCGGACTATCCGCTGGCCACGGCCGCCGCGCGCATCGCCGCCGGCAAGCTGCTCAACGCCGGTCAGACCTGCATCGCGCCGGATTACGTGCTGCTGCCGCGCGCCGCGCGCGAGGGGTTCGTGCAGGCGTTGCGCGCCTATGTGCGGCAGCACTATCCCGCACTGCGCGACACGCCCGACTACACCAGCATCGTCAGCGAGCGCCAGTACGCGCGGCTGAAAAACCTGGTCGACGACGCCCGCGCCAAGGGCGCGACGGTGGTGACGCTGCCCGGCGAGGACGCCCACGATCCGGTGCGGCGCGTGTTCGCGCCGACCCTGCTGCTGGACGTCGACGACGGCATGGCGGTGATGCAGGAGGAGATCTTCGGCCCGATCCTGCCGCTGGTCGGCTACGGCGCGATCGAGGAGGCGGTGGCCTATGTCAACCGCCATCCGCAGCCGCTTGCGCTGTACCACTTCGATCACGACCGCGCGCGCACCGAACGCGTGCTCGATCAGACCCTGGCCGGCGGCGTCAGCGTCAACGACGCCGTGCTGCACATCGTGCAGTCGAAACTGCCGTTCGGCGGCGTCGGACCTTCGGGCATGGGCCACTATCACGGCCACGCCGGCTTTCTTACCTTCAGCAAGCAGAAACCGGTATTCCGCCAGGCGCGGTTCTCCAGCCTCGCGCTGCTGCGGCCGCCCTACGGGGCGTTCGCCGACCGCATGCTGAAGTTCCTCACCCGCTGAGCGCGCTGCTGGGGCCGAGCGTCTCCAGCGTGTAGCGGTAGCCGATATCGACCGCGCGCTGGAACCGCTGCCAGTCGAGCAGGCCGACCTCGCCGAGCGGCGGCGTCAGCAGCCGCGTCGCCAGCGCGCGCCGCTCGCTGCCGGCGGCCTCGGCGTTGACCATGCCGGCACGCAGCAGGATCGCGGCGATCCCCGGGCGCTCGCCGCGGCGGTGCTGGCGCCACACCCGCGCCGGTGCCGGCAGCGCGTATTCCTCGATCGTCGCGTGCAGCGCGTCGTCGGCGCCGATGTCGACCGCGATCACCTCGCCCACGCCCTGCGCGTGCATCACGTCGGTGGGCAGGTTGTTGATCACCGCGCCGTCGGCGTGCACCTGGCCGCGATGCAGCACCGGCGGCAGGATGCCGGGGATCGCCGTCGATGCGCGCAGCCACAGCCACAGCGGGCCTTCGCGATGGATCTCGGCACGGCCTCGGGTCAGGTTGGCGCTGACGCAGAAATACGAAAGCGCGAGGTCCTCGATGGCGCAGGCGCCAAACGCCTCGCGCAGCAGGTGCGCGGTGCGCCGGCCATGGCTCAGCGCCACCAGCGGCAGCGTCCAGTCGGCCAGCGGGTGGCCGCCGACGAAGGCGTGACGGCAGCGCTCCAGCAGGGTGGCATCGTCCCATTCGCAGGCGACGCCGGCGGCGATGATCGCGCCGATGCTGGTGCCGCCGACGACATCGATGTCGATGCCCAGTTCACGCAGCGCGCGGACCACGCCGATGTGGGCAAAGCCGCGTGCGCCGCCGCCGGAGCACACCAGGCCACTGGCACGACCCGCCAGCCGACGCGCCAGTCGGCCGAGGTCGCGTTGATCGCGCAGATGGTGATGCGGCGGCGGATCCGCGAATGCCGCGCGCCACGCCGCCGCGGCGCCGGCGCGCAGATGGCCGTCCGCATGCAGCAGCAGCAGATGTCGCGGGCGATGGCGGGCTCCGGCTTCGGCGCGGGCGTGCGCATCGGGCCAGACCGCGGACGGCACGCGCGCGGCGTCGGCCAGCAGCAGCAGAGCATCGGCCTGGCGCAGGCACAGTTCGCGCCAGTCGGACGCGCCGTCGGCCACGTAAAGCACGAACGGATAATCGCGTTCGCGTTCGCTGAACCAGGCCGCGTCGCGACCGCGACCCAGCGCCGTGTCGATCACCAACGCGTCGCCGTAGGGCAGCAGGGCGTGGCGCAGGCGCTCGCCGCATGCGCGCGCGTCGATGCCGGCGTCATAGGGCAGCAGCGCCAGCGTGCGCGGCACGCCGGGCGCCTCGCCCGCGCGGCGTTCGAACAGGTGCTCCACCGCGGCGCGCGCGGCGGCGAGAATCGCCTGCGGGTGGGCGCCGACCAGGCCCATGAAACCGTCGCGCGGCAGCCGCAGCAGGGTGCAGTCGCGCAGCGCGCGTACCGTGGAGGTGCGCGGCCGGTCGGTGATCAGACCGAGCTCGCCGATGGTCTCGCCGGGCACGATCACGCCGGCCAGGCTATCACGTGGCGCATCGCGCGCCGGATTGAAGGCGCCCAGGCTGCCGGCGACCAGCACGTACAGCGCATCGGAGGGATCGCCAGCGGCGAACAGCGTCTCGCCGCCGGCCAGCGGCATCAGGGTGCAGGCCGCCAGCACGGCCTCGCGCGCCGGAGCATCCAGCACGCGGAACACCGCCGTGCGTTCGAGCAGAGCCGAGAGCCGGTTACGCTGCGCCGAGTCCATGCCGAATGGTATCGCCGCCGGCTTGATTTCGAGCCACGGCGCCTCCAGTGCTGGCGACCACCAGGAGGTTTCCATGTCCGACCGCAACCCGCTGCTCGAGACCGCCGGCCTGCCGGCGTTCTCGCAGATCCGCCCCGAGCATGTGTTGCCGGCTGTGAAGACGATCCTGGCCGATTACCGCGACGGCATCGCCGCGATCACCAAGCCGGATGCGCCGCGTGATTTCGAGGCGGTGATGCTGGCGCAGGAACGTCTGCAGCAGCGCCTGGCGCGAGCCTGGGCGCCGGTGGCGCATTTGCATGCGGTCGCCGATTCGGAGTCGCTGCGCGCGGTGTACGGCGAGGCGCTGGAGGCGATCACCGCGTTCCAGATGGAGCTGGGCCAGGATCGCGATCTCTATGCGGCCGTGCGCGTGGTCGCCGGACGCGACGACTTCGGCTCGCTGCCGGACGCGGCGCGAGCTGCGGTCGAGCATGCGCTGCGTGATTTCCGGCTTTCCGGCGTCGCCCTGGAGGAGCCGATGCGCACGCGCTTTCGCGCCATCGGCGTCGAGTTGAGCACGCTGGGCACCGCGTTCGAGGAAGCGGTGCTGGACGCCACCGAGGACTGGTCCGAGCACATCACCGACGAGCGCGATCTCGCCGGCCTGCCGCCCTCGGCGCGCGCCATTCTGCGCGCCGCGGCGCGCGAGGCGCAGCTCGAGGGATACCTGGTGACCCTGAAGCAGCCCAGCGTGCAGGCGGTGCTGACCCACGCCGACCAGCGCGCGCTGCGCGAGCGCGTGTACTGGGCCTATCAGACGCGTGCCTCGGACCAGGGGCCGCACGCCGGTCGCCACGACAACTCCGCGCGCATCGAGCGCATCCTCGCGCTGAGCCACGAGTCCTCGCGCCTGCTCGGCTTCGCCGATACCGCCGAGGAATCGCTGGCGACCAAGATGGCGCCCTCGCCCGCGGCGGTGCTCGACTTCCTGCACGATCTGGCGCGGCGCGCGAAGCCGGTGGCACAACGCGAACTGGACGAGCTGCGCGCCTTTGCCGCTGCCGAACTCGACCTGCCCAATCTCGAGCCCTGGGACGTCGGCTATGCCGCCGAGAAACTGCGCAAGCACCGCTACGATCTCGACGAAGAGCAGCTCAGGCCGTACTTCGCGCTGCCCGCCGTGATCGACGGCCTCTTCACGCTGGCGACACGGCTGTTCGGGGTGCGCCTCGATCCGCGCGGGGACGTCGACGTCTGGCATCCGGATGTGCGCTATTTCGACCTGCGCGACGCCGACGGCAGCCTGGTCGCCGGCGTCTATGTGGATCTCCACGCGAGGACCGGCAAGCGCGGCGGCGCCTGGATGGACGTCTGCCACGCGCGTTTTCGCGATGGCTCAGCGGCGGAGCTGCCGGTGGCCTTCCTGACCTGCAACTTTCCGCCGCCGACCGCCGATGCGCCGGCGCTGCTCAGCCACGACGACGTGCTGACCCTGTTCCACGAGTTCGGCCACGGGCTGCACCACATGCTCACCGAGGTCGAGCTGCCCTCGGTCGGCGGCATCGACGGCGTCGAATGGGACGCGGTCGAGTTGCCCAGCCAGTTCATGGAGAACTTCGGCTGGAGCCGCCCGGCGCTGGATCTGTTCGCACGCCATCACCAGACCGGCGAGCCGCTGCCCGCGGCGCTGTACCGGCGCATGCTGGATGCGCGCCACTTCCATGCCGGCATGCATCTGGTGCGCCAGGTCGAGTTCGCGCTGTTCGACTTCCGCCTGCACCGCGAGTACGACCCGGCGCGCGGGGCGCGCACGCTGGCGCTGCTGGAAGAGGTTCGTCGCGAGGTGGCGGTGCTGCATCCGCCGGCCTGGCAACGTTTTCCGCACACATTCACCCATGTTTTCGCCGGCGGCTATGCGGCCGGGTACTACAGTTATCTGTGGGCCGAACTGCTGTCGGCCGACGCCTTCGGCCGTTTCGAGGAGGCCGGCGTGATCGACCGCGCCAGCGGCGACGCCTTCCGGCGCGAGATCCTCGCCGTCGGTGCCTCGCGCCCGGCGCTGGCGAGCTTCGTCGCCTTCCGCGGTCGCGCGCCGCGGCCCGACGCGCTGCTGAAGAGCTACGGCCTCGCTGCCTAGGGAAGGTCTGAACACGTTCAGACCTTCCGCAAGCCAGGGACGGCTTGACGCGCATCGGGCACGCAAGTGCCTGATGCGGCGTAACCGAGTCCGGACCTGCGCCGGACTCGGCGCCCTCTGACAAGTCCAGGATGGACTTGTTCGGAGGTTCCTTGGGCGCGCCGTACAATGCGCGCGTGAAGATCGCCTCGTGGAACGTCAATTCGCTCGGCGTGCGCCTGCCGCACGTCGAGCAGTGGTGCCGCGAGGCGGCACCCGACGTGCTGGCGCTGCAGGAGACCAAGCTCGAGGACGCGAAGTTTCCGCGCGAGACGATCGCGGCGCTGGGCTACCAGTGCGCGTTCGCCGGCCAGAAGACCTACAACGGTGTCGCCCTGCTGGCACGCGAGCAGCCGCGCGAGATCGTCACCGACCTGCCCGGTCTCGACGACCCGCAGCGGCGCGTGCTGGCGGCGACGGTGGGCGATCTGCGCGTGGTCAACGTCTACGTGGTCAACGGCCAGGCGGTAGACAGCGACAAGTACGCCTACAAGCTGCGGTGGCTGGCCGCCCTGCGCGACTTTCTCGCCGCCGAACTCGCCCGCCATCCGCGACTGATCGTGCTGGGTGACTTCAACATCGCGCCCGACGATCGCGACGTCCACGACCCCGACGCCTGGCGCGAACAGATCCTGTGTTCGACGCCGGAGCGCGACGCGCTGCGCGCGCTGCTGGCACTGGGGCTCAGCGACAGTTATCGGCTGTTCGACGCCGAGCCCGGCCGCTACAGCTGGTGGGACTACCGCCAGGGCGCCTGGCGGCGCAACATCGGCCTGCGCATCGACCTGATCCTCACCAGCGCCGCGCTGCGCCCGGCGCTGCGCGGCGCCGCCATCGACCGCACCCCGCGCGGCTGGGAACGACCTTCCGACCACGCGCCCATCCTGCTGGACCTCGACGCATGAACGATCCGCATCCGACGACCGCCCCGCTGCACGACGACGAGCTCGACGAGCTCGACGACTTTCTGCGCGCGCAGGTCGCCGAGGACCGCCTGATGCTCGACGGCGTGCACGGCCTGCTGACCGCGCTCGCGGTCGGGCCGGAGCCGGCCAAGCCCGACGAGTGGCTGCCCGAGGTGCTGCACGCGCCTTTTGTCGACGAGGACCAGGGCAGTCGCATCCTGCAGCTGCTGGCGCAGCTCAACGATTCGATCGGCATCGAGTTGGAAAGCGACGGCTACGAGCCGATCCTCGGCGAGATCGAGGAAGACGACGGCAGCACGGCGCTGACCGCCGCCGGCTGGTGCGAAGGTTTCAGCCGCGGCATCGACCTGCGCGCCAGCCTGTGGGAGGCGCGCCTGGCCGAAGACCCGCAGCTGATGGAGATTCTCAGCCCGCTGATGGCGCTGGCGGTGGAGGACGGCGTGCTGACCGCCGACGCCGAGTTCGAACCGCTGACCGACGCCGAGTACGAGGCCTGCGTGGCCGAGCTGCCGACCGCGATCAGTGCGGTGGCGCAGTACTGGCGCGTGCATCCGCCGTTGCGCGGCGAGCAGGGCGTGGGCGCTGCTGTCGCCGAGTTTCGCGCACCGCCGCGGCGCCGCGGCGGGCGCTGGGTGCATTGAGGTCGGGATTGCGGACTCGGGACTGGGGGAAACAGGCTGTCACCCCTTGGGGGGGGGGCTTCTCTGCTGGACTTCCTCTGATCGTCCCTCGGGGATTTCCGTCGCTTGCCGAGCGTAGCGAAAGATCTTTCACGCCGACCGGGACGCGGTCGCGCGTTTCGCCCCCCGCTCTGAAGGAATCCGATGGCGCGCCACTCGCGGACGAGCAGCAACTCGCCGCTGGGGGCTGATCGAGCGCCTGCTCGACGGGTCGGCTGGTGCCGGGACGACGATGGCTGCCGAGACTCCCTACAGCGCATCCCCGTCCAGCTCGCCGGTGCGGATGCGCACCACCTGCTCCAGCGTGCTGACGAAGATCTTGCCGTCGCCGATCTTGCCGGTGCGCGCCGCCTGCTGGATCACCTCGACCACGCGCTCCAGCAGGGCGTCGGTCACCGCGACCTCGATCTTCAGCTTGGGCAGGAAATCCACCACGTACTCGGCGCCACGATAGAGTTCGGTGTGGCCTTTCTGCCGGCCGAAGCCCTTGACCTCGGTCACCGTGATGCCCTGCACGCCGGCTTCGGCCAGCGCCTCGCGCACCTCGTCGAGCTTGAACGGCTTGATGATCGCAGTGACCAGCTTCATCGCGATGCTCCGGGACAGATGGCTGCATTCTGCCATCCTTGCCGCTGCTTCCGCGCGGCGCCCCGGCGCTGCGGCCGCGAACATAGGAAAATGCCTACACGGTGCGGCGGCGCGACCCGATGGCTGGTGCCTGCCCGCGCAACGATACTCAGTCTCCACGCCACGAGGTTCCGCCATGTTTGACGCCCAAGGCATCGATCAGCTCGCCCAGCGCCTCGCCGCGCTGGTGCCGCCGGGACTGGCGCAGGCGCGCGCCGACCTCGAGGCCAACTTCCGCGACGTGCTGAGCGAGGGCCTGCGCCGCCTCGACCTGGTCACCCGCGAGGAGTTCGATGTGCAGCGCCTGCTGCTGCTGCGCACCCGCGCCCTGCTCGAACAGATGGAGCAGCGCGTCACCGCGCTCGAGCTGCAGTCGGGTTCGCGCGCGCGCTGAAACCCTTCCGGGGTCGTGCCCGGTTCCTGCCCTCCCACCCTGGATCGGCCGGGGACGGCCCTGCACGCCTACGCCATGAGCCTCGCCGTCACCCTCACCCGCGCCCAGGTCGGCGTCGCCGCACCGCAGGTGCTGGTCGAGGTGCATCTGTCCGGAGGCCTGCCCGGCACCGCGATCGTCGGTCTGCCCGAGGCCGCCGTGCGCGAGGCGCGCGATCGCGTGCGCGTCGCCATCCAGGCCACCCGCTTCGAATATCCCTCACGACGGGTGACGGTGAATCTGGCGCCGGCCGATCTGCCCAAGGACGGTGGCCGCTTCGATCTCGCTATCGCGCTGGGCATTCTCGCCGCCGGTGGGCAGGTGCCGCGCGAACGCCTGGGCGACTGCGAATTCTTCGGCGAGCTGGCGCTGTCGGGCGCGTTGCGTCCGGTGATCGGCGTACTTCCGGCGCTGTTGCATGCGCGCGCGCAGCGGCGGCGCGTGGTGGTGCCGCGCGGCAACGCCACCGAGGCGGCGCTGGTCGAGGGCGTCGATGTGAGCGTCGCCGACAGCCTCGCCGATGTGTGCGCCTGGCTGCGCGGTGCCGGCGAACTGGAGCAGCCGGCTGCAGTCGCCCTGGCGGCAGCCGCGTCGGGCGGGCCCGATCTGGCCGAGGTGCGCGGGCAATTGCAGGCGCGACGCGCACTGGAGATCGCCGCTGCCGGCGGCCATCACCTGCTGCTGGTCGGACCGCCGGGAACCGGCAAGACCATGCTCGCCGCGCGCCTGCCCGGCATCCTGCCGCCGCTGGCCGAGCACGAGGCGCTGGAATCGTGCGCGGTGCGCTCGGTCGCGGGCCAGACGATCGATCCCCGACACTGGTTGCCAACGCCCCTTCGCGCGCCCCACCACACCGCGTCGGCGGTGGCGCTGGTCGGTGGCGGCTCGTTGCCGAGGCCGGGCGAGATTTCGCTGGCCCACCACGGCGTGCTGTTTCTGGACGAGCTGCCGGAGTTCGACCGCCACGTGCTCGAAGTGCTGCGCGAACCGCTGGAATCAGGTCACATCGCCATCTCGCGCGCCGCGCGCCAGGCCGAGTTCCCGGCGCAGTTCCAGCTGGTCGCGGCGATGAACCCCTGCCCCTGCGGCTACGCCGGCGATCCGCGCGGGCGTTGCCGCTGCACGCCCGAGCAGATCGCGCGCTATCGCGGGCGCGTCTCCGGCCCGCTGCTCGACCGCATCGACATCAAGGTCGAAGTGCCGCGCGTGGCCCTGGCCGATCTCGGCGCGCCGCGCGGACCGCACGACGAGGACAGCGCCAGCGTAAGCGCGCGGGTGATCGCCGCGCGCCAGCACGCACAGGCCCGCGGCGGCCGCGCCAACGCCGAACTCGGTGCCCGCGAGATCGAGCGCGACTGCGCGCTGGGCGCCGCCGAGCGTGCCCTGCTCGAGCGCGCCGCCGAGCGACTGGATCTCTCGGCGCGCGGCTATCACCGCGTGCTGCGCGTCGCCCGCACCATCGCCGACCTCGACGGCGGCCAGGTCGGCGTCGGTCGCGCGCATCTGGCGGAGGCGTTGCAGTTTCGGGGCTTGGCGCGCCGCGTCCCGCCATCCATCTGAAGCGCGGCGCACGCCCGATTTTGCGCGCATCGAGCACGTACGTCGAAACGGCTCTGTGGTCCCGGACCGACAGGTCGAGAAGAGGACGAGCTACGTGAATTTGCGACTTCGCGCATTTGAAGTGCATGCGAAAGGAAATACGTTTTGATGACCGGGGCGGCGTGGTAACGCCATCGCGATCTGAGGTTCGGGGATGAGCCGTCCGTTGTCGCTGTTTCGGGACGAAGCGCTGCAAGCCAGGCAGCAGCATGGGCTGGGTGATATCCGTCTGGTCACGCCGTTGACCGCCCGGATACTGGTCCTTGGCGCGATCGGGCTCGCGGTAGCACTTTCCTCCTTTGCGGCGCTCGGCGAGTACACGCGCCGGGTGCGCGTCAGCGGTGCGCTGGCGCCGGTTCTGGGCCTGCAGACGATGACCGCCCCGGCTCCGGGCCGGGTGCAGCGCCTCGATGTTCGGGAGGGACAGGAGGTGCACGCGGGCCAGGTGCTGGCCGTCGTCTCCACCGAGCGGCAGAGCCTCGCCGGGGATACGGCTGGCACAGTGATGGCACAGCTGCGCGCGCAGCAGGTGCGGCTTGGTGTTGATCTTGATGACCTGAACCGGCTCGAGATCCAGCAAGGCGCCGGATTGGAGCA
This sequence comes from uncultured Pseudomonadota bacterium, assembly GCA_963794205.1. Classification (GTDB taxonomy): domain Bacteria; phylum Pseudomonadota; class Gammaproteobacteria; order Xanthomonadales; family Rhodanobacteraceae; genus Metallibacterium. The sequence goes on from CAWCCR010000013.1 coordinate 105,852, forward strand.
CCGCGCGACGTTGCTGCGCGCGCAATTGAGCGCGATGCGTGCGCAACGCGATCTGGCCCGCCAGCAGGCAGCCAACAGCGCTGCCTTGCTGGCCCGTATCGCGCCGTTGGGCGCCAAGGGTTACATCTCCGCGTTTGAGGTGGCTCGGCAGCAGGCCGCCAAGCTGGAAACCGAGGCCCAGGTCAGGGCGCTCGATCGACAGTTGATCGAGCTGCGTCAGCAGCTGGCCGCGGCAGAGGATCAGCGCGTGCAACTCCCGCTGACAAGCGCCAGCCGACGCAGCGCGCTGGAGCGGCAGCGCGCAGGTATCGAGCAGTCCATGGCCCAGGTCGAAGCCGACCGAGCCGCCGTACTGAACGCGCCGCAAAGCGGCCGCGTGTCGGCCGTGCTGGTGTCTGTCGGGCAACCGGTCGGCACCGGACAGGCGCTGCTCGTGATCGTGCCCGGCGGTTCGCCGCTCGAAGCGCAACTTCTGATCCCGAGTCACGCGGCTGGATTTGTGCATCCAGGACAACGCGTGGCGATCCGCTACGCCGCCTACGCCTACCAGAAGTTCGGTTTGCAGGCCGGTACGGTCCAGCAGGTGACGCAAAACGCACTCACCCAGGCCGAGGTCGGCGCGTTGCTTGGCGGGCAGGTTCCGCCGGAAGCGCTCTATCGCGTGCGCGTGCGCCTCGATCATCAGCACATCACCGCCTACGGTCGGCAGCAACCGCTGAAACCCGGCATGGCCCTCGAGGCCGATCTGTTGCTGGAGCGCCGGCGCCTGCTCGAATGGGTGTTCGAGCCCTTGTACGGCTTTGCGCAACGGCTTCCAGGCAGCGCAGCCAAAATGGCCGCAAGCCAAGGAGCCGCACTATGAAACCGACCGCCGCGTCGGTACCCGTTGCCGGTGGCGATGGCAGCGCCATGGCGGCAGGTGCCGCGGCGCCACTGCTGCAATTCGGCTGGCGCCGGCGACTGCCGGTGGTTCGGCAAACTGAAGCCGCCGAGTGTGCCCTGGCTTGCTTGGCCATGGTGGCGGGGTTTCATGGTCACGCCGTGGAGCTGACGGCGTTGCGGCAGCGGTTTTCGCTGTCGCTGAAAGGGGCCACGCTGGCGCGGCTGATCGAGATGGCGGATACGTTGGGTCTGGCCAGTCGCCCCCTGCGGCTCGAGCTCGAGGAACTCGGACAACTGGCCACGCCCTGCATCCTGCACTGGGGGCTCAACCACTTTGTCGTGCTCAAGCGTGTCGTCGGTGACCGGATCGAGCTGCACGACCCCGCCATCGGCGAACGTCGAATACGCGTAGGTGAAGTATCCAGGCAATTCACCGGCATCGCGCTGGAGCTGGCGCCCACGCCGCGCTTCGAACGCAAGAAGCCCGGGGCGCCGCTGGCATTGCGACAGCTGCTGGGACGGGTGCAAGGCCTGCCTGCCGCGCTCATGCAGGTCATGGGCCTCGCGCTGGTGCTTGAGCTGTTTGCGCTGGCCGGTCCCTTGTTTGTGCAGACCGTTCTCGACCAGGTTCTGGCGGGTGGTGATCGCGGTTTGCTGACCCTGCTTGGCGCGGGCTTTCTGCTGCTGACCCTGCTGCAGGTCGGCGTATCGGCGCTGCGCAGCTGGGTGGTGATGTGGCTGGGCACCTCACTCAATCTCGCCTGGAGCGGCAACCTCTTCGGCCACTTGCTGAAGCTGCCCGAGGACTATTTCGCCAAGCGCCATCTGGGCGACATCACCTCGCGCTTCGGAGCCATGACTGTCATCCAGAACACGCTGACGACGCGCGCGGTCGAGGTGGTGCTGGACGGCCTGATGGCCGTGCTCACCCTGGCGATGATGCTGATCTACAGCAGGGCGCTGGCGGCGCTGACACTGATCGCTTTCGTCCTCTATGCCGGCCTGCGCGCGTCGTCCTACCGCGTCTTCCGCGAGGCCAACCTGGGTTCGATCGTGGCGGCGGCCAAGCAGCAATCGCAGTTCCTCGAGTCGGTACGCGGTGCGCAGACCATCCGCCTCTACCATCGCGTTGCGCACCATGCGGGGCGCTATCTGAACGCAGCCACCGAGACGGCCAACCGCAACATCGAGGTGCAGCGCTACAGCCTGCTGTTCGGCAGCCTCAACAGCCTGGTGTTCGGCATCGAACGCATCGCCGTGATCTGGATCGGCGCGATCAGCGTGCTCGACGGCAATCTCAGCGCCGGCATGTTGATGGCCTTTGTCGCCTACAGCGACCAATTCACCGGCCGTGGTGCCGGTCTGATCAACTATCTGGTCGACCTCAGGTTGCTGCGTCTCCAGGGCGAGCGACTGGCCGATATCGTGCTCGCGACGCCTGAATGTCATGTCGACACACCCTACGCAGGACCACCATCCGAGGCGAGCATTGCCCTGCGCGGAGTGAGTTACCGCTACGCCCCCGGCGAGCCGTGGATCATCAGGGATCTCGACCTGAACATCGCCGCGGGCGAGTCTGTCGCCATCGTCGGGCCCTCCGGCTGCGGCAAGACGACCCTGGCCAAGATCCTCCTCGGCCTGCTCGACCCCGAAGAGGGCAGCGTCCTCATCGGCGGCATTGATCTGCGCCACCTTGGCAAGGCCCGCTACCGCGCCATGCTCGGCGCCGTGCTGCAGGAAGACAGCCTGTTCACCGGCAGCATCGCCGACAACATCGGCTTCTTCGATCCCGACGCCGCGTCAATACGCATTGAGGCCGCTGCTCGTCTGGCGCAGGTCCACGACGACATTGTCGCCATGCCGATGGGCTACCACAGCCTGGTCGGCGACATGGGTTCAAGCCTCTCCGGTGGCCAGAAGCAGCGCGTGCTGCTGGCGCGTGCGCTCTACCGACGCCCCAAGCTGCTGGTGCTTGACGAGGCCACCAGCCATCTCGACATCGCGCGCGAGCGCGAGGTCAACGCCGCGATCCGTCGCCTCATGATCACCCGCATCGTCATCGCCCATCGGCCGGAAACCATCGCCAGCGCCGGGCGGGTGCTGGAACTACGCAATGAACGAATCACGGAGGTGACGTCGCAGGAGCGACGCTCGCCGTGAAGCCGAAGCTGGGGCGGCACCTATTCTCAGCATAAGTGGAGAAACGAAATGCGAAACTTGAATATGTTCGAAGTCGACAGTGTTTCTGGCGGTGAGATGACGTGCTCCGTAGGCACGTCGGGAGTAAGTTGCACGGCAACAGTCAGCGAATGGAAAACGGTCTATAATAACGCTGTTGACTGGGTCAGTCGAAATGTTTTCAGCGCAGTGTTGAATCCAGATTCGAAATGATGCTTCGGCTAGCAAAATAAACAAGGCGAGCGAGTAGAAATACTCACTCGCCTTTTAGGCTGGTAAACATGAAAATTGGCTCAATCGACTTCGCCGTCGGCATAGGCGCGTCATTGGCTGTGGGATTTGCGATTAACTTGGTTGCAGATGCTGGCATTGATCATGGCATTGCAACATTTCTTGTTATTGCTGCAATCGATGCGATTCTGATAGCGGCTTACAAGGAGCCGTTATCAATAAAATTGAAGTCCTTGCTTTTCATTTCGATAGGCGCAATCATTGGCTGTGTCATTTTTATAGCATTTTACTTAGTTAGTGAGACACATATTATAATTTCGGCTCCTGGTGGATTTATTGACTATGTGATTTTTTTGATAACCGTTGCCATTTTAATACCATTATTCGAAGAGGTTACGGTGCGTCGACTAATGTTTATAGGTGCGTCGTATTATATAGGGCCTATTTTCTCAGCACTTTTTGTATCCGCATTATTTGCTTCTACACATAGCGGTCAATTTTTATTGTCATTTATCTTTTCAATTGTCTTGTGTTTTATGACATGGATCGGCGTAAGCACTTGTAACAGAGCTCTTTTACATGGATCGTATAATGGGATGCTTTCCATATTATGGATTATTTTCGGGGTGAATGTAGTGCATTAGCAGGCTGTCGAGAAACTCCGAGACGGTCCGGTGGCCATAGACGGGGTCAATCGCCGAGCTGAGGATCGGATGCGCAGTCCTGACGTGCAACAGCTGGGGGGTGTTCTCGTACGTGTCGGTGGAGGATCGCGTGCCGAGCGACCACCCGATCCGCAAGCTGCGGGTGCTGGTGGACACGATTCTGGGCGAGCTGGATGGCGCGCTGGCTAAACGCTATGCCGACACCGGACGTACTTCGATTCCGCCGGAGCGGCTGCTGCGCGCCTCGCTGCTGCAGGTGGTCTACAGAGTGCGCAGTATGCGGTTGCAGATGGAGCAGCTCAACTACAACCTGCTGTTCCGCTGGTTCGTCGGGCTCAACGTGGACGATACTGGTGTGGGATCACTCGGCGTTCCCCTTCAACCGCGAACGGCTGTTCGATGCGGCGATCGCGCAGCGGTTCTTCGAGCACACGGTGCTGCTGGCGAAGGTGAGCGAACTGACCAGTGACGAGCACTTCTGGTCAACAGTGTCGCAAGCGCATCGAGCAGGGTTTGGCTGGATCAAGACCATCGGTGGTCTGCAGCAAGCTGCCGGTCGTGGGCCTGCCCGCGGTGCGTGGCTGGGTGACCTGGACCTTCGCCGCCTACAACCTGATCTGCCTGGGCAGAATCGGCGACTGGTGGGGTCCGTCGCCGACCTGAGCGAAGACTGGAGACGTGCGCCCGGAGGACGCGAAAGCGGGGTTGCTCAAACCCCGGAAGACCGCCGGAGGCGATGGAGCGATAGCGACAAGCGATTGGACGCCAGAGAATTCGGGGTTGCTCAACAGCCTGTTAGTAACACGATGGCGCTAAGTGAATGCGCTTTCGAAGGGCGACAATCGGGCAAGACGATCATTTCCCGACCCGTGAGTGTGGCACTTAGTTATCCGCCCCGTCAGGCCACCCCTCACGCGTACCACGATGGATCACGCGATCGCTCTCCTGCACCGCTCCGGCCGGGATGGCGGGCGCACCGGCAACGCGGGCGTAGATCGGCGCGAAGTCCTGCTGGGTGGCGGCGAACAGCTGCTCGAAGCTGTCGATGACGAAGTAGGTCTTCTGGTAGCTGTCGATGCGGTAGCGGGTGCGCATCACGCGCTCAGCTCGAAGCCGATGCGGTTGGGCGCGGGCGATTCCAGGCAGTGGATCGATTCGCCCTTGGAGCTGACGATGCCGGCGCCGTAGATGCGCAGGCCCGCGGGCTCGCGGATCAGGCCGAACTCGACGGTGTACCAGTACAGGCGCGTGAGATTCAGCAGCGCTTCGTCGCCGAACGCGCGCTGCGCGCGCAGACCGCCCGCGCCGTAGGCCTGCATGTAGTCGGCGAATATCGGGTTCATCAGCAGCGGCACGTGGCCGAAGAGGTCGTGGAACAGGTCCGGCTCGGCGATGTAGTCGAGCTGGTCGGGGCGGCGGATCCACCAGGTGACCGGAAAGCGCCGCTGCGCCAGGTGGTCGAAGAACACCTCCTCGGGCAGCAGGCCCTCGACGCCGACCAGCTCCCAGCCGGTGGCGGCGCGCAGGTGCCGGTTGAGCTGGTCGAAGCGCGGGATGGCGTCCTCGCCCATCGCCAGGGCCTGCTGGTTGGCGAGGAACGCGGCGCAGGCGCGCTCGGGCAGCAACTCGCGCTGGCGCTTGAACAGCGCCGCCCAGACTGCGTGATCGTCACGCGAATAATCACCCCAGGGCTGCTCGACCACGCCGGTGGCGTATTGCGGGATCACGCCACGGTCGGTGGCCAGGTTTTCGACGCGGCGCGGGGGGCTGGCAGCATTCATGGGATCGCTTCCTCGCGGCCGGGCAGGCGCGTGGCATGGCGCTGTCATTCTAGCGCGGTGCGGCCGCAAGTTGACGTCATTATTGTCAGCGATAAGGCTAATGGCGCAATAATACATCGGCATTTGACCTTGCGGCGCAATGAATGACCATGATCACGCTCGATCGCATCGACCGCCGCCTGCTGGCCGTGCTGCAGGCCGAAGGCCGCATCAGCAATGCCGAGCTGGCGACCCGCGTGCAGCTGTCGCCCTCGGCCTGCCTGCGCCGGGTGCAGCGACTGGAGCAGGACGGCGTGATCGCGGGCTATCGCGCCGAACTCGGCGCGGCGGCGCTGGGTCTCGACCTCACCGCCTTCGTCCGCGTGCAGCTGGCCCGGCACGATCGCGACAGCGTCGAGCGCTTCGCGCGCCAGGTCGCCGACTGGGACGAGGTGATCGCCTGCCACGCGCTGACCGGCGACATGGACTATCTGCTGCACGTGGTGGTCGCCGACCTCGAGCACTTCTCGCGCTTCCTGCTCGACCGCCTGCTCAACGACGCCGGCGTGGCCGACGTCAATTCGAGCTTCGTGCTGCGCACGGTCAAGCCGCTGCGCGGGTTGCCCGTGAAATCGTGAGGTCATCCGCCGTGACCGGGCATCCGCGGCCGCTGAACGCGAGACGTCCGGCGCGGCCGGGTACCCGCGGCTGCGCCACGCCCTGCTGTTAAAGTTGCGTTAGCCATGCATGCAAGCCCAGTCGCTCCCTCCGCCACCCGCGATCGTCGTCGTCTGTTGCGCTATGGCGTACGGGTACCGCTGCTGCTGCTGCACATCCTGATCGCGCCGCTGCTGGCGGTCGTGGTGGCGCTGCTGCCGGCGCACAGCGCACCGGCCGCCGGCCATGAGCCACGGGCGCACCGTCTCGTGCGCTGGTGGTCGGCGCGGCTGCTGCGCATATTCGGCATGCAGGTGCGCCGCGCCGGCGCGCCGCTGGCCGACCCGGTGCTGTTCGTCGCCAACCATGTCTCATGGCTGGACATCGAGCTGCTGCATACACAGCGCGCGGCCTGTTTCGTGGCCAAGGCCGAGATCGCCGACTGGCCGCTGGTCGGATGGCTGGCGGCGCGCGCCGGCACCCTCTTCCACCGCCGCGGCAGCACGCACTCGCTGGGCGCGGTCATGGCGGTGATGGTCGAGCGGCTGCGCCAGGGACGTGCGGTGGCGGTGTTCCCCGAAGGCGGCATCGATCACGCCAGCGGCGCCTATCGCGTGCGCACCTTCCATGCGCGCATCTTCCAGGCGGCGCTGGATGCGGCGGTGCCGGTGCAGCCGGTGGCGCTGGCCTATCGTCGCGACGGCGCGCTCTGGGAGGGCGCGACCTTTGTGCCCGGCGAGAGCTTTCTCGGCAATTTCATGCGCCTGCTGGGAGAGTCGGGGCTGCAGGCCGAAGTGACCTTCCTGGCGCCGGTCGTCGCCAGCGGTGACGGGCGTCGACGCCTGGCCGAGGCCGCCCGCGACGCCATCGCGACGCATCTGGAGCAGCATCCATGAATCTGCCGCGCGCCGCCGACTTCAAGCCGCCGCGCTGGCTGCGCAATCGCCACACGCAGTCGCTGCTGGGCTCCAGCCCGCTGCGGCGATGGCTGACCCAGCGCCGGGCGATCGCGCTGGAAACGCATGCGGTGGTCGAGATTCTCGACGTCGGCGCCGCACGCCTGGCGGGTTATCACACGGCACAGCGCGTGCGCCCGCAGGCACGCGGCATGGTCGTGCTGCTGCACGGCTGGGAAGGCAGCGCGCAGTCCAACTACGTACTGGCCACCGGCGCGCGGCTGCTGTCGGAGGGATGGGACGTTTTCCGTCTCAACTTCCGCGATCACGGCGCCACCCATCACCTCAATGCCGACCTGTTCCACTCCTGCCGCATCGACGAGGTGGTGGCTGCGGTCGGTGCCGCCGCGCGCGCCCATCCGGCGCCCCGGCTGGCCGTGGTCGGCTACTCGCTGGGCGGCAACTTCGCGTTGCGCGTGGCCCTGCGTGCGCCGACGGCGGGCATCCCGCTCGACTACGCGCTGGCTGTGTGCCCGGTTATCAGTCCGAGCAACGGGCTGGCGCGGATCGAGCGCGCGCTGTGGATCTACCACGCCTATTTCATGCTGAAATGGCGTGCGTCGCTCAGGCGCAAGCAGGCGGCGTTTCCCGATCGCCGCTATTTCGAGCCCGGCGAGCTGCGCCAGAACATGAGCGGCCTGACCCGCAGCATGGTCGAGAAGCACACCGACTACGGCACGCTTGAGAACTACCTCGACGGTTATTCGATCGCCGGGGATCGCCTCGCCGGGCTGCAGGTGCCGGCGACCCTCCTCACCGCGCGCGACGATCCGGTGATCCCGGTGAGCGACTTCGAGGCCCTGCGCCTGCCGGCCGGCGTCGAGCTGGATATCGCCGAGCACGGTGGCCATTGCGGATTTCTCGCCGGCTGGCGCCTGCACAGTTTCGCCGAGGACTACATCAGCGCCCGTCTCGATCACCTGGCGCCCTGAGCTGCATGGCCGCGCTGGCATAATCGCCGGCTGACCCGGAGCACGGCATGCGCGACGAAATCCTCGAACTGGAACGCAAAGGTCGCCTCGACGAGGCCAGGGCGCGCGCGCGCGCATGGGCGCAGTCGGCGCCGCAGGATGCCGAAGCACGGCATCTGTATGCGCTGGCCCTGCTGCGCGGGGGCGATGCCGCGGTCGCGCTGGTCGAAGCCAAGGCGGCCGCGGCGCTGGCGCCGCTGGGACCGGGGGTGCAGATCACCCTCGGCCACGCCGCGATGGCCAGCGGCGACACCGTGCAGGCGCGCGCCGCGTTCGAACAGGCGCGCGCGCTCGATCCCAATCTGGCCGGCGCGCACGCGGGACTGGCCTCGCTGGCGCTGGGTGCGGGCGATCTGGCCGCCGCCGAAAGCGGCTATCGCACCGCGCTGCGCGCCGACGGCGACGATCCGCACGCGCTGCTGGGCCTGGGCCAGGTGCTGGCGCTGAAGGGCGACCTGGCGGCCGCCGGACGCTGCTTCGGCGCGGCGATCGAACTGCTGCCCGACGAGCCGGCGGCGCAGGTCAGCCTGGGCCTGACCCTGCTGGCGCAAGGTCATTACGACTTCGCCGCACGCGCGTTCGGGAATGCGCTCGCGCGCCAGCCCGAGTACGCCTATGCGCGCCTGCTGCTGGGCGAAACCGAGCTGCTGCGCCGGCACTACGAGGCGGCGACGCAAGCCTTCGAGGCCCTGCTCGAACATCCGCAGTTCGCGGCGACGGCGCTGGCCGGGCGCGGTGACGTGGCGCTGGCACGCGCCGCGGCGGCCGAAGCGCGAACCTGGTTCGAGCGCGCCCTGGCGCGCGACCCGTCCGCCGAACGTGCCGCGCTGGGTCGCGCGCGCAGTTTCAACGCGCAGGGATTTCCCGAACCGGCCTGCGACGGTCTTGCCGCGTTCGTGGCGGCCCATCCCGACGCGCATGCCGCGCGCTCCCTGCTGGCCGAGTTGCTGCAGGGACGTGGCCGGGTCGCGGAGGCACTGACGCTGTGGCGCGAAGGCGTCGCCCGCGACCCCGGGAGCGGCTCGTTGCGCGGCGACCTCGCGCTGGCGCTGGAGCGCAGCGGTGATTTCGATGCCGCCGACAGCGAGGCCGAACATGCCGCCGCGCGCGGCCGCTGGACGCCGCTGACCCTGCTGCGCGCGCGCGCAGCGCTGCGGGCCGGCGCGTACAACCTCGCCCGCGACCGCCTGGCCGTGCTCGACCGCGAGCGACTCACCGATCGCCAGACACGACAGCGATTCCACCTGCTGGGCCTGGCCCATGATGGCGCCGGCCGCCACGCCGAGGCACTGCTGGCGTTTCGCGAGCAGCAGCGCATCGATGCCAGTCCGTTGCCGGCGCTGCCGGATCTCGCGGTGTATGCCGACACGCTGCTGGAGCTGGCGGCGCTGCCGGATTCGGCACGCCCGCGTCACCCGCCCCCGGTGCTGCTGGTCGGCCTGCCCGGTGCCGGCGTCGACCGGCTCGCGGCACTGCTGGCGGACCAGCCGCAGCTGCGTCTGCGCCGCGATCATCTGGATGGCGGCAGCGACTTTCTTGCGGATGCCGCCGATCCGCGCCTGCTCGGCCCGCTTGCGGGCGGCGAACTCGACGTGCTGGCACGACGTTACGCACGCGGCCATGAACGCCTGGGTGCCCTCGCCGATACGCGCGTGGTGGACTGGCTGCCGCATCTCGACGCGCGCGTGCTGCCGGTGCTCAAGCGCGTGCTGCCCGGCGTGCGCTTGCTGATCGCCGCGCGCGACCCGGCCGCCTGCCTGCTGGACTGGCTGGCGTTCGGCTATCGCCGCGGTTATGCCGACGACGATCCGCAGCAACTGGCGCGCTGGCTGCGCGCGGCGCAGAGCCAGCTCGATTTCGCCGCGCGCGTGCTGCCGACGCATGCGGTGGACATGGACGCGTTGCTCGAGGGCGATGCCGGCAGCCGCGCCGTGCTGGCGCAATGGCTGGGCCGCGAGCGCCTCGATGACGGACCGCAGGCGTTGGCCGCCGGGCGCGTACTTGGGTTGCCGACGCGCTTCCCGCGCGGCCATCTCGATCATTACCGCGCACCGCTCGCTGCCGCGCTGACCGAGTTGCGATCGCGGGCGGACGCGGGCAACGCTTGATTCGCGGCGCCGCAACTCCATGCTGAAGGGATCTTCGCCGTCTGAGGGTCAAGTCATGCAACTCCGCAGCCGCAGCTTCGCGCCCGATCAGGCCATCCCGGCCGAATTCGCTTTCGGCCAGCCTGGCGCGGACGCTCCGTTCGCACCGGCGCCCAATCGCAATCCGCAGCTGTCCTGGGACAGTGTGCCGCCCGGCGCGCGCAGCTTCGTGCTGGTCTGCATCGATAACGACGTTCCCAGCCGCGGCGACGATGTCAATCAGCCGGACCGGGTGGTGCCCGCCGATCTGCCGCGAGTGGCCTTCGTGCACTGGCTGATGATCGACATCCCCGCGGATCTGCGCGAGATCGCCGCCGGCAGCGCCAGCGACGGCATCACGGCGCGCGGCAAGCGCAATCCGCCCGGCCCCACGGGCAGCCGCCAGGGCCTCAACGACTACACCGGCTGGTTCGCCGGCGATCCCGCCATGAGCGGCGACTACTACGGTTACGACGGTCCCTGCCCGCCATGGAACGATACCCGGCTGCATCACTATCACTTTCGCCTGATCGCGCTGGACGTACCCGGCCTGGGCCTGTCGGGCCGATTCACCTGGGCCGAGACCGAGCCGGCGTTGCGGGGTCATGTGCTGGCCGAGGCCGTGCTGACCGGCACCTACAGCATGAATCCGGCCCTGCGTGCCTGAGTCGCGGCCGACACCGCTGCAGCCAAGCTCGCGGAGGTCCACACTAGGCGCTCGTGGCCGTGCCGGCCACGCGGTCAAGGAGTACCGATCATGAGCAAGACCATTTCCGAGACGAATCTCGCATCGAGCGAGCGCGACGACGGTTTCCGCGATACCGCCGAACGCGCCAAGCGCGCCGAATCGGCCGCCGTCAAACAGGCGCGCGAAGCGCTGGATGCCGCCGCCGAGCGCATCGAGCAGGGTCTGCATCGCGCGACCGACGCCACCGCCGACGCGGCGGCCAAGGCTGCCGATGGTGCTGCCCGAGCGAAAGAGAAGGGCCGCGAGGCGTTCGATCAGGCGCTGGAGCATGCCGGCGACTGGATGGACCAGGCACGCGACTATGTGCGCGAAAAGCCGACCCAGGCGGTGCTGATCGCGGTGGCTGCCGGCTGGCTGCTGGGCCGGCTCAGCCGGCGCTGACGCATGGTTGCGGAGGACGATCGCGCGGATGCTGCATCGCCGGGCTCCGCGGGCGTGCCTGCGTCCGAACCCGCCGCCGCCGGAGTGCTGGATGATCTGGCCACGGCGGCCACCGCGGCCGGCACCCTGCTGGGCGCGCTGGGGCGGCTGGCGCGTGCCGAGTTGCGGCTGGCCTGGCGTGGCGTACGGCTGGCGGCATGGGCGCTGCTGACGGCCGTGCTGTTGCTGCTCTTTCTGCTGCTGACGCTGGTGATCCTGCTGGTCTGGCTGCTGCTGCACGCCACCGGGTCGTTGGGTGCAGGGCTGGCGCTGACGGCGCTGGCGCTGCTGCTGGCGCTGCTCGGCGCGCGCGCACTGTTGCGGCTCGGCCTGCGCTGGCTCAGCCTGCCGGGAACGCGCGCCGAAGCGAGCGCGGCGCTGCAGAGTCTGACCGGCAAACGCGACGCCCCATGAGCCTGATCAACGATCGCGCGGCGGTGCAGGCGGCGCGCGCGGACGCGGCGCAGGCGCGCGCTGCCATCGCACCGGCCACCGCGCCATTGCGCGCGCGGCTGGCCGCGCATCCCGTGCTGGCCGCCGCCGGCGCCCTGGTCGCCGGTTTCATCGCCGCGCGTCTGATCGCCGCTCCGTTGCGCGGATTCGGCCGCGGTGGCGCACGCGCGCTGCGGCACGGACTTCGACTGCTGCGCATGCTGGCCTGAGCCTTGCCGGTGCGCCTTGCGTGCGCAACGCGGGGGCCCCATCTCGCGCTCACGGACATCTGCGGAGCTATGCGGCATGAGCACACTGAAGACGGGCTTCATCGGCCTGGGTGCGATGGGCCAGCCCATGGCCCGCCACCTGCACGCACGCGGCCTGCTGGTCGCGGTCGGCAATCGCACCCACGCCAAGGCCGCGGCACTGGCCGCCGAGCTGGGTGTGAGCGCGCCGCCCACGCCCGCGGCACTGGCCGCGCAGTGCGACGTGATCGCGCTGTGCGTCACCGCCGACAGCGATGTGCTGGCCACCGTTCACGCGCTGCTGCCCGGTCTGCAGTCCGGTGCGATCGTCATCGATCACTCCACCGTGGCGCCGGAGACGGCCCGCCAGGCGGCCGCGCTGCTGGCCGTCGCCGGCGCGCAGTTTCTCGACGCGCCGGTCTCGGGTGGCGTCGAGGGCGCGCGCAACGGCAAGCTGTCGGTGATGGTCGGCGGTGACGCCGCCGCGCTGGAGCGCGCGCGCCCGGTGCTCGAGGCCTACGCCGTGCGTGTCACCCACATGGGTGTCGTCGGCAGCGGGCAGGCGACCAAGGCGGTCAACCAGGTGCTGGTCGCCGGCATCGCGCAGGCAGTGTGCGAGGGCCTGGCGCTGGGCGAGGCGCTGGGACTGGCGCCCGAGCAACTGCTGCCGACGCTGGCCGCCGGCGCAGCTGGCAACTGGTTTCTCGACAAGCGCGGCGCGACCATGCTGCGCGGCGAGTACGGCGTCGGTTTCAAGCTCGGCCTGCTGCACAAGGACCTGGCCATCGTGCGCGGCATCGCCGAGCGCGCAGGCACCGACCGCAGCGTGATCGAGAAATCGCTGACCGACTACGCCGAACTGATGGCGCGCGGCCACGCCGACGACGACATATCGGCGCTGATCCGGCTCAAGCGCGCGCACAAGGCCTGACGGGTATCCCGGCGCCCGCAACATTTCCTGTTGCGGAGTCGTGCCGCGCCGATACGGCGCAAAGCAGGTGCGATTTGTGCGTAGCACGGCGCTCGACGACAATCCGCTTCTGCGCACGCGGACGTGCGAACTGCCGAAGACCATGTGCCCCACCACAGCGCATCCTAATCAGCCCGTCAGCCCGTCAGCCCGTCAGCCCGTCAGCCCGTCAGCCCGTCAGAGAGCAGCTTCAGCAAGCGAGCGACGCCATCGACTTCTGGTGGCACAGCATCGATCTGGGGCAGGGCGTCGTCACCCCAGGCAAGAAGACCGCCGCATGGCTCGATCGGGAGCTGGATGCCTTGTCGTTGCCGCCGCTGGCCGGCAAAACCGTGCTCGACATTGGCGCCTGGGATGGGTTCTACAGTTTTGCCGCCGAACGGCTCGGTGCCCAGCGCGTGGTTGCCCTCGACCATTACGTCTGGTCAATCGACCGGTCACTGGCTGATGCCTACCATGCCCGGTACGCGCATGCCCCGGTGATGGCGCCGCCGATCGAGCAGACGTCATGCTGGCAACCCGACAAAAAGCCCGGAAAGCGGGGATTCGACACTGCCCACGCCGCATTGGGCAGCGGGGTCGAATCCATCTATGGTGATTTCATGACGCTTGATCCCGCGCAGATCGGCATGTTCGATGTAGTGCTTTTCCTTGGCGTGCTCTATCACATGGAGAACCCGATGGCGTCGCTGCAGCGCCTCGCCGGACTCACCAAGGGCGTCGCCATCATCGAAACCCATGCGATATCGCTGCCGGCCTTCGAACACCGTGCCTTGTGCGAGTTCTACCCGCACGGCGAGCTGGATGGTGACGTGTCGAACTGGTGGGGGCCCAATCTCAAGGCGCTGGAGGCGATGTGCCTCGCCGCTGGATTCAGCCGGGTCGAGATCAAGCAGGGCCCGCCGCACCGGACGCGGATCCATCATGCGTTGCGGAGGCTTCATCTGTTCCTTTCCGGTCGGCGCGCGCGCCGACCGCGCCATTACCGCGCGATCGTGCACGCCTGGAAGTAGATTGCGCCGATGCCCGGCACGATGCGGACTCATATCACCGGCTGTTGCCGGAACGACCGTTCAAGCTCGCGAGGACCCCACCATGAAAGCCCTGATCCTGTTCATCGGCTGGTGCATCCTGTTCGTGCTGTGCTGGCCGATCGCGCTGCTCGCGGCGGTGCTGGCGCCGCTGGTGTGGCTGCTGTCGCTGCCGTTGCGGCTGGTCGGCATCGGCTTCGAGGCGCTGTTCGCGCTGCTCCGGGCGCTGCTGTTCCTGCCGGCGCGCATGCTGGGCCATGACGGCCGCGCATGAAGCGTCGAGACGTCCGAGGCGCCCGGCGCCAGCGACGGACAGGACGCGTTAGCGTTGCCGGACGGTGACGCCCGCTCGGTGCGGCGGATCAGTTTTTTTCTTTCAGCGCGATCGCGGGAATGCCGGCGCCGGCCAGTTGCTGCTTGACCTTTTCCAGGTTGCCCGCGTCACGGTACGGGCCCAAACGCACCCGGTACCAGGTTTCGCCCTTGATCACGACCGGCTGCACGTTGGCGACGAAGCCTTGCAGCGCCAGCTTGGCCTTGGTCGCGTCGGCCTGGTCGGCACTGGGGAACGACCCCACCTGCAGCAGGTAGCGCCCGGCCGCGCTGCTCGCGGGCGCCACGCTGCCGGGTGCCTGTTGTGCTTTCGCGAGCGCCTCGGCCTTGGCTTTGGCGGACAGTTCGGCATCGGGAATCACGACCTCCTTTTCCGGCAGCACCTGGTAGAAGTCGAAGTTGGGCTTGGCCTTGGTGCTGCCGCCGTCGGCGATGCCGGAATCGCCGGGGCCGGCCGGCTTGGCTTCGGGATTGGGCATGGGCAACTCGTGCGTGCGCAGGCTCGGCACCCAATCGCGCTTGACCGCGTAGCCCATCGCCGCGGCGCCGACCACCACGCCGATGCCGAAAAGAGCCCAGGCGGGGACGCCGCCGCCGCGCACGGCCTGCTTGCCGCGTTTTGCTGCCATCACATGCTCTCCGGGGCGGATACGCCCAGCAGGTCGAGACCGTTGGCCAGCACCCGCTGCACGGCGCGCGCCAGCAACAGGCGGGCGTCGCGCAGGTCGGCGTCCTCGACCAGAAACTGTTGCGCGTTGTACCAGGTGTGGAAGACGTGGGCGAACTCGGTCAGGTACTGCGCGATCAGGTGCGGTTCGAGCTGCGCCGCCGCGGCTTCCACTACCTCAGGATAGCGCGACAGCTCGACCAGCATGGCCTGCTCGTGCGCGCTGTCGAGCCGCGTCAGCGCCGCGGCGCCGCGCGCGGCGTCATGCGCCATGCCGCGCTCCGCCGCCTGGCGCAGCACGCTGGCGACGCGCGCATGGGCGTACTGGACGTAGTAGACCGGATTGTCGTTGCTCTGCGCACGCGCCAGATCGATGTCGAAAGTCAGCTGCGAATCGGCCTTGCGCCCGGCGAGGAACCAGCGTGTGGCGTCGCGGCCGGCTTCGTCGATCAGGTCGCGCAACGTCAGATAGCCACCCGCGCGCTTGCTGAGCTTGACTTCCTCGCCGCCGCGCATCACCGTGACCATCTGGTGCAGCACGTATTCGGGATAGCCCTGCGGGATGCCCGCTTCCAGCGCCTGCAGCCCGGCCTTCACCCGCATCAGCGATCCGTGATGGTCGGCACCCAGCTCGGTGATCGCGCGGGCGTAGCCGCGCTGCCACTTGCTCAGGTGATAGGCGACGTCCGGCACGAAATAGGTGTAGCTGCCGTCGGACTTGCGCATGACGCGGTCCTTGTCGTCGCCGAAGTCGGTGGACTGCAGCCACAGCGCGCCACCGTCCTCGTAGGTATGGCCACGGGCGATCAGTTCGCGCACGGTCGCTTCGACCCTGCCTTCGGTGTACAGCGACGACTCCAGGAAGTACACGTCGAAGTGCACGCCGAAGGCCTTGAGATCGAGGTCCTGCTCGTGGCGCAGGGCGGCGACGGCAAAGCGGCGGATGGCGTCGAGATCACCGGCATCGCCGCCCGCGGTGACGGCGTGGCCGTCGGCGGTGACCGTCTCGCCGGCCAGATAGCGGCGCGCCAGTTCGCGGATGTAGTCGCCGCGATAGCCGTCTGCCGGCCAGCGCGCGTCATCGGGCTCGATGCCGACAACGCGCGCCTGCACCGACAGCGCCAGATTGGCGATCTGCGCGCCGGCGTCGTTGTAGTAGAACTCGCGCGTCACCGCCCAGCCACTGGCCTCGAGCAGGCGGCTCAGACAGTCGCCGATCGCGGCGGCGCGGCCATGACCGACATGCAGCGGTCCGGTCGGATTGGCGGAGACGAACTCGACGCCGACGCGCCGGCCGCCGCCGCTGGCGTTGCGGCCATAGTCGGAGCCTTCGCCCAGCGCACGCAGGGCCTCGCCATGAAACGCCGCCGGGCTGAGGAACAGATTGATGAATCCGGGCCCGGCCACTTCGGCGCGCGCCAGCAGCGGATGCGCGGGAAGCGCTGCGACCAGCGCTGCGGCCAGTTCGCGCGGCTTGCGGCCGGAGGGTCTGGCCAGGGTCATGGCCAGATTGCTGGCGAAATCGCCGTGGGCGCGGTTGCGCGTGCGCTCGAGGGTGAACATCGGCACCGGCAGCGGCGGCAGGGATCCGGCCTGTTGCAGGGCAGCAAGGGCGTCGAGCAGCAGGGCGCGCAGCGGCTGTTTCACGTCGCGGGTCGAGGTCGGCGGGAAGCCCGCGATGGTAGCAGCAAGCGCCTGCCGCGCGGCTTGGCGGCAAGGCCCAGCCTGCGACCGCGGCGCTGTGGATAACTCTGTGGGCTTTTGCCGGGCTTGCCGCGCTGCGCACCGGGGGACCCGCAGCGGGCCGCATTATCAGCCTCGCAAGCTCAATCCAGACAATGGATTACCTAGATGATCTACGACTTGACCTTGACACTCGCGCGCAAGCCACGGTGATCGCGACTGTGCATAACTTGCGCGCCGCAACGCCGGCGCGATGCCCGTTCGGCATGCTCGGGACCGCCGGTCCGCCACCGAGAGCCTGGCAGCGTGCTGCCGGCGGCGCCGGAGCCGCTGATCGGGTGTTGCGTCATCGCGGTGTCACTGCGACGGGCGATGATGGCCGGGTTCCGGCGGCTCTCTCCCCGGCGGAACGAGGGACTGTCCCTCTCCAGCGTCGCAGTGGGACCGGACGGCGCGGCGGTGACACCCGCGCCGTTCGCTTTGCTCGTCCGCAGCGCGATCGCCGCGTGCGCGCCGCCTGGTTGGAGGACACCGGCCGGAATCCGGGGAGTCGGGTGCGGCTCCCGGATGCGGCCGCGCCGCAGGCCCCAGCCTCGTCGCTCAGCAGCAGCCCAGCGCGGCCAGCGACACCGGTGCATCGCCGCCGATGACCAGATGGTCCAGCACGCGCACACCGATCAGGCCGAGGCCCTGCTTGAGTTCCAGCGTGATCGAGCGATCGGCGGCGCTGGGTTCGGCCACGCCGGAGGGGTGGTTGTGCGCCAGGATCACCGCCGCGGCATTGTGGCGCAGGCAGGCCCGTACCACTTCGCGCACGTGCACCGAGGCGCCGTCGAGGGTACCGCGGAACAGCTCCTCGAACGCCAGGACGCGGTGACGCGTATCCAGAAACAGCACCGCGAACACCTCGTAAGGGCGATCGCGCAGCTGGGCGCGCAGGAAAGCGGCGCTGTCCTGCGGGCTGCTGAGCGTCGGGCGTTCGCGCAATTGCTCGCCCAGACTGCGTCGCGCCAGCTCCAGCGCGGCGATCAGCCGGGCGCGTTTGGCCGGGCCGAGACCGCGCAGTGCGGGTGCGGGCTCGGTCAGCAGGGCGGGCAGGCCGCCGGCCTTGGCCAGCAGATGGCGACCGAGATCGATGGCGCTGGCACCACGCACGCCGCTGCCCAGCAGCACGGCGATCAGTTCGGCATGACTGAGTGCCGCCGCGCCTTGTGCCAGCAGGCGTTCGCGCGGGCGTTCGGCGGCGGGCCAGTCGCGGATGCTCATGCCGCAGGGTGGCGCACCCGCATATGCGCACCCAGCGGAGCGCGCAAGCGATTCCGGTAAGCTAGTTCCTTTCGCGGCTGTCGGCTCCGCCTTACATGCGCGCATCGGCTTCGGTTCCCTCCCGCATCCTGCTTGGCGTCGGCGGTGGCATCGCCGCCTACAAGGCCTGCGAGTTGACGCGGCGTCTGCGCGACGCCGGCGCCGAGGTGCGCGTGGTGCTGACCGCCAACGCCGAGCGCTTCGTCACCCCGATCACCTTCCAGGCATTGTCCGGACAGCCGGTGCGGATGAGCCTGTGGGACGCCGCGGCCGAGGCGGCGATGGGCCACATCGAGCTGGCGCGCTGGGCCGCGCGCATCGTCATCGCACCGGCTACTGCCGACCTGGTTGCGCGGTTGGCGCAGGGTCGCGCCGACGATCTGCTGACCACGCTGTGTCTCGCCAGCGAACGCCCGCCGCTGCTGGCGCCGGCGATGAATCACGTGATGTGGCTGCATCCGGCCACGCAGGCCAATGTCGCCACGTTGCGCGCGCGCGGCGTCGAGCTGCTGGGGCCGGCGGTCGGCGACCAGGCCTGCGGCGAGACCGGGGCCGGGCGCATGGTCGAGCCCGCGGACATCGTCGCCGCGCTTTCGCGGATTCCGCTGGACGGCGCGCTGGCCGGGCGCCAGGTGGTGGTCAGTGCCGGACCGACCCATGAGGATCTTGATCCGGTGCGCTTCATCGGCAATCGCAGTTCCGGGCGCATGGGTTTCGCAATCGCCGCCGCGGCGCAGGCGGTCGGCGCACGGGTGACGCTGATCGCCGGGCCGGTCAGCCTGGCGACGCCTGCCGGCGTGACGCGGATCGATGTGCGCAGCGCGCACGCGATGCTGGCGGCGATGACCGCCGCGGCCGCCGAAGCCGACATCGTGATCGCGGCGGCGGCAGTGGCTGACTACCGACCGGCGGCGGCCAGTGCCGGCAAGATCAGGAAATCCGGCGCCACGCTGACTCTGACCTTGGTGGAAAACCCCGACATCCTGTCCGCGTTGACGGCGCTGCCGCGGCGGCCTTTCCTGGTCGGCTTCGCCGCCGAAACCGAGGATCTCGAGGCCCATGCCCGCGCCAAGCTCGCGCGCAAGGGCATCGACCTGATCGCCGCCAACCGGGTCGGTGACGGCCTGGGCATCGAGACCGAGGACAACGCGCTCGAGCTGTACTGGCCCGACGGCCACGCCAGCCTGGCGCGTGCGCCGAAGCCGCAACTGGCGCAGGCGCTGATCGCGGCGATCGCCGGGCGCTTCGCGGCGTCGCGCGGGGCGTCGGCATGATCGACATCCGCTTCCGCGTGCTTGATCCGCGCCTCGGTGCCGGGATCCCGCTGCCGGAGTACGCCACCGCGGGCAGTGCGGCGATGGATCTGCGCGCCGCACCGGAATCGACGCTGATCCTGGCACCCGATGACAGCGTGCTGGTGCCGACCGGACTGGCGATCCACATCGGCGATCCCGACTGGTGCGCGCTGGTCCTGCCGCGCTCGGGGCTGGGACACAGGCACGGGCTGGTGCTGGGCAACCTGGTCGGCGTGATCGACGCCGACTACCAGGGCCCGCTGATGGTGTCGTGCTGGAACCGGGGGCGGGCGCCGTTTACCATCGCGGTCGGTGATCGCATCGCGCAGATCCTGTTCATGCCGGTAGCGCGGGCGCGGTTGCAGCGGGTGGAGACCTTCGATCCCAGTGCCCGCGGCGCGGGTGGATTCGGTTCCACGGGCATCGGCTGAAGCGGGGGCGCCGCATGGCAGCGAAGGCACGCAGCAGCGCAACGTCCGCCCGGGTGCGACACCTGCGGGGGTTGGCCGAGCGTCTGGATCTGGCGCGGCTGCTGCCGCTGGCCGGCGCCACTCTGCTGCTGGCATTCGCCGCGTTCGCCGGTTGGCAGGCCTATCTCATCCAGCGCGAAGCCAGCGTGCGCGCCGGCCTGCTGCAGGTGCGGTCACGGGCCGCCGGATCGCTGGAGTCGGTGGTGCAGGCGGCGCAGGCGCAGCTGACGCAGGCGTTGCGCGACCCGACGCTGGCATCCGACCTGGTCGCGGGCGATACCGCGGCTCGCGATGCGGCCGCGCGGCGACTGAAGGCGCTGCTGCCCGACGCCCTCACCGTGGAGGTGTTCGAGCCGGCGCTGAAGGACGTGCTCGGCGCCGACTTTCGCCGCTTCGGCTACGCCAAGGCGGCGCAGCTGGTGCGCGCGCAGGCCAGCGGCACGGCGGCACCGGTCGAGGTGCGCGGCATCGGCGCCGAACGCGTGCTGAGTCTGGTGGATCCGATCGACAGTGGCGGTCGCGTCATGGGCTACGCCTGGGTGGCGCTGCCCTTCGCGCCGCTGGCCAATCGCTTCGCCTCGGTCGATGTGCCCGGCGGCCGGCTCGAACTGCGCCAGGGCGATGGCCGCGGCGATCTGGTGATCCTGTCGCGCGGCGGCAACAGCGTTCCCGGCGCCGCCGATGTCGGGGTGCCGGTGTCCGGCAGCCTGCTGCGCGTGGCGGCGCTGCCGCCCGAGTACTTCATCGTGCTGACCCGTTCCCTTGCGGTCGCGCTGGCGCTGCTGGTGCTGGCGCTGGCCGGGGCCGGTGCGCTGCTGTGGCTGCGTGCGCGGCGCGCGGCCGCATCCTCCATACATCATCCTGAGGAACAGACCTTGGCCGACGTGCTGCGCACCACGGTCGCCGCGCCCGTCGCGGCGGCTGCCGATCCACTCGCCGCGCCCGTCGCGCCCAAGCCTCCGGCCCCGGCCCCCACGGTGGCGGTGGAGCGCAGTATCTTTCGCGCCTACGACATCCGGGGGGTGGTTGGCCGCACGCTGACCGCCGAGGTTGCGCGCCTGATCGGCCAGGCGATCGGCAGCCGCATGGGCGAGCTGAGCCTGCGCGAGATCGTGGTCGGCCGCGACGGCCGTCATTCCGGCCCCGAGCTGAGCGCGGCGCTGGCCGACGGCCTGCGCGCGGCCGGCATCGATGTCATCGACATCGGTGCGGTGCCGACGCCGGTGGTGTACTTCGCCACCTATCTGCTCAACACCGGCAGCGGCGTCGCCGTGACCGGCAGCCACAATCCGCCCGACTACAACGGCTTCAAGATCGTGGTCGGCGGCGAGACGCTGTCGGAAGACGCCATCCAGGATCTCTACGCGCGCATCGCCGAGGGCCGCCTCGCCCAGGGTCGGACCGGCAGCACGCGCAGCATGGACGTGCTTCCCGACTACATCGAGCGGATCACCTCTGAGCTGCAGACCGAGCGCAAGCTCAAGATCGTGGTCGACTGCGGCAACGGCATCGCCGCCGCAGCCGCGCCGCAGGTGCTCGAGGGCATCGGTGGCGAGGTGATCCCGCTCTACTGCGACGTCGACGGCGATTTCCCCAACCATCACCCGGATCCCTCCGATCCGCACAACCTGGCCGACCTGATCCTGTCGGTCAAGCGCATGGGCGCGGACCTCGGGCTGGCCTTCGACGGCGATGGCGACCGCCTCGGCGTGGTCACCCGCGACGGCGAGATCATCTATCCCGACCGCCTGCTGATGCTGTTCGCGATGGACGTGCTGACCCGTGATCCGGGCGCGACCATCATCTACGACGTCAAGTGCACCGGCCATCTGCAGCCGCTGATCCTCAAGCACGGAGGCAGCCCGCTGATGTGGCGCACCGGCCACTCGCTGATCAAGGCCAAGATGCGCGAGACCGAGGCCGCGCTGGCCGGCGAGATGAGCGGGCATTTCTTCTTCCGCGAGCGCTGGTACGGCTTCGACGACGGCATCTACGCCGCCGCGCGGCTGCTGGAAATCCTCGCCGGCGACCACGAGGGGCGCACGCCGGAGCAGATCTTCGCGACGCTGCCCAAGGGGGTGTCGACGCCGGAGCTGAAGATCGCGATGAAGGAGGGCGAGCACTACGCCTTCATCGAACGCTTCCGTGCCAAGGCGCAGTTCGAAGGCGCCCGCATCACCAGCATCGACGGCGTGCGCGCCGACTGGCCGGACGGCTGGGGTCTGGTGCGCGCGTCCAATACCACGCCGATCCTGGTGCTGCGTTTCGATGCCGACGACGAGGCGGCGCTCAAGCGCATCCAGAACGTCTTTCGGGCGCAGTTGCTGGCGGTGCAGGCGGATCTCGTGCTGCCGTTCTGAGCGGCGCGCCTAGGGCTGCGCCGCGCGCGCCAGCCGCAGATCCAGCAGCTTGCGCCGCGCCGGCCACTCGGCGGCGGTGATGCTGTACACCACGGTATCGCGCAGGCTGCCGTCGCGGCGGCGCTGATGCTGGCGCAGGATGCCGTCGCGGTGCGCGCCGAGGCGTTCGATGGCGCGCTGCGAGGCGAGGTTGAGGACATCAGTGCGCAGCTCCACCGCCGCGCAGCCCAGGACCTCGAAGGCATGCGTCAGCAGCAGGCGTTTGCAGGCGGCGTTGACGTGCGTGCGCTGCCAGCGCGCGGCGTACCAGGTATGGCCGATCTCCAGCCGCGGCAGGCCGGCGTCGATGTTGCAGTAGCGGGTGCTGCCGATGACCGTGCCGCCGGCGATCTCGCGCACCGCGAACGCCAGCATGCGTCCCTCGGCCTGGCCGCGCAGCGCGGCATCGATGTAGGCCGCGGCCTCGCCCGGCGCCGGCACCGTTGTGTAGAAAAGCTCCCACAGGCGACCGTCGGCGGCGGCGGTTTCCAGCGCCGGGGCGTGCGCCGGCGACAGCGGTTCGAGGCGTACCCGCGTGTCGGCGAGCAGCGGTGGAGCGAGGGCGGTCAGGGTCGCGTTCAGGCGTCGAGATCCGGAATCAGCTTGCTCTCGAGGTAGGCGATCATGTCCTTGAGCTTGAGCTTGCGCTTCTTCATGCGCGTCAGCTGCAGCTGATCGCCGACCGTGGTCAGCGCCAGCCGCTCGATCGCCAGATCGAGGTCGCGGTGTTCGCTGCGCAGTTCGGCCAGCAGCCGGGCGACGTGGGCGGGGTCGTCGAAATGCATGGGCGTTCCGGGTGAGGGCGCAGTCTAGCGCCCGTTGCGCCGCGGAGCATGGTTGCCCGGAGCCGTACAATGCGCGCCTTGCCGCCGCATCGAACCGTCATGTCCGCCAGCGCCGCGCCCGCCGCCACCGACCGCAAGCAGCAGCACGAGGCCCAGCGTCTGGCCAAGCGGCTGCGTCACCAGGTCGGTCGGGCGATCGCCGACTTCAACCTGATCGAGGACGGCGACAAGGTGCTGGTCGGGCTGTCCGGCGGCAAGGATTCGCATGCCCTGCTCGACCTGCTGCTGTCATTGCAGGTGAAGGCGCCGGTGCGCTTCGAGCTGGTGGCGGTCAACCTGGATCAGAAACAGCCCGGGTTTCCACCGCATGTGCTGCCGGATTATCTGCGCGCGCGCGGGGTGCCGTTCCGGATCCTCGAGCAGGACACCTACAGCGTGGTCAAGCGGGTGATCCCCGAGGGCAAGACGATGTGCAGCCTGTGCTCGCGCTTGCGCCGCGGTGCGCTGTACGCGCATGCCGAACGCGAAGGCTTCACCAAGATCGCGCTGGGTCACCATCGCGACGACATTCTGGCGACGTTCTTTCTCAATCTGTTCCACCACGCAGGCCTCAAGGCGATGGCGCCCAAGCTGCGTTCCGACGACGGCAAACACGTGGTGATCCGCCCGCTGGCCTACTGCGCCGAGGACGACCTTGCCGCCTACGCGGCGTGGCGGCGGTTTCCGATCATCCCCTGCAGCCTGTGCGGCGCGCAGGAGAACCTGCAGCGCAAGGTCGTGCGCCGCATGCTGGATGACTGGGAGCGCCAGCATCCCGGGCGACTGGAGACGATCTTCCGTGCGCTGGGCCACGTCGTTCCCGCGCAGCTGCTCGACCGCGAGCTGTTCGATTTCGCCGGCCTCGGCGCGCGCACCGAGGATCCGCGCGCCGATGCCCGCGCGTGGCTGGCGGGTGGTTCGCCCGCCGATTAGCCGTATCCCTCGCCAGTGACGGATTCGGCGCCTGGACGCGGCCGGTCCGTTGCTTGCGCGTCTTCTTGTGCCGTCTTTCCTGCCGGGGTTTGCCCATGTTTTTCCGCAATCTCACCTTGTTCCGCTTCTCGGCCGCTACGGCGGCCCAGCTCGATCGGCTCGATGCCGTCCTGGGCGAACATCGCCTGCGCCCGGTCGGCCCGCTTGAGCTGGCCACCCACGGCTTCGTCTCGCCGCTGGGGACCGAGGAGGGCCCGCTCAGCATCGCGATCGGTGCCTGCACGCTGCTGACGCTGGGCCGCGAGGACAAGCTGCTTCCGGCGGCGGTTATCAACGCCGAACTGGCGCGGCGCGTGCGCGCGGCGGCCGAGCAACGCGGGCAAAGCGTCGGCGGACGCGAGCGCAAGCGTCTCAGGGAAGCCGTGATGGAGGAGCTGCTGCCGCGGGCCTTTGCCCGACCGTCTCGTCTAAGTGCCTATCTCGACAGGAAAAATGGCTGGGTGGTACTGGACACCAGCAGCCGCAAGGCGGCCGAGCAGGCGCTGACCGCCCTGCGTCAGGCGCTGGAGAGCTTTCCCGCCCTGCCGCTGGCGCCCGAGCAGGCACCGCGTCTGCTCATGACGGAGTGGCTGAGCCGTGGCAAGCTGCCGGCGGGCCTCAGCCTGGGTGACGAATGCGAGCTGCGCGATCAGGCCAGCGTCCAGGGCGCGGTGGTCCGCTGCCGCCGGCAGGCGCTTGAAAGCGAGGAGGTCCGGGAGCATCTCAAATCCGGCAAGCAAGTGGCCCAGCTGGGCCTCGAATTCGACGGCCGGCTGGCCTTCGTCCTGGGCGAGGATCTGGGTCTGCGCAAATTGCGGTTTCTGGACGTCGTGCAGGATGAGCTCGACCGCAGCGCGCGCGAGTCGGTGGCGGAGGAAGTGGACGCCCGTTTCGCGCTGATGACCCTGGAGCTGGAGCGACTGCTGGACAAGCTGGCGGAGTGGTTCGGATTGCCCCGTCCCGGCGCGGATTGACGCCGCCGCCGCGGGGTGCGGAGCGAGGCGATGCGCACGGATGACAACGACAACTGGCTGGAACTGGCGACCGCGCGCGGCGGCACCATCCGCGTGCTCAAGCGCGCGCATCCGCGCGCACGCCGGTTGCGCCTGACCGTCACCGCGACCGGTGCGCGCCTGAGTTACCCGCATGGCACCCACCCGGCGCAGGTATTCGCCTTTCTGCGCCAGCACGCCGACTGGCTGGAGCGCAAGCTCGATGCGCTGCATCTCGACGAGGCGCCGCCGCTGACGGTCGGCCAGCCGACGCTGATCCCGCTGCGCGGGGAGAGCGTGCGGCTGGGCTGGGCGCGGGGGCCCTATCCGCGCATCGAGCCCCACGGCGACAGCCTGCGCGTGGTCCTGGCCGAATCCGGCGCGCGCGGACGGTTGCGGGCGCAGGCGCTGCTCAGCGGCTATCTCGCTTCCGAGCTGCGCCGCGACGTCGCTCGCTGGCTGGGTCCGTTCGTGGCCCGCCTGGGCGCGGCGCCGATGGCGTTGCGCGTGCGGCCGATGTCCAGCCTGTGGGGCAGCCTAGACGCGCGCGATCGCATCACCCTCGATCTGGCACTGGCGCTGGCGCCGCCGGCGGCGCTGCGCTACGTGCTGGCGCACGAACTGTGTCATCTGAAGGTGCGCAGCCATGCGCCGCGCTTCTGGACTTGGGTGCGCGAGCTGACGCCGGACTATCAGGAGCAGCGCGACTGGCTGCGCGAGCACGGCGCCGCGCTCAAGGCCGAGTTGACCCGGCTGGGCGGCAGCGCGCGCAGGATGCCGGGCTGATCGGCTACAGTAATCGCATGCGTTCCGCTTCTCTCGAGTGCCGCGAGCCGCCGTTCGCGCTCGCACCCGACCCGCGCTTCGCGTGCCCGGGTGCGCAGGCGGCGCGCCTGCTCGATGCCTGGCTGACGGCGCTGCCGCAGGGCGTCGCGGGCCTGCGGGTGGTGATCGGGGCCCTGGGTAGCGGCAAGAGCCTGCTCGCCGAGCTGCTGCTGACACGGCTGCCCGCCACGGTGCATGTGATCCGCCTGCGCCAGCCGCGGATCGACGCGGTGGCGCTGCTGGAAACCCTGGGCGCGGCGCTGGGTGCCGAAGCCGGCGGCAATGCGGCGCTGCTGGGAGAGCGCATCGAGCAGGCGCTCGCTGCCGAACGCGCGCGCGGACGCACGACACTGCTGCTGGTGGACGAGGCTCAGCAACTGCCGGACGCCACGCTCGAACAGATCCGTCTGCTGGTCAACGCGCGCGCCGCTGGCCAGCCGCTGCTGCAGGCGCTGTTGCTGGCCACGCCGGCGCTGCAGGCTCGGCTGGCGCGCGCGGAGTTGCGCGCGTTCGCCGAACGCATCGACGACATCCAGCAGCTGCAGCCGCTGGATGCGGATGACACCCGCGCTTACGTGCAGCACCGGCTGGCGGTTGCGGGTGGTTCGCCGCACCTGTTCTCGCGGCTGGCGCTGCGTGCGCTGCACCAGGCCAGCGGCGGCCAGCCGCGGCTGATCAACCGCATCGCCGAGCGTGCGCTCAAGCTGACTGCCGCCGCGGGTTATACCGTCGCCGACGAAAACATGGTGCGCCGCGCGTCGCGTGCGGTGTTGCCGGCGGCGCGTCGTGCGCGCTGGTTGCGCGCAGCCTTGTTGCTGATGCTGCTGCTGGCGCTGCTGGCGACGGGCTGGACCTGGTGGCGATTGCGGCCGGCGCCGATTCCCGGCGCGGTGTCCGCGATTTCCGCGCCCGCCCATCCGGCCGCCGACGCCAAGGCGCTGCGGCAGGCGTTGACCACCGCGCAGGACACGCGCCTGCTGGCCTGGAGCGCCCTGCTGGCGCGCTGGCAGGTGACCTCGCAGGACACCTCGGTGGCGGCGGCGGCGCAGTGCGAGGCGCGCATCTTCCCTGGCTTTTTCTGCGTCAGCGGCAGCGGCAGCCTCGAGCAGCTGCAGCGCTTCAACCGCCCGCTGATCCTCGAATTGAGGCTCGATGGAGCCGCCCGTTACGCGGTGCTGCTGGGCGTGGGCGACGATCGCGTGACGCTGGACGTCGGCGGGCACGATTTCATGCTGACGCCGGCGGCGCTGTCCGCGCTGTGGCACGGGCGCTTCTACGCCGGCTTCCGCGTGCCGGCGGCGACCCCGCTGTCGCTGCGGCGTGGCGATCACGGTGATGCGGTGGCCTGGCTGGCTGACACCCTGGCGCGCGCCGACGGCACGCCGTCGCCGGCCAACGCCGACGTGTTCGATGCCGCGCTGGCGGCGCGGGTGCGCGCGCTGCAACGGCGCTTTGGCATCCACGCCGATGCCGTGGTCGGTCCCGAGACCCTGTTCGCGCTCAGTGCGCTCGAGCCGGACGGGCCGCATCTCGCTCGCGAGCAGCCCTGAAGCGGCATGTTCGTCCACATCGAATCGCGTCGCCGCCGCGGTCCGCGCTGGGTCACGCCGCTGCTGGTCGCCGCCTGCGTGGCGAGCTACCTCGCGCTGGCCATGACGCCGCCGGTCGCGCGCCTGGCAGCGGTGCTGCGCTGGGGCAGCATTCCGGCCGACCTGCTGCATCCGCTGCCGTCGCCATGGGGTCTTGCGGCGGGGTTGGCCGTGTTGCGCCTGTTCAGCGCGCTGTTCATCCATGCCGATCTGCTGCACCTGGCCGGCAATCTGCTGTTCCTGATGATCTTCGGTCTGCCGGCGGAGCGCGCGCTGGGCTCGTGGCGCTTTCTGCTGCTGTTCCTGGCGGGCGGCGCGTTCGCCAATATCGGCGGTGCGCTCAGCCTGCCGTCGGCGCACGGTCCGATCATCGGCTGCAGCGGTTCGGTGTCGGCGGTGGTCGGAGCCTACCTGGCGCTGTTTCCGCGGGCGCGCCTCGGTCTGGTCCTGCCGCTGGGGGTGTACCTCGAATTCGTGCGTGTTCCGGCGGCGCTGCTGATCAGCCTGTGGTTCCTGCTGCAGGTGCTGTTCACCTACGTCGGTCCCGGCTTCGGCGCCGTGGTGTGGTGGGCGCACATCGCCGGTTTCTGCTTCGGCATCCTGTTCGCGCTGGCGTCGCGCGCTGCGGTGGCACGCCGGTTGCGCGGCTGAGGGTCACATGGGCACGACGGTCGTGCCCGGTGCGCCGGCGGCCACCGGGTCTGCGGGCATCTCGCCGAACACGTCGCGCCAGGCGGCATAGGTGACCAGTCCACCCAGGGCATTGGCAAAGGTGCCGAGCACCATGACCAGGATGGTTTGCGCCCATGCCCCGGCGACATGCAGCAGCGCCAGCGGCAGATAGACCAGCACCGCGACCACGGCCGCGGCGACGATACCCAAGGCGAACAGCACGAATACCAGGCTGAGCAGCGCGCCCGCGTTGCGCGTACTCGCGCGCACGCTGTCGGCCATCGCGCCGAAGGCGCCGCGGCGGTCGAACATCACCCGCGGCACGGCGAAGAAAACCAGCATGGTCTGCAGGACGGCGGCGATCAGCACCAGCAGCAGCAGCACGCCAAGGTGCCCGCGCAGCACGGCCAGCAGCGCTTCCGGAGTGGCGGTCATGGCCTGCAGCTGCTGCGGATCACCGCCGGTCGCTCCCAGCAGCACGAACACCAGCAGCAGGATCAGCGCCACGATCAGCCCGATGGTCGGCAGGCACAGCGCGACCAGGCTGCCCAGCGGCTTGTCGCCGGTGAACGCCTCGAACAGCTGGCCCAGGCGCGGCGTCCGGCCCGCATCGGCCTCGCGGGCGGCATAAGCGACGCCCGCGGTCAGCGATGGTCCGAGCAGCAGCGCGATCAAGGTGCCGGCCAGCGGGATCTGTCCCAGGATGACCACCACCACGCCCATGCCGAGAAACGCGCCCGGGTAACGGCGCAGCATGTCGAGGCCGAAGCGCAGCCATGCCATCGCGGCAGCGGCGGGAACTTTGCGCATGCTATGGATTCCTTGATTCGTGCGGGACGTCAAGATGCTAGCAGCAGCCGTCGACCGGTCGTGCGTCAGGCGACGTGGACCTGCCGGATCGCGGCGGGTGGCGCGGACAGAGGGGCGCCGCCCGACAACGCGGCGCGCACGAAGGCGCGCAGCAACCGCCGCGCCTCGGGCGTGGGCCTCGTTGCGGCGAGCAGGGCATCGACATCGCGGCCTTCGCCCCGCAGGACGTCGGCGCGGCGGCGGATGTACGCCTGCATCGCGGCGACGCTGAACTCGGGATGGAATTGCGTGCTGAGCGCGGCGTCGCCGTAGCGCAGGATCTGGTGCGCATCGTGCGCCGAGCGCGCCAATACCCGCGCGCCATGCGGCGGTTCGAGCACGCTCTGCTCGTGGGTGGTGTGCGCGGCGAAGCCGTCGGGCAGGCGCCGCAGCAGCGGGTCGCATGACGCGCCGGGCAGCAGGGTGATTGCCTGGGCGCCGATCTCGCGGCCCTGCGGGTGGTAGTCGACGCGGCCGCCCAGCGCGTGGGCGATCAGCTGGTGGCCGTAGCAGACGCCGAACAGCGGCAGTTCGACATCCATCGCGTCGCGGATCCAGCCGGCGGTGCGTTCGCTCCACGGCAGGCGCTCGCTGACCATCGCGCCCGAGCCGGTGATCACCGCGGCGGCGAGCGTGCGCGGCGGCGGCAGCGCCTGCTCGTGATCCACGCGCACGGTGCGCACCTGGGCGGACTTGAGGCCCATGGCGACGCGGAACCAGTGGGGGAAATCGCCCATGCGGGCACGCAGTTCGGCCGGCGCGGCGCCGGTCTGCACGATCAGGACGGGTTTCATGAGGCCGGCATGGTACGGCTTGCCGCGGTCGGCGCGTGAACGCGGGCTGATGGCCGCAAGCTCATTCGCCAGCCGGCAGTACGCCGAGCACCTCGGCGACCGTGGTCACGCCGCGCGCCACCTGTGCCGCCGCCGAGTGGCGCAGCGGGCGCATGCCTGCGGCCAGCGCGGCGGCGGTGAAGGCGCCGCTATCGAAGGCGGCGCCGATCATGCCGCGCAGTGGCGCGCTCAGGCGCAGCATCTCGTAGATGCCGGTGCGGCCGAGAAAGCCGGTATTGCGGCATTCGATGCAGCCGACCGCGCCGAAAGCCCGCGCCGGCGGCGTCAGCGCCAGCCCGTGGGTCAGCGCGCGCCAGCCGTCGTGATCGAGCGCGATCTCGCGCTTGCAGTGCGGGCACAGCGTGCGCACCAGGCGCTGGGCGACCACGCCGGTCAGCGTCGACTGGATCAGGTAGTGCGGCACGCCGAGGTCGAGCAGGCGCGTCACCGCGCTGGGCGCGTCGTTGGTATGCAGGGTGGACAGCACCAGATGCCCGGTCAGCGAGGCCTGCACCGCCATCTCGGCGGTTTCGAGGTCGCGGATCTCGCCGACCATGATGATGTCGGGATCCTGGCGCAGCAGGGTGCGAACGCCGGCCGCGAAATCGAGGTCGATCGCCGGCTGCACCTGCATCTGGTTGAACTCGGGGCTGACCATCTCGATCGGGTCCTCGACCGTGCACACGTTGAGCTCGGGCCGTCGCCAGGTGCTTGAGCGTCGAATACAGCGTGGTGGTCTTGCCCGAACCGGTGGGGCCGGTGACCAGCACGATGCCGTGCGGGCGCTCGACCAACTGCCGCCACAGGATCTCCTCGTCGGGCGCGAAGCCCAGCTGCGCGAACGCCTTGACCACGATGTCGGGGTCGAAGATGCGCATCACCACCTTCTCGCCGAAGGCGGTGGGCATGGTCGACAGGCGCAGCTCGACCTCGCGGCCGCCGACCGAGCGCGTCTTGATGCGGCCGTCCTGCGGGCGGCGCTTTTCGGCCACGTCCATGCGGCCGAGAATCTTGATGCGCGCGGTCACCGCACTCATCACCGGCGATGGCAGCTCGAACACCTTGTGCATCACGCCGTCGATGCGAAAGCGCATCTGCCCCATCTCGCGGCGCGGCTCGAGATGGATGTCGGACGCGCGCTGCTCGAAGGCGTACTGCAGCAGCCAGTCGACGATGTGCACCACGTGGCGGTCGTCGGCGCCGACCTCGCCGGCCTTGCCCAGTTCGAGCAGCTGCTCGAAGTTGAGCAGCCCGCTGCTGTCGCCTTCCCCCTTGGCGTCGCGGGCCAGCTGGATCGAGCGCTGCACGCCGTAGAACTCGCCGAGATAGCGGTTGATCTCGACCGGATTGGCGACCACCCGGTGCACGTCGCGGCGCAGCATCTGCGCCAGATCCGTCGACCAGCGCGTATCGAACGGCTCGGCGGTGGCGAAGGTCACCTCGCCCGCGGTCGCCTTGACCGGCAGCACGCGATGGCGTTGCGCCCAGGCATGACTGACCACCTGGGTGACCGCGGCGACGTCGATCTTCATCGGGTCGATCTTGAGGTAGGGCAGGCGCGCCTTGTCGGCCAGCCAGTGGATCAGCACCTCGAGGCTGAGCGGCCGCTCCGGCGTGCGCTGGTCGGCGACGCGCGCATTGGCGATCAGCACCAGCGGATGCAGCTCCAGCGCCTTCTTGCCGGCGCGCGAGGCGGTGCGCACGCGACGCGCGTCCTCGACCCCGAGCATCCCGTCCAGCAGCAGCGCCGCCAGCACTTCCTCGAGCTCCAGCCGGCCGCGCCGGCCCAGTGGGGCGATCGCAACGGGATTGCCTTCCACCGCCATGCTGCCTCCGGCATGCGCCGACGCGGTCGCGCCCGGCGCGCAAATGCACGCCGCTATACTAGCGCGCTTGATTCGCGCGCCCTGCCGGCGCCAGGAAACGCCGCATGGCCGGACCCAGCTTCCAGGACGTGATCCAGACCCTGAACCGCTACTGGGCGGAGCAGGGCTGCGTGCTGGTGCAGCCGTTCGATATCGAGGTCGGTGCCGGCACCTTCCATCCCGCGACCTTCCTGCGCGCGCTGGGACCCGAGCCCTGGGCCGCGGCCTTCGTGCAGCCCTCGCGGCGACCCACCGACGGCCGCTACGGCGAGAACCCCAACCGCCTGCAGCACTACTACCAGTACCAAGTCGTGATGAAGCCCAATCCGGACGACATCCTCGAGCGCTACATCGGCTCGCTCAAGGCGCTGGGCATCGATCCGCGGGTGCACGACCTGCGCTTCGTCGAGGACAACTGGGAATCGCCGACGCTCGGCGCCTGGGGCCTGGGCTGGGAGGTCTGGCTCAACGGCATGGAGGTGACCCAGTTCACCTACTTCCAGCAGGCCGGTGGCCTCGAATGCCGGCCGGTGACGGGCGAGATCACCTACGGCCTGGAACGTCTGGCGATGTATCTGCAGAACGTGGACAACGTGTTCGATCTGGTGTGGACCGTGGCGCCGCACGGCGCCGTGACCTACGGCGACGTGTTCCACCAGAACGAAGTGGAACAGAGCGCCTACAACTTCGAGCACGCCGACGTGGCCGAATTGTTCCACCGCTTCGACGCCTGCGAAGCGGAAGCGCAAAAGCTCATTGCGCTGGGCCTGCCGCTGCCGGCCTACGAGCAGGTGTGCAAGGCCAGCCATGCCTTCAACCTGCTCGATGCGCGCCGCGCGATCGGCGTCAGCGAACGCCAGCGCACCATCCTGCGCGTGCGCGCGCTGTCGCGCGGCGTGGCCGAGGCCTACGTCGCCCAGCGCGAGAAGCTGGGGTTTCCGGGCGTGAAGCATGCGGAGGCGGCACATGGCTGAGTCCGCCGGCAAGCCGTTGCTGATCGAGCTGGGCGTCGAGGAACTGCCGATTGGCGCGGTGGATACGCTGGCGCGCGCGCTGGCCGAAGCCGTGCATGCGGGGTTGGCGGGGCGCGGCTTCGCGCTGGGCGCCGCGCGGCACTACTGCACGCCGCGCAGGCTGGCGGTGTATCTGCCATCCGTGGCCGCGCAGCAGGCCGACGGCGAGACCCGCGCATTGGGGCCGGCCGTGGCCGCGGCGCTGGATGCCGATGGCAATCCCACGCCGGCGCTGCGCGGGTTCGCCGCCAAACAGGGCGTGGACATCGCGGCGCTGACGCGCGAGACCACCGACAAGGGCGAGCGCTACGTGTACGTGAGCGAAGACGTCGGCCAGCCGCTGACCGCGCTGCTGCCGGAGATCCTCGCCGAAGCCGTCAAGGCGCTGCCCGTCGCCAGGCCGATGCGCTGGGGCGATCACGCCTGGAGCTTTGTGCGTCCGTTGCACTGGCTGGTTCTGCTCTACGGTGATCAGGTGATCGAGGCCGAACTGTTCGGGGTGCGCAGCGGCCTGCACTCGCGGGGACATCGCTTTCACGCCGACAAGCCGGTATGGGTCAGCAACGCCGATGACTATCCCGAGGCGCTGCGTGCCGCGCACGTGCTCGTCGATCCGGCTGCGCGCCGGGCGCGCATCCGCAGCGAGGTGGCGCGCGTTGCGGCCGAGATGGGCGGCCAGCCGCAGCTGGACGATACCCTGCTTGACCAGATCGCCAATCTGACCGAATGGCCGGTGGCGATCGGCTGCACTTTCGACGAAGCCTTTCTTGCGGTGCCGCAGGAAGCGCTGATCACCACGATGGAGACGAACCAGAAGTTCGTGCCGCTGATCAATGCAGCGGGCCGCCTGCTGCCGCGCTTCATCGGCGTGGCCAATATCGACAGCAAGGACCCCGCGCAGATCCGCCACGGCTACGAGCGCGTGATCCGACCGCGCTTCGCCGATGCGAAATTCTTTTTCGACGAAGACCTCAAGACCCCGCTGGCGCAACACCAAGCAGCGCTCGAGACCGTCACTTACCAACCCGCACTGGGCTCGCTGTGGGACAAGAGCGTGCGCGTCGCCGAGCTGGCGCGCGTCATCGCCAACCGCGTCGGCGCCGATGCCGCGCAGGCCGCGCACGCCGCCAGCCTGGCCAAGTGCGACCTGCTCACACGCATGGTCGGCGAGTTCCCCGAGCTGCAGGGCATCATGGGTCGCACCTACGCGTTGGCGCAGGGCGAGCACGCCGACGTTGCCTATGCACTGGACGAGGCTTACATGCCGCGCCAGGCCGGCGACGGCATCGCGCCCCGCTTGCTGGGCCGCGTGCTGGCCGTCGCCGAGCGCGTCGACACCCTGGCCGGCATCTTCGCCGTCGACGGCAAGCCGTCCGGCAGCAAGGATCCGTTTGCCCTGCGTCGCGCCGCACTGGGCCTGGCGCGCACGCTGATCGAGGGCGGCCTGCAACTGGATACGCGCGGCCTGCTGCTGGAGGCGCTGGACGCCATTCCCGACGGTGCGTTCGCCGCTGGCCTCAAGCCCGGCAGGGGCGGCAAACACGACAAGCCCGACAAGGACAGCGTCGCGCCGGTGCCGGATTCCGGTGCGCGCCGCGCCGCACTGGCCGCCGAACTGGAGATGTTCATCCTCGAACGCTTGCGCGGCTACTACGCCGAGCAGGGCATCGCCGCCGGCGTGTTCGAGGCCGTGGCCGCGGTGGCACCGACCAGTCTCGTCGATTTCGACCGCCGCCTGCGCGCGCTGGCCGCGTTCATGCAGCGGCCCGAGAGCGCGAGCCTGGCCGCGGCCAACAAGCGGGTCGCCAACATCCTGCGCAAGCAGACCGAGGAGGCGGACGGTGCTGCCGTCGCGATCAACCCGGCGCTGTTCGAGACGGTCAGCGAGCGAGCGCTCGGCGATGCGCTGGCCGCTGCACGCCATTCAAGTGCCGCAGCCGTTGCCCGCCACGACTACGCCGACGCGCTGGAGCCGCTCGCCGCGCTGGAGGTGCCGCTCGCGCGCTTCTTCGACGACGTGATGGTGCTGGCCGACGACCCCGCCGTGCGCGCCAATCGTCTGGCCCTGCTGGGCGGGCTCAAGGCGGCATTCAACGCAATTGCCGATATCGCGCGGGTGTAAGGGCGGCCGCTTCGGCTGCGCGGCGGACTCCGCGTGAGCGCCGCGCGACCACGACGACCGGGATGCTTCGGTCTGGGTCCGATGCTTCGCTGCGCACATTATGACAATGCAAGCGGCGCGGCCTCGGCCATGGGCTTGTCTGTCCGAGCACAGCGAAGCAGCGCGGCGCGTCGATGCACGTCACGGCCTGCGCGAGGCTGGCGATGACGAAAGTCGATGTATCGCGGTCTGTGTCCGGACAGGACAACATGCCGAATGCGACCCGCTGCGCAATACTCGGACTGCCCGTTCCAGCGGAGTGATGCCGCGTGAGCCAGTTTCCACGAGCCCTGATCACCGGCGCGTCGCGTCGCGTCGGTGCCGAGATCGCGCGTCGGCTGCATGCCGACCATGATCTCCTGCTGCATTTCCGGCGTTCCCACGACGAGGCCGCGATGCTGGCTGCCACGCTTGAGGGGCTTCGTCCGCAGAGCACCCGGATCATCGAGGCCGATCTCGGTGACGAACACGCGCGCGCGCAGCTGGCCGATGCCGTCGGCCAGGCGCCGCTCGACCTTGTCGTCTTCAATGCCTCGCGCTATGCGCGCAGCGATCTCGCCGCCGCGCCGGCAGTCCGCAATCGCGAGCTGCGCGACTTTTTCGAGGTCAACGTGGTCGCCGCCTGGGATCTGGCCCTGCGCCTGCGCCCGGCGCTGGCCGCCGCAGCGCGAGCGCGTGGTGACGCGGCCATCGTGGTGATCCTCGACCTCTACGCGCAGCACCCGTTGCCCGGCCATGAGGCCTACAGCATCAGCCGCGCCGCCGGCGCCATGCTGGTGCAGGCGCTGGCGCGCGCCTTCGGCGGCGACAGCATCCGCGTCAACGGCGTGGCGCCGGGCACGGTGCTCTGGGCCGAAGGCCCGCGGCGCGCCGAAACCGAGACGCTGCTGGCGGCACGCACCGCGCTGGGTCGCATCGGCAGCCCCGCCGACGTTGCCGCCGCCGTGCGCTACCTGGCCGGGGCGCGCTACGTCACCGGCAGTGTGTTGCCGGTCGACGGGGGCCGCGGCACTTTCGTGTGAAGGGCGTTTCTGCCGGGCACCGCTGAGAATGTCCGCACGCCGCTGCCTGGCCTGGATGGCATGGCAGCGTCTTGCGTGGATGGCGCCGCATCGCGGCCATCACCCCCCGAAGCCATTGCGATGACCCACGAGATCTTGCGGTTCTTGACCGTGGGGGCGGATTAACGTTACGGTTTCGCAATGTTTCCGTTATGGTTCCGCAACCGGAAACTGCTCGCGCCATGCGAGCCGGGGGACGTGACGCCTTGCAGTGCCGGTCGGAGAGACCGCTTGCGGCGCGAGCGTTGAGGCGGCCCGCCACAGGCGGGCATGACACAGCGACAGGGGACTCAAGTGATGAAGCAGAAACTGTTGGTTGCCGCCATTGTCGCGGCGCTGTTCACGCCAGCGATGGTCCTGGCACAAGACACGCCGCCGAGTGGTGGCGGGGAGCAAGGCAAGGCCCCCAGGAAGGAAGAGGTCAAGAAACTCGACAAGGTGACCGTCACCGGTTCGCTGATCCCGCAGGCGCAGATCGAGACCGCGTCGCCGGTCATCACGATCACCGCGGCCGACATGCAGCGCCAGGGCTTCAGCAATGTCTATGACGCGCTGCGTGCCCAGCCATTGGCGACCGGTGCCGTGCAGGACAGCCAGTTCTCGGCCGGCTTCACCCCCGGCGCGGAAACCATCAGCCTGCTGGGCCTCAATCCCGACTTCACGCTGTTCCTGATCAACGGCAAGCCGATGGCGGAATATCCGCTGCTGTACAACGGCCAGTCGAACTTCGTGGATCTGTCCACGGTGCCGATGGCGATGGTTGACCACATCGACATCCTGCCCGGCAACCAGTCCTCGATCTACGGTTCGTCGGCGATCGCCGGCGTGGTCAATGTGGTGCTGAAGCAGCGCGCCGAAGGCGTTACGTTTGACTATCGCGCCGGCGGCACCTCCGACGGCGGCGGCTCCAACCAGCGCCTGCAGCTGGTCGGTGGCTACAACACCGACAGGCTGAGCCTGGTCTACGGCCTGCAGATCAGCGACAGCCAGGCGATCTGGGGCTTCGATCGGGCGATTTCCAGCAGCACCGACAGCAACCCCAATCCCAACGCGCGCTATTCCCCGCGCAACTACCTGATCCTGCGCTATGGCAGCGGCTACGTGAACCCGACCACCGTAGCCGGGCCCGATCCGTGCGCGGGCATCGCCAACCAGTTCGGCGGCACGATGAGCTATCAGTATCGTCCCGGATCGGGCTACTACTGCGGCAGCAAGCAGAGCGTGGGTTACGCGACGCTGAAAAATCCCAACACGACCTACAGCGGCTACCTCAACGCCGATTACCGGCTGAACGATTCCGCCGAGCTCTACGGCACGCTGCTCTACACCTTCGCCAAGAACAAGAGCTATGCCGGACCGAACTACACCTGGTGGGGCGCCAACACCGGCAACTACTTCGTCAATGCCAACACCGGAACGTTTGACCTGGTGCAGCAGACCTTCGCACCCGAGGAAATGGGCGGGCTGGATGCCAGCGCCACCAGGCTGTGGTCGCGGGCGTATTCGTTCACCGGCGGCGTGCGCGGCAATCTGGGCCAGTCCGACTGGGCCTACGACGCGTACTACGCGCGCTCGCAGTACAACATATCCAGCGAGCAGCGGCGCACCCTGGGCGCCAAGGTCGACGCCTTCTTCGAAAGCCAGTTTCTCGGTCCGAAGCTCGGTACCTACTACGGCTACCCGATCTACGCACCGGATTACACCAAGTTCTACAAGAACATCACCCCGGCCCAGTACCAGAGTTTCACCGGCGTGATCAGCACCAAGTCCGAGACCTACACCCAGAACGCCAACCTGGTACTCACCAACACCAGTCTGTTCGACCTGCCGGCCGGCCCGGTGGGGATCGCCGGCGTGTTGCAGGCGGGCAACTCGTACTGGAGCCTGCCGGCGGATCCGCGGCTGGTGGCGGGCGACTTCTGGGGCATCACCGGTTCCTCCGGTGCCGGCAAGCGCGACAACTACGCCGGCGCACTCGAGTTCAAGGTGCCGATCTTCAGCATGCTGACGGCCGATCTGTCTGGCCGTTACGACCATTACAAGAACATCGGCGGCGGCTCCGACAGCAAGGCCACCTACAAGCTGGGGCTGGAGTTCCGGCCCATCAGCACCCTGCTGTTTCGCGGCAACTATGCAACCGCCTTCCGTGCCCCGGATCTGGGCTACGCCTTCATCGGTCCCAGCGGCTTCTACAGTTCGGCCACCGACTACTACCGCTGTGCGGTGCTGGAGCCGAACGTCTCGATCGAGAACTGCACCTACAACAGCGTGCAGTACAAGGGCACCCAGCTCGGCAATGCCAACCTGAAGTCGATCACCGCCAAGTCGTATGGCTTCGGCGTGGTCTGGTCGCCGACCACGTCCCTGGACTTCAAGGCCGATTACTACCACATCAACATCGACAACGAGGTCAGCTACCAGAGCGTGGACCAGTTGATGAAGGACGATGCGGCCTGCCTGCTGGGGCAACTCGACATCAACTCGCCGACCTGCCAGACCACGATCTCGCAGGTCCAGCGAGCGCCCGGCACCGGGCCGCTGCCGTACAACCTGCTGGGGATCACGGTCAAGCCGATCAACATTTCCAGGGAGATGGTCGCCGGCATCGTGGCGTCCGGCAACTACCGCTACGACGCGGGTCGCTGGGGCGACTTCGGCTTCGGGGCCCAGTACAACGTCACCCTGAAGCACACCTACCAGCAGTATCCGGGTGATCCCGACATCGACCTGTTGCGCAATCCGTACTACTCGTCGGAGTTCAAGTCGATTCTCAGCGGCAACATCACCTGGGCGGTCGGCAACTGGACCACGACGCTGTATGGCATCCGCTACGGCGCCACGCCCAACTACACGGCTCAGGTCAACACGACCGGCTATGCCGCCCGCGGCGCGGGCACGGTGGCGCCCTGGATGGTCTACAACGGCAGCATCGAATATCGCCTGACCCCGGATGCCAAGGTCAGCCTGCTGGTCAACAACATTCGCAACACGATGCCGCCGCGCGACAAGACCTGGGTCGGCTGGCCTTACTACAACGTGTTCAACTACAACGCCTACGGACGCGCGTTCTGGGTCGAGCTCAACGTGCACTTTGGCGGCGGCAAGTCGTAGGTCCACGCCGGGCGCGAACGCTGCAGCCAGGGGCCACCCGCGAGGGCGGCCCTTTTTTATGGGCTGCGCCTGGGCAAATCGGCGTTGCAAGGGTTGCCGGGTTGCCAAGCCGCAACGTGGAGCCCCACGGGCGTGGGCAACCGGGCGCACCGGGTTGAGCCAAGGGCCACCATGACGAAGTGAATAAAGGTAAGAAAAATTCCTAGGCGATTCCGCCAACTCCATCACGTTTATTACGGAACGGATACATCGCATGACTGCGTCTTGACCGGCCGGTTAAGCAATCGTTACGTTCAGTGCCTAGCAATCCTGCGGCCGTCAGCGCTCCCGGGAAAGTGCGTCCGGATCGCGTGCGCGGAGATCGGGCAGCAGCGCGCGATGACGCGGCTGTGCAACAGCTCGCGGCAGACCGTGAAGCATCGCATTACGCCGTCCAGCGGATGGCCTGTCAGCGTCACCACCAAGGGGCTCCACATCATGAAGAGAAAGCTGTTGGTTGCCGCGATCTGCACCGCACTGGTGTTGCCGGCCGTGCCCGTGCTTGTCCATGCGCAGGATGCCACCCAGGGCACCAAGCAGGACAAGAAGGAAGCCAAGAAGCTGAAGGCGGTCGTGGTGACCGGCTCGCTGATCCCGCAGTCGGAAATCGAGACCGCCTCGCCGGTGATCACGATCACCGCCGAGGACATCAAGAAGCAGGGATTCAGCAACCTCTATGACGCCCTGCGTGCCCAGCCGCTGGTGACCGGCCAGGTGCAGGGTCAGCAGTTCCAGGCAGGCTTCACCCCCGGTGCACAGACGATCAGCCTGCTCGGCCTGCCGCCGGATTTCACGCTGATCATGGTCGACGGCCATCCGCTGGCCGACTATCCGCTGCTCTACAACGGCTCTTTCAGCTTCACGGATGTGTCATCCATTCCGCTGGCGATGATCGATCGTGTCGAGATCGTCCCCGGCAACCAGTCCTCGCTCTACGGCTCCGCGGCGATCGCGGGCGTGGTCAACATCATTCTCAAGCATCACGCCGAGGGCGTGGACTTCGACTACGAGGCGGGAGGCTATTCCGACGGAGGCGGTCAGAACCAGCGGCTGCAGATGGTCGGCGGCTACGACACGGACAGCTTCAGCCTGGTTTACGGGTTGCAGTACTCCGACCAGCGATCCGATCTGGGCCTTCCAGCGCACGCTCACCGCGAGTACGAATAGTAATCCGAATCCGCAACTCGCGGGAGTCGCCGCGGGATCCTACTTCTGTTGCGTACGGCAGCTGGGGCAGGTCGTGATCCGACGCGTACATCCAACGCCTGCGGCCCGATCAGCAACCAGTTTGGCGGCGACGGTACGCAGCCCTTATGGGTTACCGGGGTACCGACCGGGCTCACGGTTATCACTGCGGCAGCAAGCAGAGCGCTGGCTTCACGACCTGCTCAACAAGAGCAACACGCGGCAGCGGGTATTTTAATGGCGATTATCGCCTGAACGAGAACGCTCAGCTCTATGCCACTGCGCTCTATACCTTCAGCAAGAACACTACGTACGCCGGACCCGATTACAATTTCTGGTGGCCGAACAACTTCGGCAATTACTTCTTCAACGGCAATACGGGAACGTTCGAGTACCTCTGACGAGATTCGTTATTCGCCGGAGGAAACTGGCGGCCTGGCAGCCGGCGCTACGCGGTTGTGAGTCGCGCTTTTCGACTTCTACGGCGGCATCGCGGACAATCTCGGCAGATTCCGACTGGGCACTACGACGCGTACTACTCACGCTCGCAATACAACCTGTCGATCCGACCAGCGCCGTCCGCTGACCGTCGAAGGTCAACGCAGTTCTTCCAGAACCAGTTCCTCGGACCGCAGCTCGGTACCTATTACGGGTATCCGATCTACGCGCCCAACTACGCAAGATGTACCAGCGCTTCACGCCGGCCGCAGTACCAGAGCTTCCTGGGCATCATCACAGCAGCAGCGAGACTTATACCCAGAACGCCAATCTGAAGGTCACGAATACCGACCTGTTCGCCCTGCCGGCGGGTCATGTCGGTGTGGCCGGCCTGTTGCAGGTGGCGACCAGCGCTGGATCGTTGCCGGTCAATCCGCTGTTGGCGCGGGCGACTTCTGGGGTATCACCGGGTCGTCCGGTGGCGGCAAGCGCAACAATTACGCGGGTGCGCTGGAGTTCAGCGTGCCGAGTATTCAGCATGCTGACGGCGGATGTCTCGGACGTTACGACAGTTACCAGAATGTGGCGGCGCACGGCCAGCAAGCCGACCTACAAGGTGGGACTTGAGTTCCGCCCGATCAAGACGCTGTTGTTGCGCGCCAATTACGGCGACCGCGTTCCGCACGCCGGACTGGGCTATGTCTTCATCGGGCCCAGTGGCTTCTTCAGTTCGGTCACCGACTACTACCGTGCGAGCTGCTTTACCCGACGACGCCGTTCAACAATGCACGACGATCCCAATGCGCAATCAAGGGCCGCAGATCAGGGCCAACGCCCCAATCGGCTGCAAGTCGATCACCTCGAAGTCCTGGGGATATGGCGTCGTCTGGTCACCGACCTCGAATATCGACCTCAAGGCCGATTACTACGAATTCAAATCAGCAACGAGGTGCAGTACCAGGCATCCACTCGCTGTTGCAGACGACGCGCGTGCCGGCTGGGCCAGTCTGGCATCAACTCGCCGACCTGCCTCG
Source organism: uncultured Pseudomonadota bacterium (assembly GCA_963794205.1). Taxonomy (GTDB): domain Bacteria; phylum Pseudomonadota; class Gammaproteobacteria; order Xanthomonadales; family Rhodanobacteraceae; genus Metallibacterium. The sequence continues at coordinate 147,742 of CAWCCR010000013.1, forward strand.
CAGCCGAGGCGGCGATCCAACGCGGTCCGGCCAATGGGCCCAGTGCCCTACAACTGATCGGTATCACCGTCTCGCCGATCAACGTGCGCGGGAGCGGGTCAGCGGCATCATCTCGTCGGCGAACTTTCGTTGCGATGCCGGCCGTTATGGCGAATTGATTTCGGTGCCCAGTACAACGTGACGCTGCACCATACTTGCAGCTGGCGCCCGGCGCGCCGACCTACGATCTGATGCACAACCCCTACTACGACTATCTGTCGGCGCAGGGTGGATCGGCGATCGGACCCGAGTTCAAGACGATCTTCAGCGGCAACGTGACGTGGACATCGGCAACTGGTCGACGACCCTGACCGGAATCCGCTACGGCAAGCTGGCCAACCAGACGGCCTAGACCAACCCGACCGTTTACAGCAGTTACGGTGCCGGCCGGGTCAAGCCGTGGATGCTCTACAACGCGACCGTCCGCTACAACCTGACGCCCGATGCCAGCGTGACCCTGACGGTCAACAATCTCTTCAATCGCATGCCGCCGTCGACAAGAGCGGCACGGGCTGGCCGTACTACGACTTTAGCTGCTTACAATCCGTTGGGCGTTCGTCTTTCCTGGATTCAACGTCCGCTTGACGGTTGATCCTCTCCAGCGATGGGTGTGATGGCCGGCGGAGACGCCGGCCCCTCATTTTCGGGGGTGTGGCATTGAAGCTTGGCCGGCATTCCCATGAAAGCCGGCCTACGCAGTTGATAGCCCAGGGAGCGACCACATGAAGTCTGCGATCAGTCGTCTTTCAGCGCCGGCGCGCTGCTTGCCTGCGACGCGCTGGCCCATGCCGCGTCGCTGCGGCTGCCTGCCACCGACTTCGCGCGCGCGCCGGATCTGCGCCAGGCCACGCTGGCGCCTGATGGCAAGCATCTGGCGCTCGTGCTGGCGGAACATCAGACCGCCGGTGCCGATGCCACCGAGCAGCTGGTGGTCTTTGATTTGCCGACGCTGCAGGTCGCGTCACGGCTGAACTTCGCGCTGGACCGGCTGCCGGGCCAGATCACCTGGGTCAGCGATACACGGCTGGTCGTCGCCGAGGCGCGCCAGACCGGCACGCTGGATCAGCCGTCGCTGGACGGCAACATCATCGCCCTGGATTACGACGGCAAGCACCAGCGCACGCTCTACAGCCTGGTTGGTCGCGGCAATCTGGGCAGCTCGTTCAACATGATGTCGATGGAGCAGGGCTACCCGAACCTCGATGGGCCCACGCTGGCGATGGATGGCCACGTGTTCATCTCGATCACGCCATTCCCGCACAACGAGGGCACCCGCAACCAGGAAGCCCGGCGCACGCTGCTCTACGACGTGAACACCATGGACGGCTACCCGAAGCAGGTCGCCGAGATCAATCGCGGAGGCATGCAGTTTCTGGTCGATCACGATGTCGCGCTGTATGCCTATGGCAGCAACGACAAGCTGGAGCCCGTGGTCTATTCGCGCGCCAATGGCCAGTCGCAGTGGCAGCGCATGCCGGCTGCGGAGACCGGCAAGGTGTTCATCCCCGGCCAGGTCGCGGCGGACGGCAAGCATGTCTATGCGCTCTACAGCGCCGCGGGCGGGCCACTGCAGCTGGTCGAGGCCAATCTGGACGGCAGTGATCGCCATGTTCTCGCCGGTAACCCGTTCGGTTCGGTCGATACTGGCAGCGAGCTGGGCGCGATGAATGATGGCTACGGCCCGATCCTGCGCTCGTGGTCCACGCCTCGCAGTCACACACCGTTTGCGGTCACCTATGCGGGCGTGTATGCCAAGGGCAAGCCGGCGATCACCTACCTGCAGGACAATCGCTACGCACAGATCCTGAAGGCGCTGAACACGCAGTTTGGCGATCACCTGGTCACCTTTGCGGGCATCAGCCGCGACGGCTCGACCATTCTCGTGCACGCGATGAGTGGTCAGGATCCGGGCGAATACGCGCTGCTGGACACGTCGTCCATGCAGATGAAGCCGCTGTTCCAGTCAGAGCCGTGGATCAAGCCGGGCCAGATCGGGCCGCGCATGGCATTTCAGTTCCACAATCGCAGCGGTACGCTGCTGGACGGCTACCTGACCCTGCCGGCGGGCGTGCCGTCCAGGGATTTGCCGACGGTGGTGATGGTCCATGGCGGCCCGATCGGCATCCGCGACCAGTGGTCCTACGACCCGCTGCAGGTCGCGCCGTTTCTCGCCAATCGCGGCTATGCCGTGCTCAACGTCAACTACCGCGGCTCCAGCGGGCGCGGCCTGGGCTTCGCGGATTCGGGCTACCGCCAGTTCGGCACCGGCATCCAGGACGACATCATCGACGCGGTGCACTGGGCGATCCGCAAGGGTTACGTCGATCCGCAGCGCATCTGCGTCTTCGGCGGCAGCTTCGGCGGCTACTCGGCGCTGATGCAGCCGATCCTGGCGCCGGACCTGTACAAGTGCGCGATCGACTACGCCGGCGTGTCCGACTACACCATCGAGTTCGATCGCAGCGACACCTCGCATTCGAAGCTCGGCAACAACTATTTCGCCATGGCGGTAGGCACCCGCGCGGATGGCAAGGCGATCTCGCCGCTCTACATGCTCAGCCGCTTCAACGTGCCGGTGCTGATCGCCCAGGGCGGTTCCGATCCGCGCGTCCCGCCGCAGAACGCCGAACGCCTGCGCGATGCGCTGGAAGCCGCGCACAAGCCCTATCAGTGGCTGTATTTTCCCAAGGAGCCGCACGGCTTCACCACCGAGCCGCACCGGCTGGCGCTGCTGCAGAAAATGGAGGCGTTCCTGACCGAGTATCTGGGGCCGGGCGTTACCGCGACGGGCGCCAGCCGGCCCTGAGCCGAGCTCGGCGCGAACCGCGGGCGCGCGGTCTCGGCGTTCACGGTCCGGTCGCGGCCCGCACCCGGGCGGCGGAGCTGTTCAGCCTTCCCCGAGGGCCTGCGCCAGCGGGGCGAGCCGGGCCTCGTAACGCCGCCACTCGGAGAGCGCGCGTCGATGGATCGGCTCGCGCACCTGCGCGCTGCTCAGGGTCGAGACCGGATTCGAATTGCCGGCGGGATCGATGCAGCGCGCGTCGTAGGGCAGACCGCAGTGAGCCAGCACCCGGCGCAGGGTCGCCTCGGGGTCATCCACCAGTGCTTCGTAGGACACGTCGAGGACCACGCCCGGCATCACCTGCTGCCAGTGGTCCATGGAGGCACGATAGCTGCGGTAATGCGCGGCGAGTTCGTCGAGGCGATAGCTGTAGGTGTGCGAGGCGCCGAACATCGCCCTGTAATTGGAGTAGCACACCTCCATCGCCGAACGCCGCATGTGCACGATGACCGCATGCGGGAGCGCCTTGCGGATGAAACCGGCCAGCATCCAGTTGGCTGGAAGCTTGTCGATGTAGTGGCTGCGGCCCTGTGCATGCCACTGGGTCTGCTCGAGGTAGCGCCGGGCCAACAGCGCGTAGTCGGCGCCTGGCACATGGTCGAGCATGGTGTCATCGAGCACGCCCGTGCCGTGGGTATCTGCAACATAGCGCAGCTGCCGCGGGAAGTCGGGCAGTTCACCCGGCGAAGCGATTTGCGGATGGTTGCCCAGCAGGCGCTCGAGCAGGGTGGTACCCGAGCGCGGCATGCCGAGGATGAAGATCGGCACCGGCCCGTCCTGTGGCGCGGCGGATTCGCGCAGAAAGGCAGCAGTGCAGATCGCCCGCACCCGCTCGAAGTGGCGCGCTTCCGCGGCACCGTCGTGGCCGACCCGGGCACGCATCAGATTGTTGCCGCGCACCAGCGCCGCCCAGGCTTCGTCCGTTCGGCCCAGATCGTCGAGGATCTTGTAGCGGGCGAATTCGAAAGCGTCGCCGTCCTCGTTGTCCGTGGAGGCGGCTGCCGCATGCGCCTGGACATGGTGCAGCAGCGCTTCGTCGCGCTGCCGGTGCAGCCGCGCCAGGGTGAGCGCCGCGCGGCCAAAGCCCGGGCGCATGCGCAGCGCCGCGCGCAACTCCGCCCCGGTTTCGTCGAGCCGGCCGAGGAACTGCAATTGCAGCGCGCGAAAGTAGTGGAACTCGGGTTCATCGAGGCCCAGCGCGCGCGCGCGGTCCATCAGGGCGAGTCCCTCGTCATGCTGGCCGATCAGCTGGTGCACATGCGCCAGCTTGGCCAGTGCGGGCGCATCGCGCGAAACGGCAATGCCGGGATGGCGCAGGCAGTCGCGGGTGGCCACCGTTTCGCCGATGCGAAACAGGCAGTGGGCTACGGTGCAGATGGTTTCGGCGTCGGCGGGAAGATGGCGTGCGGCGACCAGTGCCTGGGTTGTCGCCTCGCGCAATTTGCCCTGGGCCAGCAACACGCTGCTCAGCAGCATGCGTCCCTGGACGTTTGCAGGTTGCTCGGTGACCAGTGACTCCAGCGCGATGCGCGCGGCGGGCAGGCGCTCGTCGGTGATGTAGCGCTCGATGCGCGCCCAGCGATGATCGGCGACAGCCATGGGTCATGCGCCCTGGAGAAGATCGCGTCATTGTGCCTGCGCCGCTCCGGGATGTGTCGGTGCAGGCACGGGCCTGACCGCGCGCCGCCCCTGTCGGAAGTCAGCCTTGTCCGGAGCCGAAGCTTGCGATTTGATGACGATTCGATCAACGGCGCACGGGGCGCCGGTCAAGGGGCGTGACATGCAAAGACAAACGCTGCGGCGCGGCGCTGGGGCGCTGACGGTGCTGATCGCCTGGGGCGCGTGCGGTGGTGGCGTCGCGATCGCGGCGCCGTCGGATGCCGCGGTCCCGGCAACGGCCGCCGCCGGCGTGCCGCCGCTCCTCCCGGTGAGCGATTTCGCACGGCACGCCACCCTCGGCTCGCCGGCGCTGTCGCCGAATGGCCAGTACCTCGCCGTCAGCGTGCGCGAGGAGGACAACGACGCCGACAGCAGCCGCTACCAGCTGGCGGTGCTGGAGCTGCCGTCGCTGAAGCCGCTGGCCAAGCTCAACATGGCGCCCTACACCCAGCCGGCGCGTATCGCCTGGGTCAGCCCGACGCGGCTGATCGTGGAGAAGGCCCGCGAGAGCGGCACGCTGGATGCGCCGGGCCTGACCGGCGAGATCGTTGCGCTCAATTTCGACGGTTCGCAGCAGCGCATCCTCTACAGCTTCGAGGCGCGCGGCAGCGGTGCCAACAGCGCGATGCTGCGCATGCCCTACGGCTATCCCGCGGTGATTGGCGTGCCGTCGAGCTACAACGGGCATCTGTACCTGCAGATCGCACCGGCGCCCGAAATCCGCAACGGGCAGTCCGCGGACACGTACCGCACCCTGCTGTTCGATGTCGACACGGTCAGCGGCTACCCGGTCGAGATCGCCAGCATCGACAAAGGCAACATGCGTTTCGTGGTCGCGGACGGCAAGCCCTGGTTCGCCGAGGGTGTGAACGACAACAACGACCCCGTCGTCTATCGCACCACGGATGCCGGCAAGACCTGGTCGTTGATGCCGGCCGGCGTCATCGGCAAGGGCTGGAGTCCGCTGGCGTTGAGCCCCGATCGCGGACACGTCTATGCGCTGGATGGTGCCGACGGCGGGCCCGCGCGTCTGGTCGAGGCGCGCCTCGACGGCAGCGAATCGCGCGTGCTGGCCAGTGACCCCATCTTTTCGGTGGGCACGGTGGGCTTCACGCCGGAGCCGCGGCACCCCTATGCCGCGCAGATCGAGGGCGGGCGACCGCGCTGGATCACCGTCGGCGACACGCCCTGGGGCGCTGCCATCACGGCGTTGAGCCGGCAGTTTGCCGATCAGTTCGTCGCCATCGCCAGCATGAGCCGCGACGGCAACACCCTGCTGATTGCGGCCGAGAGCGATCGCAGCCCCGGCGTCTATGCCCTGCTCGACCGCACCAGCATGCACCTGCGGCCGCTGTATCAGACGGCACCGTGGATCGATCCCGCGCGGATGGCCGCGACCACGCCGATCACCTACCGCAACCGCAGCGGGACGGACATCGCGGGCTATCTCACCCTGCCGGCCGGACGCGCGCCGAAGAACCTGCCGCTGGTGATGCTGCCGCACGGCGGCCCAATCGGCCCCGCCGACGCCTGGTTCTACGATCCCGACGCGCAGTTCCTCGCCAACCGCGGCTATGCCGTGCTCAAGATCAACTACCGCGGTTCCGGCGGCCGCGGCGAAAACTTCCTCAGGTCGGGCTACCGGCAGTGGGGTACCGGCATGATCGACGACATGATCGACGGCGTGCGCTGGACGATCGCCCAGGGTCAGGTCGATCCGGCACGCATCTGCGTCTACGGCGGCAGCTACGGCGGCTACGCCGCACTGATGTTGCCAATCCGCGCGCCTGACCTGTTCAAGTGCGCGATCGACTATGTCGGCGTCACCGACCTGACCATCCAGTTCGATCGCAGCGATACGCGCCGTTCCAGCTACGGTCGCACCTATTTCAGGCAGGCGATGGCGGCCACGCGCGAGGAGGCGCGCGCGATCTCGCCGCTGTACCTGCTCGGGCAGCTCGAGGTGCCGGTGCTGATCGCCAGCGGTGGCGCCGACAAGCGCGTGCCGATCCAGAACGCCGACGCCCTGCGCGACGCGCTGGACAAGGCGCACAAGCCGTACGAATGGCTGATGTTCCCGAAGGAGGGCCACGGCTTCTTCACCGAGCCGCATCGCGCGGAGTTCTACACCCGCATGCAGGATTTTCTGGCGAAGTACGTCGGTGCCGGTGCGGTTTCGGCTGCGGCGACCACCGATTGAGCGGGCGGAGCAGGACGGCCGTGGCGCGCTGACGCTGCGGCCATGTGTTGCGGGCCGGGCGCAGGCCGGGCTGCGCAGCCCGGCCTGATGTTGCGGGAAAGTGCCGGTCTGGTCAGCCCCGCTTACGGCGCTCCGGTCAGGAACCGCGTCAGCGCGTCGGCGGTGGCGCGCGGCTCCTCCATGATCGGCATGTGGCCGCAGCCGTTGAGCAGGCTGGTGCCGATCTGCGGCGTCGCGGCCAGACCCTTGCGCAGCGCATCCAGCGCGGAGAGATCGATCACGCGATCGTCATTGCACCACAGACCCAGCACCGGCATGGTCAGCCGCGGCAGCACCGGTACCAGCGCATCGGCGTCGGCCGGTGCGCGCAGGCGCGCCAGGGTGGCGTCGAGGAAGGGTTGCGCGGCGACATTGCGCGCGATCAGCACGTCGGCGATGCGCGGCGGCACATACGGCGGCTTGGCGAAGATCAGCCGCATGAAGCGTGCGAACTGCGCGCGGTCACTGTAGACGAAGGGGTTGTGGCCGGCGGCCACGGCGCGCGCGAAGGCGTTGGGTCGGAACGGCAGGCCGGCCGTATCGAGCAGCGCCAGTGCGGCCACACGATCGGGATGCTCGGCGGCATAGACGCCGGCGATGGCGCCGCCCATCGAATGTCCGGCCAGCGCGAAGTGCCGCAGCTTGAGCGCATCGACGAAACCCGCCAGCCGCCGCGCCTGGGCATGGACGCCGGCGTCGGCGCCGGGGATCGGCGAGGAGGCGCCGTAGCCGGGCAGGTCGGGGATCACCAGATGAAAATTGCGCACGAGAAAGCGCGCGGTCGGCAGCCAGTTTTCGCGCGAGCCGCCGAAGCCGTGCAGCAGCACCAGCGTCGGGCCCTTGCCGCCCTCGTAGTACACCCAGCGCGTGGCGCCTGCCTGCAGCGTGCGCGTGTGCAGGTGGGCCTGCCAGGCCTGGACCGCGTAGTCGCCGCGCAGCACCAGCCCGGGGGCGATCAGGTACACGCCGCCGCCGCCCAGCGCGATCGCCAGCAGCAGCACGCCGAGCGCTTTCAACCGGCGCAGCAGCAGCGTGCGCAGCGGGGGGCGCGACGGCCGGGCGCGCGCGGCAGGATCGCTCCTCACAGCCGGTAGCCGCGGTGGATGGCGACGATGCCGGCGCTCAGGTTGCGCACCTGGACGTGGGCGAAGCCGGCCGTTTCCATCATCGACTTCAGCGTGGCCTGGTCCGGATGCTTGCGGATCGACTCGGCCAGATAGCGGTAGCTGTCGGCATCGCCGGCGATCAGCTGCCCAAGCCGCGGCAGCACGCGGAACGAATGCAGATCGTACAGCGGCGCCAGGGTGGGCGCGGTGACGCGCGAGAACTCCAGCACCAGGGCGCGACCGCCGGGCTTGAGCACGCGCTGCATCTCCGCCAGCGCGCGCTCCTTGTCGGTAACGTTGCGGAGGCCGAAGGCGATGGTCACGGCGTCGAAACTCCGATCCGCAAACGGCAACGCCTCGGCGTCAAGCTGCGCCCAGTCCAGCCCGCGCACCAGACCGCGGTCGGTCAGGCGGTCGCGGCCGACGCCGAGCATCGCCGCGTTGATGTCACCGACGACCACGCTGCCGCCGGCACCCACGCGTGGCAGCAGCAGGGCAGCGATGTCACCGGTGCCGCCGGCGAGATCCAGTACACGATCACCGGCGCGCACGCCGCTGCTGGCGACGAAGTGGCGCTTCCACAGCCGGTGCATGCCGAACGACATCAGGTCGTTCATCAGGTCATAGCGGGCGGCGACCGAAGTGAACACCGCGCCGACCAGTTTCTGCTTCTCGGTCACCGGGACTTCGCGGTAGCCGAAGTGGGTGGTGGATTCGTTCATCGCGGAGCACTCGCTGCCGATGGCTGATGCGGGCTATGGTAGCTCGCGTGGCAGTGCAACATGCATGATGAATCGGGCTGGCATGGCATGGCGTGCAACTCATGCTGCGATGGCAAAAACATCAGTGCTCCTTATGGGCCGACTGCAGGCATCTTTATTAGACGCAACTGAAGCAGCGGCGTAGATTGCGCGGGCGCGCCTCGCGCTTCGTCCATTTGGGAGGACTGTCATGAACATGCGTTCCATCGTGTTTTCGCTGGCTGCCGCTCTGGCATTTTCGTCGACCGCCTTCGCCGCTCAGCCCCCGGGCTTCTGGACGATGCCCGCGATCAAGGATTTCGGCCCGGTGCACGTCTGGCCCGAGGCCACCGACCGGCCCAGCGCGCACAGCACCTACAAGGCGCTGTTCGATGTGACCCAGGGCAATCCGGCGGTCGACAAGGTCAATCCGGGCCTCGACCACATCGCGCGCGCGGTCAACACCTTTGCCGCCGCGGGTGTTCCGCTGAGCCACCTGAAGTTCGACGTGATCATCCATGGCGGCGTCACGGCGATCGCGCTGGGTGAGAAGGCCTACATGGCCAAGTACGGTCACGCCAACCCCAACCTCGCGGTGATCGCGGCGCTCAAGAAAGCCGGCGTCAACGTGATGGTGTGCGGTAACGCGCTGGGCGACATGGAGTTCACTCCGGCCGAGGTCAACCCGGACATCAAGGTGGCGCTGTCGGCGTTGTCCACCGTGATCATCCAGCAGAACCAAGGCTATGCGCTGGTGCGCATGTAAGTGCCCGCGGTCCCGCGTGGCTGCGCCGCACTTGGCGCAGCCACGTCCCCGATGCTCGCCCCCCGGTTGAACCTGACGAGCGTCTCGAGCCTGCAAAGGAGTCTTTCATGAGCCTGCATCGCAAACCCTGGCTGGCAGCCGTGTTGTGCGTACTGGGTGCGGCCAGCTTCGGCGCCGCCCAGGCCAGCGCCACCGGCAAGCCGGCAACCCCGCCCAAGTACAGCGAGACGCTGTATCCGCCGTGGTCGCATGGCGACAACAATCCGGCCCTGCACAAGGGACTGGAGTTCACCATTCCCGAAGTCGATTCGATGCCTGATTTCCACGGCAGCATCAACGACCCGCAACTGGTGATCTACGTCGGCGGCAACTACTACTTCGCCATGGCGCCGCTGGTGAAGGCCTTCGAGGCCGAACATCCCGCGCTGCGCGGCCGGATCTTCTACGTCACGATCCCGCCCGGCCTGCTGATCAAGGCGATGGAGCAGGGCAACACCTTCACCTCGGGCAACATGACCTTCACCGCCGCGCCGGATGTCTATGCCGCGGGCCTGAAGAAAGTGAAAGAGCAGATCGCGGCCGGCAAGCTGGTGGCGCCGGCGGTGCCCTATGTCACCAACGACCTGACCATCATGGTGCCCAAGGGCAATCCCGCCGGCATCAGGACGCTCAACGACCTCGGCAGGCCCGGCGTGCGTCTGGTGATGCCCAACCCGGCATGGGAGGGCGTATCACGGCAGATCGAGGCCAGCCTGCGCAAGGCGGGCGGCCCGGCGCTGGAGCAGATGGTGTACGTCACCAAGGTCAAGGACGGCCAGACCGTGCTGACCCATATCCATCACCGGCAGACGCCGCTGTTCCTGATGCAGGGACTCGGCGATGCAGGCATCACCTGGAAGTCGGAGGCGATCTTCCAGGAGCAGGCCGGGCATCCGATCAGTCACGTCGACATTCCCGCCCGGTACAACACCACGGCGGTCTACGGCGCGGCGATGGTCAAGGGCGCGGCGCATCCCGCGGCGGCCAGGGCCTGGCTGGAGTTCCTGCGTTCGCCGACGGCGCTGAAGATCTTCGAGCGCTACGGCTTCAAGGCGGCGCCCGCCTCCGCGACCCGGGAGTAGCGATGAGGGAGTGGTGGCCAGGCGTCCCTCTGCTGCGCGCGTGCGCGCTGGCGCTGAAGCGCCGGCGCGACGATCCGTCAGTCCATGCCTGGCTGAACTGCAACATCCGGGCGATCGCCCATCCGGGCGTGGCCGACATCGTGCCGCCGGAGCCGCGCTATTGCCTGTATCGCGACTGCGGCGTCGGCCGGCCCCCGCGCGGCAGGGCGAGTGCCGTGGCGCGCGCGCTTGCCGCGTTCCAGCGCGGCGTGCGGGGGCAGGCGATCTTCGCGCACCGGGGCTGGAAGCAGCAGCACCTTGCGCCGTGAGGCACGGAGACGCCATGCGGGCCGTGCATCGTCGCATCCTGGGCGTTGTGCTCGCGCTCGTCACGGGACCGGTACTGCAGGCGCAAGGCGTCGATGCCGAGCAGATCGCGATGCACGGAAATGGCCGCGGCGCGCACGCCTGCGCCGCCTGCCACGGCAACCACGCCGAGGGCAACCGGCTCGCCGGCATTCCGCATCTGGCGGGCCTGCCCGATGCCTATCTGGCACGCCAGTTGACGCATTTCCAGGCCGAGGCTCGAGACAATCCCAGCATGCAGGTGATCGCGCACACCCTGACGCCGGCCGAAATCGCCGCGCTGGCCCGCTATTTCGCGACGCTGGCGCCACCACCGCCCGCGTCCGTGATCACACCGCCGCCCGCGCTCGGCATCGCGATCGCGGAGCAGGGCCGCGGTGCCGTGCCCGCCTGCGCCACCTGCCACGGTCCCGGTGGCGTCGGTCTGGGCAGCGAATTTCCGCCGCTCGCGGGCCAGTCCGCGCTGTATGTCCGGCGGCAGCTCGAGGCCTGGCAGCAGGGCAGGCGCCCGCCCGGTCCGCTGGGCCTGATGGGCGCGATCGCCAGACGGCTGACCGCGGCCGAGATCGCGGCGGTCGCCGCATACTACGAGCAGCAGCCCGCCATCCCCGCGGCGGCAGCCAGCATCAAGGACACGCCGTGAACGCGCGCGCCGTCGACTGGGGCGGACTCGTCGTGCTGGCTGCGATGGCTGGCCTGGCCGGATGCACGCAGCACGAGGCCTCGTCGCCGGCGCCCGCCCCCACAGCGCGCGTGCTGCCGGCCACGCCGGCCGCGATGGCATTCACGCCTCCGCCGCGCCGCGCCATCCCGGATGACGCATTCGGCGCCGTCGTGCGCCAGGGCGAAGCGCTGTTCACCCACACCGGCCGGATGGCACCGCAATTCGTCGGCAATGCGCTGACCTGCCAGAACTGCCATCTCGATGCCGGGCGCCTGGCTGACAGCGCGCCGATGTGGGCCGCGTGGATCGGCTATCCCGCCTATCGCAGCAAGACCGGACACGTCAACACGTTCGCCGAGCGCCTGCAGGGCTGCTTCCGCTTCAGCATGAACGGCAAGGCGCCGCCGCTGGGGGATCCGGTGCTGGTCGCGCTGGAGTCCTACAGTTACTGGATGGCGACCGGTGCGCCGACCCATGCCGTTCTGGCAGGCGCCGGATATCCGGCCCTGCCGCAGCCGGCGCGGACGCCGGATTTCACTCGCGGCAAGGCCGTCTATACCGCCAAGTGTTCGATCTGCCACGGCGCCAGCGGCGAGGGCCGCGAGGCCTGGGGCAGGCTGGCGTTTCCGCCGCTGTGGGGGCCGGACTCGTTCAACTGGGGCGCGGGCATGGGCAACGTCAACCTCGCCGCCGGTTTCATCAAGGCCAACATGCCCTTGGGCAACGGCTGGAGTCTGGGCGACCAGGAGGCCTGGGACGTGGCGCTGTACATGGACAGCCAGGAGCGACCGCAGGATCCGCGCTATACCGGCAACGTCGCCGAAACCCGCGCCCGCTTTCACGATACCCCGATGTCGATGTACGGCCGTGCCGTTGATGGCCATGTCCTAGGCAGCGCCGCGTCGCGAACAGGCGTTCGCTTGCGCCCGCCGTCGACCGGGCGGCCCGCGGCGGCGGCATCCGCGCGCCACCGCGCGCACACCGCACCGCCAAACTCCAAACCCCGGACCACCAAGGAGCAACCATGAACACGCAGCGATCGATCGAAACCGGCGGCAGCGCCGCCGCGGATGGCTGGCGGCTTGCCGCAGTGGCCCTGCTGGCGGTGCGCTTCGTGCAGGGCTGGATCTTCTGGGGTGGCGGCAGCCGGCGTTTCATCTACGCGCCGAGCAAGCTCGACCCGCACGCGCCGAGCTGGATGGCCAACAAGTTCCAGTCGGCGATGCCCGGCGCGCTGCTCGGCATGGATCATGTCGTCGATTACATGCTGCACCACTTCACCCTGCTGTATGCCGGCGTGATCGTGTTCAGCGCCGCCGAGCTGATCTTCGGCCTGTTCCTGATCTTCGGGTTCATGACCCGGTTGTCGGCGCTGATCACGATCGGGATCAGCGTGGTGCTGATGCTGCTGTTCGGCTGGCAGGGCGCGACCTGCATTGACGAATGGACCATGGCCGCCAGCAACTTCGCCATGGGCGTAACCCTGTTCGTGGCCGGCTCGGCGGCGTGGTCGGTCGACAGCTGGATGATGCGGCGCAATCCCGCGCTGGCCGGTCGCGGCTGGTTCCAGTGGTTCGGCAGCGGCACCTGGAGCGCGCAGCGGGTCAATCGTCTGGGCCTGATCGGCGCCATCGTCACCGTGCTCTTCGTGGTGCTGACCTACAACGACTTCCGCGGTTCGGTGATCACGCCCTTCCATGGCGGACCGGTCAGTCCGGCCAAGCATCACATCAGCCTGTCGGCGGGCAGCGTCGCTGCCGACGGTTCGGTGCGCTTCACCGCGTATCTGGATGCCGGCACGCCGGCCGAACCGGCCAACATCATCCGCGCCGAGCTGATCGGCGAGCAGGGTCAGGTGGTGGAAGCGTGGAACGGTGTCGCGCTGGCGGCGCTGCCGAAGAGCGCCTTCGCCAACGACTACGACTACAACAAGTTCGGCCCGGGCTACGCCGGCATCACCGCCAAGATGGGCGCGCGCGCGGCGATCAGCCTGCCGCCGGCACAACCGGGCCTGAGCCTGGCCAACGGCAGCTATGCCGTGGTTCTGCACAGCGTCAACGGTCACAGTTACACCTTGCAGGTACGGCGGCCATGAGCGTGCCCCGCCGCCGCGACGAGCGGCGCGGCGGCGGGGTTCGCATGGGCGGGTGACGCCGCGCGGGGTCGACTGCGCCGACGACGCGTGCCGCAGGACTCAGTCGCCGCCGTCGTCGTGCCGCAGCTCCGGCTCGGCGGTGGCCGGCTCGCTGCCCGGGGTGATCTTGAGGATGGCCTGGCGCACTTCGCGCGACAGGATCACGCGCGCGTCGCGCACGATGTCGTCCAGCGCGGCATCGAAATCGAGCTTGCCGTCGGCGTCCGGCCACACCACGCCGCGTGCGCGCAGCTTCTGGATGAAGCCGCGGAACAGCGCCTTGTCGAAGATACTCCGGTGCGCGCCAGCTCGCTGCAGCAGGGCCAGGCGCTGGCCGGTCAGCACGCACTGGGTTTCCAGCTCCTGCGCGGTGAGCGTGCCGGGGCCGTTCTTGACCAGCGCGGCGAGGGCGATGTAGTAGCGCTCGAACGCCTGCAGCAGGCTGTGCGCGATCACCCGCAGCTGATAGGCGCCATCGCCCTGGCCGGGACCGCGCTCGAGCACGCGCCCGTCGCCTTGCGCCTCGAGCAGGCCGCGGCGCAGGAAGAACTCGATCGTCGCCTGCAGGCGCTCGCCGAAGCCGTCCTCGTCCCACGGCAGGAACAGCTCGCTGCGGATGAACGGATACACCAGCCGGCCCAGGCGCAGCAGCGACGCGCGCGTCATGCGCCGGTTGTTGAGAAAGCAGGCCGCCACCCACGCCGCGCAGGCGTAGAGATGCAGCACGTTGTTGCGGAAATAGCTGAGCAGGACGGCCTGGTCGCCTTCGCACAGCAGCACGTCGCCCAGCGGGTGCCGCACGCGCCGCATCCAGCCCATGCTGTTCGCCGTAGGCGATGATCTCGGCCGGTGTCGCCGGCGTGACGGTGACGCGCTCGGAGTAGGGCAGCTCCAGCAGCAGTGCCTTGCTCAGTTCGAGCTGCGCCAGCAGGTCGCTCTCGGCCATCGCGTGCTTGGGCGTGGCCAGCAGCGCCAGCGCCAGCAGGTTGATCGGATTGACGTCGGCGGCGCGGTTGATCTCGACCTGGACGCGTTCGGCCAGCGTATCGATCAGGCCCGGCAGCCAGTCGGGCTTCTCGTCCGGATCGGCGCCGCGCGCGGCGCGCCATTCCGGCGCGGCCTGATCCAGCAGCGGTTCGAGCAGGATCGGTTCGCCGAAGTTCAGGGTGACGTGACCGTAGCGCTGGCGCAGCACCTTCAGCGCCGCGCAACAGGCCCAGCAGCGATTCCTTTTCCTTGGGCTTGTCCGCTGAGCTCGCCGATGTAGCTGTTGCCCTCCATCAGCTTCTCGTAGCCGATATAGACCGGCTGGAACAGCACCGGCCGCCGCGGCGAGCGCAGGAAGGCGCGCACCGTCATCGCCAGCATGCCGCTGCGCGGCGCCAGCAGGCGCCCGGTGCGCGAGCGTCCGCCTTCGACGAAGTACTCCAGCGGCACGCCGCGCTCGAACAGCTGGTCGACGTATTCGTTGAACACCGTCGAGTACAGCGCATTGCCCTTGAAGCTGCGGCGCAGGAAGAACGCGCCGCCGCGGCGCAGGAACGGCACCGACCAGCGGCAGGTTGAGGTTGACGCCGGCGGCGATGTGCGGCGGCACCAGACCGTTCTGGTACAGCTGGTAGGACAGCAGCAGGTAGTCGGCGTGACTGCGGTGGCAGGGCACGTAGATCACTTCGTGGCCCGGCGCGATGGCGCGCAGCGATTCCAGATGATGCATGCCGATGCCGTCGTACAGCTTGTTCCAGAACCCTGACAGCAGGAACGATGCCGAGCGCACCACCGGATGCGAGTAGTCGGCGGCGATCTCCATCGCGTAGCCGTGCGCGCGCCGCCAGGCCTCGGCGCGGCTGATGCTCTCGCGCAGCGCGGTCTGGACGATCGCCTGGCGCACCGCCTCGGTATTGAGCACGGCGTCGACCACGGTGCGCCGGTGCGACAGGTCGGCGCCGATTACCGCGGCACGAATACGGCGAAAGTGCGCGCGCAGCACGCGCGTCAGCTTGCGCGCCAGCCGCGGTGGCGCTTCGCCGGCGTCGCGCGACTCGGACAGCACCTGACGCAGGCTGACCGGCGGCGAGAAGTGCACGATGGTGTCGCGGCCGTTGAGCAGCAGCGCCAGCAGACGGCGGAAACGGCCGACCATCACCCAGTTTTCCGAGAACAGCACGCGGAACCAGCCGGACTGGCGGTTGGGCGCGCGGCCGACGTAGATCGACACCGGCACCACCTGGATGTCCTGCTGCGGTTGTGCCTCCAGTCCGCGCAGCAGCGCCAGCAGCGCCTCGCGCGCGGCGCGCCGGCGCAGGCGGCCGAAGACCAGGCCGTCGCGGCGGTTGAGCGCGAACAGCGCGCGGCGCCGGCGCAGGCCGGGCACGTTGATCGGCCGCAGCGGCGGCGGCAGTCCGGCCTCGCGGCAGGCGCGGTCGAGAATCAGCGCATCCGACAGGCCGTGGCGCTCGATCACGTAGCACACCGGAGCGTCCGGCTGCAGCAACTGTGCCGGTTCGGCCGGATCGCGCTTGATGCGCAGCCATGGCGCCAGCAGGCGGCCGAGCAGGGCCAGCCACCAGGGAGCGCCGGAATCGTACGGGCGAGAGTCGATCATGGCCGGGTGCGGGAGCGCGATCGCTTCAACGAGTCCGGCCCGCGGGCGCCGACCGTGTGACCGGCGGTGCGGTTGCCGGTGCGCGCGCGGTGGCGGCGGGTGTGGCGATGGCAGGCGGCGGCGTGGTCGCGCCGGCCGCCGGGCGGGCCGCCAGCGCGGCGGCGCGCTGGCGCCAGTCCAGCAGGGTGTCGCGGTCGTACCAGCGACCGTCCTGCAGGATCAGGGTGGAATCGCTGCTGATCGGCTTGCCTAGCAGGTCGAAGCTGAGCCGCACCACGGCGACGTGACCGTCGTTGGACAGCACCTTCACCCGGGCCGAGTCGAGCGCGTCGTCCAGCGACAGGCCGTACACCGCCAGCAGGCGCTTGAGGCCGCTCCAGAGCAGCCCGTAGTCGGCATTGGCCTGCACGTAATCGAGGGCATCGACCTGGTCCAGCGTATGCAGGTCGAGCCGCCGCGCGGTGTCGGTGAGGATGCCGAGTGCCGCCTTCGCCTTGGCGGGGTCGCCCCAGTCCACGCCCTGCGCCCAGCTGCCGACCGCCAGCAGCGCGCTGCGGGCCTGCTGACGCTCGGCGTCGCTGAGCGTGGTCGAACGTTCGATCGCGGTGCCGCCGATGGTTTCGAGCATGCCGATCAGGGTCGGCATCTGAGTCTTGTATTTGCGCTCGTACAGCGCCAGTTGCGGCTGCAGCTTCCGCCACAGCTGCTGCCGGGCGTCCGGCGCGGTCAGGGTGGCCATGGTGGCGGCGAACTGCCGGCGGCTTTCCGGAGTGATCCGCGAGCGGTCACGGTCTGCGCCCCAGCTGGCGCGATAGGCCGCATAGTCGGCCGGGGGCAGCGCGTGCCGCCAGAGGCCGTCGAAATCGCCGTCGCGCAGCAGCCGGACCGACTCCAGCACCGCCGCGCCGGGCGAGGCGCCGCCGGACTCGACCGGACCGCTGCCGTGCGAGCAGGCGAGCAGCAACGCCGGCAGCAGCGCGAGCGCGAGCAGGCGGAGCAGGGCTTTCGGCATGGGCGGGTTCCGCGACGATGAACGGGCAGGGTAGGGGGCGCCGCCCCGGCGAGGCAAGTGCGAGCCGGGCACGATCCGGCTGCTGTCGCCGCGGCAGGCCGGGTCCTGCCGGGCGCACAGTCTAATGCAGCCTGCCGGCGGGCCCGGCTAATCCGCCAGCAGCTGGCGCAGGGCGGCGAGGTGACTGCCGGCGGCATCGCGGCGCGCGGCGGCGTCGGCCTCGGGGTCGCGGCCGTCCCAGTGCAGGTCGTCCTGCGGCAGCTCGGCGAGGAAACGGCTCGGCCGGTGCGACACCGGCTCGCCGTAGCGGCGCGCGCGCAGGCTGAAGCTGAGTGTCAGCAGTGCCTTGGCGCGGGTGATGCCGACATAGAACAGACGCCGCTCCTCCTCCAGCCGGCCCTCGTCGAGCGCGCCCTCGTGCGGCAGGGTGCCGTCCTCGAGTCCGACCAGGAACACGAAGCGGAACTCCAGCCCCTTGGCCGCGTGCAGGGTCATCAGCCGTACCGCGTTGCCGGGGTCGTCGCGGTCGGCGTGCGCCAGCAGCGCCAGCTGCGCGGCGAGATCGCCGGCGCGTGCGCCGCCCTTCTGCATGGCCCGGAACCAGCCGGCCAGTTCGGCGAGGTTGTTGAGCCGGCGCTGGCGCAGCGCGTCATCGCGGGTCTCGGCGGCGAGGTGCTCGATGTAGCGCGTGCGCGCGAGCACCTCGTCGACCAGCTCGGCCGCGGGCAGGCGTACGGCGGCATCGGCCAGCGCCGTGATCAGTCCGGCGAAGCCGGCCAGCGCGGCGGCGGCGCGTGCCGGCAGCTGCTGCAGGAGCGCATCGCTGTGGGCGGCGGCCAGCAGCGCCAGTCCGCGCGCCTGCGCCAGCGCGGCGAGGCGCTCCAGCGTGGTGGCGCCGATCTCGCGTCGCGGCACGTTGACCACGCGCAGGAACGCCGCGTCATCAGCGGGATTGGCGACCAGACGCAGGTAGGCCAGCGTGTCCTTGACCTCGCCGCGGTCGAGAAAGCTCAGGCCGCCGGACAGATGGTATGGCACGGCGGTCACGCGCAGCGCCTTTTCCAGCGCGCGCGCCTGGTGGTTGCCGCGATAGAGCACGGCGAACTCGTGCCAGCGCGCCTGGTGGCGACCGGCCAGATGGGCGATCGCGCCGGCGATGCGCTCGGCCTCGTGCTCGCTGTCGCGGCACTCGAACACGCGGATCGGCGGGCCCTCGGCGTGTTCGCTCCACAGCCGCTTGGCGTGCGCGTGCGGGTTGTGCGCGATCACCGCGTTGGCGGCGCGCAGGATGCGCCGGCCGCAGCGGTAGTTCTGCTCGAGCTTGATCACCTGCAGCGCCGGCCAGTCGCGGCCGAGCTGGTCGATGTGGCCGGGATCGGCGCCGCGCCAGCCGTAGATCGACTGGTCGTCGTCGCCGACGCAGGTGAACGCGCCGCGCGGTCCGGCCAGCGCCTTGAGCAGGCGGTACTGCGCGGCGTTGGTGTCCTGGTACTCGTCCACCAGCAGGTAGCGCAGGCGCTCGCGCCAGCCGGCGCAGACCTCGGCGTCGGCTTCCAGCAGCATCAGCGGCAGCCGGATCAGGTCGTCGAAGTCGACCGCGTTGAAGGCGCCAAGACGCTGCTGGTAGCGTGCATACAGCTGCGCGGCTTCCAGTTCGCCGGGGCTGCGCGCCGCGGCCAAGGCGGCTTCCGGCGTCAGGGCATCGTTCTTGGCGCGGCCGGCCAGCATGCGCAGCGCGTTCAGACGATCGGGCTTGATGCCGGCCGGCGCCAGCTCCTTGAACAGCTTGGCGCTGTCGTCGGCGTCGAGTACCGAGAAACCGCGCTTGAGGCCGGCGCGCGCGTGCTCGATCTGCAGCAGCTTCAGCCCCAGCGCATGAAAGGTGCACACCGTCAGCGCCTCGGCGTCATGGTCGCGCAGCAGCGGCGACACGCGCTCGCGCATCTCGCGCGCGGCCTTGTTGGTGAAGGTGATCGCGGCGATCCTGCCGGGTGCGAGGCCCTGGCGCGCGATCAGGTGCGCGATCTTCTCGGTGATCACGCGCGTCTTGCCGGACCCGGCACCGGCCAGCACCAGCAGCGGGCCGTCGCAGTAGTCCACCGCGGCGCGTTGTTGCGGATTGAGCATGGGAGAGCTGCAAGTGGGGAGTGGGGAGTATGCGGCGCGGACGCGTGGGGTGATTGTAGGATGGCCGGGTGGTGCGAAACTCGCGGACGGCCCGCCGTCTGCGTGAAAGCCCCTTCGCTGCGCTCAGGATCACATCACGCTTTTCCCACTCTCCACTGCCCGGCTTCCGCATGGCCAAGCTCTACTTCTATTACTCCGCGATGAACGCGGGCAAGACCACCAGCCTGCTGCAGAGCGCGCACAACTACCGCGAGCGCGGCATGCGCACGCTGATCCTGACTCCGGCGCTGGACGTCCGCCACGGCGCCGGCGTGGTCGCCTCGCGCATCGGGCTGCAGGCCGCCGCGCAGCGGTTCGGCCGGGACGACGATCTGCTCTCCGCCGCGCGCGCCGACATCACCGCGCACGGCGCGTTGCACTGCCTGCTGGTCGACGAGGCTCAGTTCCTCGGCAAGGCGCAGGTCTGGCAGCTGACCGAGGTGGTCGATCGCCTGCACATTCCGGTGCTGGCCTACGGGCTGCGCACCGACTTTCGCGGCGAGCTGTTCGAGGGCAGCCAGTATCTGCTGGCCTGGGCCGACGAGCTGACCGAGATCAAGACCATCTGCCACAGCGGCAAGAAGGCGACGATGGTGGTGCGCGTCGATGACCGGGGCCGTGCGGTGACCGCAGGCCCGCAGGTCGAGATCGGCGGCAACGAACGCTACGTCTCGGTCAGCCGCGTCGAGTTCAAGAAGATCATGGCCGGCGAGGGCCGCATCGAACTCGATCAGCAGCAGCTGGCACTTGGCGAGGCGAGTCCATGAGCGCCGCCTGGCCGCGTCCGCACTGGCAGGCGGGCGACGGCCGCTCGCTGCAACTGTGGTTCGTGTTCGGCGAGTTCCCGCGCCAGCTGCCGATCGACGGTGCCGCCTGGCGCACGCGCGGGTTGCCGGTGGCAGGCGAGATCGGCCGCTACGGGCGGCGCGAACTGGAGCACTGGCCAGGCTATCCGCTCGCCGGCGCCCTGGGCGAGCTGCTGCGCGAGGACGATGCCGCGCTGCTGGCGCGTGCCGCCGCGGCGCCGGAGGGTTTCGTGATCCGTGCCGAGCTGGCCGATGCGCCCGACCTCGATGCACTGCGCGACGGCATCGGGCTGGTCAGTGCGCTGATGGCCAGCGGCGGCGTCGCGGTGGTCGACCCGCAGCTGCTCATGGCCTTCGACGCGGACGCGTGGCGCGCGCGGTTCTTTGCCAGGCCGGAATTCGACGTGCGCGACCACGTGCTGATGCTCTGCGATGGCGACCCCCGGGTGCCCGGACGATTGCATGTGCACACGCGTGGCCTGCGCAAGTTCGCGCGGCCCGATCTCAGCCTGCGCCAGGTTCCCGCCACCGCGCGCGCCGCCGCAGGCGAACTGCTGCAGCGGCTGGCCGAGTGGCAGGCGCTGGGCGGGTGCCTGCATGCCGGCCAGATCGTGCAGGCCGGCGAGGTCACCTTGTCCGCGATACCCGGCGGGCACGCCGGCGATCCCGCTTTCAACAACACCCACGTCGCCTTCGACTGGCCCTGATCCGACGGTCCTGCGCCGCGTCGCGGCGCGCCTCTTGCGACGACCTGCCGCATCGTCAACCGCTGCCCGCGCTTGGCCTAATACGCGGCCGTCGCCGACCGGCGCTCATGCAACGAGGTCGTCATGGGTCGTGGTTTGCAAGTCGTTCTGGCCGCCATGCTGATGGCGGTCGCCGCGGCATCGATCGCGGCCCCGCTGCGCGCACCTGACGCCCTGCGCATGCGCAACGGCCATGGCCTGTTCAACGACAACTGCTCGGCCTGCCATCAGCGCGATGGCGCCGGATTGCCCGGGGCATTCCCCAATCTGGCGGAATCCGATTTCCTGCAGGCCTGTCCGACCTGCGCGATCGACTTCGTCGTCAACGGACATACCGGCCGCGTGATCGTCAACGGCAGGTCCTACGACGGTTCGATGCCGCCGATCGGTACCGGTCTGACCGACCAGGACATCGCCGACATCCTGACCTACGTGCTCAACAGCTGGGGCAACCACGGCCCGGTGGTCACCGGCGGCGAAGTCGCCGGCGTGCGCCGCGGCGACGGCCGCTGATTGCGGCGCACTGTCGCAGCCGGGCCGGTTCGCGGTGCGCGGTTGATCTGGATCAAGTCCGCCGCGGCGCGGGCGCCGCATCGTGCAGTCATCCAACCACCGCGCGCGTCGTCACCCGCAAGAGTTCGCCGCGCCATCGCCCGATCCGGAGTCCGTCATGAAACTGCGCCTGAATCTTCTGTTCGCCGCCATGCTGAGTCTTGCGGCCACCGCGGCGATGGCCGCTGCCGCGCCCGACGCCGCCACGCTGGCCAAGGGTCACAGCCTGTTCGAGAACAACTGTTCGGCCTGCCATCAGGCGCACGGCGAGGGCATGCCCGGCGTGTTCCCCAATCTCGCCAAGTCGGATTTCCTGGCAGCCGATCCGCAGCGCGCGGTGCATTTCGTGCTGCACGGCCATACCGGGCAGATCACGGTCAACGGCGTGTCCTATGACGGCTCGATGCCGGACGTGGGCGCCAGCCTGTCCAATCAGGATGTGGCCGACATCCTCACCTACGTCCTCAACAGCTGGGGCAATCCGGGCGGGCAGATCCAGCCCGACGCCGTGGCCCAGGTACGCAGCGGCGGCAGCCAGGGTGGCAGCGGCGCCAGCGAGGGCGGCAGCCAGAAGTAGGCGGGCGGGCTTCCAATCCCCGCGTCGGGCGCCGTCAGGCCGCGCGACGGCGCTTCAGGTGCACCAGCAGCAGACTGATCGCCGCCGGCGTCACGCCGCTGATGCGGACCGCGTGGCCGACGCTCGCCGGCCGTACCGTCTTGAGCTTGGCCAGCACCTCGGCGGACAGCCCGCGCACGCCGTCGAAGTCGAAGTCGGCGGGGATCAGGGTGTCTTCCTGCCGGCGCTGGCGCGCGATTTCATCGTGCTGGCGCGTGAGGTAGCCGGCGTACCGGGCCTGCACCTCGATCTGCGCGGCGACCTGCGGGTCGTCCACGCCCGGCCCCAGTGCCGGCACGCGCATCAGCGCGGCGTAGTCGAGCTCGGGCCGGCGCAGCAGATCCAGCGCCGTCGTCTCGTGACCGAGCTGCAACGCCAGCACATCGGCCAGGGCGCGACCCAGTGCGTTGCCGGGCGCGGCCCATAGCGATCGCAGCCGGCCGGTTTCGCGTTCGACCGCGTCGCGCTTCCGGCACAGCGCGTCGTAACGTGCCTGCGGCACGATGCCGAGGTCGTGGCCGGTCTCGCTCAGACGCAGATCCGCGTTGTCCTCGCGCAGGTGCAGGCGGTACTCGGCGCGCGAGGTGAACATGCGATACGGCTCGCGGGTGCCGTGCGTGACCAGGTCGTCGATCAGCACGCCGATGTAGGCCTCGTCGCGGCGCGGTGTACCAGGGCGCGAGGTCCCTGCTGGCGCGCGCGGCGTTGAGGCCGGCGATCAGGCCCTGCGCCGCGGCTTCCTCGTAGCCGGTGGTGCCGTTGATCTGGCCGGCGAAATACAGGCCGGTGATGGCCCGGGTCTCCAGCGACGGCTGCAGCCCGCGCGGATCGAAGTAGTCGTACTCGATGGCATAGCCGGGGCGCGTGATGTGCGCCCGCTCGAGACCCGGGATCGAGCGCACCAGGTCGATCTGCACGTCGTAGGGCAGCGAGGTGGAGATGCCGTTGGGGTACAGCTCGCCGCTGTCGAGGCCCTCGGGTTCGAGGAAGATCTGATGCGAGGACTTGTCGGCGAAGCGCACCACCTTGTCCTCGATCGACGGGCAGTAGCGCGGACCGACGCCCTCGATCTGGCCGTTGTACAGCGGCGAGCGATCCAGTGCCGCGCGGATCACGGCGTGCGTGCGTTCGCAGGTGTGAGTGATCCAGCAGCTGACCTGCCGCGGATGCGCGGCGGCGCTGCCGAGATACGAAAACCACGGCCGTGGCTCGTCGCCGGGCTGTTCCTGGAGCACGTCGAAATCGACGCTGCGCGCGTCGATGCGCGGTGGTGTGCCGGTCTTCAGGCGGTCGGCGCCCAGCGGCAGCTCGCGCAGACGCCGCGCCAGCGTGGTAGCGGGAGGATCGCCGGCGCGGCCCGCCGCATACTGCGCGGCACCGATGTGGATCGCGCCCGGCAAGGAAGGTGCCGGCGGTCAGCACCACGGTGCGGGCACGGATCGCGAGGCCCATCTGCGTGACCACGCCGGCGACGCGATCGCCCTCGAGCATCAGGTCGTCCACCGCCTGCTGGAACAGCCGCAGGTTCGGCTGGGTCTCGACCGCGTGCCGGATCGCCGCGCGATAGAGCATGCGATCGGCCTGGCAGCGGGTGGCGCGCACCGCCGGTCCCTTGGACGCGTTGAGCGTGCGCCACTGGATGCCGGCGCGATCGGCGGCCATCCCCATCACGCCGCCCAGTGCGTCGATCTCGCGCACCAGATGACCCTTGCCGATGCCGCCGATGGCCGGATTGCAGCTCATCGCCCCCACTGTCTCGATGCTGTGTGTGAGCAGCAGGGTGCGTGCGCCGGCGCGCGCCGCGGCGAGCGCGGCTTCGGTACCGGCATGGCCGCCGCCGATCACGATGACGTCATAGGTTTCGGGATGGGTAAGCATGGTGCCTGGGTCCGTTGAGCATCGGCAGCGGCATCGGCGGCGGCCACGGCCACGGCGGTGACCAGGTGCGGCCACCAGTGTAAGCCCGGATCGCTGTTGCACCGCGGAATCGACGTGGCACGGATTCTGCAAAACCCTTTCCGCACTCCTGCTGGCGCAAGGCGCATGCGAGCGCGCCGAGATCGGAATTCAGGGGCCGGTCGCACGCCGGCAGGAGGACGCACCCGGCCCGGGCTTGCCCGGGCCGTTCTTTTTGGAGGGGATGGATCCGGCGCCCGGTGGGTCACAGGAACAGGGGGTATCCGGTATGACCGGGTGCCGGGCGCCGGAAGCCGGGTGGCTGCACGACGTCTGCCAGGCCGGGTCACCTTGCGACAGTCGGCGTCAGCGTTCAACCCGGTGCTGCGCCGTCTGTGACGTTCTTCGCAAATTCGGACTTTGGCACGGCGCATGCATCACACAGAACACATTCAACCATGCACAGGGAACCCACCATGGCTACCGCCGCCCAGAGTTTCAATCCGCTGTTCATGCGCCATGATCTGATGATCGAACTCGGCCGCGTCGAGATGGTGCTGGATGTACTGCGTCTGCAGGCCGACCAGGATGACCAGGTACGCCATATCCCCGAGCTGGAGGCCCGCAAGCAGCGGCTCAGCGATGCGCTGACGCGGCTGCAGGCCTGATCGATCGACCATTGACCGGGGCCCTTCCAGGCAGGGTTCCCGTGGGTCACGGAAGACCTGCTCGCGCATCGGCGCAGGATGAACCGATGCGTCCCTGATCGAACCCCGTGGCCGACCGGTTGCGGGGTTCACTTTTTGTAACTTTCGAGGTCAGGAATTGCCGCGCCGCCGCCGCGTCGGGTCAGCTCCCCAGCGCGCGACCGAGGATATCGGCGAGGTCGCGTGACAGCAGTGCCCGCGCCGCCAGTGCGGCCAGCGCGCGTCGCGCCTGCTCGCGCCGGACCGGTTCCAGCCGCTGCCAGCCGTTGAACGCGGTGGCCAGCCGTGCGGCGGTCTGCGGATTCAGCGCATCCAGTTCCAGCAGGCGCGCGGTCAGGAATCGATAGCCGGCGCCGTCGCTGCGATGAAAGCCGCTGCGATTGCCGCGCGCATAACTTCCAATCAGCGCATGTACGCGATTGGGGTTGCGCAAAGTGAAGGCGGCGTCGGCGGTCAGCGCCTCGACGCGCGCCAGGGCGCCATCGCCGGGAACCTGCGCCTGCACCGCGAACCACTTGTCGAGCGCGATCGCGTTGCCGGCGTGACGCTCCCGGAACGCATCCAGCGCAGCCTGCGTCTGCGGTGCGCCGAACTGCAGCAGACAGGCCAGTGCGCCGAGGCGGTCGGTCATGCCGCGCGCGGCCTCGAACTGCCCTGCCGCCAGCGCGCAGCCGGCACCGGCGTCGGCATGGCAGCACAGTTCCAGCAGGCGCCGCTTCAGCCTGCGCCGGGCCTGCGCCGCGGCGTCCTGCGCGCCGGTCTCGGCGGCGTGCAGCGCGTGATAGCGCTGCGTCAGGGCCGCGCCGCCCAGCGCGGCGGCGAGCGCCTGTTCCAGGACGATGCGCGTGGCGCGTACCCGATCCGGATGCAACGGCTCGACGCGTTCGCCCAGCTCGATCTCGCCGGGTGGGGTCAGCAGTTCGGCCAGCAGGGCGAGATCACTGGCCGGCGCGGCGAACAGTTCCGCCAGGCTGCGCGTCCACGCCGTCAGCGCGGGATTCTCCTCCTGCCCGGCAAGCATGGTCAGGAAGCCGCGCGTGGCCAGCTGCTGGCTGGCTTCCCAGCGGTTGTAGCCGTCAGCGTCGTGACGCAGCAGCAAGGCGAGATCGTCAGGTGCGGCGTCGGCCTCGAGGATCGCCGGAGCCGACAGTCCGCGCAGCAGCGAGGGCACCGGCGCTTGCGGGACGTCCTCGAACACGAATTCGGCGGCGGCATCGCGCAGCTCGAGCACGCGTTCGTGGCCCTGCGCGACGGCTTCGCCGGCCAGCCGCAGCGGCAGCGTGCAGCCGGCGCGATCGAACAGCGCCAGCTTGACGGGGAGCGGCAGCGGCGCCTTTTCCGGCTGGCCGGGGGTCGCCGGCGTGCGCTGCGCCAGTCGCAGCACGTAGCGGCGGGTCGCCGGGTCATGTTCGCCGCGCGCACTCAGCCGAGGCGTGCCGGCTTGCGCGTACCAGGCCAGATACGGTGTCAGATCGGTGCCCGCGGCCTCGCCCAGCGCGGCCAGCAGGTCCTCGAGGGTGGCGGCGCTGCCGTCGTGGCGGGCGAAGTACAGATCACAGCCGCGGCGGAATGCGTTCCCCGCCCAGCCGCTCGGCCAGCATGCGGATCAGCTCGGAGCCTTTCTCGTACACCGTCGCGGTGTAGAAATTGTTGATCTCGCGGTACTGCGCGGGTCGCACCGGATGCGCCAGCGGGCCGGCGTCCTCGGGAAACTGCGCGCGCCGCAGTGTCGCCACGTCCTCGATGCGCTTGAGGGCCGGCGAGTGCATCGCCGCCGAGAACTGCTGCTCGCGGAACACCGTGAAGCCTTCCTTGAGCGACAGCTGGAACCAGTCGCGGCAGGTGACGCGGTTGCCGCTCCAGTTGTGGAAATACTCGTGGCCGATCACCGCCTCGACTGCGCGGTATTCGTCATCGGTCGTGCTGTCGGGATCGGTCAGGAGGTACTTGGCGTTGAAGATGTTGAGGCCGGTGTTCTCCATCGCGCCCATGTTGAAGTCGTGGGTGGCGACAACGTGGAACACGTCGAGATCGTAGACGCGCCCGTAGGCCTGTTCGTCCCAGCGCAGCGCGCGTTCCAGCGCGCCCAGCGCGAAATGGCAGCGCGCGATCGCGTCCGGCTCGGCCCACAGCACCAGCCGCACGCTGCGGCCGGCGGCGGTGACCAGGGTTCTTTCGATGGACTCGAGCCGGCCCGCGACCAGCGCGAACAGATAGCTCGGCTTGGGGTGCGGGTCGACGAAACGCGCCCAGTGGCGGCCGTCCGCCAGCTCGCCGCGGCCGTCGGCGTTGCCGCCGGCCAGCAGCACCGGAAAACGCGCGCGCTCGGCGCGCAGCGTCACCGTATAGCGTGCCAGCACGTCGGGGCGGTCGGTGAAGTAGGTGATGCGGCGGAAGCCTTCCGCCTCGCACTGGGTCAGCAGAAATCCCGACTCGGTGCTGCCCGACAGGTACAGTCCCTCGAATGCCGTGTTGCTCGCGGGCCGGATGCGCACGCGTGTCTCCAGCACGCTGCCGTCGCGCGCCGCCGGCACGCAGAGGCCGCTGGCACCGAGCTCGTAGTCGCCGGGATCGAGATCGCGGTCGTCGAGACGGATCGCCAGCAGTTCCAGCGCCTCGCCATCCAGCATCAGCGGCAGGTCCTGTGCCGGATCGCGCGCCAGGGTCAGACGGGCCGCCACTTCCGTGCTGTCGATGCCGAGATCGAAGTCGAGCTCGATGCGGGTCACGCGCCAGGCGGGCGCACGGTAATCGGCCAGGCGCACCGGGCGCGGCGCGGCACTGGTGGCGGAATCAGGCTGGGACATGGGAGCTCGACGGACGCAGGGTAACCGTCGATTGTAGTGAGGACGGGCAGTGCGCGTGTAATCTGGGCCTTAAATTGCGCCAGAGCAAATCCCCGGAAACCGCGATGCAGTCCTTCGACCTGACCCTCGACGACGTCCGCGCCGCCGCCACGCGCATCGCCGCGCATGCGCGGGTGACGCCGGTGCTGTGCAGCGATGCGCTGGACACCGCCACCGGCGCGGCGCTGCATTTCAAGGCCGAACAACTGCAGCGCGGCGGCGCCTTCAAGCTGCGCGGCGCGCTCAACGCGGTCTGGGCCCTGGATGACGTGACCGCGGCGCGCGGCGTGGTCACGCATTCATCCGGCAATCACGGCAACGCGCTGGCGCTGGCCGCACGCAGCCGCGGCATTCCGGCGCACGTGGTGGTACCCGAGGGCGCCGTGCGCACCAAGGTCGCGGCGATCGAGGCAGCCGGCGCCACCATCCACCGCTGCGCGCCGACGCTGGCCGCGCGCGAGGCTGCGGCTGCGGCGCTGCAGGCCAGCACCGGGGCGACGCTCGTGCATCCCTACGCCGATCCGTACGTGATCGCCGGCCAGGGCACGGCGGCGATGGAGTTGCTGACACAGGTCGCCGATCTCGATGCGCTGGTGGTGCCGATCGGCGGCGGCGGACTGGCCGCCGGCAGCGCGATCGCCGCGCATGCGTTGCACCCACGGATGGCCGTTTATGCGGCCGAACCGGAAGGCGCAGCCGACGCCTGGCTGTCGATGCGGCGCGGCGAACGCGTCACCGACGTGGTGCCCGACACCATCTGCGACGGCCTGCGCGCGGCCATCGGCGCGCCCAATTTCGAACTGCTGCGCGCGCATGATGTCGAGGTGCTGCGGGTCAGCGACGTCGAAACCCTGGCGGCGATGCGCCGGCTGTGGGCGGACCTCAAGCAGGTGGTCGAACCTTCGAGTGCCACCGTGCTGGCCGCCGTGTTGCGCCAGCGCGAGCGTTTCGCCGGCCGCCGCGTCGGCCTGATCCTCAGCGGCGGCAACGTCGATCTCGATGCCATCGCTTTCTGCGCGCGCTGCGGCGCGGCGGGATGAGGTGATCTGTGCAACGCGCACGCATCCGTCGTGGCTAATCGGCGCGTCGCGCGCGCAACAGGGTCAGCAGTGCCAGCGCGATCACCGCAATGCCGGCGGCCTCGGCGGCATCGGGACGTTCGCCCAGCAGCGCCCAGGCGAACAGCACGCCCGCGACCGGGATCGCCAGGCTGGTCAGGCCGGCGATCGCCGCCGGCAGCCGCTGCACCACGGTCAGCCAAAGCGTCCAGCCGATGCCGGAGGCGAGCAGCACGTTGTAGGCGAGCGCGGCCAGCAGACCTGGCGTCCACGCCACCGCGCGTTCGGGGATGATCAGCGCCAGCATCACCAGTACCACGGTGCCGGCCAGCATCTGCCAGGCGGTCAGGCGCAGCGCCGAAATCGCGTGGCGGTCGAACACGCGCTTGGACAGCACCGTGCCGATCGCCCAGGCCAGGCCGCCGGCGATCGCCAGCAAGGCGCTGCCGGCATCGCCGACGCCGCGCCAGGGTTCCAGCACCAGCAGCAGACCCAGTGCGGCCAGCGCGATGCTCAGCCATTGCGCGCGCCGCGGGCGGTCACGCAGCAGCAGCCACGCCAGCAGCACGGTCCAGAATGGCATGGTGTAGGCCAGCAGCGCGGTCTTGCCGGCGCCGCCGTGCACCAGCGCCCACTGCACCAGCGCCTGGAAGCCGGTGGTCTGGGCCAGGCCGATCGCCAGCGTCGGCAGCCACGGCGGCGGCGCCAGCGACTCGCGCTTCAGTGCCAGCAGCGCGAACAGCACCGCGGTGCCGCCGACGTAGCGCAATGCCGAGAACGTGAACGGCCCGGCGTAGGCCAGCGCCTGCTTCATCACGATCCAGTTGTAGCTCCAGATCAGGGTCAGCGCGACCAGCGCCAGCAGGGCGCCGCGGCGGGCAGCGGGCGCGGACGGGGGTGTGGCCGTGGCCGGGGCGCTCATCCTGCGGTCCATTGCGCAAGCGTCACCGACACGGAGCGCGTGGCCGCGATCGCGCGCGATCCGGCACCGCGATCGGGCCGCGTCGCTGAAGGCTTCAGAACCGGTGGCCGATGGCCGCCATCATGGCGCCGAAGAAAAACAGCATGCACAGCGCCATCAGCACCAGGCTGACGATGATCAATACGCCCTGGATGACGAAATACACCCGCAGCTTGTCCAGCGACTGACGCAGCGCGCTCTCGTCGCCGGTCATCTGGGCGCGCTCGATGGCGCCGCCGGCCTGCATCAGCAGCACGCCGATCCAGATCGGGATCCAGGCCCAGAGGATGCCGATGATGCTGAGCGCGGTCAGCGCGCCCAGGACGATATTGACGATGCCCACGAACTTGATCCAGCCCTTGCCGGCGGCCAGCGGCTGACTGAGATCGCGGATCGCGGTGCTGTTGCTGTCCATGGCTTCCCCCCCCTCTGGTTTGTGGTGGCGCCGGCGCCCCCGCGACGGCTGGGCGGCAGGGTAGGCGCGCGCGGCCTTTGGGCACAAGCGTGACGCAGTTCACGGATCAGGCATGGAGATTGCTTGCTGGAACGGGATCTTGGCGCGCCACGCGGGCGCCGCGAATCCGGCTGCGGAGTGCGATGGTGCTGATCCCGAATTACAACCCGTGGCTGGTGGGATTGTCCGTGGCGATCGCCGTGATCGCCTCCTATGTGTCCTTCAGCGTCACCGGGCGCCTCGCTCGCAGCCAGGGATGGACGCTGCGCGTCTGGTGGCTGGCCGGGGCCCTGGGCATGGGCTGGGGCGTCTGGGCCATGCACTTCGTCAGCATGCTCGCCTTGCACCTCGGCACCCCGCTGGGTTTCGACGTCGCTCCCACCCTGCTGTCGATGCTGCCGATCATCGCCGGTGCCGGCGGCGCGATGGGCCTGCTGGCGCGGGTGCCGGACTTCCGCGGTCGCCTGCCGCTGGCCGGCACGATCCTGGGTGCCGGGGTCGGCGGCATGCACTACGCCGGCATGGCGGCGATGCGCATGCAGCCGGCGATCGTCTGGCAGCCGGGGCGCGTAGCGCTGTCGCTGGTGTTCGCCGTGCTCGGCGCGACAGCCGCGCTGTGGGCCGGTCTGCGCGTCGCCGAAGCATCGCGACCGGCGCGGCGGCGGCTGCGCCAGTGGGGCGCGTCGCTGCTGATGGGCGGCGCGGTGGCCGGCACGCATTATCTCGGCATGAGCGCCGCCGGTTTTGCCGCCGGGTCGCTGTGCCGGTCGGGCGGCAGTGTCCTGCACGGTGGCGCGCTGGCGCTCGGCATCGCCGCTGCGGCGCTGCTCATGCTGTTCGGCGTGCTGGCGGCGGCGTGGTTGCACGAGCGCGTCGAGGCCGGCGTTCAGCACCGTGACCAGGTACTGACACGCACGCGCGAAATGCTGATCGAGCGCATCTATCACGATGACCTGACCGGCCTGCCCAACCGCGTCCTGCTGCTGGAACGGCTGCAGCGCTCGCTGGTCGAGGCGGAACTCCAGCGCCGCAAGACCGCCCTGATGGTGCTGGAGCTCAAGGGCTTCAGGATGGTCAACGACTGGCTGGGTCACGAGGCCGGCGACCAGGCCCTGCGCGCGATCGCGGCATCACTGCGGGCACTGGCTCCGGAAGCGGGCATGGTCGCGCGCCTGGATGGCGACGAGTTCGCCATCGTCATCGACCACGTGTGTGACTCCGGCGAGGTGGAGCGCCTGTGTCGCCAGGTGCTGGCGGTGATGCGCCAGCCGGTCAGCGCGGTCGGTTATCCGGTCAGCCTGCAACCCAGCGTGGGCGTCGCCATTTCCACGCCCGGCGGCGATGACGCCGAGACCCTGCTGCGCAACGCCGATGCCGCGCTGCAGGCGGCGCGGCAGCAGGGCGATGCCGGCTACCGCCTGTTCGAGAAGGGCATGCACCGCGACGCCCGCGAGCGTCTGACGCTGACGCTGGAGCTGCGCGAGGCCATCCGCACCGGCGTGCTGCAGGCCTATTTCCAGCCGACCTGGGACCTGCGCAGCGGTGCGCTGGTGGGAGCCGAGGCGCTGGCACGCTGGGTACATCCGCAGCGCGGCCAGATTCCGCCGACCGTGTTTGTGCCGCTGGCCGAGGCCGACGGCCTGGCCGGCGCGCTGGGCGCGGCGATGCTCGACCAGGTCCTGGGGCAGCTGCGTGGCTGGCTGGCCGAGGGCCTGGATCCGGGGCCGGTGGCGATCAATCTGTCGCTGTACGAATTGCGCGACGCCAGTTTCATCGACGGTCTGCGCGACAAGCTGGAGGCCTATCAGGTCCCCGCCGATCGCCTGCGTTTCGAGATCACCGAGTCCGTCGCCATGGGCGACCTGCAGGCCACGCTGGCGCGCCTGCACGCGATCGTCGCGCTGGGCTGCGGCCTGCTGATCGACGATTTCGGCACCGGCTATTCCAGCCTCAGTCATCTGCGCCACCTGCCGATCGAGGCGATCA
Organism: uncultured Pseudomonadota bacterium; assembly: GCA_963794205.1. Classification (GTDB taxonomy): domain Bacteria; phylum Pseudomonadota; class Gammaproteobacteria; order Xanthomonadales; family Rhodanobacteraceae; genus Metallibacterium. Next base: position 179,808 of record CAWCCR010000013.1, read on the forward strand.
AGATCGACCAGTCGTTCGTGCGCGCGGCGCTGGTCAACCAGGCCGACCGCGACATCACCGAGGCGATCGTGGCCCTGGCCAAGCGGCTGCGCCTGAAGATCGTCGCCGAGGGCGTGGAGACGGAAGCGCAGGCGCGCTGGCTGCGCGAGATCGGCTGCGACGTCGCGCAGGGATTTCTCTACGCGCGGCCGCTGCCGGCCGCGGCATACGCCGAACGCCTGCGCGCCGCGCGCGGCGCCTCGGCTGCGCGCGCGCGGATTCCGGCGCCGGTCTTGCAGGTGGTGCGCGCGCCCTGAGCCGTGGCCGCCGGCGGCGAAACCAGCCATCGCCCGGCCGGCCCGGCCGTGCCGACTCTCGCCCGCCCTGCGGTCACGGGCCCGGTTGCGCAACGCGTCCGACGGGCTGTCCCCTCCGCGGCCCGTCTCCTGCAGCGTCCGCTGCGGACCCGCATCAGCCGCGACGCGAACCGCGCAGGCGCGCCACCGAGAAGGTCGCGAGCTCGCCGCCGACCGTGCGTTGCGGCTGCCCCTCGGGTGCGCCGAAGGCGTGCAGGTAGACCACCTCCCAGGTGGACGCGATGCGGCCGTCGCGGCGCTGCGCATCGTAAGCGTCGAGCATGCGCCGGTAGCGCGCCTTGCCGGTCAGTCCGCGCTCGCGCGCGGCATCGGCGTTGGTGGCACCCAGGCCTTTCAGTTCGCGCAGCAGCGCCGGCACGTCGGGATAGGTCACGGTCAGGCGCTCGACGTCGAGCACCGGGTCGCGCAGGCCCGCCGCCAGCGCGGCGTCGCCGAGATCGTGCATGTCGAGAAAGCGGCTGACATGCGCATGCACACCATCGGCCGCGGCCCAGGCCGCGCGCAATTCGCCGAGCGTGTCCGGGCCGAAGCTCGAGACCAGCAGCAGGCCGCCCGGCTTGAGCACGCGCGCGAACTCGGCGAACAGCGGCGCCGGGTCGTCGATCCACTGCAGGCACAGGTTCGAATGCAGCAGGTCGATCGCGCGGTCGGGCAGCGGCAGCGCCTGTGCATCGGCGCAGACGCGCGCGAACGGACGCCGCCAGCCGGCGTGGCGGCGCGCGGCGTGCAGCATCGGCAGCGCCAGATCCAGCGCGATGACCTCGGCCTTCGGATACGCCTTGCGCAGCGCGGCGGTACCGAGGCCGGTGCCGGCACCGACATCGAGCACGCGCGCGGGCGGCGCGTCCAGCAGCAGCAGGCGTTCGCGCAGGCGCGCACCGACCTCGCGCTGCAGCGCGTCGTGCCGCTCGTAGTGCCGGGCGGCGCGGCCGAAGGCGCGGCGCACCTGCAGGCGGTCGAGGCGGAAGTCGTCGCGCGCGCTCACCGGCGGGTGTCCAGCAGCGGCGCCAGCGCGGCGACCACCGCGTCGGCGTGGCCGAGAAACGGCGCGTGCGCGGCGTGTTCGAGTTCGACGAAGGCGCCGCCGCACGCGGTCGCCGCCGCGCGCAGCGCCGCCGACGGCACCAGACGATCGCGGCGGCCGGCGATCCATGCACTGGGCACGGCCAGCTGCGGCAGTCGCGGGCGCAGGTCACTGCGTTCGAGCAGCGCGAGGCCCGCAGCGAGCGCGGCCGGATCGGGTTCGCCACGTGCGAACAGGTCGGCGCGCAGCCGCCGCAGGTCGGCCTGCGCACGCGCGTCGCCCAGCACTTCGAGGGCGAGAAAGCGTTCGATCGTCGTGCGCCAGTCGCGGCCGAGGTCGGTTGCGAAGGTCTCGAAAACAGCCGGCGGCATGGCATGCGGCCAGTCGGGCGTGGCGACGAAACGCGGCGTGGCGCAGACCATCGCCAGCGCGCGCACCTGCGCCGGCCGCGTCGCCGCCGCATGCAGCGCGAACAATCCGCCCAGCGACCAGCCCAGCCAGGTCGCCGCGGGCGTTACCGCGGCGATCGCCGCGACGACCGCATCGAGCTCGAGCGCAACCGCACTATCGCGCGAGCGCCCATGGCCCGGCAGATCGACCAGATGGAGCGTGCAGCGTTCGGCCAGTGCTTCCACCAGCGGCGCGAACACGCCGCCGTGCATCGCCCAGCCGTGGATCAGCACCAGCGGCTGCGCGCCGCGGCCGCGGGTTTCGACGGACAGCGCACCCGCGCTCACGGAGCCGACTCCGCGGCCAGCGGCGGCGGCATGACCTCGGCCAGCGCGTCGAGCAGGCGATCGACGTCGGCCTCGTCATGCGCCGCGCTGAGCGTGATGCGCAGCCGCGCCGTGCCTTCGGGCACCGTCGGCGGGCGGATCGCGGTCACCAGCAGTCCGCGTGCCTCCAGCGCCGCGGCCACCTGCAGCGCGGCCGCGCTGTCGCCCAGCAGCAGCGGCTGGATCGGCGTGGGCGAGGCCGCCAGCGGCAGGCCGAGCTGCGCCGCGCCGGTGCGGAAACGGGCGATCAACCGGGCGAGGCGCACGCGACGGTCGTCGTCGCTCCGGGCCAGCTGCACCGCGACCCGCGCCGCCGCCGCCAGCGCCGGCGGCAGTGCGGTGCTGTAGACGTAAGTGCGCGCGAACTGGGTCAGTCCGTCGATCAGTGCCGCCGGGCCGGCGACGAAGGCGCCGGCGCAGCCCAGCGCCTTGCCCAGCGTCGCCATCAGCACCGGCACGTCGGCCTGCGCCAGTCCGGCAGCGGCCACGCTGCCGGCGCCCTGCGGGCCGAGCACGCCGAGGCCGTGGGCGTCGTCGATCATCAGCGTCGCGCCTTCGCGGGCGCACAGCGCGGCGAGCCCGGCCAGCGGCGCGAGGTCGCCATCCATGCTGAAGACGCCATCGCTGGCGACCAGCGCCGCCGCCTGCGGCGCCGTCGCCAGTTGCCGTGCGGCGCCATCGACATCGGCGTGCGGGTAGCGCTTCAACGTGCAGCCGGCCAGCCGCGCGCCGTCGAGCAGGCAGGCGTGGTTGCGCTTGTCCTGCACGCAGAGATCGCCCGTGCCGAGCAGCGCCTGCAGCACCCCGAGGTTGGCCACGTAGCCGGTCGAGAACAGCAGCGCGCGTTCGCGGCCGGTCCATTCGGCCAGCGCCTCCTCCAGTGCCGCGTGCTCGCGATGATGGCCGACGACCAGGTGCGCGGCGGTGCTGCCGACGCCGCAGTCGCCGGCCGCGCGCTGCAGCGCCTTGATCAGCTCCGGATGCCGGGCCAGGCCGAGGTAGTCGTTGCTGCAGAACACCAGCAGCTCGCGGCCGTCGATGCGCACGCGCGGGCCCGGCGCCGGTTCGAACGCGCGCAGCCGGCGCAGCAGGCCGGCGCGCTCGCGTTCGGCCTGCCGTTCGGCGAGTCGCGCCAGCAGCTCAGGCCGCGGCACTGTGGCCGCGGTTTGCGCTGCCGTCGCCGCAGCAGGCGTCGGCTTCGACCAGGTCGGCATGCGCGGTGCCCGGCTCGGGTTCGACGTCGAGCGCGTGCAGGCCCAGGCGTGCGAACAGGGCGCGATCGTGCTCGACATCGGGATTGCCGGTGGTCAGCAGCTTCTCGCCGTAGAAGATCGAGTTGGCGCCGGCGAGGAAGCACAGCGCCTGCAGCTCGTCGCTCATCGCCGGCGCGCCCGGCCGACAGGCGCACCATCGAGGCCGGCATCAGCAGGCGCGCGACGGCGATGGTGCGCACGAACTCGAAGGGATCGAGCTCGGCGGTGCCGGCCAGCGGCGTGCCGGCGACCTGCACCAGGTGGTTGATCGGCACCGACTGCGGGTGCTCGGGCAGGTTCGCCAGCGCCTGCAGCAGGCCGGCGCGCTGGTCGCGCGTCTCGCCCATGCCGACGATGCCGCCGCAGCAGATCTTCATGCCGGCGTCGCGCACGTGCTCCAGGGTGTCGAGCCGGTCCTGGTACTGGCGCGTGTGGATGATCTCGCCGTAGAACTCCGGCGCGGTGTCGAGGTTGTGGTTGTAGTAGTCGAGGCCGGCGGCCTTCAGCGTCCCGGCCTGCGTGTCGCTGAGCATGCCGAGCGTGGCGCAGGTCTCGCAGGCCCAGCGCCTTCACGGCGGCGACGATCTCGGCCACCTGCGCGACGTCGCGATCCTTCGGGCGCGCGCCAGGCCGCGCCCATGCAGAAGCGGCTGGCGCCGGCGGCCTTGGCCGCGCGCGCGCGCTCCAGCACCGCCTCGACGCTCATCAGCTTGTGCGCCTCGACGCCGGTGTCGTAGCGCGCCGCCTGCGGGCAGTAGGCGCAGTCCTCGGGGCAGCCGCCGGTCTTGATCGACAGCAGGGTCGACACCTGCACCGCGTTCGGGTCGTGGTGTTCGCGATGCACGGCGTGCGCGCGGGACAGCAGGTCGTTGAACGGCAGCTCGAACAGCGCGCGCACCTCGTCGCGCGTCCAGTCGTGGCGCAGGGCGGTCATGGCGGTCGTCCGCGGTAGAGTGGCGGCGAGTCTGGGAGGGGGAGCGGATGGCTGTCAACCGGATCCTGGCCTTGCTGGTTGACGGCGCGCGGCGCCTCGAACGGCTGCTGCTGCCCTCGCGCTGCCTGCTGTGCGCCGCACCGGGGGGCGGCGACGACCTGTGTGCCGCCTGCGCCGCGGAGTTGCCGCGCAATCCCGTCTGCTGCGCGCGCTGCGCCGAGCCGCTGGCCCAGCCCGCCGTGCTGTGCGGAGCCTGCCAGCGCGAGCCGCCGCCCTGGGACGCGGCGTGGGTGCCGTTCCGCTACGAATGGCCCCTGGATCGGCTGGAGAGCCGCTTCAAGTTCGCGGCCGGACTGGCCGCCGGGCGCGTGCTGGCCGCGCAGTGGCTGGCGGCAGGCCCGCCGCCGGCGCGGCCGGAGCTGATCGTGCCGGTGCCGTTGCATCGCGGCCGCCTGCGTCGGCGCGGCTACAACCAGGCGCTGGAGCTGGCGCGCCCGCTGGCCGGCGCGCTCGGCATTCCGCTGCGCCACGACGTGCTGGAGCGCGTGCGCGTCACCAGCCAGCAGACCGAGCTCGACGCCAAGCGCCGGCGTGCCAACGTGCGCGGCGCCTTCCGCCTGCGCCCGCCGCGCGATGCCGGCCTGCCGGCGCATATCGCCCTGCTCGACGACGTGATGACCACCGGCGCGACGCTGGCGGAATGCGCGCGCGTGCTCAAGCGGGCCGGCGTGGCGCGGGTGGACGTGTGGGCGCTGGCGCGTGCCCCGGCACGGCGCTAGGGAAGGTCTGGACAAGTCCAGATCTTCCTCAAGCCATGGATGACTTGCCGCGCATCGAGCAGGCCTGTGCGCCGCAACGAGGTCTTGCTCGAATCCGCGCTGGCGCGGCTGCAGCAGCGTCACGCCAGCGGCGACCCGCCGCCGACGCTGATCGGGCTTGCCGCCGCGCATGCTTTCGGACTGGCGCGTGAGCACGGCTTTTCCGACGGCAACAGGCGCATCGCGCTGGCCGCGCTGGCCGCGTTCCTGCAGCTCAACGGTTACGAGACCGATGCCCCCGACGTCGAGGCCGTCGCGGTGATCCGGGACCTTGCCGACGGCCGCTGCAACGAGGCCGCGCTGGCGGCATGGGTCAAGGCGCGCTGCAAAAAGGTACGCAAGCGCTGAACAGGCGCCTCAGATGTCCACCAGCGGCATCGCGGCGATCCGCTCGAACTGCTGCGGCCAGGGCTGGCGGAACTTGTGCAGCTGGTAGCGGTTCTCGGCGAAATCGAGACCCCGCACGCCATCGAGAAAACCCGCGTCGAAGCAGGCCGGATCGGCGAAGAATGCGTTGACGCCGTTGCGCTCGACGCTGATGAAGCGATAGCCGCGCTGCGCGAAGAACGCGCGCCAGCCGGCGATCGACACGCCGTAGTAGAGCTGGGTCGGATGCGCGGCGGTGAAGTCGAAGGCGTCGTCGTAGCCGACGGTCAGGCGGCGCTCGGGACCGAAGGCCGCGTTGTACTCGACGACGAAGATCTTCGGCCGCAGTCCGGCGTCGAGCAGGGCGCCGGCGATGTAGTAGTCGTTGCCGTCGATGTCGAGCGAGCAGACGTCGGGGTCTGCGTAGAGCGCCCTGTCCTTGAGCGTGGTCACGCTGGCGCGGGTGACGAACAGCGGCAGGCATTCGACGCCGAGGCTGCTGCCTGGCAGCAGGCGCCGCGCGCGCGCCGATTTGCGCGCATCGCCCTCGACCATCAGGCCGCAGTATTTCTCCGCGATCGCCAGCCAGGCGGTGTTGTTCTCGATGCCGTCGGCGGCGCCGATCTCGATGAAGCTGCGGTTGGCGTCGAGCAGCTGGCCGCGCAGCACGTCGAGCACGCCGTCCTCGCCGTTCTGGCTGAAGGCCGAAAATTCCCAGGTCGCCGGCGCGCGCAGATCGATGCGGCGCGCGGGCATCCGCGCGCCCTTGGCCAGCGCGATGGCGATGCGCTGGCGGTCCTCGAGATCGGCGAAAGCGCGCTTGATGCGGTTGATCATGATTTCGGCTCCCGCATCGGCGGCGGCATCGTGAAGTCAGCGCAACGCCAGCGCCAGCGCCATGCCGGCCCACAGCGTCATGCCCAGCAGATTGTTCTGGCGGAAGGCGGCCAGGCAGTGTTCGGGCCGGCGGTCGCGCTGGATCCGCAACTGCCAGCCGAACTGGCCGGCCGCGGCGACGAGTCCGACAAAGTACGGCCACGCCAGCTGCGCGCGCGTACCGACCAGCAGCATGGCCAGCAGGAAGCTCGCGATCAGCACGCCGAGAATGGGCAGATCGGCGTCGCCGAACAGGATCGCCGTCGAGCGTGCGCCGGCCTTGAGGTCGTCCGCGCGATCGACCATCGCGTACTCGGTGTCGTAGATCGTCGACCACAGCACGTTGCCGAGAAACAGCAGCCAGCCCAGCGGCGGCACCGTGCCCTGGACCGCCGCGAAGGCCATCGGGATCGACCAGCCGAAGGCCGCGCCCAGCACCACCTGCGGCAGGTCGGTGTAGCGCTTGCTGAAGGGATACAGCGCCGCCAGCGCGGCGCCGGCGAAGCTGAGCTTGATCGTCAGCGGATTGGTCAGCAGCACCAGGCCGAAGGCGACGACCAGCAGGGCGGCGAACACGAGCAGCGCCTCGCGCGGTGTCACCCGGCCCGCGGCCAGCGGACGGCCGGCGGTACGTCGCACCTGCGGATCGAGATCGCGGTCGGCGTAATCGTTGATCGCACAGCCCGCGGCGCGCATCACGAACACGCCGAGGGTGAAGATCGCGAGCAGTTTCAGCGACGGAAAATCATGCGTGGCCAGCCACAGCGCCCACCACGTCGGCCACATCAGCAGCAGCGCGCCGACCGGGCGATCGAAGCGGGTCAGCACCAGGTAGACGCGGGCGCGCTCGCGCCAGCGCCCGGGCAGCGCCCGCAGCAGGAACTCGATCGCCGCCGTGGAGCGCGCCGAGGCGTCGGCGGGCCGCGCGGCGGCCGCGGGCACCGGCGGCCGCGGTCGTGGCCGGGCGGCATGCGGCTTGGAGGGTTGACGGCGGGGTGGTTGCGGCGGTTGCGGCATCGCGCCAGTTTAATGGCAGCGTCGCGACAGCGCTGTGCGTCGCCGCCGGCGTCCGGCATAGTCGACTGTCCGGCAGGAGAGTGACGCCATGAGGATGATCGGTCTGATCGGGGGCATGAGCTGGGAATCGAGCGCGCTTTATTACCAGTCGATCAATCGGCTGGTCGCGGCCCGTCTGGGTGACCTGCATTCGGCGCGCTGTCTGCTGTATTCGCTGGACTTTGCCGAGATCGAGGACTGCCAGCGCGACGGCGACTGGGGCCGTGCCGGCGTACTGCTTGCCGATGCCGCCCGCGCCCTGCAGGTGGCGGGCGCGGATCTGATCGGCCTGTGCACCAACACGATGCATAAGGTCGCCGACGCCATCCAGGCCGCGGTGGACGTGCCGCTGCTGCATATCGCCGATGCGACCGGCGCTGCCCTGGTCGCTGCCGGAACGCGCCGGGTCGGTCTGCTCGGAACCCGGTTCACCATGGAGCAGAGCTTCTATCGCGAACGCCTCGCGCGATCGTTCGGGCTCGACGTCGTGGTTCCCGATGCATCCGCGCGCGATGACGTGCATCGCGTGATCTACGACGAACTGTGTCGCGGCGAGGTGCGCGAGGACTCGCGAGAACGCTATCGCGCGATCGTGCGGGAACTCGTGGACGCCGGCGCCGAGGGCGTGATTCTCGGTTGCACCGAGATCGGCATGCTGCTGCGCCAGCGCGACGCCGCCGTGCCGCTGTTCGATACCGCGCGCCTGCACGCCGAAGCGCTGGTGGATGCGGCCCTCGACTGAACATCGTCGTGCAGGCAAAGCCGGCGCAGGATCGGCAGGGCAGTTCCGGGTGGCCATGGCGATTGACTATGCTCGGCCGACAAGCGACGGGGAAATGCCGATGCGGGCTGATCGATTGCTGATCGCGGGGTTGTTTGCGCTGACCCTGCTGGCGACGGGAGCGTCGGGCGCGACGGGCGCCGGCAGCGCTGGCCGCGACATGCGTTTCGGGCACTACACTTACGCCCTGATCTGGGAGCCGGGCGCCTGCCTGACGCACGACGAGCTGGCCGGTCCGGACTGCACGACGCGCAGGCCCGACGCCGTCGCCAGCCGGCAGTGGAGCCTGCACGGCCTGTGGCCCGACACGCCCCGCGGGTTGCGCGATGCCGGGATGCCGGATCCCGTCTGGTGGCGCTACGGCTGCTACTGGTACGGCCCGGGTCACGCCGTTCCGGCGACGTCGTGCAGCAACCCGCCGCTCGATCTCGCACCGGCGCTGCGCGCGCGGCTGGATGCGGCGATGCCGGCCGCGGCGAGCTGCCTCGACCGCCACGAGTTCTTCAAGCACGCGGCCTGCTATGGCTTCGAGGCCAACGCGTTCTTCCGCCGCGCGCTGGATCTCGCCGCCCGCGTCAACGCCAGTCCCTTCACCGCTTTCGTGCGTGCGCATCGCGGGCAGACGGTCCGTCGCACGGCGCTGCGTACGGCATTCGCGCGCGGTTTCGGACTCGCTTCCAGCGCCGCGCTGGAACTGCGCTGCGGCCGCGCGCCCGGCGCCGCGCGCGCGGACGTGCTGGTGCAGGCGTGGCTGACGATCCGCGCGGATCGCATCGACCGGTTTCCCGCCCCCGCCAGCTTTGGCGCCGGCCGTCGTGGCAACTGCCCCGCGCGCATTGTCATCGCCCGCTGAGCGGGGCAAGGGCCGCGGACGACCTGTATCCCGCGCCACGGCGCGTTCGAACGGCACGCGAGCCGGCCCCGGATCGCGCAGCAGACGCCGGTCTTGCGGCAGGCGCTGTGCCGCATGAACCGCTGCGGCGACCGCGGCATGCCGGTGCGACTGCCGTCGCGTGTCGCGGCGCACGCTGACGTCCGCGCATGGCGCGCCGCAGCATGACGAAACTGTAAGCTGGCGCGAGGTGGTTTCGTTTGCATCGCCGCAGGGCGCTGACTACCGTCGGCGGACGCATTGAGCGTTCACGTCACGGGGTCATCAATGAAACGTCTTGCCGGTCGGTTGCGGAATCTCGGTCTGATCCTGCCGGTCGCGCTGTTCGCGACACTGGCCCTGCCGGCCGTCGAGGCGGCTCCGGCTCCGACCCCGCTGAACGCGCTGATGAAGTGGCGCAGCGTCGGCCCGTACATCGGCGGGCGCGTGGTCGCGGTGGCCGGCGTGCCCGGCGAGCGCGATCTGTTCTACATGGGCGGGGTCGACGGCGGCGTGTGGCGCAGCACCGACTACGGCGTGAAGTGGGTCAACCTCACCGACGGCACGTTGCCCGGTTCCAGCAACAGCATCGGCGCGATCGCGGTCGCGCCATCCGACCCCAAGGTGATCTACGTCGGTACCGGCGAGAGCGACATCCGCGGCGACATGATCACCGGCGACGGCGTGTTCCGCTCCGACGACGCCGGCAAGAGCTGGCACGCGGCGGGCCTGGCCGACACCCACACCATCAGCGGCATCGTGGTCGATCCGAAGAATCCCGACGTGGTCTACGCCTCGTCGATGGGCCACGTGTTCAAGCCCAACGCCGAGCGCGGCGTGTTCAAGTCGGTCGACGGCGGCAAGACCTGGAGCAAGATCCTCTACGTCGATGCCAGGACCGGCGCCATCGACCTGGTGATGGACCCGAAGAACCCCGACGTGCTGTATGCCGCGATGTGGCAGGCCTATCGCCGGCCGTGGACGCTGCAGGACGGCGGGCCGGGCAGCGGCCTGTACAAGAGCACGGACGGTGGCGCGCACTGGAGCGAGATCTCGCGCAACGCCGGCTTTCCGCAGGGCGTGCTGGGACGCGTGGGCGTCAGCGTCGCCGCCAGCGATCCCAGCGTGGTCTACAGCATCGTGCAGGCCAAGGATGGCGGCGTGTTCCGCTCCAATGACGCCGGTGCGACGTGGACGCGCGTGAACGCCAACTGGAGCCTGCGCCAGCGCGCGTTCTACTACATGAGCATCTTTGTCGATCCGACCGACGCCAACACGGTGTACGTGCCCGAGGTCGATGCGCTGTGGGTCTCCCATGACGGCGGCAAGACCTTCGCCAAGCTGCACACGCCGCACGGCGACAACCACATCGTCTGGATCAACCCGCACGATCCGAAACTGTTGCTGGAAGGCAACGACGGCGGCGCGACCGTGTCCACCGACGGCGGCCTGACCTGGAGCGGCGATCACAACCAGCCGACCGGGCAGTTCTACCACGTGGCGCTGGACGACCAGTTCCCGTTCCACATCTACGGCGCGCAGCAGGACGAGGGTTCCTTCGAGGGCCCCAGCGCCGCCAGCGCCGGCATGATTCCGCTCGGCGCCTGGCATTCCGTGGCCTACGGCGAGGCCACCTTCGTCGCACCGCAGCCGGGCAACCCGAACATCACCTACGGCAGCGGCTACTTCAGCATCCAGTTGCGCTATGACATGGCCACCGGCCAGTTCCGCGAAGTCAGCCCGTGGCCGGAGTACCAGGAAGGCACCGCGTCCAACCAGCTCAAGTACCGCTTCGGCTGGACGCACCCGATCCTGTTTTCCACAGCCAGGCCCGGGGAACTGCTGCTGGCCTCGCAGTATGTGCTCAAGAGCAGCGACGGCGGCGAGACCTGGACCCGCATCAGCCCCGACCTGACGCGCAACGATCCCGCCACCGAACTGCCCAGCGGCGGCCCCGTCGATCTCGACCAGTCCGGCGCGGAAATCTTCCCCGACATCGCCTCGCTCGCCTCCTCGCCGCTGGACGCCGACATCATCTGGGCCGGTTCGGCCGACGGCCTGGTCCACGTCACCACCGATGGCGGCAAGAGCTGGAAGCTGGTCACGCCCGGGGGCATCCCCGGCTGGGCGCAGATCAGCTCGATCGAACCTTCCCACGTGGCCAAGGGCACGGCGTACCTGACCGCCTCGCGCTACATGTGGGACGACTTCCATCCCTACGTGTTCGAGACCACCGACTACGGCGCGCACTGGAAGCCGATCACCACGGGCCTGCCCGTTGATCAGTACGCCTTCGTCGTGCGCCAGGACCCGAACGACGCGCGGCTGCTGTTCCTCGGCACCAAGAACAGCGTCTATGCCAGCTACGACGGCGGTCTGTACTGGCATCCGCTGGGGCTGAACCTGCCCAAGGTGCAGGTGCGCGATCTCGCCGTCAACGTGCGCCAGGGCGATCTGGTCGCCGCGACGCACGGGCGCTCGTTCTGGATTCTCGACAACCTGGCTCTGCTGGAGCAGATGACCCGGCAACCGACGGTCGCCGCCGATGCCGCGCAGGTGTTCGCGCCCGAAACCGCATGGCTGACCCACGCCTATGGCGCCAGCCCGTATGCCAAGTTCGTGACCGACGCCGGTGCCAATCCGCCGTTTGGCGCGACGGTGTTCTTCCACATCCCGGCGGGCTACGACGGCAAGGCGCCGGTCACGCTGAGCTTCGTCGATGCGCAGGGCCAGGTGGTGCGCCGCTTCGACTTGCACCTCAAGGCCGCGGCACCCAAGCCGGCCGCCACCGTGAGCGACAACTGGACGCCGATCCAGGCCAAGCAGGCCGCGGAGGACAAGCTCACCGCGATCGAGCCGGGCATGAACCGCCTGCAGTGGAACCTGCGCTGGCCCGATGCCACCGAGGTCACCGGCTTCCAGGCGCCGATCGCCGCCGGCGGACTCGACGACACCGTCGAGGGCCCGGCCGTGCTGCCCGGTCGCTATACCGCGGTGCTCGATTTCGAGGGCAAGAAATCCGAGCAGGCCTTCACCGTCGCGCTCGATCCGCGCCTGCACCCGGCGCCCGGCGCGCTGGCCGCACGGCTGGCGCTGGGCATGAAGATCCACGTCGCGCTGGATACGCTGGACCGCACGCTCAACCAGGCCATCGCCGTGCGTGACCAGCTCAATGGCGCGGTCTCCGCAGGCAAGCTGGCCAAGGCCAGGGCGCAGCCCGCGCTGCACGCGCTCGATGCCGACATCGCAGATCTCGTCGCGCTGCAGATCCAGTCGAGCGAAGGCAGCCTGCTGCACGAGACCAGACTGCGCAGCCATCTGGCCTACCTCGCCGCCGACATCGACCTCAGCTACGACCGGCCGACACAGGCCTCGTACGCGGTGTTCGATCACCTCGACCGTAAGGCACGGGCCGGGGAGCAGAAGCTGCACGCCGACATCGCGCAGGGGCAGCGCCTGCTGTAGCGGTTCAAGACGGAGCGGCGGGTGATCACCGCCGCTCCGCCGTGATGACGGGACTCAAGTCCGACAGGAGGGTTTGCGCATGGCCAGCATTCCGAAAGTGGCGGTCCTCGTCGGCAGCCTGCGCAAGGAGTCCTACAACCGGCGCATGGCGCTGGCGCTCAAGGCCCTGGCGCAAGACGCGCTCGATCTGCAGCTGATCGAGATCGGGGCGTTGCCGCTGTACAACCAGGACCTCGACGCCGCGCCGCCGGCGCCATGGACCGCGTTTCGCGACGCGGTCAAGGCCTGCGACGCATTGCTGTTCGTCACCCCCGAATACAACCGCTCGGTGCCCGGCGTGCTCAAGAACGCGCTGGATGTCGGCTCGCGGCCCTACGGTCACAGCGTCTGGGGCGGCAAGCCCGGCGCCGTGATCAGCGTGTCGCCCGGCGCGATGGGCGGCTTCGGCGCCAACCACCACCTGCGCCAGTCGCTGGTGTTCCTCGATGTGCCGACCCTGGCGCAGCCGGAGGCCTACGTCGGCGGCGCCGGCACCCTGTTCGACGAGCAGGGTCGCATCGTCAACGAGTCCACGCGCGGCTTCATGCAGAAGTTTCTCGAAGCCTTCGCGGCGTGGGTGGCCGCGCATCGCAGGGCGGCGCCGTGAAGGTCGTCCCGGGCCCGCAGGTCGGGCCGAGGCTTGTCATCCCGAGGCTTGTCATCCTGAGCCCAGAGGGCGAAGGATCTTTCACGCGCGGCGGAAGGTAGGACTCTGCCATGGATCGAAAGAGGGGATGGCAGCTCGCGACCGCCCTGGTCGGCACCCTCGCGCTGACGACCGCGACGCACGCTCGGGCCGCGACCGACCCCTGCGCGCCCCTGCGGCTGTACGCGGGCGCCTGGCAAGTCACGCAGACCACGCCCGCCGGCAAGAAACCCGATCGACTGGTCAACGACTGCGCGCAGGTCGGGCGCTACTTCGCCTGCCAGCAGACCGTCAACGGCAAGCCCGGTGCGCTGGTGGTGTTCATTCCCGCTGCCGCACCCGGCCACTACCGCACCCAGATCGTGCTGCCCGATGGCGCCGCGCTCGGCCCGCCCGGCACGCTGACCATCGCCGGCGATCACCGGACCTACCTCGGCGAACCCGACGCCAGGGGCGTGCGCTATCGCACCGTCAACGTCTTCAGCGGCCGCGACCGCATCCGTTTCGAAAGCGCGCGCTCGACCGACGGCAAGACCTGGACAGTGACGGTGGCGGGCCATGAAACGCGGGCGCGGCGATGACTGCTCACAGCCGGCTTGCTCCCTCACTGCGCGAGACTCGATATCCATGCCCGGTCACACGTTCGAAAGGGGATGCTCTCCGATGAAGCGATACCTTGCCTGCTTGCCTGCAGCGCTGCTTGCGCTTGCTCCTGCCTGCGGAATGGCGGCAGCGGCGCCGATTCACCTGAAGGCCTACCGGTCGCTGGCGAGGATTGCCTCGCCGCAGTTTTCGCCCGATGGCACGCGCATCGCCTTCCTCACGATCAGGCCCGATTTCGTGCACGATCGCTACGCGGCGACATTGCGTGTGGTGGACACCCGCGGCGGCGCACCGGAGGCCCTGGTGCGCGGCATGCGCGATCTGCAGATGCCGCGCTGGTCCCCCGACGGGCGCACGCTCGCCTTCATCGCCCGGGTCGGCAAGCAGAAGGCCGAGATCTACGCCATCCCGGCGAACGGCGGAACACCCCGCTGCATCAGCGATGCGCGCAATGGCGTGGAACAGTTCGCCTGGAGCCCCGACGGCAGCACGATCGCCTTCGTCACCCCCGACAATCCGCGCGTGGGCGCGAAAGCCGGGCGCGCGCATCATGATCTCTTCGACATCCACGACGACGACTACCAGATCACGAATGCGCCCGCGCCTTCGCATATCTGGCTGCTCTCCGTGAAGGATGGCGCCGCGCGCCAGCTCACCCGCGGCCCGACGAGCGTGCTCGAAAACCCGCCGCCGTTCGCCGGATCGATCACCGCGCCCGCATGGTCGGCGGATGGCCGGTGGCTGGTCTTCACCCGGCAGATCGACGCCAACGACAGCGATACCGACCAGACCACGATCGCCGCGGTGAACGTCGCGACGGGTGCGGTACATGCGCTGACATCCCACAGTTCCTACGAGTACACGCCGGCATTCGCCCCGCAGGGCGATGTGGTCGCCTTTCTGTACCCGCACGGCCCCGGTCCGGTGAGTGACACGGACGTCTTCGTCACCTCCGTGGCCGGTGGCGATGCGCGGGATGTCAGCGCGGACATGGACCGCAACGTCTTCGCCGACTATGCGTGGCTCCCCGACGCGCGTGGCGTGGTCGCTGTCGTCGACGACCACGTGGGGACCCGGATCTTCGTGCAACCTCTGCAGGGGACGGCGCACGCGTTGGCGCTCGGCAACCTCAATCCGTCGCTCGTCGCGGTTTCGGCGCAGGGCGCGCTGGCGTTCGTCGCCGACAGCGCCACGCGCGCACCCGAGCTCTATCTGCTGCGCACCCTGGGCAGCCAGCCCGTCGCCCTGACATCCTTCAATCGCGCATTCTCGGCTTATGCCTATCCGCGCAGTATCGAGGTTTCCTGGCACGCTCCCGATGGTCAGCCCGATGACGGCATCCTGACCTATCCCGACGACTACCGACCCGGACAGCATTACCCGCTGGTGGTGTACAGCCACGGCGGCCCCGAGGCGGCTTCGACCGGGCATTTCGACGGGGGCGAAATCGGCCCGCTGCGCGACCTGTTCGCGGCGCACGGCTACCTGGTCTTCGAGCCCAACTATCGCGGCAGCGACAACCTCGGCGACGCGCACGAGCACGCGATCTATCGCGATCCCGGCGTCGGCCCGAACAGCGACGTGATCTCGGGCATCACGATGCTGGAGAAGCAAGGCATCGTCGATCCCGCGCGGATCGCCGCGGTCGGGCATTCCTATGGCGGCTACATGACGACGTGGCTGATCGCGCACCAGCACTTTTGGCGCTGCGCGGTGGTCGCCGACGGTGCCGTCGACTGGACGCAGGAGTACGAGCTCGCGGGCGACGGCAACCTGGCGTGGACCCGGGATTCGCTCGGAGGCAGTCCGTGGGATCCGCAGAGCGCCGCGCTGTACCGCACCGGATCGCCGATCACTTATGCCGGGCAGATCACCACGCCGACACTGATCATCTCCGGCACCGCCGACATCACCGTGCCGATCACCGAATCATTCGCGCTCTATCACGCGCTGGCGAGCAGGCATATCCCGGTGACGTTTCTCGGTATTCCGGGCGCGCACCATTCACCACAGGATCCCGTGCACCGCGAGCTCTACTACCGCGCGATCTACGATTGGGTGGTCGCGCGGATGTAGACAGGAACCGGGTCAGGTTCACTTTCCGACCGCATCGCCGGCATCGACTCCGCACATCGATTGCCTCGCTGCAAGGGAACCCGGCCCCGTTCATTCGGGGACTCCACCTTGAATCAGCCTTGGGGAAACAGGGGACATGGAACACGAGAATCCCGCGCCGGGGGGCGCGGACAGTGAGGCATCCAGCGCCGTGGCTGCGGCAGCGGATGGCGACTCGCCGGGACAGCCGATCGGCAGCTTCCGCGCCCGCGACAGCCGGCGCATCTTCCACGTCCGGTTTGGAAGGAATACGGGTCATGGCGTGCGCATGGCTGCGAATTCACTCCGCCTGGCCGGCGCCGGTCGCATCGAGATCCAGGACGGGGAAATCACCCTGTCCGGCAAGCGCCGGCGCCCGTTCTGGTTCAGTGCGCGGGAATACCACAATCTGACTCCATCCGCGGTCATCAACGTCGCCCGCACGGGCCGGATGATCCGCTTCGATATCAGCGCGCCATCCGGAAGAGACCGGTTCGCTGTCTTCCGGGCAGGCAGCGACGCCGAGGCCGACGCCATCGTCGCGCTGCTGCCGACGCGGCAGACTCCGGCCTTTGCCGAGTCCCGGGCGGCGAGTCTCGATTTCCACAATCGGCTGGACAAATTCAGTCCGCACGCACCGGTCACGCCGGTGCTGGTCGCCATCAATGCGGCGGTCTTCGTGGCCATGTGCGCCAGCGGCCTGGGCTTCTTCAAGCCGAGCGGCGCCAGCGTCATCCCGTGGGGCACGAATTTCGGCCCGCTGACCCTGGACGGGCAGTGGTGGCGTCTGTTCACGTCGATGTTCGTTCACTTCGGAATCATTCACATCGCAATGAACATGTGGGTGCTGCTGCTGGCCGGACGCATGATCGAGCGCATGTTCGGCAGCGGCAGGTTCGCCCTGCTGTATCTGTTCGCAGGCTTGTGCGCGAGCATGACCAGCCTGCTGTGGAATCCCCTGGTCAACAGCGCCGGCGCTTCGGGCGCCATCTTCGGCCTGTTTGGCGGCTTCCTCGCGTTCGTGATCAATCCGCGCAACGGCGTGCCGGCATCGGTGATGAAGGAGCATCGCAACAGCACGCTCGCTTTCGTGGCGATGAATCTCGCCTACGGATTCGCGCACACCGGCATCGACAATGCCGCCCATGTCGGTGGCTTGCTCAGCGGGTTCGCCATCGGTTTCCTGCTGGCACGTCCGCTTGATGAAGCTTCACGCGGCGGATCGCATCCCGGCCGCCTGCTGGGTACCGCGGCGGCAGGCGTCGCCATGCTCGGATTGCTCAGCGTGCCCCTGATCCGGCCCTCGGGCGATGTGCAGGCCCGCCTGCGATTCCAGCGCGTCTTGCTCCATCTGCAGGCCCAGGAGCAGGCCGCCGTCGCTGCCGGCATGACCCTGAAGGGGAAAATCGCGACGGGCATATCGATCGGCGAATTCAGGAGCGAGCTGGCTGGCGACGTCATACCAAAATGGGAAACGCCCTATCACGAGCTCGCGGCCGTGAAACTGCCTGCCAGCGACAGCAACTATGCATTGCAACAGCTTCTGCTGCGCTATTTCAGAGACCGCTACCATCAGTTCGAGTCGCTCGATCAGAGCCTTGCCATGAATGACCGTCAGATGAGGCAGCAGGTCGCATGGGACCAGGCCGACGCCGACCGGACCATGGCGGCGATCAAGAAGCTTCGGCCGGCCAGGTGAAGGACAAAAACCCGCGCCGGCCGGCAGGGTGCAGTCACCGCATTTCCCCCGCTTCGCAACCCCGAATCACGAGGACTCCAGGCGCACCATGATTGTCGGTATCGATCTTGGCACCACCCATTCGCTGGTCGGCAGCTTCACCGACGATGGGCCGCGGCTGTATCCCAATGCGCTCGGCGAATGGCTGACCCCGTCGGTCGTCAGCGTCGACGATGAAAACCACATCATCGTTGGCCAGGCCGCATGCGATCGCAGCGTGAGCCATCCCGACCGGACCGTGGCGGCCTTCAAGCGCCGGATGGGGACCGCCCGCGAAGTCCGCCTGGGCACGCGCGATTTCCGGCCGGAGGAGCTCTCGGCGCTGATCCTGCGCGCGCTGGTCGCCGATGCCGAGGCGGCCAGCGGCGAAAAGGTCACCGAAGCGGTCATCAGCGTCCCGGCCTATTTTTCCGATGCCCAGCGCAAGGCCACGCGGATCGCCGGCGAGCTCGCGGGCATCCGCGTCGAGCGGCTGATCAACGAGCCCACCGCGGCCGCGCTGGCGTACGGCCTGCAGGAGCGCCGCGAGGGATCGCGCTTCCTGGTGTTCGACCTCGGCGGCGGAACCTTCGATGTCTCCATCCTCGAGCTGTTCGCGGGCGTGGTCGAGGTGCACGCCAGTGCCGGTGACAACTTCCTCGGCGGCGAGGATTTCCTCGATGTCCTGGAGGCGGCCTGCTGCAAGGATCTCGGCATCGAGCTCGCGGCGCTCGACGCCAGCGAGCGGGGCCAGCTGCGACGCCACCTTGAAATCGCCAAGCGCGCCCTGTCCTCGGGCCGCGCGGCCAGCATCGCCTGCAGCCTCGGCACGCGCGAGGTGGCCTGGACGATCGAGGAGGAGCGCTTCGCCAGCCTTGCCGAGGCACTGACCTTGCGCATGCGCGCACCGCTGGAACGCGCCATGCGCGATGCGAATCTGCAACCGGCGCAACTGGACGAGATCGTGCTGGTGGGCGGCGCCAGCCGGATGCCGCTGGTGACCCGCATGGTCACGCGCATGTTCGGTCGCCTGCCGCTGCGCCACGTCGACCCCGACCGTGCCATCGCGCTCGGAGCCAGCGTGGCGGCGGGCATGAAGGCGCGCAACCTGAAGCTCGAGGAGATCATCCTCACGGATGTCTGCTCGTATTCGCTGGGCGTCGGCTATGGCCGGCGCGATCCCGTCACCGGGCAGGAATCCACGGGTTACTTCAAGCCCATCATCCAGCGCAACAGCACCGTGCCGGTGAGCCGCGAGGACACCTTCTTCCCGATGCGCGAGCAGCAGCAGCGCCTGCAGCTCGAGGTGTACCAGGGGGAAAGCCCCCTGGTGGTGCACAACATCAAGCTGGGCGAGCTGCTGCTCGATCTCCCGCTCGGCGTGCCCCAGGAGCAGCGCGCGGTCCGCGTGCGTTTCACCTACGACATCAATGGCGTGCTGCAGGTCGAGGCCACGCTGGTTCACGACCAGGTGACCCATGAGCTGATCGTGCAGCAGAACGACGGCGTGCTCGAGCCGCAGGACATCCGCCGCCGATTGCAGGAACTGGCGGCGCTCAAGGTGCACCCGCGCGACAAGCAGGAGAACATCGCCCTGCTGGCGCGCACCGAGCGGCTTTACGAGGAGCGCCTGAGCCTGCGCCCGATGCTGCAGGACTGGATCGCGCGCTTTCGCGCCGTGCTCGAGGGCCAGGACGAGCATCAGGTCCGTGATCACCGGCAGCAGTTGGCCAAGGCGCTGGACCAGCTGGAGACCACGCCTTGAGCGCGGCCCTGACCCGTCTCGGTCTGGCGCCGGGAGCCGACGAGGCCGCCATCAAGCAGGCCTATGCACGGCGCCTGCGCGACGTGCGCCCGGACACGGATCCGGTCGGCTTCCAGCGCCTGAACGAGGCCTACCGCGCCGCGCTGGCCCAATGCCGGCAACGGTCCGGAGTCGCAATCCCGTCTCGCGGGTCCGCGCCAGGTCGCATGGCCGGCGAGCCCGGGCCGGATCCGTCGCCGGACGAATCCGCCCTGCGCGCCCCGGCCGACCCGACCCATGCGACGCCCCGCGCGCCGGTGCCGGACGCGCAGCCGTCGCCGCCGGCCCCGCTGCGGATCGACTTCGCCGCGTTCGTCCGCGACTTTTGCGCCAGGGCACGCGACAACCAGGCCGAGGATCTCAAGGTCTGGCTGCAGGAGCGGCCCGAGTTGTGGTCCCTCGAGGCCAAGTCGGCGGTCGGCCGCGGCCTGTTGCAGGCCCTTGCGCGCACTCCCGCGCCGGTCCCTGCCGAGGGCTTCGATCAGATGGCGCACTTCTTCGGTTTCGACGATGCGCTCAGCGGCATCGATCCGCAGCAGCTGCAGCGCCTGCGCCAGCGTTGCATGGCGGAATGGCTGATCCTGGCGGAAAACCTGACCGAGCTCACCCGGCGTCTGTACGGCTATCCGTCGCGCGAGTCCGTCGCGTGGACGCGCCGTGCCTGTGCGCTGGCGACTCAGCCGCTGCGCCAGGCCGGCATCGCACGCGGAGCCCTTTTCCCCGCGGGCGTCCGGGCACTGATGCGGCTGCTGCGCACGATCAGCCCATTCAGTCCGGATGACCTGCCCGCAACCATCAACAAGGCCCAGGCCCGCTTCTGGTTCGCGGCGCAAGACACGCGAAGTTTCAGCAAGCCGCGCCTGCAGGTGCTGGCCTGGCGCGGCGCGGCCGCATGGCTGATCGCCCCGCTGTTCGCCCTGTTGCGGCTGCTCAGCCTGTGGACCGCCGGCGAGCGTGCGAACCTGATGCACACGGCATGGGTATCGACGGCCGTGGCCCTGCTCGCGGTGGTGCAGGTCGAGCTGATCATCGGGATCGTGATCGGCACTCGGGTCGGGTGGCCGAGGTTCCGGTCGGCCGTGGCGCGTTCTGCGCGAACCCGGCGCTGGCTCTACGGCATCGCTGCCGCATTCGGCGCGCTGGCGTTCCCGCTCGCCCGGCATGCGGGCGCCGCAGTCAGCCTCCTGCTGGCGGGCCCGGCCCTGTATCTGGCGCTCTGGGCTTTCCTGACCCACCATCGACCCACCGCGGTGCGGCCTCTGCTGGTCATGACGCTGGTCGCGCTGGGCTGCGTCTTCGCGGCGGCGCTGGCGATCCTGGCGCCTAGCACATCATCCACGGACAGTCTGGCCCCTTCTGCATTGCCGCTGCTGGGGCTGATCGGCATCATCGTTCGCGCGACCAAGACGAAGACGCGGCGCTAGGTCCACTGGGAGCGATTTGCTCGAACCGCGAAGCGAAGGCCCATGTGATTTCGATCATCGAGAGCGGATCGCGCCGAAGCCCGCGCGGCGCCCTCGATGAAGGCCCCGACTCGAGAACCATGCACCGGGCTGCGCCGGGCATTCGCGACTTGTTCCAGACCCGATACCCGGGCAAGGACGGCAACGCCATGCGGAAACTTCATCGAATACTGATCGCGCTGGTTCTGCTCATCGGAATGCCCGTGATCGTCCGCGCGGACACGCCGCTCGTGCCGGTCAGCTACGCGTCGGCGCTCGCGGTCCGGTATCCGCCGGCAGCGATCAGGGACCTGCATCAGGGCACCGTCCAGGTGCTGGTGCTGGTCAGGGCGGATGGCAGCGCGGGGCGGACGCTGATCCGGACGTCCAGCGGTTTCCCCGAACTGGATGCCGCGGCGCTCGACGCGGTCTCCGCGGTCCGCTTCAATCCCGCAACCCGCGACGGTGTCGCGGTGGACAGCTGGGTGCTGGTCCCGATCAACTTCAAGCTGCCCGCGTACGTGCAGAACGAGCCGCGTGGAAAGGACTATCCGTGGCAACTTGTTACCACCGAGCCCGGCAGCACATGGTATGTGGGCAAGCAGGTCCGGGCAGCGGGCGGATCGATCCGGGTCTGGGTGCTGCAGGATCGCGATCAACCGCTGGTCATCGGGCACATGGCACCGATCCTGTCGAACGTGGGCCTGTGGCAAATCGACTGCGGTCGACGAACGGATCAGCGACTCCAGCTCACCGGATTCAGCCGGCATCGCGGGCAGGGTGCGGTCGTGATTGCCGCGGGCAAGGCCGCCGCGGTTCCGATCGAGGCGCCCAGTGTTGGCGCCATCGTCGCCGCGCGTGCCTGCAGCCAGCCCGCACCCGCATCCGCCGCCACGGTGAATCGTTAGCCGATCGGCCGGCCGGCATGGACGATCACGCAAGGCAGCGGGAGAACGATGGAAACCGGGGGTGCCTTTCCGAAGTGCACCCCCGTTGCAGCCGCGCCACCCGAAGTCTTTATTGATGCGTCGAAGGCCTGCTAGAGCGTGTCGACGCTGCTACGGTCGATTGCTTCGCACCGCCCGGGCAGCGGCCCTGCAGGGTCACCGCGAGCGACGTCGGGTAATCGAAACCCGCGCCATTGCTGCGGTCCACGGCGTAGCCGATGATCCCGCCGGCGAGAATGTTCCCCCACACCCCGCCATTGCTCGATGATTTGAATGTCGCATCACCGGACGCATGCTCGTCTTTGCAGGTGACGATCAGGTCCTGATAGGACTTGTGGATGACCACCGAGCCCGGCGTGTTCGCGTACCACGTGCCCTTGTCGTTGGCGAGCTTGCAGGCTGCGCCGGCGACCGGCTGGCTGTCGCAGGTGGCCGTGACGGACACGGGTTGCGTCCTGCCCTCGGTGACCGTGGCGCAACCGCTGGCCGTCAGTGCTCCGGCGACGATGGCTGCGAACAAAGTGATCTTGCGAAAGTCCATGCTGCTCTCCCCCTGGGTCGTGGCGTATAGCGCCTGCCGGGGCGGGAAGGCTTCCGCGCCCTGGCAAGGCATGAGCGTGATCGCTCAGTGAGTCGACAAGGTCGCGTAATCGAGCTTGGGCAGCGCTGCGTGCGCGACCGATGCATCGACTTCCTTCAGATGTCCGCGATAGACGAGGAACCCCATTCCCATGCTGCCTTCGACGTAATACGTCTTGCCGGCTTCGACATTCACCGTAATGGTGTTCTCGGCTTCGGTCGAGGCGCCGAATTGATGTGCACCGGGTGCGGCCTGGTAGAAGAAATAGGTCCCGCTCTGCAGGGCTCCGATGGTCTTGTCGGCGTCGCTGATCTTCACCTGCACGCCGCCGCCGATGAAGCTGCTCGGCCTGAAGAAATAGACCAGTCCCTTGCCCGGTTCGGGGGTGGGCATGGGCTTGCTCTTGTGACGCTGCACGCCGGCACAGCCGGTCATGACGACGGCCACCAGGCAGGCCAGTGCCAGGCGTGCCACCCAGATCCTGTTCGACTTCGCCATCTCGCGTTCTCCTTCAGTGGTTTCATTGGGCCAATGGACGATCGCTAGCGGTTTTCATTGGCGGGTGCGGATTCTCCGTGCGAGCGACAAGGTCAACGAGGCAACGGCAAGGCTTTCAGGGCGTGACCGGATACGCCCACACGAACGGCGAGATCCCGGCTTTGGAATCGTGTGCGACTACCCCATACGCGGTGTCGGTGATGACCTCTCCGTCGGGCAGGGTGCCGAGATGGCCTGCATGGCCCGCGACTGCCGGCGCCTGTCCGGCCACCGGCTGCGCCGCGCGCAGACCCTTCGCCAGCAGCTCGGCCAGTGTCCGCGTGCCCCGGGCGATCGCCTGCCTGATGGGCTGAGCATCATTGGCTGCCCAGTAAGCGGTGCGAAAACGCATGGCCTGGACGCCGGTCCATTGATCCGCAAGGGCGTCCCTGACGGCAAGGTTGTGCACGCGCAGCTTTTGCTGCATGCGATGGCGCGCCTCGCCGTTGTTCTCATCCGCGCCTTCCCGGTTGAGCCTGGCGACCTCGGCATCGACGGCCTTGGCATCCCAGTGATCCATCGCCCGGGCGTACAGGCGCTGCTTGTCGGCCGCGGTCTTCGCTGGCAGGACGGCCGGATCCGAGAGGTAGATCAGCCGGTTGCGATAGACCACGGTGTGGGCACTGCCGCCGCCACTCGTCCGGGTCTGGTGGCTGATCGCCACCGTCGCGCGCATCACCAGCTCGCTGAAGTCCGGCGACAGTGCGTAGTCCACGTAGATCTGGGCGTTGTCGCCCTTGCCAGCGTCGCTTTGCGGCAGCTTGGCGACTACGTGCACAACCGAGCCCTGACCCCAGGGCTGCTGCCGCAGGCTGGCCGCGAGCTGCTGCTCGATGGCGGCACGCGGGTCATAACCCTGCAGCGAATGCTGCACCGTGACCAGATACTTCTGCTCCGCGGCGATGGCTTCGTGCTTGTCGTGCTGCTGCAATCCGTAGACAACCAGTCCGGCCACCAGCCCCGCGGCGAGCATGGTTCCTGCACTGGGCGCGGGCATGTTGGCCGGCACGGGTACTTGCACTGGATACACGCTCTGCGGCTGCTGCGCAGTGGCCCACAGATACTGCGCCTCGAGTTTCTTTGCGGGATCGCGATATAGATCGCCGGCTGCCGCAATGCCCGGGCCTCGCTCGCGGCGAGCGGGTGCACGAAGGGTTCCTGGGTGGCACAGCCGGTCAGCGCCGCGGCGATCGCGACGCACAGCAACGTACGAAAAGACATGCGGCAACTCCCTGTCGAGCGGAGGTCGTCCCGGATGTCGACCAAGGCGCTGGATCCCCATCCAGTCCCTGCATTGGCGCTCGATCCCCCTCGCGCTGATGCTGATCGCACCAGCCCTGCCGCACCCCCCGTTTGCGCGGCGGCGACGAGTATCCACGCGCCACGATGGCAAGGGGGATGTCTTACGAAATCGTATGCGCCGGCGTCGCGCCGACGGCGCAGGCATGCGGCAGAGTGGCGACCGGCGATTCGATGCAAACGTCGATCGGGAGTCTCGCACTGAACGGGAATCAACCCGCTGCTGGTTTCCTGCCAAGTGCCGTGGCTTCGGCCGGGGCGTCCCCACGGCGTGACTGGGCCGAGCTGTCCTGCCCGCCCACGTCGCCGTCGCGACGGCTGCGGCCTGGTTCGTTGCACCGGACCGTCACATGCTGCATTTTTCCACGGTGAGGGTCATCCGCCGCGCTGGATCAGCTGGTGCTGTATTTGAGCAAAGGCGAACCGCCGCAGTGGCGCTGGGGGGGGCAGTGAATGCCCGGGGTGTCAACGGGAACGGAGGCAGTGGCTCGTGTCTGATTGCCGCCGTCCCTTTCTCGTGAAATTCGTGGGTACGCCCAATCCATGTCGCGGGACTCGCCCCGTGGCTTCGGGCCCGGGTCAATTTTCAACGAACGGGGATGACCAATTTTCGTCGAGCGTCAACACACAAGGGGGATATCGTGCGCAATCGTTCATTCGCGTTACTTTTCGTTGCCGTTCTTTCGGGCTGCGCGACCATCAGCAACACGCCACTCTCGCAGCAAGCATCCGAGCAGCTTCGCAACGAGACGCTGACAGTGGTCAATTATCCAGCTTCAGACTTTTCTGCATTCACGGCTGGCAAGGCAATGTTCGGCTTGATCGGCGCAGCCGAAATGATTTCGGCCGGAAACAAGATAGTCAAGGAAGATCAAATACCGGATCCCGATATTCGTATCGGCCATGAGCTTGCGCAGAGGCTGGCTTCAGAGCGCGATATGCGCGTCATCGCCGATGACAAAGTCGCGGCAAACGACAGTCCATCCGCATTGGCGTCCACGTATCCTGGCGCCGATCTGCTGCTCGACGTAAAAACACTTTCCTGGATGTTTGTTTACTATCCCACCGACTGGTCACACTACAAGGTGATATACAGCGCACGAGTCAGGCTGATAGACACGGCAAGCAAGGGCATTCTTGCCGAAACCGCCTGCAAGACGGTCCAGGGCGACGACAAGCTCCCGCCCACCCGTGAGCAGCTCTTCTGGACGACCACGGCGCCCTGCTGAAGGGTTACCTCAACAAGGGTGCTGACGCCTGCGTCAACGTCCTCGCGAAGGATCTGCTGCGACTGTAAACGCGTCCGCCTGAGGGGCTGCCGGTCACTGCCCGTATCACCCGTGGCGGTGGCCCTGAAGGGGGCGTCCCTTGAAGGGGACGCAGTGATTCGCGGCTGATTGCCGCCGCCACTTTGCCGCTGTGGCCTTTACACCCCGGAGACCGTGCATGAAATCCTGGCGAAGTGCAGTGGTGTTGCTCGGTTTCGGACTGATCGCGGGTGCGTCGGCCTGCGCGGCCGGGACGGTGGCCAGACTCCCCTTCCAGCTCACCGACGTGCGCGCCCTGGTACGCCTGAGCCAGCCGCGGATCGCGCCGGACGGCAGGCACATCGCGCTGATCGTCACCCGCTCCGACTGGAAGACCGACAAGGACGAGCAGCGTCTCGAGCTGGTCGACGTGGCCAGCGGCAAGGCGCGCGTGCTGACCTGGCACCGCAAGGGCATCAAGGCGCTGCAGTGGTCGCACGACGGCACGCGGCTGGCCTTCCTCGCCGAGGTCGCGGCACCGGTCGCGACCAAGGCAGTGGACGCCGCGGTGCCGGGTGTGGCGCCGGATGCTGCGGCGACCGCCAAGGACGCCAAGCCCAAGCCGCAGGTGTTCGTGATGCCCATGGATGGCGGTGACCCGCAACAGATCACGAAGGTGCCGCGCGGCGTGGACGGCTTCGCCTGGAGCCCGCACGACGCCCGCATCGCCTACATCACCGAAGATGCACCCGCCAACGCCAGGGCGCTGGCCCGGCATGACGGCGCCTTCGAGGTGACCGACGGCAACTTCGAGCTGCGCAACGCGCTGGCGCCCTGGCACCTGTGGGTGGTGAGCAGCGGCGGCGGCCACGCCACACGGCTGACCCGGGGCCGCTACAGCCTGCAGACCGACCGCCAGGGCACGCCCGAACCGGCGTGGAGCGCGGACGGCAGGCGGATCGCCTTCATCCGTTACCCCAATCCGTACTGGGGGCCGTCGTTCCATTCCGTCGTCGACGCGGTCGATGCCGCCGACGGCGTGCCGCGCACGCTCTCCGACCAGCAGGGCGCGATGGCGGTGCGGTACGCGCCGGGCAGTTCCGCGCGCTATGCCTATTTGCGTCCGCGCCACGGCGACGAGAACAACGGCAACGCGGTGTACGTCGCCGAAGCCGGCCACGACCGCGACGTCACCGCGGACCTTGCGCGCAACATCGACACCTATGCCTGGATGCCCGATGGCCGCACCCTGCTGCTGAGCGGCGAGCTGGGCACGCGCTCGGTGCTGTGGCTGCAGCCGTTGCGCGGCAAGGCACGGCTGCTCGACCTGGGCGACGTCAACGTCAGCGGGCAGCCCAGCGTGGCGGGCGACGGCG
>CAWCCR010000014.1:0-202387 GCA_963794205.1 uncultured Pseudomonadota bacterium
CATCCCGGCCTGTTCGCGGCACGGATGTTCCGAGCCACGAACGCCGTGACCCTGGTGCTCTACACCGGCGTCGGGAGCCTCTTCCTGATCACCATCGAGCTGCAGAACGCCCTCGGGTACTCGCCGGTCGAGGCGGGCGCGGCGCTGCTGCCCCTCACGGTGATCATGCTGGGGCTGTCGGCCCGCTCGGTGTGCTGGCCGAGCGCATCGGCCCGCGCCTGCCCATGACCGTGGGGTCGTTCCTGGCGTCGGCGGGACTGATGATGTTCTCGGGGATCGGGCCCGGGTCGACCTACGTGGCCGACGTGCTGCCGGCCGCGACCGTGTTCGGCTTCGGCATTGCCGGGTTCGTCGCGCCCCTTACCGCGGCCGGCGCTCTCCGCGCCGATCGAGCACGCCAGCATCGCCTCGGGGTGAACAACGCCATCGCCCGCGTCGGCGGCCTCGTGGCAGTGACAGGTCCTGCCCCACGCTCGTGGGCCTCAGCGGCGACGCCTACCGCCGGCCCCTCGCCCTCACCGCCGGCTACCAGTCGGCCATGGAGATCGCCGCGGTGCTGGCGGCGGCCGCAGGGGCCATGAGCTGGGTGTTCGTGCGCCCGACTCGCGAGGCCGCGCGCCGTCGGACCCTGGTGTGCTGCCCGATCGACGCCACGCCGCTCGCTGACCCCGCTCGACGCGTCGCCATGTCAGTGCATCGACGCTGCGACCGTGTGGAGCTGGGATGCCCCGAGGTCGCCCGCGACGGTCGAGCACGTACTGGTCGTTGACCGCCCAGAGGTGGGGGAGCGGCGACGATCCGCTCGCGCCGTGGTGCCGGCGAACGCGCCCGACCGAGGTGGGTCACGTCGGGGTCGGTGCGCGCCGGTGAGCCGGTGCCGCCCGCGGCTGCCCGACGACGCGAGGGGTCGTGCCACGCCTTGGCCGAGGCGCCCGTGCGGCGGGTGGTGACGGTGAGCGAGAGCGAGCCTCGGCGGTAGGTGAGGGACACCACGTCGACGTCGGGCGGGTTGGTGCCGCCCGCGGTGCTGCGGACGCCCACGGGTGCCGTGGCCCGGACCGCGACGTTGGTCAGCACGTACCCGTCGGGGACGAAGGCGGGCGTGAGCGGCTGGTAGCCCACGACGGCCTGCGCACCGCTGAGCGCCGTGGCGCGGAACCCGAGGTCGCGCGTGGCGGTGAGCGCGGCGCCGCCGACGTGGAGGCTGCCAGCCGGGAGCGGGTCGTTGACGGCGAGCGACCCGAGGTGGACGTCGATCACCGACACACCCCGCGTGCAGCACCTGGAGCCGCAGGGGCAGCAGCAGCGACTGGTCGACCACCGACGCGGACCTCGTCGCCGCTGGTTCGGTGGCCAGGGAGCCGACCCCGGCGAGGAGGGGGTGGAGCGCGGCCGCCGACGAGCGGGGGAGGTGGGCGGTGATGACCCACACGGCCGTCGCCTGGCTGGTGTCGGTGGTGCCGGCGGGCAGCAGCGCGGAGGTGGTCACCTGACGCCCGGTGCCCTCGTGAAGCAGGCGCAGGGTGGCGGCGAGCGGGTCGCCGGTGGCCCTCGCGTCGAAGCCCGACGGGTCGGGCGGGCCCGGGGCCAGGCTGGTCAGCGAGACCTTCGTCGTGGCGTGGCGCCCCGGGGACGGGTGCCGCGGATCGGAAAGGTGCTCGTCGAGGCGTCGTAGGCCTCGTCCCAGCGGCCGTCGCCGCGGGCGAGCCGCAGGACCCGTCGCAGACGTGGATGAAGACGTAGCGACCGGTGGTCGGCTCGGCGGCGCGCCCGGCGCGGCGACCCGGAGCGTGCCGGTGACCGTGCGGTCGGCGAGGAGGTCGTCGTCGAGGCGGTCGAGCACCTTGTCGGTGGTGAGGCCGAGCCGGGCGTCGCGGTTGGTGGCCTTGCTGGCCACCAAGACGACCACGAGCACCATGATGAGCATCGACGAGGACGGCCGGCGATCGCGGCGATCCGGCCCCAGGCACGTTCCGGGTGCGGGTCTGCGGCACGCGGGTGGCCATGCCCCGGGCGGCCTGCTCCGCACACGGGTTCGGTGGCACGGCCACGGCCGGGGCCGCGGCGGGCGGCGTCGGCCGCGTGCGCAGCCTGCGCGGCGGGGAGGCCTCGCTCGAGCGGTTGCCGACCGGGCCGGTTCCGGCGAGCGGCGGCGCGCCTGCTGGCGTGGCGGCGCCTGCGAGGGCTCGGCGCGGGGCTGGCCCGGCGCCGGGGTGCTGAGCGTCGGCAGCGCGTAGCCGATGGCCGGCGCTGCCCTCGTCGACCGGGTCGAGCCGCGTGGAGGGCGTCTCCCGGGCGACCAGGAGCCGCCGCGCCACGTCGTTCCAGAAGTCGGCCCCGTGCGCGGGTGCGGCCTCGGGTCGGAGCAGCGCCACGCCCGGCGTGGCCTCGCGGGCCGGGCGCAGGTCGTCGTGGAGGCGGTCGGGGATGCGGTCGGTGACGCGTGCCGCCTCCCGGATGGGCAGGCCCGCCGCGTCGACCAGGGCCAGGGCCACGCGTTGCTCGTCGGGCAGCTCGATCGGCACCGGCGCCGGATCGGGGGTGGGCTCGCCGTCGTCGTGGGCCGCGCTCCGGGCGCGTCGCCGCGAGGGTCGGGTCTGGCGCCGCTGCTCGTCGAAGCAGGCCGTGCCGGCGACGCGGAGCAGCCACAGGCGCGGGTCGCGGTCGGGAGCCAGGTCGAGCGCCCGGTACGCCTTCACGTACGCGTCGCGGACGACCCGGTCCATGGCGTCGGCGCCGCTGAGGGCGACCGTGAAGGCCCGCAGGGTGGCGTCGTTGGCGCGGAGCAGGGCCGCGAACGAGGCGTCGTCGCCCGCCTTGGCACGTCGCAGCGCGAGCAGGTCGCGGGCCTCCTCGCTGGTGGCGCGGCTGGCGATGGCCTCGTCGCCGCCGACCGTGGGCGGTGGGGTGGCCGGCTCGGGCGGGGTCCCCGGCTCGAGGTCGGTGGCGTCGTCGACGGCGTGGGCTCGGCCGGGCAGCTCGCGCCGGCCGGTGCGCGTGGGCGCGGGGGAGCCCGGATCGTCGGGTGGGGCGGGGTCCCGGTCAGGCACTGCCGCCGAGTGTCAAGCACCGGCTGGCCCGACGCACCACCTGGGCCGGATTCGTGGAGATCCCAGCTCAGTAGCTGATCCGACGTTTCAGCAGGCACGGAAACCGTTAGCGTTTCGGCTACCACCAGACGGAGAGACCCACCCCGTGCCCGAGCGCTGGCTGCCGAACCCACCGCCCTACCCGCCGAGCCCCCCGCTCGACTGGCCTCCGGGCAGCGAGCCGCCGCCTCCCGAGGCGCCCGTCGTCGAACCACCCCGCTCGGGTGGCATGCCGCTCGCCGCGGTCGTGGTGGGCGTGGCGCTGCTGGCGGCCCTGGCCACCTTCGGGCTCCTCCTCCTGCTGCGCCCCCCGAAGAAGCGGGTCGTGACCGCACCGCCCACCACCGTCACGCCGTCCACCGCACCCACCACGGTTCCCGGGCCGACCACCACCGACCCCGACGGGCAGGTGCTCACGCGGGCTCAGCTCGCCCGGGCGCTCCCGGGCTTCATCGCCTTCGTCGAGCAGCACCGGGGCCTCAAGTTCAAGTCCACCCCGCGGTGGTGCTCGACACCGTGCCCACCTACCTGTCGGCGTGGCACGCCTACCTGCGCTCCGACAAGCCGCTGCTCACGCACCTGAACGTGGTCATGACCGCGCTCCGGCCTGAACCCCAGCAACACCGACCTGGTGCAGGCCCAGCAGACGTGGCTGGGCGACGGCACCGTGGCGTTCTACGACCCGGCCACGAAGGTGCTGCACGTGCGCACGGCGCCGTACACGTCGTACGTGAAGCAGACCATCGTGGGAATGCTCACCCGGGCCCTCGACGACCAGTGGTTCTCGATCGGCCGGCTCGACCCCTCGAAGGGCCTGGGCGAGGCGCAGTTCGGCCTGGCGAGCCTGGTGTCGGGCGACCAGCAGCGCATCGCGAACACCGGCTGGCCACCCAGCCCTACGACGAGCAGCAGGCCGCGCAGGCCGAGGCGGCCGACCGCACGCCCAACGTGTCCGATCCCCGCCAGGTGCCGGTGTCGCTGGCGCGGCTGGCTGTCGAGCCCGACAATGTGGGCCCCGACCTGGTGCAGGCCATCCTCGACCAGGGTGGCCGGGGCGGGCCTCGACGCTCGTTCCGCACCCCGCCCGGCGGCAGCCAGCAGGCGCTCGACCCCACGCGCTACGTGGCGGGCGAGAAGCCCCTGGTGGTGCCGCCCCCGGCTCCGGGAGCCACGCCCACGGCGTCGGGCGCCTTCGGCCAGCTGCTGATCCAGGACGCGTTCACCGACAACGTCGACAGCGACCTGCTCTCGCAGGCGATGGACGGCTACCGTGGCGACGCCACCGTGGCGTGGACCTCGCAGGGCCGGTCGTGCGCCCGCATCCGCCTCGGCCTCGGTCGACCGCGAGTCGACGACGGTGATGGCGCAGGCGGTCACGCAGTGGGCGAACCGGGTGAAGGCCACGTTCGTGATCATCGCCGACCCCACGCGCCCGGGCAGTCGCTCGTGGAGGCCACGGTGTGCCACGCCGGCGGCGGTGGTGGCGGCTCGCCGAGCACCACCACACCCGGTCCCGGTGGGCCTCCGGGCACCAAACCCGGGAGCGGCCCGAACATCTGAGGCACCGCCGGGCAGGGCGTTCGGCCTCCCGCCCAGCAAACCCCGGCGGCAAGGTGTTGAATCGGTCGTGTGACCGAAGCCTTGCCTCCCGTCCCACCCCCCGACGACAACACCCCGCCCCCGGGTGAGCGGTGGTCGCGGCGCTCCTTCCTTGGCGGGGCGCTCGTCACCGGCCTCGCGGTGGCCGGCACCAAGGGCGCGGCGGCCCGCACCGCGGGCGCGCCAGTCGGTCCTGGGCGGCGCAGAGCTGCGCTTCCCCGGCTCGCGGCCGTACCCCAGGCTGCCCGAGGGCACCGACCCGCTGCCCCAGATCGAGCACATCGTCGTGCTGATGATGGAGAACCACTCGTACGACAACTACTTCGGCATGCTCGGCCGGGGCGACGGCTTCACCTGCTCGACGGCACGGCCGACCGGTCGACACGAACCCCGACGGCACCGGCAAGCCTCGTCCGCGCGTTCCACATGCCATCGACGTGCCAGCTCCCGGCGCCGCCCGGCCAGAACTGGAACGCCAGCCACACCGCCGTGCGAACGACGGCGCGCAACGACGGCTTCGTCGCGCCGGCAGCGGCCCGGTGGCCATGGGCTACTGGACGGGCGACGACCTGCCCTTCTACTACGGGCTGGCCAGGACGTTCCCGCTGTGCGACCGCTGGTTCGCTCCTGCCTCGGCCAGACCTACCCGAACCGGCGCTTCCTGCATCGGCGGGCACCGCCGACGGGCATCGTCAGCACGACGCACCGCGGCGCTCACCGCACCCGCCCCCGCCGAACGGCACGATCTTCGACCAGCTCGACGCGCACGGCATCTCGTGGACGGAACTACTACACCGACCTGCCCGCCGGCCGTGATGTCTCGAACCGCCCACGAGTACCGCCGACAACCTCGGTCGCCGATCGACGCAGTTCTTCACCGACGCCGCGGCCGGCACGCTGCCCGCCGTTCCGCTTCGTCGACCCGACTTCGACAACGCAGTCCGAGGAGAACCCCCAGGACATCCGCAGTCGGCGAGCAGTTCGGCTCGCAGGTCGTCAACGCGGTCATGCACGAGCCCGACCTGGGACAAGACCGTGCTCATCTGGACCTACGACGAGCACGGCGGCTACTACGACCACGTGCCGCCGCCGGCCGCGGTGCGCGCCCGACAACGTCCCGCCCGGCATCCACGCCCGCCGCGACCTGCCCGGCGGCTACGACCGCTACGGCTTCCGCGTGCCGGCGGTGATCGTCTCGCCGTACGCCCGGAAGAACTACGTGTCGCACGTGGTCCACGACCACACGTCGGTGCTGAGGCTCATCGAGACGAAGTGGAACCTGCGGGCGCTGACCTACCGCGACGCGCAACGCCGACAACCTGCTCGACTGCGCTCGACCTGCACGGCCGCCCGCCGTTCCTGCACCCGCCGACGCCCGTCGGCGCCGCACGTGTCGACCTGCACCCCGGGCGAGGTGGGAGGCCCGATCCCGCCCCCGTCCGCCATCGTCCACCGCAACTCGTAGGGTGGGAAGGGTGGCTCGGGGAGGTTCGTGACGCAGCCGGGTGAGCTGGCGGGAGCGCCGACCCCCCTCACCGACACCCCCGCCGACGAACCCGTGCTCCCCGACGACGCGGGTGCCGAGGACATCCGCTCCGACGAGGCCTCGGTGGCCCCGGTCATGGCCGGTGCCGAGGAGGTGGGGGAGCTGGCCGGGCAGCCGGGCGGGCTGGCCGCCATCCGCAACGGCTTCAAGGCCCTCGACCGCGAGCACTGGGTGATGCTGTTCCTGCTGGGCACCACCATGTTCTTCGACGGCTACGACCGGGGCGTCGTGCTGGTGGCGCTGAAGCAGATCCGCCAGACGTTCGGGCTCACGCAGTCGGCCGCGTCGTGGTGGCTGGCGCTGCTCTACCTCGGGGCCCTGCCGGCGGTGCCGCTCACCCGCCAGGCCGACCGGCTGGGCCGCAAGCGGCTGCTCATCGGTGCCGTCATCGGCTACACGGTGGCCACGGGCCTCACCGCGCTCGCCCCCGACGCGGCGGCGTTCGCGGGCGCCCAGTTCGCCGCCAAGCTCTTCCTCAACGCCGAGGCCGCGATCGTGTGGACGATGGCGGCCGAGTCGCTGCCGGCGCGCGCCCGTGGCCTCGGGTTCGGCTGGCTGCAGATGAGCTCCGCGCTGGGCGTGGGGTTCGGGGCGGTTGCGTTCGGCGCGATCATCCACCCGCTCGGCCTGTCGTGGCGCTGGCTCTACGTGCTCGGCCTGCCGCCCCTGCTCGTGGTGGCGTGGCTGCGACGGCGGCTGCCCGAGAGCGCCCGCTTCGAGGAGGCGCGGCGCCGCGGCGAGCTGGCGCGCTCGTGGCGCGACATCTTCCGGCCGCCGCACCTGCACTGGATCGTGCTGGTGATGGGTGCGGGCCTGCTCATCAACCTGGCGGCGCAGGCCAGCGGCTTCGCCATCGACTTCCTGCAGACCGAGCGCGGCCTCAGCGCCTCGGCGGCCAGCTTCATGCTCGTCGCCGCCGGCGCGCCCGGCATCCCGCTCATGCTCGCGGCGGGCGCGATGTCGGACCGCTACGGACGCCGGCTCGTCGGTTGCCTCCTGGCGGGGCTGGGTGTGCTGGGCGCCATGGGCTTCTTCTGGCTGCCCGGCGGCGTGGCGGTGCTGCTCCCGTGCATGGTGGTGATGCTGTGCGGCGTGCTCGGCGCGGGCCCGGTGCTCGGTGCCTACACCGCCGAGCTCTTCAGCACCGCGGTGCGGAGCCAGGCCTCCGCCTGGGTGACGGTGGCGAACGTGGGTGGGCAGGCGATGAGCTTCGCGCGTCGGCGGCGCGCTGGTGGCCCTGTCGGGCTCGCTGTCGGTGTCGGTGACGCTGCTCGGGATCGGCCCGTTGCTGGGCCTGTCGCTGATCGCCTGGAAGTTCCCCGACACCCACGGTCGGGAGCTCGAGGACATCAAGCGCTGAGCGCTGACCGTTGAGCGTCAGCTCTCGGTGCGGACCACCCAGTCGCCGGTGGCGGCGCGTTGCACCGAGCCCAGGGCGTCGAACTCGGCCAGCAGGTCGGCCTTGTCGGCGCGGCCGCGCACCGCGTGCTCGACCTCGCGGCGCATGGTGTCGAGCTGCTCGTTGCGGCGCACGCCGAGGGAGTCCTCGAGGCCCCGGTCCCAGATCGGCCCGACGATGTTCGCGGCCTGCGTAGCGCCGGCCCGACTCGCCGATGACGGTGCGGTCGCGCATCTCGGTGAGCACCGTCTTGAGGTAGGCGACGTGCGGGCGACTCGTCGGCCCGGATGTACGAGACGAGGCGGGCGGCCTCGCCCTCGCCGGCCACGAGCGTCGGGGTCGGCGAGCACGGTCTCGGCCCACGAGAAGGCGTGGAACGCGGAGATCTCGATGAACAGCAGCCCGATCATGCGGGTGAGCAGCGACTCGAGGTCGAAGTCGATGTCGTCGGGCAGCACACGGTTGGCGAGCGCCTGGGCGGAGGTCGGCGAGGGTCGATCTCGCCGCCGGAGCCGGCCGCGGCGATGCCCATGCGCTCGAGCATGACGGGCGGTCTCGTCCTCGGTGACGGGGCTCTCGAAGGCGACGTCGCGGGCGGCGAACCACATCTGGTCGTGCCCGGCCTCGTCCTCGTAGCCGGCCTCGTCGCGGGCGTGGGCCTCGTAGAGCCCGCCGGCCGAGGTGGGTCATGGCCGTGCCGGCGATGTCCTCGTCGAAGATGCGCGCGACAGTCGGGCATCACGATGTGGCGGATGAGGGCGCCGAACCCCTCGACGGTGCCGATGCGGGTGAGGGTGGAGATGGCCGGCTGCGGGCACGCCGTGGCGGAGCAGGAGCTGGGTCTGGGCGACGTTCGGGTAGCTGCTCGGGCCAGGTCTCGAGGGGGACGTCGAGCAGGTCGGGGTGCCGAAGTGTCGGCGTGCTGCGCCTCCCAGGCCTCGATGGCCGGCCACCGGTTCTTGGTGCGCGGCGACACGTAGGCGCCCGTCTCGTCGAAGCCGCCGTGGCAGCGCACGCCGCGCGACGATGAGCGGCTCGACGATAGTCGTGCGTGGCGAGCAGCTCGGCCTCGGTGAAGTCGAGCTGTGCGGTGCCTGTGCGTGGCGCTCATGCGGTGTCCCCCGTGGTTGCGGCCGTGACCGGCCTCGGGCGGCCCGTCGTCCTGCCAAAGTGTAAACACATCTGTATACAGTTGGCAAGTGGCCGCCCGCCCCGTCCCCTGCGACATCGGTCACGGTGGGCGCCAGCTCATGCGGCGGGCCGAGCGGCACGCAGCTCGCTGCGTGCAGGCCGCGGCCACCGCCTTCGCCCGCGCCGGCTTCCAGGCCACGTCGATGGACGACGTCGCCGCCGAGGCCGGGGTCACCCGCCTCATCGTGTACCGGCACTTCGACTCCAAGGAGGAGCTGTATCGGGCGGTGCTCGAGCAGGTGTCGGACCACCTGGTGGAGGCCCTCGACCAGCAGTCGGGCCTGCTGCCGGCCGACACCGGCACGCGGCGGTCGCGTGGTGGGGGCCATGCTCACGGTGGCCCGGCGCAACCCCGACGGCTTCCGCCTGCTGTGGGTGCACGCCCGGCGCGAGCCGCGTTCGCCGACTACGCGAGCCGAGGTCCGCGCCGTGCAGGTGGCGTTCGCCGAGGAGCTGGCCGGTCCGAACGCCCCGGCGCCGAGCCGCTGCACCGCTGGTGGTCGACTTCATGGTGACGGCGACGTGGAGTCGGTGCTGGCTGGCTCGAGCACGGCGACCCGGCCGCACGACGACGACTTCGTGGCCCTGGCCACCGACGGGCTGCGCGGCCATGTATCGTGGCCTGGGCCGGCCGCGACGGGAGCCGGTGCCGGGGATCGGGTCACGACTGCTGCAGCGGGCAGCACCGCCTCGGCCAGCCGGCTGAGCTCCGAGTCCCAGTCGGCGGGCGCCGCCAGGGGCAGCACCACGAACTTCGACGCACCGACGGCGATGTAGGCCTCGAGCGTTGGCCCGCAGGTCGTCGAGGCCCCCGGCCACCAGGTCGCGGGCGTCGACGTCGGGGCGGCGTGCGGCGAACAGCGCGGCGACGTCGTCGGACAGGGGACCGTCGGCGTACGGCACGAGCATGCCGAGGTGGTCGGCGGGCACCGAGCGGCCGTGCTCGGCGGCGACCTCGTTGATGACCGCCCAGCCCGCGGCCACCTCGTCGGGCGTCATGAACGAGGGCAGCCAGCCGTCGCCCAGCCGGCCGATGCGCCGCAGCTCGACGGGCACCCGGCCGCCCAGCCACACCTCCAACGGGTCCTGGTGGGGCGTGACCCTGAGCCGCACCCCGTCGAGGGGGAAGCACGGCCCGTCGTGGTGCACGGGCTCCCCCGACCACAGCCGCCGCATGAGGGGCAGCGCCTCGTCGACCCACGCGGCGCGCTCGTTGCGGGCCACGCCGAAGGCGGCCTGCTCGCGCGGCTCGACGGCGCCGAGGCCGACCGCAGGGTGGAACCGCCCGCCCGACAGCCGGTCGAGGCTGGCGATCTCCTTGGCGAGGACCACCGGGTTCCGCCCGGGCAGGACCAGCACGCCGGTGCCGAACCGGAGCCGCCGGCTGCGGCCCGCGGCGATGGCGATGGCGATGAGCGGGTCGGGGCCGGGCCGGTGAGGCGCTCGCTGAGCCAGAGCGAGTCGAAGCCGTTCCCCTCGAGCGAGTCGACCAGCGCGCCCAGCTCGCCGGGGTCGTCGAGGGCCGTTCTCAGCGGTGGCCCGAAGCCGATCCGGATCTTCACGAGGCGACGCTACCGGTCGCTCGTGGAACGGCCACCCGGGGTCGGCGTGCCAAGGTTTCAGCATGACCGACCAGATCCCCGCGGGCTCCTCGTCGCTGTTCCGTCTCGACGGCTCGGTGGCCATCGTCACCGGCGCCTCGAGCGGGCTCGGGGTCCGCTTCGCCGAGGTGCTGCACGAGGCCGGCGCGGCCGTGGTGGTGGCGGCGCGACGTGTCGACCGCATCGAGGCGCTGGCCGCGGGGCACGAGCACATGCGCGCGGTGCCGTGCGACGTCGCCGACGACGCCGCGTGCGCCCGCCTGGTGGAGGCCGCCACGGCGTTCGCCGCCGAGACCGACCGGCGCTTCGACGTGCTCGTCAACAACGCCGGCATCGGCGACACGTACCCGGCCGAGGACGAGCCGGTCGAGCACTTCGAGCGCGTCGTCGACGTCAACCTCAACGCGCTGTTCGTGCTCTCGCAGCTGGCGGGCCGGCACTTCCTCGCCGAACGGCGTGGCTCCATCGTGAACATCGCGTCGATGCTCGGGCTGGTGGCGTCGGCCCCGATCAAGCAGGCGAGCTACGTGGCCTCGAAGGGCGCGGTCGTGAGCCTCACCCGTGAGCTCGGCTGCCAGTGGAGCCGCAAGGGGGTGCGCGTGAACGGCATCGCGCCCGGCTGGTTCCGCAGCGAGATGACCAACGAGAAGATGTTCGCCGACGAGGGATCGATGGCGTTCCTCACGCGCAACTGCCCCATGGGCCGCGCGGGCGACGAGCACGAGCTCGACGGCGCGCTGCTGTTCCTCGCCTCCGACGCCAGCACCTACGTGACGGGTCAGACGCTCGCGGTCGACGGGGGTTGGACCGCCCGCTGACCGAGCTCTGGTCCGAAACCGACCGTCACGGTCGGTTTCGGACCAGGCCTCGCGCTACAGGAGCGACTTGAGCAGCTCGCGGGTGCGCTGCGACTCGGTGTCGCCGGGGTGGAACTCGACCGCGGCGAACTCGGTGACGCCCGCCTGGCGGAGCCGGTCGACGCCGTCGCGCACCGCGGCCTCGTCGCCGATGATGGCCACGTCGGCCGGGCCCTCGGCGCCCTCGCGGTCGAGCATGGCCCGGTACGACGGCAGGATGCCGTAGACCTCGAAGTTCTTGGCGGCCAGCTCCTTGGCGCCCGCAGCGTCGTCGGTGACGCACACCGGCAGCCCGGTGACCACCCGCATGGGCCGGTCGCCCGCGGCCTTGGTGAGCGTGGGGACGGTGTGCTCGGCGAGCGTGACCGGGCCGGTCATCCACGTGATCGTGCCGGCCGTGACGGTGGCGGCCAGCTCGAGCATCTTGGGACCGAGCGCCGCGACCAGCACGTCGGGGGCCGGCGCGTCGGCGAAGTCGAGGGCGGCGTGCGCGGTGACGGCCTCGCCGCTGATCGACGCGCCTTCGCCGCGCAGCAGCGGCATGAGCGCCTCGAGGTACTCGCGCATGTGCCGCACCGGCTTCTCGAACGAGTACCCGTACATGTTCTCGATCACCATCTGGTGCGACAGGCCGATGCCGAGCGTGAGCCGTCCGCCGGAGGCCGACTGGACCGTGAGGGCCTGCTGCGCCAGCGCGATGGGGTGGCGCGGGTACGTGGGGACGACCGCCGTGCCGAGCTGGATGCCCGGGACCGCGTGGCCGACGACCGCCAGCGTGGTGAGCGCGTCGACCGAGAAGATCTGCGGCACCCACAACGACGCGAAGCCGTCGTCGGCCGCCTGCTGGGCCACCTCGATGGCCCGGCTGACCGACGAGCCCCGGCCGGTGAGGCCCCCCGCGAAGATTCCGATTCTCATGCCTGCTCCTGTGGCTGCGACCTGATGTGCGGTGCTTGTTCTACCCGGTGCGGGCCAGGCCGGCACCGTGGGCGTGCCCCGATTCGCGACGAACTACGGTGACCGGCGCCAGAGCCGAAGCGCTGCGAACCGACCCGGGGGTGCGCCATGCAGGTGCCGTTGACCGTCCGCGACTTCCTCGACCGCGCCGTCACCGTCTACCCGGACCGGGTGGCCGTGGTCGACGAGCCCGACCAGCCGGCAGCGCCCTGGCCCGACCTCACCTTCGCCGAGCTGGCACGGCGCGCCCGGGCGCAGGCCGCCGGGCTCGACGCGCTCGGCATCGGCGTCGGCGAGCCGGGTGGCGATGGTGTCGCACAACTCGGCCCGGCTGCTGAGCGCCTTCTTCGGGGTCAGCGGTTGGGGACGCGTGCTCGTGCCCATCAACTTCCGCCTCGTGGCCGAGGAGGTGCGCTACATCGTCGAGCACAGCGGCGCGTCGATCCTGCTCGTCGACCCCGAGCTCGAGGAGGCGCTGGCGGGGGTCGACGCACCCACGCAAGCTGATCATCGGCGACGAGGCCGACGACGAGCTGCTCGCTTACGACCGCGAGCCGCGCCCGTGGGCCGAGCCCGACGAGTACGGCCACGGCCACCATCAACTACACCACCGGCACCACCGCGCGGCCCAAGGGCGTGCAGCTCACCCACCGCAACCTGTGGCTCAACGCCGTCGACCTTCGGCTTGCACACCGGGGTCAGCGACCGCGACGTCTACCTGCACACGCTGCCGATGTTCCACTGCAACGGCTGGGGCATGCCGTACGCCACCGTCGGCATGGGCGTGCGCCAGATCGTGCTCCGCAAGGTCGACGGCGCCGAGATCCTGCGGCGCGTCGAGCAGCACGGCGTCACCCTGCTGTGCGCGGCCCCGGCGGTCGTGGCGGCGGTGCTCGACGCCGCCGCCAGCTGGGACGGTCCCGATCCCGGGCCGCGACCGGGTCCGCATCGTGGTCGCCGGCGCGCCGCCGCCGACCCGCACCATCGAGCGGGTCGAGACGGAGCTGGGCTGGGAGTTCATCCAGATCTACGGGCTCACCGAGACCTCGCCGCTGCTCACGATCAACCGCACCCGCGCCGAGTGGGACGACCTCGACGTGGCCGAGCGCTCGCGGCGCCTGATGCGTGCCGGTGCGCCCGCGCATCGGCGTCACGCATCGACGTCGACGAGAACGGTGAGGTGCTCGCCCGGTCGAACCGTGATCATGACGGGCTACTGGGAGCAGCCGGACGCCACCGCCGCCGCCATCGTCGACGGCTTCGGTTCCACACCGGCGACGGCGGCTTCATCGACGACGACGGCTACCTCACGATCTCCGACCGCAAGAAGGACGTCATCATCACCGGCGGCGAGAACGTGTCGTCGATCGAGGTCGAGGACGCGCTGTTCTCGCACCCGGCGGTCGCCGAGGTGGCGGTCATCGGCGTGCCCGACGAGAAGTGGGGCGAGATGGTCATGGCGCTGGTCGTCGTCACCGAGGGCGCCGAGGTGACGCGAGGACGAGATCATCGCGCACTGCCGCACCAAGCTGGCCGGCTACAAGTGCCCCAAGCGCATCGAGTTCCGCAACGAGCTGCCCCGCACGGCCACCGGCAAGCTCCAGAAGTTCAAGCTCCGCGCGCCCTTACTGGGAAGGGCGCGAGCGCTCGGTGAACTGACCGGGCCTACGCGTCGAAGCAGGCGATGAGCTCGTCGACGTAGCGGTCGACGGGGGCTTCCTCGAGGTCGTCGTCGGGCGACGTGGTCTTGCCCAGGCGGACCACCACCAGGTCGCGGGCGGGAACGAGGGTGATGCGCTGGCCCTCGTAGCCGTGGCAGCCGAAGGTGCCGAGGTCGTCGGGGTGGGTCCACCAGTGCGCGCCGTAGCCGCAGTAGCTGAGCGTGTCGCAGGCGATCGGCGTGCGGGCATGGTCGACCCACTCGGGGGTGACGATGGTGCGCCCGTCCCAGGTGCCGCCGCGCAGGTAGAGCAGCCCGAAGCGGGCGAAGTCGTGGGTGGTGGCATAGACGTAGGACGAGGCGGTGAAGGTGCCCGCCGGGTCGAAGCGGGGGTCGGCCGTGGTCATGCCTAGGGGCCCGAACAGCTCCTCGGTGAGGAACTCGCGCGTGGCCGCGGCGTTGCCCTCGATGCCCAGGACCGTCTGCAGCGCCCGGGCGAGGATGTTGCTGGTGCCGCTCGAGTACAGGAACTGCGTGTCGGGCTCGGCCGCGCGAGGGAACGAGGCGGCGAAGGCGGCCATGTCGTCGGAGCCCTTGCCGAACAGCATCTCGATGACGTCGGAGCCGGTGCCGTCGACGTAGTCCTCGATCCACGCGAGGCCGCTGGTCATGTGCAGCAGGTCCTCCCACGTGATGGCGCGCCGGGGATCCCCGGACGAGGCCCACTCGGGCACGGGTGCAGGGGTGCGGATGTCGAGGCGCCCCTGGCGCACCGCCACCCCGATGGCGGCCTGCAGCATGCTCTTGGCCATCGACCAGCTGATCAGGCTCGTCTCGGCCGTGACCGGCTCCTGCACCTTGCCCTCGAGCACCTCGAAGTCGCTGAGGAAGCCGGGCCCGTAGGCCTCGCCCACGATCGCCCCGCGGTGCACGACCAGCACCGCGTGGGTGAGCCCCAGCTCGGGCGGGGCGTCGTCGCCGAACGGCAGCGCCAGCAGCTCGGCGAGGCGGTGGTGGGCGACCGCGGGATCGTTGCGGGGGTCGCGGACCGGCCACTCACGGGTGGGCCACGGCACGCTGGCGGGCTGCCCGGGGAGCGGGTGCAGCCGGGCGCGGTTGCTGGTCACGATCGCTGACCGTAGGCGAATCCGCTCCCCGCCGCCGGACGCCCGTTCGCCTCCGCGAGGCCGTGGCTGTCACGCTGGAGCCATGTTGCTCGCCCGGGACGTCCGCACCGAAGCGGGCGGAACCACGCTGCTCGACGGCGTCTCGTTCTCTGTCGCGCCCGGCGACAAGGTGGGCATCGTCGGCCGCAACGGGGCCGGGAAGACCACGCTCCTCAAGGTCCTGGCCGGTGCGGAGCCTGCGGCGGGCGGCGCGGTCACCGTCAAGGGCGGCCTCGGCTACCTCCCGCAGGACCCGCGGCTCGACGGCGTGCCCGACGACCTCACCGCCCTCTCGCACGTGCTGTCCGGGCGCGGCTTCGACGACGCCATGATGCGCATCGAGAAGCTCCGGCTGCGCATCGAGGAGGACCCGAGCCCGCGCAACATCGACCGCTTCGCCCGGGCCGAGGAGCGCTTCCGCATCGACGGTGGGTACTCCGCCGAGTCCGAGGTGCGCCGCCTCGCCGACGGCCTGGGCCTCGGTGCCGACCGCGTCGACCAGCCCCTCGGCGTGCTGTCCGGCGGCGAGCGCCGCCGCGTGGAGCTCACCCGCATCCTCTTCGCGGGCAGCGACGTGCTCCTGCTCGACGAGCCCACCAACCACCTCGACACCGATGCCAAGGACTGGATGCTCAACTTCCTGCGCGGCTACCGGGGGGCCCTGCTGGTCATCAGCCACGACCTCGACCTGCTCGACGAAGCCATCACCCGGGTCATCCACCTCGACCGCGAACGGGCACGACGACACCGGCACGCTGGTCGAGTACCGGGGCACCTACACCCAGTACCGCTCCTCCCGCCGCAAGGACGAGGAGCGCCTCGCCAAGCTCGCCGCCGCCCAGGCCAAGGAGATCGACCGCCTGCAGTCGGTCGTCGACCGCTTCGGGGCGAAGGCCACCAAGGCCGCCATGGCCCACAGCGTCGAGAAGCGCATCGTCCGGCTGCAGGGCGATGCGGTGACGGGCCCGTCCCGCGAGCAGGCACATGAAGGTGCGCTTCCCCGATCCGCCCAAGGCGGGGCGCACCGTGCTCGAGGTCGACTCCCTGGGCAAGTCCTACGGCGACAACGTGGTGTTCTCCGACGTCACCTTCGACGTGGGCCGCGGCGAGCGGCTCCTGGTGATGGGGCTCAACGGCGCCGGCAAGACCAGCCTGCTGCGC
Source organism: uncultured Pseudomonadota bacterium (assembly GCA_963794205.1). Taxonomy (GTDB): domain Bacteria; phylum Pseudomonadota; class Gammaproteobacteria; order Xanthomonadales; family Rhodanobacteraceae; genus Metallibacterium. Next base: position 16,227 of record CAWCCR010000014.1, read on the forward strand.
ATCCTGGCGGGCGTGTCCGAGCCCAACGCGGGGTCGGTCAGCTTCGGTCTCAACGTGGTGCCCGGCTACTACGCCCAGGAGCACGAGGGCATCGTGTCGGGCCGCACCTTGCTCGACCACGTGCGCGAGGCGTCGCCCGAGCTCGGCGACGAGTTCCGCCGCAGCCTGCTCGGCATGTTCGGCCTCACCGGCGAGAAGGTCTTCCAGGACGCCATCACCCTCTCGGGCGGCGAGAAGACCAAGCTGGCGCTCACCCAGCTGGTGGCGGGGCGCCACAACCTGCTGCTGCTCGACGAGCCCACCAACAACCTCGACCCGCGGATCGCGCGAGGCCATGGCCGATGCCCTCGGCGACTGGCCGGGCACCATCGTGCTCGTCAGCCACGACGTGGAGTTCGTGCAGCGGCTCGTGCCCGACCGCGTGCTGCTCCTGCCCGACGGCGACTTCCGCAACTGGAGCGACGACCTCTTCGAGCTCGTGTCGATGGCCTAGGAGCTACCCCGCGGCGATCTGGTCGCGCAGCGCGGCCCGCGACGAGATGCCGAGCTTGCGGTACGCGTGCGCGAGGTGGCTCTCGACCGTCTTCACGCTGATGAACAGCTGGCCCGCGATGTCGGCGTTGCTGGTGCCCCGCGTGGCCAGGTCGACCACGCGGCGCTCGGCGGGCGTGAGCGACTCGAGCCCGGTGATGGCCATGCGCCGGGGCCGGGCGCCCGACGCCCGCAGCTCGGCGCGCGAGCGCTCGACGAGTGCCGAGGCGCCCGACCGGACGGCCAGGTCGGCCGCAGCGCGGCAGCGGCCGCCGGGCGCCGACCGGGTCGCCGGACCTCGCGCAGGGCCGCGCCGAGATCGAGCAGGGTGGCGGCACGCTCGATGGCGAGGTCGGTGCGGGCGAGGAGGTCGGCCGCCTCGGTGAGCAGGCCGACGCGCGGGTCGTCGGCGCCGACGCGCGCCACCGCCCGCAGCGAGCGGGCGATGGCGCGGGGCGCGCCGTACTGGCGGGCCAGCTCGAGCTGCCGGTCGGCGAGGCGCCGGGCCGTCACCAGGTCGCCGAGCGCCGCCGCGGCCAGGGCCTGGCCGGCCCGCCACTCGGTGACCGCGGGGCTGCGGACCAGCGCCCGCTCGGCCGTGCGCTGCGCCCGCCGGAAGGCTTCGAGCGCCTCGGAGCGCTCGCCTCGCCGGAGCCGGGCCCAGCCGAGCTGCTCGGCGGCGGCGAAGGGCTCGAAGGACCCGAGGTCGTGGGACCGTTCGACCACCGCGGCGAGCTGGGCGTTGAGCTGGGCCAGGTCGTGGTGGGCGCCGTTGGTCAGCTGCGCCAGCTCGTGGCGCCAGGCGATGGTGGCGGCATCGAACGCGCGGTAGGGCGTGGCCCCGAGCTCGGCGGCCTCGACGTCGACCGAGAGAGCCGCGGTCAGGTCGCTGCGCAGCACGTGCGCGTGCAGCAGCAGCGACAGCGCCACGCGTTGGGCCTGCGGGTCGCCGGCAGCCACGGTGGCGTCGCGGAGGCCCTCGAGCAGGGCGAGGCCCTCGTCGTCGGCACCGGCGCGCAGCAGCGTGAGCCCGCTGTGGGCCACCACGACGAGGTCGACCAGGTCGCGGTGGGGGAGCTCGGCGCCGCGCCGTGACGAGATGAGGAGGTCGACCGTGGCGTCGGCGTCGGTGCCCTCGGCGAGCGCGTCGGCAGCGGCGCCGGCCCGGCGCATGCGCCACATCCGGCCGGTGGGCCCGGCGGCGTCGAGGTCGGCGTCGGCGAGGGGCGGCTCGCGCGTGTCGAGGTGCGGGTCGAACAGGTCGGCCGCCAGGGCGAGGTGCAACGACAGCTCGTGGTCGTCGTCGTCGAGCTGGCTGCGGGCCGCGTCCATGGCGTCGAGCACCCCGCTGGCCGAGCGGGTGCCGACGGTGTGCCACAGGACGCCGAGCGTGGCGCGGCCCACCGACGCCGGGTCGGCCCCGATCCGCAGTGCCTCGTCGAGCCGGTCGACCACCGACGGATGGCGCAGGCGGGCCTCGACGTGGGCCATCTCGAGCAGCATGTCGACGCGGGGCCCGGTCTCGGGTGGTTCGGCGAGGGCCCGGCTGAAGAGCCCGTGGGCCGCGCTGACGTCACCCTCGGCCTCGGCCTGCCGCGCCGCGTCGGCGAGTGACGAGGCCCGCCCGGCGTCGCCGGAGGGGGCGGTCTGGGCGAGGTGGTGAGCCACGCCGCGGAGGGGCGCGCCGGCTTCGGCGAGCAACGTGGCGGCGCGCTCGTGGGCCTGCTGGCGCCGGTCGGCGGGGATCATCCGGTGCACCGTCGATGCCACCAGGGGGTGCTCGAGCCGGAGCGGCCAGCCGGGCTTGACGAGGCCGAGCTCGAGCATGGCCTCGGCGGCCTCTTCCACCGTCGAGGGCGTGGCATCGATGAGCTCGGCGATGTTGTCGACCGTGGCCGCGTTGCCGAGCACCACCGCCGCCTCGAGCGCGTGCCGGGCGGCGGGGCTGAGAGGCTCGAGCCCGTGCGCCAGCGCCCGCACGACCTCGGGGAGGGCGTCGCCGTCGAGGCGTGCGAGCAGCTCGTCGACCCCGGGTGGGTGGCGGCGGTCGATGTCGCTCAGCAGCGCGGACAGCAGGAAGGGGTTGCCGCCGGTGGCGTGGTGGTACTCGGCCGCGACCCGGGCGTCGGAGCTGACGCCCAGGGTCATCGTGAGGAACTCCTCGACGTCGACGAGGGTGAGCGGCTGGAGCGTGAGGCGGCGCGCCGACGACTCGTGCAGCAGGCGGTCGAGCGGGGTGAGCGACAGCCGCGGCGTGGCGCGGCACCATGCTCATCACGAAGCGGACCGGGTGGATCTCGACGCGGCGCACGAGGTAGTGCAGGAACGCGATCGACGCGGGGTCGCACCAGTGGACGTCGTCGATGGCGATGAGGACCGGCCGCCGCGGCTCGAGGTCGAACAAGGTCGTCTCGAGCGAGCGGAACAGCTCGACCAGCTCACGGTCGGAGGCGGCGGTGGCCTCGGGTTGGCGCATCATCGAGCGGGCGCGCTCGCCGATCGGTGCCTCGGCCTGGATCTGTGCGACGAGCTGCTCGAGGACCCCGAACGTGGACGAGGTCTCCTGGCGGGCCCCGCGGGCGCGCAGCACGCGGACGTCGGCGCGGCGGGCGTGGTGGCACACGGTGTTGACCAGCGCGGTCTTCCCGAGGCCCGGCGCGCCCTCGAGCACCACCGTGGCGGGCGGCACGTCCCAGGGCCCGCTGACCAGGACGTCGAGGTCGTGCAACACGTCGTCGCGCCCCACCAGCCGGGAGCGGGCGGTGGTGCCACGGCGCCGGTCGATCGACACCGAGAGGTCGGGCCGCGTCGCCGCCGCGTTGCCATTGCCACGGGTGCCGTCGGCCGCGCGGGCGGCAGCCCGGTCGGAGGCGCGACGCAGGGTGCGCCGCGGATCAACAGTTGGAGCTCGCCTGTCTCCTGGGTCCGCCACGCCAAACCTCTTGTCCGTGCGGGGACCGCCATCCGCCCGGTCAGCGTTCCCAGGCATCAGAGCGTACCTGACGCATCGTGTGCTGTCACTGCGTTGCGTGACGACCTCGTTCGGGTCGGGTGCGCGGTCCGCCTGACCGGCATGTCGCGCCCGGTCCCCTCACCCCCACGGCCAGGGCCACGAGGTGGGCCACCAGGGGGGCCGCGGGTAGCGGGGCGGGGAGGCGATGGTGGTCGTGGTCGTCGTCGTGCTCGTGCTCGTGCTCGTGCTCGTGCTCGTGGTGGACGTGCTCGTCGACGTCGGGGCGGTCACGGGCATGGGGTAGCCGGTGCCCGGGGGCAGCGACAAGGTGAGCGACCCCGTCGACAGCGCGCTCCACGCCGACCGCTCGCCGCCGTAGGCCGAGCCGAAGGTGGCGCCGCTGCCGACCACGGTGGTCCCGGCCGGCACGGTGAGGGGGTAGCGGGTGCCGGCCGCTCCCTGGATGTGGACCAGCCCGTCCTGCACGTAGCCGCTCACCGTCTGGCCGCTGCCCGGGGCGGTGCCCCACGCCGACGACCAGGCGTGCTGGTCGACGAGCACCTGCCCCGCCTGGGCGAGGGTGGTGCTGACGATCGGCGCCGTGGACGACAGCTCGCCGCGGTAGGTGGACAGGATCGACTCGAGCACCGGCAGGATGATCCGCTGGTTGGTCAGGTTGCTGGCGTGGACCATCGTCGGCCGGGGGTCGTTGGCCAGGACGTGACCCATCGTGAGCGAGGTCTCGAGCGGCACGATGTAGCCGGCGAAGCCCGTGGCCGGGTCGAGCGGCGCGATGCACGTGGTGGTGTCGGGGTGCGTCTCGCAGTAGCCGCTGCCGCCGTTGGCCACCGAGGTGTAGAGCCAGTTGTACTCCGGACACCTCCTGGGCCTGTGAGTCGGCGTTGTAGAAGATGTTGATCGGGTAGCGCGGCACGGTCAGCGCGCTCCCGGCCGCCCGGGGGGTGACCTCGCCGCGGGAGATGTCGGCGGCGGTCCACCGGATGCCCTCGGCGGTGAGCCCGGCGAGGAACGCGGGGTTGTCGGTCGGCTGCGTGACGGGGATCTGGAGCCCCGAGTAGTCGCCCGACACCAGCTCCGAGGCGTCGAAGGGCAGGCCGTGGGTCCAGGCCCAGTTGATGTTCTGGCGGATCTCGCTCCGCACGGTGCTCTCCGGCACCCAGACGGTGTTCCCGGTCGTGTCCGTCTGGCACGTCCAGGGGACGACCGCGACGTTCTGCTGGCAGCCGAGGAACTCGTGGTCCCAGGTGTGGTTCACCCACCAGAACTGGTTCCGGTTCCACAGGAAGGACTGGGTGAGGGGGTCGGTGTCGGAGGCCAGGCCGGCGTTGAACACCATCTGGAGGCGGAACCCGTGCGTGTTCTGCCAGGAGACGAGGGCGTTCACGTCGGCGGCGACCATGCGGTCGGCCACCTCGGGGTAGATGCTGTTGCCCAGCGCGTCGCGGGGGCAGTCCTCGCCGGGGGTGCAGTGGTGGACGCTGTCCCACATGGCGTCGCTGTTGAAGATGTCGTCGACCTGCACCGTGAGGTAGTTGCGCTGATAGCCGAGGTGCACGCCGCGGGTGGCCCAGGTGATGATGCCGTGCGCCAGCTCCTGGAACTGCGGGAGCACCACGTTGAACGCCGCGGTGATCACGAGCTGGTCGATGCCACCCGCCTGGTACTCGCCGACGACGGAGCCGCGCCCGCGGTCGCCGGGATGGGCGCGGTGACCAGCGGCGTGAACGAGGCGCCGGCGGGCATGGCGGCGGGCGTGAGGGGCGGCGCCACGTAGGCGTAGCTCCCCGTCGTGAACGGCACCGGGCCGTTCAGGTAGCCCCAGCCGCCGGAGCGGCCCGCAGCGGTGACGGTGGCGGTGGTGCCGCCGAGGTCCCCCGTGAAGCCCGCGTCGGCTGCGTACTGCAGGCCCACGTTCGGGTTGGCGAAGGTGTAGGCGTCGACCTGACGGATGCCGAAGGCGATCTCGTACGCGTGGACAGCCGTCAACTCAGCAGCGGTCAGCGACCCGCCGTTCTCGTTTGGCAGGACGACGCTTTCATAGAATGCCTCGTTGCCATTTGCAAGGAATGCGGGCGTGATGGTGGGACGTGTCGGGCTCGTGAGGGCCACCGACGTGTAGGGAACGCCTTCGCGCGTGAGCTCGGTGGTGAGCGCCGCCACCGTGGGGCCCCCGTCGTCGACCACGAGGACTCGTAGATCGATTCGGGGGCCCCCAGCCGGGGGTGGGGACACCGGCTGGCACGCAGCCATCGTGGCGACGAGCGCGGCGACGACGATTGTTGTGAGGACAGGGGATCTGAAACGCAACCTGGTCCACCTCGATCTGGGGTGACCGGGCAGGTTCCCGGTCCGCCGTTGTGCTGGTGGGAACGTACGGCCCATCCGGCCCGGGCTGTACCCCGGAAATCGGCGACGTCGACCCCGACGTTTGGCCACGCCGACCCCCAGCGCCGTGGCCGGCCCGTCGCGGCGCACCCTGCCCACCGCACGGTGGGGCAAGGATCTGGGCGCCTGCCTGGGGCGCAGGCACGACCCGCGGCCACGGCGCGGGCCTCGTCCAGCTGCGGGATCCGGGCTCGATCTTTCGGGGTCCGCACGTCGGATCCTCAGGGTGGTGGGCCGGAATGGGGCACGAACTATGGGGTGCTTTTGGGGATGCCGTGTGCCCTGACCACCCGTACATTTCAGCTCAGCGGGTCCCGGTGTTCCGAAGCCGGTCCATGCGGGCTTCGCGACCCAGGGCATTTGCTACTCGCATCGGGCGGTACGAGGACATGAGACGGGCACAGGCGGAGCATCGACGCAAGTCACCGACCCCAGCCCCATCCCCGCGCCCGGGCACCGGGAGCTGATCGACCGATGCCGCGTCGCCCTCCTCACCGAAGGCACCTACCCGTTCCACCAGGGTGGGGTGAGCGTCTGGTGCGACCAGCTCGTGCGGGGGCTCTCGCGCCACCGGTTCGACGTCCACGGCCTCTGCGCGACGGGTGCCGAGCAGGTCGTGTGGAAGCTCCCCCGCAACGTCGACAGCGTCACGCACCTCGCGCTCTGGGGGCCCGCCGAGCTGCGGCGCCCCACGCGGGCGACGACCCGCTCGTTCGCGCCGGTGCTCGACCGCCTGCTCACCACGCTCGGGCCGACGGGCGACGTCACGACCCTCACCGAGTCGCTCCGCGAGCTCCGCGAGGTCGCCCGGGCCGGGGTGCTGCGGGCGGCGCTGCTCGGCGACGCCTCGGTCGACGCGGTGCTCGCCTTCCTGCAGGCGAACTGGACGGCCGGGCGTCCCGGCACCGACACCGAGGCCGGGCCGGGCCCGACCGTGGCCGACGCGGTCGGCGGTCTGCACCTGCTCGAGCACGCCCTCCGGCCCCTCGCCGCCGACGCCCCGGCGGCCGACGTCTGCCAGACCGCGGCGAGCGGCCTCAGCGTGCTGCTGGCCCTCCTGGCCAAGTGGGACGACGACACGCCCTACGTGCTCACCGAGCACGGCCTGTACCTGCGTGAGTGGTTCCTGGCGCAGTCGCCGAGCTCGCTGCCGCACGGCTCACGGGTGCTGCTGATCGCCTTCTACCGCCGCCTCATCGAGGTGGGCTACGCCCACGCCGGCATCGTCGCCCCCGCGAGCGAGTACAACCGCCGCTGGCAGCTGCGCAGCGGCAGCGACCCGGCCCGCACCACGGTGGTGCGCAACGGCATCGCGGTCGACGACTTCCCCACCGCCGAGGTGGAGCCCGACGAGCCGACGCTGGTCTTCGTGGGGCGGATCAACCCCCTCAAGGACCCCAAGACCCTGCTGCGGGCGTTCGCCCTGGTGCGCGACGAGGTGCCCGGTGCCCGCCTGCGCATCTACGGCGCCACGCCCGAGGGGGACGAGGGCTACCACGCCGAGTGCGTGGCCCTGGCGGACGAGCTGGGGCTCGGCGGGAGCGCGGTGTTCGAGGGGCGGGTCGAGTCGGTCGTCGACGCGTACCACTCGGGTCATGTGGTCGTGCTCAGCAGCATCTCCGAGGGGTTCCCGTACGCGGTGATCGAGGCGATGGCGTGTGGCCGGCCGACCGTGGCGACCGACGTCGGCGGCGTGAGCGAGGCCGTGGTCGACCCCGGGCTGCTGGTCGCCCCGCGACCACGTGGCCATGGCCGAGGTCTGCGTGAAGCTGCTGCGCAACCCCGCCGTCCGGCGGCGGCTCGGGGTGCTCAGCCGCGAGCGGGCGCTCGAGCACTTCACGCTCGAGCGCTGCCTCGCCGGCTACCGCGAGTTCTACGCCAGCCTCACCTCGCCGCCCCCCGCACCGGAGCTCCCGAAGCGCCCGAGTCGGACGTCGGAGCCGCGGGTCGGTGGGCGGTTGCCCCAACGTCGTCGTCGCGAGCTGGCCTCGGTGGGCCACCACACGGCGTCCCGGTCGCTCCTCGCCGAGGTGTCGTCGTGATCGAGCCTGTCGCGACCCACCTCGACGGGGAGCAGGGTCGCTTCGACGCGGAGCTCGGGGCTCTCCTCACCGAGTTCCGCGTCGAGGCATCCCAGTCCTCGGCGACCACCGTCGACCTCGCGGCGGTGGTGTCGTCCGCGCTCGACCCGCTCGAGATCGCCGCCTCGCTCGAGGCGGTCGGCGCCGGTGGCTGGGCCGTGGCGGGGCGGTTCGACCGCGCCGACGTCTTCGGCCTGGCGTCGCTGCTCCACGAGCGGGTCCCCTTCGTCCCCGGCCGCGCCAGGTCCGACGACCACCTGGCGCGGCCGGGTTCGACGGTCGACCTGCTGCGCGGCGCGATCTTCGCCGTGCCCGGGATCGTGTTCACCGCAGCCCTCCGGGCGGGCGGGCTCCGCCTCGCGTGGTGGTGCCTGCCCCTCGCGCTCACGATCGGTTGGTCGGCCGGCCAGGTCGTGGCGTCGCTGTCCTCTGCGTTGCGTGGTCGGGCCGACGCCTCCGGCGAGCGGTCGGCCCTGGCGGCCGCGCTCGTGGTGACCGGCCTGGTGGCCGCCGCGGTCACCTCGCTCGTGGCAGTGGCCACCGGCGCCCCGTCGTCGACCGTGGCCATCGCGATCGGCTCGCGCTCTTCATGGCCGCCAGTGCCGTGCTCGTGGCGTTCGGTCGGGAGCGCCTCCTGGCCCTGGCCCTGGTGCCGGGCACGCTCGGACTGGTCGGCGCCATCGTCGCGGGACCGGGTGGCGTCCCCACGTGGGCGGCGCTGGCGGCCCAGGGCCTGACCGTGGTGGTCACGGTGGTGTTCGCGGCCATCGAGTGCCGTGGGCGCCGCACGTCACCCACCCTCTGCCGCGCCGACCGCCCTCCGCTGGTTCGGGCTGCCGTGCACGGCGCATGCTGCGGTCTCACCGTCTCGGTGGTGGTGGCGCTGGCGGTCCGCGGTGGCCCGACCCTGCGCACGAGCGTGGCGGCGTGGCCGCTGCTGCTCAGCCTCGGGGTGATGGAGTGGCAGGTCCGCTCCTTCAAGTGGTCGGTGCAGCGGGCCGGCCGCGCGGCCGGCGAGGTCGAGCAGTTCCGGCGGGCGGCGTGGCGAGCGTTCCTCCGCTCGCTCGGGCTCTTCGTGGTCGTGCTGGGTGCGCTGTCGGTGGGCGCCGCGTCGGCGATCGCCGCCGGCCACCGGGCGGTGCCGGTCGACCCCCTCGTCGTGCAGGCCATCCTCGGGGTCGCCTTCTTCGCCGACCTCGCCGTGGTGGCGTGCTCCGGGCTGCGCGACACCGTCGCGTGCTGGGTCGCCGTCGTCGCGGCCGGTGCCGCGGCGGCCGGCATCGCCCTCGTGGCCGGCGTCGACGTCAGCCCCTCGCTCGCCGGGCACGGCGCGCTCGTCGCGTCCGTCGCGCTCCTGCTCGCCCTCGGCGCCACCGCGCACCGCGTGGTCCGGACGGCGGCCTTCTCATGACCTCCTGCCCCTCTCCCGAAGGACGATCCCACCCATGACCGAGCACGTCGCCGTCACCGGAGCCGACGGGTTCATCGGCTCCCACCTCGTCGAGGCGCTGGTCGCGCGAGGGCTACCGCGTGCGGGCCATGGTCCAGTACAACTCGTTCGGCTCGTGGGGCTGGCTCGACACCGTCGACGACGAGGTGCGATGACCAGATCGAGGTCGTGGCGCGGCGACGTCCGCGACGCCGGGTCGGTGCGCACCTGCTGACGCGACGTCGACGTCGTGTGCCACCTCGCGGCGCTCATCGCCATCCCGTACTCCTACCTGGCGCCGGCGTACGTACGTCGACACCAACGCCGGCGGCACGCTCAACGTGCTCGAAGCCGCCCGCGACGCTCGGCACCTCGCGGGTCGTCCACACGTCCACGAGCGAGGTCTACGGCACCGCCCGCACCGTGCCGATCTCCGAGGACCACCCGCTGCAGGCCCAGTCGCCGTACTCGGCCTCGAAGATCGGCGGCCGACAAGCTCGCCGAGAGCTACCACCTGAGCTTCGACCTGCCGGTGGTGACGCTCCGGCCGTTCAACACCTACGGCCCCCGCCAGTCCGCCCGCGCCGTGATCCCGACGATCATCTCGCAGATCGCCGCCGGGCAACCCGGAGATCATCGCTCGGGTCGCTCGAGCCCGACGCGCGATTTCAACTTCGTGCACGGACACCGCCGCGCCTTCGTCGCGGTGGTCACGCGCCGCCGCTGCCGACGTGGTGGGCCAGACCTTCAACGCAGGGTCCGGCCACGAGATCTCGATCGGCGACCTCGTCTGCTCATCGGCGAGGTCATGGGCGACGAGGTCGAGGTCGTCGCTCGACTCGCCGCGCCCGTCCCGCGGACTCCGAGGTGCATGCGGCTGGTGTGCGACAGCAGCGCGCTGCACGAGGGCCACCGTCTGGAAGCCCGTCCATCACCCTCGAGGAGGGCCTCGCGCCGACCGCGAGTGGTTCAGCGACCCCGACAACCTCGCCCGCTACAAGACCGACGGCTACAACGTGTGAACGCACCGTCTGCACCGACGTTCCCACAGGAGGACCCGACATGGATGAGCATCGCCAACGAGGTCATCGACCCACCGAGCCGGCCCGACACGCCGTGATCCTCGCCGGCGGCAAGGGCGTGCGGCTGCGCCCATACACCACCTGCATCCCGAAGCCGCTCGTGCCGATCGGCGACGAGCACGTCCATCCTCGAGATCGTCCTGCGCCAGCTGCGCCGCTACGGGTTCACGCAGGCGACCCTCGCCATCGGACACCTCGGCCAGCTCATCCGGGCCTACGTCGGCGACGGGTCGCCAGTGGGGCATCGAGGTCGACTACGTCTACGAGGAGTCGCCGCTCGGGACCATGGGCCCGCGCTCGACGATCGCGCGACCGGCTGCCCGAGCACTTCCTGCTGATGAACGGCGACATCCTCACCGACCTCGACTACGGCGCGCTGCTCGGACGACCACGTCGGCCAGCGGGCGCACCGCTCACCGTGGCCACCTACGGCGCGCGAGCACCACGTCGACTTCGGCGTGCTCGAGGTCGAGGGCGCCGCATCACCGGCTTCATCGAGAAGCCGCACGCTCAGCTACTCGGTGAGCATGGGCGTCTACGCCATCTCGCGGGCCACGCTCGCCCGCTACGCGGCCGGGGCTGCCGTTCGGGTTCGACGAGCTGATGCTCGATCTGCTCGACCGGGGCGAGGCCCCGGCGCAGCTACGGCTTCGACGGCTACTGGCTCGACATCGGGCGGCCCGACGACTACGACCGGGCCAACGAGGAGTTCCCCGCCCTCAAGGCCGACCTGCTCGGACAGACGTGATGGGCGAGCGGGTGCTGGTGCTCGGCGCCACCGGCTTCATCGGGGCGGAGGTCGCCCGTCAGCTGCGTGAGGGCTGCGCGGCTCCGCGACGTGGTGCACCACGCCCGGTCCTTCGACGGCCGCCTCCGACCCATCGACGCCGATTGGGAGCTGCTCGACCTCCAACGCGCGAGCGTCGACGAGATCGTGCGCCTGGTGCGGCGCTCGCGGGCCGACGTCGTCGTCAACTGCGTCGGCGCCACGTCGGGCAGCGTCGCGGAGCTGCGCTCGGCGAACGTCGGGGTGCTCGACAAGATCCTCGCGGCGCTCTGCGTCCGCGACGCGCGCCTGGTGCACCTCGGTTCGGCCGCCGAGTACGGGTCGCAGCCGGTGGGGGTGCCCGTCAACGAGGAGATGGCGCCCCGACCGTTCAGCGACTACGGCCGCGCCAAGCTGCGGGCCACCGAGCGGGTCCTCAGCATCACGCGCGCCGCGCCGATCCACGCCACCGTGCTGCGGGTGTTCAACCCCCTCGGGGCGGGCTCGCCCCGGTCCACGCTGGCCGGCCGCGCCGCCCGCGCCCTGGCGCTGGCCGTCGAGCGGGGCGAGGACACGGTGTCGCTCGGGTCGCTCAACACGTTCCGCGACTTCGTCGACGTCGCGCGACGTGGCCGGTGCGGTCGCGGCCAGCGTGCGCGGTTCCCGCCCCATCCGGACGCGTGCTGAACGTCGGGCGTGGTGAGGCGGTGGCGTGCCGCGAGGTCGTCACCCGACTCGCGTCCCTCGCCGGCTTCGACGGTCGCATCGTCGAGAGCGAGGGCGCGCCCGTCGAGCTCGTCGGGGCTGCCCTGGCAGGAGGCCGACATCCGCGCCATCGCCGACACCACCGGCTGGGCGCCGCAGCACTCGCTCGACGACGCCCTGCGCCACCTCTGGCAGAGCTTCGTGCACCACCTGTGGCAGACCGTGGAGCGGTGACCCGACCGGGTGCCCGGACCGGCCGGCGGCCGCGACGGGTCGCCTCGCACCTCCTGCTCCTCCTGGTCGTGGCGTCCTGCCGCGTTGCCACAAGCTCGCCCGGGCCCCTCGCAGCTCCGCCCGGCTGCGACGGGCCCGGTGCCCACCCGCTGGCGTCCGGCCCCGGGGCTCACGTGGCAGTGGCAGCTCGACGGGCCGCTCGACGTGTCGGTGCGGGCGGAGGTCTTCGACGTCGACGGCGTCGCCACCTCCGCCGCGCAGGTCGCCCAGCTCCACCGACGTGGCCGCAAGGTCATCTGCTACCTCGACATCGGCGCGGTCGAGGCGTACCGGCCGGACACGGCGCGGTTCCCGCCGAGCGTGCAGGGGCGGACCGTCGACGGCTGGCCGCAGGAGCGCTACCTCGACATCCGCGCCGCGGTGGTGCGAGCCCTCATGGCCAGGCGCATCGACCTGTGCCGCCGCAAGGGCTTCGACGGCGTCGAGGGCGACGTCGTCGACGCCTACGCCAACGACTCGGGCTTCCCGATCACGACGGCCGACGAGCTCTCGTATCTCCGCTGGTTCGCCGCGACGGTCCACCGGGCGGGCCTCGCCGCGGGGCTGAAGAACGATCCGGAGCTCGCGGCCCGCGTCGTGGGCGACTTCGACTTCGCTGTCGTCGAGGACTGCGTCGCGCAGGGGCAGTGCGGCACGTTCCGCGTGTTCACCCGCGCCCGACGAGCGGTGTTCGATGCCGAGTACACCGTCCCGCCGGCCCGGTTCTGCCCGCTGACCCGGCCGTCGGGGATCGTGGCGATCGGGAAGCGGCTGGACCTCGGCGCCTGGCGCAGCACCTGCTGACGCCGGTGGCGGTGGCCGCTCAGCCCTGCTCGAGGGCCTCGCGCAGCTCGCTCCGCGAGGTGATGCCGAGCTTGCGGTACACGCGGGCCAGGTGGCTCTCGACCGTCTTCGGGGCGACGAAGAGGGCGGTGGCGATCGCGGCGTTGGTGGCACCCGCGCTGGCGAGCTCGGCAACGCGCTGCTCAGCGGGGCTCAGGGCCTGGACGCCGGTCAGCGCGAGGCGGCGAGGGCGGGCACCGGCGGCGAGCAGCTCGTCGCGACTGACCCGCACCAGCGACCCGGCACCGCAGTGGAAGGCGGTGTCGGCCGCGGCGCGCAGCGAGCGGCGGGCCGCGGTGACGTTGCCGGCAGCCCGTTGGGCCACCCCGAGGTCGAGCATGGCGTGGGCGCGCTCGATGGGCGTGCCCGCGGTGGTCAGCAGCTGGACGGCTTCGGTCAGCACGGCGACGCGCTCGGCGTCGGGCACGACGGCGCCGAGGCCGCGGAGCGAGCGGCCGAGGGCGGGCGCGGCGCCGAAGCTGCGGGCGAGCTCGACCTGCTGGCGCGCCAGCTCGAGGGCAGGCTCGGTGTCTCCGAGCACGACGCGCGCCCGGGCCTGTCCCATCCGCCACTCGGTGATCGCCGGGTTGTCGACGCCGCGGTCGGTCGCCCACTCGGCCGCGGTCGAGAACGCGGCGAGCGCCTCTTCGGGGCGGCCGGCATCGAGGTGCGACCAACCGAGGGCCTCGACGGTGGCGAAGGGCTCCTGCACGCTCGGGTGGGGGCCGCGGGCGGCGAGGTCGGACAGCTCGGCCTCGAGCGCGGGGAGGTCGTGGTGCTCCCCGTCGGTCAGGACCGCCAGCTCGTGGCGCCACGCGGCGGTCAGCGCCCTGAAGCCCGGGTTGGCGTTGCGGTCGAGCGCCGCCTCGGCCGCGTCGTGCTCCAGCGCCGCGGCGAGGTCACCACGGAGCACCGCGGCCCGCGTGGCGAGCGAGAGCAGCACGTTGCGCAGGGGGTGCTCCTCGATCGCGTCCGACGCGGCGAGCAGGTTGTCGACGTGGCGCGAGCCGGCCTCGATCTGGCCGACGCGGAGCAGCGTCAGGGCCGCGCGGATGCGGATCAGCGCGGTGACCGGGTCGTGGTCGAGCAGGTCGGGCGCGGTGAACCCCTGCTGCAGCTCCTCGGCGAGCTTGCGCGCGCCCTCCGGCGAGGCCTGGTCGGCCAGGCGGATGGCACGGTGGGCGCGCTCGAGGCCGGTGGCGTCGTGGTCGACGACGTGCGGCGCGCTGGTGGCGTCGCGGTCGAACAGCTCGCGGGCGAGCTCGAGGTGCGCGGCCGCGACGGTCGAGGCCTGGGCGGCGTTCTTTGACAACTTGGGTAGTGACAAGTGTCTTGACTCTGCTGAGTTGAGACGTGTCGTTGAGGCATAGGCGAATGCAGTCGAGGGATCGTGTGGCTCCGAGGCGACTTGGGGTTATATGGTCAAGCGACTAAGCGCATACGGTGGATGCCTTGGCGGTCAGAGGCGATGAAGGACGTGGCAGCCTGCGAAAAGCTCCGGGGAGCCGGCAACAGGCATTGATCCGGAGATGTCCGAATGGGGAGCACTGCGCAAGCGGTATCCCGTACTGAATCCATAGGGTCGGGAAGCGAACCGAGAGAACTGAAATATCTCAGTACCCCGAGGAAAAGAAATCAACCGAGATTCCCCCAGTAGCGACGAGCGAACGGGGAACAGCCCAAAAGTCGTGCGTGTTTTAGCGGAACGGTCTGGAAAGTCCGGCCGTAGACGGTGATAGCCCGGTACGCGAAAGGGCATGCGCGATGAAGTGAGTAAGGCGGGGCACGTGAAACCCTGTCTGAACATGGGGGGACCATCCTCCAAGGCTAAATACTCCTGACCGACCGATAGCGAACCAGTACCGTGAGGGAAAGGCGAAAAGAACCCCGGAGAGGGGAGTGAAATAGAACCTGAAACCGTATGCGTACAAGCAGTGGAAGCTCCGCAAGGAGTGACTGCGTACCTTTTGTATAATGGGTCAGCGACTTACTGTCTGTGGCGAGCTTAACCGTCTAGGGGAGGCGAAGGGAAACCGAGTCTGAATAGGGCGCACAGTCGCAGGCAGTAGACCCGAAACCGAGTGATCTAGCCATGACCAGGGTGAAGGTGCGGTAACACGCACTGGAGGCCCGAACCCACGCCCGTTGCAAAAGGTCGGGGATGAGTTGTGGCTAGGAGTGAAAGGCTAATCAAACTCGGAGATAGCTGGTTCTCCTCGAAAGCTATTTAGGTAGCGCCTCATGTGAATCCTGCCGGGGGTAGAGCACTGTTATGGCTAGGGGGTCATTGCGACTTACCAAACCATGGCAAACTCCGAATACCGGCACGGACTGCATGGGAGACACACGGCGGGTGCGAACGTCCGTCGTGAAAAGGGAAACAACCCAGACCCGCAGCTAAGGTCCCAAAATCATGGCTCAGTGGAAAACGATGTGGGAAGGCACAGACAGCCAGGAGGTTGGCTTAGAAGCAGCCATCCTTTAAAGAAAGCGTAATAGCTCACTGGTCGAGTCGGCCTGCGCGGAAGATTTAACGGGGCTAAGCCATGTACCGAAGCTCGGGGTGTGCAGATCTTCGGACGTGTACGCGGTAGAGGAGCGTTCCGTACGCCTGCGAAGGTGGATCGTAAGGTCTGCTGGAGGTATCGGAAGTGCGAATGCTGACATGAGTAACGATAAAGGGGGTGAAAAGCCCCCTCGCCGAAAGCCCAAGGTTTCCTTGCGCAACGTTAATCGGCGCAGGGTGAGTCGGCCCCTAAGGCGAGGCAGAAATGCGTAGTCGATGGGAAGCTGGTTAATATTCCAGCACCGCTCGTAATTGCGATGGGGTAACGGAGAAGGCTAGGTGTACCGGGCGTTGGTTGTCCCGGGGAAAGGCGGTAGGTGGAGCCCTTAGGCAAATCCGGGGGTTCATACACCGAGCACCGAGACGAGGTCCGTATGGACCGAAGTCACCGATGCCACGCTTCCAGGAAAAACCTCTAAGCTTCAGATTACGAGGACCGTACCGTAATCCGACACAGGTAGGCAGGGTGAGAATCCCAAGGCGCTTGAGAGAACTCGGGTGAAGGAACTAGGCAAAATAGCACCGTAACTTCGGGAGAAGGTGCGCCTGCCAGGGTGGTGACGTGCGTCATCGAGCCCCAGCAGGCCGCAGTGACCAGGCCGCTGCGACTGTTTATCAAAAACACAGCACTCTGCAAACACGAAAGTGGACGTATAGGGTGTGACGCCTGCCCGGTGCCGGAAGGTTAATTGATGGGGTCAGCCGCAAGGCGAAGCTCTTGATCGAAGCCCCGGTAAACGGCGGCCGTAACTATAACGGTCCTAAGGTAGCGAAATTCCTTGTCGGGTAAGTTCCGACCTGCACGAATGGCGTAACGACAGCGGCGCTGTCTCCACCCGAGACTCAGTGAAATTGAAATCGCTGTGAAGATGCAGCGTTCCCGCGGCAAGACGGAAAGACCCCGTGAACCTTTACTACAGCTTCACGCTGAACGTTGAGTTCGTCTGTGTAGCATAGGTGGGAGGCTTTGAAGTGCGGTCGCCAGATCGCATGGAGCCAACGTTGAAATACCACCCTGATGTGCTTGACGTTCTAACCCAGACCCGTCATCCGGGTCGGGGACCGCGTGTGGTGGGTAGTTTGACTGGGGCGGTCTCCTCCCAAAGAGTAACGGAGGAGCACGAAGGTGCGCTCAGCACGGTCGGACATCGTGCACTGTGTGCAAGGGCATAAGCGCGCTTGACTGCGAGATCGACGGATCAAGCAGGTGCGAAAGCAGGTCCTAGTGATCCGGTGGTTCTGTATGGAAGGGCCATCGCTCAACGGATAAAAGGTACTCCGGGGATAACAGGCTGATACCGCCCAAGAGTTCATATCGACGGCGGTGTTTGGCACCTCGATGTCGGCTCATCACATCCTGGGGCTGTAGCCGGTCCCAAGGGTATGGCTGTTCGCCATTTAAAGTGGTACGCGAGCTGGGTTCAGAACGTCGTGAGACAGTTCGGTCCCTATCTGTCGTGGGCGTTGGAGGTTTGAGGGGGGCTGCTCCTAGTACGAGAGGACCGGAGTGGACGTATCTCTGGTGTTCCGGTTGTCACGCCAGTGGCATCGCCGGGTAGCTATATACGGAAGCGATAACCGCTGAAAGCATCTAAGCGGGAAGCGCGCCCCAAGATGAGACCTCCCGGGCCACAAGGCCCCTGAAGGACCCAGGAAGACCACCTGGTTGATAGGCGCGATGTGTAAGCGCAGCAATGCGTTGAGCTTACGCGTACTAATGATCCGTGCGGCTTGACCATATAACCCCAAGACGCTTCGCGCCTCAGCGCACGTCGCTCTCAGAGTCACACTCGTCACTACCCAGGTTTATACCCTGCCGGGCCGGCGCCTCACCGCGCTGCCCGCACCGTCTCCTTGGCGGCTATAGCGGTGTGGTCCCACCCGATCCCATCCCGAACTCGGAAGTGAAACGCACCTGCGCCGATGGTAGTGTGGCTCTAGCCATGCAAGAGTAGGTCACCGCCAAGGGCTTTACCCCCTCAGGGCCGATCCTCACGGATCGGCCCTGTGCTTTTGCGCCGACGGCAGGCGCGGGCGCAATGCGCGCGGGCCGCCTCCCCTAGCGGGATTCAGCGGCCGGCAGCCTCCAGGGTCTGCTCCGCGGCGGCCGGCGTCGGTCCGCTGGTGTCCATGCGCGGCAGCCAGCGGTCGGTGCGACGCGGTTCGAACGGCGGCTTGAGGCGCGGCTTGTACGGCGTGGGCGGCTTGATCACGAAAGTGGAGCGCGAGGTTGCGTCGCCACGCGAGATCTCCAACGTGTATTTGCCCGGCGTGATGAACAGCCGCTGGCCCAGATTGATGGCCTGCGCGACCGGGCGATCGGACCAGTTGACCGTGGCCGGGTCGAGGTGCTCGCGCGCCAGCCGGGCATTTTCGGCGGCCAAGGCCAGCTTCGGATCCATCAGCAGATCCCAGCGCCAGCGATTGATGCCGCGGATCGCGGTCGCCGTCCAGGACTGCACCGGCTGGCCGTCCGAATCGAGGACGCGCAGGGTCACCGGACCGGCGGCATCCGACCAGTAGCTGCCGCTGAGCTGCGGCAGTTCAGGCGTTTCATCGAACCACAGTGCCGGCCGGCTCCACCAGTCGCGCTGCGCCTGCAGGTCCGACACCGGGTACAAGTGCAGCGTCTTGTGCATCAGTGCCGGCGTCAGCTCCTCGATCGGCAGCGCGTCGAGGATCCACACGCTGCGACCATGGGTGCCGGCGATCAGGTCGCGATCGCGCGGCTGGATTGCCAGATCGTGCACCGGCACGTCGGGCAGGTTCGCCTGCAGCGACTGCCAGTGATCGCCGCGGTCCAGCGAGACGTACACGCCGCGATCGGTCCCGACGTAGATCACGTCGGGATTGACCGGATCCTCGCGCACGACGTGGATGGCCTCGGCGGGCAGGCCCCTGGCAATGTCGGTCCAGTGCTTGCCCAGATCGTCGGTGCGATACAGGTAGGGCGTGATGTCGTCATTGCGGTAGCCGTTGAGCGCGACATAGGCACGCTCGGGATCGACATGCGAGGGCTCGACGCGGCTGACCCAGCGCTGCGGCAGGCCGGCATCGACATGGTTCCAGGTGACGCCGCCGTCAGGCGTCACCCAGACATTGCCGTCGTCGGTGCCGACCCAGACCACGCCGAACTTCGCCGGCGATTCGGCCAGCGTGGTGATGGTCGCGTAGGGCACATTGCCGCGTCTGGCCGACGTGGTCAGATCGGGGCTGATCGCCTGCCAGGTATCGCCGCGGTCCATGGACCGGTACAGGCGATTGCTGCCGAAATAGACCACATCGGCATTGTGCGGTGACAGCTCGATCGGCGTGGTCCAGTTGTAGCGCAGCGGTGGCGCCGTGAGCGGCGGTCGCGGCCGCACTTCGTGCACGCCATGCGGGCCGCTGCGCTGGTACCAGCCGAACTGATAGCCGGTGTAGACGCGCTTGTTGTCGTGCGGGTCGACCTGCACGTACATGCCATCGCCACCGCCGATGCTCTTCCAGTCGTCGCCGATGGCGAGGTTGGTGGCGCTCGAGCCCATCATCGCGCCGTTGTCCTGCAGGCCGCCGTAGACGTTGAACGGCTCGGCGAAGTCGTACGTCACGCTGTAGAACTGGCCGACCGCCTGGTGGTTGAGGTTGGTCCAGTGCTTGCCGCCGTCGTAGGTGATGGCCAGGCCGCCGTCGTTGCCGACGATCATGCGCTCCGGATTGGCCGGATCGATCACCAGCTCGTGGTAGTCGACGTGCACGTTGGGCGCATTGAGACCGTGCCAGGTCTTGCCGCCGTCACCGGAGGTGATCAGTGGCAGGCCCTCGGCGTAGACGCGATTGGCATTGTCGGGCGCGACGCGGATCTGCCCGAAGTAGTAGCCGTAGGTGTAGTCGACGTCACGCAGCGGCTTTTCGTTGGCGCGCGTCCAGTGCGCGCCGGCATCGTTGGAGCGGTAGACCTCGAGTCCGCGGATGTCGGTGGCGAACAGGTCGGCATTGGCGTCGCGCAGTTTGTCGCGCAGCTGTTCGAGCGTGACCTTGCCGCTTTTCACGTCCGCGATCAGGGTTTTGGCATCCAGCGCGGTGTCGAGATCGTTGTTGCGGATGAAGGCCTCGATCGCCTGCGGGCTCTGGCGCAGGAACTCGGCCTTGGTCATGGTCTGCAGACGCTCCGGCGACAGCGGGCGGCCGCCGAGGTCACGCTCGTCCCTGGGCAGCTTGGCCCAGTTGTCGACGCTGGCGTAGACCACGTCGGGTTGGCTCGGTGCGATGGCAAGGCCGATGCGGCCCACGTCCGCGCCGACCGGAAAGCCATCGGTCAGGCGCATCCAGTGGTCGCCGCCGTCGGTGGATTTCCAGATGCCCGAGCCGGGGCCGTCACCGCGGAAGTTCCAGGCGCTGCGCTCGCGATCCCACAGCGCGGCGTAGAGCACGTTCGGGTTGTGCGGGTCCATGGCGAGGTCGATCGCGCCGGTCCACGGGGTCGAGCCCGCCAGCACCCGCTGCCAGGTCCTGCCGCCGTCGCGCGAGCGGTACACGCCGCGTTCGCCGCCGGTCGAATAGAGCTTGCCCAGCGCGGCGACATAGATCGTGTTCGAGTCCTTCGGATCGACCACGATGCGGGCAATGCGGTCGGAGCTGGCCAGGCCCATGGCCCGGAAGGTCTTGCCGCCGTCGTCACTGCGGAACAGGCCCATGCCGCCGAAGGACGAGCGTGAGGAGTTGGCTTCGCCGGTGCCCACCCAGAGGGTGTCCGGGTGTTCGGGATCGACCGCGATCGCGCCGGTCGCCGTGGTCGGCAGGTGATCGGTCAGCGGCACGAAATGCTGACCGTTGTCGGTGGTCTTCCAGACGCCGCCGGTGGCGTAGGCGACATAGAACGTGTCCGGCTGCCCGGGCACGCCGGCGATCGCCACCACTCGGCCGCCCTGCGACGTCGGTCCGATCGATCGCCAGTGCATGGCGCGGAACGGCGAGTCCGCAGCCAGTGCCCGATGCGCCTGCCAGGCCGCTTCGCGCTGGGCGGCTGTTGCCGGCGGCGCGCCCGGCGGTCGCGTGGCCGTCGCCGGCAGCGCGGTCGTGGACAGTATGGCAAGGAGGGCAATCATGGACAGGCGGGGCATGGCGGATCTCGCGCGGATCAAAGGCCAAGCCTAGTGCAATCCGGTGCGCAAATGCGCGTCGCGAATGTGGCGGAAGTGGTAGCCCCGGTGGCAGCGCGTCGCGCCAGCGCGGACGGGCATGGGCCAGGCACGGACTGCTCGGCGCCTTCCCGGTCGTCGGGCCGCGGCGTTGCGCCGCGGCATGGGCCGTCAGCGCCGCGCGCGCTTTCTTGGAACTTAACGGGGCCAGCGTTATCCTGATCATTCCCCCATCGGGAAATGCGTTCACGCAGCGCTGCCCATGCGTGCGCTTTTCCGCCCCCGAGCTGCAGTCCCACGAGGTGATTTCATGCGCACGTTTGTCCTTCCTGTCGCCGTTGCCGCGGCGCTGCTGCTGGCAGGATGCGGCGGTCCGTCATCGGCACCCGGCAGCACGAATGTCACGCCTGCCAACGCCGATGCCAGTGCCAGCGCCATCACCGGCACGGTCAGCCTGGATCCGCCCCGAACCCTCAGCGGGCAGGCGCGGCTCGACCTTTCGCTGGTCGACATGAGCGTGCAGCCGCAGGTGGCGATCGCCAGCAAGACCGTCATGCCGGTGGGCGCCCTGCCGCTGCAGTTCAGCCTCGAATTCAATCCGCAGCAGATCAATCCGCAGGATCTCTATGTGGTGCGCGCCACGATGGAGGACGGCGATCGCCACTTCGACACCGCGATCGCCTATCCGGTGCTGACCAAGGGCCAGCCGCGCACGGTCGCCATCCAGTTGCACGCCGAACCGACGGTGGGCGACAAGGCGCTGGCCGGGTTCGAGGCGCTGAAGAGCCGCATTGGCGGCATGAAGTACACCGAAGGCTCGGCCGCGACCGAGACGGTCTCGCGTGGATGGCAGACCTTCCGTGACGCCAAGGGCGACATCCGTTTCATCCGCGAGCGCGAGGACGCCGGAGACAAGGGCTACACGCGTACCGATTTTGCCTACCTCGACGGCAAGCCGTGGGTGGTGGTGCAGGAGCGGCTCGTCAGCAGTGCCGCGCGCAAGCCCGAAAGCGTCGCGCGCGCCGGCTGGGACGCGCAGGGCAACCTGATCCTGCATCGCCACCTCGTCGCGGGGGCGAACTCGACGCTCGGCACCGATCAGGCCCAGGCGCTCTACAGCGACGCTGAGGCGATGCTCAAGCAGGTCGGGGCGGGCAGGAAATAGTCCGGCCGGACGGCTCGCGCGGCACAACAAAAAGCCCCGCGATGCGGGGCTTTTTGCTTGCCGCCTGGTGCCGGGGTCCGGCCCCGGCAAGGCGCCCGGCGCGTCCGGTCAGAACGCGAACTGCACGCCCAGATTCAGCGCGTTGATCTTCTGGCTGGAATCGTTGAAGCGGCCGTTGTAGGCGACGTAGCCGGTCAGTGTCGGGCTGAAGCGGGCCATCACGCCGAGACTGGCGGTGTACCAGTTGCGGTCCGGGGTGAAGCCCGGCAGGGTGAAGCTGCCGGCCATGGTCAGCAGACCGGCCGAGACATCGATCGGATTGGCGTCGGCGTCATGCGCATACGCCACCGAGGCGAACGGACGCAGACTGGTGTCGCCCATGTCGTAGCGGCCTTCGAGCTGCCAGCCGAGCTTGCCGACCGTGGAGGTGCGCTGGATGCGACCGAAGTACATCGCGCTGGAATCGCTGCCGTTCTCGTTGTAGCCGTTGATCTTGACCTGCTGCCGGGTCAGGCTCAGCAGCGGGCCGGTGCGGAAGCCGCCGAGATCGAACCAGTAGCCGCCGGACACGTTGAACGCCGTCTGCGAGCCGGAGGTCTTGCCGATTCGCTGCGCAGCGCGGTACCGATCTGGAAGCTGCGCGTGATCTGGTTGAGGTTGAGCGTGCCGAAGCTGGCGCTGCCGCTGACCCAGAAATTGTCCATCCGATAGGCGCCATAGCCGCTCAGCAGCAGGTCCTGGGTCTTGAAGCCGCCGGCACCGCTGTCACCGACATTCTGGTTGGCGACACCGAGGGCAAGGCCGACCGACAGCGCGTCGCTGGCGCGCGCATCGGCACCCAGCGTCAGCACGCTGTCGTTGGCGCTGGCGCGCGGATTGTTGGAGCCGGCGTCGAAACGCTGGTGGGCGTAGTCGTAGCTGGCGAAGAAGCGCACGCCCGAGGGCGCCGAGCCGCTGCCGTCGGCCATCAGCTGGCCGTCGATGGCGCGCTGGTGCGCGTCATACAGCGCCAGCGGCGCCTCGGCCAGCAGCGACTGCTGACCCGGGGCGTTGATGATCGATTCGACGTACTGCGCCAGCGCCGCATGCGCGGCCGTGGTCGGGTGCACGCCGTCGGCGAACAGGTAGGTGTTCTGGGTGCCGGCGGCATAGGTATAGGGCGCGCCCGATCCGGCCGGGCCGCACTGCAGCGAGTTGGAGTTGGCGCCGCAGGCCGGCGCGGTGACGTTGGTGAAACCGTAGGCCTGCGGGTTGGCCATGATCTCGTTGAGCACGGCAAAGGCGTTGACCGGGATGATGTTGAGCGGACCCGAATACTGCGCCAGCCCGGTGTTGAGCGCGCTGTTGAAGGTGACCGACAGACCGGTCAGCGCGGCGGAGCCAGCCGGCCCCTGGGCCGTGCCCGACGGGGTCAGGCCGATATTGGGCAGGTTGAACACCAGCACGTAGCGCGCGCCCGCGCCCTGCAGCTGCGCCAGCATGCCGATCTCGCCCTGCGCGGCGGCGATGATGGAAGCCTGCGCCTGCGCGGACGTCTCGCCGCCGATGCCGGCGACGTAGGCGTTGTAGAAGATGTCGTTGGCGCCGCCCCACACCGAATACAACGCGTTGGGATCGGCCTTGCCGCCGGTGGCGGTCAGGTATTGCGTCAGCTGCATCGGCAGCAGCGGCACGCTGGAGGGAGTGCCCGGCGAGTTGTTGATGATGCCGGCGCCGCCGAAAGCGAAGTCGCCGCCGCCGAGGACGGACGGATCGAGCGCCAGTCCGTAGTAGCTGGCGACGTTCTCGATCGCCACGGTGCCCGGGTTGGTGGTGAAGCGCGAGCGCGGGCCGCCCAGCGCCAGCGACAGGTTGCCGTTGTCGCTCAGGCTGTCGCCGAACACGAAGATGTTGTCAAACGGCGCCGCCTCGGCGGTGACGACCGTGCCCAGGGCGAGCGCACCGGCAATGGCCACAGCGAGGGTTCGGGTACGCAACATGGGAGTCTCCTTGGAATTGGTGCTTGTTTGTCGTGATGGGCCGGGCAGAGCCGCGTTGCCGCCGCAAAGGCGCAGCGCCGCGGCACGGTAATCCAATCCGTACGCGGGCGCATGCTGCACTGCCTCACGAATGAGCGCCGCCGGAAATCCGGGCGCCACCCTTTGACGGTTACGCCCTCCGGCTACGCCCCGGCGACCGACACCTCGATCTACGACGCGCTGGGCCAGCGGGTCGCGGTGCAGCAGACCGAGCAGCTGGGCACGACGGTGTCCTCGACCACGCGGGTGTTCAGCTATGACGGGGACGGGCAGATCCTCAGCCGTCGCGACGGCACGGTCAGCGGCGGCGTGTTCACCGCGCTCAGCGGCAGCACCACCGCCAACCCCGATGCCGCGGCCCCGCAGCACTACGTCTATGCCGAGGGCCATCGGGTGGCCAGCCTCAGCGAGGCGGGGCTGCTCCAGACCAGCGACGGGCTGACCCCGTACAGTGACCCGCAGAGCAGCAGCAGCTATACCGTGCAGGCCGGGGACACCCTGAGCATCGCCGGACGAAGAAGGAACGGGGTCAGGTTCACTTACTGCGGCGCGCGCGGTGTGCGGGGCGGATGCCAGGACGCCACGCATCCGGCGAAAGGGCGCATGACGAAACCAACGGCAGCGGTGGCCGCACCCACGGCCGACGACATGACGATGTGCTCGATGCCGAGAGCGCCGAAGAGGATGCCTGAGACGAGGATCGCGTAACATGATGGCGACCGCCTTGGAGTCCGCCATGAGTCTGCCTGTGACCTCGAAACAGGAAGTCGCGCAGTTGCTGGCGCAGTTGCCGGATGACGCCACGCTGGAAGACATCCAGTACCACGTGTACGTGCTGGAAAAAATCCGGCGCGGGCGGGCAGACATTGCCGCGGGGCGCGGCCATACCCACGAGCAGGCGCGGGAGCGATTGGCGCGGTGGTTGCCGCGCTGATCTGGTCGAGCGAATCGCTCGACGACATTGACGCGATTGCCCAGTTCATCAGTCGCGACTCGCCGCATCACGCGCAACGCGTGGTGGAAGGGTTGTTCGAGCTGGGCGAGTTGATCGCCGCGCATCCGCTGGCCGGACGCGTGGTGCCCGAGCTTGGCGACGTGCAAGTGCGCGAGCGCTTTCTGTACAGCTACCGCCTGATCTACGAAGCGCGTCCCGACCCGGTGGTCTGATGGCGGATGCCGAGCCAGGCCAGCGCGAGGATGAACGATGTTCCTTAGGCCCTGCAACTCTCGATGAGCTGCTTGCAGCGCTCGCGGCCGAAGACGAAGAGGCGTCAGCGGAGAGTAGAATGGCAACCGCCCTGCAAGAGAATCCCGTCATGGCCGCAGCCCCGTCCTTGAAACAATACCTGCACACCCTGGCCGACGAACTGCCCGACACCGCGACCACGGATGAGGCGCTTTATCCTGGTCCTGCGGCGGGAGATCGAAGCGGGTCTGGCCGATAGCGAAGCCGGGCTGACGCGTCCGGTCGAAGAGATCATGCAACGCTACGGCGTGCATGAATGAAGGTGCGCTGGACCGCACGGGCCGAAGCCCGCCTTGATGCGATCCATGCCTACATCGCGCAAGACAATCCCGCTGCCGCGTTGCGCGTTGCCCAGCAAATCCTGCGGCGCTCCTGGCAGATCGCCGCGTTCCCGAACTCCGGTCGTCGTGTTCCCGATTACGCCCGCGACGATGTGCGCGAGTTGATCGAAGGCAGCTACTGCATCGTCTACCGCCTGCTCGCCGATCGCATCGACATACTGACGGTGATGCACTGCGCCCAACTGTTGCCCACGGATCTGGGCGAGCGGTGATACGCGCCGCGTAAACGTGTTGCGGGCTGAAACCGCACATTGCGGATTGCGACCTGCAACGCGGTATCGCGCACGCGCTCTCGACGCACACCGAAATCCTTGATCAGAACGTCGCCGCGCAATGCAGGAGGGTGATCGACGCCTTGTCCGTCAGGGCTTGCAGGCTCAGGCACCGGCGCGTGCCGTGATCGAGTACACCGAGGATGAAGTGAAGCCGCCCTTCGGCGTCGGTCTTGCCGGTGCCGTCGATACCCCAGACGCGATTCTTCTCACCCGGCTCGTAACGACGGTGTCGAAGCGCGCGGCGCAGGCGCATGATTTCGCAGCGCTGCCGGCGAAGCAGCGCGTGCACGTAGGACTTGCCGACGGAGGCGCCATCGCGGCCGGCATGGCGGCGGTTGAAGGCAGCGGCCAGCAGGCGACAACTGGCTTCGGGCTGCAGCGCCGCGTGGCGAAGGATTTCGCACTGCACCCAGGCGGGCTTGCGGCGCGAATGCATTCTTTGCGGATCGGCGCTTCGTCTGGGCGACACGCCGCCATCCGCAGCGGCGGACTTCGATGCGCCGTAGCCACCAGCGCAATAAAGGGAACGGAGGAAATCAAATCAATCGCTGAGACCGTTTGGACGTCCCCTTATTGGGATTGGAAGGCGCGGGCGACCAGCGGCTTGGCCCAGGCGGGGGTCGTGGCAAGCTCCCCCGCGCTGCGCGGATAGACTTGAGCGTGCCACCTTTTACCTCGAGCACCAGCTCAGGTGCGGGCCGCTGTCCGCTCGCCGGATCAGCCTCGGCGCTGTTGTCATAGACGCGCAGCATGGTCACGTGGGGCATCAGTCGGACCAGGTTGGCGCGACTGGCCTCGTACCGCGTGCGCACCTTGGCCTCTGGAATGTCATGGCCGCCGCCGGCGACCCTCGCCGCCACACGGGCCAAGTGCCGCTCGGGACTGTCCAGCCCGCAGTACCAGATCACCAGCTCGTGGCCAGCGGCGGCTGCCGCCAGCAGCAAGCCGGTGACGGTCTGTCCACCCAGCGTGGTCTCGAACGTGTAGTCGGTATTGTGGGTGATCGCCGCGCGCAAGCGCTGCACACTCTCCTGCCACGCGAGTGCGTTGGCCGCATCCTCGGTCAGGCCGGGATTGGCGGCCAGGATTTGGCGGGTGGCCTCATCCGGGTTGAAGTAGGCGCCGCCAGCCTCGCGCAGCGCCTGACCGGCGATGCTGCTCTTCCCGGCGCCGTTGGTCCCGGCCAGCACGGTGATCCGCGCCATCAGTGGCCCGGTCGCCCGGCACCGCGCACGGCCGCCTCACCCAGTTGCTCGGGCGTCGCCGTGAACAGCGCGTCCACCGCGGACTGTGCCGCCGGCGTCTGCATCCGCGCCACCAGCGCGTCGAATTCGGCCGTCAGCTTGGGCCAGAGGATCGGGCACGGCCTCGACCAGCCGCTCATAGGCCTCGATCGACAGCATGACCGCCGTCGGCCGTGCGTTGCGGGTGATCACCACAGGCTCCGGCTTGCGCAGCACGCGCTCCAACAGCGCGGCGAAGCCGTTCTTGGCGTCGCTGCTGGCCATCGTCGGCAGGCGGTCCAGCGGGGTGTGGGTGGTCATGGCGGCATCCTCATCGGTTGTGCGCGGGACGCAGAAGGCCTGCCCCGGCATGTCCACCCTACGCCGACCGGCCATAACGGACAAGGTAAACTTAATGGCTATTTTGGACATGTTGTCGAACAAATTACGGGGTTCACTTGCTGCGAGGCGGGCGGTGCGCGGGGCGGGTGCCGGCGAAGCGCCGGGTCCGGGCCCCGATCCGGGTACAGCAGTCATCGCGGCGCCAGGGCGCGCCGCTGTTGCAGCTAACGGCGGCCAGTATTGACGCTGGCACGGTGGGCCGGAACCTTCGAATGCCGATGGAGTGGGTCGGATTCCTGCCCGGCCGCGGGCCGACAAGCGAACCGGACCCCGTCAGTGCTGGCAGCGCGGACAGTCGAACGTCGAGCGCTGGCCGACACGGGTCACCCGGATCGGTGTGCCGCAGATCCGGCAGGGTTCGCCGGCGCGGCCGTAGACGAACAGCTCCTGCTCGAAGTAGCCCGGCGCGCCGTCGGGTGCGAGGAAATCGCGCAGGGTGGTGCCGCCGCGGGCGATGGCGTGGGCGAGGATGCGTTTCACCGCGGCGGCCAGCAGCGCGTAGCGCGCGCGCGACACCGCGCCGGCGGCGCGCAGCGGCCGGATGCCGGCGGCGAACAGCGCCTCGGCGGCGTAGATGTTGCCGACGCCGACCACGATCGTCTGGTCCATCAGGAACGCCTTGACCGGCCCGCGGCGTCCGCGCGAGCGATGCCAGAGCAGGTCGCCATCGAAGGCGTCCGACAGCGGCTCCGGACCAAGTCCGGCCAGCAGCGGATGCAGGGTGCCGGGCGCCTGCCACAGCAGACAGCCGAAGCGACGCGGATCGGTGAAGCGCAGCACGCGATCGCTGTCGAGGAGCAGGTCGTAGTGGTCATGCACGCCCGGCGGCGCATCCGGTGCCAGCACGCGCAGCATGCCGGACATGCCCAGATGCAGCAGGGCGCTGCCGGCCGCGCTGTGCAGCAGCAGATACTTCGCGCGCCGCTCGACCGTATCGATACGCTGGCCGGGCAGCTGCGTCGACAGCGCGCGCGGGATCGGCCAGCGCAGGTCGCGCCGGCGCAGCGTCACCGCGACCACGCGCCGGCCCTCGACGTGCGGTGCCAGACCGCGGCGGGTGGTTTCGACTTCCGGCAGCTCGGGCATGGATCAGTGTGATGCCGTCGGCGCGGGCGCGGCCAGCTCCAGTTGCGGCGCCATCGACAGGAACGGCGCGAAACGGTCCGGCACCAGCGCGACGCGGCCGTCGACCTCGATGTAGCGCAGCGGTTGCAGCGCGGCGAGCGTGCCGAAGGCCAGCCGCGTGCCGTCGAGGGTCAGCGTCGCCGCCGGCGGGTCGAGGCCGAGCTTGCGTGGATCGAAACCGCCGGCCGGCAACCAGCGCGCGACCGGCGCGGATGCGATCGCGGCGAGATCGGCCAGATGCGCGGCATCGGCGCGGCCCTGCCGCGGCGCCAGCATCCACCAGGTGCCGTCGCGCTTGACGAAGCGTCGCAACGGGCCGCCGCTGACCTGCACCGCGATGCGGGTGATCGCAGCAGGATTCAGCGCCAGCAGCGGACCGGGCTGCTGCGCGCGCTCGTGACGCAGCTGCAGCAGGACCAGCGCCGCCAGCAACGCGACCGCGCCGGCCAGCAGCAGGCGGCGCGCCGGTCGCCGCATCAGCGCCGACGCCGGCGCCAGGCCAGGGCCGCGCCGAAGCCCGCCAGCACCAGTGGCAGGGCGATCAGGAAAACCAGTGCCAGCGCGTCGAGTCCGCGCTGGCCCAGTGCCAGGTGGCGGTCGGGCGCGCCGCGCGCCGGCATCGCCACCAGCGCGTCGTCGCCGAGCAGCCAGTTGAACACCCGCTCGCCGAAGGCGCGGTTGCCGCCGTTGCCGAGGAAGCTGTTGGAGAGAAAGTCGCCGTCGCCGATCACCACGACGCGCTGCTGGCTCTTCGCCGGGCTGGGCGAGAGCCGGGTCAGCGCATAGCCGAAATCGAGCGGCCCGCGCAGGTCGCCGGCGCCGGCATCGTACGGCGGCGGAGCTCCGGCGTCGGCCTGGTGCGCGGTGTAGCTGGCCGCCGCCGAGCGCAGGATCGGCTGCACGGCCCAGCCGCTGCCGGCACGATGCGCCAGGGCAGCGGCGTGCGGAAACAGCGTGGTCAGGGCGAAGCCGCGGGTGATCGTCTGCGGCGGATAGGTGGTCACCACCTGCATGCGCGCATCCAGCAGTCCGGCCGCCGCATCGCGCGGATCGACCAGGGTTCCCGGCAGGGTCTGCACGCCCAGCGTCTGCGCCAGGGGCGCCAGACCCAGGCCGGCGCTGTCGGGTTCGGTCAGCCACAGCAGGTTGCCGCCGTCGTCGACGTAGTGCCGCAGCGCCTGCACCGCCTGCGGCGCCAGCTGCGCCTGCGGGCTGGCCAGCACGACCAGATCGGTATGGCCCGGCACCGCGCCGCTGCGGTCGAGATCGAGCGGCAGCGCGCGGATGCCGCGGGCGGCGAGTTCGGTCATGAACAGGCCGAGATCGGCGTTGGCGTGGCCATCCGGTCGCCGCTCGCCGTCGCCGCCGACGAACGCCACCACGCGATCGCCGCCGCGGCCCAGCCGCGCCAACGCGTCGGTGAGGCTGCGTTCGCTCAGTTCGTCCAGATGCTGCTCGCGGCCGGCGTAGCGGACCACCAGTTCGCCGTCGAGGCGGATGCCGCGCGCGCGCAGGCCGGCCGGATCGGTCGCCGGATCGACGAAGCGCAGCGTCAGATCCGGCTTGAAACGCTGGTAGCGCGCGACGAAGGCGCTGATCGTGCCGCGCAGGCCGGTGCCGGGGCTGGCGTAGCTGGTGATCGCGACCGGGCCCTTGAGCGACTTCAGCACGGCGCGGCTTTCGCTGCTGAGGCTGGCGCGCGCGTGTGCGGTCCAGTCGTAGGCCACGCCGTAACGGGTGGACAGGAAGGCGATGCAGCCGGCACCGGCGAGCAGCAGCAGGGCGAACAGCCAGGCGTCCAGACGCTCGCGCATCAGCCGCGCTCCTTGTCGGCGGCGACGCGCCGCACCGCCAGCGCCAGCGCCAGCGCGATCAGCAGCAGGAAATAGAGCACATCGTCACTGGCGACCAGACCGCGCATCAGCGTCTCCAGATGTCCCGGCAGCGCCAGATAGCCCGCCAGCGGGCCGGCCATCTGCGCGGCGCTGCCGCCCAGGCTGGCCGCCCACAGTGCAAGGGTCAGCGCCAGCGCGGCCCCGGCGGCCAGCGCCGGATGCGAGGCATACGCCGAGCAGGCCAGGCCCAGCGCGGTCAGCGCACCCAGCGTCAGGGTCATGCCCAGCAGGGCCGCGGCCAGCTTGCCCCAGTCCAGCGTAGTGGTGCCGGCCAGGCTCGCCGGCATCGCCGCGACCGCGATCAGCAGCAGCAGCATCCACACCAGCGCGGCGAAATACTTGCCAAGCACGATCGCGCGCGGCGACAGCCCGGCCGCATGCAGCAGCGGCAGCGTACCGGCGCGGCGCTCGCCGGCCAGCATCGACATCGTCAGCAGCGGTGCCAGCAGAATCGCCAGCTGCGCCAGTTGCGCCAGCAGCGGCACCGCGACGAGGTCGGTGAAGCCCGGCCCCTCCGGCAGCGCGGCCAGCCGCGTCTGCACCTTGAGAAAGCCGTCGACCGCGATCAGGAAATTCCACGCCAGCCAGGCGACGGTCAGCGCGGCCAGCGTCCAGGCGAACGGGCGCACGCCGAGGCGGCGCAGTTCGACGCGCATCACGGCGAGGGTGCTCATGCGGCCGCCTGCGCGCGCCGGGTGGCGATGGCGAAGAAGATGCGCTCCAGCGGCGCCGCCGCGGGCTCGAGTCCGGCCAGCGGCAAGCCGGCGCCGACCAGCGCGCGCGCCAGCGCCGCGGCATCGGCGCCTTCGCGCAGGGTCACGCGCACGTGGCGGGCATCCTCGCTTTCCACGCGCGCCACCGGCGCCAGCGCGGTGATCCGCGTCAGGTCCGCCGGTGCGTCCAGGGTCACCCGCAGCCCGTCGCCCGTCGCCGCGAGCGGCGCGTCGTGGCGCAGGCGACCCTCGTGCAGGATGGCGACGCGACTGCACACCGCGGTCACCTCGGTCAGCACGTGGGTGGACAGCACGATCGCGGTGCCGGCCGCGGCCTGCTCGCGCAGCAGCGCGCGCAGGGCGTCGGTCTGCAGCGGATCGAGGCCGTTGGCGGGCTCGTCCAGCACCAGCAGCGGCGGCGCATGCAGCAGCGCGCAGGCCAGGCCCAGACGCTGGCGCTGGCCGAGCGAGAGCACGCCGGCCAGCCGCGGCGACAGCGCGCCCAGATCGAGGCGCTCGAGCACGCCTGCCCGTGCCGCGGCCAGGGCCGTTCCGCGCAGACCGCGCAGATGCCCGCAGGCGTCGAGATGCTCGCGCACGGTCAGTTCCGGCCACAGCGGCGCGCGTTCCGGCAGCCAGCCGATCGTGCGCCGCGCTACGTCCGGCTCCGCGGCAAGATCATGGCCCTGCACGCGCACCGTGCCGGCGCTCGGCGCCAGCGCGCCGGCGATCATCGCCTGGGTGGTGGACTTGCCGGCGCCGTTGACGCCGAGCAAGCCGAGGATTTCGCCGGGCGCCAGCGTCAGCGACAGGTCGACGACCACGTTGCGTCCGGCGAGGCGGCGGCTGACGGTGGCGAGTTCGAGCAACGCGGCTGAATCGGACATGGCGACGATTGTCACGGTTCGTTGCCGCGCACCGCAACCGTGCTGGCGGGTATGCCGGGCGCGGGCTAGACTGCTGCAGCTCATCCCAGCACGGTCTTCCGATGTCCGATTCCCTGCTCACCTTCGCCGCGCACGGGCTCACCGGCGCCGGCCTCGGCGCGATCGCGATCTATCTGCTGGTGGTCACCCAGCTGACCATCCTCGCGGTCACGCTGTATCTGCACCGCAGCCAGGCGCACCGCGGCGTCGATTTCCATCCCGTGATCGCGCACTTCTTCCGCTTCTGGAGCTGGCTGACCACGGCGATGGTCACCAAGCAATGGGTTGCGATCCACCGCAAGCATCACGCCAAGTGCGAGACCGAAGAGGATCCGCACAGTCCGGTGGTGTACGGCATCCGCAAGGTGTTCTGGCAGGGCGTCGAGCTGTATCGCGTCGCGTCACGCGACAGTGCGTCGATCGAGAAGTACGGTCGCGGCACGCCCGACGACTGGATCGAGCGCCACCTCTACAGCCGCTATCCCGAGCTGGGGCCGACCCTGATGGCGTTGATCAGCATCGCCCTGTTCGGTGTCGGCGGCATGGCGGTGTGGGCGATCCAGATGGCGTGGATCCCGCTCTGGGCCGCGGGCATCGTCAACGGCCTCGGCCACTGGTGGGGTTACCGCAACTTCGAGTCCAGCGACACTTCGACCAACCTCGCGCCGTGGGGTCTGTGGATCGGCGGCGAGGAACTGCACAACAATCACCACGCCTTTCCCAGCTCGGCCAAGTTCGCGCTGCGCAGGTTCGAGTTCGACATCGGCTGGGCGGTGATCCGTGGTCTCGAGCGCCTGCATCTGGCCCGCGTGCTGCGGGTCGCGCCCAGTCTCGATCAGCGCCCCAACGTGAGCCTGCCCGATACCGAGACGCTGAAAGCGCTGCTGACGCACCGCTTCCATGCCATGACCGACTATTACCGCGCGGTGATCCTGCCGACCCTGCGCGAGGAAGCGGCATATGCCGGCGAGAACATCAAGGCGGTACCGGCGCGGCTGCGGCGTGCGCTGGCCGACGGAGGTCGCTGGCTCGACGGCGAAGGCCGTGAGCGTCTGGCGGCACTGGTCGAGAAGCGGCCGACGTTGCAGACCGTGTGCGAGTTTCGCGCCCGCCTGGCGGCGCTGATGGAGCAGCGTGGTCCCGAGTCCGCATTGAGCGGCCTGCAGCAGTGGGTGCGCGAAGCGGAGCAGAGCGGCATCCGCGTCCTGCAGGCCTATGCCGCGCGCCTCAAGGGCTATGCCGTCGGGGCGCACTGATCGGCGCGCCTCGCGGTCCGCATCCGACGAAGCCCGCCATCCGGCGGGCTTCGTCGTTTCGGAGGTCCCGCTTCAAGCGGCCCGGAGGCGGCCGCGCCCCCGGTTTCTGTCGCGCTGGCTGTGACGGAAGCGAAAAGGAAAACCCGCCACGCGGGCGGGTTCTCGTGTCGTCCTGAAGCCGCAAGCCGAAGGATCCAGCCATCGGCACCGGGCCACGATGCGCCGCGCTCCGGCCACGCCGCTCCTGGCGTGGCGTTCGTGGCGCGAAGGCGATTGCTCACCCCTCGCGTCACTCGGGATGATCGTTGCTGCGCAACGGTTACTTGATCTTGCCTTCCTTGTAGATCACGTGCTTGCGGACGACGGGGTCGTATTTCTTGACCTCCATCTTGTCCGGCGTGTTCTTCTTGTTCTTGTCGGTGGTGTAGAAGTGACCGGTACCGGCCGACGAGGTCAGACGGATCTTGTCGCGCTTGGATGCCATGGGTTGATCCTCCTCAGACCTTTTCGCCGCGAGCGCGCAGTTCGGCGATCACGACCTCGATGCCCTTCTTGTCGATCGTGCGCAGCGCATGGCTGGACACGCGCAGGCGCACCCAGCGGTTTTCGCTCGGCACCCAGAAGCGGCGTTCGTGGAGGTTGGGCAGCCAGCGACGGCGCGTCTTGTTGTTGGCGTGCGAGACATTGTTGCCGACCTGCACGCCTTTTCCGGTGACTTGACAGACTCGGGCCATGGAGGACCTCCGAATTCATGATGGGCCGCCCCTTGGCCAGGACGGCGTCGGCCCAGCGGCCGCGGCAGGACGATCGTCCGGACCGGGTCGCGCGGTGCTGGTGGCTTGCCGTTGAGGGTCCGCACCGCGCCGCGGACACCGCCCGCGAGGCGGGCCGACGATCAACAAAGTCGCCTAGGTTAGCGCAGGGGCAGTCCGCGGCGCAATGCGCAGTCCCGATGGGGATGCAGCGGCCGCGGCGCTGTGGGACAATTCCGCTTCTTTGACATCCCGCAGTCCGCGAGGGGAGCACGCATCATGGCAGAGTCGATCGCCGCCAACGGCCAGGCCGAGCAACCGCAGCTGTCGCTGCAGAAGGTCTACACCAAGGACGTTTCCTTCGAGGCGCCCAACGCCCCGCAGGTGTTCCAGGACATGGGCGCCACGCAGGCGCAGCCGCAGGTGCAGCTGAATCTGAGCCAGAAGGCCGGTGAAATCGGTGCCGACACCTATGAAGTGGTGTTGACCCTGACCCTGACCTGCACGCTGGAAGAGCGCAGTGTCTATCTGGCCGAAGTCCACCAGGCCGGCATCTTCGGCGTCGCCGGTTTCGGCGAGACGGATCGCGACGCCATCCTCGGCAGCTACTGCCCGAACGTGCTGTTCCCCTACGCGCGCCAGGCGATCTCCGATCTGGTGCAGAACGGCGGCTTCCCGCCCTTCCTGCTGCAGCCGATCAACTTCGACGCGCTCTACGCCGAGCAGCGCCGCCGCGGTTTGCCCGAAGCGCCGGCCGCCCACGCCTGAGTCGATGAACGCGCGGCCGCGGGTCGCGGTGCTGGGCGCCGGCTCCTGGGGCACGGCGCTGGCCGCATTGCTGGCGCGCAACGGCGTCCCCACGCGGCTGTGGGGACGCGATCCGCAGGCGCTGGCCGCGATCGCCGCCACGCGTCGCAACATCCGCTACCTGCCTGATCTCGAACTGCCGCCGGCGCTGGAGTGCGAGCCGGCGCTGGACGCGGCGCTGGCAGGCGCCGCCGTGGTCCTGATGGTGGTGCCCAGCCATGCCTTTGCGCAGACCCTGGATGCCGCGGCTGCGCATCTCGGGGCCGATGCCGGCGTGGCCTGGGCGACCAAGGGCTTCGAGCCCGGCAGCGGACGCTTCCTGCACGAGCTGGTCGCGCTGCGCTGTCCGGGCCGCCCGGCCGCAGTGGTGACCGGGCCGTCATTCGCGCGCGAGGTCGCGGCCGGCCTGCCGACCGCGGTCACCGTGCATGCGCACGACGCCGCCTTCGCGCAGCAGCTGGCCGAGCTGCTGCACGCCCCCACCTTTCGCGCCTACACCGGCAGCGACGTGCTCGGCGCCGAGCTGGGCGGCGCGATGAAGAACGTGCTGGCCGTCGCCACCGGGGTCTCCGACGGCATGCAGCTGGGTCTCAACGCGCGTGCCGGTCTGATCACGCGCGGGATGAACGAGATGCTGCGTCTCGGCGTCGCGCTGGGCGCGCGCGCCGAGACCCTGATGGGGCTGGCCGGACTTGGCGACCTCGTGCTGACCTGCACCGGCGACCTGTCGCGCAATCGCCGGCTGGGGATCGCGCTCGGCCGCGGAGTGCCCCTGGCGCAAGCGGTGGCCGAGATCGGCCAGGTCGTGGAAAGCGTGGTCACCGCCGACGAGGTGGCGCGCCTGGCCGAGCGTCACGGTCTCGATCTGCCGATCAGCTTCGGCGTGCGCGCCGTGTTGCACGGCGAGATCACGCCCGCGGAGGGCCTGCGCGCGCTGCTGGCGCGCGAGCAGAAACCGGAATATCCCGCCGGCCTGTTCGGCGGCTGCTGAGGCTGCGCGGTCCGGTCGCGTCCCCGGCTGAACTGCCGTGACTCGGGCGCCACCGACCGCGCGGGCCGGTGCTAAGCTCCCAAGGTTTGGCGTTGCGACAAACCCCTGGAGCGAACCGTGGCCAGCACGCCGCCGCGCAGCCGAAGCGAGCGCAATCCCCGTGCAC
Organism: uncultured Pseudomonadota bacterium; assembly: GCA_963794205.1. Classification (GTDB taxonomy): domain Bacteria; phylum Pseudomonadota; class Gammaproteobacteria; order Xanthomonadales; family Rhodanobacteraceae; genus Metallibacterium. The sequence continues at coordinate 52,283 of CAWCCR010000014.1, forward strand.
CGGAAGGGCTCGAAACCCTGCCGGCGGCATGGCGGCGCCTGCTCAGCGGCCATCCGGCCGGACCTGAGCGCGCCGCCGGCGAGGTCCTGGGATTCCTGTTCGAGCTGGCGCCCGAGGAATCCGGCCCTGCCGCGCGCCTGGATGTCGCCCCGGTGCTGCTGACGTCGCAGCCGCACGGCCGCTATGCGCGCGCGCAGCCGCTGGACGGCCGTCGTCTCGCGCAGGCGGCCTTGCCGCCGGTCGAGCAGCGTCTGGCGGCGAGCGTGTTCGGGTTGCCGCAGGTGCCGCGCAAGGGTCGCAGCTATGCGCGTCTCGCCGGCGTCGTCGGGGACGCGCTGCTGACCGAAATCCTCGACGTCGCGCCATGTTTGCTGGGAGGCGTCGCCGGCCTGCGTCTGGCGCGCGGCCGCGGACACGCCCTGGTGTGGACCTGGCGGGTCGAGGCCGACGGCCGCCAGCGCCTGCTGCCGGTGTTGCCGCGCGGGCAGCGTCTGCTGCGGGTCGGCGGCCTGTGGTACCTCGATCCCGAGCGTGCCGAGATCGGCCCGCTCGAAGGCGGTAGCGACGATGCCGTGCTGCTGGATGCTCCGCCGCTGCCACCGGAGTCGAGTGCGGCGATGGCGCTGGCACTGCCGCGCTCGGCGCTGGCCCAGCGCGTGCCGGTGCCGCGCGTGTTCGGTGCGCCCGAGCGCGCCACGATCCCGCCGAAGCCGGTGCTGACCCTGCATGCGCTCAGCCGCCACGCACGCCTGGCCGCCGGCACCCCGCCGCTGGCCTACGCGCGGCTCAACTTCGAATACGCCGGCGAGCTCCTGCCCGGCCGCGGTGGCGAGGGTCTGGTGCGCCGCGTGCGCAACGGCGCATTGGTGGAGATCGTGCGCCGCCGCGCCGACGAACTGGCGGCGATGGAGCGTCTCGAGGCCGTCGGGCTGACGCCGGCCGTGGATACCGAAGGCCTGCCCTGGGATCTCGCCGACACCTTGCCCGAAGACGCCTGGCTGTTTCCGGGCAAGGGCTACGCCGGCGCCCTCGAGGTCAACACGCCGGCGCGCTGGCTGGCGCTGCGCACGCGGCTGGAAGCCGACGGTTATCAGTTCGACTATGCGCCCAGTTTTCCGTTCGAGGTGCTCGACGGTCCGCCGCGCTGGTACGGGGCCGCGCTGCCGGAAGCCCGAGGCCAGGGCCTGACCATCGAGATCGGCGTGATGATCGAGGGCCAGCGCGTCAATCTGCTGCCGGCCGTGGCGCAGGCGCTGGCCGAGCACCAGCTGACGCTGACCCCGGCGCCGCACGAGCCCGAGGACGCGGTCTGGTATGCGCCGGTGGACGCGCGTCGCCGGGTGCCGGTGCGCCTCGCCGCGCTGCGCGCGCTGCTGGCGCCGCTGAGCGAATACCTCGATCGCCCACGCGATCAGATCCGCCTGCCGCGGGTGCAGGCCGGACGCCTCGAGGAACTTGCCGCGGCGCTGCCCAAGGGCGGCGTGCTGGATGCGCCGGCCGAATTGAAGACGTTCACATCGCGGCTGCGCGAGGCGTCGCAGCACGCCAGCGACAGCGCGCCGGCCGGTCTGCGCGCCGAGCTGCGCGGCTACCAGCGCGAGGGCCTGCGCTGGCTCAATGCGCTGGCCGAGGCGGAACTGGGCGGCGTGCTCGCCGACGACATGGGCCTGGGCAAGACCGTGCAGCTGATCGCGCATCTGCTGGCGCTGCAGGAATCTGGGCGCCTCGTCGTGCCGGCGCTGATCGTCGCGCCGACCAGCCTGATTCCCAACTGGGAGGCCGAGCTGGCGCGCTTCGCGCCCGGCCTGCGCCGGCTGACCCTGCACGGCGCGCAGCGTGCCGGGGACTTCGCCGCGATGGCCGCGCACGACATCGTGCTGACCAGTTACGCGCTGCTGCCGCGCGATCTCGACGTGCTGCGCGCGCAGCCGTTCGCGCTGGTCGCGCTGGACGAGGCGCAGCAGGTCAAGAATCCGCGCACGCAGGCGCGTCGAGCGCTGTTGGCGCTGAACGCGCCGCGGCGGGTGTGCCTGACCGGCACCCCGCTGGAGAACCACCTCGGCGAGCTGTGGTCGCAGCTGGATCTGGCCGTGCCCGGCCTGCTCGGCGACGAGCCTGCGTTTCGCCGCCACTACCGGATCCCGATCGAAAAGCACACTGATGCCGAGGCGCAGGCACGACTCAATCACCGCATCGCGCCGTTCATCCTGCGTCGCAGCAAGGCCGAGGTCGCCGCCGAACTGCCGGCCAAGACCGAGATCGTGCGCATGGTCCGGCTGGAGGGACGCCAGCGCGAGCTGTATGAGCGCCTGCGTCTTGCGCTGGCCGACGAGCTGCGCCAGGTGATCGCTGCGCGCGGCCTCGAACAGAGCGGCATCGCCGTGCTCGACGCCCTGCTCAAGCTGCGTCAGACCTGCTGCGATCCGCGTCTGGTCAAGCTCGAATCGGCGCGCGGCATCGCCGAGTCGGCGAAGATGGACCTGCTGATGGACATGCTGCCGGCGCTGGTGTCCGAGGGCCGGCGCGCGCTGGTATTCAGCCAGTTCACCGAGATGCTCGGGCTGATCGCGCGCGAGCTCGAGCGGCGGCGGCTGCCGTTCGTGATCCTGACCGGCGACACCCGCGATCGCGCCGAGCCGGTGCGCCGCTTCCAGGCCGGCGAGGTGCCGCTGTTCCTGCTTTCGCTCAAGGCCGGCGGCGTCGGCCTCAACCTCACCGCGGCCGACACCGTGATCCACTACGACCCGTGGTGGAATCCCGCCGCGGAGGCGCAGGCCAGCGACCGTGCCCATCGCATCGGCCAGGACAAGCCGGTGTTCGTGTACCGGCTGGTCGCCGTCGGTACCGTCGAGGAGCGCATCGAGGCGATGAAGGAGCGCAAGGCCGAACTGGCCCGCGCCGTGCTCGATGGCGGCGGCACCCGCGACCGTCTCGCCTTCGACCAGGCTGATCTCGAGGCCCTGCTGGCGCCGTAGGCGGCCTGCGGTTGCATGCGTCCGGCATGAGCGGACCACGCGCGCGCCGGGCGCGCGCACCCGCGTTCCCGGAGGCATGAAAAAGGCCGCTCCCTGCGGAGCGGCCTCGGGTGATGCAGCGCCGGATCGCGGCGGCGGGAGCCGCGATCGCGTGCGTTCAGAACTTCAGGCCTGCCTGCATGTAGACAAAGCGTCCCGGCAGGTCGTAGTTGGACGCGTCGTAGCCGTTCAGCGAGCACGACAGGCACACCGGCGGATCCTTGGCGAACAGGTTGTTGATGCCGGCTGACAGCACCAGGTTCATCGCTACCGGCACACGCCAGGTGGCGCGCACGTCGTGGTAGGTCACCGCACCCAGGTAATGGGTGTTGTTGGGACCGTTGCAGATCGGGAAGCCGGTGGCGCCGGCGCAGTCCTCGGTCAGTCCGCTCATGTAGCGCATGCGCCAGTCGGCCGACCATGCACCCCTGGACCAGGTCAGGTCGTTGACCGCACGCCAGCGCGCGATGCCGCTGTCGGTGACTTCGACGCCGACCGCCTTCGGGTCGTACTGGCCCGGCGAGTTCTGCTGGCTGTAGCGGCTGACGTAGGTGGTGCCGAAGTTGTCGCTGAAACGGCCCCAGCCCGTCTCCGGCAGTCGCCAGTTGATGCTGAAGTCATAGCCGCTGGTGTCGATGCGGCCGACGTTGCGCAGGGTGTTGTTGAAACCGTCGATGTTGCCGGTGGCGTTGCGGTGGATGCCCTGGCAGAACGACGAGCCCGGATTGGCGCTGGCGACGCAGTTGTCCAGCTGGGTCTGCGCATCCACCGCCTGGATCGCGTTGCGCACCGTGATGCGGTAGTAGTTCAGGCTGATGTCGACCTTGTCCGCCCAGGCTCGGTTCTCGGCCCAGCGCGGGCTGTATACCGCGCCCCAGGTCAGGCTGCGCGCCGTTTCCGGCTGCAGCGCGCTGTTGCCGCCGGTGGTCACCGAGATCTGCGGATTGGGCTGCGAGTAGCCGACCGGAACGCCCAGCGCCGCGCAGTTGGCCGCGGTCTGCGCGCTGGCGATCGGCGCCGAGCAGGGGTCCTGCAGGGTGGCGTCGAAGCGCGCCGGCGAGCCATCGAGCTCACCGATCGACGGCGCGCGGAAGCCCTGCGCCCAGGTGCTGCGCAAGGTCAGGTCGTCGACCACCTGCCAGCGGACGCCGAGCTTGCTGTTGGTGGTGCCGCCGAAGGTCGAGTAGTTCGAGTAGCGCGACGCGGCGTCGAAATCCAGGGCCTTGGCGCCGGGGACATCGCGCAGGATCGGCGCGTTCAGCTCGAAGTAGTACTCGTTGACATTGTAGGAGCCCGACGTCGGCAGCGAGGGCACGCCGTTGGACTCGCCGGCCACCACCACCGCGTCCGGCTGATAGAAGCCCGAGTACTTGCGGTGCTCGTAACCGGTGGCGAACTTGAGGTCGCCGGCCGGCAGCGTGAGCAGCGAGCCGTTGAGGTTGGCGCTGTAGAGTTCGAGATCGTTGGCGCTGGTGTCGTGCTCGATGTAGCCGATGTAGGCGAGCATCGCCGGAGTGATCGTGCCCGGACCGCCGAACAGGTTCAGCGGCACGCAGGAACCGGTGCACTGGCTGACCGGCCCCAGCGCGCGCTGGATGTGGGCGATGTTGTAGGTGCCCTGCACGGTCTGCGCCGCGCTGTTGCTGCCGCGCGACGTAGTTGACGTCCCAGTAGTAGTCGCGCTCGCCGAGAATGAAGCTGCCGGTCAGGCCGGTGGCGAACTCCCAGGTGTTGACGGTCTGGCTGAAGATGCGCGGTCCGCCCTCGATCGGGCGGCGTCCGATCAGGATCAGGTTGCCGTTGATCGGGTCGGGGTTGAGCGTGTAGCCGAACGGGTTGTACGGATTGGTGACGTCCACCCCGACGCTGTCGGCCAGCCCGCCGGTGCCGGCGCCGGGCCCGAGGAAGATCGGCTCGGGAGCCGCCTGGTTGACCGACTTGCGCTGGGTGTAGGTGCCGCGCATGTACCAGTTGATGTTGTCCGTGACCCGGTAATGGGTCGAGGCGAACACCGCGTTGCGCGTGCTCGGCGTCAGCAGCAGGTTGTAGGGCGCGAAATTGAAGCGGTCGGCGGTGCTGAAATTGTGGAAGTCCGCGGGATAGACCGCGCCATTGGGATAGGCGCCGTTGAGGGTCACGTCCTGGGTGTTGTTCTGCGGATCGACGAAGATGAAGCGGCCGGTCGGCGTCGCCGAGCTGCAGTTGGCCAGGCCGGTGCCCGGCACGCAGGCCGCGCCCGACTGGCTCCAGGCGCCCGAGCTGATCGCGTTCTGCCTGACGTGGCTGAAGTCGACGAAGAACTCGCCGCGGTCGAACTTGCCGCCCAGCGAGGCGTCCCCGCTGTTGGTCGAGCCGCCCTTCAGGCCGCTGTAGTCGCCGATGTAGTAGTTGATCGCGGCGCCGTTCTGGGTGCGCTTGGTGATGATGTTGACCACGCCGGCGATCGCGTCCGAGCCGTACAGCGCCGAGGCGCCGTCCTGCAGGATCTCGATGCGGTCGATGATGCTGATCGGGATGGTGTTGAGATCGACCGCCGCCGAGACACCCGAGGCGGACGACTCGTTCACCCAGCGCAGGCCGTCGACCAGGATCAGGGTGCGCTTGGCGCCGAGGTCGCGCAGACTGAGGGTGGACGAGCCGGAGCCGACGCCGCTGCCGTCCGGCGGAAAACCGAAGTTGCCGGCCGAGTTGAATTTGGTATTGAGCGCCGAGCCCGACGAGGTCAGCTGCTGCAGCACGTCGCCGATGCTGGTCAGGCCGGCCTGCTGGATGTCCTTGGCGGTGATCGTGATCACCGGCGTCTGGGTGGCGATGTCGGCGCCGCGGATGCGCGAGCCGGTGACCTCGACGGCTTCGAGCCGGGTGGTCTTCCTGGCATTCGGAGTCGGGGTGGGCTGCGCCGCGTCCTGGGCATGCAGCAGCGCCGGTGCGAGGCAGGCGGCGATGGCGAGGAACAGATGCTGTCGACGGAACGGTGTACGCATGAGGGTCCCCTTGGCTTGGGTGGCAAAGCCCCGGGCATCGGGGCACCTCAAATGTAAAGCTTTTGTTGTAGAAGAACTACATTTACATGACGTTTCCATATCGAACCCGCAAGAAGCATTGCGCGGACGTAGACGCCACGCGATCCGGCCGGCATCCTGAAATCCCCGTTCCGGCCCTGGCCCATGCCGCGTCTGCGCAGCTTTCACCGGACCCTGCCGTGGCTGGCCGCACCGGCTGCGGGCCTGATCGCCGCCTGGCTGCGTTACCGGCTGGTGGAGCCGGCCGCGCTCGCGCAGGCCTGTGCGGCGGGCGCGGGCGGCCTTCGCTGCGCGCTGCGTGCAGCGACGGTCGTCGCCTTTCACAGCCATGGCTTGACCTTGGTCTGCGGCGCCCTGGCCGCGCTGGCGCTGATCACGCGTTCGCGCCGGATCGCCGCGCTGACCCTGGCGGCGGGTGCTGCCGGACTGGTCCTTTACAGCTTCGAGACCGGTGCCGCGGCCGTGCTGGCCGGCGCGCTGGTGCTGGCACGGCCGTTGCCGCGCTCAGGCGGAGCGGACACGCCAGAGACTTGAGCCCAGCATCAGATTCAGTCCCAGCCAGGCCCACGCCCAGGGATCCAGGCCGCGCTCCTGTATCACGATGATCGCGGCAAGCAAGACGATGCCCAGCGCGAGCAGCTGCGGTCGGCGGTCGGCGGACGCGACCGCCGGTGCCAGCCCGGCGACGCGCAGCAGCGCGAAACCCAGCGCCGCGGGAATGACCAGCGCCAGCGGCAGGTCGCGATAGCGCGGATCGAACACCAGCAGCAGATCCAGCCACGCCAGCACGATCAGCCAGCCGACCTGCAGCCGTGCCAGCGTCGGTGTGGCGGCGGGCGCGGATGCCGGAGCGTCGATGCCGCCGATCCGGCGCGCGAGACGTCCGCCGAGGATCCAGACCGTGATCACCATCGCCGTCAGCGCGATGATGCCCGCGCCCCATTCGAGCGTGCCGCGTGCGCCATCGGCGAGTTGCGCCCAGGCCGCCGCCAGCGCCAGCCCGCCGCCGAAGCCGGCCAGCGCGCGCAGCGCCCGCTCCGGCCAGTGCCGCCGCCGTTCGGGCAGCGCGAATGCCAGCGCCAGCAGCACGGCGGGCACCAGCGCGCGCCAGGCCCGAGGGTCCTCGGCGACCGGCCCCTGCAACGGAAACTTCGGCTGGCGTGCATCGTCGTACAGCCCCCAGTAGCCGCCGACCGTGCCTTCGAGCCGGCGCTTCCAAGGCTGGTCGAAGGCCTCGATCAGGTTGTACGCGACGTGGTTCTGCCGCGCGTAGAGGAGAAACCCGCGCACGAAGCGCGCCTCGTTGACCAGGCCGGGGACCGCCGCCTCGCGCACGCGGCCGCGGCTGGGCCAGCCGGTCTCGCCGATCAGCACCGGCTTGCCGGGAAAGGCCGCGCGCACCCGCGCCACCACGGCGGCGATGTGCGCCACCGCCTGGCTCACCGCGACCGGATGGTCTTCCCAGTACGGCAGGATGTGAATGGTCACGAAATTCACGTGCGCGGCCAGCCGCGGATGCCGCAGCCAGAACTCCCAGACATCGGCGTAGGTCACCGGCAGGCCGGTCGCCGCGCGCACGCGGTCGAGGTCGGCCGCGATCGCGGACGCCGGCAGCTCGCCGCGCAGCAGCACCTCGTTGCCGACCACGATCGCGCGAATGGCGGCGCGATGCGCGCGCGCGGTTGCGATGCCGAGCGCCATCTCGCGCGCATTGGCGGTGGGGTCGCGGCCCAGCCAGATGCCCAGCAGCACCTGCATGCCATCACGCTGCGCGATCGCCGGCACCTGGTCCATGCCCTGGCCCACCGAGTAGGTGCGCACGCAGTCGAAGCGTCGCGACAGCACCGCCAGATCCGTCTCGATGCGCGCGGCACTGATGTGCACATGCGGGTCGAGCGGACTCTCGCCCGGCCGGTAGAACGGCGTGTAGGAGACGCAGGCGATGCGTCCGGGAGGCGCATCCGGCAGCGCCACCGGCTCGGCGCGCAGCGCCAGTCGCAGCAGACCGCCCGCGACCGCGATCAGCAGCAGCGCCACCACTGCCCGCCGGCGTGCATCGAGGCCGGCCATGCTCAGCGGCCGCTCGCGATCAGCGCACCCACGACCAGCAGGAACACGGCGAACACGCGTCGGAGCTGGGTCGCGTGCAGCCGGTGCGCCAGGCGCACGCCGACCGGAGCCATCCACATCGAGGCCACCGCGACCGCCAGCGCCGCCGGCACATAGATATAGCCGATGCTGCCCGCCGGCAGGCCCCGGGCGTCGTGGCCGCCGCGCGCATAGCCCGCGGCGGCGGCCAGCGCGATCACCAGCCCGCAGGCAGCGCTGGTGCCGACCGCGCGCACCGGTCGCGCCCTCAGTGCCACCAGCAGCGGCACTGTCAGCGTGCCGCCGCCAATGCCGACCAGCGCCGACAGCGCGCCGATGCCGGTGCCCGCCACCAGCAGCCATGGCGACCGCGGTTCCCGTTCCTGATCGACGGCGGCGCTGGCGCCGAACGCCATCCGCCAGGCGCTGAACGCACAGAACAACGCCACGCCGATACGCAGCGCGGTGCCCGGCAGCCGGCTGGCGACCGCGGCGCCAGCCAGCCCACCGGCCACCAGGCCCGGCGCCAGCCACGCCAGCGTGTGCGGCAGCACCGACCCGTGCCGCCAGTGCGCGCGCGTCGAAGCGAGCGCGGTCAGCACGATGCTGGCCAGCGACGTGGCCACGGCCACATGCATCACATGCGCCGCGGGCACGCCGAGGGTCGGCAGGGTGAAGCTCAACGCGGCTACCACCAGCAGGCCGCCGCCGATGCCGAGCAGACCGGCCAGCAACCCGGCCACGGTGCCCACGGCCAGGTAAAGCGCAAAGTCGGACAGCATGCGGTCTCCGGGGACGTACGCCACTAGAATGGGAACGCACAAGGAGTGAAGTATGCCTAGCCACGCGCTGCGCCGGGGTCATGCGGCGCTCGTCGTCCTCGCCATCGGGCTGCTGGCGTGGCAGGGCGTGGCTCGTGCCGGGGATCCCGGCGGTCAGCGCGAGGCCTTCCGCGGCGCCTGGGCCGCCGCGCGGCAGGGTGATCCGGGCTGGAAGAAGCTGGCACAGGGGCTCGATGACTATCCGCTGTATCCCTACCTGCCTGCGGCGGCGCTCGAGCATGATCTCGCGAACGCCAGCGCGGCGCAGGTGCAGGCGTACCTCGATCGCTATCCCGGCCTGATCCCGGCCCGCGACCTGCGCCGCGACTATCTGCTGCTGCTGGCGCAGCGCAATGACTGGACCACCTTCCGCGCGTTCTACCACCCGGGGTTGGGCGACACCCTGGCCTGCCGCGACATCGAGGCGCGCTGGGCGGCCGGTGCCAGGCTCGATTTCGAGCGCGATCTCGCGGCGCTGTGGGCTCAGCCGAGCCTGCCTGCCGCGTGCGACAGCGCTCTCGATCTGGCCGCCCAGGCGGACCTGCTGACGCCGGCGCGGTTGTGGCAGCGCATCGATCGCGCCGCGGCGGCGGGTCGTGCCGCGACGCTGGCCGCGACGGCGAAGTATCTGGCGGACGACGCGGACCGCGCCGCCGCCGCGCGGCTGCAACGGGCGCTTGACGATCCGCGGTCCGCCCTGGATCAGGCGCAGGCCTGGCCCGACGGCCCGCGGGCGCGGTCCGCGGTGGTCCTGGCCGTGCGCCGGCTGGCGATCCGCGACGACGATGCCGCGGAGGCGGCGTGGAAGCAGCTGGCCCCGCGCTTCGCCTTCGATGCCGGGCAGCGCGATCGGGTCGCAGCCGCGCTGGCGCTGTACCGCGCCACCGACTACGAGGATGGCGCGCTGGCCGCGCTGGTCGCGCTGCCGGATTCCGCGCAGACGCCGGTGACGCGCGAGTGGCGGGTGCGGGTGGCACTGGCGCGCGAGGACTGGCCCGCGGTGCTGGCGGCGCTCGACGCGCTCGATTCCGATCAGCAGCAGCAGGCCGAGTGGCAGTACTGGCGCGCGCGCGCGCTGGCCAGGCTGGATCATCCGGCGCAGGCACAGGCGCGGTTCGCCGCGCTGGCGCGCAAGCCGACGTTCTACGGCTTTCTCGCCGCCGACCGGCTGGACCAGCCCTACGCGCTGTGCCCGCTGCAGCCGGGCGTCGACGACGCGCAGGCCGAGTCGGCGCTGGACGACCCGGGTCTGGCGCGCGCGTTCGAGTGGTTCGCGCTCGACCAGCCGACGCTGGCGCGGCGCGAGTGGAACGCGGCATGGCCGCAGCTCGACGCCGCGCAGCGGCTGCGTGCGGCCGATCTCGCCTACCGCCGCGACTGGTATGACCGCGCGATCTTCGCCTTCAGCGACGGTCGCGCGCTGCGCTACTACGACCAGCGCTTTCCGCTCGGCCGCCGGCATCTGGTCGTGCAGCAGTCGCGCGCGGCGGGCATCGATCCGGCCTGGGCCTACGCCATCATCCGCACCGAGAGCGCCTGGGTCAGCAATGCCCGGTCGGGCGCCGACGCGCGCGGCCTGATGCAGCTGCTGCCGGGCACCGCGGCGCGGCTGGCGCGCGCGGACGACCTGCCCTATGGCGGGGCCGACGATCTCGATCACGCCACCACCAACATCACCCTCGGCATCCGCTACCTGGCGCGCATGGCGGCGCGCTTCGACGGTTCGCCCTTGCTGGCCAGTGCCGCCTACAACGCCGGACCACAGCCGGTGGCACGCTGGCTGGACGCGCGCGGCGCGCTGGCGCCGGATCTGTTCATCGCCACCATCCCCTATCGCGAGACGCGCGGCTATGTCGAGAGCGTGCTGGCCTTCAGCCTGATCTACGACTGGCGCCTGCATGGCGCGCCGCTGGCGCTGTCGGCGCGCATGCCGCGCATCGGGCAGGCGTTTGCGCCGCCGGCCGGCGCCGATGCGCGCCGCGCGGTACTGTGCCCGGTCGCGGTTGCCGACGAGGCGCCGGCCGCCGCGGCGTCGGCGCCCCCGGCGCCGAAGACGCGCGGAGCACCGCGATGAACGCATCGATGACGGGTTTGCCGACGATGCGCGCGGTCGAGATCAGCGCGCCCGGCGGGCCCGATGTGCTGCGCGTGGCCGAGCGTCCGCGTCCGCAGCCGCGCGCCGGGGAGGTGCTGATCGCGGTGCGCGCCGCCGGCGTCAATCGCCCGGATCTGGCGCAGCGCGCGGGACTGTATCCGCCGCCGCCGGGCGCGTCCGATCTGCCCGGCCTCGAGGTGTCCGGCCGGGTCGTCGCGCTCGGACCCGGCACCGCCGGCTGGCGCGTCGGCGACGACGTCTGCGCACTGTGCAACGGCGGCGGTTACGCCGAGTTCGTGGCGGTGCCCGCCGGCCAGTGCCTGCCGCGGCCGCGCGGGCTGGATTTCATCCAGGCGGCGGCGTTGCCGGAGACGCTGTTCACGGTCTGGTCCAACGTGTTCGAGCGCGGCCGTCTGGTCATCGGCGAGACCTTTCTCGTGCACGGTGGTGCCAGCGGCATCGGTACCATCGCGATCCAGCTCGCCTGCACCTTCGGCGCGCGCGTGTTCGCCACCGCGGGTGACGCCGACAAGTGTGCCGCCTGCGTGCGCCTCGGCGCCGAGCGCTGCTTCGATTATCGCAACGAGGATTTCGTCGCCGGCCTGCGCGCGGCCACCGCCGGCCGCGGCGCCGACGTGATCCTGGACATGGTCGGCGGCGACTACCTGCCGCGCAATCTGCAGGCGCTGGCGACCGATGGCCGGCTGGTGCAGATCGCCACCCTGCGCGGTCGCGAGGCGCCGCTGGACCTGGCGCTGATGATGAGCAGGCGCCTGACCCTCACCGGATCGACTCTGCGTCCGCAAAGCCCGGCGGCCAAGGCCGCGATCGCCGCGGCGCTGCGCGAGAAGGTCTGGCCGCTGCTCAATACCGGCCGCGTGCGCCCGCAGATCCACGCCGTGTTCGCGCTGGCCGAGGCGGCCGCCGCGCACCGCGCCCTGGAAGCCGGCCACCACGTCGGCAAGATCGTCCTGCGCGTGCGCAACGACGCCTCCTGATCCGCCCCCGGACCTCTGCCATGACCGATCATCCCGTTCGTCCGCAGCGTCTGCTGATCCTTGGCGGCACCGGCTTCGTCGGCAGCCATCTGGTGCCGCGGCTGGCCGCCGACGGCCACGCCATCACCCTGCTGTCGCGCAATCGCGAACGGCACCGCGACCTGGCGGTGCTGCCGCAGGTGCGTATCCGCAACGCCGATCCCCATGACCGCGCCGCGCTGATCGCCCATCTGCGAGACGCCGATGCCGCGCTCAACCTGGTCGGCATCCTCAACGAGACCGGCGGCGCACGCTTCCGGCGCGCCCACGTCGAGCTGACCGCGACCCTGGTTGCGGCCTGCCGCGAGGCCGGCGTCGGCCGTGTGCACCAGATGAGCTCGCTGCGCGCCGGCGAGGGGCGATCGCAGTATCTGATCACGCGCGGCGAGGCCGAGGACGTGGTGCGCGCGTCGGGACTGGCGTGGACGATCCACCGGCCGTCGGTGATCTTCGGCCCCGGCGACGGACTGGTCTCGCGGTTCGCCGCGCTGCTGCGCCTCGCGCCGGTGCTGCCGCTGGCGCGCCCGCAGGCGCGACTGGCGCCGGTGGCGGTGCAGGACGTGGTCGCGGCGATCGCGCGCGGCGTCGGCGATCCGGCCACGGCCGGACGCAGCTTCGAACTGTATGGCCCGGACACCCTGACTCTGATCGCGATCGTGCGCGCGATCCGCGATGCGATGGGCCTGCACCGGCTGATCCTGCCGCTGCCCGACGTGCTGGGGCGCGTGCAGGCACGGCTGGGCGAGTTCATCCCCGGCAAGCCGATCTCGCGCGACAACTTCCTTTCGCTGCTGCTCGATTCGGTCGGACGCGAGGACGGCCTCGCCGCGCTCGGCATCCGCGCGCACCCGTTTCGGCCGGCCCTGCCGGCGCTGTTGCACGACCGCGGCCGGCAGGCGCGTTACGACGCCGCGCGCGCCTGCGTCGGCCGCTGAATCCGGCGCTCAGCGCGCGGGCGCGGACAGCGCGCGCAGGCGATCGCCGAGGGTGGCCGCGGACAGCTCGCCGACGTGGGCGTCGCGCAGCCGGCCGTCGGCACCGATGAACAGCGTGGTCGGATACCCCGGCACGCGGTAGTAGTGGGCCAACGCGCCCTGCGGATCCAGCCGCACCGCGCGCGCGTCGAGGCCGGCGCGGGCCAGGTAGTCACGCACCGTCGCCGCATCCTCCTGCTGGTCGACCAGCAGGAAGCGCACGCTGTGCCGGCGTTGCGCGGCGGCGATCAGCAGCGGCAGTTCGCGCCGGCAGGGCGGGCACCAGGTGGCCCACAGGTTGAGCACCAGCGGCCGGTCGTGCGTGATCGCCAGCGCCTGCTCCGAGCCGGACAGGGTCTGCAGATCGAGTTCGGGCAGCGGCAGCCGCTGCGGCGTCAGCGCGACGGCGAATCCGCTGGCCAGCACGAAGGCCAGCAGGCCGGCGCCGGCACTGCTCAGCAGCGGGCGGCGCAACAGCGGCCGTCGCCACAGCAGCAGCAGCGCCGCCGGAATCACGATCGCCACGCCGGCCGTCAGCAGGACGCCGCGGTCGCGCAGGTCGAGCACCGTCCACGGCGCGGCGCGAAAAACCGCCCAGTGTTCCAGCACGAAACCGGCGCGCGCGGCCAGCAGGCCGAGCAGCAGCAGCGCGAACAGCGCCGGCTCGGCATCGGCGGCGCCAGCTCGGCGCAGGCGCGCGGCGATGAGTACCGCCAGCAGCCACGCGCCCAGCGCCAGCAGCGGGGTGACCGGCAGCAACAGGGGTCCGAAGGTGATCGCCTGCATGAGCGTTCTCGAAAATGCGGATAACGGCAGCCGGGCGAGAGTGGCCGATCCATGCCCTCGCATGGCCGATGCGCTCGTCGCGCGGTGCCGCGCCGTCACGCGATCGCTTCGATCCGTTCCCGGAATCGTGCGGACCCGATGCCGCACGACTGCGTGGCGCGGGTACGAAGCGCGTCGGTACTGTCCGCGTGGAGTGCATCGCGGAACGTCATCCCGGCCCGGTTTTCAGCTCCACCACCACCAGACCCTGCGGCGGGATGTCGACCCGGAACGTGCCTTCGTGCATGGCCAGCGGCTGCGGTGCGGCCGGCCGCGCGGCCTGGCGCAGCGCCCTGATCTGCGCGCGACTCGGGAAGGCCGGGCGGCCCATGGCATTGAAGGCTGTGATCACGTCGCCGTGGCTGCGATCCAGCCGCCACACGGTGGCGTGGTCGCCGGCGGCCAGGTGCGCGACGTCCACGTCGAACCGCTGGTCGGCGCCCGCCGGCTCGCCGGCGGTGTAGGTCGCCGTGGTGCCGACCGGGGCTGCGTAGTTCCACAGGGCCAGGACCACGCTGCCGTCCTTGCGGCGGGTGGCCAGAGCCTGATCGCTGTCGACGGGCAGGCGCGTGCGGCCCAGCCGGTGCAGCATCGCGAAGGCGTTGAAGGCCGGCTTGGGAATGCGGTCCTCCGCGATCAGGCCGAAGCCGCCGTAGAACGGGCTCTTGACCACGCCCTGCTCCTCGAACACGTCGGAGAAGGCCCAGTAGCTCATCATCGCGACCTTGCCGGCGCACTGGCGGATCGTGTCGGCCAGCCACGGGCCCATGTAGGCCGAGTCGGTCACGTTCGGCAGGTTCTTGTAGGAGGCGTTGTACTCGCTCAGGATCAGCGGCAGACCGGGATATGGCGAGGCCTCGATCTGCCGGTGCACCGCGTCCACCGCGCGGCAGACCATGCCCGAACGCGGGATGGGCTCGTCGATGTGCAGCACGTTGTGCGCGGTGTCGTCGCCGTAGACGTGCGTGCTCACGAAGTCGACCGGGACGTGATCCTCGTGGGCGTGCGCGAGGAACGCGGGCACCCATGCCGCCTGCGCCGTCGCCGGACCGCCGACGCGCAGCCGCGGGCTGACCGATTCCAGGTCGCGCGCAGTGTGGTCGTAGAGCTTGAAGTAGGACGCCTGCGCGGGCTTGCCGCCCCAGAAGCTCAGGTTGGGTTCGTTCCAGACCTCGAAGTACCAGCTGGAAACCTCATCGATGCCGTAGCGTCCGATCAGATGCCGCGCGAACGCCTTGATCAGGCCGTCCCACAGCGCGTAGCTCTTCGGCGGCGAGACGTTCGGGTGATACCAGAACTTGAACCGGTCTCCGGGATTCGAGGCCAGATCGGGCGGCATGAAGCCAAGCTCCACGAACGGCTTCACGCCACGGGCCAGCAGGCCGTCGTAGATCTGGTCGACGTAGGAAAAGTTGTAGACCGGCCGGCCTTGCCGGTCGAGGTGGAACAGGCCGACGCCGCGGTTGAGGATGCCGTGCGCCCGCACGTAGGTGAAACCCGTGGCCTGTCTGACCATGACGAGATCGCGGCGGTAATCGTCGCGCAGGGCGAGCACCGCGCGGCCGGAACCGAACATCCGCTCCCAGAAATGCGGGAAGGGCGTCCCGCGGGCCTCGGCATCGATGCGGACATGCACGGTCTCCGGCGCCGGTACCGGCGCGGCCTGCACGCCGCCCGTCGCGCTCGCGGCCCACAGCGAAAAACCGCAGATCATGGTGCAGGCCCATCGGGCCCGTTGCCTGCAGGTCATCAAAACGGCTCCTTCATTGCAATAAGTCAATAAGGGGACGGAGGCGATTAAACGGCTGTTGACGTGAATCTCATGCCGTCGCTCGACCTCGGCGAATGATTTGATTCCCGATGTCGCCTTTTAAGGGCAAGAGGGTCACTTCGCTTCGACCGCGACGGGGTGGAGAGGTTCCGCAGACTGCTCTGTCATGGATCAGCTCCGAGCAGTCGCCGTGCCGTATACGCGATGATTGTTCCGAACAGCAGCATTGCAAGCATGAGCTGCGCGAACAGCAAAACAGTGAAATTCGGCCAGCGCGCCAGGGCCGACAGTGGCAAAACGGTATACTCCATCACGAAAAACACGACGACACCGTAGGCGCAACCAGAGGCAAGCGGGTACTTGCGCAAGGGCGCGAGCCACACTGCGGCAGTGACATAGATGCCGGCGATCACCATGGACATGGCCCACTGCAGAATCAATCCCAGCAGGGAGATGGCCAAGCCGCCATCAATGGATGCCTTGCCGAGTACGCCTCCGGCAATCGCGCGCATGATGATCAGCGGGCTGGCGCGGTAGATCACCGACGCTGAGCCAATATCGATCGTACCTGCAATCAATCCGCCTCCTATTGTTGCACGTAGTGCAGCGCTGAAGTTCCGTACGGCATGGTTGGACACGGTGTCAATCACGCTCGACCTCTCATGTGGATGATCATGCCGCCCTGACAAGAGTCCCGACAAGGGGGGCGGAGGGAATCAAACGGCTTTAACGTGAATCTCGATACCTCAGCACGATCTCGGCAATTGATTTGATTATCTCCGTCCCCTTTATTATCTTTAATTGCTTATTTTACACCGTCGCCGGAACGCAGCCCCGGGGCGGGTTGGGCGCCGTGGTCGACTGCTCCAGATACCCGTCGCGCTTGAGCTAGTTCACCGTGTAGGCCACCGTGAACTGGTTCGGGACGGTGCAGGTGCAGCCGGTGAGGTTGCCCTCGGCATCGTAGGTCTGGTTGGTGGTCTCGCTGGTCAGTGCCAGAGTGCCGCAGGTGGCGCTGCCGATGCCGGGGACCGGGTTCGGGACGGTCTGCTCGCATGGCACAATCCGTCCATGCGCATCTACCTCGTCGGCGGCGCGGTACGCGATCGCCTGCTCGGTCGTGCCGGCGGCGACCGCGACTATGTGGTGGTCGGCGCGCGGCCCGATGAACTGCTGGCCTTGGGCTACAAGCCGGTCGGCCGCGATTTTCCGGTCTTCCTGCATCCCGGGACCGGCGCCGAGCACGCGCTGGCGCGCACCGAGCGCAAGACCGCGCCGGGCTATCACGGCTTCGAGTTCCATGCCGATCCCGCGGTGACGCTGGAGGAGGACCTGGCGCGGCGTGATCTCACCATCAACGCGATGGCCGAGGACGCCGATGGACGCCTGATCGACCCCTACGGCGGCTTGCGCGATCTCGAGGCGCGCCTGCTGCGGCACGTCTCGCCGGCCTTCGCCGAGGATCCGGTGCGTCTGCTGCGGGTGGCGCGTTTTGCCGCGCGCTTCGCGCCGCTGGGTTTTCGTGTCGCCGACGAGACGCAGGCCTTGATGTGCGCGATGGTGGCCGCCGGCGAAGTCGATCATCTGGTCCCCGAGCGGGTGTGGACCGAGTTGGCGCGCGCGCTGGCCGAGCCGCAGCCGTCGGCATTCCTGCGCACGCTGCGCGGGTGCGGCGCGCTGGCGGTGCTGCTGCCGGAGGTGGATGCGCTGTATGGCGTGCCGCAGCGGCCGGAGTTCCATCCCGAGATCGACACCGGACTGCACATCGAGCTGGTACTGGACCAGGCGGCGCGACTGGCGCCCGGCGACGCCGAGGTCGCCTTCGCCGCGCTGACCCACGATCTCGGCAAGGCGCTGACGCCCGCCGCCGCCCTGCCGCGGCACATCGGCCACGAGCACACCGGTCTCGCGCCGCTGGCCGCGCTGTGCGCGCGTCTGAAGGTGCCCAACGCCCACGCCGAGCTGGCGCGCCTGGCCTGCCGCGAGCATCTGCGCGCGCACCAGGCACTGCAGCTGCGACCCGCGACCGTGATGGATCTGCTCGAGCAGAGCGACGCCCTGCGCCGGCCCGGGCGTTTCGCGCAGCTGCTGGCGGTGTGCGCGGCGGACCAGCGCGGCCGCGGCGGCCACGCCGACGATGCCTATCCGCAGGCCGTATGGCTGCAGCGCGCGCGCGCCGCCGCGGCCGCGGTCAGCGCCGCGCAGGTGATGCGCGAGGGTCTCGGCGGTCCGGCGCTGGGCGAGGCGTTGCGCCAGGCCCGCGTGCAGGCCATCGCGGCGCTGGCGCGGGATTGAGCGGGCGACCTCAATCGCGCGCCAGCCGGCTGTGGCGGATGCCGTAGAAAAAATAGACCACCAGCCCGATCACCATCCACACCACGAAGCGCTCCATGGTGATCCACGGCAGGCCGGCGATCAGCAGCAGCGAGAAGGCGATGCCGATCGGCGCCACCGCCCACACCGCCGGCACGCGGAAGGCACGCGGCAGTTCCGGCCGCCGCCGGCGCAGGACCAGCACCGACGCGCAGATGATGATGAACGCCATCAGCGTGCCGATGTTGATCAGTTCGGCGACCTCGCCGATCGGCAGCAGGCCGGCGACCAGCGCGGTGAACACGCCGAGGATCACGGTCGGGCGGTAGGGCGTGCCGTAGCGCGGATGCACGCGTGCGAACCAGCCGGGCAGCAGGCCGTCGCGCGCCAGCGCGAAGGCGATGCGCGCCGCCGCCAGCATGAAGGCGAACATCACGCTGGTGATGCCGGCCACCGCCGCCACCGAGATCGCGATCATCACCCAGTGCAGGCCCAGCGCCTGGAACGCGCCGGCCACCGGCGCGGCGTTGTCGAGGCTGGCGTAGGGGACCATGCCGGTGAGCACCAGCGACACCGCCAGATACAGCGCCATCGCGATCGCCAGCGACAGCAGCACCGCGCGCGGCAGGTCGCGCTGCGGATTCCTCGCCTCCTCGGCGGCCGTGGTCAGGGTGTCGTAGCCGAACACCGCGAAGAACACCACGCTGGCCGCCGCCAGCACGCCATGCCAGCCGAAGTGCGCGACGCCGGCGGCATCGACCACGCGCGGCGGAATGAACGGATGCCAGTGGGCGGTGTTGACGTAGAACGCGCCGACGCCGATCACCAGCGCCACGCCGATCACCTTGATCGCGACCACCGTGGTGTTGAAGCGCGCGCCCCACTCGGTGCGCACCGTCAGCAGCAGCGCGATCAGCAGCGAGACCGCCGCGGCGATCACGTTGAACACGTGCCCCGGACCGCTGCCGATGCTGCCCTGCGCCCACACCGGCAGCACGATGCCGGCCGCGCCCAGCAGCGCCTGCACGTAGCCCGACCAGCCGATCGCCACCACGCCGACGATCAGCGCGTATTCGAGCAGCAGATCCCAGCCGATGATCCAGGCCGCCAGCTCGCCGAGTACCGCGTAGCCGTAGGTGTAGGCGCTGCCGGTGACCGGAATCAGTCCGGCGAACTCGGCGTAGCACAGCGCCGCCGCGGCGCTGCCGATGCCGGCGACGATGAAGCTCAGCACCACCGCCGGCCCGGCGTTGACCGCCGCCTGCTGGCCGGCGAGCACGAAGATGCCGACGCCGATGATGCCGCCGATGCCGATCGCGGTCAGTTGCCACAGCCCCAGCACGCGGCGGAAATCGCGGCGCGTGCCCAGCTCGGCCTGCAGGGCCTCGATGCTCTTGTGGCGCAGCAGCGATCGCATCAGGCTCATCGGCGCTCTCCGGGTCGAAAGCGCGATGCTAGCAGGCCGGCCGCCGGCGCCGGTCTGCCCGCTTAGGCGGCCGGGCGGGTACGATCGCGCATCCGCGGCCGCCTGCGATCAGCCATGCCCATTCCCGATTCCACCCGCATCGGCATCGTCGGCCTCGGCTACGTCGGCCTGCCGCTGGCGGTCGCGTTCGGCCGCGAGTTGGATACCGTCGGCTTCGATATCGACGCCGGTCGCGTCGCCGAACTCGAGTCAGGGCGCGACCGCACGCTGGAGACTTCCGCCGACGAGCTGGCCGCCGCCGCGCGGCTGGCTTTCAGCACCGACCCCGAGGCCCTGCGCGCCTGCAACGTGTTCATCGTCACCGTGCCGACGCCGGTCGACGAGGCGCAACGCCCCGACCTGACCCCGCTGATCCGCGCCAGCGAGACCATCGGCCGCGTGCTCAAGCGCGGCGACGTGGTGGTGTACGAATCCACGGTTTATCCCGGCACCACCGAGGAGATCTGCGTACCGGTGCTGGAGCGGATGTCGGGGCTGCGCTTCAACGCCGATTTCTGCTGCGGCTACAGTCCCGAGCGGATCAATCCCGGCGACCGCCAGCACCGCCTCGACACCATCACCAAGGTGACCTCGGGCTCGACGCCGGCGACCGCCGACTTCGTCGACGCGCTGTATCGGCGCATCGTCAGCGCCGGCACCCACAAGGCGTCCTCGATCCGCGTCGCGGAGGCCTCCAAGGTGATCGAGAACACCCAGCGCGACGTCAACATCGCGCTGATGAACGAGCTGGCGATGATCTTCAACACCATGGGCATCGACACCGCCGAGGTGCTGGCGGCGGCGGGCAGCAAATGGAACTTCCTGCCCTTCAGGCCGGGCCTGGTCGGCGGCCACTGCATCGGCGTCGACCCCTATTACCTGACGCACAAGGCGACCACGCTCGGCTATCACCCCGAGCTGATGCTGGCCGCGCGGCGCATCAACGACAAGATGGGCATCTACGTCGCCAACCAGGTGCTGCGGCTGATGGCGCGCCGGCGGATCCACGTGATCGACAGCCGCATCCTGGTGCTGGGCCTGACCTTCAAGGAGGACTGCCCGGACCTGCGCAACACCAAGGTCGTCGACATCGTGCATGAGCTGCAGGCGGCGCAGGCGCGGGTGGACGTGTTCGACCCCTGGGCCGATGCCGGCGAAGCGATGCGCGAGCTCGGCATCGCGACCATCGCGCAACCCGAGTCCGGCGCCTACGACGCCATCGTGCTGGCGGTGGCGCACCGGCAGTTCCGCGCGCTGGGCAGCGCCGGCGTGCTCGCGCTGGGCAGGCCCGGCGCGGCGATCTACGACGTCAAGTCGGCGCTGGAGCCGACCGCGGGCAGCGCGCGGCTGTAGCCGCGCCGCATCCGGCGCCTGCATGCAGGTTGCGCGGCAAGCCGCTCCCGGCTTGCCGCGGGTCCGGATGGTTCAGGGCTTGCGCGCCCGCGCTTACAGGCCGTGGATGCCGGCGCGCCCGCGCAGGATGCGCTCGAGCACCTCGGGCGCGTATTCGAACGAGTCGTAGTAGAGCTGCTCCTCGGGCAGGCCGGCGGCGGCGAAAGTGCGGCGCGCGGCCTCGATCAGCGCCGGCGGTCCGGCCATATAGACGTCCATCCCTGCAAGCTCCCGCAGATCGGCCAGCACCGCCTCGTGCACCAGGCCGGTGCGCAAGCCGTGCGCATCGGCGGCGGCCGACAGCACCGGCACGAAGCGCAGTCCCGGATGTGCGGCGGCCCACTGCGCCGGCAGGTCGCGCAGATACAGCTCCTCGACGCTGCGCGCGCCCCAGTACAGCGCGATCGGCCGGCGCGTGCCCAGGTGCAGGAAATGCTCGATCAGCGCCTTCACCGGCGCGAAGCCGGTGCCGCCGGCGACGAACAGCAGCGGACGCTCGGAGTCCTCGCGCGGCACGAAGGTGCCCAGCGGACCTTCCAGTTGCAGTGTCATCCCCGGTACGAGGGTGTCGAAAGCGTAGGACGTGAAGCCGCCTCCGGTGACGCGGCGCAGGTGCAGCTCGATCCCGGATCCGAGGTGCGGTGCATTGGCGATCGAGAACGCGCGCCGGCCGCCATCATCCAGCAGCACGTCGACGTACTGCCCGGCCAGCCAGCGCAGCGGCGGCGCATCGGCAAGCACCAGCCGCAGCGCGATCACGTCCGCCGCCAGCAGCGTCTTGGCGCTGACGACCGCGGTGAGCCGCCGCCGCGGCAGATCCTCGGCCGAGACCACCTCGCGCGCGGCGATGCGCAGGTCGCCGCGCGGCACCGCCTGGCAGATCAGCATCGCGTGCTGCGCCTGCTCGTCGGCGCTGAGCGCGGCCGGCGGGCGGTGCGGGTAGTCCACGGCGCCCGCCAGCAGGGTCGCCTTGCAGCTGCCGCAGACCCCGGCCCGGCACGAGTACGGCAGCGCCAGGCCGGCGCGTTGCGCCGCGGCCAGCACGGTCTCGCCGGGCCGCACCGGGAAGTGCTTGCCGCTGGCGTCGAGGGTGACCGTGCAGGGAGGGGAGGCGGATGGCGTCACCGGGGCATTGTCGCCGATGCGGCGCGCCGGCCGACAGCGCCTTGGCACGGCGCCCATAATGGAGCCTCGACCCGCGCGGAACGCCGCCATGCCGATCTGGAAGCAGGACACCGATCTCGACCGCGTCAACGCCTGGAACGCCAATACTCTGGCCGTGCCGCTGGGTATCCGCATCACCGCGATCGGTGCCGATTTCGTGCAGGGCACGCTGCCGGTGGATGCGCGCACGCACCAGCCCTTCGGCCTGCTGCACGGCGGCGCCTCGGTGGCGCTGGCCGAAACGCTGGGCAGCCTCGCGGCCAATCTGTGCTGCACGCCGGGGCGCGAGGTCGCGGTCGGGCTGGAGATCAACGCCAATCATCTGCGGGCGGTGCGCGAGGGCACGGTGACCGGCACCGCGCGGCCGCTGCACGTCGGCCGCAGCACCCAGGTGTGGGAGATCCGCATCGAGGACGCCGCCGGCCGGCTGGTATGCGTGTCACGGCTGACCTGCGCGATCGTGCCGCAGAACCCCGTCGCGGCGCCATGACCGGCGCCGGCGCATGAGCGATTCCGCGCAGCCGTATGCGGGCCTGCATCCCGAGCGCGTGCTGGATGCGATCGCCGCCGCCGGCCTGGCGCCGGACGGCCGCCTGCTGGCGCTCAACAGCTACGAGAATCGCGTCTATCAGGTCGGCCTCGAGGACGGCTCGTTCATCGTCGCCAAGTTCTACCGCCCGGCGCGCTGGAGCGATGCCGCCATCGGCGAGGAGCACGCGTTCACCCTGGAGCTGGCCGCCGCCGAGCTGCCGGTGGTGGCACCGCTGGCGTTCGCCGGGCGCACCCTGCTCGAACACGCCGGCTTCCGCTACGCGCTGTTTCCGCGCCGTGGCGGCCGCGCGCCGGAGCTGGAATCGGCCGAACCGCTGCGCTGGATGGGACGGCTGATCGCGCGCCTGCACGGCGTCGGCGGGCGGGCGCCGTTTCGCCATCGCGGCGTACTCGATCGCGCGACCCTGATCGCGCGGCCGGCGCGCGCGGTGCTGGCCTCGGGCCTGCTGCCGGCGGATCGGCGCGAGCGCTACCGCGCCGCGATCGCCCGTCTCGACGCCGCGATCGCCGCGCGCGAGGCGGCGCTGGGGCCGTTGCGTCACCTGCGTCTGCACGGCGACTGCCATCCCGGCAACGTGCTGTGGACCGACGCCGGGCCGCATTTCGTCGATCTCGACGATGCGTGCATGGGTCCGGCGGTGCAGGACCTGTGGATGCTGGCCCATGGTGTCGTCGAGATGGAGGCGCTGCTGGAGGGCTATGCCGAATTCGGCGAGTTCGACCGCCGCGAGCTAGCGCTGGTGCCGGCGCTGCGCGCGATGCGCCAGGTGCACCACGCCGGCTGGATCGCCGCGCGCTGGCACGATCCGGCCTTCCCCGCGGCGTTTCCGTTCGTCGCCGAGGCGCGCTGGTGGGACGAGCATCTGGATGACCTTGCCGCCGCCGCGGAGGCGCTCGAGGATTGATCGCCGTGCCGCCGCAGCGGCTATGATCGCGCGCCCATCGCCACCGGTCGCCTGCCATGAAAACCCTGATCGCCCGCCTGGTCGGCATTCTCGAGATCGCCGGCGGCCTGTTCGGCCTGTTCATCTACGGAGCGCGCGCCTTCGAGCTGCGCGCGCCGCTGCCGTTCGCGCTGATGCTGCTCGGCGCGCTGGCGTTCGCGCTGGTGCTGGTCGCCGGCGTCCGGCTGCTCGAGGGCGACGAGCGCGGCTGGCGCTGGTCGTCGTGGCTGCAGCTGGCGCAGATCCCGATCCTGGCCACGCCGCTGATGGCCTACGGCTGGAATGTCGGCGCCACCGCCGGCCTGGTCGTGCGCCTCGGCAGCGGCTGGAGCTTCGGTTACCGGCTGCCGAGCGCCGAGTGGATGCTGCGCCTGGGCGAGGGCCACGGCTGGTTTCTCGGCATCAACTTCATCGCCGTGATCGCCTTCCTGCTGCTGCGGCTGGCGCGGCGCTGAATGGCCGGCCGGCCGCGCGCCTACAATCGGCCGATGTCCGCCGTCCCGTGTCCGCAGGTGCGTCTGGTCGCCGAGCGCCTGTCGCCGCATCCGTGGCTGTACCGCCGCGCGCTGCTCAGCGAGACGCCGCTCAAGCCCGGAACCGTGGTCGATCTGGTCGACGACCGCGGCGCCTTCCTGGCGCGCGGCTTCTGGAACGGTCATGCGCGCATCGGTCTGCGCGTGCTGACGCGCGATCCCGCCGAGACGATCGACGACGACTGGATCGCGCGGCGCATCGCCGCGGCCGTCGCGTTGCGCCGCGACCGGCTGCATCTCGATGCCGTCGGTGATGCCTGGCGCGTGGTGCACAGCGAGGGCGACGGTCTCTCGGGACTGGTGATCGACCGCTACGCGGACCTGCTGGTGGTCGAATACTTCGCCGCCGGCATGTGGCGCCTGCGCCATGCGATCGATGCCGCGCTGCGCGTGCTGTTTCCCGGCTGCCGCCTCTACGCCTACGCCGAGGCGCACGTGCAGAAGCAGGAAAGTTTCGACTGCGTCGCGCCGCCGGCGCCGGCGCCGGTGATCGTGCGCGAGCACGGGCTGCGCTTCCACGTCACGCCCGGCAGCCGCCACAAGACCGGCTTCTTCGTCGACCAGCGCGACAACCGGCAGCGCTTCGGCGGCCTGGTGCGCGGCGCGCGCGTGCTCGACCTGTGCTGCAACTCCGGGGGCTTCGCGCTGGCCGCGGCGGCCGGGGGCGCGTCGGCGGTGACCGGCGTCGACCTTGATCCCGGCATCCTCGACCTGGCGCGCGCCAACGCCGCGCTCAACGGTCTCGACGCGCGCTTCGAGGCCGCCGACCTGTTCCCGTGGCTGGAGGCGGCGCGCGCGCGCGGCGAGCGCTGGGATGCGGTGGTGCTGGATCCGGCCAAGCTGACCCGCGACCGCGATCGCCTGCCGCAGGCGCTGCGCACCTATCACGCGATGAACCGCCTGGCGCTCGAGGTGGTGGCGCCGGGCGGCCTGTTCCTGAGCTGCTCCTGCACCGGGCTGGTTGACGAGCCGACCTTCCTCGACACCCTGCGCCGCGCCGCGTTCGCCGCCGGGCGCGAGCTGACCGTGCTGCAGGTGGGCGGCGCCGGGCCGGATCATCCGTTCCAGCTGCAGGTGCCGGAAAGCCGCTACCTCAAGGCGGTGCTGGCGGTCGTGCGCTGAGCCCGGATGCGCGCGATCCTGCTGAACGAACGGCGACCGCGACGGTCCGGCGGTCAACCGCGCGCCCTGCCGGGCGTTTCCCTCAGCACCGGACGGTTTCCGGCCCAACCAGGAGTGTTCCCATGCGCCTTTCACCCCGCACCGCAAGCCTGCTGCTGATCGGCCTCACCGCGCTCGCCGCCGCCGCCCCGGGCATGGCGCGTGATGTCAGCCACCGCGATCAGCATTTCCAGAACCGCCATCCGCGCCGCGACCAGGTGCTGGATCGCACGCAGCTGCAGAACCGCCGCATCACCCGGCAGGTGCGCGAGGGCGATCTGAATCACGCCCAGGCGCACCGCATGCGCGCCAACGACGCGCGCATCGCCGGACGCGAGCAGTACCTCGCCGGCAAGAACGGCGGCTACATCACCAAGCGCCAGCAGGCCAATCTCAACAGGCGCCTCAACGCCAACAGCAAGCGCATCGGTCACTGAGCGCCGGTCAACGCGTCCCTGCGCGCGCCTCGGCGCGTGGTGACCGCGGCGGCTCCCGTTCCCGGAGCCGCCGCTCCTATCCGGACGGCATCCCGCCGTCGCAGTCGTTGCGACGCTCGCAGCTACACTGCGCGCATCGTCCGCTGCGTCGAGTCCGATGACCGATCTCCTGCTGGCCCTGGTCCTGGTCGCGCTGGCCGTTGTGCTGGCGCTGCTGTTGCTGCGTGCGCGCGACCGCGGTGATCCCGCGCTGCAGCCGCGCCTGGACGCGCTGCAGGCCGGCGGCGAGCGTCTCGAGCGCATGCTGCGCGAAGAGCAGCGCGGCGCGCGCGAGGAGCAGACCCGCGTGCTCGGCCAGTTCACCCAGCGCACCGATCAGCGCCTCGACGGCCTGCGCCAGGCACTGCTCGACGACGCACGCAAGACGCGCGAGGAAGGCGCGCAGTCGCTGCAGGCATTCGGCGCCGTGCTCGAGCAACGCCTCGCGGCGCTGGCGATCGGCAACGAGCAGCGCCTGACGGCGATGCGCGCGACGCTGGAGGAGAAGCTGGCGGCGATCCAGCACGACAACGCCGCCCGGCTCGAGCAGATGCGCGCGACCGTGGACGAGAAGCTGCAGTCCACGCTCGAGGCGCGGCTGGGGCAGTCGTTCCGGCAGGTCTCCGACCAGCTGGAGAAGGTCTACAAGGGCCTCGGCGAGATGCAGAGTCTTGCCACCGGCGTCGGCGATCTCAAGCGCGTGCTCGGCAACGTCAAGACGCGCGGCATCTTCGGCGAGGTGCAGCTGGGCATGCTGCTCGAGCAGGTGCTGACGCCGGAGCAGTACGCCAGCAACTTCGCGCCGGTGCCCGGCGGCGGCGACCGCGTCGAGTTCGCGATCCGCCTGCCCGGCGCCACCACCGACACGCCGGTATGGCTGCCGATCGACGCCAAGTTTCCGCGCGAGGACTACGAGCGCCTGCTCGACGCGCAGGATCGTGCCGATGTCGAGGGGATCGCCGCCGCCGCCGCCGCGCTCGAGCGGCGCCTGCGCGACGAGGCGCGCGCCATCCGCGGCAAGTACATCGCGCCGCCGCACACTACCGATTTCGCGATCCTGTTCCTGCCCACCGAGGGTCTGTATGCCGAGGCGCTGCGCCGGCCCGGCCTGTTCGAGGCGCTGCAGCGCGAACATCGCGTCACCGTCGCCGGACCGACCACGCTCAACGCCCTGCTCAACAGCCTGCAGATGGGCTTTCGCACGCTGGCGATCCAGCAGCGCTCGGGCGAGGTCTGGCAGTTGCTGGGCGCGGTCAAGACCGAGTTCGGCAAGTTTGGCGGCGTGCTCGACAAGGTGAAGAAGAAGCTCGACGAGGCCAGCGGCCAGATCGAGGCCACCGGCGTGCGCACGCGCGTCATCGAGCGCAAGCTGCGCGAGGTCGAGTCCCTGCTGCCGGAGGAGAGCCGTGCCCTGCTGGGCGATGCGCCGCCGGCCGCGACCGGGGCCGATCCCGAACCCGGCGACTGAACGCTGCGGTGGCTGCGACGGGAGCGGCCATCCGGCGGCGCCGGATCGCGCGGCCGCGGCCCTTACGCCACGGCGTCGGCGAACGCCTGCGGCCGCGTGAACAGGTAACCCTGCATGGCGTCGCAGCTGCGCTCGCTCAGCCACTGCCGCTGGGCCAGCGTCTCGACGCCCTCGGCGACCACCTCCAGGCCGAGGTTGTGCGCCAGCGCGATGATCGAGCCGCAGATCAGTGCGTCATCCGGATCGGTCAGCACGTCGCGCACGAAGGTGCGGTCGATCTTCAGCCGGTCCACCGGCAGGCGCTTGAGATAGGCCAGGCTGGAATAGCCGGTGCCGAAGTCGTCGATCGCCAGGCTCACGCCCATGCGCTTGAGGTGCCACATGATCTGCTCGGCGTTGCGCGGATCGGCCATCAGCGCGCTCTCGGTCAGCTCCAGCTCGAGCAGCTCCGGTCTGGCATCGTGCGCGGCCAGCGCCGCCTGCACGTCCGCGACCAGCGTGCCGTGCATGATCTGCAGCGCCGACACGTTGATCGCCACGCGGCAGCCGCGCGGGCCCATGCCCTGCAGCATGCGCTGGCGGCGGCAGGCCTGGTCGATCACCCAGCGGCCGACCGGCAGGATCAGCCCGGTTTCCTCCAGCACCGGGATCAGCGCCTCGGGACCGCGCAGCTCCTCCGGGCCGTGCGGCCAGCGCAACAGCAGCTCGACGCCGATCAGGTCGCCGCTGCGGCCGTCATGCATGGTCTGGTAGTGCAACGCCAGCTCGCTGCCGAGATCGGCATTGCGCAGGCGCGAGACGGCGTCGAGTCGCGAGCGCACCGCGGCGTGCATCGGCGCGGAGTAGAACACGATCGCGTTGCGGCCCTGTTTCTTGGCCTCGTACATCGCGGCGTCGGCATTGCGCACCAGGGTTTCGGCGTCGTGGCCGTGTTCGGGCGACAGCGCCACGCCGATGCTGGGCGTCAGGTGCTGGATCATGCCGCGCACGTCCAGCGGCTCGCGCACCGCGGCCTGCACCGCATCCAGCGCCTGCTGCACCGATGCCTGCTGTTCGCGCGGCACCGTGACCACGAATTCGTCGCCGCCGAAGCGCGCCAGCAGCGATTCGCCCGGAAGGGCGCCGCGCAGGCGCAGTGCCAGCGCTCGCAGCACCTCGTCGCCGAAGGCATGGCCGAGCGTGTCGTTGATCAGCTTGAACTGGTCGATGTCGATCAGCAGCAGCGCGATGCCCATGGCATCCGGCAGCGCGCGCAGGCGCGCCAGCAGGGCGCGGCGGTTGGGCAGTCCGGTCAGTTCGTCGTGCAATGCCTGGAATGCCAGGCGCTCCTCGTTGCGGCGCGTTTCGGTAATGTCCTGCTGCACCCCGACGAAGTGGGTCAACCGGCCGTCCTCGTCGCGCACCGGCGCCACCAGCAGCTCGTTCCAGAACAGGCTGCCGTC
Organism: uncultured Pseudomonadota bacterium; assembly: GCA_963794205.1. Classification (GTDB taxonomy): domain Bacteria; phylum Pseudomonadota; class Gammaproteobacteria; order Xanthomonadales; family Rhodanobacteraceae; genus Metallibacterium. The sequence goes on from CAWCCR010000014.1 coordinate 80,841, forward strand.
GCGGCGGTAGTTGCGCAGCACCACGCGGACCTCGCGGCCCTCGGCGAGCGCCGCGCGCAACGCCGCAAGACCCGGCTGGTCACGGTCGTTGCCCTGCAGGAACCGGCAGTTGCGGCCGAGCACGTCGTCCAGCGCATAGCCGGTGATGGCTCCGAAGGCGGGGTTGGCATAGACCAGCGGCAGGTCCGGCTGCTGCGCGTCGGCGATCAGGATGCCGTTCTGCGCCGCCTCGGCTGCGCGCTGCAGCAATCGCGCCTGGGCCTCGGCGCGATGCTGGCGGCTGATGTCGCGGACCACCGCGAACCAGGCATCGGCGCGTGCCCGCGCGAAGCTCCACTCCAGCCAGCGGGTGCCATTGGCGTTGGCGCATTCGCGGCCGATCAGGGTGGCGCCGATCGCCAGACCCAGCAGCGTCGTGCGGATGTCGGCGAACGCCGGCGCGGCGACGAACTCCTGCAGCGCGTGGCCACCCAGCGCCTCGGCCGTGGATTCGAGCTGCTGCGCCAGCGCCGTGTTGGCCTGGCGGATGCAGAGCCCGCCGTCGAGAATGCAGAAGCCGTCGGCGGACAGCCGGAAGAACGACTCGCGCTCGATGCGTTCGCTCTCGGCCCGGCGCTCCTCCTCGAGATCGCGCACCAGCAGCTGGACGCCGTTGCCGCTGCCGCTCTGGTAGGCGGCCACGGTCAGCATCGCCTCGAAGTGGCGGCCGTCGAGCGTGCGCACGCTGCCGTTGAGCGAACTGAGGCCTTCGTCGGGCCGTTCGCAGGCCGCGGTGGTGGCGCTGTCGAACAGCAGCGCCGCCGCCACGCCCTCCAGCACCGCCGCGTCGGCGCCGCCGAGCTTGCGCCGTGCGGCGGCGTTGGCGAAGGTCACCCGGCCATCCTGCAGTACCAGCAGCGGCAGCGGCAGTTGCAGCAGCAGTTCGCGGTAGCCGCGCTCGCGCTGTTCCAGCGCCTGCTGCACCTCGATATCGCGGGTCTGGTCGACCATGCCGCCGACCATGCGCACCGCACGCCCGTCGGCATCGCGCATGATGGTGGCGCGATCCAGCACCGCGGCATAGCCGCCGTCCTTGCGCGCATAGCGATAGTGATCCTGCCAGTCGCTGGCGGGGCCGGCCAGCACCTGGCGGAACCCGGAGCGCACGCGCGCGCGATCATCGGGGTGGATGCGCTCGAACCAGTCGTCGATGGCGTGCGGATCGTGGTCCGGGTGATAGCCGAGCATGGCGATGTGGCTGTCACTCCACCACACCTGGCCGCTGCGCACGTTGTAGTCCCAGATGGCGTCGTTGCTGACCAGCGCGACCGCCGCGAAGCGCTTCTCGCTGGCCAGCAGTTCGGCCTGGATGCGCAGGCTCTGGGTGACGTCGAGCAGCATCACCAGACGCGCGTGCTGGCCGTCGAACAGGATCGGCTGGCCGTAGACCTGGCAGTCGAGGCGGCGATCCCCGGCGGCGCGGAAATGGAACACGCCGGCGTCGGTCTGGCCCGGCGGCAGCTGTGCCAGATGGCGGCGCAGACGCTGTTCCTCCCCCTCTTGCAGCAGGCTGGCCGCGTCCATGCCGAGCAGCCGCACGCGCGGGTACCCGAACTGGGTCGCCATCGCCTCGTTGGCCGCCAGCACGCGCAACTCGCCGAGGTCGTACACCGCCAGTGGCGCCGGGCTCTGGTCGAACAGATAGCGGTACTGGCGCTCGGTGTCCTGCAGGCGTGCCCGCGCCGCGGTCAGATCGGTGACGTCGCGCGCGGTGCCCAGCAGCAGGCGACGACCCCGCTCGTCGCGTTCCTCGGCGCGGTGTTCCAGCTGGCGCACGCTGCCGTCGGGTCGCAGGATGCGGTAGGTCGCCGGCGGCAGCACGCGGCCCTGCAGCACGCCCTGCACGTGCGCCTGCATGCGTTCGCGATCGTCGGGATGCACACGCTCGACGAAATCGCCGGCGCGGCCGCCGAAATCGGCCGGCTCGATGCCGAAGATGCGAAACAGCTCCGGCGACCACACCAGGCGATCGACGTCGACGTCGTATTCCCACCAGCCGACCCCGGCGATGCGCTGCGCCGCCTGCAACCGCTCGCGGTCGCGGGTCAGCGCCCGCCCCAGTGCGAGCTGGCGCCGATGCAGACGCGCCAGCGCCAGTACCATGGCGCCCAGCAGCACCGCCAGTCCGGCCAGCAGCAATTCCGGCAGCAGCCCCCGGTCGTGCGTCTGCCGCAGCAGTCCGAAGAAGGCAAGCACCACCAGCAGCAACAGCGGCAGCGTGGCCAGCGCCAGCAGCAGGCCCGTGCGCGCGGCGCCGCGGTTGTCGGCCAGTGCAGCTTCGGGTCGTGCCGGACTCGCCTGCATGGTGCCCTCTGCGTGCGATCAGGATGACGGACCCGCATCGGCGCCCGCGAGCGAAACAGTCTGCGATGACGCCGATCTCAGCGGTTGACGGCCCCCATCATCGCGGCCGGATAGCGCAGACCCGCTGCGGCATCGCGCGGGAAGATCGCGTCCAGCGCGTCCAGCTCGGCCGCATCGAGACGCACGTCCAGCGCGCCGAGATTGTCCTCGAGATAGGACCGCCGCTTGGTGCCCGGAATCGGCACGATGTCTTCGCCCTGCGCCAGCACCCACGCCAGCGCGAGCTGGCCGGGCGTGCAGCCCCTGGCGGCGGCCAGTCGCCGCACCTGCGCCACCAGCTGCAGGTTGCGGTTGAAATTGTCGCCCTGGAAGCGCGGGCTGTGGCGACGATAGTCGTCCGCGGCGAAATCGTCCGGACTCTTGAAGGCGCCGGTGAGAAAGCCGCGACCGAGCGGGCTGTAGGCGACAAAGCCGACGCCGAGGCGGCGGCAGGCTGCCAGCACGCTGTCCTCGGGGTCGCGCGTCCACAGCGAATATTCGCTCTGCAGGGCGCTGATCGGGTGCACGGCGCAGGCACGCGCCAGCGTGTCCGCGGATGCCTCGGACAGGCCGAGATGGCGCACCTTGCCGGCATGCACGAGGTCGGCCATGGCGCCGACGGTTTCCTCGATCGGCACCGCCGGATCGACGCGGTGCTGGTAATAGAGGTCGATGGTGTCGATGCCGAGGCGCTGCAGGCTGCCCTCGCAGGCCGCGCGCACATACTCCGGGCGGCCGTTGAAGCCGCGCACCGACGGATCAGTGGGGTCGCGGAGGATGCCGAACTTGGTGGCGATGACCACGCCGTCGCGATGCCCGCGCAGCACGCGGCCGAGCAGCCGCTCGTTGGTGTGCGGGCCGTACATGTCGGCGGTGTCGAAGAAGGTCACGCCAAGTTCCAGCGCACGCTGCAGCGTGGCCTCGGCCTCGCGCTCGTCGCGGCCGGCATAGAAGTCGCTCATGCCCATGCAGCCGAGGCCGAGCGCGGAGACTTCCAGACCCGGCCGTCCCAGATGGCGTTTCTGCATGGCTGCAACTCCTTCCGATGCCGCGACTTCTGGAGTCTGCGAGCGTAATGACGCATTTGAGTAAATAGTGTGAATAAATGCAACGACCGCCATGTCCACCGCGGCCGTCGAGGCTTGCCGGCGGCTCCGGGCGCTGCACCGCATCGCTACAATGCCCGTCCCGCGACGGTGTGGCGGTTAGGGAGCATGGCATGAAAGTGCTGGTGATCGGTTCCGGCGGGCGCGAGCACGCGCTGGCGTGGCACCTCGGGCGTTCGCTGCGCGTCAGCGAGGTGATCGTCGCGCCCGGCAATCCCGGCACCGCCTGCGAACCGGGCGTGCGCAACGCCGCCGTCGCGAGCAACGACATCGATGGCCTGTTGCGACTGGCCCTGGCCGAGGGCGTGACGCTGACCGTGGTCGGCCCCGAGGCGCCGCTGGCGCTGGGCGTGGTCGATCGTTTCCGCGGCGCCGGGCTGCGCTGCTTCGGCCCGCGCCGGGTCGCCGCGCAGCTGGAGAGCTCCAAGGCCTTCGCCAAGGATTTCCTCGCGCGGCACAACATTCCGACCGCGCGTTACGCGGTATTCGACGAACTCCAGCCGGCGCTGGCCTACGTGCGCGCCCACGGCGCGCCGATCGTGATCAAGGCCGACGGGCTGGCCGCCGGCAAGGGCGTGGTGATCGCGCTGACCCTGGGCGACGCCGAACAGGCGCTGCACGATCTGCTCGGCGCGCACGCGCTGGGCGCGGCCTCGGCGCGGGTGGTGATCGAGGAATTTCTCGACGGCGAGGAGGCCAGCTACATCGTGCTCTGCGATGGCAGTCACGCTCTGCCGCTGGCGACCAGCCAGGATCACAAGCGCCGCGACGAGGGCGATCTCGGACCCAACACCGGCGGCATGGGCGCGTACTCGCCGGCACCGGTGGTGACGCCGGCGATCGAACAGCGGGTGCTGGCCGAGGTGATCCGTCCGACGCTGGCCGGCATGGCCGCCGAGGGTGCGCCGTTCCTGGGCTTTCTCTATGCCGGGTTGATGATCGGCAAGGACGGCACGCCCAAGGTGCTGGAGTTCAACGTGCGCATGGGCGACCCCGAGACGCAGCCGATCCTGCTGCGCCTGCAGTCGGATCTGGTCGATCTGATCGAGGCCGCGCTGGACGGCCGCCTCGAGCATGCCGGCGCGCGCTGGGATCCGCGACCCGCAGTCGGCGTGGTGATGGCGGCGGCAGGCTATCCCGGCGCGGTACGCAACGGCGATGTCATCGACGGACTCGACGGTGACTTCGGCGCCGACGTCAAGGTGTTCCATGCCGGCACGCGACTGGCGGCCGACGGCCGCGTCGTCACCGCCGGCGGTCGCGTGCTCACCGTATGCGCCCTCGGCGACGATTTCGCGGCCGCGCGCGCGCGCGCCTACGGTGCCGCCCGCGCGATCCATTTCAAGGGCGGCTTCTACCGGCGCGACATCGGCCACCGCGCGCTGGCGTCCCCCTGAGCCGGCCGTTCAATCGGCCGCCGGAGACGACGGCAGCGGTCGCTGCAGTACCGCCGGCGACAGTTCGGCCACCCGGTCACGACCTTCGCGCTTGGCGCGGTACAGGGCCAGATCGGCGGCACGCACCAGCGCATCCGCGAACAGACCCGGCGCCGGCACCAGCACGCTGACGCCGACGCTGAGGGTGACGATGCCGGCCGGGCTGGCGGCGTGCTCGATCGCAAGCGCGCGCACGGCCTCACGCAGCTGCCCGGCGAGCTCCAGAATGCGCCTGCGCTCGGCGGGCATGAACAGGGCGATGAACTCCTCGCCGCCATTGCGCGCCAGCACATGCGGCGCCGCACCCAGCGTCGTGCGCAGGCAGGTCGCGATCTCGCGCAGGCAGGCATCCCCGGCGAGATGGCCGTAGCGGTCGTTGTAATCCTTGAAGTGGTCGATATCGACCGCCAGCGCGCCGATCGCCTGATCGTCCGTGCGCGCCGCGGCCCACAGCGCATCCAGCTGCTCGCGGTAGGCGCGGTAGTTGGCCAGCCCGGTGAGGCCGTCGGTCAGCGACACGCTGCGCAGCGCATCCACCGCGCGTCGCAGTTCCCGCGTACGCCGCTCGACCTCGTGCTCGCGTTCGTCGATGATTTCATTGCGCTGCAGGTACACCTCGCGCAGACGCGTCGCCATGGCGCGGAAGGCATCCTCGATCGGCCTGAGTTCGCGCGGCAGGTCGGGATCGATGCGCGGTGCCGCGGCATCCTCGCTGCCGGGATCGAACTGTCCGAGCCGGGTGGCCAGCGCCTGCACCGGCCGCTGCAGTCCGCGCGCCGCGAAGGGCAGCGCCATGCCCAGCGCGATCAGCAGCAGGCCGCCGAACAGCAGGAACAGGCGTCCGCTGACCACGAGGCTGTGGCTGTTCAGTTCGGAGCGGCCAAGCAGCAGGATCTGCCATCCCGGCAAGGCCTCGACAGGCGCGTGCAGCGCCAGGCGAACGCCAAGCCGGCTCGGGTCGATATCGGCAACCCGCTCCGCCGGCAGCGCCAGCATCGTGCGCAACAGTGGTTGCGCCATCGCTGCCGTGTCCGCTGCGATGTGCAGCACGGGGCTGGCATAGACGACCCGCCGGCTGGCATCGAGGATCACGCAGGCGGCGCCACTGGGCCCGGCGACGTGATCAAGCAGCATGCCCAGGTGGGTCGGGTCGACTCCGGCCGCGAGCACGCCCTGCAGGGACGTGCCGTTGGCGGCGAACACCGGCACGCCGATCGCGATCAGCTTCTGCTCGCTGTAGGCGCGACTGGTGAAGATGCCGGAGACGTACACCGCGCGGCGTGCCAGCGTCTGGCGGAAGTAGTCGCGATCGGCGACGGAAACGCCGCGCCAGTAATCGGCGTGACCGTTGTGGCTGAGCGCGGGGGATGCCATCAGTACGCGTCCCCGGGGGTCGGCACCGAACAGGGTGACGAAGCCGGACAGACTGGTACGCACCGCTCCCAGGCGTTGCGCCAGTTCGACCGCGCCGAAGGTCGTGCGCAGGGTCGGCGATGCGGCCAGCGTCAGCATCACGTGCTGATGCACGAGCATGTAATTGCCCAGCAGCTGGTTGTCGGCCTGCTGCGCCGTGCGCAGGGTCACTGCGGCGTGCCGGATCGTCTCGCGCAGGCTCAGTGTCATGCCCAGGCCCAGCATCAGCAGCAGCGGGCCGAAGGCGAAGGCGGCCAGCAGGCCGGCCGAACGGCGATGGATCGAGCGCTGCACCATGGCTTCTCCGTTGCCGCCGATCATAGCGACTGCCGGGGGCAGTGCCGCGCGCCGCAACGTCGCGGGCGCAGGCGTCGCGCTGCTAGGCTCGCCGCCGGAGGTGGCCATGAGCCAGTTTCATCTGCTGCGCACGCGCCGGTTCGCGCCCTACTTCGCGACCCAGGCGCTGGCCGCGTTCAACGACAACGCGTTCCGCCAGGCGACGGTGGTTCTGATCGGCTTCCAGCTGGGGCTGGGCACCGGGGCGGTGTCGTTCTACTCCAACCTTGCGCCGGCGCTGTTCATCCTGCCGTTCTTCCTGTTCTCGGCCAGCGCCGGCCAGCTGGCCGAGCGCGTGGACAAGGCACGCATGATCCGCGCGATCAAGCTGTTCGAGATCGCGGCGATGGCGCTGGCGGCGTGGGGCTTCGCGCAGCGCAGTCCGACGCTGCTGCTCGCGGTGCTGTTCCTGATGGGCCTGCATTCGACGCTGTTCGGTCCGATCAAGTACTCGATCCTGCCGCAGGTGCTGCACCCCGAGGAACTGGTCGGAGGCAATGGTCTGGTCGAGTCCGGCACTTCACTGGCGATCCTGGCCGGCATGATCGCCGGCGGCGCAGCGGTGGATCTCGGCGGCACGACGGGCATCGCCGTCGCCAGCGCGCTGGTGCTGGCCGTGGCGCTGCTCGGCCTGGGCGCGAGCTTCGCCATCCCGACGCTGCGGCCGGCCGCGCCGGGACTCCCGTTCAACTGGAATCCGGTCAGCGAAACCGTCGCCGTCCTGCGTCTGCTCGCGCGCGACCGCAGCGTCCTGCACGCCGTGCTGGGCATCTCCTGGTTCTGGTTCATCGGCGGTGTGTTCACTGCACAGCTGCCCGACTACACCACGCAGAATCTCGGCGGCAGCGCGTCGGTGGCGATCCTCGCGCTGGCCCTGTTCTCGATCGGCGTCGGCATCGGCTCGCTGTGGTGCGAGCGGCTGTCGGGGCACAAGGTGGAAATCGGGCTGGTGCCCCTGGGCGCGATCGGGCTGACCGCGTTCGGCGTCGATCTCTACTTCGCGCGACCTGGAGCGCCGACGATCGCGGGCCTGGACGCCTGGCACTGGCTGCGCGCCGCCGGCAACGCCCGCGTCGCGCTGGATCTGACCCTGATCGGCCTGTCGGCCGGCCTCTACATTGTGCCGCTGTTCGCCCAGATCCAGGCGCGCGCGCTGCCGCGGGAGCTGTCGCGCATCATCGCCGGCAACAACGTGGTCAACGCGCTGTTCCTGGTCCTGGCCGCGGTCCTGGCGCTGGGCCTGCTGCGGCTGGGGCTGAGCGTGCCGCAGCTGTTTCTGGTCGTGGCATTGATGAACGCCGCGGTCGCCGGGTACATCTTCCTGCTGTCGCCCGAATACGTGATGCGCTTCATCACCTGGGTGCTGGTGCACACGCTCTACCGCGTGCGGCTCGAAGGGCTTGAGCGCATTCCCGCCGCCGGCCCGGCGCTGCTGGTGTGCAACCACGTCAGCTACATGGACGCGCTGATCCTGATGGCCAGCGTGCGCCGTCCGATCCGCTTCGTCATGGATTACCGGATCTTCCGCATCCCGGTGCTGCGCTTCGTGTTCCGCATCGCGTGCGCGATCCCGATCGCCGGCGCGAAGGAAGATCCGGGCATGCTTGCCAGTGCCTTCGATCGCGTCGATGCGGCGCTGGCCGCGGGCGAGCTGGTGTGCATCTTCCCCGAGGGCGGCCTGACTCGCGACGGCGCGATCGCAGCGTTCCGCCCCGGGGTCGAGAAGATCCTCGCGCGGCAGCCGGTGCCGGTCGTGCCGCTGGCGTTGCGCGGTCTGTGGGGCAGCGTGTTCAGCCGCCGCGATTCGGCACTCGGGCGCACCCGCCTGCCGCGGCGCTTCCGGTCACGCATCGGCCTCGCCGCCGGTGCGCCGCTGCCGCCAGCGCAGGCGACCCTGCCGGCGCTCGAACAGGCCGTACGCGACCTGCGCGGCGGGCGGGCGTGAGCGCTGGGAGTGGAAAGTGGAAAGTGGAAACACGCAGACGTGAAACGTGTTTGCGCTTTGTGGCTTGGGTTTTCAGATTTGTCCCGGCTCTCAGGCAAACCACCCGCCCAGCACCACCAGGGCCGCCAGCGCCAGCCATACCACCAGTACGCGGCCGAGCAGATGGCTGAGGTCGGTCAGCTCGCCCAGCACGTCGGCGGTGTCCTCGGCATAGCCGTCGCCGGCTTCGACATCGGCGTTGACGCCGGCCTGGGCAATGGACTCGAGGAAGCCGGGGTCGAGCGCGGTGCGCCCGGGCGTGGCATGCCAGGCGCGCCAGGCGCGGAGCACGGCGTCGAAGTCGGCGGCCAGCGCCATCGCCAGCACCATCAGGTGCGCCGGCAGCCAGTCGAGGATATCGGCCACCCGAGCGGCGCGCGCACGCGCCGCGGCATCCAGACCGGATGCGGCTTCATCGCTGCCGGCCGCCAGTCGCGTCATCCGGTACAGCACCGCGCCAGCCGGGCCCAGCAGGAAAAACCAGAACAGCACGCTGAAGCGCCGGCGCAGCGCCGCGATCGCGGTGGCGCCGACGAGTGCCGCGGCATTCCACGCCAGCGGATCGCCGCGCTCCTCGGGATTGAGCGCCTGCGCCGCGGCGCTGCGACGATCGGCATCCGGCGCCTTCAACACGGTGTCGATGTCGGCCTCGAGTTCGCGCGGACCGAAGCCGAACACCAGCACCACGACCGCGAACGCCAGCCCGAGCATGCCCAGCAGCACGCCGTGCAGCCACCATGCCAGCGCCGCGGCGATCAGGGCCGGCACCGCGAGCGCCAGCGCCAGTCCGGCCGCGCTTCCGGCCAGCGCGCCGAACCAGCCGCGCAGCAGGCCGAAGTGGCGGTAGCGTGCCAGTTGCGGCAGCGCGGCGATCAGCCCCAGGGCGATCAGGATGGCGAGCAGCTTCAGGGCCATGCGGCCTCCACAACCGGATTGATGCCGATTGTAGCCACGCTTCAGCGCGGCGCGCGCGCGACCAGCGCGTCCAGCGCCAGCCCGGCGCTGCGCTGCAGCCAGTCCTCGATCAGCCGGTAGGCCACCGACAACGGTGGCGACAGGACGAGGCTGCCGTCGGCCAGGCCCTCGCCGATCTGGTTCGGGGTGAACCAGCGTGCCTCGGCCAGCTCGCCGTCGCCCAGCGTGATGCGGCGATCCGCGGCACGGGCGCTGAAGCCGAGCATCAGCGAGGCCGGAAACGGCCACGGTTGCGAGGAGTGGTAGTCGCAGGCGACCACCTCGACCCCGGCCTCCTCGGCGATCTCGCGGCGCACCGCGTCCTCCAGCGATTCGCCCGCCTCGACGAAGCCGGCGAGGGTGGAGAAGCGTCCCGTCGGCCAGTTCGGCTTGCGCCCCAGCAGACAGGCATCCGCGTGCTCGACGCTGACGATCACCGCCGGGTCGGTGCGCGGAAAATACTGCCGCGCGCAGGCGGGGTCGCCGCACTCGGCGCGGTGGCCGGCCGCACGCAGCGTCAATGGCGCGCCGCAGGCGCTGCAGTGGCGCGTCACCGCCTGCCAGTGGCTCAGCGCCCGCGCGTAGGCGAACAGTCCGGCGCTGAAGGCGTCAAAGCGCACGCCGGCATCGCGCAGCCCCAGCGCCTGCGCGCCGTGCGCGCTGCCAACCGCCTGCGCCGTGGCCTGATCGAGCGTGCGGGCGAAGTAGGGGCGGCCGTCGGCGATGCCGAGAAAGGTCGCTGGCGCCGCGGCGGCGTCCAGCGCCGCGGCGTGCAGCCGGCAGGGCGCGCTGCCGTCGGCCGTGGCCAGCACGCGGCCATCCGGATCGAGAATCAGGTGAACCGCGGCGGGGTCGCGCTCGGCGTCGCGCAGCCAGCGGTCATCGTCACGGCGCGCGACGGCGCGGTCCAGGGCCAGCGCAGCGTAGGCGTTGCGACGAGTCCGCACGCCGGCGTCCATCGGCTCAGACCGAGAACGACGACCCGCAGCCGCAGGTGGTGCGGGCATTGGGGTTGCGGATCACGAACTGGGCGCCCGACAGCGATTCGCGATAGTCGACCTCGGCGCCCTCGAGGTACTGCAGCGACAGCGGATCGACCAGCAGGGTGACGCCGTCGCGCTCCAGCGCGAGGTCGTCCTCGGCGCGCGACTCGTCGAAAGTGAAGCCGTACTGGAAGCCCGAGCAGCCGCCGCCGGAGATGTACACGCGCAGTTTCAGGGCCGGATTGCCCTCTTCGTCGATCAGCTCGCGCACCTTGGCAGCCGCCGCCGCGGTGAACAGCAGCGCAGCGGCAGCTGCGCGGTAATCGGGGGCGACAGGTTCGGTCATGGCATCCATCATCGTGGCGTTCGGCGCGCTTTCAAGCCGGTTCGGCGTCCGCGGCCGGCGCCGCCAGCTGCCGCGGCGCCTCGGCAGTGTGCACCATGCGGCCGTTGACACGCGCGCCGGCCGCCATTTCCAGCAGCCGGTAGTGCACGTCGCCGTCCACTCGCGCGCCGGCGGCCAGTTCCAGGCGTTCGCCGGCATGGATGTCGCCGCGCACCTCGCCGTCGATCACCGCATGCGGCACGCGCACCTCGCCGGTCACCCGGCCCTGCTCGCTGAGCGTGAAGACCGCGCCGCTGCCCGGCTCGGCCTGCACGCAGCCCTCGATGCAGCCGCTGACGTGCAGGGCGCCGCTGAACCGCACGTCGCCGCGCAGGGTGGTGCCGGCGGCGATCAGGCTGGTGTCGGCGCCACCGGTGGCGGGCTTGCGGCTGCTTTTGAACATGAGTCACTCCCGGGATTTGAGCGCGGCGGTCCAGGCGAAGCTGCGGCTGACCAGCGTGCCGCCGTCGGGCTGCACGCTGACGATCACCCGGCTGGGCACCAATCCGGCCGGCAGCACCAGCATGCCCTGGACCTGCTGAAAGTACTTGAACGCGAATGGCAGGCCGGCACGCGCCGGTGGCGGTGCCAGATCGCTCCACGCCAGCTGCGCCGCCTTCCCGGCGCGCACGCCCTCGACGCTGAGACTGACGTGACCCTGGCTGGTTTCGCCCCGGCGGGCGTTCTGGGTCAAGGTGACGGTGACGGCGTAGGCGCGTGCGCCGTGGATCGGCCGCACCCTGAGGTCCTGCACCGTCAGGCCCTCATGCTGCGCACTGGCGCCGGTCAGCCGGGTGTAGAAGGCCAGGTCGGTGCGCAGGCCCGCGATCTCCTCGTCGCGATCCGCCAGCGAGCGGCGCAGCGCGTCGGTGGCGATGCGGGTGATCTGCCGCGAGCGGGTCAGCACGTCCAGCTGCTGTTTCAGCGCGGCGTTGTCGCGGCGCAGTGCGTCGGCGCGCGCCGCGCGCGCGGCAAGGTCGGCCGGCGGGCGCGCCAGCGCCCAGGTCAGTACCGCGACGACGATCATCCCGAGCCCCCAGGCCAGTCCCGGCAGGACGCGCCGCCAGTGCAGGACCGCGGGGTTCAGTGCGCGGACTTCGTAACGGCGGCGGCATGCGCGGCATCGGCGGGCGGGGGAGCGTCGCATATAGAGGCGTTCGCGCGACAGCGTCAAGGAACCGGGTCGCAAGTCTATACTCGGCGCTTTGCGCGAGGTCGGGCGATGCTCTGGTTGAAGGCTCTCCACATCATCTTCGTGGTTACCTGGTTCGCCGGTCTGTTCTACCTGCCGCGCCTGTTCGTCTATCACGCCGAGGCCGGCGAGCCGGTGGTGCGCGAGCGCCTGAAGGTGATGGAACGCAAGCTGATGATCATGACCCACATCGGCGGCGCGCTGGCGGTGCTGTTCGGGCTGGCGTTGACCGGCTGGTGGATGGCGCACCAGCCGGCCTACCTGCTGACGGGAGGGTGGTTCCACGCCAAGCTGGGCCTGGTCGCGCTGCTGATCGGTTATCACGTCTGGCTGTGGCGGCTGAAAAACCGCTTCGCCCGCGACGCCTGCGACTGGAGCAGCCGGCGCCTGCGCTGGTTCAACGAGATTCCGTCGATCCTGCTGGTCCTGATCGTGCTGCTGGTGGTGGTCAAACCGTTCTGATGGGCGCGCGCCAGCCGGTGCGGATGCTTGCGATATAGTCGGATCATGGAGGGACGCGTGATGTCGCGCGAGGATCAGGGCCACGGCGAGGAGCTGCGCACGGCGTTTCTGCGGCATCTGCCGCAACGCCTGCGCACCCTGCTGCGGCGCGCCCGGCGCCAGTGTCGCGATGGCTGGGACATCAACGCGTTGATCCTGCTGCAGCGCGAGTTCGCCACCCTGGCCGACGCTGCGGGCCGCTACGGATTGCTCGAGATCGGCACGCCGCTGGCCGCGCTGGAGGCGGCGCTGGCGCCCTATGCCGGTGCCGGCCGGTTGCCCGATGCCGCCGCCAACGCGGTGCTGGAGCCGCAACTCGACGCCCTGCGCGAGCAGATCGAGGACGCCGAACTGATCGCCGCCGCGACCCCGGCGCAAGCCGCCGGGCGCCGGCTGCAGCTGCGCAGCGCCGCCACGCCGGCGCCCGCGGACGGCTATGCGCGCATGGATGTGCCGCCATCGGGCTACTGGCGCACGCTGGGCCTCGAGGATGCGCCCGCCGCCCCCGAGGGCCGCGCCGAGTCCGCTGTCGTTGCCGCCGATGGACCGGTGTCGCCCCCGGTCGCCGCCAGGCAGCCCGCGGCGGTGGCCGCGCAGGCTACCGGACCGCGCGTGGCGTTGCTGGCTTCCGGCGATGCACACGCCGCGGCCTTGATCGAGCGCCTGCAGGCACGCGGCTGTGTGGTGCAGTCGCTGCCCGATGCCGAGGCGGCCATCGAGGCGCTGGCCGAACAGCTGCCGGTGCTGCTGCTGGTGGCGCCCAGCCAGCACGCCACGCTGGAGGCCCTCGCTGGCGAGCTGCGCGAGTTGCGCGGACACGCCCAGCGCTTCAGCGTGCTGGCGCTGCTCGAGCACGATGAGCTGGCCGCGCGCCTGCGCGCGCTGCGCGCCGGCGCGGATCATTGCGTCAGCGTCGCCGGAGGACTGACCAACGCGCTGGCGCTGATCGACGAGCTGATCAAGGGCGATGTCGAGGAGCCCTATCGGGTCCTGATCATCGAGGACGACGAATCGCAGGCGCTGTTCGCCGAGTCGGTCCTGCGCAAGGCCGGGATGCTGGCGCGCATGGTCACCGAGCCGCTGGCCGCGCTGGACGAACTGGAGCGCTTCAAGCCCGACCTGATCCTGATGGACCTCAACATGCCGGGAGCCGACGGTCTCGAGCTCACCGCGCTGATCCGCGAGCGCGACGCGTTCGTGACCACGCCGATCGTGTTCCTGTCCGGCGATCCCGACGACGAACGCCAGTTCGCCGCACTCGATGCCGGCGGCGACGATTTCATCGCCAAGCCGGTGCGGCCCAAGCACCTGATCGCCGCGGTGGCCAATCGTGTCCACCGCGCGCGCCTGGCCGCCAAGCGCCGCGGCGCCGCAAGGCCCGCGGCGCAGGCCAGCGGCCTGGTCGAGCGCACCGAGCTGCTCGACCGCCTGCAGGAACGGTTGGCGACCGGTGCCAGCGCGCACCTGCACGGCGGCCTGCTGCTGCTCGAAGTCAACGATGCCCGCGCGCTGCGCGAACGCATCGGCATGACCGCCTACGACGCCCTGATCGCGCAGGTCGGCAGCTGGGTCGCCGGCCAGGTCGAGGTGCACGAACTGGTGGCGCGCTTCGGCGATGCCGGGTTGCTGCTGTTGGCGCTCGAACGCGACGAGGAGCCGCTGGCGGCCTTCGCGCAGACGCTCGTCGCGCGCATCGGTCACGAGCGTTTTGGCGGCCATGCGTTGGCGCTGAGCCTGGCCGGCGGCGCCTGCGGGCTGGCCTGCGGACTCACCGATGCCGGCGCGCTGCTGGCCGCCGCCGAGCGCGCGCTCGAAGAGGGACGTCGCGAGGGCGGCGTCGGTCGTTACGCCCGGCTGGCCGGCAATCGCACGCTCGCCCAGCAGTTGCGCAGCGGGCTGGATGGCGATGGCCTGTATCTGGTCTATCAGCCGCTGGCGCCGGTGAGCGCCGGTCCGGCCGAGGCGCAGTATCAGGCGTTGCTGCGCCTGCGTGACGAGAAAGGCCGGATCGTGCCCGCCGCCATGCTGGTGCCGGAGGCGATCCGCAGCGGGCTGATCGGCGAACTCGACCGCTGGGTGCTCGGACGCTGCCTGGCCACGCTCGCCGCGCGGGAGCGCATGGGTCAGCCGGTGCGCCTGTTCGCCAGCCAGGCGCTGGCGACGGCCAGCGACAATGCGCGCGCCGAGTGGCTGCGCCAGGGTGTGCGCGATGCGCGTCTGCCGCCCGGCCGGCTGGTGCTCGAGTTCCGTTGCGAGGAAGTGCGTGATCAGCAGCGCACGCTGATCGACCTGGCGCTGGCGCTGCATGACATCGGCGTCGGCCTGGCGCTGTCCGGGGTCGGCCGTGAAGCGATCATGGCGGGCCTGCTGGAGCAGCTGCCGCTCGACTACGTCAAGCTGGCGCCCGAGCTGGCGCGCGATGATGGCGTGGCCGACCTGGTGGCAAGGGCGCATGCCGCCGGCCGCAAGGTCATCGCGCCGCGGATCGAGGATGCCGGCAGCGCAGTGGCGCTGTGCGCCGCCGGCGTGGATTATCTGCAGGGCAATTTCGTCCAGCAGCCCGGGCAGTCGCTCGATTACGATTTCAGCGCCGGGCAGCTCTGAGCAGCAGCGCGAGGCCGCCCTGGCGCCGGCAGTGCCTGTCGCGACAACGGTGACGCGGCTGCGCTGCGCTCATAATGGCCACGGAACGCGGCCGGAGCCCCGGTTTTGCAAACGGATCGGAGGGAACGCGCATGACGCTGGGCAACGAACGTCGCTTGCTGCGCATCGGCCTGCTGGCGGGCGCGCTGGCGCTGATGCTGGCCCTGGCGCTGCTGGCGCTGCTGCGCGTGCCGGCGCCGATCGGACCGGCGCTGGCGGCTATCGCCGTTGCCGGCATCCTGCTGCTGGGCCTGGCCTGGCGCGCGCTGGCCGACGAGCTGCGTGCCGCGGCCGTGCCGCCGTTGCCGGCGCCGGTGCCGGTGGATGCGCGGCGACTGACCGCGCTGGAGACCGAACTGGCCTCGCTGCGCGGCGTGCAGAAGGAACTGGTCGGTGCCAAGCAGACCGCCGAATCGGCGATGCTGGCCAAGAGCGAGTTCCTGGCCACCATGAGCCACGAGATCCGTACCCCGCTCAACGGCATCCTGCCGCTGCTCGACATCGTGCTCGGCACCAAGCTGGCGCCCGATCAGCGCGATTACCTCGCCACCGCGCACCGCTCGGCGCAGGAACTGCTGCGCATCGTCGACGACATCCTCGACTACTCCAAGGTCGAGGCCGGCAAGCTCGAACTGGAGCGCGTCGCGATCAACCTGCGCGAGCTGCTGGAGAACGTGCAGGCGCTGATGGAGAAGGCGGCCGAATCCAAGGGTCTGGCGCTGCGTTTCGCCATCGACGACGACGTCCGCATCACCCTGCGGGGCGACCCCACGCGGCTGCGCCAGATCATCACCAACCTGATCGGCAACGGCATCAAGTTCACCGAACGCGGCGGCGTTTCGGTGCGCATCAGCCGGCGCGGCGAAACCGCTTCGCATCAGGAGCTGCTGTTCGCGGTCCGCGACACCGGTATCGGCATCGAGCCGTCGGCGGCGGCGCGACTGTTCCAGCCGTTCAACCAGGCCGACAATTCGATCACCCGCCGCTATGGCGGCACCGGGCTGGGGCTGACGATCTGCAAGCGCCTGGTCGAGCTGATGGGCGGCAAGATCGGCGTGCGCTCCGAGCCCGGCCGCGGCTCGGTGTTCTGGTTCAGCCTGCCGCTGGCCAAGATGCCCGGCGACATCGCCGGCGCGCGCCATGACCTCACCGGTCTGCGTGCGTTGTTCGCCGGCGATGGCCGCATGCATACGCGCATCAACCCGCTGCTGGCCGGACTGGGCATCACCGCCGACAGCGTCAGCGGAGCCGCCGATGCGCTGGCGATGCTGCGTCGCTCCGCGCCGCTGGGACGCAGTTTCGGCTACGAGCTGCTGATCATCGACCCGGCCAGCGTCGAAGGCGACCCGCAGGCGCTGCTGCGCAACGTGCTGCGCGAACCCAAGCTGGAGCGCGTGCGCGTGTTGCTGATCGGCGCGCCGGTCGAATCCGGCGACGAACGCACCGCCACGCTGCCGCGCGAGCCCGACGAGGCCGCGCTGCGTGCCGCGCTGGAAGGCCTGTATGCGCTGGCCAGCCAGCGCCCGGCCCCGCTGCTGGCCAGCGCGCAGGCCCCCGGGACGATCACGCCCGACACCATGCTGCAAGGGCGCGTGCTGCTGGTCGAGGATCATCCGGTCAACCTGCAGGTGGCCAGCCGTCTGCTGAGCCGGCTCGGGCTGGAGGTGGCGCACGCGCACAACGGCGCCGAGGCCCTGCGGCAGGTCGAGAAGGGCGGCTTCGACATGGTCCTGATGGACTGTCAGATGCCGGTGATGGACGGCTATGCCGCCACCCGCGAACTGCGTCGCCGCGAACTGGCGACCAATGCGCCGCGGCTGCCGATCGTGGCGATGACCGCGCATGCGATGGCCGGCGATCGCGAGCGCTGCCTCGAATGCGGCATGGACGATTACCTGTCCAAGCCGCTGGACCGCGGCCTGCTGGCGCGCACGCTGGCGCACTGGCTGCCGCAGCCGCATGCCGCCACCGTCACCGAGACGATTCCGACCGCGCCGCTGCCGGAGTCGGCCGCGCGTTCCGATGCGGTCGCGCCGGCGCCCGTCGCGCGGGTGGTCGCGCCATCGCCACGTCCGTCCGTCCCGTCCGCGACGCGCCTCCCGCCGACGGCGTCCGCCGCGGCAACGCCCAGTCCGGCCGCCGCGGCGACCGCCGCTGTCGGCAGCGGTCCGGCCGCCGGCGAGCCGGTGCTGGATCGCGCCGTGCTGGCCGATCTCGAGGACATCATGGGCGACGAACTGCGCATGCTGGTGGACATGTTCCTGGCCGACAGCCCCAAGCGCCTGGCGGCGCTGTCGGCCGCGGCGGCGGCGGGTGACACCGCGACCCTGCAGGGGCAGGCACACGCGCTGAAATCCGCCAGCGCCAACCTCGGCACGCGGGCGCTGTCGGCGCACGCCAAGGCACTGGAGATGGCCGCGCGCGCCGGTGCGGTGCCCGATGCCATCGCGCGGGTGACGGCGCTGAAGGAAGCCTACGCCACCGCCGAGTCGGCGCTGCGGCAGCGGTTCGCCGCCCGCGCCTGACGCCCGCGTCCGCTCAGGCGGCGATGCCGCCCGGGGATTGCGGCGGCTGGCGCGGCCGCGTCAGGCTGATGCGGCAGCTGACCTCGACCAGCGGCGCGAACTGGCGCAGCGCGCGTTCGTACACCGCGCGCTTGAAAGCCACCACGTGCGCCAGCGGGTGCCAGAAATCCACCCAGCACCACTGGTCGAACTCGGGATCGTCGCTGCCATCCAGGCGAACGTGCTGTTCGTCGCCCACCAGCCGCAGCAGAAACCACACCTGCTTCTGGCCCACGCAGACCGGCCGCTCGTGCTGGCGCAGGTAACGCCGCGGCAGGCGATAGCGCAGCCAGCCCGGCGTCGCGCCCAGGACCTCGACATGCTCCGGCCGCAGCCCGGTCTCCTCGCCCAGTTCGCGGTACATCGCTTCCAGCGGTGTCTCGTCGCTGTTCATGCCGCCCTGCGGAAACTGCCAGCCGTCGCGGTGGATGCGGCGCGCCCAGAACAGGCGCCCGTCCGCATTCAGCAGCACGATGCCGACATTGGGGCGATAGCCATCGATATCGATCATGGCGGGGTCCTGGCCGGCGGGCCCGTCGGGCAGGGGAGAGCGCGGCATCGCCGCGCAGGCCCGCTCCGCGGATCCATTGCGCTCGATTCAAGCATGCGGACGCGGTCCCGGCAAGGCGCCGCCTTGCGTGCCTGCCGTGCCGCCACTACACTTTCGCGCCCCGCGTGGCGCCGTGGCTAGGTAGCTCAGATGGTTAGAGCGCGGCACTCATAATGCTGAGGTCGGCGGTTCGATCCCGCCTCTAGCCACCACTCGCGCCACGCTCGAAGCGATCCCCCGAAACTCGCGCCGTTGCTTGCTCTTGGCGGGTGAGTATGCGTCGATCGTGCTCGCATTGAGGCACGAATTCAAGCTGGCGTTTGGACGTCCAAACGAATCCGTGTCCGATCCATGTCCGGGATCCGTGCCCAAGCTCCGTGCCCGACACGCTGCTTGGGCAGCGGAACGACCGCAGCGCGGGCGGTGAACAGGTCGGGCCTCGGCATCCCCAGGGTCACCGGCTTGCGTGACCAACCCTTGCAACCATGCACCTGCCGGTGCGGGCTGTTGCAGACGCGTCGCACGCCCTGCGATGCGAGTGACTATCCTTGCGCGCATCCTTTCCGGAGATCTCCGCGCATGGTCGCTGCCACCGATCCCCTCGCCACGGCGCTGCTGCAGAAGCTGATCAAGGGCGAGATCCGCAGCCGCGCCAAGCGCAACGTGGTACAGGGACGCTCGTTCACCGAGATGCTGGAGCAGACCCTGCGCCGCTATCACAACCGCGCGATCGAGACGGCCAGGGTGATCGAGGAGCTGATTCAAATCGCCAGGGACGTGCGTGCCGCCGGCCAGCGCGGCGAGCAACTGGGGCTGACCGAGGACGAGGTTGCCTTCTACGACGCGCTGGAGACCAACGACAGCGCGGTCAAGGTGCTGGGTGACGACAACCTGCGCCTGATCGCGCGCGAGCTGGTCAAGACCCTGCGCGCCAACGTCACCATCGACTGGACCCGGCGCGAGACCGTGCGCGCCAGGCTGCGCGTGCTGGTCAAGCGCATCCTGCGCCGGTACGGCTATCCGCCCGACATGCAGGAGAAGGCGACGCAGACGGTGCTGGAGCAGGCCGAGCCGTTGTCGGGCCTGTGGGCACCGGTATCCGTGCGGTGACCCTGCATAGCGGACCGCATTGCATCGCCGTCGCCGGCCCCGCGGACGCCGCCGGCGCGATCGCTCCGGTCGGACCGCGGTGTCGCACGTGGCGGCTGATCGCCGTCGCGGTCTGAGCATGCCCGGCCGAGCGCCCGAGGACTTGGCGGCCGCCGGCGCGGCGGGCCTTTCGCAAGCCGAGGCGGCCCGGCGCCTGGCGGCCGACGGCCCGAATCTGCTGCCCGGAAGCCAGCCCAAGACCCTGCCCGGCATCGTGTTCGGGGTGATGCGCGAGCCGATGTTCCTGATGCTGCTGATCGCCGGCGGCATCTATCTGCTGCTGGGCGATCGCGCCGAGGCACTGTTTCTGCTGGCCTTCGTGTTCGTGGTCATTGGCATCACCCTGGCGCAGGAGCGCAAGACCCAGCGCGCGCTGGAATCCCTGCGTGACTTGTCGGCGCCGCGCGCGCTGGTGATCCGCGACGGACAGGAGCAGCGCATCGCCGGGCGCGAGGTCGTGCGCGGCGATCTGCTGGTGCTGCACGAGGGCGACCGCGTCGCCGCCGACGCGCAACTCGTCCAGGGCGGATTGAGCGTGGACGAATCGCTGCTCAGCGGCGAGGCGGTGCCGGTGGACAAGCAGCCCGACCCGCGCCCGCACCCGCTGGCCGCGCCCGGCGGCGAGGGCAGCGACGCGCTGTTCGCCAGCACGGTCGTCACCCGCGGCGTGGGGCTGGCGATCGTGCAGGCCACGGGCACGGCGACCGCCGTTGGCCGCATCGGCCAGGCGCTGGCGACGACCGTCGTGGTGGCCTCGGGGTTGCAGCAGTCCTCGCGCGCGCTGATCCGGGACCTTACCGCGATCGCCCTGCTGCTGGCGACGTCGCTGGTGCTGATCAACTGGCTGTGGGACGAGCGGCCGCTGCTGCAGAGCCTGCTGTCGGGCATTGCCCTGGCGATGGCGATCCTGCCCGAGGAGATCCCGGTCATCCTCACCGTGTTCCTGGCGCTGGGCGCCTGGCGGCTGTCGAAACACCGGGTGCTGACCCGGCGCGTGCCCGCGGTCGAGGCGCTCGGCGCGATCACCGTGCTGGCGGTGGACAAGACCGGCACCCTGACGCAGAACCGCATGCAGGTGGCCGAACTCGCGGTCGGCGATGCCGTGTTCGATGTCGCCGCGGCCGAGGTGCCCGAGACCTTCCACACCCTGGTCGAGTTCGCGATGCTGGCCACGCCGGGTGATCCCTTCGACCCGATGGAGAAGGCGATCCAGGCATTCGGTCATGCGCGCCTGGCCGGGACCGAGCACATCCACGACGACCGCAGTCCCGAGTTCCAGTACGACCTCGGGCCCGAGATCCTGGCCATGACCCGGGTGTACTCCGGCGCGCGGCCCGATGCGCACCTGCTCGCCACCAAGGGCGCGCCGGAGGCGGTGGCCGATCTGTGCCACCTGCCCGCGGCCGAGTGCGAGGCGATCCAGCGCCGGGTCGAGGCCATGGCCCCGCGCGGCCTGCGGGTGCTGGGCGTGGCGCGCGGGACCTGGCAGTCAGACAGCCCGGCCGGCGCCTGGCCCGCGAGCCAGCACGATTTCGATTTCGAGTTTCTCGGCCTGGTCGGTTTCCTCGACCCGCCGCGGCCGGAGGTGCCGGCGGCGATCGCCGAATGCCGCGCGGCCGGCGTGCGCGTGCTGATGCTCACCGGTGACCATCCGGCGACCGCGCGCGCGATCGCCCGTCAGGTGGGCCTGTCCGAGCGCGCGCAGGTCCTCACCGGCACCGAGATCGCGGCGCTGGACGATGCGGCGTTGCGCGAGCGCCTGCGCCATGCGGACCTGTGCGCGCGCCTGCAGCCCGAGCAGAAGCTGCGCCTGGTGCAGGTGCTGCAGCAGGCCGGTGAGGT
The DNA here is from genome assembly GCA_963794205.1 of uncultured Pseudomonadota bacterium. GTDB lineage: Bacteria > Pseudomonadota > Gammaproteobacteria > Xanthomonadales > Rhodanobacteraceae > Metallibacterium. The sequence continues at coordinate 102,261 of CAWCCR010000014.1, forward strand.
GGTGGCGATGACCGGCGACGGCGTCAACGACGCGCCCGCCCTGAAGGCCGCCGATGTCGGCATCGCCATGGGCGAGCGCGGCACCGACGTGGCGCGCGAGGCCGCCGCCCTGATCCTGCTCGACGACAGCTTCGCCCGCATCGTCGGCGCCATCGCGCAGGGGCGGCGCATCTTCGACAACATCACCCGCGCCACGCGTTTCGTGTTCGCGGTGCACATGCCGATCATCGCGCTGGCCTTGCTGCCGGCGCTGCTGCACTGGCCGACCCTGCTGCTGCCGGTGCACATCGTGCTGCTGGAACTGCTGATCGACCCGGCCTGTTCGATCGTGTTCGAGGCCGAGCCGGCCGCGCCCGACACCATGCGCCGTCCGCCGCGGCCGCTGGCCGCCAGCCCGTTCGCGCCGGGCAATGTCGGCTACGCGCTGGCACAGGGGTTGGGAATCGCGGCGATCCTGCTGGGCGGACATGCGCTGCTGCAGCAGGCCACCGGCTGGGCCGAGCCGAATCTGCGCCTGGCGGTGTTCAGTGCGCTGGTGCTGGCGTTGTTCCTGCTGATCCTCGTCAATCGCGATCCGGAGCCGGTCGCGTCGGGTCGCGGTCGCGCGGGCAATCCCTGGCTGGCGCGCATGTTCGTCGGCGTGGGGGCGGTGCTGGCGGCGGTGATCCTGATTCCGGCCCTGCGCGCGGTGATGGGATTCGCCGCGGTCAGCCTGCCGCCGCTGCTGGCCGCGCTCGCGCTGCTGGCCGTCTGCGGGCTCTGGCTGTATGGTCTGCGCGGGATCGTCGGCCGGCGCTTGCACGCGGCACGGGCGTCCCGATGAGGCGTCCGGACCCGGTTCACCGGCACGCCGCAGGATCATGAGCCATGGTGTTCGTACATCGGTTCCGCCGGTCGGCCTTGCGTGCCCTGCCGCTTGCCGCTGCCGGTCCAGGTCCAGGTCCGGGGCTGATCCGGCGCGATCCGCGGGCCGGTCCCGATGCGTCCCAGCGAGTCCCGCATCATGCCCCGAAGCCATGCCGAACGTCATCGCACGCAGCACATCGGCTGGCTGCGGGCCGCCGTGCTGGGCGCCAATGACGGCATCGTCTCTACCGCCAGCCTGATCATCGGCGTCGCGGCGGCCCATGCCGCGCGCAGCGGGGTGCTGGTGGCGGGGGTGGCGGGTCTGGTCGCGGGCGCCATGTCGATGGCGGCCGGCGAGTATGTGTCGGTCAGCTCGCAGGAGGACACCGAGCAGGCCGATATCGCGCGCGAACGGCAGGAACTGGCCACCGACGGCGTGCGCGAGGAGGCGGAACTGGCCGGCATCTACGTGCAGCGCGGCCTGGACCCGGCGCTCGCCAGGCAGGTCGCGGCGCAATTGATGGCCAAGGACGCGTTGGCGGCCCACGCCCGCGACGAGCTCGGCATTTCCGAAACCTTGAGCGCCAATCCGCTGCAGGCGGCGCTGGCCTCGGCGCTCGCGTTCACCGTGGGCGCGGCGCTGCCCCTGCTGATCGCGCTGGTTTCACCGAGCCGGGTCCTGGCCGCGAGCGTCGGCGCGGCATCACTGGTCTTCCTGGCGGTGCTCGGCGGTCTGGCGGCCCAGACCGGCGGCGCCGGCATCGCCCGCGGCGTCCTGCGGGTCACCTTCTGGGGTGCGCTGGCAATGGCCATCACGGCCGGCGTCGGCATGCTGTTCGGCGCGACGGCCTGAGCCGGCCCGCATGCCGCCACGGCCGCGACCGGTTCGCGTCGCGCTTGCCGCGAGCTAAGCCGAACGCGGTCGCGATCGGAGTGCCGCCGGCCAGGATGCGAACGGGACCCAGCCGCGCGCCCACGCCGCGATGTCGGCCGCCGCCATCGGCCGTGCGATCGCGTAGCCCTGCAGTTGCCGGCAGCCGTGGGAGAGCAGCGCCGCACCCTGGGCTTCCGTCTCGACGCCTTCGGCGACCAGGGTCACCCCGAGCATCTGCGCGGTGGTGATGATGCCGGCGGCGATCGCCAGGTTGCGCGAGCCGACGAGCAGATCGCGCACGAAGCTCTGGTCCATCTTCAGGGAGGCCACTTCCAGCTGCTGGATGTGGCTCAGCGACGAGTTGCCGGTGCCGAAGTCATCGAGGCTGACGAGCACGCCGCGCGCGCGGCATTCCTCGATGACCCGGCGCGCCAGGGCGCGATCGAGCGAGGGGCCGGTCTCGGTGATCTCGAGACCGAGCAGGCCGGCGTCGACCGCGGGATGCGCCGCCAGGGCGTCACTCACATCGTGGATGAACTCGGGGTGCAGCAGGTGCCGCGAGCTGATGTTGACGGAAATCGGCAGCGCCAGGCCTTGCGCGAGCAGATGCTCGCTGGTCTGCAGGGCGCGATCGAGGACACGCTGCCCGATCGGCCGCGCCAGGGCCGCGTCATCGAGCATGGCGTGGAACGCCGAGGGCGGCAGCAGTCCGCGGGAGTCGTCGTGCAGTCGAAGCAGCGCCTCGAGTCCGGTGACCCGGCATGCCCGCGGGTCCGCATCGATGACGACGACCGGCTGGAACAGCAGCAGCAGGCGATCGTTCGCCAGCGCCGCGACCATCTGCTCGTGCAGGGCCCGGTGTTCGGAACCCGCCGTCTCGAGAACCTTCGAATAGAACTGATCACGGTCCCGGCCCGCCTGCTTGGCCGCATACATCGCCAGGTCCGCATGCCGCAGCAGGGCGTCCGGGGGCGCGTCATCGCGCGGGTAGAGTGTCCAGCCGATGCTCGCCGAGCAGAGCAGGTGCTCGTCCCGCCAGGGGACGGGTGCGCGCAGCGATTCCAGCATGCGCCGGCTGACGCCGCGGGCCTGTTCCTCGCTCTCGATGTCGATCAGCAGCAGCGCGAATTCGTCGCCGCCGAGTCGGGCCGCGATGTCGCCTTCGCGCAAGGCGGTCTGCATGCGCCGTGCCGATTCGCGCAGCACCGCATCGCCGGCCGCATGGCCATGCCGGTCGTTGATGATCTTGAAACCGTCGAGATCGAGCACCCCGATCGCGATGGCGTTCCGGTGGCGTCGCGACAGGCTGCGGGCGCGGCCCAGCCATTCGAAGAACAGGCGGCGATTGGGCAGCTCGGTCAGCGTGTCGTAATAGGCAAGGCGCTCGATCTGCGCCGCCTGGATCTTGCGGTCAGTGATGTCGATGTGCTGCCACATGCGTCCCAGCGGCTGGCCGTCGATCACGATGGGCACGAAATCGCGCAGGTAGGTGCGGCCGCCGCGGATCGCCATCTCCTCGCCGTGCACGCACTCGCCGCGCGCGAGGATCTCGCGGATGCGGCGTACCTCGCGTTCGGGATCGGCGTAGACCGGTCGAACCCGCTCGATGATGTCGGCCGCGTGCATGCCCAGCAGCTGTTCCGGATTTCCGTCGATGCCGAACATGCGGCAAAACGCGGCGTTGGCGAACAGGACCCGGCCCGCGGCGGTCACCACCAGCGTGGCGGCGTATTGATTCGAGACGATGGCCTGGAACTGCCGCAGACTGGTCTGCAAGGCCTTTTCGGCGGCTTCGCGTGCGTTGCGTGATCGCAGGCGCTCCCAGCCCAGGCCGAGCTCCAGCGTGATCTCGCCGAACACACGGACCTCGGCTTCGGTGAAGGCGTTCTCGTCTTCGGCGCCGATCACGAGCACGCCTTGGATCTGCTGAGCGACGCGCAGCGGAAGTCCCAGAATGGAACCGAGACCCAACATCCGGGCATCGCGCGCCCAAGGCTCATCGCCGCCCTGCCGGGGCCGGCGCAACTGGGGCGTGCCGCTCGTGATGGCGCGCGCCGACACGCTGCTCGCAAAGACGGGATCGGCCAGGCGGATCTGGATCGCGCGGTAAAAGGCCTCGGCACGCCCGGCATGTGCGATCAGTTGCACGCTGCGCTCGGCATCGTCCTGCAGGGCGCCTGACCAGCACACCGCGTAGCCGCCGGTTTGCACGATGACATCGCAGGCCCTGGCAAAGAGGCTTTCCTGCGTCTCGGCGTGAATCGCGATCTTGAGCGTCTCGCTCAGCAGCCGCTCGGCGCGTTGCAGGCGTCCGGCTTCCCGGGTGGCCCGCTGCAGCTCGGCGCGCTGGGCCTCGCCCTCGAGCGCCCGCCCGAGACTGGCGGCGGCGCGGTCGAGCAGCTTGAGCAGCGATGGCGAGAAGAAGGACGGATCGCGCGAGCGCAGGATCAGGGCCGCGTGCACCTGGCCGAAGCGCAGGATGGGCACGGCGGCGGCGGCGCGGATGCCGTATTTCGCATAGGCGGGCCGCAGGGCTTCACGGCCGGGCGCGTCGACGAGATTGGGCTCGACCTCGATGTGGCCCTGCCAGAAGGCCGGGCGGGCGATGCGGATCGGCACCGTCGCGGGATAGATGTCTTCCCGGCCCGGCGGTGGCGGTTCCGGTGCACGCCGGTGCATGACTCCCGCGGCATGGTCGATCTCGCCGACGATCACCAGCCACGCGCCGACATGTCGCTCCAGGATATGCATCACTCCCGTATAGAGTTCGGGGAGCGGCGGCATCGCGGCCACCAGATCGCCGATGTCGGCAAGCGCCGCATACAGGCGCTCGGCGCCGTCGGGCGGGGATTCGGGCAGGAGCGGGTCGGTGGACATCCAGACTCTCGAGTCAGCGGCGGTCGATCCGGGGCGGACGGCAACGGAGGCATCGCGAGCAGCGCGCCGGGTCAGGTGGCACGGCCCGGCCCAGGCGACGGGTCGGCACCCCGCCGGACACGCCGGCGCCCTCTTCGCGGACCTGCGTGCGCTGCGCCCTGGCCAGCCTCCCGTCACCTGGTTCAGGGATGATGATGACTCACGACGGGCCGCTTGTGTTCCAATCGCAGGCGCCGCAGGCGGCCCGTCGAGATCAGCCGCGGCGGCGACTGGCTTGGCGGCGCGGCGGGCGTGCTCTACATTGCGTCTGCTGAGGCAATTCCCAGGCGATACACCCATCGAAACGACGAGGAAAGTCATGGCCAAGACGATGAACATGAGCAAGAGCAAGACCCCGGCGAATGCTGCTGCCAAGCCGGCCGCACCGAAGCCGATCAAGGAGGCCCTGAGCAAGTCCGGGCTGGTGGCGCATCTTGCCGACGCGAGCGGCGTGGCCGCCAGGGATGTGCGTGCCGTGCTGGGGGCGCTGGAAGGCGCCGTGGCGGGTTCGGTCAGCAAGAAGGGCGCCGGATCGTTCACGCTGCCGGGGCTGTTGAAGATCACTGCCGTCAGCGTGCCGGCCAAGCCCAAGCGCATGGGCATCAACCCGTTCACCAAGGTCGAGCAGTGGTTTGCCGCCAAGCCGGCCTCGGTCAAGGTCAAGGTGCGGCCGCTGAAGAAGCTGAAGGACGCCGCGGCCTGATCGACATCCTCGATGCGGTGCCTGTCCGGGCGCCGCATCGGTCCGGGCAGGTCCGCCGCGTCGCCCCGGCTCAGGTGTCCTCGCCCGCCGCGAACACGCGGGTTGCCAGCCAGGTCAGCACGACGATGAAGCCGGCGAGCACCGCGATCGACAGCAGCGGCGGATAGACCGTGCGGCCGAGCACCGCGCCGCGCATCAGGTCCACCGCGTAGGCGACCGGATCGACGTGCGCCAGCAGCCGCAGCCAGGTCGGCGCGCGGTCCAGCGGGTAGAGCGCACCGGACAGGAAGAACATCGGCAGCAGCACGGCGTTGGAGATGATCGGAAACACCGTCGTCGAGCGGAAGCGCGCCGCGGTCGCCACGCCCAGCGCCGAGAAGGTGATCGCTGCCAGCAGCATCGCGCCGACCAGTTCGACGAAGGCCGCCGGCGACAGGTCCAGGCCCAGCAGCGGCAGCAGCACCAGCAGCACGGTGGCCGGCACCAGCGCCTGCAGCGCGCCCGAGAGGATCTTGCCCAGCGCGATGGCGAGGCGCGATACCGGCGCGACCAGCACTGCCTTGAGGAAGCCGATCTGGCGGTCGAACACGATCAGCATCGCCGCGAACACCGACGAGAACAGCAGCGACAGCCCCAGCACGCCGGGATAGATGTAGTGCAGATAGCCCTTGCCGCCCATCGTCGAGCTGGCGCCCAGACCCGAGCCCAGCACGAACAGATACAGCAGCGGCTGGATCAGGCTCGACACCAGCCGCACGCGATCGACCCACAGCCGCTTCAGGTCGAGCATCACCACCGCGAACAGGCCTCTCATGACCGGCCTCCCGCCGCGCGCGGCGCGGGTTTGGCCGGCCCACCCTCGAGCGCGCGGCCGGTCAGCTTGAGAAACACGTCCTCGAGGCTGGGCTCGTGGACCTCGGCACGACGGGTGCGCACCGGCAGGCTGGCCAGCAGCGCCGGCAGCAGCGTGGCCGGTTCGGGCTCGACCAGCAGCACGCCGCGTTCGCTGACCTCGGGACTGTGGCCGTGCTCGCGCAGCCAGGCCGCGGCCTGCGCATCGTCGTCGGTCGCCAGCAGCAGCACGCCGCCGCCGACGCGGTTCTTGAGTTCCTGCGGGCTGCCCGTGGCGATGATCTGGCCGTGATCGATCAGGGCGATGCGGTCGGCGGGCTCGGCCTCGTCCATGTAGTGGGTGGTCAGGAACACGCTGCCGCCGGCGCCGACGTAGCGGCGCACCTCGGCCCAGAACTGGCGCCGTGCGTCGACGTCGAGCCCGAGCGTCGCCTCGTCGAGAAACAGCAGCTCGGGCGTCGCGACCAGCGCGCGCGCCAGCTCCACGCGGCGCTTCTGTCCGCCCGAGAGTTTCTGCGCCTCGCGCCCGGCGACGTCCTCGAGGCCCAGCGTGCGCAGCAGCTCGACGCTGCGCGCCTTGGCCGCGCGCGAGGACAGACCGTAGAACAGGCCCATCAGGTACAGGTTGTCGCGCACCGACAGCTTGCCCTCCAGCGCCGGCTCCTGGAACACGATGCCCATGCGCTGGCGCACCTGCACGCGCTCGCGCACGGTGTCGAAGCCGAGCACCCGCGCCTCGCCCTCGCTGGGTCTGAGCAGGGTGGCGAGGATCGAGAACAGCGTGGTCTTGCCCGCGCCGTTGGGACCGAGCAGGGCGAACATCTCGCCGCGCCGCACGCTCAGGTCGATGCCGCGCAGCGCGTGCACCGCGCCGTAGCGCTTGTGCAGGCCGCGGGTTTCAAGCGCGGGCGAGGCGGCTGCGTCGTTCATGGGGGCGTCCGTCGCAGGACTCAGGACCTCGCCGATGCTGCGCTCGGCGGCAGGTAGCGGGCGAACCAGTCCAGCGCGCGCACCAGCACGTCGCGGCGATGGGCCGGATTGACGAAGCCGTGGCCCTCGTCGGGATAGACCACCAGTTCGGTCGGCACGCCCATCGCCTTCAGGCCATGCCAGAACTCGAACGATTGCGGCGCCGGGCACTCGGCGTCGCGCTCGCCGACCACCAGCAGCGTCGGCGTCCTGTCGCTCCTGATGAAGTTGATCGCCGAGCTGCTGCGCGTACACCGCCGGATCGTCGTAGACCGAAGCGCCGAAGAACGGCGTCATCCACTGGTCGATCGAGTTCTCGCCGTAGTAGCTCTGCCAGTCGGAGATGCCGGCACCGGCCACTGCGGCGCGGAAGCGCCGGGTCTGCGTCGGCGCGAACATGGTCATGAAGCCGCCGTAGCTCCAGCCGGTGAGACCCAGACGGTGATCGTCGACCGGGACGCGCTTTTCCACCGCATCGACGCCGGCAAGGATGTCGCGCAGGTCGCCGTAGCCGAAGTCCTTGCGGTTGGCCTGGGTGAACGCCTCGCCCTGGCCGAAGCTGCCGCGCGGATTGGGCAACAGCACGAAGTAGCCCATCGCCGACAGCGGCGCGCCGCCATAGCCGACGCCCGGCCAGCGCGGCTGCACCGCGTAGCTCGGGCCGCCGTGCACCGAGACGATCAGCGGGTAGGACTGGTGCGGGTCATAGCCGGCCGGATACAGCAGCCAGCCCTGCACATGGAAGCCCTGGTTCATCCAGTGCACCGACTCGGCCCGGCCCCACAGCGGCCGGATGCCGGCATTGATGCGGGTCACCGCGTGCAGGGCGTCAAGGCGCGCCGGCGTGCCGGCGGCATCGGTGGTCAGCGCGGCGGTCCAGATCTCCGGCGGCTCGCTGAAGCTGCTGCGCACGAAGGCGATCGCCGTGTGGTCGGCGGATACGGCCAGCGACGACATCGCCGTGCCTGCGGTCAGTGCCGCGGGCACGCTGGCGAGGTCGTGCTCGTGCGCCCGCGGCTGGCCCTGCGCATCGCGCGCGATCACGAAACCCGACAGGCGCGTCGAGCCGCCCGCGAACGACGACACCAGCAGGCGGCCGGCGCCGGTCCAGGTCAGCCACGACGGCGTGATGCCGATGCCGGGTGTGAGGTTCACCGGCGCGCCGCCGCTCGCCGGCGCGAGGTAGATGTCGCCACCGGTCACGCCCTGGTCGCTCATCAAGCCGCCGATGAAGGCGATGGAGCGGCCGTCGGGAGCGAACCGCGGCAACGCCACCTGCAGTCCGTGCAGCGGGCCGGTGACGGTGCCGGGATCGACGACGACGACCGGCTTGGCGTCGGGCAGCGCCTCCTGCACGTAGAGCCGCGCGACCCACCAGTTGTCGTCACCCGGCGGCGGCGCGGCGACGTAGGTGATGCGACGCGCGTGCGGCGACCAGCTGAACTCGTAGGGAAACAAGGCCGCCGGTGTCAGCAGGCGGACCCGACCGCTGCGCACGTCGACCGCGGCGACCCGCTGATGAGCCGCATCCGCGACCCCGATCACGCCCACCTGCGGCCCGGTCGCCGCCAGCGCATCGACCCGCCGCGTAGCGCCCGGCACGTAGAGAAAACCGATGCGGGTGCCGTCCGGCGCCCATGCCAGGGCGCGCACATGACCCTGCAGGTCGGTCAGGCGGCGCGGCTGCGCGTGCGCATCGGTCGTGTCGAGCAGGTCGATGTTGCTCTGCCGCGCCCCGGGCGCGGCGCAGTTGGACAGAAACGCCAGGGTGCGCCCATCGGGCGACCAGGTGGCATCGCTGTCGCTGCAGTGACCGGTCGTCGCGTCCGGCACCGCGATCGTGCGCGGCCGCGCGCCGTCGCGGGTCGCGATCGTGATCCGCGTGCCGTGCGCGGTCTTGACCACCCATGCCAGCTGGCGGCCGTCCGGTGCGATCGCCACGCCTTCGAGCGGCCGCGCCTGTTCCAGTCTCTGCAGCACGGCATCGATGCGCGCTCCGGCGGCGCCGGCAGGGGGCGCGGGCGCGGCCAGCAACCGGCCGCAGGTCGTGGCCGTCACCAGCACGACGGCAAGGGTCGGGAGACGCGACGGACGCAGGGCCATGCAGGGATCTCGACACTGGAGCGGAAAGGCATTGTAGTCATGACCGCGCGCGTGCCGGCGCCGCGGGCGGATCTCGACGGCGTGCCGCGGCGGTCGCGTCAGGACGCGCGCAACTGCTGCCAGGCCTGGTCCGCCGCGGCGAGCGCGCCTTCCAGGTAGCCGGCGAACACCGGGCTGCATTCGGAGCCGGCCAGTGCCAGGCGTCCGGTCCAGACGCCCGCGGCGGGCAGCACGTGCTCCGCCGGGTGCGCCGTCGCGTCGCCATCGCCGGCTCCGGCGGTGGCGGATTCGCGCGCCCAGTCGACCAGGTGGATCGATTGCGGCTGCGCGGCCTCCGAGCCGAACAGGGCGGCGAGTTGCTCACGCACCGCCAAGGCCAGGTCCGGATGCCGCGCGCGGCGTGCGGCGGGCCAGGCGAAGAAGCCCATCAGGGCTCCTGCAGGGGCCGCGGGCAGCGAGGCATCATGGATCTCGCCCAGCGGACCGCGCTCGCTCCACGCGCTGCCGGAGAGTCCGGCTTCGCGCCAGAACGGCCTCGCGTAGCACGCCAGGGCCTTGGCATGCGCGGCCATCCAGGTCGGCATGGCGGTGAGCTGCTGCAGCAGGGCGGTCGGCAGGGCCGGGCTGAAATGCAGCGCGGCCGCCAGTCGTGGCGGCAGCGCCAGCACCACCTGTCCGGCCCGCCAGCGTTGCGTCCGGCCATGGGCGTCGTCCGCGCGGATCTCGATGCCGTCGGCCTCCAGATGCAGCGCGCTGACGCGCAGGCCAAGACGCAGCGCGCCGGCGGGAAGTGCGGCGCGCAGCGGCTCCAGCAAGGCGGCGGCACCGCCATGCAGGCGCAGGCTGGGGGGATCCTGGGCGTAGCCCCACGCGCGTCGCTGCAGACGGCCCTGGCCGTCCTCGGCCAGGAAGGCGCCGGCGCCATGCTGGGCGTAGGTGCGCAGCCCGGCGTCACGGATCAGCCGTGCCAGCCGTGGTTGCAACGAGGGCCAGACCCATGCCGCGCCGAGGTCATGCGCCCCGCCGGCGGCCGGCAGCGACAGGACGCGACCACCGATGCGCGGGCGTGCCTCCAGCAGCATCACGCCGACACCGGCGCGCGCAGCCTGTGCGGCCAGCGCCAGACCGCTCAGTCCGGCACCGACGACCAGCAGCGGCACGCGCATCAGAACGGTTCGCCGGCGGCGCGCAGGTCGAGTTCGTGGGTCCAGGCGCCAGGGCCTTGCGCGGCGAGATCGAACAGCACCGCGGCGACCGCATGCGGCTGCAGGCGCGGCGCGTCGGCCGCCGCCGCGATGCGTTCGCTGCCGGCCAGGATGCCGTCCAGGATCACGTGCGCGACATGCACGCCCTGCGGCTGGTAGGCGCGCGCCAGCGCCTGGGTCAGGCCGCGCAGGGCGAACTTGGCCGAGGCGAAGGCGGCGAATTCGGCGCCGCCGCGCAGGCTGGCGGTGGCACCGGCGACGAGCAGGCTGCCGCCGCCGGCGCGCACCATGGCCGGCAGGCAGACAGCGGCCAGACGCTGCGCGCTGAGCACCATGCTGCGCCAGCAGTCGACGAAATCGGCCTCGCTGAGCGCTTCGGGGCGGCCGCGTCGAAACAGGCCCGGCTGATGCAGCACGACGCGCGGCGTCCCGTGCCGGACCAACAGGGCCTGCAGTTGCGCCGGTGCATCATCGGCGAGCAGGTCGAGGACGCGATGCAGGCCGCCGGGGATTTCCGTGTCCGGCGCATGGCGCGACAGCGCCAGCACGCGGTAGCCGGCGGCGGCGAAGCGCGCGGCCGTCGCGGCACCCAGGCCGGGTGCGTAGCCGGCGATCAGCAGCAGCGGCAGCTCGGTGGACTCGGGGGTGGTGGCGCTGGCGCTCACGGCTTGGTGGCCTTGCGGTATCAGGGGCGGGCGGTGATCAGGAACACCGGATACCGGTGCTCGCGGCCGTCGGCGGCAGTCTTGCTCACGGTATGCGCAGTGCGCGCGTGCACCGCGCGATAGCCGGCGCCGCGCAGCTCGGCCTGCAGCGCGTCGCGCTCGAAACCGTGGTGCATCACGCCGGGCACGTCGGGGCGATGGAAGCTGCCGTCCTCGGCGTCGAGATCGGCCAGCGCCAGCCAGCCGTCCGGCTTGAGCATGCCGCGCAGGACGCGCAGCAGCGCCGCCACGTCGGGAATGTGATGCAGGGTCATGCTGCTGAAGACCAGGTCGAAGCGCTCCGCCGGCGGCGGCTCGCGAGTCAGGTCGAGGACGCGTGTCTGCAGATGGTCGAGACCGGCCGCGCGGGCCTTCTCCGCCAGCACCGCCAGCATCCCCGGCGAGACGTCGCAGGCCAGCAGCCGTGCCACGCGTGGCGCCAGCGCGGCCCCGACCAGACCGGTGCCGCAGCCGTATTCGAGGGCGTGCCAGTGCGCCTGCAGCGGCACGTCGGCGGTGATTGCCGCCGCGACGCCGGCCGCCAGCGCGCGGCGGGTCGGGCTGTCGTCCCAGCCGGCGGCGATGGCATCGAAACGCTGGCGGTTCAGATCCTGCACCGGGGCGGGCATGGCGGGTTCCGACAGGGGCGTGAACGTCCAGCATGGGCGCCGCCGCGGCGAATTCAAGTTGTTGCCGCTGCCGCGGAAGGCAGAAGATCATTTAGTCTGCAGGCACGATTCCGCGAGCGTCTGGCCGCGGAGCGGGAGGTACGCCGGTGAGTCAGCGCGGAGCCGACGATCACGCGTCCGGAGAAACATCCGGCGGCGCATTGCGTGAACGCTTTTACCGCAGCGTCGCCGAGACGCTGACCCTGCTGCACGTGGCCCCCGGACGCGATCGCCGTGTCGCACTGCGCGAGGTGGCGCAGCGGCTGGCCGACGTGATGGCGCTGCCGCTGGTCTGGATCGGCCGCCTGGAACCGGGCGTCGGCGCGGTGTGCGTGGTCGGTGCCGCCGGTCCGGCGCAGGCTTATGGCGAAGCCCTGAAACTCGACATTGCCTTGGACCATGCCGGCGGTCGCGGACCGCTGGCGCTGGCCTTGCGCGAAGGTCGCCCGCGGCTGACCTCGTGCGAGGCGGCGGAATTCGCGCCCTGGCGTGCCGTCGCGGCCGCGCACGGGCTCAGCGACAGCCTGGTGGCCACGGCCACCACCGCCGACGGCGGCCACCTCACGTTGTCGGTCTACGGCGATCGCGAGCGCGCCGTGCTCACGGCCGATCTGCTCGACTGGGCGCAGCGGCTGGCGGCGGAGCTCGCCCGCTTCTGGGATGCCCAGGGCCTGTTCGAGCGCGAGCAGCGGCTGCGCCGTTATCGCGATGCGCAGCGCGCGATCCAGCATGCGCTGCTGCGGCAGCCCGACCCGCCGGCCATCTACCGCAGTCTGGCCGAGGCCCTGGTCGAGGTCGCCGGCGCCGCGGCCGTGGATGTCTTCGCCGCCGATGCCCCGGGTCCGCTGCTGCGGCGGGTGGCCCTGGCCGGACCGCTGGCGGCGGCGATCCGCGACCTGCCGCGCCCGCCGCGCGCGCCGGACGGGCCGATGGTGCCGACGCCCACGCTGGCCTTCAGCCGCGGTCAGCCGGTGATCCGCGTGCAGCCGGGCGATGACCCGACGATGCCGCAGGGCTGGCGGCAGGCGCCGCTGGCCGCGATGGGCGCGGTCGCCTGCTGGCCGATCTTCGGCGCCAGCGACGAACCGCCGCCGGCGGCCGCCGGCGCCACCGGCGTGTTTGCGGTGGTGACGCGTGAGCCCGATGCGTTCACCGCCGAGATGCGCGCGCTGCTGGATGAGATTGCCGAAGCGGCCGGCCTTGCGCTGCAGCAGCATGCGCAGCGTCAGGCGCTGGCCTACGAGCGCGAGCGCCAGGCGCATCTGGCCCTGCACGATGCGCTGACCGGATTGCCCAACCGGCGCGCACTGGAGCATCAGCTCGAGGGCGCACTGGCGCGATCGCGCCGGCATCGGCTGCTGGTGGCCGTCGGCCTGCTCGATCTCGACGATTTCAAGCCGGTCAATGACCGCTACGGCCACGCCGGCGGCGACCATCTGCTGAAGGAGGTGGCGCTGCGTCTGCGCCAGGGCGTGCGCGCCGACGATTACGTGGCACGTCTGGGCGGCGACGAGTTCGTGCTGGTGTTCGAGGACATCGAGCGCAGCGAGGATCTCGGGCTGCTGCTCGATCGCGTGCAGACGGCGCTCGCGCAGCCATTCGCGATCGACGGCGAAGCGCAGCCATTGCGCGTCAGCCTGGGCGTGGCGCTGTTTCCGCTGCACGCGCAGGCCAGCGGCGAACAGTTGCTGCGGCGCGCCGATCAGGCGATGTACCAGGTCAAGCTGCACAAGCACGAGCCGCATGCCTGGTGGAGCCTGCCGCCGGACGGCGAGACACCGGTCACGACGCCCAGCGAGCGCGCGATCGGCGAGCTGCAACCCTATGGCGCGCTGGCCGCCGAACTGCTGTCCATAGGTGTCGCCCTCAGTGCCGCGCAGCGCGAGAAGCTGGTCGAGGATTTCTATGCCGAACTGGCCGGCAAGGCGGAGCCGGCGCGACTGTTGGCGGCGCTGCCGCCGGAGGACTGGTCCGCGCTCAAGCGCAAGCAGCTCGAGCATATCGGCCTGCTGTTGCAGCCGCAGCTCGATGCCGCCACGCACCGCGAGCTGGCGCGGCGCGCCGGCCGCAGCCATGCCGCCTGCGGCATCGAGAGCGTGTGGATCTCCGACAGCGCCGAGCATCTGCGCGAGACGCTCGATACCCTGCTGGCGCGGCAGCTGCGCCGCGACCGCCGGGCCCTGCTGGTCGTGCACCGCCGGCTCGGTCTCGATCGCCAGTGGCAGCTGGAGGGCATGCGCGCGCTGCAGCAGGAGCGGGATCAGCTGCTCGGCCGCATCAGCGCCATCGCCTGGGCGGCGACCGGCTATCTCGACCTGATCCAGAGCGTGGTCGATACGCTGGCTGCCCATGAGGAAATCACCGCATGCGCGATCGGCCGTCCCGACGCCAGCGGCCGCTTCATTTTCGAGGCGGTCGCCGGTGCCTCGTTCGCCGAGTTCCTGCGCGCGGTCGAGCGCGACGAGGTTCCGCCGATCCGCGCCGAGGCCGATCGCCTCGAAGGCGGCGGCCCGAGCGGGCGCGCCTGGCGCAACGGCAGCATCGAGCGCTGCTCCCATTACGCGACCGACCCGGCGATGCTGACCTGGCGGGCCGTTGCCCTGCGGCTGGGCATCCGTTCCAGCGTGGCGATCCCACTGGCGTCGACGCCGCAGGTACCGGTCGCGGTGCTGTCGATCTACAGCCGTTACCCCGGCGGTTTCGTCAGCGACAGCCAGCAGGCCTTCGCGGCCCAGCTCAAGACCCTGCTGGATCTGGCCCTGGCGCGGCTGGCGCCCGCGGGGCGCGGTGGCGCGGTCCTGCCGTTCACCGTGCGCGAGCGCTGGCGCGGACTGATCGGCAGCGCGGCGCTGGAGATGCATTACCAGCCGGTGATCGATCTGGCGCGCGGCCGGCTGGTCGAGCTGGAGGCGCTGGCGCGGTTGCGCGATGCGGGCGAGCTGCTGCTGCCGGGCCGGTTCCTGCGGGCGCTGCGCGAGGAGGATCTGCTGCTCCTGTTCCGCGGCGGTCTGCGCCAGGCGCTGCGCGCGCGCCAGACGCTGGCCGCGGGCGGCCTGGCGTTGGGTATCGCGGTCAACCTGCCGGCTGCCGCCTTGCATGACGCCCGCTACGTCGAGGCGGCCGGCGCCGAACTGGCCGCGCACGACGTGCCGGCATCCGCCGTGTGCTTCGAGTTGCTGGAATCGGCTGCCGGCAGCGACAGCGAGCCCGATGCGATGCTGGGGGCCGCCGGCGTGCTGGCGTTCAAGGCCCTCGGCGTGCGCGTGGTCGAGGATGACCTCGGCGCCGGCTACAGCTCGCTGAGCCGGCTGCGGCAATGGCCGTTCGACCGCATCAAGATCGACCAGACCCTGGTGCGCGAGGTCAGCGACGATCCGTTGCGTACCCTGCGCTTCATGCGCCAGCTGACCCGGCTCGGCCACGACCTCGATATCGAGGTCGTGATCGAGGGCCTGGAGACGCCGGGACTGGTCGAGGCGGCGATGTCGCTGGGCGCCGACTTCGGCCAGGGCTACGCGCTGGCGCGACCGATGCCGCTGGCTGCGGTCGCGGCCTGGCAGGCGGATTTCCGCTGGAATTGCGCTGCCGAGCGCCCGCGCACCGCGCTGGGCGCGCTGGCCGGGTTCATCCTCTGGGAAGAACAGCTCGACGGACTGCACGGTGATGCGGCCCTGCGGGCGGAGTCGGCCACGCAGTCGTGTCGGGTCCGGGCCTATCTCGACCAGCTCGCGACGTTGCCGGACGCGCTGGATCAGGCCCATCGCGCGATGCACGCGGCGGCCCGTCGCGGTGTCCACGACGCCGGCTATCGCGCGGCGCGCGATGGCTTTGTCGAGCTGCTGACGCGGCGCGTGCAGGCCGAAGAGCGCGCCGCGCCCTGATGCCGGCGCCGCACAGCGGTCGCTGCGACGACGGCAAAGGCCCATGATTCAGAAATCGCTGCTGTAAAAGGTCGGGGCATGGCCCGGATCGTGATCGTCGGCTGCGGTTTCGGCGCCCTGACCGCGGCGCGCGACGGACTGGTGATCGAACTGCTGCCCGGCATAGACACCCGTCGGCGCCGGCCCTGGTCTGCATCGTCGATGCGCTCGGCGGCGGCGTGCTGGTGCAGCGCACGCCCGCGTGCACGCCTCGCCGCTGCGACAGCGGGCCACGCGCTACTTCGAGTGACAGTACCTGCTGCGCGCAGCGCTGATGCGGTAGGTGGTGCCGACCCGGCGGCATGCCGAGGCGTCACGGATCGTGCTGACGAGCTCACGTGCGATTGACCGTACCCGCGACAGGGCGGACCCATGCTCGATGCCGCGCGCGAACCGCCGCCACCCGCAGGCCCCATGTTGAAGCCACCTGCGCACGGCTGCCGGACCGGGCGCGCCGCCTGCACGCCTTGCCGCCGAACGGATTGCGCGCGGCCGCGGTGCTGGCGGCGATCCGGCCCAGCTTGCCGCTGCCGCGCTGGGCGCCAGGCAAGGACGGCGTCGCCGCGCCAGCGCGCCGGCGCTGATGCCGGCGGGTCCGTTTGACGGTACGGCGCCCGCGTCGCGCGAGCGCCGTGCCTGCATCGCTCAGGCGCCGGCGACGCCCGTGGTTGCGAGCGGCGGCAACGGCGCCGTCGGCCGGATCGCCACCGGCGCGCCGGTGGGCAGGGTCGCGACGCCGGCGGCGTAGGCGGCCTGGTTCCAGGCTTTCACGCTGCCGGTCAGCGCGCCGTTGTAGTGCGCCAGCATCTGCTCGATCAGCGTGTGGTCCGCCGCGGCCAGCGCGCGTACCTGCGCCCGCGGCGCCTCGCCCCAGGCGAACGCGGTCATGCCGTACAGCGTGGCCACGTGCTGGTGCAGGCGCGTGTAGTGGCGCAGGAAATCCTCCTCGACCGCGTGCTGGGTATGCGGATTCCACAGCGCATCCTCGAAATCACCCAGCTGCTTGTCGAGGGTCCTGGCCTGCGCGATCAGCGCGGCGTCATGGCGCGCGAACCCGGCGTCGCTGCGGCTGCGCGCCAGCACGGCGCCAAGACCCTTGCGCATGGCCGCCACGCGGTTGAGCACCCGGTTGACCGCCGAAAGCTCGGCGCGCATCGCCAGGCCCTGCGCGGTGTTGGCACGATCGACGGCGAGGTCGTCGTGATAGCGCGGATCGGCACGCACCGTGAGCGCGACGCTCTGCGTGCGTCCGGCGGCGGTCACCCGGGCGGTGTAGTCACCCGGCGGTACCGCCGGCCCCACCTTGGCCCCGAACAGCGCGCCGCTCTTGCCCAGCAGCGGGCTCAGCCCGGCCGGGCCCTTGTAGTGCAGGTTCCACGCGGTCGCGTTGATGCCGGCCTTGGCCGGGCCGTAGAGGGTGTCGATCCGGTGGCCCGCCGCGTCGAGAATCTCGATCTTCACCGGGGTGTGGTGCGCGGCTTTCTCGGCGGCGGTCGGCTTGAGCGCCCTGGCCAGGCTGTAACTGATCAGCGCGCCGCTCGAGGCGTTCGGCGCGCGATAGGCGCTGGGGCCGACGCCGTTGCTGCGGCTGGCGTGGAGCAGCGTGCCGGGGGCGGCGGGGAACACGTGCAGCGGCGCCTTCGCGATCGTCGCGTCGTACTGCGCGACCGGAAGCAGGTTGTCCAGCACCCACAGGCCGCGGCCGTGGGTGGCCAGCACCAGACTGTCGGTGGCGCGCACGAAGTTGAGATCGAACACCGCCAGGCCGCGCGGCAGGTTGGCATGCAGCGGCTGCCAGTGCGCGCCGTCGTCGCGCGAGTAGAACAGCCCGCCGAGGGTGCCGGCGAACAGCAGGCCGGCCTGGTCGGGGTCCTCGCGCACCACCATCACCGAGGCCTCGGGCAGGCCGGTGCTGATGCGCTGCCACGACCGGCCGTAGTCGGTGGTGCGGTAGGCATAGGGCCGGTCATTGCCCAGCAGATGCCCGTCGAACGCCGCGTAGGCGGTGCCGGCGTGGAAGGGCGACACGGTCACGTGATAGACGCGCGCCCACTGCGGCGCGCCAGCGGGCGTGACCTTGTTCCAGTGCGCGCCGCCATCGCGGGTGACCCAGACCAGGCCGTCGTCGCTGCCGGCCCAGATCACCTGCGGATTGCGTCGTGACAGCGCCAGCGACTGCAGCGTGTCGTAGGTCTCGGCGCCCGACAGGTCCTTGTTCACCGGGCCGCCGCTGGCGCCCTGCTTGCTCTTGTCGTTGCGCGTGAGATCCGGGCTGATCACCTGCCAGTGCCGGCCGCCGTCGGTGCTGTGGAAGACCACGTTGCCGCCGAGGTAGATGTCGTTGGCGTTGGCGGCCGAGACCGCGATCGGCGTGGTCCAGTTGAAGCGGTACTTCTGCTCGGCCATCGTCTTGCCCGACAGCAGCGAGCCGACCAGGATGCCCTTGAGGTAGGGATTGATCGAACGCGAGCGACGGGTGGCGCGGTCATAGCGCGTGGCATTGCCGTCGTCGGTAGTGGCGTAGATGATGTTGGCGTCGCCGGGCGCGGGCACCACGTACTGACCATCGCCGCCGGCGACGTCGAACCAGTCCTGGTAGCCGACCACGCCGCCGCGGCGGTAGTCGCTGGAGGCGCCGCACCAGGCGTCGTTGTCCTGCAGGCCGCCGCACAGCAGGTAGGGCGTCTGCGTGGTGCCGGCCGCCACCTGGTAGAACTGCTCGATCGGCAGGTTGTCCAGGTAGCGCCAGTGCTTGCCGGTATCCAGCGACAGATACACGCCGCCGTCATTGCCCTGGATGATGCGGCGCGGATTCTTCGGATCGATCCAGATCGCATGGTGGTCGACGTGCACGCCCTTGTCGGCGTAGAACACGGTCTTGCCGCCGTCCTTGCTCTCCATCATCTTCATCGACAGCAGGAACAGCCGGCTGGGATCGTTGGGCATCACCGCCAGCTGGGTGAAGTAGAACGGACGCACGTCGTTGTCGTGGTCGTTGCTGACCTGGTCCCAGTGGCTGCCGAGATCGTGCGAGACCCACAGCACGCCGCCCTTGGCCTGGATCACGGCGTAGACGGTTTCGGGTGCGCTGGGCGCGAAGGCGATCGCGCTGCGGCCGATAGCACCCCCGGGCAGGCCGTGATGCAGCCGCGTCCAGGTCAGGCCGCCGTCGGTGGAGCGGTACAAGCCGCCCGACTTGCCGCCGCTGATCAGATCCCACGGCCGCCGCTGCAGCGGCCACATCCCGGCGATCAGCACCTTGGGGTTGCCCGGTTCGAAGGCGATGTCGGCGCAGCCGGTGTGGTCGTTCAGATACAGCACCTTCTGCCAGTGCGTGCCGCCGTCGGTGGTCATGAACACGCCGCGTTCGGGGCCGGGCTTCCACACGTCGCCGGCCGCGCACACGAACACGTCGTCGGGATTCTGCGGATCGACCACGATCGCGCCGATCTGGCCGGCGTCGTGCAGACCCTTGTCCTGCCAGGTCTTGCCGCCGTCGGGCGAGAAGTACACGCCGTCGCCGTCGAGAATGTCGTTGCGCGGATTGGCCTCGCCGGTGCCGACCCACAGCCAGTTGGGGTTGCCGGCCGCCAGCGCCAGGGCGCCGATCGACTGCGTCGGTTCGCGGTTGAAGATCGGCGTCCAGCTGTCGCCGCCGTCGACGGTTTTCCAGACCCCGCCGCCGGCGGCGCCGACGTAGTAGAGATCGGGATCGCCGGCCACGCCGACCACGCTGGTCACGCGCCCGCCGGCCACCGCCGGACCGAGGTTGCGGAAGACCAGATGATGGAACGGGCCGTGCGGCGGCGCCGCAGGCGCAGCAGCGGCCAGGGCAGCAGGAGCCAGCAACGCGACGGACAGGGACAGTGCGACCGACAGGATCAAGGGTTTCACTTCGAGGCTCCGCAGGCACGAGGGCGCCCGCGTGTTCCACGCGGGCATCAGTCTGCGACCCGCAAAACCGCCATCGGTTCCGCGCCGGCCGCGATCAGGCGCCGCGACCGCGGCGGTCCGGGTTGCGCCGCAGCGCGCCGCTATTGGGGCGGAGTGGCACTCAGAGCCAGTCGCGCGGCTGCAGGTAGGCCGCGAGACGGGCCTCGGGGCTGTCCGGCGCGGGCGCATAGCCGTATTCGAAGCGCACCCGCGGCGGCAGGCTCATCAGGATCGATTCGCTGCGCCCGCCGGACTGCAGGCCGAACAGCGTGCCGCGGTCATAGACCAGGTTGAACTCGACATAGCGGCCGCGGCGATAGAGCTGGAATTCGCGCTCGCGCTCGCCCCAGGGCGTGTCCCGGCGGCGCGCGACCAGCGGCAGGTAGGCGTCGAGGAATCCCTGGCCGACCGCCTGCAGGAAGGCGAAGCTGCGCTGGAAGCCCCAGGCGTTGAGATCGTCGAAGAACAGGCCGCCGATGCCGCGCGTCTCGTGGCGGTGCTTGAGATAGAAATACTCGTCGCACCAGCGCTTGCAGCGCGGATAGACGTCGGCGCCGAAGGGCTCGCAGAGGTCGCGCGCCACCGTGTGCCAGTGCACCACGTCCGCGTCGAAGGGATAGAACGGGGTCAGGTCGAAACCGCCGCCGAACCACCACGCGGGTGGCGCGCCGTCCTTGTGCGCCTCGAAGTAGCGCACGTTCATGTGCGTGGTCGGCAGGTAGGGATTGCGCGGGTGGAGCACCAGCGACACGCCGGTGGCGACGAAACGTCCGCCGGCAAGATCGGGGCGGTGCGCGGTCGCGCTGGGCGGCAGCGGCGCGCCATGCACGCGCGAAAAGCCGATGCCGGCCTGCTCGAACACCGCGCCGTCCTTGAGCACGCGAGTGCGCCCGCCGCCGCCGCCCGGACGTTGCCAGGCGTCCTCGACGAAGCGCGCGCCGCCGTCGGCGGCCTCGATCGCGGCACCGATGCGGTCCTGCAATGCGCGCAGGAACGTCTCGACGGCACCGGCTTGTGCGGACAGGGGCGGCGTGACCGGATCAGACGCGATGCTCATGACCACAGCTTAGCAACGGCACCGGCCGGCGCGGACGCTGGCGCGGGTCGCCACCTATACTGTGTGCTGATCCCTGCCTCCGACCGCATGCCGCGCGCCGACCACGCCCCCGCCATCACGGCCCGTACCGTCACCTCCGCGCTGGGCGTCGGGTGCGCGGCGCATCGCGAGGCGTTGGCCGCGGGCCGCGGCGGCCTGCGACCCAACGACTTCACCAGCGTCCCGTTGCGGTGCTGGATCGGACGCGTGGCCGGCCTCGAAGACCTGCCGCTGCCGCCGCCGCTGGCACGCTTCGACAGCCGCACGCACCGGCTCGCCTGGCGTGCGCTGCACGCCGACGGATTCGATGCGGCGGTCGCGTCCGCGCGCGCGCGCCACGGCGCGGTGCGGATCGCCTGCGTGCTGGGCACCTCGACCTCCAGCATCGGCGCCACCGAGGAAGCCTATGCACGCCTGCAGCACGGGCGCATGCCGGACGACCTGCGCCGCCGCGAGATCCATCATCCGCATGCGCTGGCCGCGTTCGTCAGCGCCGCGCTGCAGCTGGACGGCCCGGCGCTGACGGTCTCGACCGCCTGCTCGTCGAGCGCCAAGGTGTTCGCGGTCGGTGCGCGCCTGCTGCGCCACGGTCTGGCCGACGCGGTGCTGGTGGGCGGCGCGGATTCGCTCTGCGGCAGCACGCTGTTCGGATTCAACGCGCTCGAGTTGATCGCGCCGGAACCCTGCCGGCCGTTCGATCGCGGACGCCGCGGCCTGTCGATCGGCGAAGGCGCCGGCTTCGCGCTGCTGGAGCGCGCCGCTGCCGACACGGCGGCGCGGGCGCCGCGCCTGCTCGGCTGCGGCGAGTCGTCCGATGCCCATCACCTGTCGGCACCGCATCCTGAAGGACTCGGTGCGCGCCAGGCGATCACGGCGGCATTGACGGCCGCGGGTCTGACCCCGCGCGACGTGGATTATCTCAACCTGCACGGCACCGCCAGCCCGCAGAACGACGCCGTCGAGGCGGCGCTGGTCGGCGCGCTGTTTCCGCGCACGCTGCGCGCCAGTTCCAGCAAGGGCGCCACCGGCCATACCCTCGGCGCGGCCGGCATCGTCGAGGCGGTAATCACCCTGCTGGCGCTGGAACACGGCCTGGTGCCGGGTACGCACGGTTGCCGCGATCCGGAGCCGGCGATCGCCGCGCAGCTGGCGCTGGCGCCCGAATCGCGTGCGCTGCGCATCGCGCTCAGCGCCTCGTTCGGCTTCGGCGGCAGCAACGCCTGCCTCGCCTTCGTCGGTGCGCAGGCATGAGCGCGGTGCTCGCGGTCGGCGTCTGCGGCATCGGCGTGTGGACGCCCGTGGCGCCCTCGTGGCCGGCACTGCAGGCGCTGCTGGCGGGGATCGCGCCAGAACCGGAAATGGCGCCGGCCGCGCGGATCCTCGCGCCCGGCGAACGCCGCCGCGCACCCTTGTCGGTGCGCCTGGCGGTCGAGGTGGCGGCACAGGCGGTCCAGGCCAGCGGGCTGGCTGCGGCGACCCTGCCGACGGTCTTCGCCAGCGCCTACGGCGACAGCTCGATCACCGATGAGCTGGCACGCACGCTGGCCAGTGTGCCGACGCAGGTGTCGCCGACGCGCTTCACCCACTCGGTGCTGAATGCCGCCGCCGGCCACTGGAGCATGGCCGTCGGCTGCCATGCGGCCAGCAGCGCCGTGTGCGCCGGCGAATTCACCTTTGCGTCCGGACTGCTGGAAGCCGCGCTGCAGACGGTCGACAGCGGCCATCCGCTGCTGTTCGTCGCCAGCGACATCGCCACGATCGGAGCGCTGGTCGACGTCGCCCCGGCCAGCCTGAGCTTCGCCTGCGCGCTGGTGCTGGCGCCGCTGCCGTCCGAGGCGCCCCGCCTGCGGCTGCGCACGCGTTCGGCCACCGTCCGCGAGAGCCTGCCGCGGCAGCTGCAGGCGGCGGCGTGGTACAAGCAAAATCCCTGCGCCCGCAGCCTGGCGTTGCTGGAGGCGCTGGCGCGCGGCGCGCCGCCGCGCCTGCGCCTGGCGCTGGCTCCGGCGCTGACCCTGGACATCGAGATCGAGGCATGACCGACCGCACGACCCCGCGCTGCTGCATCCTGATTCCCGCGCTCAACGAGGAGCGCGCCATCCGCGGCGTGGTCGAATCGGCGCTGGCGGTCTGTCCGCACGTGATCGTGGTGGACGACGGTTCCGATGACGCCACACCCGCGATCGTCGGCACGTTGCCGGTGACGCTGATCCGCCACCCGCAGCGCATGGGCAAGGGCGAGGCCCTGCGCGACGGCTTTCGCGCCGCGCTGCGGCTGGGTTTCGACGCCGTGGTGACGATGGACGGCGACGGCCAGCACCTGGCCAGCGACGTGCCGCGCCTGCTGGCGGCGGCGCGCGCCTTCCCCGACCACATCGTGATCGGCGCCCGCCTGCGCGAGCGCGAGCATCAGCCGAAGGCGCGCCAGCGCGCCAACGCGGTCGCCGACTGGGGCATTTCGGTGGCCTGCGCGCAGCCGATCGCCGACACCCAGAGCGGCCAGCGCTACTACCCGCGCGCGGCGCTGGAACTGGTCGATCTGCCGGCCGAAAATTTCGTGTTCGAGGCGGCGATCCTGATCGCGGCCTCGCGCGAGCGCGGTCTCGGCGTGGTTTCGGTGCCGATCGCGTCGCGCTACCAGGGCGAGTTCCGGCTCAGCCATTTTCGTCCGGTCAGGGACGTCACCCGCATCACCGCCTACACCGTCGGCCGCGCCCTGCATTACGGTCATCTGTGGCGCAGCATCCGGCGCGCGCGCGCCACGCCGCCCAAGGTGATCGATCCGCTGGAGGAGTCCGGGCGCTCCGCCGATGCACCGCGACTGGCTTGATCGCTACGCCATGCCGCCGTTGACGCCGATCACCTGGCCGTTGACGTAGCCGGCGGCGTCCGAGCACAGGAAGGCGACCAGTGCGGCGACCTCGTCCGCGCTGCCGGCGCGTCCGGCCGGCACCAGCGCGCGCAGCTGTTCGGCATCGAAACGGCCGTCGCTCATGCGCCCGGCGATGATGCCCGGCGCGACCACGTTGACGGTGACGCCGCGGCTGGCCATCTCGCGCGCCAGCGAGCGCGCCGCGCCGTGCAGGGCCGACTTGGCCGCGGCATAGTTGACCTGGCCGCGGTTGCCGAGCTGCGCCGCGACCGACGAGATCGCGACGATGCGGCCGAAGCGCGCGCGGCCCATCGGCAGCAGCAGCGGCTGCACGACGTGGAAAAAGCCGTGCAGGGAGACGTCGATCACGCGATGCCACTGTTCCTCGCGCATGCCGGCCAGCGGGGCGTCGTCATGGATGCCCGCCGCATGCACCAGCGCGTGCAGCGGACCGGCGGCGAGCAGGCGCTCGAGTTCGGCGCGGGTACCGGCGCCGTCGGTGAGATCGAAATTCACCGCGTCGGCGATCCCGCCCGCGGCGCGGATCGCCGCCGCCACGGCTTCGGCGCGCTGATGCCCGCGCACCGCTTGCACGGCGATGGCGTAGCCCTGCGCGGCCAGCGCGCGGCAGACGGCGCTGCCGATGTCGCCGCTGCCGCCGGTGACCAGGGCGCGGCGTGGGGACTGCTGCATGACGACCTCGCGTGCGGTGGCAGGTGCGGACGGCCGCGTGCGGCTCAGGAGCCGGCCGCGGCGCCGTAGACGATGGTCGCACGCCCCGTGGCCAGCAGGCATCCGCCCTGGGTGACGCGGAAGGCGTACTGCGCGCCGTGATCGTCGCCGAGCAGGCATTCGGCTTCGATGTCCAGCGCAACGCCGGCCGGGTCCACGGCGTCGACGCGCAGGCGGACCTCGCGCAGCGCGGCGAGCAGGCCCGCGCGCGCCGCGCCGCCGGCGGCGCGGGCGACCAGCGCGCCATGCACGGCCGCCGCCTGCGCGCCGTATTCGCACAGGTGCACGGCATGCAGCATGCCGTCGCGGCGCAGCGGATGATCGACGTGCGCGTGCGATGTGCTTCGCGCCCGGATACGCGTGGGGTCCCAGTCCAGCACGGCGTCCAGCAGGCACATCGCGCCGGCATGCGGCACCAGCGTCGCGATCGCGTCGCGATCCAGCGCGCGGCTCACCGGTCCGCCCCCGGCACGCGGCGGTGCGGGGCCATCAGCAGCGAAAGCGCGAAATGATAGCCGACGCCGAGCGCCACGGTCAGGCCGATCGCGCGCAGCACCGGGATGCTGGAGACGGCCAGGCTGCCGAACACCAGCAGCGCGGCAGCCACGCAGACCAGGGTCGCGTGCAAGGTGCGCCGGCGCTCGGCGGGATCGTCGCTGTCGCGCTCGAAGAACAACGCGTAGTGCAGACCCAGTCCGGCGGCGAGGATCAGCGCCACCAGGTGGAACAGGGTCAGCGCGATGCCGGCGATGCGCAGCGTCGCCAGCGCCAGCAGCGTCGCCAGCGTCATCGGTGCCAGCACGTGCCAGGCACGGCGCGGACCGTGCAGCGCCAGCGTCACCGCCAGCACCAGCAGGAGCGCAGAGCCCGCCAGCGCCTCGAGGATGCGCGCCCGGTAGGCGGCCACCCACTGTTCCGAGGTGGCCTTGAGATCGAGCAGGCGCACGCCGCGCCGCGTCCGCGCCCAGGTCGCCAGGGCCTGCGGATCACGCACGTCGACCAGGGCGCCGAGGCCGTTCCACTGGCCGTCCTGGTTGACCAGCATCGACGCCAGCCGTGCGCCCGGCGGCGTGTGCTCGAACGCGGCGGGCGTCAGCGGCGGCAGTGCGCGTGCGCGCTCGACGTCGCGGATGAAGGGTGTGAACAGGCCGGGCCGAAACGGCAGGCCGCGCTCGGCGACCGCGAGATCAGCCGTCAGCGCGGCGCGATCGGGCAGCCGTGCCTGGCGCGCGCGTTGCACGGCGAGACTGGGCAGATAGCGCGACGGCAGCTCGGCCGCGCCCAGCACGCCGTGCTGTTCCAGGTCGTGCAGCGCCGGCGCCACGCGCTCGGACAGGGTCAGCACGGCATCGGCCGTCGGCGCCTGCAGCAGTAGCTGATAGCGCACGTCGGGCGCGCCCAGCGCCCGGCGCAGCCCGGCATCGCGCGCCAGCAGCGCCGGCGGCACCGGCGTCAGCGCGCCGAGGTCGTTCTGCCAGAACGGGCCGGGCGCCAGCGCGATCGCCGCCAGCGCCGCGAGCAGCAGCAGAGCCGGCAGCGCGCGCGGGCGCGGCAGGGCGTCCAGCCGCGTTGCCAGCCATGCCAGCCCCGGCGTGTCGGCGGCATCGCGCGTGCGCGCCGGCAGCAGCGGCGGCAGCAGCCAGCGCGTGGCCAGTCCGGCCGCCAGCACGCCGGCGACGGCGAACACGGCCAGCTGCTGCAGTCCCGGCACGCCCGAGGCGTAGAACGCGGCGTAGGCGATCGCGGTGGAGGCGATCGCAGTGCGCAGCAGCGGCCACAGCGCGCGCGCGCTGGCGGTCGCCGTCTCGGCGGCCGAGCGGTGGCTGAGCAGGCGGATCGGGTATTCCTGGGCCACGCCGAGCAGGGTGAAGCCGAACGCCAGGGTGATGCCGTGCGCGCCGCCGTCGATCAGCACCAGCGCGGCCAGTCCCGCCAGCGCACCGGTGGCGACCGGCAGCGCGCCCAGCAGCACGCTGGGCACGCTGCGATAGGCGGCCAGCAGCAGCAGCACGAAGCCCAGCGTGGTCAGTGCGCCGATACGGTCGGCGCTGCGGCGCACGGCGCGATCGACGATCACGCTGAAGTAGCCCGGACCGCTGACCTCCAGCCGTGCCGTGCCGCGCTCCGGCAGCGCGGCGAAGCGTGCCCGCAGTACCGCCAGCGCGCTGGCCTGGGCCGCGGGGTCGAAACCGGCGGCGCGCGTCTGCGCCACCAGCAGCGCGCCCTGCCGTGGCGAAAGCCACACGCCGTCGTGCAGCGCGGGTGCCTGCGGCGGCGCCCAGCGTTGCGCCAGCGCCAGCGTCTCGAGGGTGGGGTCGCTGGGCAGCAGCGGTTCCAGCAGCGACGCGGCGGGGGAGCCCAGATCGGCCAGCCGCTGCTCCAGTGCGACGCGCAGGGTGCTGGCATCGAGCGGGTGCGTGTCGAAGCGCGGCGTCAGCAGATAGCGGTAGGGCAGCAGGGCCGGATCGAGCGTGGCCAGCGGATTCCCGTCGCCGTTGGCGACCAGCACGAACTGCGGATCGCGCGCCAGCGCCGCGACCAGTCCGCGGCTGAGACGCGCCAGATCCGCGGGCGGCGCGCCGCGGATCGCGAGCAGCAGCAATCGCGAGCCCGGACCCTTGCCGATCTGGTCGAGCAGCAGGCGCTGCACCGGCGTGCGTGGCGGCGGCAGGAAGGCGCGCAGGTCGGTTTCGACGCGCAGGCCGGCGACCACGAACGCACCCAGCGCGGCCAGCACGGCCAGCCACAGGATCAGCAGCAGACCGCGCGTGCGCGTCCTCACGGCGGCGGGCTGTCTGCGCACAGCGTCGCCAGCGCCGCCGGCGTCGGCGCGGCCGGCAGCGTGCTCGTCGCCAGCGCGCCGAGCAGGGTGAAGCTGGTGTCGCCGTTGCCCTGATCCATGCGCAGGCAGCGCAGGGCATGCCCGCTGCCGTCGACGCTGATGCCGGCCAGTCGCCGCGCCAGCGCGGCGTCGCGCGGCACGAGTTGCAACGTCCACGCGCGGGCGTCGCCGGAGGCGCGGACGGTGAACGTGCTGCGCAGCAGTGCGGCGTCGCCGGACAGCAGCGCTCGAAAGCCGGTCAGCAGACCCTTCAATTCCGGTGCTCGGCCGAGGTCGAACGTCTGCGGCGACTGTCCGGGGCGAACGACGCGCACCTGATCACCGTCGATGGTGGTGGTCTCGCGATAGGGCTCGGCGACGACGCGCTCGAGCTGCGCGCCGCCCAGCCACGCAAGCTCGCCATGCAGGATCAGCGGACGCGTGAGCACGCCGACGTAGCGCACCTCGGCGAACGCGGTGCGCGCCGGTGCGGGCTGCGCCAGACTGGCGATCAGCCGATCAGGAGCCAGCGTGGCCGCGGCGACCGGTATCGGCGTGAGGGCCATCAGCACCAGCCGCGGCAGCATTCGCGTTCGCTTGCCAGAAGTCATAGAAGTTGAACCAGTTGCGGGGATAGGTACGGGCGATCGTTTCGAGGCGCGCGGCAAACCGCGACATCGCCGCATCCAGTGCCGCGGCACGTTGCGCGCGGGGCATTGCGACGCGATCGGCGAAGGGCTCGAACAGCAGCCGGTAGCGGTTGCCGCCAAGATACAGGCCAAAGCACAGCAGTACCGGCACGTCGAGCGCGGCCGCCAGCAGCCACGGCGAGGTCGGCAACGGCGCCGGCACGCCCAGGAACGGCGCCATGCGGGTGGCCTCGCCACGGCGAGCGCGGTCGGCCAGCAGCGCCACCAGTGCACCCTCGCGGGTGGCTTCCGCCAGCGCCAGCACGATCTCGGTCGGATCGCGCGAGGCGTCGATCACGGCGGCGCCGACCTCCGGTGCCAGCGACTCCAGCAGCGCGGTCAACGCCGGTGTCTGCGCCTTGTCCAGCAGCACCCGCAGGCGGCCCTGCGGGAAGCGGCCGGCCAGCGCGCGCAGTGCCTCGAAGCTGCCGACGTGCGCGCCCAGCAGCAGCACGCCGCGGCCCTGCGCGTGGAGCGCCTCGAGCGTCTCCAGGCCCTCGACTTCGATGGCGAAGCCGTGCGTGCCGCGCGCCAGCAGGAACACGCGATCAAGGGTGGTCGCGGCGTAGCAGTGGAACTGGCGCATGACCTGCCAGGCGCTGGCCGGCCGGCCCTGCAGACGCGCGTAGAACTCGCGTGTGGCGCGCCGCTCGGCGCCGCGGCGGAAGAAGAAATACAGCGTGATCGGATACAGGATCAGCCGTGCCAGCGGTCGTCCGAGGTGCAGGCCGATGCCGCGGATCAGCCACAGCGCAAAGCGTCCGCCACCTTCGCGACGCCCCTGCCAATGGGCGTTCACGCGCCTGGATCCAGCAGACCGCGCGCGATCAGGGTGGCGCCCTGGCGGATCGCGAAGCGCACCCGCGCGCCGTCCGCGTGCAGTTCGATGGTAGCCATCAGCCCGGGCTGCAGCGCTGCCAGGAACTTGGCCTCGATCACGCCGGCCATGGCGACGCCGCGCCACGCGCGCAGCGCCCGGGCGGCCTGCTCCAGCAGCAGCACGCCCGGTATCCGCGGCTGACCGGGGAAGTGCCCGGGCAGTGCCGGGTGCCCGTGCGGCAGCGAAAAATCCGAGCACCAGAATTCGCTCATGCGCGCTTCTTCAATTCGGGCCAGTGCACTGCCAGCGCACGCGCGAAGGCGACGAAGCCGCCGCGCGGCGCATGCGGCAGCAGCCACCGGCGCAGGGTGTATTCCAGCACGAAGGCGGAGCCGAGCACGGCGTAGGCGATGGCGCTGCTCCACAGGCCCCACCAGGCACGCGGCAGCGACCACGGTGACACCGCGCCAGCCATGGCCAGCAGACCGCCCGGCACCGCGAACGCGATCAGCAGCAGCGCGATCAGCGCCATCGCTGCCAGCAGCAGGGTCCAGGCCGCGGTCACCGCGCGCGTGTAGCGTATCGTCGCCGCATCGGTCAGCGCGGCGGCGCCTTCGCTGACACGCACGAAACGCATCACCAGCGGTTCGCGACCGCGGCGCAGGCTGGCACCGAACACCGAGGCGGCGAGCGCCGGCAGCAGGACCGGCAGCAGCTCCATCGGCAGCGTCGCCAGATGCAGCGGCAGCAACGCCAGCAGCGCCAGCGTCAGCAACAGCCACAGCAGCCAGCTGCGCCCGCGACCGTGGCACAGTCCCGGCAGCAGCAGCAGGCTGATCAGCACCAGCGGCGGCAGCAACGCCAATCGCGGGTCGCTGCTGGCGGCCGCCCAGTGCGTTCCCAGCAGCCACGCCAGGGTCAGCGCGCCCGCGAGCACGGCACGCGCGCGCGCGGCGTTCACGCCGTGGAAACGCTGCGCTGCTGCTCGATGTGGGCGGCCAGCGCGCCCAAGCTGCCGAAGATGCGGCGGTTGTCCGGGTGGTCAGAGCGCAGCTGGAAGCCGTAACGCCTGGAGACGGCGAGCGCGATCTCGAGCGCGTCGATCGAGTCCAGCCCCAGCGTACCGCCGAACAAGGGGGCGTCGGGCGCGATCGCGGTCGCGCAGACGCCTTCGAGATTGAGGCTGGTGACGATCAGTTCGGCTAGCTCGCGTTCGGCGGGCGTCTGGGCATTCATCGCAGGGCTACTCCATTGGCCTTGCGGGCCGCCTTGCCGCGGCCTGCATCGTCGGCCATTGTAACATTGTCATTTGCGCGGCCCGTGTCGCCAGTGATCGAAGTCCCCTTCGCCATGCCACTTTCTGTCGATGCGGCTTGCGTGCCGCTGCGAGTGCATTACGTCGCCGCGGAGCCGGCGAACCTGCTGGCGACGCCCGGCACGCTGGCCGCAATCGGCTTTGGCGCGGCGGCGGCCCTGACGGATGATCCGCGCTGGTTGCGGCTGCCGTTGCTGCCGCTGGGCGCCGAGGCCATGGTCGAGGTCTGGCGGATCGACGCCACGGCGGAGCACGGACGGACCGGTGCCGTCCGTTACGCCGCCGGCGGCGGCTGGCTGTTCGGCGCGATCGAGCTCGACGAGGCCGCGCAGGGCGGCCTGGAGCAGGCCGCCGAGGCGGCCTATCGCGCGCTGGCCATTTTCCAGGCGTCGCGCGCGGAGCAGCACGTGCTGCGCGTCTGGAACTATTTCGGCGCGATCAATCGCGGCGCCGGCGACGACGAACGCTACAAGCGCTTCTGCGCCGGCCGTGCGCGCGGCATGGGCGCGGGCTTCGCTGGCGGATATCCGGCCGCGACCGCGATCGGCGTGCAGGATGCGCCGCGGCGGCTGCAGATCTACTGGCTGGCCGCGGCGGCGGCGGGCACGCGGGTGGAGAACCCTCGCCAGACCAGCGCCTGGCGCTATCCGCGCCACTACGGCCCGTCGCCGCCCACCTTCGCCCGCGGCATGCGCCTGCCCGGCGGCGCCGGGCTGGCCATCTCGGGCACCGCCGCCATCGTCGGCCATGCCTCGCAGTCGGCCGGCGATCTCGATGCGCAGCTGGCCGAGACCTTCGCCAATCTCGGCGCCCTGCTGGACGCCGCCGGAGTGGCCGGCAGTTTCGACGCATGCTCGCCGCTGAAGGTGTATCTGCGCGATCCGGCCCAGGTCGCGCGCGTCGCGGCCTTTCTCGACGCGCGCCTGCCGGCGGCCGTGCCGCGCCTGCTGCTCGCGGGCGACGTTTGTCGCGCCGAGCTGGCGGTCGAGATCGACGGCTGGCGGCTGATGTCCGGCTAGAACATGCCGCGCGCGCAGCCGTGGAAGGTCGCGCCGGTGATCTCGAGCATGGCGCGCCAGGGAAACCGGTAGGCGCCCTGCCTGCAGTTTCCGGGCGTCAGGATCAGGCTGACCCAGCCGTGGTTGGCGGTGAAGATCAAGGCGCCATGGGCCAGCTGCTTGCGGGTGACTCCGCGGTACAGCCGCGCATCCGACTTGGCATCCAGATCGGCGCGCAATTGCCGCTGCGCGCCGTCACCCAGGATCGCCGCGCGCCAATGACTGGGGCGATCGCCCTGGGCGACGAACATCTCCGTCAGATCGCTGCTGGCGGCGGCTGGCGCCGGCTTGCCGGCAACGGCGGTCACCGGGCGCTGCAGGGACAAGGCCAGCGGCAGCGTCGCGCCGGCGGCATCCAGCGACAGCGGCGCGGGCATCGCCCAGAGCACGTGTCCGGCGGCATCCACGATGCGGGCCTGCAACAGGTAATGCTGCCCGGGCTGCAGGGTGCCCGCCTTCAGCCACAGTCCGAAGGCATGCGGAGTCTTTCCTGCGGGTGCATCCGACTGCGCCAGCAGACGCTGGCCGGCGGGACCGGTCGCCAGCAGGGTGACTTCGGCATGGGCGCCCGGCGGCAGGGATGGGGCAGCGGGCCAGAGCAGGCTGCCGGCGACGATCTGGCCCTGGCTTTCGGCGGACGGCCGGACCATGACCCTGGGCGCGGGTGTCGAGCACGCGGCAAGACCCAGTACGGCCGCCAGGATCGCCCAGCGACCCATGGCGAACTGTCCCGTGCGCATGTCGAGACCTCCTGTCCTTGATGCGGGCAACGGAGGCCATGATCGACCCAAAACGAAGACCGGCACAAGGCCGGCCTTCGTCACTGCCCTCACGCGATGCAGAGGACTACTTCGGTGCCGGTCCCTTGATCACGGTGGCCAGATGGCCGGGCCGCACCCAGGCCTTGAACGCCGCCTGCACTTCGGGCGCGGTCAGCGCCAGATAGTGCTGCGCGGCCCGCGTCGGCTCGTCCAGCGGCAGGCCCATCTGCGCGTAGTACAGCAGGCGGCCGGCGATGCTGCCGGTGCTCGATTCGCCGAGCGGGATGCTGCGGATCAGCAGCGCCTTGGCGCGCGTGAGTTCGGTCGGCGTGACCGGCTGTTCCTGCATCTGCCTGAGATCGCGCACCACCAGCGCGCGCGCCTGGCTGACCTTGTCCGGATCGCAGCCGTAGCTGACCGAGTAGCTGCTGCGCGTCAGGCCCCAGTCGAAGGCGGTGCCGACGGTGTAGACCAGCCCGGATTTCTCGCGCAGGTCGCGGTACAGGCGCGAGGCGTAGAAGCCGCCGCCCAGCACCTGGTTGCCGAGATTGAGCGCGTAGCGGTCCGGATTCTTGAGGTTCAACCCGAGGTTCTGCACCAGCGCGACGCTGTCCTGCAGCGAGGTGGTATCGGGCACCACCGCCTGCGAGGGCGCGTTGAGCGGGATCGTCGCCAGCTCGACGCCGGGCTTGGGACCTTCGGCCTTCCAGCCGCCGAAGGTCTGCGTCACCACGCGCTCGGCCTCGGCCGGCGTGACCTTGCCGATCACCACGATCGTGGTCATGTCGGGGCGGAACACCGCGGCGTGGTAGGCCTTGACGTCGGCGAGGGAGAGCTTCATCACGCCCTGCGGCGTGGCCTCGCGCAGGGTGGGATCGTTGGCCGGGACCAGCGCCCTGGTGATCGCGCGGCCGTAGAGATAGCCCGGCGACTCGAGTTCACCGGCCAGCGCGCGCGCGGTCTGCATCCGCACCACCGCGAACGCCTGCGGTGGCAGCGCCGGATGCAGCTCGTCATCGGCCAGCAGCGCCATGCCGCGCGCGAAATGCGCCGCCGGTACCGCCAGCGAGAACGAGGTGCCGGCATTGACGCTGGCGCTGATGTCATCCAGCGCCTTCAGATAGGCCAGCCGGTCGAGCGTCTGCGTGCCGTATTCGAACAGGCCGCCCAGCACGCTGCCGACGCCCTCCTGGCCCGGCGGCGTCTGCAGGTTGGCATTGCTGCGGATGGCGCCGTACACCTGCACGGTGTCGCTGACGCTCTCGGGCTGGACGATCAGCTTGATGCCGTTGGCCAGCGTGGTGACCGTCGGCCGCACGGTCGAGGTCGGCACTTTCAGCCGCGCCAGCGCGCGTTCGGCCCAGGGTGGCAGCTTGACCGCGCCTTCGGGCGCGCCACCGAACGACTCGGCGCCGCCGAAACCCTTGCCGGCGATCGGCTTGCCGGAGCTCTGCGGGGTCAGGATCGCGGTGATCGCGTGTTGCGGATCCAGCGCCGCGCGCGCGACGCGATCGACGTCGGCCACCGTCACCGCTTCGATCGCGCCTTGATCGCGTCCGGCGAATCCAGACCCTCGAAGGCCAGCGCCGACGACCAGGCGTTGGCCAGCCCGCTGATCGAGTTCTTCTGGAACTCGAGGCGGGCGATGGCGTTGCGCTTGGCGGCCTCGACCAGATCGGCCGGAACGCCGTGCTTCAGCGTCGCCGCCAGCGTGGTGTTGATGTCGGCGAGCAGCGCCTGCGCATCGCCGCCCTTGGGAAAGGCGCCGACCGCGAAACCCAGCCCGGCGCCGGGAAACGCCGCGTACTGGAAGCCGGCGAACAGCGCCTTGCCCTGCGGCACCAGCGCATACAGGCTGCCGCGCTGGCTGCCCAGCACGTCGGACAGGATCATGCTGGCGGCGTAATCCCGGGCGGTCATGCCGGGCATGCGGTAGGACACCGCGACCAGGCCCACCGGCAGGTCGGTCGGCAGCTTCAGCGTCTGCGCCGCGACCGGCTGCAGATCCACCGCCGGGCGCGCCGGCAGCGGCCGGCTCGGGATGTTGCCGAACAGCGCCCTGACCCGCCCCAGCGCCGCCGCCGGATCGACGTCGCCGACGATCACCAGGATCGCGTTGTTGGGCACGTACCAGGTTCGTGGAACCGCTTGAGCAGCGCCGCGCTGGTCTTGTCGAACGACGGCCGCGTGCCCAGTGCGTCGTGCGCGTAGGGCGTGCCCTTGAACATGGTCGCCAGCAGCTGCGAATAGAACACGTACTGCGGGTTGGACAGATCGCGCGAGACTTCCTGCTCGATCGCGCCGCGCTCCTTGGCCCACTGCGCGGGCGCGGCGTCGAGGCCGCGCATGCGCAGCGACTCGATGTGCAGGGCGACGTCGAGATCCTCGGCCGGCACGGTGAAGAAGTACTGCGTCACGCGTCTGCGTGGTGTCGGCGTTGAAGTCGCCGCCCATCGCCGCGGCGATCGCCGACAGCTGGTCCTCGCTCAGGCCCGGGCTGCCGCGGAACATCATGTGCTCGAGCGCGTGCGCGGTGCCGGGAAAGCCCGCCGGCGCCTCGTTCGAGCCGACCAGGTAGTTGATCTCGGTGGTCACCACCGGCGCCAGCCGGTCGGGCACGATCACCACGCGCAGCCCGTTCGGCAGGGTGGCGCGCAGCACGGCGTCCTTCGGCGGCGCCTGCGCCGTCGCGAGCGCGGGCAGCAGCAGCAATGCCGCCAGCAGCGCCGGCAGTCCTCGCAGGATCTTCCTCATCATCGTCTCTCCTTGGGTGAAACCGGGATCGTGCCGGTACGGCGCACCGGATACGCGCGTGCGCTTCCCCGCGCCAGGCGCCCACACTGCGACCCTGCGCGGGGCGTGAAGGTTCAAAACCGTCACGCGCGGGAGGCATCGTAACCGGGCCGCGGGGGGCTGATGACTGCCAGGCAGCCCACTCGCCACCGTGTGCGAGTCCCGCGGGCACGGCATGCGATAGCGGGAGACCG
Source organism: uncultured Pseudomonadota bacterium (assembly GCA_963794205.1). Taxonomy (GTDB): domain Bacteria; phylum Pseudomonadota; class Gammaproteobacteria; order Xanthomonadales; family Rhodanobacteraceae; genus Metallibacterium. The sequence goes on from CAWCCR010000014.1 coordinate 137,102, forward strand.
TCGGCACCCGGGCCACGCAGCATGCCTGGCGACAGGGTCGGCTGAACGCGAGTCCGATGGCGACGGGTGGAATCGATCACCTCGCCTCGATTCCGGCGTACTTCGGTTCCTCGTCACCCTCGTGACGCGGCTGTCTGCGATGGCTGCGCAACGATGGGCCGAACGTCCGCCCGAGCCGGGTCTGGAGCTCGGAGTGGTGCCGCGTGTTTCATGTCCGATTCGATCGCCGCGGAACGCGACATTTCGTAGTCGACCCGTATGGTGATCCCGATTGCGCTGCGCAGGCGTCGCATCTAGCGTGTCCGCCATGCCATCAGCGCGGGTGCACGCATGAACGCCACGGAGGGTCGCGCGCCGCGCGGCGCGTTGCGCGACTTCGTGTTGCGGCCGTCGCGAGCCGTCGCCGACACGACCCCGTGGTTGAGCGGGCCACAACGGCTGCGCCAGGCTGCGCTGGAAATCCTGCGGCTGGTCGGCATCGGCTACGCCGCATCGCTGCTGCTGCTGTTGCCCGCGGGCGCGGCCTCGCTGGCGCTGCATCTGAGCGTGGCGAAGAGCAACCTGCTGATGCATTCGCCGCTGCTGCGCAGCCCGCTGGCGCTGCTGCTGATCGCGCTGGCCGCGACGCTGGAGGAGTGCGTGTTCCGTGGCTTTCTCTCGGCGCGCCGCTTCGGCGTGGCGCTGCTGTGGATGGCGCTGCCGTTCTTCGGCGTCCTGGCGGCGACACGCCTGCTGGATTTCACGCCGAGCCTGCTGCAGCGTCTGCTGGCCTTCGCCGCGGCCTTCGTCGTCGGCTATCTGGCCTGGCCGTTCTACGGGCGCGCGACGGCGGCCTTCATCGAGCGCCACTTCCGCGGTCTGGTGTGGTTCTCGGCACTGGTGTTCGGGCTGGCGCACATCAGCAATTACCAGTCCGATGCGCTGAGCCCGTGGTGGATCCATCCGCTGTTCGTGCTGCCGCAGATGGGTCTCGGCCTGCTGCTGGCCTGGGTGCGCACGCGTCACGGGTTGCCGGGCAGCATCGTGGTGCACTTCCTGTTCGATGCGCTGCTGGTGCTGCTCATGATCACCAAGGCGCAGCACTGGACGCTGCTGGCGGTGCCGCTGGGCCTGCTCGTTTTCGGCCTGCTGCTGTGGGGGCTGGGCACGCTGGCGCTGGAGATCTTCGGTCCGGCGCCGAAGCCGGAAGGACAGGCGTGAGCGCGTGTGGCCGGCGGATCGCGCGGCGTCCGCATGGCCAGGCATGCCGTCGTCGCGAAGCGCGTGCCTGGTGCGATGCGCGGCGTGCCGGCGCCGATCGTCTTCGCGGCAACGCCGCGTGACAGGGCATCGACGCCGGAGTAACACGAATAGGGCATGCGAAGGGTGCGGGGGAGGGAGGGCCCGCCGGGGCGACCCGGCGGGCCTTGTTTTGCGCCGGCTATGATCCGGGCATGCCGTTATCGCTGACGCCCGCGCTCGAGGCCCTGGTCGCCGAGCGCTATGCCGATCTGGTCGCCCGCTGCCGCGCGGCCGGCGTGCCGCTGCACGACGACGCCGGTGTCGCCCAGCGCGTGCGCCGAACCCTGCTGGCCAGCGATTTCGCCTGGGACGCGTGGCGCCGCGATCCGGCCCTGCTGAGCCCGTCCGCGCTGGATTGGCTGCGCGCCCCGGGCGATGCCGGAGCGCGCGCGACGGCGCTGCCGCTGGCCGGCCTCGACGAGACGGCGCAGCGTTCCGCGCTGCGGCGTTTGCGCCGCGCCGAGGCGTTGCGGCTGGTGTTTCGCGACGTCAACGACTTCGACGATCTGCCCGGCACTCTCGCCGCCACCAATGCGCTGTACGTCGGTCTGATCGAGGCCGCGCTGGCCGCGGCCGAGCGCATGCTGGCGCAGCGCCACGGCGTCGTCCGTGACGCCACCGGCGAACCGCAGCGCCTGCTGGTGCTGGGCCTGGGCAAGCTGGGCGGCGGAGAGCTGAACTTTTCCTCCGACGTCGATCTGATCCTCGCCTACGCCGAGGACGGCGCCAGCGACGGCACGCGGCCGCTGGAGGCCGGCGAGTACTACGCGCGGCTCGGCCAGCGCATGGTCGGCCTGCTGGCCGACACCAGCGCCGACGGCCAGGTGGCGCGCGTGGACCTGCGCCTGCGCCCGTTCGGCGCCGCCGGCCGCCTGGCGCAGTCGTTCGCGGCGATGGAGCAGTACTACCAGCGCGATGGCCGCGACTGGGAGCGTTATGCCTGGATCAAGGCCTGGCCGGTGGCGGGCGATCTGGGCGCCGGGCGCCGTCTGCTGGCGCAGCTGCGGCCGTTCGTCTACCGGCGCTATTTCGACTACACGGCGTTCGCCGGGCTGCGCGCGATGAAGGCGCTGATCGACGCCGAGGTGGCGCGCAAGGATCTCACCGAGAACCTCAAGCTCGGCCCCGGTGGCATTCGCGAAATCGAGTTTCTGGTCCAGCTCGAACAGCTGATCCGCGGCGGTCGCGAGCCGGCGCTGCGGGTGCCCGGGCTGCTGCCTGCGCTGGCCGCGCTGGAATCGCGCGGTCGCATGGGCGTGGCGCGTGCGCGCCGCCTGCGCGAGGCCTACCTGTTCCTGCGCCGGCTGGAAAACCGCCTGCAGATGCTGCGCGACCAGCAGACCCACGATGTGCCTGCGTCGGCGCAGGATCGCCTGCGCCTGGCGCTGACGCTGGGTTATCCCGACTGGGCGCCGCTGGCTGACGCGCTTGCGGCGCATCGTGCCGCGGTCGCCGGGGAGTTCGCCGCGGTGCTGTTGCCGGGCGGCGCGCAGCGCCCGCCGAGCGCCGGCATCGGCGCGGCGCTGTGGCGCGCGGCGCAGGATGGCAGCCTGGACGCGGCGATGCTGCAGGCGGCCGGTTTTGCCGACCCCGAAGCAGGCGCGGCGCTGGCCGCGCTGCCCGCAAGCGCCACGCTGCGGGCGATGAGCGCGGATGCGCGGGCGCGACTGGAGCGCGTGCTGCCGGCGCTGCTGGACGCCGCGCAGGCCAGCACCGCGCCGTCGGCCGCGCTCGAACGCCTGCTGCGACTGCTGCAGAGCATCGCCCGCCGCGCGGCGTATCTGGCCCTGCTCGAGGAGGCGCCGGCGGCGCGCCGGCGCCTCGCCGACCTGTTCGCGCGCAGCGCCTTCCTGGCCGAGCGCGTGATCGCGCAGCCGCTGCTGCTCGATGACGTGCTCGATCCGCGCATCGAACGGCTGCCGCTGCGGCGCGCGGAGATTTCCGCCGAGATCGGTGCGGCGCTGGCGGCGCTCGACGAGCGCGACGCCGAGGGCGAGCTGGAGCGCCTGAACGAGCTCAAGGCCAGCTTCGCGTTCCGGCTCGGACTGGCCTTCAGCGACGAGCGTGCCGATGCCATCGCCACCGCGCGCCGGCTGGCGGCGCTGGCCGAGGCGGTGATCGCCGCCGTGCTGACGCTGGCCGAGCGCGAACTGGTCGCGCGCCATGGCCGCCCACCCGGCAGCGGCTCGGGCTTCGCCGTGCTGGGCTACGGCAGTCTCGGCGGCGAGGAGCTGGGCTTTGCCTCCGATCTCGATCTGGTGTTTGTCTACGACGGCGCGCGCGCGGCGCTCGGCAGCGACGGCGCCCGGCCGCTGGAGGGCGCGACCTGGTACCAGCGCCTGGCGCAGCGGGTGGTGCACTGGCTGACCGTGCTGACCCCGGCCGGCCGGCTCTACGAGGTGGACACGCGGCTGCGCCCGGACGGCAGCAAGGGCCTGCTGGTGCTGAACCTCGAGGCGTTCGCGACCTACCAGCGCGAGCGCGCCTGGACCTGGGAGCATCAGGCCCTGTTGCGCGCGCGTCCGCTGGGCGGCGACGCCGCGCTGGCGGCTGCGTTGGCGCGGTTGCGCCGCGAGGTGCTCGCGCGCCCGCGCGATGCGGCGACGGTGCGCGCCGAGGTCGCCGCGATGCGCGCGCGCTGGCGCGTCGAACGCGACCGCTCCGATGCCGCGCATCTCGACCTCAAGCAAGGTGCCGGCGCGCTGCTCGACATCGAGTTCCTGCTGCAGGGACTGCTTCTCGTCCATGCGACGGCGCATCCGCTGCTGCTGGAGGCGACCTCGACGCCGGCGCAGATCGCCGCCTGCCGCGGCGCCGGCCTGCTGGACGGAAACGACGCGGCCACGCTGGGCGCCGCGCATGCGGTGCTGCTGCAGCGCGCGCTGGCCTGCACCCTCGATGCGCGGCCGCGGCGGGTGCCGCGCGATGCCGAGCTGGCGGCGGTCTGTGCCGGCGTGCTGCGCATCGCCGCCGGCTGCGGATTCGAGTTCGCCACCGTCACCTGATTCACGCCGGTTCCTCGATCAGCGGCTGCCGCGCGCCGGGTCGAGGCCGAGTCGCCGCGCGACCTCGGCGGCAATCGCGGCGGTCTCGCGCAGCGGCTGCGCCGGCGGCGCGCTGTCGGTGTCGAGATCGGCCAGCCAGCCGCCGGCGCGCAGCGCGGCGTGGAAGCGGGCGAGACGGCGTGGCAGCGATGCGCGGACCAGGGTGTGCACCGGCACTCCGGTCGCCGCCGCTTCCGAGAGCATGTTCACCGAGTCCGGGCTGACGATCACGCGGTCGGCCCAGGCCAGCAGGCCGGAATACGGATTGGGGCCATCCTGCGCGCCGCGCCAGCGCACGCCCGGGACCCCGGCCAGCGCGTCGCTGACCGCGGCGACCAGCGCCGGCGGCGTGCGCCGCGAGGCGCTGAGCAGCACGCTGCCGCCGTCACGTGCCAGGCGCGCACGCAGGCCCGCGATCAGGGCCCCGGTCCAGGCCGCGTCGAGCGTGACGCCGCGCCGCGGGCCGCCCAGCAGCAGCGCCAGCCGCGGTCGCGGCAGCGCGGCGAACGCGGCATGCGCTTCGCGTCCGGCGGCCAGCCAGGTCGCGTCCACCGGATGCAGCGAGCCGATCGGATGCAGCACGTTGCCGCCCTCGAGGTCGTCGTGACGCGGGGCGATCAGCAGGTCCCAATGCCGCGTCGGGGCGCGCGGGTCGAGGATCTGCACGCTGCGGCAGGCACCGGCGCTCAGCCGCCGGATCAGGCGAGTCGCCAGCGCGGCATCGCGGCCGCAGCCGATCGCCAGGGCCGGCCAGGGCGGTGCCAGTGCGGGCCGCTGCACGGCGGACCAGGCCAGGCGACCGCCCAGCGTCAGCCGCGGAGCCATCCATGACCAGGGCGCGCGGCTGGCGAGGACCAGACTGCGGTTGTCCAGGCCCAGCGCCAGCGCCAGCGCCAGCGCCTGGCGCCGGTTGCCGGCGCCGCCATCGGTGATCACCCAGGCCTCCTGCATCGCTGTCGCACCTCACGCCACATTGTCAATCGGTTGCGCACATTGTGTTGCCGGCACGCGCGCTGCGGCGCGACGAGGCTGCGCCTACACTGCCGAGTCTCGCGCCGCGGCCGCGGCCTGCCAAGGGAATACCGATGACGCATCCGCTGAATGACGCCGCGCTCGACCAGCTGTTCCGCAACGCCCGCACCCACAATGCCTGGCTGCCGCGCGACGTCAGCGATGCGCAGCTGCGGCAGATTTACGACCTGGCCAAGATGGCCCCGACCAGCGCCAACTGCTCACCGGCGCGGATCGTGTTCGTGAAGTCGGCCGCGGCCAAGGAGCGGCTGGCGCCGGCCTTGTCCGACGGCAACCGCGCCAAGACCCTGGCCGCGCCGGTGACCGCGATCGTCGGTACCGACGAGGCGTTCTACGAGCATCTGCCCAAGCTGTTTCCGCACGCCGACGCGCGCAGCTGGTTCGCCGGCAACAAGGCGCTGGCGGAGATCACCGCGTTCCGCAACGGCACCCTGCAGGGCGCCTACCTGATTCTCGCCGCTCGCTCGCTGGGTCTCGACTGCGGTCCGATGTCGGGATTCGACAACGCCAAGGTCGACACGAGCTTTTTCAGCGGCACCACGGTCAAATCCAATTTTCTGATCAACATCGGTTACGGCGACGCCAGCCGCGACCTGTTCCCGCGCAGTCCGCGCTTCGCGTTCGACGAAGCCTGCTCGATCGCCTGACTGCTCCGCCCACCACCGAGGACATCCGTCATGCGCAATCTCCGCTACGCCCTGATCGCCGTGCTCGTGTTGGCTGCCGCGCCCGCCTTCGCCGCGCCGATGACCTACACGCTCGATCCCAACCACACCCAGGTCAGTTTCTGCTGGAACCACTTCGGCTTCTCCAACCCTTGCGCCAACTTCAACCGCATCCAGGGCACCCTGGTCTATGACGCCGCCGATCCGGCCCGCTCGTCGGTCACGGTGACCCTGCCACTGGCGGGGCTCGACACCCACGTGCCGGCGCTGGACGAGCACCTGAAACTGCCCGACTTTTTCGATGCCGCCAAATATCCGGACGTCACCTTCAAGAGCACCCGGGTGATTCCGGGCGCCAGGTCCGACGAGCTGACCGTGGACGGCGAACTGACTGCGCATGGCGTGACCCGCCCGGTGGTGCTGGCGGTGCATCTGAACAAGATCGGCGAGCAGCCGATGCTGAAGGCGCCCGCCATCGGCTTCAACGCCACCACCACGATCCGGCGCAGCGCGTTCGGCGTCGGCGCCTACGTGCCGATGGTCAGCGATGCGGTGCATGTGCGCATCACCGTCGAGGCCGACGAGGCTGGCGCCTTCGCCAAGGCAATGGCCGCAATGGCCGGCAAGAAGTAAGCCCTCCGCCGGCTCCGTCGCCATGCCCTTCCCGCGTGGCGACGAAGCCGGTGTCTTCGCGGGCAGCCGCGGACCGGGGTCCGGCGTGCCCTGACGCCGCTGGTGCCCGTGGGCGCAGGTTCCTGCGTGCCGGTCCGGCCGCTGGTGGCCGAGGCTCCCTTGCTACACTGGGCGTCTCACTGACGGAATGCGTCATGACCCGATCCGATCCTGCCGTGTCCGGGCTGCGGCCCGCCAATGCCGAGCACCGCTACGAGGTGACCCGCGTCGATCTGCCGCTGGCGTGTCCGATGCCGGGGATGACGCTGTGGAACTCGCATCCGCGCGTCTATCTGCCGATCGAGGATGAAGGTGGTGAATCGGTCTGTCCCTATTGCGGTGCGCACTACGTACTGCGCGGCTGATATCGGCATCGAACTTGCTTGGTATCGGGTGCCATGTATCGCCCGGTCCGACCCGCACCCGTGATGTTTGCCCCGACCGCCAGCGGGCGGCGGCTGACCGTCGTCCAGATGATCCCCGCGCTCGACAGCGGCGGGGCCGAGCGCAGCACGCTGGAGATCGGCCGCGCCCTGGTGGCCGCGGGGCACTGGTCGCTGGTGATCTCGGCCGGCGGCCGGCTGGTCGAGCAGCTGCGTGCCGAAGGCAGCGAGCACGTGCCGCTGGATCTGGGGCGCAAGTCGTTGCGCACGCTGCAGCATGTGCCGCCGCTGAAGCGGCTGCTGGCCGAGATCAAGCCGGATATCGTCCATGCGCGTTCGCGACTGCCGGCGTGGATGGCGCGGCTGGCGTTGCGCGGGCTGCAGCCGCAGCCGCATTTCGTCACCACCGTGCACGGACTCAATTCGCCCGGCGTCTACAGCGGGGTGATGGTGTGCGGCGAGCGCGTGATCGTGGTCTCGCAGACGGTGCGCGATTACGTGCTGGCGCATTATCCGCAGCTTGACCGGACCCGTATCCGGGTCATTCCGCGCGGCATCGACCGCGAGGCGTTTCCCTACGGCCATCGTGCCGACGAGGCCTGGCGCGCGGCGTTCTTCGCCGAGTATCCGGCGCTGGCCGGCGCACCGCTGTTGACCTTGCCCGGACGCGGCACGCGGCTGAAAGGCCATGCCGAGGCGATTGAGCTGGTCGCCGCGCTGAAGTCGCGCGGCATCGTCACGCGCCTGCTGCTGCTGGGCGTGGTCGAGACGGGCCGCGAGGCCTATCGGGCGGAGTTGCGCGATCTGGCGACGGCTCGCGGCATCGCCGATGCGGTGGTGATGGTGCCGCCGCGTACCGACGTGCGCGACATCTACGCGATTTCCGATCTGGTGCTGCAGTTGTCGACACACCCGGAGGCGTTCGGCCGGACCGTGATCGAGGCGCTCGCGTTGTGCCGGCCGGTGCTGGGCTACGCTCACGGCGGTGTCGGCGAACTGCTGGCCGAGCTCTATCCTGCCGGGCGCGTGCCGGCTGGCGATCGCGAGCGGCTGGTCGAGCGCGCCGCCGAGCTGCTGCGGCTGGCGCCGCCGATCGCGCCGCTCACCCGCTACCGGCTGGACGATATGCAGCGGGCGACGCTGGAATTGTACGCCGAGCTGGCCGAAGCGCCGCGCAACTGAGCGGACGCCGCGCGCGACGATGACCCCTCGCATCGCGGACGCGCCGTACAATCGCGCGTCCCCGTTGCGCGCGCCGCCATGACCGAGTCCGTTCCGCTGCGTGCCCGGCTGTCCGCCGCGCTGCGCTCGCCGCTGCTGCCGCTGTGGGCGATCCTCGCGCTGCTGCCGTTTGCACGCAGCGCCGAAGCGGGCGTGCTGGCCTGCATCATCGGTGCCGCGATCGTGCTGCTGCGTGATCGCGACGCTCTGATCGCCACGCCCGCCGCCCGCCTCGCGCTGACGCTGTGGGCCTGCTATGTGCTGGCGGCGGCGCTGTCGCTGCCGATGGCGGTCGCGCCCGAACGCAGCACGCTCACCGTGCTGGCCCTGCTGCGTTACGGACCGCTGGTGCTGTATGCCGCCTGGGCGTTGCGCGGCGAAGGCCGCGCGCGGGCGCTGACGACCGCGATTGCGGTGCTGGTCACGCTGTGGGCTGCCGATGCCTGGACGCAGGCACTGACTGGCTGGAGCTTGCGCGGGGCGCCGGAGCCGCACCGCCTGACCGGCATCTTCGGCGCCGGCGATCCCAAGCTCGGCCAGGTGCTGGCGGTGCTGGCGCCGTTCGTGTTCGAGACGGCGCGACGGCATTTCGGACGGCGTGGACTGGGCCTCGCCTTCCTGTTCCTGCTCGGTCCGATCCTGCTGGCCGGATCGCGCGCCGCATGGATCACCTACGCCGTGGTGACGCTGGCGTTTCTCTGGCGCGAGGCGGCCTCGCCGCGGCGCTTTCTGCTCGGATCCGCGGCGCTGGCCGTGATCGCGGTCCTGGGCATGGGCGTGGCGTGGCAGACCTCGCAGCGGTTCGATGCGCGCATGGATCGCACCCTGCTGGCGCTGTCGGGTTCGGAGCAGGGCCTGAATGCCGCGCTGTCTTACCGGCTGAGCCTGTGGGGGACCACCCTGCGCATGATCACGGCGCATCCGCTGACCGGTGTCGGTGTGCGCGGCTTTCGCTACGCCTATCCGGCCTACGCGCGACCGGGCGATCCGTTCGTGCGGCCGGGCTCCGATGAGGGCGCGTACCACGCCCATCAGATCGTGCTCGAAGTGCTCAGCGAAACCGGTGTCGTCGGTCTCGCGCTGTGGCTGGCGGGAGTCATCGCGGCGGTGCGCGCCTGGTGGCATGCCGGCGCCGCGGCGCGCGCGCGCGCCTGGCCGGCGACCGTTGCGCTGGGCGCGGCGGTATTCCCGCTCAACACCACGCTGGCCTTCTACTCGGCATGGTGGGGGCTGCTGTTTTTCGGGCTGCTGGCGATCTGGGCCGGGGCCTTGCTGGCGCCGGCGGACGCGGTGGAGAACGGGCATGGCGCGTGAGCTGCTGTCGCTGGTGGTGACGACGTTGAACAACGCCGCCACGCTGGCGCGCTGTCTCGATTCGGCGGCCTTTGCCGACGAGATCGTGGTGCTTGACTCCGGCTCGACCGATGCGACGCTGGCGATCGCGACGGCGCGCGGCGCGCGCATCGCGGCGCACGCCTTCGACGGCTACGGGCCGCAGAAGCAGCGCGCGATCGATCTCGCCGCGCATGACTGGGTGCTGCTGCTGGACGCCGACGAGGCGCTGACGCCGGGGGCGCGCGACGCGATCGAGTCCGCGCTGGCGGCGCCGCGCGTCGCCGGCTTTCGCCTGCCGCGGCGCGAGCTGATGTTCTGGACGTTCCAGCACCGCTTCAGCCGGATCAACACGCACCTGCGGCTGTTCGATCGCCGACGCGTGCGCATGAACGACGTGCCGGTGCACGCCGCACCGGTCAGCGACGCCCCGCTGCGCACGCTGCGACGGGCGGTGTTCCTGCACTACGGCGAGCCAGACATCGCGACCAAGGTGGCCAAGATCAACGCCTATTCGAGCGGACTGGTCGCGCACAAGCAGGCGCAGCGCGCGCCGTTCGTGCGCACCCGCATGCTGCTCTATCCGCCGGTGTTCTTCCTGCGCCAGTATCTCGGCAAGCGCTATCTGCTCAACGGCTGGGCCGGCTTCATCAGCGCGGTGACCGGTGCCTACTACGTATTCCTCAAGTACGCCAAGCTGCACGAGGCACGGGTGCGGTCCGCGCGTCGCGGACAGCGCGATCAGTAGATCGGTGCCGTGCCCGGCGGGCGCGTCTTGAAGCGCTTGTGCACCCAGAGGTATTGCTCCGGCGCCGCACGCACCATCCGCTCGATCGCGGCGTTGACGCGGGCGGTATCGGCGATCGCATCGGCGCCGGGAAAATCCGCGAGCGGCGCCTCGATCCGGATCGCGTAGCCGCCGCCGGCCAGGCGCCGGTGCGCGAACGGCAGCACCGCCGCGCCGGACAGCCGGGCCAGATGATGCGTCGCGGGAATGGTCGCTGCCGGTACGCCGAAGAACGGCACGAACACGTGATCCTTGCCGCGCATGTCCTGGTCGGGCGCGTACCACACCGTGCCGCCGCCGCGCAGGTACTTCACCGTCGCACGCAACTGCTCGCGGGTAAACATCGCATCGGCGTAGTGCAGGCGCGCCTGCAGCACGACGTGTTCGAATACCGGATTGTCCATCACCCGGTACATGCCGGCGATGCGGATGCGCTGCGAGACCAGCCGGGCGCAGAGCTCGAGGTGCGAGAAGTGGCCGCCGACCAGCAGCACGCCGCGTCCGGCGGCACGCGCCGCGGCGAGATGCTCCAGTCCGTCGATGGTCAGCGGCACGCGCGCCAGCGCGGCATCGCTGCCCATCCAGCCCAGCGCGAACTCCGCCAGCATGCAGCCGAGGTCGCGCAGATTCGCCGACAGCAGCCGCGCGCGCGCGGCGGTGTCGAGTTCGGGAAAACACAGCGCCAGATTGCGCGCGGCGACGCGGCGACGCGCGGGGAGCAGCGGCGCGGCCAGATGACCCAGCGCGCCGCCCAGCGCCAGCAGCACCGGATAGGGCAGGGTGGCGACTCCGCGGATGGCGGCCACGGCCAGCCACGCCGGCCAGTGGCGCGGCGCCAGCAGGCGGCGGGGGACGGGCGAACGGGACGACGACGGCATGCGCCGCGCATGGTAGCACCGGGCCGCGCGGCATCGACCGCAGGCGCCGGGTGCGGCCGGGTGACCGCTGTCGCGCCGCTATACTGCCGCGCCTGCTGCGAGCGAGCGCCGTGCTGCCGCGTCTTCTCTACACCCTGGCCCTGTATCTGCTGACGCCGCTGGTGATGCTGCGGCTGGCCGCGCGCGGCGTGCGCTACCACGATTACTTCGGCCGCTGGCGCGAACGCTTCGGCTTCTTCGATCCCCCGCCGGCCGCCGGCGCGATGTGGGTGCACGCCGTTTCGGTCGGCGAGGTCAATGCGGCGGTGCCGCTGGTCGAGGCGCTGCTGGCGCAGCATCCCGAGCGTCCCCTGCTGCTGACCACGGTGACGCCGACCGGCTCGGCGCGCGTGCGCCAGCTGTTCGGCACGCGCGTGCTGCACGTCTATCTGCCATACGACCTGCCCGGCGCGGTACGGCGTTTCCTGGCCCGCGTGCGGCCCTGCCTCGGGGTGATCGTCGAGACCGAGATCTGGCCCAATCTCTACGCCGCCTGCGCGCGCGCGGGCGTGCCGATCGTGATCGCCAATGCGCGGTTGTCGCAGCGCTCGATGCGCGGCTATTGGCCCGGTCGCACGTTGATCCGCACGGCCCTGCGCAGCGTGGCCCATGTCGCCGCGCAGACGCGCGCCGACGCCCAGCGCTACGGCGAGCTGGGCGTGCCGGCATCGCGCATCAGCGTCGTCGGCAACCTCAAGTACGACATGCCGCCGCCGCTCGCCGCGCAGCGTGCCGGGGCGGCGATGCGCCGGCATTGGGGCTGCGCGCGCCCGGTGTGGGTTGCGGCGAGCACCCACGAGCCCGAGGAGCTGGCCGTGCTGCTGGCTCATCGGGCGGTGATGCGTCGGATGCCGGACGCGCTGCTGCTGATCGCCCCGCGGCATCCCGAGCGATTCCGCCCGGTCGAGCAGGCTGCGCGCGGCCTCGGCTTTGTCGTGGCCACGCGCCACTCGGACCGGTTGCCGGAGGCGTCGACCCAGTGCTTCGTGATCGACACGCTGGGCGAGCTGCTGGATTTTTATGCCGCCGCCGAGGTCGCGTTCGTCGCCGGCAGCCTGGCGCCGATCGGAGGCCACAACGTGCTGGAGCCGGCGGCTCTGGCGGTGCCGGTGCTGGTCGGTCCGTACACGTTCAATTTCGAGGAGATCACCGATGCGCTGCTGGCCGCAGGCGCAGCCCGGCGATTCGCCGACGCCACCGGACTGGCTCCGGCGGTACTGGACTGGCTGGGTGATGCGCCCGCCCGCGAGCAGGCCGGCACGGCCGGTATGAGGGTCATCGCGCAGGGTCGCGGTGCGCTGGCGGCGACGCTGGCGCCGATCGAGCAGCTGCTGCGCGAAGGCCGCTGCGACGAATCCGCCCGGACGCCACCGCGGGTCACTTCAACAGCGCGTTGACCTGTTCGAGGTCCTTGTAGTCGAGCGTGCCGGCATCGGCCCTGAGTGTGAGCTGGTTGATCACCAGCGAGTGGCGTGCCAGCGAATAGGCGCTCTCGGCCTGGAACAGGGTCTGTTGAGCCAGCAGCACATCGACGATGGTCTGGGTGCCAACCTCGTAGCCGGCCTGGGTCGCATCCAGAGAGCTCTGGGCCGAAATCACCGCCTGGCGGTTGGCCTCGACGCTGCTGATGCCGGCGATGATCGAGCGATAGGCATTGCGGGTATTGCGCACGAGCGCGCGACGGTCCTGCTCGAGCACATCCTGCTGCACGTCGCGCTGGTCGATCGCCTGGCGCACGCGCGACTGGGTGGCGCCGCCGCTGAAGATCGGCACGCTCAGCACCACGCCGATCGCGGTGTCGCGGCTCATGTTGTTCGTGTGGTAGGCGCCAATGCCGCCGAGCCGTGATGTCTGGTCACCCCAGCCCGGCGCGCGGGTGTAGGTCAGTTGCGCCGAAAGGGTGGGCAGATGGCCGGCGCGGGCGGCGCTGATGCTGTCGTTGGCCGAGCGCACCTGCTGCTGCTGCGCCAGCAGGGCCGGGTTTTGCGCCAGCGCCTGGTTGACCCAGACCTCCTGGTCGCTGGGTGTCGGCGGTACCAGCGGAATATCGTTGCGCAGGACGCGCAGATCGGTGGCCGGCTTGCCGGTGATCTGCGTCAGCGCTTCGCGGGCATCGTCGAGGGCATTGCGCGAGCTGATCACTGTGGCGACTGCGGCATCGTGCTGGGCCTTGGCCTGATTGACGTCGGTGATCGCCGCAAGACCGACATTGAAGCGCTGCTGGGCCTGGTCGAGCTGGCTGGCCAATGCCTTTTCGTTGGACTCGGCGAAGCTCAGCTGGTCACGCGCGGTGAGCACGGCGAAATACGCGGTCGCCACGCGCAGGTAGAGGCTCTGCGCCTGCGACTCGTAGCTGGCGTCCTGGCTCGCGGCTTGCGCCTTGCTGGCCTTGTAATTGGACCACTTGGAAAAATCGAACAGGGTCTGGCTGAGCGTGCCCTGCAGGGTGGTGCCGTAATTGCTGCTCGACGACGTGAAATTGAAGATCTGGAAACCGGCATTGGTGCTGAACGGCTGCGTGCTGCTCGAGGTGCCGTGACTCTTGGAGTAACTGTAGCTGGCGGCGATCTGGGGCAGCAGCAGCGCGCGCGCCTGGACGATGCCCTCCCGGGTGGCACGCTGTTGTGCCCCGGCCTGCGCCAGCACCGGGTCGGAGTCACGCGCCTGCTGATAGGCCTGCAGCAGGTCTTCCGCACCGGCCAGGCCCGGCAACAGCGCCAGGGCCACGGCGAAAGGCAGCAGGGTGCGGATCATCGGACGGCTCATGGGGCGGATTCCTTGGGAATTCGAAGGTGCTCAGAGGGTGAAACGCGGCGGCGGCGCGGCGTGCACGAGATAAGGCAGATCGGTCTCGAACAGGCTCTCCTCGCTGAAGCGGCCGGCGCCCGTGTCACGCACCAGTACCGCCTGCATCGCCGGCGACTCGCCGCGGATGGCGAACAGGCGCCCGCCCGGGCGCAGCCAGTCGAGGAACCGTTCGGGAATGTGGTACAGGGCGCCGGTGACGGCGATGGCATCAAAGCTGCGTCCGGGCGCGAAATCGCGCACCGCCTCGGCCACCACCAGCTCGACATTGCCCAGACCTGCGGCCAGCAGTCGCGTCTGCGCGGCGCGGACGAAATCACCGTGCCGATCCACGCTGACGACGCGGCGCGCCAGCGTCGCCAGGCAGGCGGCAAGGAAGCCCGAGCCGGTGCCGATTTCAAGGACCTCGTCGCCCGGTTGCAGCGCCAGCGCCTGCAACAGGCGGCCCTCGACCACCGGTTTCATCATGACTTCGTCATGGCCGAGCGGCAGGTCGATGTCGGCAAACGCCAGCGCGCGATAGGCCGCCGGCACGAAATCCTCGCGGTGCACGCGCGACAGCGTGTCGAGCACGCGCGGATCGAGCACATCCCAAGTGCGCACCTGGCTTTCGACCATGGTCTGGCGGGCTTGGGCGAAATCGAGGGCCATGAGCGGATTCACTTGCGACGTGGGAAGTGGGAAAGCATAGGCGCAGGCATCGGCAGCAGCAACGCGAAACTGCCTCAGCGCAGATGATCCGCGCAGTGCCGGAGGTCATCCGGCGCGATTGACGGACGTCATCTCGAAGCGTGCATCGCGGCCACTGCGCTGGGGCAGGCGGCGGCTGGCCGCCATCACCGCGCGCGCCAGGGCGGCATCCAGATGCAGCAGCCGCTCACCCAGCGGCAGTTTGTCGCGCAAGCCTTCGCTGACACCCAGCCACGCCAGCCAGCGCGCCAGACGGCTGCGCTCCACCGCGCTCAGTGCGCGCAGCGCGGCGCGTGCGCTGAATGCGTGCCGGCGCGCGCCGCCGGAAGCGTCCAGCCACGCGGCAAAACTTCGTTGCGCATGGCGGTACGCGGGGTTGAGCACGAGTTCGGCTACGGTCATGGCATCGGGGCCGGCGGCTTGGGTACCGCGCTGGATTATTAGTGAACTTGACCGTATAATAATCAGCATGAACCCGGCAATCAAGCCCGTCGATCCCGCCCGCGCCTGCGGTCCCGGCCGGCCCAAGGACATGGGCAAACGGATGGCCATTCTGGAGGCCGCCAAGCTGCTGTTCGTGCAGCACGGCTATGAAGGCACCAGCATGGACGCGGTGGCGGCGGAGGCCAGTGTTTCCAAGCTCACCGTCTACAGCCATTTCGGCGACAAGGACCGCCTGTTTCGCGAGGCCATCCGTGCCCGCTGCCAGGCGCTGATCCCGGATGCGCTGTTCCATGGCAATGGCGATGGCATTCGCGCCGCGCTGTTGCAGATCGCGCAGGCGCACGCTGACGCGATGGTCAGCGCCGAAGCCATCGGTACGTGGCGGGCCATCGTCAGCGACTGCCGCGAGGGCAACCCGCGCCTCGGTCAGCTGCTGTGGGAGGAAGGTCCGGCGCGCGGTCATGCGCTGATGGAGCAGTTTCTCGAGGCTGCCGTCGCCGGAGGCGAGCTGGACATTCCCGACGTGCATCGGGCGGCGGTTCAGTTCCTGGCCCTGCTCAAGGGCGACATGCACCTCAGGCGCCTGTTCGGCTGCGAAGGCGACTGCCACGAGACCATCGAGCGCGAAGTGCGCGCCAACGTGGTCGCGGCCGTGGAGATGTTCCTGCGCGCCTACGCGCCGCGCTGACCGGCGGCTCGCCGGCCGCAGCCGCTTCGTGCTTGAATAGGGAACGGAAGCGGGGGTGCCTGTCCGTCGCAGGCTGAGAGAGACCCTTCGAACCTGATCCGGATCGTTCCGGCGTAGGGAGCTTCGTCGGGGTCACCCGATGCCGCCGCTTCGTCCGCCGCCACCAGGACGATGCCCATGAACGCCCTTGCTTCCGAATTGCTGCGTGCGACCGAGGCGCTGTCAGCCGCCGTGACCGAACCGTTGCGCGGCTCGGCCAGGATCCATGTGACCGGCAGTCGGCCCGATCTGCGCGTGCCGATGCGCGCGATCGCGCAGTCGGCCACCCCGGCCACGTTCGGTGCCGAATCCAACCCGGTGCTCGCGGTCTACGACACGTCCGGCCCGTACACCGATCCCGACTACCGAGTCGATCTGGCCGCCGGCCTGCCGCCGCTGCGCAACGGCTGGATCGAAGCGCGGGGTGACAGCGAACCCCTGTCTGCGCGCAGTTCGGCTTTCGCGCGTCGCCACGCCGAGGCCGCCGAGCTGGCGGCAGTGAGGTTCCCGCACCTGCCGCGCCCGCGCCGTGCGCGAGCCGGCGCCAACGTGACCCAGATGCACTACGCGCGCCGCGGCATCGTCACTCCGGAAATGGAGTTCATCGCCATCCGCGAGCACCAGCGGCTGGAGGCGCTGGCCGACAGCGGTCTGCTGCGCCAGCATCCGGGACACTCGTTCGGCGCGGCGATTCCGGCGCGCATCACGCCCGAGTTCGTGCGCGACGAGGTCGCCCGCGGCCGCGCCATCATTCCCTGCAACATCAACCATCCCGAATCCGAGCCGATGATCATCGGCCGCAATTTCCTGGTGAAGATCAACGCCAATATCGGCAATTCCGCGCTCTCGAGTTCGATCGCCGAGGAAGTCGAGAAGATGGTCTGGGCGATCCGCTGGGGCACCGACACGGTGATGGACCTCAGCACCGGCCGGCACATCCACGAGACGCGCGAGTGGATCATCCGCAACAGTCCGGTGCCGATCGGCACGGTGCCGATCTACCAGGCGCTGGAGAAGGTCGGCGGCGTCGCCGAGGAGCTCACCTGGGAGCTGTTCCGCGACACCCTGATCGAGCAGGCCGAACAGGGCGTGGACTACTTCACCATCCACGCCGGGGTGCGCCTGCCGTTCATACCGCTGACCGCCCGGCGCGTCACCGGCATCGTCTCGCGCGGCGGCTCGATCATGGCCAAGTGGTGCCTGGCGCATCATCGTGAGAGTTTCCTCTACGAGCACTTCGAGGAAATCTGCGGGATCATGAAGGCCTACGACGTGGCCTTCTCGCTGGGCGACGGCCTGCGCCCCGGCTCGATCGCCGACGCCAACGACGCCGCGCAGTTCGCCGAACTCGACACGCTGGGCGAGCTCACGCAGATCGCCTGGAAGCACGACGTGCAGGTCATGATCGAGGGCCCCGGCCACGTGCCGATGCACCTGATCAAGGAGAACATGGATCGTCAGCTGGAAAAGTGCGGCGAGGCGCCGTTCTACACGCTCGGTCCGCTGACCACCGACATTGCGCCGGGTTACGACCACATCACCAGCGCGATCGGCGCGGCCATGATCGGCTGGTACGGCACGGCGATGCTCTGCTATGTCACGCCCAAGGAGCATCTCGGCCTGCCCGACAAGCAGGACGTGCGCGACGGCATCATTGCCTACAAGATCGCCGCGCACGCGGCGGACCTGGCCAAGGGCCATCCCGGCGCGCAGGCGCGCGACAATGCGCTCAGCAAGGCGCGCTTCGAGTTTCGCTGGGACGACCAGTTCAATCTCGGCCTCGATCCCGACAAGGCCAGGGAATTCCACGACGAAACGCTGCCCAAGGACGCGCACAAGTCGGCGCACTTCTGCTCGATGTGCGGGCCCAGGTTCTGCTCGATGAAGATCACCCAGGACGTGCGCGAGTACGCCGCCGCACACGGCATCGGCGAAGGCGAGGCCCTGATCGAAGGCATGGCGGCCAAGGCGGCCGAGTTTCGCCGTGCGGGCGGCGAGGTCTATCGTCCGGAGTGACCGAATTCGTGGTCGAGTCCAGGCCGTTGCACGAGGGGCGCTCGCGATGAAGTTGCAGGTACCGTTTGTCCAGCTTCCGCTGCAGTTCGACGCCGCGCTGCTCGCTGCCGAGGTCCGCGCGCTCGGCGAGCAGCCCTGGCGCCCGCATCCGCAAAACTATCCCGGCAACTACGCGCTGCCACTGATCTCCGCGCACGGCAACCCCGACAGCGACAGCATCGCCGGACCGATGCGGCCGACGCCTTACCTCGGGCACTGCCCCTATCTGGTGCAGGTGCTGGAACGCCTGGGTGCGGTCTGGGGCCGCACGCGCCTGATGAAATTGTCGGGGCAGGCCGAGGTGACGCCGCACGCCGACATCAACTACTACTGGCGCGATCGCGTGCGCGTGCATGTGCCGATCCTGACCCGGCCCAGCGTGCGTTTCATCTGCGGCGACGCCGAGGTGAACATGGCGCCAGGGGAATGCTGGATCTTCGACACCTGGCGCGAGCATCGCGTCATCAACGCGGCGGACGACGAACGCATCCATCTGGTCGCCGACACGGTCGGCAGCGAGGCTTTCTGGGATCTGGTCGGGCAGGGCCGGGCACCCGGGCGCGATCAGCGCCCCGGATGGCAGGCGCAATTCCTTGCGCCGGTCGCCGACAGCCGGCCCGAGCTGCGCTTCGAGACGATGAATGTGCCGCAGGTGATGACGCCATGGGAACTTCGCGATCACATCGGTTTCCTGCTGGGTGATCTGCGCCCGCATCCGCAGGTGCCGGTCGTGCAGCAGATCGCGGCGCGCTTCGTGACCACCTGGCAGGCCTTGTGGTCGCAGTACGGCAGCGAACGCGAGGGCTGGGCCGCCTATCGGGCCGCGATCGATGCCTTGATCGCGGCGCTGCAGCCGCTCACGGCCCCGTTGCAGCTGGTCAACGGAACCCAGTTCATGCCGACCCTGCGGTCGATGGTGCTGAAGGTGGCGCTGGCCGACCGCCAGGATGCGCCGGGTGCCGACGAGCCGCGGGCGCCGCAGGCGAGACCCGGCGCGCGGACCGTCGCCGGCAGCGCGGATGCCATGTTCGATCGGCCGATCTTCATCGTGTCGCCGCCGCGCTCGGGCTCGACCCTGCTGTTCGAGACCCTGTCGCGTGCCCGCGGGCTGTGCACGATCGGCCACGAAAGTCATGCGCTGATCGAAGGAATCCCCGCGCTGCATCCCGCGCAGCACGGATACGACTCGAATCGCCTCGACGCGACCGCGGTGACGCCCGCACTGGCCGATGCGTTGCGCGAGCGATTCCGTGCCGAGCTGCGCGATCGCGATGGAGGGCTGCCCGCCCCGGACCGCATCCGCATGCTGGAAAAAACGCCGAAGAACGCGCTGCGTGTCCCGTTCCTGGCCCGTGTCTTTCCGGAAGCGCGCTTCGTCTATCTCCACCGCGATCCGCGCCAGGTGCTGAGCAGCATGATCGAGGCCTGGCAATCGGGCCGGTTTTGCACCTACCCCCAGCTGCCGGGCTGGCAGGGACCCGCCTGGTCGTTGCTGCTGACTCCCGGATGGCGCTCGCTGGACGGCAAGTCGTTGCCCGAGATCGTCGCCGCGCAATGGGAATGCACGACCCGGCTGCTGCTGGACGATCTCGACGTCCTGCCCGCCGGGCGTCGTTGCGTGGCCCGCTACGAGAGCCTGCTCGACAGTCCGGCCACGGAAATCTCGCGTCTGTGCCAGGTCCTGGAGCTGGACTGGGATCTGCCGCCGCCGGTGGCGCTGCCGGTGGCGCGGTATGCGGTGTCGGCGCCGGATCCGGGGAAATGGCGGCGTCATGCCGATGTCATCGACAGCGTCTGGCCAGGCCTGGTCGCGACGCACGAGCGGGCGAGACAGTTCGCCGCCGGCTGATGCCGCGCCGCGGACGCGGCGGCGTGACGATTCCGCGGCGTTGATCCCGGGTGCCGCCGGTGGTCGGGGCGATCAGAAGTTAGGCCGGGTCGGCGCCGCGTCGTAGCGCGCCACGCTGGCCTCGATCTCGGCACGCGCGGCGGCGGCATCGCCCCAGCCCGACAGCTTCACCCATTTGCCCTTCTCGAGATCCTTGTAGTGCTCGAAGAAGTGGCCGATGCGCTCCAGCCAGTGGCCCGAAACCTGGTTGATGTCGCTGATGTGGGCGTAGCCGTTGAACACCTTGGATGTCGGCACCGCGAGCAGCTTGGTGTCCTCGCCGGCCTCGTCGGTCATGTTGAGCATGCCGACCGGGCGGCAGCGGATCACCGCACCGGGGATCAGCGACAGCGGCAGGATCACCAGCACATCGACCGGATCACCGTCGCCGCACAGCGTGTGCGGCACGTAGCCGTAGTTGCAGGGATAGCGCATCGGCGTCGACAGGATGCGGTCGACGAAGATCGCGCCGGTGGCCTTGTCGACCTCGTACTTGACTGGCTCGGCGTCCTTGGGAATTTCGATGACGACGTTGATCTCGTGCGGGACGTCGCGGCCGGCGGGGACCAGGTCCAGGCCCATGGCGTGCTCCTGTGGGGCGATCGGGCGCGCAGGATAAGGCAATGCCTGCTGCGCCGCAGCAGGACGGGGCTCCGGCGTTCAGCCGGGTGCCGGGCAAGCGCGCTGCGGCGGCCGCGTCGAGGGTGCCGGCGCAGCCGCCGTGCCGATGCTCACGGCCATGCCGGCAGGCCTTCGATCTCCGCGGCGCGGCGCCATGCCGGGCGCGCGGTCACCCGCGCCGCCAGCTCGGCCAGTGGTGCGAAGGCCAGCGCCGGCCGCGGCAGGTGACGCGACCAGCGCGTCAGCATCGTGGCGTAGATGTCGACGACGCTGAAGGCGTTGCCGAGCAGCCACGGACCAGCGGATTCGAGACGCGCCGCCAGATGTTGCCAGGCGCGTTCGATGCGCGCGGCGGCTGCGGCCTTGACCGCTTCGGGATCGCCACCGGCTTCCTGCGGATAGAACCAGTGGCGGAACGCCGGCTGCACGCTGTTGGCGAGATACAGCATCAGTTCGAGGTAATCCGCGCGCTCCGCGGTGCCGGGCGCGGGCGCCAGGGCGGCCTCGGGATGGCGTTCGGCGAGCAGCATCGCCAGCGCCGCGCATTCGTGCTGCGGACGTCCGTCGACGACCAGCGTCGGCACGTGACCGTGCGGGTTGAGCGCGCGATAGGCGGTACCGTGCTGCTGGCCGCCTTCGAGATCCACACGTTCGAGGCGATAGGGCGCGCCGCACTCCAGCAAGGCGACATGCACCAGCTGGCTGGCGGCACCGGGGGCGTAGTGGAGGGTGTACATCGGGCAAGGCTCCGCGGACGGGTCCGCGAGCCTAGCGCATCGTCGCTCAGACGCAGAGCCGCTGGGATGAATCGATCGCGGCGCGACCGCCATTGCCGGCGCAGGCCTGCGCGAAGGTCTGTGCCGAATCCGGCGCCGGCAGCTGTGCCAGTGCCTGCTGCAGGGTGGCACCGGCGCTCACCGCGCGGATCACCGCGGCGGCGCGGGCATCGATGCGGATCGTCAGCTGCATCGTGCCGTGTGCCGGAGCTTCGCCGGCCGCGGCGCTGGCCGCCACGGCGAGCAGCGCGGTGCACAGGATCCTGAGTACGAGCCGGGTTGCTCCGGATGACATGACACGCTCCATCGACCGAACCGCTGTCCGCTGCGCAATGCGCCAGGGGACGAGGCTCATGCTCCGCTGCGGGAGCCGGCATGAATGCGATGCGCGACACCGAATCCGGGCCCTTCTGTCACAGTTCGTGACGGCCCTGGGCACGCGTCACATTCGGGAGCCGAATCGACCCGGTGCTAACCTGCGCGCCTTTTCGAGGAAGCCGGCATGCGGGATCTGCTGCGACGTCTGGATCTGCCCAATCTGCCCGTCCAGGCGCTGCATGACGGGCTGCGTCTGCTGATCGCGCTGCTGCTGTTCCTGGTCGGGCTGTGGCTGGCCGCGCGTGTCGCCAACGTCGCGCGCAGGGCCCTGCAGCGCGCGCGCGTCGAGCCGACACTGATCAGTTTCCTGCGCAACGGCTTCTACGGCGTGCTGATCGTGATGATGAGCGTGGTGGTGCTGGATTTCGTCGGCATCCCCACCGCCTCGCTGGTGGCGGCGATCGGCGCCGCCGGTATCGCCATCGGCCTGGCGCTGCAGGGCTCGCTGTCCAACCTGGCGTGGGGCGTGCTGCTGATCCTGTTCCGGCCATTCCGCGTCGGCGACTACGTTGATGCCGGCGGCGTCAGCGGCACCGTGGACAGCATCAGCCTGATGCACACCGTGCTGGTGCTTGCCGACAATCGCGAGGCCGTGATTCCCAACGCCAAGGTAGGCACCGACGTCATCGTCAACTACAACCGCCGCGGCACGCGCCGCGCGCAGGTGCAGGTGGGCATCAGTTACAACGATGACATCGGCCGCACGCTGCAGCTGCTGCGCGACACGCTGACGGCCGACGCGCGCGTGCTCGCCGAACCGGCACCCGCGGTCTTCGTCGCAGGGCTGGGCGACAGCGCGGTCAATCTGACCGTGTGGGCGTGGGCGCATCGCGGTGACTGGTGGCCGCTGCAGCAGGATCTGCCGCGACGGGTGAAGGAAACGCTGGACGCCGCCGGCATCACGATCCCGTTTCCGCAGCGCGAACTCACCCTGCGGCGAGCTCCCGCGACCCCGCCTGTGGTGTGACGGTGCCGTCGGCGCGCGGTACCCCGATCGCGCCAGGTTCGTGTATCGCCGTGCTGCAGACCGGACACGAGCGGCAGGCCGGCACGCCCTATCGCCGGGCGGCGATATCGCGGTCAGATCATCGGCTGACCGCTGGCGCGCGCTGCCGCGGGGATGACCGCCATCCGGGTGTGCCGGCGGCAGCGCTCAGTCACCGCCGCCACCGCCACCGCCACCGCCCTTGCCGCCGCCCTTGCCATCCCGTGGCGGGTGTCCGCCGTTGCCCTTGCCATGAGCCGGCCCTTGCGGCTGCCCTTTGCCACCGCGAACGGGTCCGCCGCCCTTTTGCCCGGGGCCTCCGCCCTGCGGCCCATGGCCATGATCCTGGCCGCCGTGTTGATAGCTCTGCCGCTGGGGCGGGTTGTTCGGCTGGGTGCGGTAGTTCGGCTGCGGGTGATAGGTCTGCTGCGGACGATAGGTCTGCTGCGGGCGATAGCCCGGACGTGGCTGCCTGTAGCCTCGCCGGGGTTGCTCCCAGCGCTGACGTTCGCCGTACCAGGACCGGTTGCTGTAGTGATCGCCCCAGTAGGCATTGAGCATGAAGCTGACGATCGGGATGCCGATGCGGGCGCCGTAGGTCGAGAGCACGACGCGCCGGTTGTTGTAGGGATATTGCACATAGTCGCCGGCGACCCAGCCGCGTTCGCCCTGCGTTCCGACATCGCACCAGCTCCAGTTGTCGAGGCAGCCATAGACCGCGATCGTGGTGCCGGGTTGCAGGGTCATGATGCGCGGGTAGCGCGTATCGGGTCCGGCGCGCAGGTTCACGTAGCCGCTGATGTAGCCATCGGCGGCCAGCGCCGACAAGGGGGCCAGCAGGGCGACGGCGAGCAGCGCGAATTTCAGTGGATGTTGCATGACGATATTTCTCCTGGAGAGCGAGTCGTGCCGCCGCCACGAGGGAGCGGCCGCCTGTCTGCATAGCGCATCCGGCGCCCGGCTTCGGTGCGTTTGCGCACCATGGCCCTGACACGGGTCGGGCCTGAACGCCGGCCGCAGGCAGGATCCGGCCATGCGCGCGGATCCGAGGTTCGCCGGTCTGCGGCAACGGCATGATCACGGGCGCCGCGGTGTTCACCGCGGCGATCCGCAACCGGGTCGCCCTGCGACGGGGTCGCGCGGGATGACGCCTGCGGCGCGATGCGCGACACTTGCGGCTTTGGCGTGATCCGCGACCGCGCCGTGCTGCCTGGGAGACCCCATGTCCGATTTGCGCGAAGCCAGGGTGCCGGATATCGGCAACTACCACGATGTGCCGGTGATCGAACTGCTGGTGCAGCCGGGCGACACGGTGAAGAAGGACCAGGGACTGGTGACGCTGGAATCGGACAAGGCGACGATGGAAGTGCCGGCACCGTTCGCCGGCGTGGTTCGCGAGATCAAGGTCAAGCTGGGCGATGTCCTGTCCGAGGGTGCCGTGGTGGCGCTGATCGAGGCGGGTGAGGCCGCCAAGGCATCCGCCGCGCCTGCCGCGGTTCCCGCGCCCGCGCCCGCGCCGGCCCCCGCCCCCGCCCCCGCCATGACATCGCCCCCCGCGCAGCCCGAACCGGCGACTTCCGGCGCCGCACCGCGACCGGAGGTGGCGTCCGCGACCCCCGTCATGCCGACGCCGCCAGTCGCCAGCGGTGCCGCGGCCGTCATGCCCGATCGCGTGCCCTACGCAACCCCGGCGGTGCGCCTGTTCGCGCGCGAGCTGGGCGTGGATCTGGGCCGGGTCACCGGCAGCGGGCGCGGCGGGCGCATCCTCAAGGACGACGTGCAGGCGTTCGTCAAGCAGGCGCTGTCCGGCGCGACGCCGCAATCCGCGAGTGGCGGGCTCAGCCTGCTGCCGTGGCCGCAGATCGACTTTGCCAAGTTCGGAGCGGTGGAGACGCTGCCACTGGGCAAGATCAAGCGCGCCACCGGAGCCAACCTGGCGCGCAACTGGGCGCTGATCCCGCACGTGACCCAGCACGAGCTGGCCGACATCACCGGGATGGAGGCGTTTCGCAAGCAGCTCGGCGGCGAGCACAAGGACATCAAGATCACGCCACTGGTGTTTCTGATCAAGGCGGTGGTGGCGGCGCTGCAGGCCTTCCCCACGTTCAACGCCTCGCTGAATGCGGCCGGCGACACGCTGACGCTGAAGAAGTATTTCCACATCGGCATCGCCGTGGACACGCCCGATGGCCTGGTGGTGCCGGTGCTGCGCGACTGCGATCGCAAGGGTCTGCTGGATCTCGCCCGCGAACTGGGCGATATCTCGGTCAAGGCGCGCGACAAGAAGCTGACCCCGGCCGACATGTCCGGCGGCTGCTTCTCGATCTCATCGCTGGGTGGCATCGGCGGCACCGCGTTCACGCCGATCATCAACGCGCCCGAGGTGGCCATCCTGGGCGTCAGCAAGAGCTCGCTGCAGCCGGTGTGGAACGGCAGCGCCTTCGAGCCGCGCCTGCTGCTGCCGCTGTCGCTGAGCTACGACCACCGCGTGATCGACGGCGCCGCTGCGGCGCGCTTCACCGCTTTCCTCGCCCTGGCGCTGGGCGATCTGCGCCGGCTGCTGCTCTGAGCCGCGCATGGCCGCGCAGCATGCGAGCGGATTGAGCACGGCCTCCACGGGTCTGCTGGCGCGCGCACAGGCTGTCTTCGCGCAGATCGACAACCTGCTCGATCTGCGCCTGATCCACCTCGGCACGGTGCGCCTGAGCGTGGGCGCGCTGCTGGCGGCGCTGTTGATCCTGGGTGGCGCGATCCTGCTGTCGTATCTGCTGCGGCGCCTGCTGGCGCATTACGCCGTCCGCTATCCGGACAACATCAACCGCTCGGCGCTTTACACGCTGGCGCGTCTCGGCCATTACGCCCTGCTGACTCTGGGCGTGATGCTCGCGCTGTCGGCGACCGGCATTCCGGTCAGCCGTTTCGCGGTGTTCTTCGCCGCCCTCGGCGTCGGCCTCGGTTTCGGCCTGCAGGCGATCTTCAACAATTTCATCTCCGGCCTGATCCTGCTGTTCGAACGCAGCCTCAAGGTCGGCGACTTCGTCGAGCTGGCGTCCGGCGTGCACGGCGAAGTGCGCGACATCAACATCCGCGCGACCCGCATCAACACCAACGACGACGTCGATATCCTGGTGCCGAACTCCGAGTTCGTCAGCGGGCGCCTGGTCAACTGGACCCTGACCGCGGGCACGCGGCGCATCAAGGTGCCGTTCGGCGTCGCCTACGGCAGCGACAAGGAGCAGGTGCGCGAGGCCGGACTCGAGGCGGCGCGGGAAGTACCGCACACGCTGGCGCAGGACGGCCCGCATGCGCCGCAGGTCTGGCTGAGCGGCTTCGGCGCGTCCTCGCTCGATTTCGAGCTGG
Source organism: uncultured Pseudomonadota bacterium (assembly GCA_963794205.1). Lineage (GTDB taxonomy): Bacteria > Pseudomonadota > Gammaproteobacteria > Xanthomonadales > Rhodanobacteraceae > Metallibacterium. Next base: position 163,165 of record CAWCCR010000014.1, read on the forward strand.
TGGTGTGGGTCAATGCCGACGCCACCCGGCATCCGGGCGGCGTCACCGCCGCCTACAACTGGGCGCTGCACAGTGCGCTCGCCAGGCGCGGCATCGAGCTGCCGTTCCCGCAGCGCGATCTGCACCTGCGCAGCTGGTTCGGGCTGACCGGTACCGAGGCACGGCAGGCGCTGCGCGCGTCCACGCCGACGGTCGCGGCGACGTCGCCGCCGGTTCCCGTCTCCGATTCCCATTCCGAAGCCGCGCGCTGAGCGCGGCCGTACCCGAGGACGCTGCACGATGGCCCGCACGATCGAGATCAAGGTTCCCGACATCGGCAATTACCACGACGTGCCGGTGATCGAGCTGCTGGTCAATCCCGGGGATACGGTGAGAAAGGACCAGGGCCTGGTCACGCTGGAGTCCGACAAGGCGACCATGGAAGTGCCGGCGCCCGTGGCCGGCGTGGTGCGCGAACTTCGAGTCAAGCTGGGCGACAAGGTTGCGGAAGGCGTGGTGATCGCGGTGCTGGAGACGGTCGCCGCCACGGCGCCCGCGGCGACGCCAGTCCCGGCTGCACCGAGCGCGATGCCTGCCGGAATGGCCGCGGCGCCCGCGGCCCAACCCGCCGCCGCTGCGGCCGCGCCCGCCCGCGGCGGCGCGGCCGATATCGACTGCCAGTTGCTGGTGCTCGGCGCCGGCCCCGGCGGCTACAGCGCCGCATTCCGCGCCGCCGATCTCGGACTCGACGTGGTCCTGGTCGAGCGCTATCCGGAGCTGGGCGGGGTCTGCCTCAACGTCGGCTGCATTCCCTCCAAGGCGCTGCTGCACACCGCCGCGGTGATCGACGAGGCGGCGGCGATGGCCGCGCACGGCGTTCGCTTCGGCGCGCCCACGCTCGATCTGGACCAGCTGCGCGCGTTCAAGGACGGCGTGGTCGGCAAGCTCACCGGCGGTCTCGCCGGCATGGCCAGAGCGCGCAAGGTTCGCGTGCTGCAGGGTACGGGCACGTTCATCGGCCCGCGCGAGCTGGAGGTTGCCGCGGCCGAGGGCAGCAAGCGCGTGTCGTTCGCGCAGGCGATCATCGCCGCCGGCTCGCAGCCGGTGAAGCTGCCCGGTTTCCCCTGGGACGACCCGCGGGTCATGGATTCCACCGACGCGCTGGCGCTGAAGGACATTCCGAAGACGCTGCTGGTGGTCGGCGGCGGCATCATCGGCCTGGAGATGGCCTGCGTGTATGCCGCGCTGGGCAGCGCGGTGACCGTGGTCGAGCTGGCCGATCAGCTGATGCCGGGCGCGGATCCCGATCTGGTCAGGCCGTTGCAGCAGCGCCTGGCCAAACGCCTGGCCGGCATCCACCTGCAGACGAAAGTGGTCGAGGCGAAGGCGCAGAAGAACGGCATCGCCGTCCGTTTCGACGGCGCGTCGAAGCCGGCGACGACGCTGTTCGATCGTGTGCTGGTCGCGGTCGGACGCACGCCCAACGGCGGCCGCATCGGTGCCGAGGCGGCCGGCGTGGCGGTGGACGCGCGCGGCTTCATCAAGGTCGATGCGCAGATGCGCAGCAACGTGCCGCACATCTTTGCGATCGGCGACATCGTCGGCAACCCGATGCTGGCGCACAAGGCCACGCACGAAGGGCACGTCGCCGCCGAGGTCGCCGCCGGCAGGAAGCGCGCCTTCGAGGCACGGGTGATCCCCTCGGTGGCCTATACCGATCCCGAGATCGCCTGGGTCGGCCTGAGCGAGCAGCAGGCGAAGGAGCAGGGTCTCGCGATCGGCGTCGGCAGGTTTCCGTGGGCGGCCAGCGGGCGCGCGATCGGCATCGATCGCACCGAGGGCTTCACCAAGCTGCTGTTCGACGAGGCCACGCATCGCATCGTCGGCGCCGGCATCGTCGGCCCGCACGCCGGCGACCTGATCGCCGAGCTGGCGCTGGCGATCGAGATGGGCGCCGAAGCCGCCGACATCGCCCTGACCATCCATCCGCATCCGACCCTGAGCGAGTCGGTGGGCCTCGCCGCCGAGGTCTACGAGGGCACGGTCACCGATCTCTACCTGCCCAGGCGCAAGTAGGATCCGGCCCTGCCGGACCGGATCTCGCCGCCGCGGCACTGTTGCCGTGGCGTGCATGCGGTATTGCGCCGGGTGCGCTCGACGGCTGCCGCCACCGGCGCCACCATGGCGGCTTGCACGATGTTCCCCCGGTCTCCCCATTCCCTGTTCCGCAAGGAGTTGCCATGAAGCTCTATTTCTCACCCGGCGCCTGCTCGTTCTCGCCGCACGTCGTGCTGCGCGAGCTGGGCCTGCCGTTCGATCTGGTCAAGGTCGACCTGCGCAGCAAGGCCACCAGCGATGGCCGCGATTTCCGCGCGATCAATCCCAAGGGCTACGTGCCGACGCTGGAACTCGACGACGGCCGCATCCTCACCGAGGGCCCGGCGATCGTGCAGTACCTCGCCGACCGCAAGCCCGAGGCGGGGCTGGCGCCGGCCAACGGCAGCTTCGAGCGCTACCAGCTGCAGGAATGGCTGAACTTCATCTCCACCGAGATCCACAAGCAGTTCAGTCCGCTGTTCAATCCGGACACGCCGGATGCCGTGAAGCGGCAGCAGATCGAGAAGCTGGGCGGCCGTTTCACCGAGGTCAGCGCGGTGCTCGGCACGCAGGACTGTCTGCTGGCCGGCGGCTACAGCGTGGCCGATGCCTACCTCTACACCGTGCTGGCATGGACGCGCTTCGTCGGCATCGATCTGGCGCCATGGCCGGTGCTGGTGCGCTACATGCAGCGCATGGAAGCACGTCCGGCGGTGCAGGCGGCGCAGGCGGCCGAGCAGGAGGCCAAGAAGATCTGACGCGGCGGCGCGGGAGCTGCGCGCTGCACGGCGCACCCTCCCGTCACGCGGGCGGGTGCGTTTTCAGTCCTTGCCGCGCGCCACCGGCAGATCGGCCTGCTGCCAGGCGCCGATACCGCCGCCCAGGCTGTGCACCTGCTTGAAGCCGGCCTTGACCAGACGCGCCGCGGCCTTGCCCGAGGTCACGCCGCTGCGGCAGTAGACCGCGACCGGCAGATCCTTCACCTTGGCCAGGTCCTTGTGCTCGGGATCGAACTGCGCCATCGCCACGTGGCGCGCGCCGGGGATGTGCGCCTTTTCGAAGTCCGCCCGCGACGAGACGTCGATCAGCAGCACGTTCTGGCGGTTGATCAGGTGGGTCAGCGTGGCCGGCGTGACTTCCTTCCAGCCGCGCATCAGGCGCAGCACCTCGGTGGCGATCAGCGCCAGCAGCAGGCCGACGAAGGCGGCGACGAGCAGCGCGTGCTGGCTGGCGAATGCGGGCAGGCGATGCAGGAAATCATTCATGGGGTACGGCCGGGCGCGATGGAAGACCGGCGATTATCCCGAAAACGCCGCTGCCTTGCCGGAAGCATCGAAACCGCGGCCTCGTGCCGGAGCGGGAGCGGCTTCAGGCCGGCGTCGATGCATACAGCTTCAGGCCCTGCAGGTCGGGTGACGCGTCCAGCAGCAGCGAGGCGATCCGCGCCGGCGTGATCGGCTCGAGACACTGCGCTGTCGCGCCCAGCCGGCAGCGTTTGCCGTAGCAGTTGAGGCAACCGCCGTCCGCCTGGATCGCGCGCACCCGCGGACCCAGCGGCATGACCCGTTGCGGATCGGTGGGGCCGCAGATCACCAGCAGCGGCGTGCCGGCCGCCGCGGCGATGTGCGCCGTGCCGGTGTCATTGGCGACGACCAGGGTCGCGGCGGCGCAGATCGGCACGATCTGCAGCAGGCTCAGCGCGGTCAGTTCGACCGCGGCGCCAGGCTGCCGCCGATTGACCGCCGCGATGATGGCCGCGCACTCGTCGCGCTCGTCGGGTCCGCCGATCACGACGATGCGTTCGAGATCGCGCGCGAGCAGCAGACCGGCCAGCTCCGCGTAGCGCGCGGCGCCCCAGCGCTTGAGCCAGCCGGCGGCTTGCGAACCGGGCAGCAGAACGGCGAACCGCGCGGACAGCAACCCGTGATCGCGCAGCATCCGTTGCGCCTGCGTGGTCTCGGCGGGCGAGGGATGCAGGACCGGCCGCGCGGTCGTCGCCGGAATGCCGGCGCGCGCGAGCAGGGCGCGCATGCGGGTGACCGCGTACGCGTCGCGCGCCAGACCGCGCGGGGCCAGGGTATAGGGCCAGCCCGGCCGCACGCCCCAGCGCTGGCGGATGCCGCAGCCGGTCAGCCACGCGAGCGCGACCAGACCGCGCGTGTGGTCGCTGCCCTGCAGGTCGATCAGCAGGTCGTAGCGACCCGCACGGACGCCGCGCAGCCAGAGACGGATCATGCGCAGACGCTGTCCGCGCGCACGCGAGTCGATCACCAGCACGCGCTCGAAGCGCGGATCGTGCGCGAACAGGCCGGCCGCGGCCGGCAGCGTGTCGAGATCGATTCGCGCCTGCGGAAACGCGCGGCGGATGTCCTCGATGATCGCGCTGGCCAGGGCCACGTCGCCGAGCGCGCTCCACTTGAGAATCAGGATGCGGCGGATGCCGCGACGATCCGGGAGGGTTTTCATGGCCGGGGCTGACGGCATTCCATCCGCGCGGGAGCGCATTTTTCTCGTCCGGGTCGCAGCAGCTTCAGCGTGGTTCCTCGCTGCCTTCGGCCGCGATGTAGTGACGCTCGCCGCGCGCCGGGTCGAAGTACACCGCCGTCAGCTGTCCGCTCTCGGGATCGACGAAACGTTCGCCGGTGTCCTTCCAGCGCGGATCCGGCGGCTCCCGGCGCACCGGCTTGTAGTGCCAGCGTTCGAATGCCAGGCCCAGCACCAGCAGCAGACCGCCGATCAGCAGCGACGGGAGCAGCGCCGCGAGCATGCCGGTGAGCGCGGCCGCCAGCGCACCGAGCAGCAGAAGTCCGCCCACTACGTAGAGCGCGACGACCAGCATGCGCGGCTGGCCTCAGGTCGGCGGATCGAGCACCACGGCGGTGCCGTAGGCTACGATCTCGCTCATCGTCTGGCCGATTTCGGCGGAATCGAAGCGCATCATCACCACCGCGTTGGCGCCCATCGCGCTGGCATTGGTGACGAGGCGGTCGAGCGCATGCCGGCGCGCCTCCTCCAGCATCTGCGTGTATTCGTGGATTTCGCCGCCGACCAGCGAGCGCAGGCCGGCCATCACATTGCCGCCGATGCCGCGGCTGCGCACCACCACCCCGAAGACCTGCCCCTTGACCTGCCGGACCTGGTGACCCGGCACATTCTCGGTCGTGACCACGATCATTTGCATGACTCCTTGCCGAGCGGAGAGGCCGCGCCGGCACTGCGGCGCGGGCGCCTCACGATACGCGGCGCCCCGGGGGCGGGGAAGTGGTACCGGCATCCGCATGCGGTGGTATCCGGCCGCTGGCCGGACGGGCGGGGCTGGATGCGTTGTCCGCCTGCTGCCGCGTGCGGCCGCCCGGTGACAACGCGCCGCGCTCTCCGGCCGTCTGCGCAGGGCGTGCAAGCCTTGCCGGGCTTGTCCACGAAGCAGGGCTGGCTCGGCGTGGACGGCGTCTTGCATCGCCGGGGAACGGTGGATCCTCGCCAACACTCGTGCTGTCGGCTTGTACGCGCGAATGATGCTTCATATATTATTTATGATGTTTTTGTCATGATATTCGACAAATGATCACTGCCGCCCAACTGCGCGCCGCGCGCGCCCTGCTCGGCCTCGACCAGCGCGAGCTGGCCGAGCGCAGCGGGTTGTCGTTGCCGACCATCCAGCGCATGGAGGCCAGCGACGGCACGGTGCGCGGCAACGTCGATTCGCTGGTCAAGCTGACCGACGCCCTGGAGCGGGCCGGCGTGATCCTGCTGGGCGAGGGTCAGCCCAGTGCTGCGGGCGGGCGTGGCGTGCGCCTGAAAGCAATGCCGCAGGAGTCGCGTGCGTGAGCTCGGGGCCGCTGGCGCTGTCGCTGGCCGGCGCGGCTGTGGTCGCGGCGCTGGCCTCGGCGGCCAGCGGGCTGCTCGCCACGCGCTGGCCGCGCACGCTGTCGTGGCTGGCGTTTCCGTTGCTGGCCGTGTGCGGCGTGGCGGCGCTGGCGGCGGGGCTGCTGGCGCTCGCCGGCGACACCACGACGACCGCGATCCTGCCGCTGGGCCTGCCGTGGCTGCCGTGGCATGTACGCCTGGATCCGCTGAGCGGCGTGTTCCTGCTGATTCTCGGCGCGGTGCTGGTGCCGGTGGCGATCTACGGCCCGGGCTACACGCGCGTCTTTCGCAATGGCAAGGACTCACTGGCCGCGCTGGGCGTGTTCACCGGCCTGTTCGTGACCGGCATGCTGGGTGTGGTGCTGGCCAACGACGCTTTCCTGTTCATGGTCGCGTGGGAGCTGATGTCACTGGCGTCGTATTTTCTGGTGACGTTCCAGCATGAGGTCGCCGAGCATCGTCGCGCCGCCTTTCTGTATCTGCTGATGGCGCACATCGCGGGCCTGGCGATCCTGCTCTCCTTCGGCGTGCTGGCCGCCAGCGGCGGCAGCTTCGCGTTTGCGGCCATGCGCTCGCATCCGCCGGACATGCTGTGGGCGTCGGTGGCGTTTGCGCTGGCGCTGCTGGGCTTCGGCACCAAGGCTGGTCTGCTGCCGCTGCATCTGTGGTTGCCGGAAGCGCATCCGGCCGCGCCCTCGCACATCTCGGCGCTGATGTCGGCGGTGATGCTCAAGGTCGCCGTGTACGGCTTCATGCGCGTGGTGTTCGAACTGCTCGGGCCGCCGCAGTGGGGCTGGGGCGTGACGCTGGTGCTGGTCGGGGCCGCGACGGCGGTGGTGGGGGTGCTGTTCGCGCTGCAGCAGACCGATCTCAAGCGCCTGCTGGCCTACTCCTCGGTGGAAAATCTCGGCATCGTGTTTCTCGCGCTGGGTCTGGCGCTGATCTTTCTCGGCAGCGGCCATCCCGCGCTGGCTGCACTGGCGCTGGTGGCGGCGCTGTATCAGGCGCTCAACCACGCGCTGCTGAAGGGGCTGCTGTTCCTCGGCGCCGGCGCGGTGCTGCATGGCGCGCACGAGCGCAGCCTCGATCGTCTGGGCGGCCTGCAGCGGCGGATGCCGCGCACCGGACTGTTTTTCCTGATCGGCTGCATGGGCATGGCGGCGCTGCCGCCGCTGAACGGCTTCGTGTCGGAGTGGCTGACCTTCCAGGCGGCGCTGCAGGCATGGCAGCTCGGCAGCGGTCTGCTGCGCATCCTGGTGCCGGTGGCCGCGGCGGCGCTGGCGCTGACCGCGGCGCTGGGCGCGGCCGCCTTCGTGCGCGCCTACGGCAGCGCGTTCCTGGGTCGCGCGCGCACCCGCCATGTGCGCCGTGCTCATGAGGTCGGCGTCGGCATGCGACTGGCGCAGGCGCTGCTGGTGGCGGCTTGCGCCGCGGCCGCGCTGCTGCCGACCACGGTGGTCGGCCTGTTCGCATCGGTGGCCCGGCAGCTGACCGGAGCCGGCCTGGATCAGGCCGGCAGTCGCGGCTGGCTGTGGCTGACGCCGATCGCGCCGAAGGTGGCCAGCTACGCGCCGATTCCGATCCTGCTGGTGCTGGCGCTGCTCGGCGGTCTGCTGGTGTGGGCGCTGCGGCCGTCGCGGCAGGCGCCGGTGCGGCGGGCCGATCCCTGGGATGGCGGCTACGCGCCGCCGACGCCGCGCATGCAGTATTCCGCGGCGGGTTTCGCGCAGCCGATCCGGCGTGTCTTCGCGATGGTCTATGCACTCGACGAGGACACCGATGCGGCGGCCGCGACGCACCGGCTGGTGGTGCGGGATCGCCTCTGGGGCTGGCTGTATGCGCCGCTGGGTGCCGGGCTGGACCGCATCGCCGATTTCGTCCGCCAGGCCCAGACCGGGCATGTGCGGCGCTACCTCTCCTGGTCGCTGATCACCCTGCTGGTGCTGCTGTGGATCATTTCCTGAACCCGTTCGCGCACGCGCTCTCGGCGCTGCTGCAGCCGCTGCTGCTGCTGGCGGTCGCGCCGCTGCTGGTGGCGTGGATCCGTCGCGTCAAGGCGCGCCTGCAGAACCGCCGCGGCGCGCCGCTGCTGCAGCCCTATCGCGATCTGCGCAAGCTGTTCGCCAAGGAGGCGGTGGTGGCGCGCACCGCATCGCCGCTGTTTCGCGCCGCGCCCTATCTGGTGTTCGCCGCGACGCTGGTCGCCGCCGGCGCGCTGCCGCTGCTGTCGCTGCGCCTGCCCAGCGCGGCGGTGGCCGACGCGATCGCGGTGATCGGCCTGCTGGGGCTCGCGCGTTTCCTGCTGGTGCTGGCCGGACTCGATGCCGGTACGCCGTTCGGCGGCATGGGTTCCTCGCGCGAGATGCTGGTGAGTAGCTTCGCCGAGCCGGCGCTGCTGCTGGTGGTGTTCACCCTGGCGATGACCGCGCACAGCACCAATCTCGCCAGCATGGCGCAGACGACGCTGAACGCCGGCCTCGTCCTGCGGCCCTCGTATCTGTTCGCGCTGGCGGCCCTGCTGCTGGTGGCGGTCGCCGAATGCGGGCGCATTCCGGTGGACAACCCCGCCACCCATCTCGAACTGACCATGATCCACGAGGGCATGCTGCTGGAGTACAGCGGCCGTCACCTGGCACTGATGGAGTGGGCGGCGCAGCTGAAACTGGCGCTGTTCGCGGCGCTGATCGTCGATCTGTTCCTGCCCTGGGGCATCGCCGCGGGCTTTGCGCCGGGCGCGCTGGCGTGGGCGGCGCTGGCGCTGGCGCTGAAGCTGGGCGTGCTCGGCGCGCTGCTGGCGGTGGCCGAGACGGTGCTGGCCAAGATGCGCCTGTTCCGCGTGCCGGGATTTCTCAATCTGGCTTTCATGCTGGCCCTGCTCGGCCTGCTCAGCCACGTCATCCTGGAGGCCGCGACGTGAATCCCGCCGCGCTGCCGCTGCTCGACCAGGCGGTGCTGGTGCTGGCCGCGATGGCGCTGTTTACCGCCTTCGCGCTGCTGGCGCAGACGCGGTTGACCGCGGCGATCCACACCTTCGCCTGGCAGGGCGCGCTGGTGGCGGCGGTGGCGGCGCTGACCGGGCGCGCGAGCGGCGATGCGCATCTGTACGTGTCGGCGCTGATCACGCTGACGCTGAAGGTCGCGCTGATTCCGTGGATGCTGCACCGCCTGGTGCGGCGGCTGTCGCTGGAGCGGCAGGCCGATCCGCTCGAGCATCCCGCACTGACCCTGCTGGCCGGCGCCGGCATCGTGGTATTCAGCGACTGGGTGGCCGAGCCGGTGGCGCACTTCGATGTCAGCGCGACGCGCAACGTCATCGCGATCAGCCTGGCGATCGTGCTGCTGGGCATGCTGATGATGGTGGTGCGGCGCCAGGCGGTGGCGCAGGTGCTGGGTTTCATGGCGATGGAGAACGGCCTGTTCCTGGCCGCGGTCGCCAGCACCCACGGCATGCCGCTGGTCGTCGAGCTGGGTGTCGCCTTCGACGTGCTGGTGGCGATGGTGCTGTTCGGCGTGTTCTTCCTGCAGATCAAGAACAGCATCGATTCGCTGGACATCGACCGCCTCAGCCAGCTGGCCGAGCCGGCCGAGGATGACGATGCGCGCGGAGACGCGCCGTGATCGCGCTGCTGCTGACGGTGTTCACGCCGCTGGCCGGCATGCTGCTGCTCGGCGCCCTGCGCAGCGCGCGCGTCGCCGGCTGGTTGAACCTGGCGCTGTGCGCGCTGAGTCTCGCCGGTGCGCTGTGGCTGGCCGCTGACGTGCTGGCGCACGGTGCCGTCGCCGGCGATTCCTTCCGCGTCGATGCGCTGAGCGTCTATCTGGTGGTGCTGACCGCCCTGGTCGGCCTGACCACGGCCATCTTCTCGCGTCCCTACATGCGCTACGTGCACGAGGAAAGGCGCGTCACCCGCGGCGGCCTGCGCCTGTACCACAGCATGTACCAGGGCTTCCTGTTCACCATGCTGCTGGCGCTGACGACCGACAACCTCGGCATCCTCTGGGTGGCGGTGGAAGGCGCCACGCTGGCGACCGTGCTGCTGGTGTCGCTGTACCGCACGCCGGCGGCGATCGAGGCGGCGTGGAAGTACTTCATCCTCTGCGGCGTCGGCATCGCGCAGGCACTGTTCGGTACCGTGACCCTGTATTTCGCCGCCCAGCACGCGCTGGCGGATCCCGCCGCCAACGGCCTGAGCTGGAGCGCGCTGTACGCGGTCGCGCCGCAGCTGGAGCCGCGGGTGATGAGCGTCGCCTTCGTGTTCCTGCTGGTCGGCTACGGCACCAAGGTCGGCCTGGTGCCGCTGCACAGCTGGCTGCCGGATGCGCATTCGGAAGGCCCGACGCCGATGTCGGCGGTACTCTCGGGCCTGCTGCTGAACGTCGCCCTGTACGCGGTGGTGCGCATGAAGATGCTGACCGACGCCGCGCTCGCCGACAGCACCACGCCCCATCTTGCCGGGCACCTGCTGATGGGCTTCGGCCTGGTCACCTTCCTGGTGGCGGCGGTTTCGCTGCAGCGCCGGCGCGACATCAAGCGGCTCTTCAGCTATTCGTCGATCGAGCACATGGGCCTGATGACGTTCGGCTTCGGTGTCGGCGGCCCGCTGGCCACCTTCGCCGCGCTGCTGCACATGCTGGTGCACGCGCTGACCAAGTCGGCGATCTTCATCACCGTCGGCCACGCCACCCACATCAGCCGCACCCAGCGCATCGACCGCATCCGCGGCCTGATCCGCACCCAGCCCGCGGTCGGCTGGGGCCTGCTGATCGGTGTCGTCGCGATCGCCGGCTTTCCGCCGTTCGGCATCTTCACCAGCGAGTTCCTGCTGCTGTCGGCGACCATGCATGCGTGGCCGTGGCTGACGATCCCGCTGATGGCGGGCCTGGTGGTGGCCTTCGCCGGATTGTTCCGGTCGGTGCAGCCGATGGTGTTCGGCGCGGCGCCGCCGGGGCAGTATCCGGTGCGCGCCAACATGCTGCCGGTGATCCTGCAGCTGGCGCTGGTGCTGCTGCTCGGCATCGCCCTGCCGGGGCTGCTGGCGCACTGGCTCGACCAGGCCACCCAGCTGATCACCGGGAGGCACCTGCTGTGATGGCCCAGGCCTTCGCCGAGCGCCTGCGCGCGGCCCTGCCGGGGGTGGGATTGTCGCCGCGCACCGAGTCCGGGCTGATGCCGGCGATGGTGATCGCGGTGACCGCCGCCGACTGGGCCGCGCTGGGATCGGCCGCGCACGCTCTCGGCGCGCGCTGGGCGGCGTGCTGGGTCGATCCCGAGCCGGACCACTGGCGCGCCTGGGTCCTGTACGAGCAGGGCGGTGCCTACGTGCTGGCGCAGACGGTGCTCGATCCGCAGGCACCGCGGCTGCCCAGCCTCGCGCCGGTCTTCGCCGCCGCCGATCGTCCCGAGCGTTCGATCCGCGACCTGCTCGGCGTCGTCTTCGATGGCCATCCCGATGCGCGGCGCTGGCTGCGCCACCAGGCCTGGCGCGCGGAGGTGCATCCGCTGCGGCCGGAACTGCCGCTGGCCGGCGCGCCGCCGGTGCGCACGCCCGCCGATGCCGGTTACCCGTTCCGCCGGATCGCCGGTGACGCCGTGCACGAGGTCGCCGTCGGGCCGATTCACGCCGGCATCATCGAACCGGGGCACTTCCGCTTCGCCACCGTCGGCGAGCAGGCGCTGACGCTGGAGACACGGCTGGGCTACACCCATCGCGGCGTCGAGAAGCTCGCCGTCGGTCGCGACGCCGGCGGCCTGCTGCGACTGGCCGCGCGGGTGGCCGGCGATTCGACCGTGACGCACGCCTGGGCCGCCTGCATGGCGATGGAGCGCGCCGCCGGCTGCGCGGTGCCGGCGCGCGCGCTGGCGCTGCGCGGCCTGCTGGCCGAGCGCGAGCGCGTCGCCAATCATCTGGGCGACGTCGGCGGCATCGCCAACGATGTCGGCTTCAGCTTCGCGCACATGCAGTTCGGCGCGCTGCGCGAGCGCTGGCAGCGGCGCAGCGCCGAACGCTTCGGTCATCGGCTGCTGATGGACACGCTGTGCGCGGGCGGCGTGCGCGTGGATCTCGACCTCGAGGGCACGCAGGCGCTGCTGCAGGATCATGCGCGGCTGCGCGCCGAGCTGGTGCCGCTGACCGCCATCCTGCTCGATCATCCCTCGCTGGAGGACCGCCTGGTCGGCACCGGCGTGCTGGGCACGGCCGATGCGCGGGCGCTGGGCTGTCTGGGCTGTCTCGGACGCGCGTCGGGACTGGCCTTCGACCTGCGTCGCGACGCGCCGTATCCGCCCTATGACCGGTTGCCGGTGAGGGTTCCGCTTTACGACAGCGGCGACGTGGCCGCGCGGATGCGCGTGCGGCTTGACGAGATCGGCGTCGCGCTGGAGCTGATGGACACGCTGCTCGCGACGCTGCCGCCGGGCCCGGTATCCACGCACTGGGAAGCGCCGCCGGCCGGCGTGCGCGGTCTCGGCATGGTCGAGGGCTGGCGCGGCGAGACCCTGGCGTTCGTGCGCTTCGGCGCCGACGGCCGCATCGCGCGCTATGCACCGCGCGATCCCGGCGTGTTCGCCTGGCCGGCGCTGGAGCGCCTGCTGCCGGGCAACATCATTCCCGACTTTCCGGTCTGCAACAAATCCGTCAACGGCTCCTACGCCGGCGGCGATCTCTGAGGCGGCCATGCTGCGCATCCTGCATCGCGTGATCACCACCGGCTCGCTGACCGAGCCGCTCGACACGTCGGCCTCGCTCGAGTCGCTGGGGATCGAGGTGCGGCGCACGCTGGGAGCGCGTTACGCCGGCAGCTTCGCCATCCGCCACGTCGATGCCGGATCCTGCAACGGCTGCGAACTGGAGATCCACGCGCTCGGCAATCCCTATTACGATCTCGAGCGCTTCGGCATCCGCTTCGTCGCATCGCCGCGCCATGCCGACGCGCTGCTGGTCACCGGCGTGGTCAGCCGGCACATGCAGGAGGCGTTGCTGCGCGCGCACGCGGCGATGGCCAAACCCGGCCTGGTGATCGCCGCCGGCGTCTGCGCCTGCGATGGCGGCGAATTCGGCACCTCCTATGCCAGCCTCGGCGCGGTCGAGCTCGCGCTGCCGGTGGACGTGCGCATCCCCGGCTGCCCGCCGACACCCGTGCTGCTGCTGCGCGGACTGCTCGCGGCGCTCGGCCGCGAGACGGTCTGAGCGGCTACTTCGTCGCGACCGGCTCGCGGTCGCTGGCGCGAATGAAGGACGCGATGTTGGCGTGCAGCGTGGCGAGGTCCGCGGGCCGCACATAGATCATGTGCCCGGTGTGATAGAACCGGTACTCGATGTTCTTCTGCAGCCGGGGCTGCATCGGCAGCTGCCGCATCTGGTAAACCGCCGCGTAGTACGGAGTGGCCAGATCGTAGTAGCCGGCGTTGACCATCACCTTCAGGTCGGGGTTGTAGCTCATCGCCGCGGCCAGGTCGGGCAACACGTTGGTGCCGACGAACGCGACGGGTGCCGCCTGTCCCGGCAGAGTGTGGCTGAAGACCCAGTCGTTGCCCACGCTGTTGGCGACCGTCCTGTAGTTGTGGTCGCCGCCGAACTTCAGCGTCTTGCGCACGTAGTCGTTGAATGCCGCGGTGTAGGCGGAACTGATCGCCGCGCTCTGCGGATCGTAGGCTGCCGTCTCCGCCAGCGGGTCCATGGTCGGGCCGGAGAAGCGCGCATCCAGGCGCCCGCCGGTCTCGCCGCGCGGCAGCAGCAGGGTCTGCTCGAACTCGGGGCCGGTCACGCGCAGATCGGCCTTGAGAAGGTAGCTCTCGGGCAGGCCGGTGTACTGCGCCATCTGTCGGGCGATGGCCTGCTCCTGCGCCGCCGGCAGCGCGCTGCCCTGATTGAGTGCCTGCAGATACGGTCCCATCGCCCAGGTCTGCACCTGGTCCAGCCACGGGTGCAGGGTGGCCGGCGCATGGCTCAGCGCCTTGTGGTACCAGGCGGTGGCGGCATAGGTGGGCAGGCCCAGCGCGTAGGTCAGGTTGATGCCGGGGTTGAGGTTGGGCGTGTCGATCGCGGTGTCGAAGTTGAGAATGGTCGACAGCAGCACGACGCCGTTGAGATCGATGTTGTCTGCTGTTCGAGGATGTTGGCCAGCACCGCCGAGCGGGTGGTGCCGTAGCTTTCGCCGATCAGGTACTTGGGCGAGTTCCAGCGGCCGTAGTGGGACAGGAACGTGGTGATGAACTGGGCGTAGGCCTGGCCATCGGGATCGACGCCGTAGAACATCTTGGGCGTGCCGACGCCACCCTGCTGCTTGTCGAGGATGCGGCTGAAACCGGTGCCCATGGCATCGACGAACACCAGATCGCTGGCGTCGAGCAGGCTGTCGGCGTTGTTGACCAGCGTGTAGGGCGCCGGCGGCGTGTGGCTGTGGCTGTCGGTGACCACGCGCACCGGACCGAAGCGCGCCCATGTGCAGCCAGACCGAGGACGAGCCCGGGCCGCCGTTGTAGAGGAAGGCGATCGGGCGCCGGGCCGGGTCCGCGCCACGCTTGAAGTAGGCGACATAGAACATCTCGCCGGTGGGCCTGCCCTGCTTGTCGTGCAGGATCAGCGTGCCGGCGTCGGCGGTGTAGGCGATGTGCCGGCCGCCGATCGTCACGCCGCCTTCGGTCGTGACCGTGTGCGCGGTGCGCCAGTAGGCATCGGCCTGGACCGTGGCGGCCGGTTTCGCGCTGGCGGGCTCGGGGGGGGCGGCGACGGCGACCAGCGGCAGCAGTGCGGTGGCAAGGGCGAGCGACAGCAGACGGATGCGCATGGGGCGGACTCGGCGTGAGGGATGGATCACAGATCATCCCGGAGGCCGTGAAGTTCCGCGATTCGCGGATCGGCACATCCCGCGGTCGTCGCGCGGGCGGTGACCGGACGGACCTACTCGCCCTGGGTGATGTCCGGCAGCCCGGACTCCAGCCACCATTTCTGCGCCTTGGCGTCGTAGCGCCAGGTCTGGTGGTCGATGATGCCGCGCTCGATCTGCGTGTTGCGGTTGATCAGGCCGATGGCGACGATCTGGCGGAATTCGCCCGGTGGTGACGGCAGCACGCCCTGGGTGTCATAGGTACTGACGCGCACCTGCGCGTAGCGGGCCATGTCGAACCGGGTCATCGGATGCTTGGCCAGCACCTTGGGATCGACGAAGGCCAGCGCGGACTCGAAATCGCCCCAGCGCAGGGCGGCGCCGTAGGCGCTGACGGTCGATTCCAGCTGGCTGGCCTGGCGATTGCTGGCGCAGCCGCCGAGCAGCAGCACGGCTGCAAGCAGGCCGAGCACGACCGCAGGACGCTGCGGCCGTGGCTCGTGGCGGCTCATGCGGCGGAAGCCGACGCGGTATCCGCGGCGACGCGGCGCTTGGCGACGAATCGCGCGCTCATGCTGCAGGCGGCGGTGCCGGCCCCGTCGTGCACCTCGATGACCGTCGTCAGCCGGCCCCGGCCGCGCGCGGCCAGCTGGTTGAAAAATGTCTGCCAGTCCCCGCCGTCGCTCAAGCGCGCCTCGGCGCGCAGGTCGCCCCAGACCGGCGCCAGATAGCGCAGGGTGGAATCCTGGACGTAGACGTCGCAATCCTCGCCCTGCGCCTGCAGTGCCAGCTCGATCAGGCCCCAGCCGGCCAGCGTCATCAGCGAGGCCAGGCTGCCGCCGAAGGCGCAGCCCTTGTCGTTGACATTCGGCGCCAGCGGCGCGGCCAGCACCAGCGACTGCTGCGGCGTGTGCGCGTCCACCCGCACCTGCATGGTGGCGGCGAGCGGGATGTGGCTGTGCAGGTAGGTTTGCAGGCGGGTGGTCGGATTGGCGAAGGTATGCATGGCCGCGAGTCTGCACGGGTGCCGCGGCGACCACAAGTTCGGCGACGGCGGGCCGGACGGTTAGCATGAGCCGATGAGCGCTGCCGTCCAGCGCCCGCTCGCGGGCGCCCATGTCGTGATCACCCGCCCCGTGGGTGACGGCGCCGCGCTGGCGCGTCGCGTCCGCGTGCTCGGTGGTGTGCCGCTGCGGCTGCCGGGCAGCAGCTTGTGCGCCGTTGCGGATACCGCGTCTGCGCGGGTGGCGCTGGCCGCGGCGCTGCGCGGCGATGCGCTGGTGTTCGTCAGCCCGGCGTCCGTGCGCTTCGCCGCGCGCCTGGGTCCGCTGCGACCCGCGCCGGCGACGCGCGTGCTGGCGGTCGGTCAGGCCACCGCGCGCGCGCTGCTGCGCCACGGCATCCCCGGCGTCGGCGTGCCGCGGCGCCAGGACAGTGAAGGCCTGCTCGGACTGCCGCCGCTGCATGCGCCGCGCGGTCGCAGGGTCGCTGTCGTCGGCGCCGGCGGCGGGCGCGGCCTGCTGCAGCGGCAACTGCGCGCGCGCGGCGCCATGCTGCGCGAGGTCGCGGTGTATCAGCGCCGGCCGGCACGGCTCGATGCACGCCACCTGGATCCGCTCGCCGCCGCACGCGATCCGCTGTACCTGCTGCTGTCCAGCAGCGAGGCGCTGGGTCATCTGCGCGCCGCGCTGCCCGCGCCGGCGTGGGCGCGCCTGCTGCGCGCCACCGCGATCGTCAGCAGCGGGCGCCTGGAAGCGGCGGCGCGGCTGGCCGGTTTCATGCGCGTGCGCGTGGCGGCTTCCGCGCTGGCAACCGATCTGCTGGCCGCCGCCGTCGCCGCGCATGCGCGGCACTGAGCCGCGCCAGTGCCCGATGCACATGGATATTTGCGGGGTGGGACACTAGCATTCGCGCATGAACGATCCTGATCCCGAAGTCGCTGAAGGCAAGGCGCCGCGTGCCTGGCGCGGCGCGGGCAACCGGCTGCTGCTGTTCATCGGCGTGCTGCTCGCCATGCTGCTCGCCGTGCTGGCCTGGAGCGCCTGGCAGGATCACCGTGCCGGCGCCGTGACCCGGGCGGGGGTGAGCGCGCTGTCGGGTCGTGTCGCAACGATCGAGGATGTCCTCAACAGCCTGCAGCAGGAGCGCGCCGGCCTGCGTCAGCGCCTGCAGGATGCCGACACCGCCAATCGCGCGCTGCGTGAGCAGCTGCTCGAACTGGATCTGCGCACGCGCACCCTCGAGGATGCCGTCGCCAGCCTGTCCGAGCAGCACTTCGCCGCCGCCGATGCGCTGCGTCTCGACGAGGTCGAGATGCTGCTGCGCATGGCCCGGGAGCGTTACCTGCTGTTTCATGACGTGGCCGGTGCGCTGCAGGCGACAACGCTCGCGCAGCAGGTTCTGACGGCGGTCAGCGATCCCGCCTATGCCGAGGTTGCGCAGACCGTCGAGGCGCAGCGGCAGGCGCTGCTGGCGGTCCGGCTGCCGGCGCGCGCGGCGGACCTGGCGACGCTCGGCCGCCTGCGCGCGCAGGTGCCGCTGCTGCCGATCCGCCGCGATGACGGCGCGTCGCCGCCGCCGCAGGGCGTGCTGGCGCGCATCGGTGCCGCGCTGTCGGGCCTGGTGCGTATCCAGCGCAGCGCGCACGCGCCGCTCGCCGCCGCCAGCGCCGGTCTGGCACGTGAACTGCTGATGCTGGATCTGGCGCAGGCGCAGTCGGCGCTGCTGGCCTGGGACAACGACGGCTACCGTGCCGCGCTGCTGGACGCGCGCACCCTGCTCGCGCTGCGCTTCGATCCCGGCGCCAGCGAGGTGCGGGCCGCGGCGGCGGATCTGGCCCGACTGCTGGCGCAACCGCAGCCCGCCGCTGCGCCCGATCTCGATGCCGCGCTGGCGCAGCTGCGCAGCCTGCGCGCGACCCGCGTGCTCAAGCCCGCCGCGCCGGCGACGGTGCCGGCCAAGGGACGTGCGCGATGAGCGCCTGGCGCTGGCTGCTGCTGTTGCTGCTGCTGGCGCTGGCGGCGGCGCTGGGCTGGCACTGGCTGGCCAGCGATCCGGGCTACGTGCTGCTGCGCTGGCGCGGCTGGCAGCTCGAGACCACGGTGATCGCCGGAGCCGCGCTGGTGCTTCTGGGCTGGGCGCTGCTGACCGTGCTGTGGCGCGCGCTGCGCTGGCCGTTCGGCGCGCTGTCGCGGCGCCACCGGCGGATCAGCCGCAAGCGTTTCTCGGAGGGCCTGATCGCCCTGATCGAGGGTCGTCATGGCGAGGCCGAGCGCGCGCTGGCGCGCGCCGCGCGCTACCCGCCGCTGCGCGCGGTCGCGTTGCTGGTCGAGGCCGAGGCCGCCTGGCGGCGCGGCGAGCCCGAGCGCGCGCTGGAGGCGCTGGACGAGGCCACCCAGCATGCGCCGCGCGCGGCGCGCGTGCTGCGTGCCCGCGTGCTGCGGCGCGAGGGTCGTGCCCAGGAGGCGTTGGCGCTGCTGGTGCCGGAAGCCGAGACCCAGCGCCTGGCGCCGGCCGGCTGGATGGAGCTGGCCGAGGCCGCGCTGGCCGCCGGCCGCATCGATCGTGCCCGTGCCGCGCTGGATCCGTTGCGCGCCAGCGGTGCGCTCAGTCCGCGCGCCTATGCCGCGTTCGAGGCGCGGGTGCTGGCGGCTGCGCTGGAGGATGCCTCGGGCGCGGCGGCGCTGAATGCGTTGTGGGCCGACCTCTCGCGCGGCCAGCGCTACGCGCCCGGCGTGGTGGCGGCCTATGCGCGCCGGGCTGCTGCCTGCGGCGCCGGTCTTGCGGCGCAGGACGAGATCGAGACCGCGCTGGCCAGCGACTGGTCGCCGGCGCTGGCATTGGCCTATGCCGACCTCGATGACAGCACGCTCGACGCGCGCCGCCGGCGCGCCGAGCAGTGGCTGGAGGCACATCCCAATGACGCCGCGCTGCTGATCGCGCTGGGACGCATGGCGGTGCGCCAGCAGCAGTGGTCGTACGCGCGCGACTGGCTGGAGCGTGCGGTGGCGCTGGAGCCCTCGAGCCTGGCGTGGGAGTCGCTCGGTGATGCGCACGGCGGGCAGGGCGACGTGACGCGCGCCGCCACGTGTTACCGCAACGCCTTGCGTCTCGCGCGCGGGGAGGGCACCGATGCACTGGCGGGTCGCGGCGGGCGCATGGACACGCGGCCGATCGCGGTCGAGGAACGCAGCGAGCTGGGCGTGCCGCGCCTGCCCGGAGGGTCGCCCGCGCCACGTTGAGCGCCGTCGCCGGCGACCGCCGCGGCGTGACATTCGTTGACACTCCGGGCCTGCCCGCGTGAGACCGCTCACGGTTGTGCCGGCGCGCCTTGCCCAGACTGGCGCCACCTCGGGGTGGCGGTTTCGTCACCCGCGATGGCAGCGAGCAACCGGTGCGGCCGTGACCCGCGCGGCACGGCAATGAGGGTGGTCATGCATACCGACGTGGTCGAACAATTCTTTGACGAGGGCCTGGTGGCCCTGTTGCCGGACATGCCGGCGGCTCCCGCGTTCGCGGCGGCGTCCGCCCGGACCATCGCGTTCGTGTCCGCCGATGCCGCGCTCGGCGCGCGGCTGGGCGCCGCGCTGCGCGGCCACGGCATCACCCTGCTGCACCGCGACGACGATCTCGCCGCGCTCGGTCGCGAACCCGGAGCACTGGGCGGCGCCCTGCTCGATTGCCGCAGCGACTGCGAGCTGACGCCGGCCGCCTCGCGCTGGCGCGACGCCTGCCGCGCGCGGTCGGCGCCGCTGTTCGCGCTGACCGCGCAGGCCGACCGCGAACGCCGCGTCGATGTGCTGTCCTGGGGCATGGCCTTCGTCGACGATCACGCCGGCGACGTCGCGGCGATCGCCGCCGATCTCGCCGCCGGCACCGCCCTGCTCGGCGCCGATCCGATCCGGGTGATGATCGTCGATGACGATTTCGGCACCTCGTTCTGCGTCAAGAAGATCCTCGAGTCCGCGGGTATCGACTGCCATGCCTTCATCGACGCCGACATGGCGGTCGCCCAGCTCGACAAGTTGCGCCCCGACGTCGTGGTGCTCGATTTCATGATGCCGGGATGCGATGGCGTGGATGTCTGCGACCGCATCCGCGCGCGGCCCGACGGCGGTGGCACGCAGATCCTGTTCTTCTCCGGCAACGTCGATGAATCCTCGCGCGGCGGATTGCTGGGCCTGCTCGGCGACGACTACCTCAGCAAGGGCGCCCGCCCGCGTGATCTGGTCGCCGCGGTGTTCGCGCGCGGTCTGCGTGCGCGGACCTGGCGCCGCAGCGTCCGCGCGGCCGCAGGGCTGGCCTAGGCCCGGCAACGGTCGCGTTCGCGCCGCGACCGGCGTGGCCGACCGGCGCGCGCAGGCCCGGGCCGCGGCCCGGCGCTCACAGCGCCGCGAGGTTGGCGTAAGCCAGCACCAGCCACCTGGCGCCGGCCTCGGCGAAGTTGACCTGCACGCGTGGACGTGGCCGCGCCGCGGCGCTCACAGCGCCGCGAGGTCGGCGTAAGCCAGCACCAGCCACCTGGCGCCGGCCCCGGCGAAGTTGACCTGCGACGCGTGGACGTGGCCGCGGCCCGGCGCTCACAGCGCCGCGAGGTTGGCGTAAGCCAGCACCAGCCACTTGGCGCCGGCCTCGGCGAAGTTGACCTGGACGCGTGGACGTGGCCGCGCCGCGGCGCTCACAGCGCCGCGAGGTTGGCGTAAGCCAGCACCAGCCACTTGGCGCCGGCGTCGGCGAAGTTGACCTGCACGCGTGGACGTGGCCGCGCCGCGGCGTTCACAGCGCGGCGAGGTTGGCGTAGGCCAGCACCAGCCACTTGGCGCCGGCGTCGGCGAAGTTGACCTGCACGCGGGTGTGCGCGCCGGAACCCTCGGCGCTGACCACCACGCCCTCGCCGAAGCTGGGGTGGCGCACGCGCTGACCCAGTCGCAGCGGACGCTCCTCCTCCAGCGTCGATGACGCGCCGCGGCCGGCCGGCGTACACGGGCCGGCTGACCTGCACGCGCGGCCGTACCTCGTCGATCAGCGCGGCCGGGATCTCGCCGAGAAACCGCGATGGCCGCGCCAGCATCTCCGCGCCGTGCAGGCGCCGCGACTCGGCGCAGGTCAGCACCAGCCGGCGCTCGGCGCGGGTGATGCCGACGTAGGCCAGCCGGCGCTCCTCCTCGAGCCGGCCTTCCTCCTCGGTGGAACGCTGGCTGGGAAACAGGCCCTCCTCGAGTCCGACCAGGAACACCACCGGAAACTCCAGGCCCTTGGCCGAGTGCAGCGTCATCAGCTGGACGCAGTCGTCCCCGCGCTGACCCTGCGCCTCGCCGGCTTCCAGCGCGGCGTGCGCGAGAAAGGACGCAAGCTCGCCGAGGCCGGCCTCGAGATCGTCCGGCGTGCGCTCGAAGCGCGCGGCGACGTTGACCAGTTCGTCGAGATTTTCCACCCGCGACTCGGCGTTGCCGCGACTGTCCTTCTCGTAGAACGCGCGCAGGTCACTGACGGCGAGCGCGTGTTCGACCTGTTCGGACAGTGAGAGCCCGGGACCCGATGCCAAGCTTCCGGGTCCCGGCTCCCGTTCACCCGGTCCCGCGAAATCCCGCGCCATGCCGTCGATCAGCACGAGAAACGCCTTCAGCGCATGCTTCGCGCGCCCGGCCAGTTCGGCCGCCGCCAGCTCGGCCAGCGTCGCCTCCCACAGCGACACGTCGCTGCCGCGCGCGCGCCGGCGCAGCGTGTCCAGCGTGCGGTCGCCGATGCCGCGCGGCGGCGTGTTGACCGCGCGTTCGAAGGCGGCATCGTCGTGGCGGTTGGCGGTCAGGCGCAGGTAGGCCAGCGCGTCCTTGATCTCGGCGCGTTCGAAGAAGCGCTGGCCGCCGTAGACGCGGTAGGGCATGCCGCGCTGGACCAGCTGCTCCTCGAAGGTGCGCGACTGTGCGTTGGACCGGTACAGGATCGCGTGATCGCGCAGGCTTCGCACCGGCGTCCGCCGACTCGCGGATGCGCTCGATCACGAAGCGCGCCTCGTCCTGCTCGTTGTAGGCGGTGTACAGGGCGATGCGCTCGCCGGGCGCGCCGGCGGTCCACAACTGCTTGCCCAGGCGTCCGTCGTTGCGCGCGATGACCGCGTTGGCGGCCTCGAGAATGATCGCGCTGGAGCGGTAGTTCTGCTCCAGCTTGAGCGTGCGCGCGCCGGGGAAGTCGCGCAGGAAGTGCTGCACATTCTCGACCCGCGCGCCGCGCCAGCCGTAGATCGCCTGATCGTCGTCGCCGACCACGAACACGCTGCCGGTCTGGCCCGCGAGTACGCGCACCCAGGCGTACTGCAGCGCGTTGGTGTCCTGGAACTCGTCGATCAGCAGGTGCCGCCAGCGTTCGCGATAGTGCGCCAGCAGCGCGGCGTCGCCCAGCATCAGCTCGTGCGCGCGCAGCAGCAGTTCGGCGAAATCGACCAGGCCGGCACGCCGGCAGGCGTCCTCGTAGGCGGCGTAGATGTCCACCAGCGTGCGCGTGGCCGGATGGTCGCGGTGCTCGATCGTCGCCGGGCGCCGGCCCTCGTCCTTCCAGCCGTTGATGGTCCACGCCGCCTGGCGCGGCGGGAAGCGTGCCTCGTCGAGGCCGAGTCCGGCGATCACGCGCTTGACCAGGCGCTGCTGGTCGTCGGCGTCGAGGATCTGGAACGTCTCCGGCAGCCGCGCCTCGCGCCAGTGCCGGCGCAGCAGGCGATGGGCGATGCCGTGGAAGGTGCCGACGGTCAGGCCCGACAGCCCGCGCGGCAGCAGACTGTCGAGCCGTCCGCGCATCTCGCCGGCGGCCTTGTTGGTGAAGGTCACCGCCAGGATCGCCCACGGCGGCACGCGCTCGACCTCGGTCAGCCAGGCGATGCGGTGGGTGAGCACGCGGGTCTTGCCGGAACCGGCGCCGGCCAGCACCAGCAGCGGGCCGGGCGGCGCACTGACGGCCTCGCGCTGGGCCGGATTGAGCGCGTCGAGCAGGTGCGAGACATCCATCCGGCAATTGTAGTCGCCCGGTCGCGTTCACCGTCCCCTCTTTGCTGCGATCCCGAGCGTCGCGAAGGGTGAGGGGCGTTCCTGCGCCCGCGAACACCGCGCCGGGGATGCCGTGGTCGGGGGCACCGACGCATGGATGCCTGTTGCCGATGGCCTGCCCATCGTGCGTGGTCATCGTCCAGGTCCTTCGGGCTGTGCCCTCAGGATGACAACAGGAAAAGTGTTGTCACCCTGAGCGCAGCGAAGGGTCTGTGCTGATGACGAGGGTGCAGCAGCGAGCCCGAAGGCCCCGGCGATCAGCGCTTGCGCAGCGCGCCGACGGCGACCAGGACGCCGCCGACCACGATCAGGCCGTAGCCGATCGGTACCGGAATCGTCTTGTCGCTGGTGGTCTGCAGCGTGAGCGGGCCGACCTTGGCCGCGGTATCCGTGCTCTGATAACTGCCGTTGCCGAAAACGACCCAAAGGCCGCCCAGGGCGACCAGCAAACCCACCACGATCATGGCGATGCGCATAGCGTGATCCTTCCGTTGGTCAGTCGATGCCAGGGGATTCGGCGCGGCGTGGGCCGCGGCAAATCCATGACGTGTCCGATCAGCGTACACACAAACCGGTGCGGATGGGCCGCGTGGTTCGCGTCAGGCCGCGATCGGCGCAGTGTGCTCATGCCGGCTCGACCAGGCGCACGCCCGGCAGGCCGAGCACGAACTCCGCTCCCATCAGCTGCGAGGGCGTGTAGTAGCCGCCGGCGGCCGGCTGTTCCAGCACGCGGCGCGCGATCGCCAGCGCGGCGTCCACGGTCAGCGTGTAGCCATTGGGCGTAATCAACTCGAGCTTCGCCTCGCTGCCGTCGGCGCTGCGCACCTCGCCCCAGACACGGGTCGTGGTCGCCGCGCGCCGGGCCTCGTCGGGGCCGCGCACCTTCACCTCGATGCGCTTTTTCATCCACGCCTCGAGCGCGCCGAAGCGCAACAGCGGCCGCAGCCAGCGCATGCGCCGGATCTGCGCGATCGCGCGCGGCGGCATCGCCATGTAGGTCTCGATGCTGGCGATGCCGGTGGAGACGAACGCGGTATAGACGTCGCCCCAGGGGATGGTGACGGCGGTGCGCGCACTCTCGCCGCTGCCGAAGCTGCGCACCTTCCACGCCAGCGGCACCTCGACCACGCGGCCGTGGATGCGCGCGCGGCCGCCCTTGCGCAGGCCCTCGACGCTGGTCTTGGCGGTGCCCGGGCTCATGCCGCCGCCGCCGTCGAAGGCCAGCACCAGCTCGTCGGCGCGCGGCAGGCGCGCCTTCAGCATCGCCGCGAGGCAGTCGGTCGGCACCACGTCGAAGCCGACGCCCGGGATGACCACGATGCCGGCGGCCTGCGCGCGCTCGTGCTGCGCGTGGCAGTGCGCGAAGACATCGATCTCGCCGGTGATGTCCAGATAATGCACGCGCTTGGCCAGACAGGCTTCCAGCAGCGGCGCGCAGGTCGCCGAGAACGGCCCGGCGCAGTTGAGCACCGCGCCGACGTCGTCGAGGCTGGCGGCGATCGACTTGGCGCCCAGCAGCGGAAACACCCGCTTGTGCAGGCCCAGCTCGCGCGCCAGCGGTTCCAGCGTCTCGCGCGAGCGCCCCGCCAGCAGCGGCTTCAGCCCGGCACGCGCCGCGGCACGGGCGATCAGCGCGCCGGTGTAGCCGTTGGCGCCGTAGATCATCAGTTGTGCGCTCATCGTGGACTCCTTGCGCGGACGGCCGCGGTCAGGCGGCGGAAATAGAGCTCGGGAAGCAGCTGTCTGAGGCGATGGAAGCGGCGCTCGCGCGCGGTCGGAATCAGCAGGAAGCGGCCGCGCCGCACGCCGGCGTAGGCGAAATCGGCGACGTCGTCGGCGCTGACCGGCGCGCGCTGCATCCACTTCGCCGCCTGCGCGCGCGCGGCATCCGGACCGCGGAAGTTCTCCAGCAAACGGGTCTGGAAGAACGCCGGGCACAGCACCGACACGCCGACACCGTGATCGGCCAGCTCCGCGCGCAGCGCTTCCGACAGCGCCACCACCGCGGCCTTGGCGGTGCCGTAGGCGGTCAGCCCGGGCGCGCCGGCGAGGCCGGCGAACGAGGCCACGTTGAGCACGTGGCCGCGGCCCTGCGCGGCGAGGATCGGCGCGAAGGCGCGACAGCCGCGCACCACGCCGAGCAGGTTGATCTCCAGCATCCAGCGCCAGTCGTCGATGGTGGTGTCGGCGAGCGTGCCGGCGCTGGAGACGCCGGCGTTGTTGATCACGTGCTCGACGCCGCCCAGGGTCGTCAGCACGGCGTCGCGCAGCGCCTCGACCGCGGCGTCATCGCCGACATCGACCGCGTACGACTCCGCGTGCGCTCCGGTGCGCCCAGTTCGTCGCGCACCGCGTCAGCGCGTTCGCGCACGAGATCCGCGACCGCCACCGTCCAGCCGGCGCGCGCGTAGCGATGCGCCAGCGCGCGTCCCAGGCCGCTGCCACCGCCGGTGATCACGACCCTTCGCGGATTCTTGTCCATCGATGCCCCATGCTAGCCTCGCATCTTGGCCATACGCAGGCGTACTGTCCATGCGCGATCCGCTGTTCGACCTCACCGGCAAGACCGCGCTGGTCACCGGCGCCAGCCGCGGCATCGGTGCCGCGATCGCGGGCCTGCTGGCGGCGCACGGCGCCCATGTCGTCCTCAGCAGCCGCAAGGCCGAGGCCTGCGAGGCGGTCGCGACCGCGATCCGGACCGCGGGCGGCGCGGCCAGCGTGCAGTCCGCGCACTTCGGCGATGTCGCCGCCATCGACGCGCTGTTTGCGGCGCTCGACGCGCAGGGCCGCGCGCCCGATCTGCTGGTCAACAACGCCGCCGCCAATCCGTACTTCGGGCCGATGCTGGACATGGATCTCGCCGCCTACGACAAGACCGTCGAGGTCAACATCCGCGGTTACTTCCACACCACCCAGCAGGCGGCGCGGCGCATGCGCGCCAAGGGCGGCGGCGCGATCGTCAACGTGGCCTCGGTCAACGCCCGCCGTGCGGCGCCGGGGCAGGGCGTGTATTCGTTCACCAAGGCCGCGATCGTCAACATGACCGAAGGCTGGGCCAAGGAGCTGGCAGCGCACGCCATCCGCGTCAACGCGGTCCTGCCCGGCCTGACCGACACCCGGTTCGCCAGCGCGCTGACGCAGGACGCCGATCTGCTGAAGACGATGCTGCGGCTGATTCCGCTGGGCCGCATCGCGCAGCCGGAGGAGATCGCGCCGCTGGTGCTGTTCCTGCTGAGTCCGGCGGCTAGCTATGTCACTGGCGCCAGCTTCGTGGCCGACGGCGGCTATCTGGCCTGAGTCGCAGGGCGCCGCGTGGCGCGTCTGTGCCCGCAGGGCGGTCGCGCGATGGTGCGCGCCTGCGCTGTTCGTCGGATAACGGGCTGTTTCCTCAACCGGCCCGGTCCAGCGGGCTGCGCACACCGCTGGCGCGGCTGTGCGATAACGGGCTCTGACCCGACTCTCCGGTCGCTGCTAGACTAAGCTTGGTCAACAGGACGCAACGATCATGGCCAAGGCACAAGTCAACGTTTACGAGGCCAAGACCCGGCTTTCGAGTCTGATCGATCGGGCCGAGGCCGGGCACGACGTGGTGATTGCCCGCAGCGGACGCCCCGTCGCGCGGCTGACGCGCATCAGTGAATCGGCGCAGCCGATCCGCTTCGGCGTGCTCAAGGGCAAGCTGCGCATCGGCAGGGATTTCGACGCGCCGTTGCCAGCCGGGGTATTGGCTGCGTTCACGGGCGACTGACATGCGCCTGCTGCTCGATACCCATGTGTATCTCTGGGTGGTGAGCGACAGCGCGCGACTCAAGCGCGAGACGCGGCGCCTGATTGCAGCGGCCGATGCGGTTTACGTGTCGTCGGCATCGATCTGGGAAATCGCGATCAAGACGCGGCTCGGCAAGATCAAGGCCGATCCCGCCGCGCTGGCCGATGCCATCGCTGCCACGGGCTGCATCGAGCTGCCCATTTCGAGTCGGCATGCCGCCGCGGTGGCCGCCCTGCCGGATCATCACGGCGATCCGTTCGACCGCATGCTGATCGCCCAGGCGCGCGTCGAGCCGCTGCGCCTGCTCACCGCCGATGCCTTGCTGGCGCGCTACGGCGATCACGTCGAAGTGATCGCCTGAGCCTGCGGGCTCAGCCCGCCCGATCCAGCGGACTGCGCACCCCGCCGGCACCGCGGTTGAGCACGTGGGTGTAGATCATCGTGGTGGACACATCCTTGTGCCCCAGCAACTCCTGCACCGTCCTGATGTCGTAGCCCGTCTCGATCAGATGCGTGGCAAACGAATGGCGCAGGGTGTGCGCGCTCAGCGGTTTGTCGATTCCGGCGCGCTGCCGTGCCGATTTCATCGCACGCGCCAGAATGGCATCGTCGAAGTGATGCCGGCGAATCGTGCCATCCAGCGGATCGACCGCGCGCTGCACCGACGGAAACACGAACTGCCAGCCGAACTCGCGCGCGGCGCGCGGATACTTGCGCGCCAGCGCATGCGGCAGGCGCGTCGCGCCAAAGCCAGCGGCCAGGTCCTGGGCGTGAATCACGCGCGCCCGCTCGATCTCGCGCTGCAACGGCTCCGCCAGGGAACGTGGCAGCATCGTGCGCCGGTCTTTGCCGCCCTTGCCCTCGCGCACCGTGATTTCGTGGCGCGCAAAGTCGATGTCTTTCACCCGCAGACGCAGGCATTCCATCAAGCGCATACCGGTGCCATACAGCAGGCTGGCGATCAGCCACGGGCGCCCATCCATCGCCGCCAGCAGTCGGCGCGCCTCGTCTTGCGACAACATCGTCGGCAAACGCTGCGGCCGCTTCGCCCGCACGACGTTGTCCAGCCATGGCAGATCGACCGCCAGCACCTCGCGATACAGAAACAGCAGCGCCGACAGCGCCTGGTTCTGCGTGCTCGCCGCCACCTGACCGCGCACCGCCAGGTCGGACAGAAACCGCTCGACCTCGGCCGCGCCCATCGAGCGTGGATGGCGCTTGCCGTTGCCCAAGATGAACCGGCGTATCCACCCGATATACGCCTGCTCAGTGCGCAGGGACAAACCGAGTCGACGCATGCGTGCACGCATCACATCGAACAGGCGCGGCGGCGGCGCGGTGCCGGGCGAACTTGCCGTTGCAGATTCGGGGTGGGAGGATACCGTCATCATCGTCGCCGCAGCAGGGGAACAGGCTGCGAGATTAGGCGGCGGGTTGAGACGGTGCGATGGCTGGAAGCCGTTGATTCATGTAGGGCTGTTCGGATCGTCGCCGTCCGTCCACGCAGATTTAGGTGGCGGAACTAGGCTTCACATCACAACCGAATCCGGGGTCTACTTCTTGTTAGGGCGCAATAATGGACTCAATTGGCAAGAGGCTTGCGAAAGCTGTTAGTCGGCTGGTCGAGCCAATCCAGTTTCGGTTTGTTGCAAAACGGAATACCTTCATTCAGAAGACAGCGTGGGGGTTTAACGAATTCCTTTGGACAACTCACCCAACAATATCAAGCGATTCCATCATGAGCGAAAAATATTCACTCGTGTTTGGAGTGCGCCACGAGGCAGTAGAAAGTGTTGTTAACCAACTTAATTTGGTTCACGGCGACGATAACAAGAAATACACAACAACTGTGTCATGTCCTCTTGAGTTGTTTCCTATATCAAGCAAGAGGCACTACTCATATGTAGTGGCAAACGGGGCCCACGAAAAAGATGTTGAGAATGTAGCGAAGGAAATCGCAGCGGTGGTAGCAAATGATGGCTTGCCATTCTACGAACATTATTCAACACTAAGTGCGTGTGCCGCAGACCTCAACACGAATTTACGTTCACGAAGCCACAAATTGCTCAACAATTTAGAGCGCCGTATGTATTACGCTGTAGCTGCCGCATATTTAGCAGAGCAAAAAGATTGTGCTTCTTTGGTGGAGCAATGGCGAGAGGTCTGTGCTGATGTCTTGCCACAAAACATTAGGTTAAAAGCGCAAAACAACCTTACCGCACTCATTGGTATACTTGGGGCACATAAGAATGCGCCCTAACAACGCCATCAACCCGGACAATAAAAAGCGGCGCGCCTTTGCGTAAGCTCCCCCGTTCCGCGGACAGCGCAGAAGTAGAACTTTCTGGCATGTTTGAGCCAGGAGGTTCCCATGAAGAAGTCACGGTTCACGGAGACGCAGATCGTCTCGATCCTGAAGCAGGCGGATGCCGGGGTGCCAGTGAAGGACATCTGCCGGCAGGCGGGGATCAGCACGCCGACGTACTACCAGTGGAAGTCGAAGTACGGCGGGATGGAGGCGTCGGATCTGAAGCGGGTGAAAGAGCTGGAAGCGGAGAACAGCCGGCTCAAGCGCCTGTATGCGGATCTGGCGCTGGAGAACGCGGCGATGAAGGACCTGATCGCAAAAAAATTGTAGGACCGGCGCAGAAGCGCGAGGCGGTGCGGTTTCTCCATGACGAGCACCAGCTGCCCCTGCGCCGGTCCTGTGCCTGCGTGGGCCTGGCACGCTCGGCGTGGTACGCGCCGCCGCTGGACTGGACGGTGCGCGATGCCGAGGTCATCGCGGCCTTGGCGCGGTCGGTGGAGGACCACCCGAGCCGTGGCTTCTGGAAGTGCTGCGTGCTGCTGCGCCGGCAGCATCCGCAGTGGAATCCCAAGCGCATCTACCGGGTGTACCGGGCGATGCGCCTGAACCTGCGGCGGCCGGCGCGCCGCCGTCTGCCCAAGCGCGAGCGGGTTGCGCTGTACGTGCCGCGGCTGCCCGACACGGTGTGGTCGGCCGACTTCATGAGCGACGCCCTGGCGTGCGGGCGTCGCTTCCGGACCTTCAACGTGATCGACGATTTCAACCGTGAGGCGCTGCACATCGAGATCGACACCTCGATCACCTCGGCGCGCCTGGTGCGCATCTTCGAGCAGCTGAAGGCCGAGCGGGGGTTGCCGCAGGTACTGCGCACCGACAACGGCCCGGAGTTCCTGGGCGAGGACTTCGTGCAGTGGACCAAGGCCAACGCCATGGCGATCCAGTACATCCAGCCCGGCAAGCCCAACCAGAACGCCTACATCGAACGCTTCAACCGGACCTTCCGCGAGGAGGTGCTGGACCAACACCTATTCGCACGACTGGAGGACGTACGCGAGGCCACCTACTGGTGGATGATCGAGTACAACGAGCACCGCCCTCACGACTCGCTGGGTGATCGAACGCCCAGCGAGTACCGACAACAGTTCGCCGAAAGCTCTACTTTCAAACTGTCCGCTTGACGGGGGAGCTTACGCGCTTAAGTCATAAGTCAGGCAGCACAGAAAGAGTCCGCCGTGGTGCCACCAATCAAGAATGCGCCTCCGCACACGTTGCCAGACTGCATTTCCTTGGACGGTCTTGTTGCATCGCTGCTGCTGATGCGGACCTCGGTATAAGCCGCGCCCCAGCAAGAGCCATTTCAATGACGCGTTTGATGTCCGGTGTCTGCGAAGCCGACCGCATCAGCATCCACTACTTGCGGACCGGAGGCGACAAGCCGCCGCTGGTTCTGCTCCATGGGCTGACCGGCAACGGGGCATGCTGGACTCCGCTGGCGCGTTCGCTCGCGAACGAATACGACGTGGTGATGCCGGACGCCAGGGGGCACGGACAATCGAGCACCCCGCTGCATGGATTCCGGTACGAGGATCACGCGCGCGACGTGATGGCGCTCATCCACGGGCTCGGGCTTTCCTGTCCGCTGCTGCTGGGACACTCGATGGGCGGCATGACGGCGGCGGTGGTGGCGAGTCAAGCCGCCGGGATGATCCGCGGCGTCATCCTGGTCGATCCGACGTTCCTGAGTCCGCAGCGTCAGCGTGAAGTCTGCGACAGCGACGTCGTCGAGCAGCATCGCCGGTTGCTCGGCCAGGATCGAGGCGACGTGCTGGCTCGGCTGAAGTCGCGACACGCGCGTCGCTCGGCCGAGGTGCTCGACCTGCTGGCCAGCGCGAGACTCCAGACCCGGATCAGCGCATTCGACGTGCTCACGCCGCCCAATCCCGACTATCGCCAGCTAGTGAGGACGATCGCGGTCCCGATCCTGATCGTCATCGGCGATGCCGGCGTGGTTTCGCTTGAGACGGCAAGCGAGCTGCAGGGTCTGAACGCGCGCATCCGGGTCGAGCAGATCCAGGATGCCGGCCACGGGGTTCACTATGACCAGCCTGGGCGTTTCGAGACGGTCGTCCGGTCCTTCCTGGGCTCCGTGGTTGCATGACGTCGCCCGATGTGCAACGGATCGCATCGTTCGCGGGCCGACAATGCGCCCCAGCCGACCGCCCGCTCGCCGTGCCTGAAGGGGTCGGCTGAGCTTCAGTGCCGACAATCCCGGGGAGATGTCCATGAATCGAGTCGCCGTGTGTTCCAGTCTCGTGCTGCTCATGGCGCTGGGTGGTTGTGCCAGCACCGGCCGATCGGAGTCGCTGCCGCCCGGGGTGCTGCAAAAAGGCACCCTCGCCAACCAGCAGCTGATCCGGGACACCATGGCCGGCGTTGCCGGGAAAGCCGCAACGCTCGGCTGCATGAAGATCGATTCCTGGGTGCCGTACGTTCTTGCCCTGCCGCAAGGCACGCCGGGCTCGCGCGTGTGGCGCGAGCGCTGGATCGTCGACTGTTCCGGCACGACGTACCCGATCGATATCCGTTTCAACGAGTCGGGCATGGGCGCGGCGGATTACACCATTCGATAGATCGCAGGCAGCGGGTCGCCGCGGGCGGGTCCGAACAGGCCATCCTCGGACCGTGCGCCTGCGCGCTTGCCATCGGTGCTCCCGCCTGTCAGTTTCACCGGCCGCCGGCGTTGTCCGGCTCCCATCGTCCGCCCGCCGATCCCGATGCAGCAGCTGCTCGACAACATCGTCTGGCATACCCTCGTCGGCCCGCATGCGAAGTACGCCGCCGGCGCGCGCGGCGCGCGGCGGTACGCCGTGGGCTTCTCCCCGATCATCGGATTCGCCGACGCCGTGCGGCCCGACTTCGATGCCCTGGCGCCGTACTGCCAGCCCGGCGAGCACTTCTACTGCGACGGCTGGTCGGGCGCCGTGCCTGCGGGCTGGCGCATCGAGGCCGAGTCGACCATGTTCAAGATGGTCTGGGAGGCGCCGATGCCCGCGGTCGACGAGGCACCCGAGGCGATCCGCCTCGGCCCGCAGCACGCGGCGCAGGCGCTCGAGCTGGCCACGCTGACCCGGCCGGGTCCGTTCGGTCCGCGCACCATCGAGCTCGGCGAGTACTTCGGCTGTTTCGAGGGCGAGCGCCTGGTCGCCATGGCGGGCGAGCGCATGCATGCCGGCACGTTGCGCGAGATCAGCGGCGTCTGCACGCATCCGGATTTTCAGGGCCGGGGCCTTGCACGACGACTGACGATCAAGCTGATTCGCCGCCAGCTGCGGCGCGACGAGATCCCGTTCCTGCACGTCATGCGCGACAACGGCAACGCCCGGCGGCTGTATGAGCGGATGGGCTTTCGCAACGAGCGGGAATCCGCCGTCCGCGTCGTCGCGCCCTGCTGATCGAGGTCGCGGTCAGGCCGCCGCGATGTCCGCAACCGCACCCGAGCCGCGGTTTCAGCGGTCCTTCGCCTCGTGCTCGATGATCTGCAGGAGCGGCTTGATCAGGTCGATGGGCATCGGGAAGATGACCGTGGAATTTTTTTCCGTGGCGATTTCGGACAGGGTCTGCAGGTAGCGCAGCTGCATGCCGCCGGGTGCGGAAGCGAGGATGGCGGCGGCGTTGACCAGGGTCTGCGAAGCCTGGAATTCCGCGTCCGCATGGATGACCTTGGCGCGGCGGTCGCGTTCGGCCTCGGCCTGCTTGGCGATCGCCCGGACCATGCCTTCGGTGAGCTCGATGTTGCGGATCTCGACGACGCTGACCTTGATTCCCCAGGACTCGGTCTGGGCGTCGAGGATGGCCTGGATGTCGGCGTTGATCTTGCCGCGCTCGGAGAGCATCTCATCGAGGTCGTGCTTGCCCAGCACCGCGCGCAGGGTGGTCTGGGCCAGCTTGCTGGTGGCGGAGAAGTAGTCCTCGACCTGGATGAAGGCCTTTTCCGGATCGACGATGCGGAAGTAGAGCACCGCGTCGACCTTGACCGAGACGTTGTCGCGCGAGATCACGTCCTGCGGCGGGACCTCGTGCACCACGGTGCGCAGGTCCAGCCGCATCATCCGCTGCAGGATGGGCACGACGATGATCAGGCCCGGCCCCTTGACCCTGGTGAACCGGCCGAGCTGGAAGACCACGGCGCGCTGATACTCGAAGATGATCTTCAGCGACGCGACGAGGAAGAGCAGCAGCACCAGCAGGATCCAGTAGAGCTGGGAAAACATGAATGCGATGGGCATGGGACTCTCCTGCAATGTTTCCGGAGGCTCGGGGGTTGCACCCGGTGTTCCGGTGCGCCTTCGCGGCAGCAGACCGTTGCCTGCCTGACGTGCCTGGAAGACCTGCGGATCGCGCAGCCCCGGCCTGATCAGGGTTCGGGCGGCGAGCGCAGGGCCGGGTTCATGATGATCTTCGTGCCGGCAGATTGCGCGCGCTGAGGAGCGCGGGTCGGTGCGCAGGCGTACGCAGCACGGTGGCCCGTGTCCAGGCGCTCGCGACACACGGCGATGTTCGCGGGTTGAACGGATGTCGCAACCTCCAGCCCGCGGCCCCTCACCCGACTTTCCCCCGGGGGGCCTCTCCGATGGGCTTGCTGCGATCGCCCCGAAATGGGACTTCCCTTGGTCGCGCCGGTCGTCCCGCGGAGCCCCCGTGGGTCGTCCCCGCCGGCAAGCCGTGCGAGGGTTTGAACGCGGGCCGTTCATGGGGCGCGCGCATGAAACGGGCGCGCCCCGAGACCGGTGGAGAGGTTCGGCGTGGGAAATGCGAGCGGTTCTGCCCTGACGGTGACAAACTTGCCGGTGTCGCGCGCGGTGCTCGGCAACGAGGCTCGATCTGCTGCGCGATGATCTGTTACAGGGTCCCGAACCATGAGCGATGCCCGCTTCAAGGATCATTTTTCCGGCCACGCCGCGGCCTATGCCGCCGCGCGACCGGGCTATCCCGAGGCGCTGTTCGAGTGGCTGGCAGAGCAGTGCGTGCGCCGCGAGCTGGTCTGGGATGCGGGTTGCGGCAGCGGCCAGGCCAGCGTGGCGCTGGCCGCGCACTTCCGGCGCGTGCACGCCAGCGATCCCAGCGCGGCACAGATCGCCGCTGCCACGCCGCATCCGCGCGTGAGCTACGCCGTCGAGCGCGGCGAGCGCTGTGGCCTGCCCGATGCCAGTGCCGATCTGGTCACCGTCGCCCAGGCGCTGCACTGGTTTGACTTGACCGCGTTCTATGCCGAAGTGCGCCGCGTGCTGCGACCCGGCGGCGTGATCGCGGCATGGACCTATGGCATCAACCGGATCGAGGGCGCGGACGATCCCGCCATCAATGCGCTGCTGCGCGTCCTGCACGACGACACCCTCGGCCCGCA
Organism: uncultured Pseudomonadota bacterium; assembly: GCA_963794205.1. Taxonomy (GTDB): domain Bacteria; phylum Pseudomonadota; class Gammaproteobacteria; order Xanthomonadales; family Rhodanobacteraceae; genus Metallibacterium. Next base: position 197,451 of record CAWCCR010000014.1, read on the forward strand.
TTGGCCGCCCGAGCGCCGCCACGTTGCCGCCGGCTATCGCGATCTGCCGTTTCCGTTCGCGGCGATCCCCGCGCCGGACTTCACCCTGCGCCGCGACTGGACGCTGCCGCAGTATCTGGCCTATCTCGCCAGCTGGTCGGCGGCGCAGCGCCACCTCGCCGCCACCGGTCGTGACGCCATCGCCGAGGCCGCGCCGGCGCTGCAGGCGGCGTGGGGCGATCCGCAGCAGACGCGCGCGGTGATCTGGCCGCTGGCGATCCGGGCCGGTCGGGTCGAGGCGTCGATTACGGTTTCGTAATTTCTTGCCGGGCATGACTTTCCTCATGCTCGCAGGCCAGGCGTGTTGGTGTAGTGTCACACTCAATCTGTCCTGTCGCTGCCAAGGAGTGAGCCATGCATGCCCTGCGTCCTGCCGCACGAACCGCCCGCATCGGCCTGCTGGCGCTGGTTTTCGCCGTCAGTGCCAGCGCCTGTTCCTTCGACAATGGAGAGGGATCGGTCGGCAGCCTGATCCACATCCACGACGGCCGGGTCTCGATCCGCGGCAGCAACGACACCACGGCGCACATCAAGGCCGATGGCGATCTGCGCATCGCCGGCAAGGCCGTGACGCTGACGCCCGCGCAGCGCGCGCTGACCGTGCAGTACTACACGCAGGTGCAGGCGACGCTGCACGACGGCATGGAAACCGGCAAGGCCGGCGCCGCGATGGCGGGCAGCGTGATCGGCGCGGTGTTTTCCGGACTGGCTCATGGCGACACCCGCGACATCGACCGCAAGGCCAACGCGCAGGCGGCGAAGATCGAGGTCCACGCCGCCCGCATCTGCGATGACATGCAGGCGATCCAGACCACCCAGGACCAGCTCGCCGCGTTGCTTCCCGCCTTCGCGCCGTACACGGTGATCGACGACAAGCGGCTCGGCGACTGCCGGTCGGGCCTGCACGCTCACTGATCTTTTCAGGGCCGCCTCGCACCCGCGAGCGAGCGGCCCTGTCAGGGCATCGCAACGGAGGTGCGTCATGGGGATCACGCAGCGTCTGGTTTCGATCGTGCCGGCTGCGCTGGCGATGACGCTGCTGGGTGCCTGCAGCGTCACGACGTCCTCGACGGATGTGGCGCTCAATGGTGACGTCGTGATCCACGTTCCGTTCAAGCCCGCGGCGCGCGTGACTCCGGCGGGCGAGTTCGCGATCGGCGGCAAACCCGTCCCGGTGACGCCCGCACAGCGCAGCGCGCTGGCGCAGTACGACCGCGATTTCACCGCCATCCGGCAGGCCGGCCGCGCCATCGGCAGAGCGGGCGATCGCCTGTCCGCGAGCATCGACCGGGAAACCGCGCACGCCGGGTCCGCGGCCGCGAGCGGTGCCGCGCATCGGGACGTGGCCGGCTTCAGCACGAGTCTGGCCGGGCTTTGCAATCAGGTCGCCGCGCTGGTCGCGCTGCAGGACTCGATCGCCGCCACGCTGCCGGCTTTCCGGCCCTACGCCGTGCTGACGCAGGACAAGGTCCGCGCCTGCCGGGTGGGAACCGGTGTCGCCGGCAATGCCGTGCGCATGGCCGCCGACGTCGCGCGCTGGGGCGGTCGCGCGGCGCACGCGGCCTCGGCGGCGGGCAAGGCGCCGTAGCCGGGGCAGGGGCCTGGCGGCGTCGCCGCGCGGGCCGCGGCGCGATCGTGGGTCGCGAAACCGCCGGATCGCGAAGCCGCGGCAGTGGAGCCTCCCGCTTTCAGGCCCGTGGCGTGAAGCCGTCGTCGCTCCAGGCCTCGCTGCCCACGCCGTGGTGCACAAAGAACAATCCCTCGGGATCGTACCTGCGCTTCACCGCCGCCAGCCGCGGATAGTTCGAACCCCAGAACGCGGTTTGCCACGCGCGCTCGAAGTAGTCGCTCTCGGAAACGTAGGAGCCCGCGCCGGGCGCGGCCTTCAGCAAAGCCTGCATCGCGCGCATGGTGGCCTCCGCATCGCTGCGTGCCGCCTTCATGTCGGGTTCGTGTCCGGGAATGCCCGGGAATGCCGGCGGACCCGATTCGCCGGTGATCGCCAGCGCGAAGGCATCGAGCACATGCGGATTCATCGCGGTATCGCGCGCGGCCGCGATTTCTTCCGCAGGTGCGCCGGCCAGCCCCTTGTTGAAATGCAGCGACACTCCCCAGGCACGGCTGGCCGCGAACAGCGCGTCGACCAATGCCTTGCGGCGATCGGCTTGCAATAGTGCGGCGGGCAGCCACGCCGAGCCATAGCCATGGATGAATTGGCCGGACTGGTCCGCATCGCCAGCCCAAACGATGTTGTCGATCGGAGCATTCGGGCGCGCATCCGCGACCACCGCGCCGGGCACCTTTCGCAGTGCCTCGGGATTCCAGATCATGCGCGCGGGGATGGCCAGCACCTGCAGCGGCGCGGTGATGTGATAGTCCTGCGGACAGGCGTGGATGAAGTCGGAAAAGGGTTTCCAGACCGCCTCGGCATGCGCCTTGTCGAGGCCCTGGAACGCCATGCTGACCCGCAGCGTGTTGCGCGCATGGAAGTGGACGGTTTCGCCCCAGTGCGGGTTGAACAGGTTGTCGCGATAGTGCAGGAGGAAGCGCTCGATCAGGCGGCGATAAGCAGCGTCCGAGCTGGCCACGACCGTCGCGTTCGCGACGCCGAAAAAATCCGGCAGATCGCGTGTGCACAGGGTCAGGCGCGTGATGACGCCGAGGCTTCCCCCGCCGCCGCCCTTGAGCGCCCAGAACAGGTCCGGGTCGTTGCAGGCATTGACGATGCGCACTTTGCCGTCGGCGGTGACGACCTCGGCCTCGAGCAATCCGGCCGCGGCCAGCCCGTAGCGCTTCGACCAGCTGCCGAAGCCGCCGCTGCTGATCAATCCGGCGACACCCACGGTCATGCAGCCGCCGCCCTGCACGTAACGGCCGCCCGCGGTCGTCACCGCATCGTAAACATGGCCCCAGATGCAGCCCGCGCCGACGCTGACCGCCGGCTGCGGTGCGATCCTGTCGGCGCATCCCTGCGGCACGAACGCATCGTGCATCTCGACGTCATCCATGTAGCGTGTCCATACCAGCAACGAATCGGGCGCGTCGGACGTGCCCTGATAACTGTGCCCACCGCCCTTCACGACCAGGCGCAAGCGGTGTTCGCGCGCAAAGTTCACTGCAGCGGCCACGTCGGAGGCGTTGCGCGCCGCGATACTTTCATCAGTGCGACCGCTTCCAACTTCTACACGCCACCGGGGCGCAATTCGTCCTCCACCGCAACCATCACCCGAGGCGCGATCAACCTCGGCTCCGATGCGGCGTTCAACATTTTCAAGAAGGAATTCTTGCCCGACTTCGCCCGGAGGGTTAAGGTGAACGTCTGGATTCAGAACATCGTCCGCAGTTCCATCCGCGACGTGATACGTGTCGATTAGATTGGGCCAACGAAAGCTCGCCGCCTCCCACCGCAACCTCGAGGGCTCAAAAGCGCCAAGACTCCAGGAAATCGAGTTTGAGCCTTCGAGGTTTGAGACTTCTTTGCGGAGGACGTAACCCATGGACGAAAATCCCCGTCATGGATAGATAGGAAGACAGGGAGAGAACAATGGCGACGGCGGAGAAGGAAGCCGTCAGAATCATGGGCATTGGAGACTGGGTGGCGGCGAATCCGGCACAGATGGACGCGGTCGCCTCGTTGACTTTGAGCGCTGGATGGCGGCGGAACAGAAGCGGGTGTATCTGCTGGTGCCTGCGTATGCTCAGAAACAGCGAGGATGCCGACATCGCCACCCAGGATGCATTTCAAGGCGTACCAGGCTCTGCAAAAAGCCGACGCCCCTCCGATTCAATCGCCCGAGAAGTGGATCACGCGGATCGCCGTCAACACCTGTCTGGATCATCTGCGATCCCGTCGCTGGCTTTTCTGGCGGCGGAGGGTCGGGCGCATGGAAGAACGCGACGCGCTTCAACTGACGCCATCATCGCTACCGAATCCGGAGCAAGCCGCGCGTGCGCGGGACATCGCCGAGAGGATTTCGGCTGCGCTGGAGAGGCGCCGACACCTCGGCAAAGGTCTGTATTTGTCCTTCGACACGAAGAAAACCGGCGCCTGGAAGAGATTGGAGAGATCCTGCAGGTTGGATCTGGGGACCGTGAAATCGCACATGGCCCGCGCGGTGAAAAAGCTGCGGTATTGAAGCAAGGGATCTATATGAATCCGAACCACTGGACCGATGAACGAATGATTGGCCGTCTTTATGGCCTCGAGGCAGACGACGGACACATTGAGGCGTGCAAACAGTGCCGGGAGCGATGGGAGATGGTCTGCCGTCGGAAGAAATCCCTCGTGGTGAATCCGGCCATACCGGAGGATCTCCTCGCCTGCTCAGCGCCGATCTATTTTCAGGCGGCTGAACAATCCGCGGCCCCGAGTCCAATTCAGGGCGCTGCCTGCCAGGTCGCCGTCCTCCTGATTCTCGTGGTGACAACGATCTTCCGACCTGGCGCCAGGCAGGATCCGGGGGAAGGAGTGCCGGACACGCAACTTTACCAGGATGCCTTCAGTATCGCGGACAGCACTTCATCGAGTGCGGTTCAACCCATTCAGTCCCTTTCGAGGTAGAGCAATGAAAAGTCCTGTGCTCGGAATCTTATTGTTGACGGCGTCGTTCGCCGCCGCCCAGCGGCCGGGGATGTCCGCCTGGTGGATGGGACGACCCGGCGCGACATCGGGTTGAGCGCCGACCAGAACAGACAGATCAACGAAATCCTGCGCGAAGCGCGTCCGAACCTGGTTCAGCTCCGTCGCGCCGTCGAGGCGGCCGAGACCGAATTGAAGCAGGAGATGGACTCGAGCCAGTTGGATTCGCGAAAGGCGACCGAGGCCATCGAAAAGGTGGTCTCGGCGCGCTCGGAGATGATTCGCGCCGTTTCTCAGATGAGCCTGAAGCTTCGGCTCA
>CAWCCR010000015.1:0-874861 GCA_963794205.1 uncultured Pseudomonadota bacterium
ATCATTCGCAATGTGGTGGTCTTGCCGCAGCCCGAGGGCCCGACGACGATCACGAACTCGCCGTCCTCGACCTCAAGGTTCAGATCGTCGACGGCGACCTTTGATCCGAAGGACTTGGTTACCCTGCGCAGCACGATCTTCGCCATGGATTTCCCCGCTCCTGTCGTAGTCAGTTGGGCCAGCTTCGGCATCAGCCCTTCACCCCGCCGGCGAAGGAGAACCCACCGCTGAGCCAACGGGAGCTGATCAGATAGAGGATGATGACGGGCACGGAGAACAGCACCGAATATGCGGCCAGCTGGCCGAACTGAACTTGGCCGTTCGCGCTCATGAACTGGTAAATGCCGACGGCACCCGGCGTGTCCGACGGATTGGCGTCAAGGACAAGGGGGATCAGGAAAGAGCCCCATCGAGTTGATGAAGGTCAGGATCGCTGCGACGAGGATGCCGGGAATGATCAGTGGCATGACGATGCGGAAGAGGATGCTGATTTCACTTGCGCCCTCGATCGCCGCGGCCTCTTCGAACTCACCGGGGACTTGGCCGATGAAGTTCTTCAGGAGCCAGATGGAGAACGGCACTGACATGGAGGCCAGGACGAGGGAGGTGTAGAACTTCGAGTTCAGCCAGGCCAGGTTGACGAAGATCTGGTAGGTGGGGATCAGCAGCAGGGTGACGGGGAGCCCGGTGAGGAAGAGGATCAGGACGAGGAATGCTCCCTTGAAGCGAATCTTCCGTCGGGCCAGCATGAATCCGGCCATGGTGGACACGGCCGTGGCGATGACCGTAGAGACGCCGGCGAGGTAGAGGCTGTTCGTGATCGCGGCGCCCGCTCCCGCGCGGATGACGAGGTGATAGTTCAGCAGCGAGAACGGGTGCGGCATGGCCAGCGTGCCATCGGCGCTGGGATTGAACGAGGCAAGGATCAGCCAGAGCAGCGGCAGCAGGAACACCAGGCCGATGACGATCATGAGGACGTTGAGGACCGGGCGTGCCGGGGACCGTCGCTTGCGGACGACGGCGGGCGCGGTAACCTCGGCCCGGTCGTGACGAGCTGGTCAGCGGACATCTCGCCACCTTTCAGCGAGCTGGCCTGGCGGGTCATGACGTGGCGTCCTGCAGTTCGGGCCGCAGCTGGCGGATGTAGGCGATGGACAGGATGGCTCCGATGAGGACGAGCGTCAGAGCGATCGCCGTGCCGTAGCCGAGCTGGTTGAACTGGAAAGCCTCGATGTACATGTAGACGGGCAGGATGGCCGTCTGATTGCCGGGTCCACCCTGGGTCATGGCGAAGATCAGGGTGAAGTCGGAGATCGTGGCCAGCGTGATGAGGAGCAGGTTGATCATCAGGGTCGGCCGCATGATCGGGAGCGTCACCGTGAACAGCCGCCGCCAGTAGCCGGCTCCTCGAGCTGGGCGGCCTCATCGACCTCGGCCGGAACATTGCGCAGACCGGCACTGAGCAGCAGCATCGAGAAGGCGGTGCCACGCCAGGCGTTGGCCATGCAGACCACGAGCATGGGCACGGTGGAGAGCAGGTCGCTCTTGGGCACGCCGAAGATATGACTGAGCGTGCCGCCGGCCTGGCTGAAGGAGTACCAGACGAAGGCGACCGTGATCTCCGGCAGGACCCAGGCCAGGATGACGATCGCTCCCACGCTGGAGCGGACGACGACGTTCACTCGCTGGCCGAGCAGTGCGAGCGCAAGGCCCGAGCACTGTCTGGGCGACGATTCCTGAGCCGATCACGAAGATGAGCGTCAGCTTGACGCTGTACCAGAACGTCGGATCGTGGATCATCCGCTGCAGGTTGGCGGTGCCGGTGAAGTTGTAGGTCTGCGCGTACTGGCCGAGTAGTTCCAGGTTCGTGAAGCCAAGGTAGATGGCGTAGCACGTCGGAATGATGAACAGGCCGATCAGGAGCGCGGCACTGGGCAGCAGCCAGACGGTGGTGACGACGTGGCGGATCAACGAGCGCAGTCGCGGCTCGGCGATGACGATGTCGTCGCTGATGGGAGGCTCGACGAGGGTTGTCATGCGGCACCGCCGATCGACGATGCGAACTGCGGCAGATAGCGGGCGTTGACCTCGAGGAGCTCGTCTGCCAGGGCCTCAGCCTCGTGCGGCTCGAGGGTCGCGGCCACCAGCGGGTCCGTGAGGATGGCCTGCCGCAGCAGCCCGCGGTCACCGGTCAGCGCGGACTGCATCGTCATCGCCTGGACCTGGGCGTGCAGGCTGAGCGTGGCCGCCAGCCCAGGCGGCAGATCCGGGATGCCCAGCGGGTGCATGCCCTGACCGTCGACGATGGCGGGCACTTCCACCGCGGCGCCTGCGGGAAGGTTGCCGATCAGGCCGCCGTGGTTCATCACGTTCACCACGAACAGATCCTTTCGGTCGTCCACGACCGATTGCATGACCTCGGCGACGACGATCCCCTCGTCCTCTGGGCCGTGCGGCAGGTCGGAGAGGTGGCGGGTGCCGGTCGCGGCCGACCAGGAGCCGGCCAGCTCGTCCCAGGTCCTGATCCGCTGAAGCTGGGAGTCCATGTCGTAGATGCGACGGCCGTAGCGCATCGCCAGGCCCTGTGCCCGGCCCGCGTACGGCTCTTCGAGGCGCTGCAACTGGGGGAAGAACTCGATCCAGTGGGCCCAGCAGTACGGGATCACGCCGAACGTGTCGATCGCCCACCGGGTGATCTCATAGCAAGACCTACGAAGCACACACACAAAACGCTTAAAAAAAAAAAAAAAAAAAAAAAAAAAAAAAAAAAAAAAAAAAAAAAAAAAAAAAAAAAAAAAAACGTGAATTGCTGTTGTTGCCGTGACCGTTGAAGGTCACCGGCGTCGCCGACGGCGCAGTGTTGCGGCCGTTCCAGTGGAACAGGCCCGCGCGGCCGCTGACATACCAGTTGCTGGTCAGGTTGACGTGCGCGTCGCCGCCCAGCGTCCAGCCGTGCAGGGTGGCGTCCAGCGGCGCCGGACCGGTGAACGGAATGGCGGGATTTTGCATACCGAAGCTGCCGAGGTAGCTGTAGCCGCCCTCGACGCCCAGCAGCACGCTCGGCGTGACCGCCCAGCGGTAGCCACCGTTGAGCTGGTAACCGATGTCATGGGACTTGTTGTAGGTATGGCTGCGCAGATCGGACTGTCCGACGCTGCCGTTGATGAAAAAGCCATTGGTATCGTCCGCGTGGGACACGGCGGGAAGGGCAAACAGGCCCGCGAGGGCAAGGGCAGCAAAAGTCTTGTTCATGATCTCGTTCTCCAGCGGAATCAGGGAAGGGCCGACGCCCTGGGGAAGGCGAAGGCAGGCGGATTCTTGGGGGCGATACCCCAGCAACAGCTGAATCCGTGTTGCGCTGCATCAGCTGGAGTTCATGCTGTTCATTTTCAATACCCGACGGTTCAGCAAATGGTCAGCCGCGCGGCACGCGAAACGATCGGCGACAATGCCCACTTTGCCGCCCGCCGGAGCCCTGCATGCCCAGCCCGTCGTGAACTCGCCAACGCCATCCGCGCCCTCGCCATGGACGCGTGTAGAGCAGGCCAACTCCGGTCATCCCGGGCATGCCCGATGGGCATGGCCGACATCGCCGAGGTGCTCTGGAGCGACTTCCTCAAGCCACAACCCGCGCCAATCCGAACTGGCCCAACCGCGACCGCTTCGTGCTGTCCAACGGCCACGGCTCGATGCTGCAGTACGCGCTGCTGCATCTGACCGGCTACGACCTGCCGATCGAGGAGCTCAAGCGCTTCCGCCAGCTGCACTCGAAGACCGCCGGCCATCCCGAGCGCCAGCGAGACGCCGGGCGTCGAGACCACCACCGGCCCGCTCGGGCCAGGGCCTGGCCAATGCGGTCGGCATGGCGCTGGCCGAGAAGCTGCTGGCACGCGCGCTTCAACCGCCCGGGCCTCGCCGATCGTCGATCACCACACCTACGTCTTCGTCGGCGACGGCTGCCTGATGGAGGGCATCTCGCACGAGGCCGCCTCGCTGGCCGGCACGCTGAAGCTCGGCAAGCTGATCGCCTTCTACGACGACAACGGCATCTCGATCGACGGCGAGGTCCGCGGCTGGTTCACCGACGACACGCCGCAAGCGCTTCGAGGCCTACGGCTGGCACGTGCTGCGCGACGTCGACGGCCACGACGCCGAGGCGATCAAGGCGGCGATCGTCCGGCCGGTCTCGATCGCCGAGCGGCCCCACGCTGATCTGCTGCAAGACGATCATCGGCTTCGGCGCGCCCCACAAGCAGGGCAAGGAAAGCGCGCACGGCGCGGCGCTGGGCAAGGACGAGGTCGCCGCCGCGCGCGTTGCAGCTCGGCTGGACGCACGCGCCGTTCGAGATCCCGCGATGCGATCTACGACTGCGTGGAACGCCAGGACGCCGGCATCGAGCGCGAGACGGCATGGAAGGAGCTGTTCGCGCGCTATGCGCAGGCGTATCCCGGAGCTGGCCGCCGAGTTCGAACGCCGCATGGCCGGCGAGCTGCCGGCCGACTGGGCCGCGCACGCCGAGGCCACGTCCGCAGATGTGCAGACCGAGGGTCCGTCGGTGGCTTCGCGCAAGGCCTCGCAGATGGCGATCGATGCTTCGGCGCCGCTGCTGCCCGAACTGATCGGCGGCTCGGCCGACCTGGCCGGCTCCAACCTCACCCTGTGGAAGGGAGCCCGCGACGTCAACGCGGCGGGCGAAGCCGGCAACTACGTCCACTACGGCGTGCGCGAGTTCGGCATGACCGCGATCGCCAACGGCCTTGCCCTGCACGGCGGCTTCATTCCCTACGACGCCACCTTCCTGGTGTTCTCCGACTACGCGCGCAACGCCGTGCGCATGTCGGCGCTGATTCCGGCGCACGCGATCCACGTCTACACCCACGACTCGATCGGGCTGGGCGAGGACGGCCCGACGCACCAGCCGGTCGAGCATCTGGCCAGCCTGCGCCTGATCCCCAACAATCGCGTCTGGCGGCCTTGCGATGCGGTCGAGTCGGCGGTGGCCTGGCGTCAGGCGATCGAGCGCCGCGACGGCCCCGGTTGCCTGGTGTTCTCGCGCCAGACGCTGGCCCACCAGCAGCGCAGCGACGAGCAGCTGGCGCGGATCGCGCGCGGCGGCTACGTGCTGTCCGATCCGGGCGACGCCTCGTTCAGGGCGATCCTGATCGCCACCGGCTCCGAGGTCGAGCTGGCGATGCAGGCGATGCGCGCGCTGGCGCAGCAGGACATCGGCGTGCGCGTGGTGTCGATGCCCTGCGCCGAGGTGTTCGACGCGCAGCCGCCGGAGTACCGCGAGGGCGTGCTGCCCGGCTGGTGCCGCGCACGGGTGGCCGTCGAGGCCGCGAGCAGCGACTACTGGCGCAAGTACGTCGGCCTCGATGGCGCGGTGGTCGGCATGACCACGTTCGGCGCCTCGGCGCCGGCAGAGGTGCTGTTTCCGCACTTCGGTTTCACGGTGGCGCACGTGGTCGACGCGGTGCGCGGCGTGCTGGGCTGAGGCGCCCGCCGCGTCCGCGTTTCAGTCGACCGCGGCGGCGATCGGTTCGCGGCGACGCGTCGCGCGATCGGCGACCACGAAGCCGAACACCATCAGCATCGCGGCCAGCAGGAACGCCGCGCCGGGCAGGTGCAGGCCGGCGTCGCGGCCGATGAATGCGGCGAACACAGTGGTGAACAGCGACGGCCCGAAGATGCCGGAGAACGCGGTCAGGCTGGTGATCGCGCCCTGCAGGCGACCCTGCTCGTGCGGATCGACCTGGCCGGTCATGATCGCCTGGGTCGGCGGCCCCGACAGGCCCCACAGCGCGATCAGCGGAATCGCGGCGAGGAACAGGCCGCCGCTGCCGGCCAGGCCCATCAGCGCCAGTCCGGCGATGCCGAAGACCTGGCCCGCCAAGAGCACGCGACGGTTGCCGAACCGCGGCACCAGCCGCCCCACCAGCACGGCCTGGACCACCCCGCTGCACAGGCCGACCAGGGCCAGCGTGTAGCCGACGGCCTGCGGGCCCCAGCCGTAGCGGTAGTCGGTGTAGAGCACGAAGGTGCTCTGCAGCACGTAATGCGCCAGCTGCGACAGGAACACCAGCGCCGCCAGACCCAGCACCTGCGGGTAGCGACGCAGCAGCAGCAGCGCGCCCAGCGGATTGGCGTGACCGAAGTCGAAGCGCGCGCTGCGCTTGTCCGGCGGCAGCGATTCCGGCAGCACGAGCAGGCCGTAGCAGAAATTGGTCAGCGAGAGGCCGGCGGCCGCCCAGAACGGCAGGCGCGTGGCGATGCCGCCGAGGAAGCCGCCCAGCGCCGGGCCGACCACGAAGCCGATGCCGAAGGCGGCGCCCAGCAGACCGAAGGCCTGCGCGCGTTTCTCGCGCGGCGTGACGTCGGCGATGTAGGCGTTGGCGGTGCTGAAGCTGGCCGAGGTCATGCCGGAGATCGCGCGCCCGACGAACAGAACGCCCAGCGTCGGTGCCAGTGCCATCACCAGGAAGTCGACGCCGAGGCCGAGATTGCTGAGCAGGATCACCGGGCGACGGCCGTAGCGGTCCGACAGCGAGCCCTGGACCGGCGAGCACACGAACTGGATCGCCGCGAACATCGTGCTGAAGACGCCTGACCACACCGCCGCCCGCCCGATGCTGCCGCCGATCAGCTGCTGCACCAGATGCGGCAGCACCGGGATGATGATGCCGAACGAGAGGATGTCGATCAGCACGGTGACGAAGATGAAGGCCAGCGCGGCGCGGCGCGGGGCATGCGCCGGATGGCCGGCGTCCGGGGCAGCGGTGTCGGAGCCGGTCATCGGCAGGAGCGGGCGAGGTGGTGCGCCATGGTCGCGCGCCGACGGGACGAGGACGGCATCCGCGCCGGACTCAGCCGAGCGCGTAGCCGAACTGCTGGCGGAACTGCTCGGCGAACTCGTCGTGACTGAAGCGCTGGTTCTGCGTGCCGGGATGTTCGATCTTGAGCGCGCCCATCAGCGAGGCGATGCGGCCAGTGGTCGCCCAGTCCATGCCCTTCATGATGCCGAAGATCAGCCCGGCGCGGTACGCATCGCCGCAGCCGGTGGGATCGGAAACGCGGCGCTCGTGCGCGGGCGGAATCTCGACCGTCCGCAGCGCGGTGTGGATCAGCGAGCCGTTCGGGCCGCGGGTGACGATATAGGCATTGACGCGCTCCGCGATCTGCTTCTCGCTCCAGCCGGTGCGCTGCTGCAGCAGCTGCGACTCGTAATCGTTGACGGTGACGTACTGCGCCTGTTCGATCAGCGCGCGGAACTCCTCGCCGTTGAACAGCGGCATCGCCTGGCCGGGATCGAAGATGAAAGGCACGCCGCGCTCGGCGAACTCGCCGGCGTGCTGCAGCATCGCCTCGCGCGAGTCCGGCGCGACGATGCCGAACTCGGCGCCGGCCACGTCGCGCACGTGGTTCTCGGCCGAGCGCATCATCGCGCCCGGATGAAACGCGGTGATCTGGTTGTCGTCGAGATCGGTGGTGATGAAGGCCTGCGCGGTGTACAGGTCCTCGATCTCGCGCACGCAGTCCAGGCGCACGCCGCAGCTCTCGAAATGCTTGCGGTAGGGGCCGAAATCCTGGCCGACGGTGGCCATCGGCAGCGGATCGCCGCCCAGCAGCCGCAGGTTGTAGGCGATGTTGCCGGCGCAGCCGCCGAACTCCTTGCGCATGCGCGGCACCAGGAACGCCACGTTCAGGATATGCACCTTGTCCGGCAGGATGTGGTTCTTGAACTGGTCCTGGAACACCATGATGGTGTCGTAGGCGAGCGAACCGCAGATCAGCGCGGACATCGGCATTCCTGGTGGCGCGGGAAGGGCCGGCTATCGTAACCGAGCACCCCGCTGCCGGCAGTGGCCGTGTTCCGCGCGGTGCGTGCCGAGAAGCCTGCCAGGGAACCTCCGGCAAGTCCGCCGCGGGCTTGTCGGAGAGCGCCGAGTCCGGCGCAGGTCCGGACTCGGCCACGCCGCATCAGGCACTCGCGTGCTCGCTGCGCGGCAAGTCATTCATGGCCCGGAAGATCAGAACCCGTATCTTCCTAAGAGTCCGCTAAGACTGCGCGGGCAAGCTGCGCGGCATGCGTATCCTGATCGCCGCGCTGCTTGCCGTCGTGCTGGCCGGCTGTGCCAGCGTGCCGCCGCCGCGTCCTCCGGATGCGCGCGCCTCGGCGCAGGCGCTGTCCGCGCGGCGGCTGGATGATCCGGGTCTGGCTGCGGCGTTTGACCGGCTCGGACTGGCGGCCGGCCCGGCGGCACCGTGGACACCCGACCGCGTCATCGTCGCCGCGCTGTATTTCAACCCGCAGCTGGCGCAGGCGCACGCGACCGCCGCGCATGCCGCGGCCGCCGCCACGCTGGCCGCGCAGCGCACCAATCCGACCCTGCAGCTGAGCCCGGAGAAGGTTTTCTCCGGCGGTCTGGGACGCGCGCCGTGGACGGTCGGACTGGCCCTGCTCGTGCCGCTGCTGCATCCGGGCGAGGCCGCTGCGCGTGATGCGATGCGCCGGGCGCGGACACTGGCGGCGCAGGACCGGTACGCCGAAGCGGTATGGCAGACGCGCAGCCGTGCCGTGGCGGCGCTGCGTGATCTGCTGCTCGCACGACGCAGCGTGCGACTGGCGCAGTCCGTCGCGCGGGCCGAGCGTGATTTTGTCGCCGTCGCGCGGCAGCGCCTGCGCCTCGGCGCGGGCGATCGCGGCCAGTTGCTGGCAGCCGAACTGGCGGCCGCGCGTGCCGGGTCGACCCTGGCCACACGACAGGCCGACCGCGTTGCCGCGCGCCAGACGCTGGCGGCGGCGATCGGCGTGCCGGCCGCGGCGCTCGATGGCGTCGCGCTGGACTGGCCGGGACTCGACGCGCCGCCGGCGCCGGCCGCCTTGCCGCCCGCGGCGCTGGCCGACGACGCGGCCTGGAACCGCCTCGATCTGCGCGCGCTGCTGCAGCGCTACCGGGTGGCCGAAGCCGGCCTGCGCGAGGCCGCCGGCACGCGCTACCCGGCGCTGGCCGTGGCTCCGGGCACTATCTACGACCGCGGCGCGCACAAATGGTCGCTGGGCCTCGACGCGCAGCTGCCGCTGTTTCACGGCGCCGGCGCGCGCATCCGCGCCGCCGCGACCGCACGCGACGAGGCCGCTGCCGCGGTGCTGGCGCGGCAATCGCGGATCCTGCATCAGCTCGACGGCGCGCGCACCGAGTACGCGCAACGCTACGCCGCCTGGCACCAGCTCGTGGCGGCGGCGCACGCGGCCGAACAGCGCGCCGCGCAGGCCGAGGCACGGCGCGCCGCGGGCCGGATCGACCGCCCCGCCGCGCTGGCCGCCCGCGCCGCTGCCGATCAGGCCGCACTGGCCGCGGCCGACGCCGAGGGCGCGGCGCTGGCCGGCCTCGCGCAGCTCGAAGACGCCGTGCAGCGCCCGCTGTGGCCGGTCTCGCAGCTGCCCGACGCGGCTGCACTGGCGACATCCGTCACGACCGCGGCGCCCGCGCCGACCGGAGGGGTCCATGATCGCTGAACGCTTTCGCACGCATCGCCGCGCGCGCGCGTCCCTGTTGCTGGCCGTGCTGCCGTCCCTGCTGCTGGTCGCGCCCGCGTGGGCCGCGCCGCCCGGTGTGCGCGTGGCGCCGGCCGATCTCGCCGCCAGCGGCGTGCTGCTGGCGCCACTGGTGGCCATCCGCGAGGCGCCGCAGATCGCAGGCCTGGCCAGCGTGCGCGACCCCGCACCGCTGCTGGCCAGTGCCGCCCGGCTCGCCGCCGCGCGCGCGCAGGCCACCGCCGCCGGCGCCGAGGCCGCCGCCGCCGACGCCGAAGCCACGCGGCTCGACACGCTGTATCGCCATGGCGAAAACGCCGCGTTGCGCGATGTGCAGACCGCGCGCGCGCAGGCCGCCGCGGCGACCGCCCAACGCATCGCGGCGGTCGCCCAGTTCGCCGCTGTCCGCGCGACCGCCCGCGCGCAGTGGGGAACGGCGCTGACCGCGCTGGCCCTGCGCGGTCCGCAGGCGCTGGCCGAGTTTGCCGATGGCCGCGTGGCGTTGATCGAGCTGGCGCTGCCGCCGGCCACGCGCATGCCGGCGCCGCCCGCGATTTCGCTGCGGCTGTCGGCAACGGCCGCGCTGCCCGCCAGCCTGCTCGGACCGGCGCCGCGGACGGATGCGGTGGCGCAGGGACCGACCTGGTACTACCGCGCCGCGGTGGGCGCCGCGAGCGCCGACGCGCTGCGCATCGGCGCTCGCCTCGCTGCCGACGTGCCCGAACCGGGCGCCGCGCAGAGCGGCGTGCGCGTGCCCGCGGCGGCGGTGATCTGGTACGCGGGTCAGCCCTGGGTCTACGTCGAGACCGCGCCCGGTGATTTTCGCCGGCAGCCACTGCCGGAGTCGGCCGCTGGCGGCGCGGACGGGTTCGTCCGTGCCGGCCTGCGCCCCGGCCAGCGCGTGGTGGTGCATGGCGGCGAGCTGCTGCTGTCGCAGGAACTGAAGCCGCCCGCGGGCGCCAAGGTGTCCGGAGGCGGGGACGATGACTGAGCGCGCCCCGGAGGCGGCGCGCAGCGGCGTGCTGAACGCGATCCTCGCGCTCAGCGTGCGTCATCGCGGTGCGGTGATCGCGCTGGCGCTGCTGTTCGCCGGCTACGGCCTGCTGGCGTTCGGGCGTGCGCGGCTGGACGTGTTCCCCGAGTTCGCGCCGCCACAGGCGATCGTGCAGACCGAGGCGCCGGGCCTCTCGCCCGGACAGGTCGAGGCGCTGGTGACGCAGCCGCTGGAGAACGCGCTCGGCGGCGCCGGCGCGCTGGCCGGCACGCGCTCGAAGTCGATCCAGGGCCTGTCGATGATCACCCTGACCTTCCACGCCGGCGCCGATCTCGCCCGTGTGCGCCAGAGCGTGGCCGAACGCCTGGCAGCCGCGGCCAGCCAGCTGCCTGCCGGTGTTGCGACGCCGGTCCTGCTGCCGCTGTCGTCGTCGGCCGGCATCGTGCTGACCGTCGGCATCACCTCGCCGCAGCGGACGCCGATGCAGCTGCGCACCCTGGCCGACTGGACGCTGAAGCCGCAGATCCTCGCCGTGCCCGGCGTGTCCGACGTCAACGTGTTCGGCGGCGCGCTCAAGCAGATCCAGATCCAGGTGCGCCCGGCGGCGCTGGCGCGCTACGGGCTGTCGTTTCCCGAGGTGATCGCCGCGGCGCGCAAGGCCACCGCGAGCGTCGGCGCCGGTTTCGTCGAGAACGCCGAGCAGCGCATCGTGCTGACACCCGTCGGCGTGCCGCGCACGGCGGCGGCGATCGGCGCCACCGTGCTGCGCGCGCGCGACGGACAGGTGCTGCGGCTGGCCGACGTCGCCAGTGTCAGCGACGGCGCCGCGCCTGCCGTGGGCGCCGCCGCGATCATGGGCAGGCCCGGCGTGATGCTGGTGGTGGACGAGCAGTACGGCGCTGACACGCTCAAGGTGACGCGCGCGCTGGACGCACGCCTGGCGCAGCTGAAGCCCGCGCTGGCGGCGCAGGACGTCACGCTGTATCCGGCCCTGTTCCGGCCGGCCAACTTCATCGATGCCGCGCTGACGCACTTGCGCGATGCGCTGCTGATCGGCGCGGTGCTGGTGCTGGCGGTGCTGTTCCTGTTTCTGCGCAATGCGCGCGCGGCGCTGATCTCGGCGCTGGCGATCCCGCTGTCGCTGCTGGCCGCGGTGGTGGTGCTGGAGCATCTCGGCTTCGGCCTCAACACCATGACCCTCGGCGGGCTGGCGATCGCCATCGGCGAGGTCGTGGACGACGCCATCATCGACGTCGAGAACATCGCCCGGCGGCTGCGCGAGAATCGCGTGCTCGCCGCGCCGCGGGCAACCGCGCGGGTGGTGCTGGACGCGGCGCTGGAAGTGCGCGGCGCGGTGGTCTACGCCAGCTTCATCGTCGCCCTGGTGTTCACGCCGGTGCTGGCGCTCTCGGGCGTGGCCGGGCGCCTGTTCGCGCCGCTGGGGCTGGCCTACATCGCCGCGATCCTGGCCTCGCTGGGCGTGGCGCTGACGCTGACGCCGGCGCTGGCCTGCGTGCTGCTGGGCCGCGGGCACGACACGACCGAGCCGCGTCTGCAGACACGCCTGAAGGCGCGCTACACGGCCCTGCTGGCGCGCATCGAGGACCGTCCGCGCGCGGTGCTGCTGGCGGTGGCGCTGCTGTGCATCGCCGGCCTCGCCGCGTTGCCGCTGCTCAAGAGCTCGTTCCTGCCGCAGCTGCGCGAGGGTCACTACATCGTGCACATGCGCCTCGCGCCCGGTGCCTCGCTGGACGCCTCGCAGGCGCTGGGCGCGCACGTCAGCGCCGCGCTGCTGAAGATTCCCGGCATCCGTTCGGTGGCGCAGCGCACCGGCCGCGCCACGCGCATCGCCGATCCCTCGCCGGCCTTCGCCAACGAATTCGAGGTCGATCTCGATCCATTGTCAGGTCCCGGCCAGCAGCGCGTGCTGGACGCCATCCACGCGGCGCTGGCGCGGTTCACCGGTGCCAGCTTCGGCGTCAACACGTTCCTGACCGAGCGCATCCACGAAACCATGTCCGGCTTCACCGCGCCGGTGGCGGTGGACATCTTCGGCAACGATCTCGACGTGCTCGACCGCAAGGCGGCCGAGGTGGCGGCGGTGCTCGCTCGCCTCAAGGGCGCGCGCGACGTCACCGTGCAGGCGCCGCAGGGCGAGCCGCAGCTGTCGATCCGGCTGCGCCTGCATGCCCTGGCGCGCTGGGGCATCGCGCCGGCGACCGTGCTCGACACCCTGCAGGCGGCCTATTCCGGGGCGGTGGTCGGACAGGTACTGCACGGCAGCGAACGTTTCGACGTCAGCGTGATCCTGCCGCCCGCGCTGCGCCGCGATCCGGCGACGGTCGGCGCACTGCCGGTCGCGGCGCCCGACGGCCGCGAGCTGCCGCTGTCCGCGCTTGCCGATCTGCGCATGACCGACGGCCGATTCCTGATCCTGCACGAGGATGGCCTGCGCGTGCAGACGGTGACGACCGAGCTGTCGGGCGTGACCGCGGGTGCCTTCGTGGCGCGCGCCAAGACGGCGCTGGCGCATGACGTGCACTGGCCGCCGGGTGTGTATCCCGTTTACACCGGCGATGCCGCCGCCGCTGCGACCGCGTTGCACGAACTGCTGGCACATGCCGCGCTGGCGGGTGCGGGCGTGGTGCTGCTGCTGGCGTTGGCGCTGCGCCGACGCCGGCCGGTGCTGCTGGTACTGCTCAACCTGCCGTTCGCGCTGCTGGGCGGCGTCGCCGTCGCGCTGTTCTCCGGCGGCACGCTGAGCCTGGGCGGCCTGGTCGGCTTCGTCACACTGTTCGGCATCAGCGTGCGCAACGCGCTGATGCTGATCGGCCACTACCGCGAACTGGTGCAGCGCGAAGGCTATGCCTGGAACGCGGCGACCGCGCAGCGCGGCGCCGCCGAGCGCCTGGTGCCGATCCTGATGACCGCGCTGGTGACCGCGCTGGGCCTCGCGCCGCTGGCGTTCACGGCCGGCGCGCCCGGCAACGAGATCGAGGGGCCGATGGCGGCGGTGATCCTCGGCGGCCTGATCACCTCGACCGCGCTCAACCTGCTGGTGCTGCCGATCCTGGCGGCACGCTTCCTGCGCCCGTCCGACCTGGCTGCGGATGCGGATACGGACGCGTGATTGGAGCCGGGACTCGGGACTCGACACGAGCGCTGCGGCGCGCGTCATGGCGGCGGTGAGTTGAACCGCGGGCGCGGGGGCCGCTAGTCTCCGCCCACGCCGTGCCGGGATGCGGTCGGCGAGGGAGCGGGAATGAAGCGAAGCACGCGCGTCGCGCTGGGGCTGGTGATCGCGGCGCTGATCCTCGGCGGCCCATGGCTGCTCAGGCACGCCCGCGAACACGGCACGGCCGCCGTCGCCGTGTCGAGTTACCGTTTCGGCACGCTGCGCTTCACGCCCTGCGATCTCAGGCAGCCGCTGTCGGGCGAAACCACCGCAGCCTGGTGCGCGCCGTTCCGGGTGCCGGAAAACCGCGCCGCGCCGGGTGGCCGCCAGATCGCGCTGCGGCTGGCGCTGATCCGCAGCAAGGCGGCGCAACCCGATCCCGATCCGGTGGTGTTCATCGCCGGCGGGCCGGGACAGTCGGCGATCGACAGCTATCCGCAGGTGGCACCGGCGCTGGCGCCCTTGCTGCAGCATCGCGACATCATCCTGCTTGACCAGCGCGGCACCGGCGGCTCCAACGCGCTGGCGTGCCCGCAGGCCGAGAAGGCCGCCGAGGCGCGCGCGCCGCAGCCCGGTTTCGACGCCGCGCAGGTCGAGGCCGACACCCGCGCCTGCCTGGCCGAGGTCGAACGGAAGGCCGATCCGCGCTACTACACGACCACCGACGCGGTGTACGACCTGATCGCATTGCGCAAGGCACTGGGCGATCCGCGCTTCAATCTGATCGGCGTGTCCTACGGCACTCGAGTCGCCCAGCAGTACGCGCTGCGCGACCCCGCCGGCGTGCGCAGCCTCGTGCTCGACAGCGTGGTGCCCGACACGCTGGCATTGGGCCAGGATTTCGCGCGCAATCTCGACGCCGCGCTCAAGGCCGACTTCGCGCTGTGCACCGGCACGCCCGCGTGCGCCAGGGCGTTCGGCGATCCCTGGACCGCCCTGCTGCAGCTGCGCGACAAGCTGAAGGCGGCGCCGCCGACGGTGAGCTTTCCCGATCCGGCGACGTTCGCGTCGATCACGCGCGCGCTGACCGCCGAGCGCCTGGTCGGCACCGTGCGCCTGTTCGCCTACTCGCCGGTGACCGCCGCGCTGCTGCCGCTGACCATTCACGCCGCGCTGGCGGGCGACTACGCGCCGCTGCTGGGGCAGAGCGCACTGATCCGGCGCGAGCTGGGAGGATCGATCAACGGCGCGATGGAGCTGTCGGTGGTGTGCAGCGAGGACGCCGCCCTGCTCAAGCCCGATCCACGCGACGCCGGCACCCTGCTCGGCGCGCTGTTCCAGCAGCAGCTGGGCGCGCAGTGCGCGGTCTGGCCGCACGGCGCGCTGCCGGCCGATTTCCATGCGCCGCTGAAAACGGCGACGCCGGTGCTGATCCTCGAGGGCCAGTACGATCCGGTGACGCCGCCGCGCTACGGCGCGGAGGTGCTGAAGGACCTGTCCGACGGCCGCCTGCTGATCGCCAGGGGGCAGGGCCACAACGTCATCGGCGCCGGCTGCATGCCGCGGCTGGTGGCGCGCTTCGTCAAGGACCTCAAGCCGAAGACGCTGGACGCGCGGTGCCTGGACGCGCTGGGTCCGACGCCGCCGTTCGTCAACTTCAGCGGGGCCACGCCATGATCGAGGTGCAGAACCTGCACAAGAGCTTCGGCGCGGTGAAGGCGGTCGAGGACGTCAGCTTCAGCGCGCGCGACGGCGAGATCACCGGCCTGCTCGGACCCAACGGCGCCGGCAAGACCACCACGCTGCGCATGCTCTACACGCTGATGAAGCCCGAGCGCGGCCGCGTGCTGGTCGACGGCCGCGACGCCGCCGACGATCCGCTCGGCGTGCGTCGCGCGCTGGGCGTGCTGCCGGACGCGCGCGGCCTGTACAAGCGCCTGACCGCGCGCGAGAACATCGAATACTTCGGGCGCCTGCACGGTCTCGACGAGGCAACGCTGCGCCGGCGCTGCGACGCGCTGATCGCCGCCCTGGACATGGCCGCCATCGCCGGTCGCCGCACCGAGGGCTTCTCGCAGGGCGAGCGCGTCAAGACCGCGATCGCGCGCGCGCTGGTGCACGATCCGAAGAACCTGATCCTCGACGAGCCCACCAACGGGCTCGACGTGATGGCGACGCGGGCGATGCGCGAGTTCCTGTTCGGCCTGCGCGCCGAGGGCCGTTGCGTGCTGTTCTCCAGCCACATCATGCAGGAGGTGGTGGCGCTGTGCGATCGCGTGGTGGTGATCGCGCACGGCCGCGTGGTCGCCGACGCCGCGCCGCAGACGCTGCGCGAGCAGACCGGCGCGGCCAGCCTCGAGGACGCCTTCGTGCAGATCATCAGCCGCAGCGAAGTCCGCGCGGCCTGATGGGAAGGCTGCTGCCGGGAAAGCAGCCTGACAGGCGGGACTGGGATGTCCCGCTCGTGAAGCAATCTCGTGACGAGATCGCTTCAACGGGAGCGAGTCCGGACCTGCGCCGGGCTCGCGACGCTGGAGAAGGGCAGGAAGGCCCTTGCTTCAGCACCCTGGTTGAGCGCCTTCCGGAGCAACGCATGCACGCCGCCCTGACCGTGTTCCTCAAGGAAGTGCGCGAGAACTTGCGCGACCGCCGCACCCTGATCAACGCGCTGCTGACCGGGCCGCTGCTGGCGCCGGTGCTGTTCGTGGTGCTGATCAACGTGCAGCTGCACATCGAGCTGGACAAGGCCGGCAAGCCGCTGCCGGTGCCGGTGGTCGGTGCCGCCAACGCGCCCAACCTGGTCGCGGCGCTGGTGCAGATGGGCATGGTGGTCAAGCCGGCGCCGCGCGATCCCGAGGCCGCGGTGCGCGAGCAGAAGGCCGACGTGGTGCTGCGCATTCCGGCCGCCTTCGCCGCGCACTGGAGCAAGGGCGAGCCGGCCGAGGTGCGAGCTGATCTACGACTCCTCGCGCCGCGACACCCACGAGGACGTCAGCCGGCTGCGCGACATGGTCAAGCGCTACGCGAAGATCGTCGGCGCGCAGCGCCTGCTGGTGCGCGGCCTGTCGCCGGCACTGGCGTCGCCGCTGGTCGCCGCCGA
The DNA here is from genome assembly GCA_963794205.1 of uncultured Pseudomonadota bacterium. GTDB lineage: Bacteria > Pseudomonadota > Gammaproteobacteria > Xanthomonadales > Rhodanobacteraceae > Metallibacterium. Next base: position 16,746 of record CAWCCR010000015.1, read on the forward strand.
CCGCGACCAGGCCACGCCGCAGGCGCGCGGCGCGCTGATCTTCTCGATGCTGCCCTACTTTTTCGTGCTGACCGCGTTTCTCGGCGGCATGTATCTCGCCATCGACACCACCGCCGGCGAGCGCGAGCGGCAGTCGCTGGAGCCGCTGTTCGCCAATCCGGTGCCGCGCCGGCGGATCCTGCTGGGCAAGCTGGCCGCGACCACCGCGTTCGCGCTGGCCAGCCTGGCGCTGAGCGTCGTCGCCTTCGCCATCGCCGGCCGCTTCATCGACACCAGCCGGCTGGACATGGTGCTGGACCTCGGCGCGCACTTCGCGATCTTCGTGCTGCTGCTGATGCTGCCGCTGGTGCTGCTGCTGGCGGCGCTGCAGACCCTGGTCGCGGCCTTCGCCAAGAGCTACCGCGAGGCGCAGACCTATCTGTCGCTGCTGATGTTCGTGCCGGTGCTGCCGTCGGTCCTGCTGATCGTGGTACCGGTCAAGGCGCAGTTGTGGATGTACGCGGTGCCGCTGCTCGGCCAGCAGCTCGGCATCATGCAGCTGGTGCGCGGCGAGGCACTGGGCGCGGCGCCGGTCGCGGCCTGTCTGGCCGGCACCGCGCTGGCGGCGCTGCTGGCGATCCTGGCCACGATGCGGGTGTACGCCTCGGAGCGGTTGGCGATCTCGGGCTGAGCCGGCCGCCGCGGCGTGCGCCGCCGCGCGCCGCGCTCAGGCCACGGCGTGATCGGGCGGCGTACGTCGGGCCGCGCCGGCTTCCAGCACGCTGACTTCATCGCGGCGGTCCTGCAGCAGCGTCCGCAGGGCCAGTCCGTTGCCGGGATCGAGCTCCTCCCACCACGTCCGCGGCAGCAGGGCCGGCAGTCCGGGAATCCCGTGGTCCGCGGCGAAGCACGCGGCCCGCTGCGGCTGCTGCCGCCAGACCTCGAGCAGGCGCGCGAGCTCCGCGGCCGCGGTCCGCGCGCGGTCGCAGGGCAGCAGCAGCGCGCCGCTGCAGGTCGCCGGCAGGATCGACAGCGCGGCGCGCAGCGCGGCGCCCTGCGCCATCCCGCGCGGCACCGGGATGCAGCGCAGCGGCAGGCCGCGCAGCACCACTTCCAGGGACGTGTGGTCGTCGGCCGGCACGCTGACCACCAGCGCGTCCGGGCCGGTTTCCAGCGCGCCGCGGGCCAGCTCGCGCAGCAACGGCTCGCCGGTAGCGCTGGTCAGCGCCTCGGCCTGCAGGCCGTTGCGGATCGAAATGCCGGTGGCCAGCAGGACCACGCCATGGGCCTGCCCTGGCGTCGGGACTGCCGCCGCCGGTGGGGTTGTGCCGCGCAGGCGCTGGAGTATCCGCCGCATGGATCGGTGTATCCGCTTCGAGGACCGCTGCATGCTAGCAGCGGGCGGCGTGTCGGCCAGGCGCGCCGGGCAGGTCCGGCCGCGGCCTGGCGCCGGCTGTCCCCGCCGGCACCCTTGCGTTGTTTACGAAAACGTATGGATTCGCGGCTTGCGGCTTTTCGCCACACTGAAGAAAATGTGACGGACCTCCCAACAGGTCGCGCCGTCCTGAGGGGGAGGTGGCAAGGGCACGACATCCACGCGCAGCACCGTTTCAGCTCCAGGGGGTTTCCGGAGCGCACACCCGAATAGGCAATGGTCGCCCCTGAGCGACACGAGCCCCGTTACCTGCAGCGCCAAGGCCGCTCGCGCTTCGACGTTGCCGGTGAATGGCCCGAGGGGGTCATTTTGTCCCGCGCCAGGTCCGGCGCATCCAAGTCAGGAGTCAGCATCATGAAGTCGAACATCCGTTTGCAGCAGCGTCAGAGCGGCCGTCGCCAGTTCGGTCAGGGCATGACCGAGTACATCATCATCGTCGCCCTGGTGGCGATCGCGGCGATCGCGGTCTATTCGGCCTTCGGCGGCGCCGTGCGCGGCCAGATGGCCTCGATCACCAGCCAGCTGGGTGGCCAGAGCGGCACGGCGGGCAACACCTTCGCGACCACGAACGTGACCGACGCCAACAAGGAAAACACGCAGTACAACCTGCAGAACTACAAGACCAACTCGGCCAACGCCGGCCAGACCGGCGGCTGATCGGCGCACGAGCTGAGCTCGCTGTCATGACCCGCTCGAGCTCCGCGCACGCGCGCAGGCCCCGGCGCCGGGCGGTTGCCCGGCGCCGCGTGGGCGGCCAGGCCTCGATCCTGGTCGTGATCGTGGCGGCGATCCTGGTGATCGCCGCCCTGATGGTCTACGACGCCGGCCGCATGGTGGTCACCCGCATCCACCTGCAGAACGCGGCCGATTCGGCCGCCTACAGCGGTGCGGTCGAGCTGGCACGCGCCTACAACTTCTCGTCCTACGCGAACCGGGCCATGGTCGCCAACCAGGTGGCCATCGCCCAGGTCGTCGGACTGGCATCCTGGGCGCGCTACTACTGCCTGATCTACACCGACGCCAGCTGCGGCAACTTCAACACCAACGGCACCGCCGAGGAGATCCAGGCGGCGCTGGAGGTGGGCGACGAAGCCGGCGGCGAGCCCGGCGAGACGGTGATGAGCGTCTACCAGGCCATCAGCAGCGGCATCTTCGACGGCATCAACACCGCCGCCGGCCCGCTGGTCAGCGTACTCAACGGCATCGAGATCGCGCTGGGCAACGCCTCGCAGGCCTACTACGCCGGCGCCATCGCCGACCTCGGTTTGTCCGCCATCAACAGCGGCGGACTGATGCAGCAGGTGCTGACCGCGACCGACCCCAATGCGCAGATCGCCACCGCGGCACTGAACAACGCCAACGCGCTCGGCGGCGTCGCGCAGGGCCTGACCGCCGCCAGCCTGGTGCAGGTCGGCAACTTCGTGCGGGTGCCCTTCATCAGCCCCTACGAACCCAACAATTATTCGACCAACAACAACGCCGATCCCAACAACCGTTTCCACAACGTGGTGATGGCCTCGCGCGACGCCTTCAGCAAGGGCCGCAGCAGCAACGAGATCGCGCCCTTCACCTCGCTGATCTGGTCCGCCGGCACCTGCCTCGGCGACGGTTTCGGCGGCATCATCATCAATTCGACCGGCTACAGCGGCAGCACCACGCTGTCGACCGACAACAAGACCTGGACCACCGGCACCGGCGGCGACACCAGCGCCTTTCTGGGCACCGGCATTTGCGTGATCGAGGTGCCCACGCCGGTGGGGCCGATCCCGGTGCCGATCCCGCTGATCATCCCGATCAGCCCGGCCACCGGCTTCGCCAACGTCACCGCCGGCACCAGCGACCAGTACACGCTGAGCGGCAGCTTCTACAGCGGCCTGCAGAACTACATCGACGTCACCGATCTCAAGTCCGCCGACTACGACGCCCCGACCCTGAGCATCTTCGCGGCGCGCGAGGCCGGCACGATTGCCACCACCCAGCAGCTCAACGCGGGTACCAGCGGTACCAACGCTCGGCAGATGCCGATCGCCACCGGCAGCTTCGCGCTGGCCGACAGCGAGGGCAGCGGCGTGATGCTGGTCGGCGCCAGCGCGCAGGTGTACTTCATCCGCCCCTCCTACAGCGACGAGACCACGCTGGCCAGCCCGCCGGCCTACCAGACGCTGGGCGGCGCCACCCTCTACGCCAGCCTGTTCAGTCCTTACTGGGAAGCGCACCTGGTGCCCACGCCGCCGCTGGTCAAGGCCGCGGTGATGGGCGCAGAGGCGGTGTTCTGAGATGCGTGCCGGAGCCTTCCGCGCGAAGACCGCGTCCGCCCGCCGCCAGCGCGGCCAGGCGATCGCCGAGACCATCATCGCCAGCGCCTTCCTGCTGGTGCCGCTGTTCCTGATCATGACCCTGCTGATGCGCTACATCAGCATGGACGTCGCCGCCCAGCAGGCGGCGCGCTACGCGGCCTTCCAGCGCACGGTCTACATGCCCTCCGGCAACCTGCGCGGCGCCACCGCCGCCACCCGCAGCCAGGCCGAGATCCAGACCGACACCCAGGTGCGCTTCTTCGGCGACCCGACGGGCATCTGCAGCCAGAACGGCGGTCTGTGCAGCACCGCCTACCAGGCGCAGCCCTTGTGGAAGGACGCCTCCGGCCAGGAACTGGTCGGCCAGAACTCCGGCAGCCTGGGCACCCTGAGCAATGCGGCCAGCGGAACCCTGCAGGACACCCTCATCGGCGGCATCTTCTCGGCGCTGAACGTGGTCGGCATCGGCTTCGACCTCGACACCAGCGGCCTGACCACGGCGCAGGTCAGCCTCGTGCCCAACAACCCCAACGGCTCGATCGGCTACGACAACCTGGCGTCGCCGTCCACCCTCTACAACCACCTCGGCCTGACCTTCAATGCGCAGGACACCCTGCTGGCCGACGGCTGGAGCGCGGCCAATCCGGGCAATGTCAGGCACCAGATCAGCAGCGTGCTGCCGACCTCGCTGTTCTCGCCGCTCAACAGCGTCATCAGCGCCACCAACGTCAGCCTCGGCGGCAAGGGCTACGGCCTGCTGCCGGACCTGAGCGGGCTGAGTCTCGGCTACGTGCTGGTCAACGATCCCGCCGAGGTGCCGGCCGACCGCCTGGCCAACTACAACCCGCCGCCCAACACCGGCGGCAACGGCAGCGCGCAGGCGCAGCAGCTGCAGACCCTGACCACCATCTACGTCAACCAGCTCGGCTACACCTGCAGCCAGTCGGCGCCGGCGGGCAACGGGGTGATCACGCTGACCTGCAGCATCGGCTCCACGACCACCACCATCGACGTCTATCCCAGCGGCTGCACCACGCCGCCGCAGAGCTCGACCACGCAGACCGCCAGCGAATCGGTGATGACGCTGACGCAGGACCAGATCAGCAGCCTGGGCAGCAAGGGCTTCAGCGTCAGCAGCGGGCCGAGCTACACCTGCGTCGAGACCAGCGGCACCACGGTGACCAACTGCGACACCAGCCAGCTGGGCAACAAGAAGAGCCCGCTCTACCAGGCCACCGTCACCGCCTCGCAGACCAGCCTGACCCAGACCACGAGTTACGGCAGCGGCCTGTCGAGCAGCGTCACCGGCAGCCTGTCCGTCACGGGCAACAACAGCAGTTCGACCGCGACCTTCGTCACCAGCTCGTCCGCCTCGTCGGGTAGCACATGCTCCGGCTGATCCTGCCCGCGCTGGCGTTCGCGCTGCTGCCCGCGCTGGCGGCGGCCCAGCAGGCGCCGCCCGCGCTGCGCTGCAAGGCCGCGCCGGTTCCGCCCGGCAGCCGGATGACCCTGATCGCGCCGCGGGTCGCCACCGACGGGCTGCCGATGGCCATCGTCGAGGCCAGCAGTGCGCTCTCGCAGGACGCGCTGCTGCAGTTCTATACCCGGGCCTGGACGGCTCCGGGCGGCCGGCCGGTGTATCTGCGCTACCGGGTGGGCCCGTGGTCGGTGATCGCGCACGCCGAAGGTGGCTGCTTCTACACCGTGCAGACGCAGGCGCGCGGCCAAGGCAGCGTGGCCCTGCTCGGCGTCAGCGAGCCGGCGCGCGGCAGCGCCGACGCGATGCGGCTGGCGGTGGCCGCGCCCGGCGATGCCCGCGTGCTGACGCACATGGTCAGCCGCGACGGCGGCAAGCTGGGTGATACCTGGCTGCTCTACAGCGCGCAATCGCCGGCCGAGGTGCTGCGCTTCTATGCGCGCGCGCTGCCGGCGCAGGGCTGGTCGCGGACGATGCTGCGCCCGGTGCCGGGCGCCGACCAGCGCAGTGTCGGGATGTACCAGAAGGGCGCCAGCGCCATGGGCATCGTCGTGCAGCCGATGCGCGCCGGGTCGTCCATCACGCTGACCGTCGAGTCGCACTAGCGAATCGCACGAAGGGGGAGGCATGCGCGGATGCGACAGTCCATCGGAAAGAACGCGGCGGCACCGGCGTCCGGCGATGCCGGCACGCCAGCGCGGGCAGGCGGCGGCGGAGTACGTGGTGGTGATCGCCGCCGCGCTGATCCTGATCGCGGCGGCCAGCGCCGGAAATCCCTCGCTGGCGGACCAGATGGCCGCCGCGCTGAAAGCCTACTGGACCCACTACAGCTACCTGATCTCACTGCCCTGAGGCCGTCATGAAACTCAAGCTTCCACGCGTCAACAAATACGGGGCGATGCTGGCCGCCGCGTTCGTGATGGCGATCATCGCGGTGCTGCTGCTGCACAGCTATCTCGGCCAGAAGCAGGCGCAGTACCAGCAGGAACTGGCGGCCCAGCTCAGCGCGGGCATGGTCCAGGTGGTGGTGCCGGTGCGCAACCTCGCCGCCGGTACCGTGGCCGACGGCAGCAACATGGCCACCCGCCTGTATCCGCAGGACCTGATCTACACCGGCACCATCACCCAGGCGAAGTGGGGCGATTACGCCGGCCGCACGCTGGCGCGTCCGGTGCAGTCGGGCAAGCCGCTGCTGGAAAGCGACTTCGTGGCCAAGCCCAACAACGACTTCGCCAGCACCCTGCCGCCGAACATGCGCGCGGTGACCATCGACGTCGACACGCTCAATTCGATCAACGGGCTGGTGCGCCCCGACGACCGCGTCGACGTGCTGCTGACCGGAGCGTTCGGACCCAAGAGCGGGGCGGATACGCAGCGCGAGAACGAGGTGCTGCCGCTGTTCCACCTGGTCAAGGTGATGGCGACCGGGCACCGCTTCTTCGGCGAGCACGTGGACACTGCGCAACCGAATCAAGGCAACGGCCAGCTGGTCGAGCGGGCCCTGCCGCAGAGCTACAGCACCGTGACCCTGGAAGTGACGCCGCGGCAGGCGTCCGAACTGATCCTCGCCCAGCAGGTCGGCACGCTGCGCGTGGTCCTGAGCAACCTGCGCAGCCTGCCGCCGCCCGACCAGCAGGTGCCGCGGATGTCGCAGGAGCAGCTGCTGGCCAAGCTGACCGGGATCGCCGCCGGGTCCGGCGCCTCGGGCGTCGGCGTGCAGTACATCATCGGCGGCAGCGGCAGCGGCAACGGCGCACCCGCGCAGACCTTCGTGCCGGGGCCGCCGGTCGCGCTGCCGGTGCCGGCCAACGCCAACGCGCCAGCCGCCACCGGCGGTCCGCCACAGCAACAGGCACTGCAGGCGCTGCAGCAGATGATCCAGCACCAGACGCCGAAGGGTGGCACGCCGCCCGTCGTTGCGCACTGATCCGCGACCACGATCTCACCAAGGACCCGCCATGAATCGACTGACCCGTTCCCTGGCTCTCGTGCTCGCCTGCAGCGCCGCCACGATGGCGACCGCAGGCGCCGCGATGGAGCCGGTGCGCGCCGAGACCATCCACCTCTACAACGGCGAGGTGAAGACCCTGCCCGTGGACGGCGTGCGCCGTGTCGCGGTGGGCAACGGCAAGCTGCTTTCGGTGACCAACCTGCCGCGCCAGCTGATCCTGATCGGCACCGGCGTGGGTGACACCAACCTGCTGATCTGGAACCGGCGTGGCCGGGTCTCCGCCTACAACATCGACATCGGCGCGCAGGACAGCACGCAGATGGCGGCCGACCTGCGCGACGCGCTCGGCGGCATCGAGGGCCTGCAGGTGGATGCCCGCGGCGGCCAGGTGGTGCTGAGTGGCGACATCACCCCCGCTGATGAGAAGCAGGTCGCCAAGGTGGTGCGGAACCTGCGCGGCGGGGTCATCAACCTCACCCACGCGGTGACGGTGGACATGAAGCGCATGATCTACCTCGACGTGCAGGTGGTCGACTTCAAGAAGTCGGTGCTGAGGAACCTCGGCATCAACTGGCAGCAGGCGATCGCCGGCCCGGCGCTGGGCGTGGTCGGCAACACGGTCTCCAATCCCTACTACCGCATCGGCGACCTCACCCAGGGCGGCCAGCTCAGCAACGAGCTGCAGGGTCCGCACGGGCCGCTGACGGGCCTGCCGACCGACATGCCGTTCTCGCGCTACCTGGGCATCACCACCTCGCTGTCCTCGGTGATCAACCTGGCGGTGCAGAACGGTGACGCCTACATCATGGCCAATCCGCAGCTGAGCACGCGCAGCGGCGGCGACGCCACCTTCCTCGCCGGAGGCGAGGTGCCGATCCCGGTCTCCAGCAGCCTCGGCCAGACCACGGTCAACTACAAGAACTACGGCGTGCAGCTGAACATCAAGCCGCTCGCCGACCGCTTCGGCAACATCGAGGCCAGCGTGGACACCGAGGTCAGCCAGATCGATCCCTCGGTGGTGATCAACGGCTACCCCGGGTTCCTGACCCGCAAGACCACCTCGATGGTCAACGTCCACAGCGGCCAGACCATCGTGATGTCCGGCCTGGTGCAGGCCACCGGTTCGAATACCGTGACCAAGTTCCCCTGGCTGGGCGACGTGCCGATCCTGGGCGCGCTGTTCCGCGACAAGAACTTCCAGTCCGACCGCGACGAGCTGGTGATCTTCGTCACCCCGGTGGTCTTCAATCCGGATTCGCGCCTCAACCACGAGGTGGTGGGTCGCGGTGCGCACATCGCGCGCCAGTTCAACGACAGCGAGATGGGCAAGCCGGTCTGGATGCCGGGCTTCGGGGTCGGGCCGATCTCGCATCTGCCGCGGCCGAAGGGCACCGGCCCCGAGAGCAAGGACGGCCCGCGGGTGATGGGCGGGACCGGCGTGCCGGCGGCGCCCGCTTCCGCGGCGAATCCGCCCGCGACCGCCACCCAGCCGCCGCCGGCGCCGGCGCCGAATCCGCTGCCGTCGGCCACCACCCGGCCGTTGCCGTCCGCGCCGCCCGCGCAACCCGCTCCGGCCACGTCGAGCGGCGGCGGCATGGCGGCCGCGCTGCCGCTGCGCGTGGACGTGTCGCGCCTCGCGGTTCAGCACCCCGCCCGCCGGCTCGCGCCGCGGGCCGATCACCTGGCCGTGGCCCGTGCGATCCTGCGGCGCCCCGCGCCGCACCCGGGTGCCCTGCCGGTGGTCGGCGCCCTGAAGATCCACGAGAGCAGGCTGGTCGCCGCCCTGCAAGTGTCCGTGCCGGCGGTCGATTCGCGCCGCTCCCTGCGGCTGTCCCTGCCGACGGTCGAACAGCGCTATCCGCTGTGGATCGTGCCCGCCCGCTGAACGCCCTGTCCGAGGAATCCGCGCCATGTTCAAAGTCACCGTCAGCACCCGCGGCAAGACCAGCCAGGTCACCTGCAATGCGCCGGTCTGTCTGATCGGCAAGTCCGACGAAAACCTGGTCGTGCTGCAGGGCTGGGCGGTGCAGCGCAAGCACGCGGCCATCCTCAAGCAGGATGATCAGCTGTTCGTGCGCGAGGAGGGTGGTGCGCCGACCCTGCTCAACGGCCTGCGCATCTCCGGGGTGCAGGGTCCGCTGGCGGCCGGTGACGTGATCGAGATCGGCTCGTACAAGATCAGCGCCGAGCTGGTGCGCGGCGACAGCATGCCCACGGCCACGCGCGAGGCCGTGCATCTGACCACCAGCGGCGGCGCGCCGCGGATGGCGCCCGAGACCGCGCGCGCGACGCACGCGCCGGCAGCCGTCGAGGCGCCGGAGCCGGGCGCCGCACCGGTGCGGGCCCATGTCCAGGGCAAGCAGATTTTCAGCACCCTGCGCCTGATCCACGAACGCGTGATCGCGCGCCTGGACTTCCGCCGCATCGACGTGACCAAGTTCGGCGAGAGCGAGCTGCGCAGCAAGACACGCGAGCTGATCGAGGAGATCATCGAGGAGGATCCGAGCATCGTCGGCGACCTCAGCCGCGAGGTGCTGATCGAGGCCGCCGTCAATGAGGCCGTGGGCCTGGGGCCGCTGGAGAGCCTGCTGGCCGATGACACGGTCAGCGAGATCATGGTCAACCGCTACGACCAGATCTTCGTCGAGCGCTCGGGCAAGCTGCAGGAATCCGAGATCGTGTTCTCCAGCGACCAGGCGGTGCAGTCGGCGATCGAGCGCATCGTCGCGCCGCTGGGCCGGCGCATCGACGAGTCCTCGCCGATGGTCGATGGCCGTCTCAAGGACGGCTCGCGCGTCAATGCGGTGATTCCGCCGCTGTCGCTCAAGGGCCCGTCGCTGACCATCCGCAAGTTCTCCAAGCGCAAGCTGCAGGCGCAGGACATGGTGAACTACGGCTCGGCCACCATGGACATGATGAATTTCCTCAGGCTGGCGGTGGAGCAGCGCAAGAACGTGCTGATCTCCGGCGGCACCGGCTCGGGCAAGACCACGCTGCTCAACATCCTGTCCAACTACATCCCCGACGACGAGCGCGTGGTGACGGTGGAGGACGCCGCCGAGCTCAAGCTCAGCCAGCCCAACCTGGTTGCGCTGGAGGCGCGCCCGGCCAACGTCGAGGGCAAGGGTCTGGTGTCGATCCGCGACCTGGTGCGCAACTGCCTGCGCATGCGTCCCGACCGCATCGTGGTCGGCGAGTGCCGCGGCGGCGAGGCGCTGGACATGCTGCAGGCGATGAACACCGGCCACGACGGTTCGCTGACCACGGTGCACGCCAATGCGCCGCGCGACACCCTGGCGCGTCTGGAGGTGATGGTGCTGATGGCCGGCATGGACCTGCCGGTGGCCGCGATCCGCCAGCAGATCGCCTCGGCGATCGACCTGATCGTGCAGCAGCAGCGCATGTCCGACGGCACCCGCAAGATCACCTACATCAGCGAAGTCACCGGCATGGAAAACGGCGTGATCCAGCTGCAGGACCTGTTCCTGTTCAAGCAGCACGGCTACGACGACAACCACAAGATCCGCGGCGAGTTCGCGCCCACCGGGCGCATCCCCGAATTCTACGAGGACCTGGCCGCGCGCGGCATCGACGTCGACCGCTCGGTGTTCTTCCGCAAGGAGGAATCGCGCGGATGAACATGATGCTGGTGCTGCTGATCATCACCGTGCTGCTGGCGGTGGGCCTGCTCGGCTTCGTGTTCTCGAATTTCCTGGGCGCGATGGCCGGCAAGCGCGTGGACAGGCTCAAGGCTACCGCCGAGAAGGATCTCGGTGACCTGTTCATCTTCATGGACTACAAGAAGCTGGTGTACGTCAACATCGGCGCTTTCCTGTTCGTGCCGGTGGTGGTGTGGGTGATCACGCTCAATCCGATCCTGGCCGCGATCAGCCTGCTGCTGCCGATCTTCGCGCCCAAGCTGATCGTGAATTTCATCCGCAAGCGACGCCTGGAAAAGTTCCGCTACCAGTTTCCCGATGCGCTGGTGATGATTTCCAGCTCGATGCGCGCCGGCGCCTCGCTGTCGGTGGCGCTGGAGAGCCTGGTGCGCGAGTCCAAGCCGCCGCTCAACCAGGAGTTCGCGCTGATGCTGCGCAACCAGCGTCTGGGCGTCAGCTTCGACGATGCGCTGGTGAAGATGGAGGAGCGCATCCCGTTGCAGGAGTTCAGCCTGTTCTCGGCCGGCACGCGCATTTCGCGCGAGGTCGGCGGCAACCTCGCCGACATGCTCGACGCGCTGGCCGACACCCTGTTCAAGACCCTGCAGACCGAGGGCAAGATCAAGAGCCTGACCTCGCAGGGCAAGATGCAGGGCGTGGTGATGGCCGGCCTGCCGCTGCTGCTGATGTTCGCGCTCAACGTGCTCGAGCCCGTGGCCATGCATCCGCTGTTCCACAGCCTGCTGGGCTGGGGCGTGCTCACGCTGATCGCGGTGATGGAATTCATGGGTTACATGTTCATCCGCAAGATCACGGATATCGACGTATGATCGACGTGCTGATGCTGATCGGCCTGGTGCTGGTGGTTGGCGGCGCCGTGGTGATGGTGATCTGGGCGCTGGCCGGCCTGGGCTGGCAGATGCCGGAGGAGGATCGCGGCTATCTGGATCCGCTGCCGCCGCTGCTGCGGCCGATCTGGCCGCTGGTGCGCTTCTTCAGCCATTACATCGGCTCGCGCGTGCCCACCGTGTTTCTCGAGCGCGCCTATCAGCAGATCGCCCGCGCCGGCGCCAACTACATGTTCACCGCCGAGGAGTTCTATTCGCTGCGCATCCTCGGCGCGGGACTGGCGGGCGGACTGCTCTGGCTGATGGTGCATCGGGTCGGTCCCACCTTCAGCCTGATGGTGGGCGCGTTCGGGCTGCTGCTCGGCTTCTTCTACCCCTCGCTGTGGCTCAATCGCCGCAACACCACCCGGCGCAAGAGCATCCTCAAGCAGCTGCCGATGTTCCTCGACTACATCATCCTCGGCGTCGAGGCCGGCATGAACTTCACCGGCGCGCTGGGTCAGACCGTGGACAAGGGTCCGGTCGGTCCGCTGCGCCAGGAGTTCTTCCTGGTCCTGCGCGACGTGCGCGCGGGACTCTCGCGTTCCGACGCCCTGCGGCGCATGGAGGAGCGCCTGAAGATCCCCGAGATCAGCTCGTTCGTCTCGGCCATCATCCAGGCCGAGCAGGTCGGCGCGAGCATGGGCAAGATCCTGCGCCTGCAGGCCGACCGCCGGCGCAGCGAGCGCTTCCAGCGCGCCGAGAAGCTGGCCATGGAGGCACCGGTCAAGCTGATTTTCCCGCTGGTGGTGTTCATCTTTCCGACCACCTTCATCATCCTCGCCTTCCCGATCTTCATGATGGTCAAGCAGCAGGGTCTGTGATGCGCGCCGGCACGCTGCTCGACCACGACCTGGACATGCCGCTGGCGTCCGTCGCGCGCTGCGAGGGCTCCCTCGAGCGGATGCGCGGCCTGCTCGGCCGGCCGGCGCCGGAGCCCGGCACCGGCCTGCTGATCGCACCTTGCAATTCGGTGCACACGGTCGGCATGCGCTACGCGATCGATGTGGTGTTCCTCGACCGCGAGGGCCGGGTACTGAAAGTCTGCGCCGCGCTGCGGCCGCTGCGCCTGGCGGTCGCGCGCGGTGCCCGCCAGGTGATCGAGCTGGCGGCCGGCGAGGCGGCGAGACTGGGCCTGGCGCCACCGAGGCGCCTGCGCTGGCAGGCGGGGCAGGCCGCATGAAGCCGTTGCCCGCGATCGTCGCGCCGGGCGTGCTGTCCGCACTGTTCGTGCTGGGCGGCTGCGCCAGCGCGCCCGCCCCGCGCCCGGCCCACGTCCAGGCCGCGATGTCGCTGCAGGCCTTCGCCAAGCTGCAGCAAAGCGCCGCCGTCGCCTACGCCCAGGGCAATGCGCCGGCCGCGACGGCGCTGTACACCGAACTGGCCCGGCGCGCGCCCGACGACGCCCAGGCCTGGCGGCGGCTGGGCAACCTCGAACTGCTGGCGGACAACGACGCGCAGGCATTGCTGGCCTATGAGCACGTGGTGCAGCTGGGCGGCGCCGGCGCGGTGGTATGGCACAACATGGCGGTGATCCGCCTGCATCAGGCGCAGGCGGCGCTCGCCCAGGTCCAGGCGCAGGCGCCGGATCCGGGCGATGCCGCCTTGCGCGCCGACAGCGCGCGCGCGGCGCAGGCACTGCCGCAGGTGTTGCGCATGCTGGTGCCATCCACACCGTCCACGCCGTCATCGCCGGCGCCCGCGCCGCCGCTGCCCGGCGCGCAGCGGGAGCAGCGGCCATGATGCGCACGCGGGGCTCACGGCGCGCGCATGCGACGGGCCAGTCGATGGTCGAGTTCGTGATCATCGTGCCGGTGTTGCTGCTGCTGATCTTCGGCATCCTGCAGTTCGCCCAGGTCTACATCGCCAAGTCGACCCTGGATCTGGCGGCCTACGACGGCGTGCGCGCCGGGACGATGAACAACGCCCAGATGGGTGCCATCGAGTGCGGCATCGCCCGCGGCCTGTTGCCGCTCTACGGCGGCAACGAGACGCCGAGCGTGTCGGCCTTGGCCGAACTGGTGACATCCTGTAACGACGGGGTCGGTCCGCCACGCTACATCGCGGCTTTCAGCAAGGCTTCACGCCGTGGCCACCGTGACGGCCAAACCGCGTCGAGCGTTGATTACGGCGCCATGGATTGGAAATCCTCAACCCCACGCCGGCGGCCTTCGCCGACTGGGGCGAGACGATCGACAACCAGTTGCAGATTCCCAACGACCGGCTGATGTGGCGCGACACCAGCGTGGGCAACAGCTCCGGCGAGACCGTGCAGGACGCCAACCTGCTGATGATCCGCGTGCGCTACTGCTACACGCTGTTCTGGGTGTTCCGCCCGATCATGGAGTCGCTGGCCTTCGGCGCCGCGCAGCCGCTGCCGCGCGAGGAGCTCTACAGCAACGCGCCGCATCTGACGCCCAGCGGCACGTTCGCCACGCAGTGCTACAGCTCGGGCGGAATCGTGCTGTCATCGACGAGCACCATGCTGATGCAGTCGCCGGCCTATCCGTCGCCGTAGCCGGCGCCGGGTTCGGGTCAGTGCGCGGTCGGCACGCCGGCGGCGCGCGCCAGCGGCGGCAGGGCTGATGCGGGCACAGCCGCCACGGCCGGACACAGCGGCGGCAGCGAGTCGCCCTGGGCCTGGATGACGAAGCGGTGGGCGACCACCTGTTCGCAGACGTCCTGCTCGGGCCGGCCTGCGCTGGCGGGTTGATGTTTCTCGACCCGCACGCCGTCGGCCTGCCGACGCGTGCGCACGAAGCTGCCATCGGCCGAGGTCGTGGACTGCAGCACGTCGAGCATGCCCAGCATGCCGCGCTCGTCGCCCATGTCGGTCAGGGTCAGGGTGAGCGTGCCGTCCGGTCCGGCATAGCGGGCGACGGCGTGCGACTGACTCAGGCCCGGCAGACCGCAGCATGTGCTGTCCAGTGTCATGCGCTGCATCGTGCCGATGCGCGCGGGCAGCAGGCTGGCCAGCCGCGCGCCGGCGACGGCGTTGACCGGCCCGGTGTCGGCGGCCGGGGTCCGCGCCGGGGCGGTCGCGGCGGCGTTCCGCGCCGCAGGCCCGGATGCGGCGCCGCCGTCCGCCGGGGCGCGATGGCCGCAGCCGGCGAGCGCCAGGACCAGGGCCGCCGCCGTCCAGCGGCTGCCGGACACGCCGCGTGCGGCGTCGCGCTGACGCAGGCCGCGCATGCGCTTACCGTGCCTTGCCGGCGGCGGCGCAGGCGCCGACGCGCGTGCCGGTGATGTGCATGTGCATCACCGCCGGCGGGATCGCCACCGGCAGGCCGGTGATCGTCTGGTGCACGGTGCCGTCCATGACCATCGAGGTGCGGTCGGGCGACGGCGTGAAGGTGAAGTCGGTCTTGATCAGGCTGTCGGCGCCGTTGGCGCTGTGTGCCGTGCAGGTCATGCCGGTGTGGTAGCTGCCCTTGGCGACCTGCAGCGTGGGCTTGTCGCACTTCACGCCCGGCGTGTGCGGCATGCCGCTGGGCGGAGTTTGCGCGGCGGCGTCCGTCACGCAGACCGACCACTGGTTGTGCACGTCCCCGTGGCTCATCGGCCCGGCGTCGTAGCGGGTTTCGGACTGGTAGTGCCACTCGCCGGGCTTCTGGAACGCGGGCGGTGAATTGGCGCCCGCGCGGGCGGCGGCGAATGCGGTGAAGGCGGCGGCCAGCACGATCGTGCTGCGGAAAGCGCGCATGTCCATGGGACTCCCCTGCGGATGGAAGACGGATTGTCCGGTGCCCACGGCGGTTTCGCGGAAAGCTTGCGGCGGTGTAATGCAGTCGCTGGGCCGCTGTTCACGTTCACGCCGGGTGCCCGGCTGATGATACCGAAACGCCCGGTCCGGCGATCGCATCCGCCGCAGCGGCGCGCATCTCCGCGCTTGCGGACCCTGCGGCAGAGCGGCGGATCACGCCGGCGCGCCGGCGTCGGGAGGGTCCGGGCCCAGGTGCGCCAGCACCGCTTCCGCGACCGCGTCAGGCCTGTCGAGCTGCAGATGATGCCCGCCGGCGAGGTACCGGATGCGCAGGTCCGCCACGCCCGCGGCGCGCGCGGCGATCATCGCGGCGGGCAGATAGGGCGTTTCCGGCACGGCGAGCAGCAGCAGGGTCGGGGTGCGCAGCCCGGCCAGCAGGGCGCGCACCTGCGACTCGGCGAGGTGCACCGGCGACGGCAGCGTGAGCCGGGGATCGCTGGACCAGACGACGCCAGCGGCGACTGCGCGCACGCCGCGCTCGACGATCGGCCGCGCGGCTCCGGCATCCAGACCGCCGGCGGCGACGCGCGCGGCGATCGCGGCATCGAGGCCGGCAAACACCCGCAGGCGCCTGCCGGCGGCGCCTGCGCGCGCCGCGTGCGCATCGCGGAAGCGCTCCAGGGTGCGGCTGCCGTCGTCGGCCAGCGGGCCGAGAGCCTCGATCAGCGCCAGCCGGTCCACGCGCCCGGGTGCGGCCACGGCGACGAGGCTGGCGACCGCGCCGCCCAGCGAGTGTCCCAGCAGATCGAAGCGTGCCAGCCCCAGCGCATCGGCGGCGGCCAGCAGCGTGTCCACGTAGTCGACGAAGTGATAGTGCGCCCCCGCCGGCCGATGCGCGGAGCGGCCATGTCCCGGAAGGTCCAGCGCGATGACCTGCCGTCGCCGCGCCAGTCGCGGCGCCAGCCGCGCGAAGCTGCCGGCGTTGTCCAGCCAGCCGTGCAGGGCCAGCAGCGGCGGCAGGGCGGGATCGCCCCAGGCCTGCGCGGCGAGGCGCAGTCCGGGCAGGTCGAGCGTGCGTTCGCGCGGGCTGATCGGATCAGCGCCCATCCCGCATGGCCCCGGCGCGCTCGCGGGCCGCGGCCTGTGCCGCCGCGACCGCCGCGCGGTCGTAGCCGGGCGCGGCTTCGGGCCAGCCGCCGAGATGGCGCAGGACCAGGCTGGCCAGTGCGTCGACCTGGGCCGCGCCGGCGTTGAGCGCCGGGATGTAGTGCAGCGCCTCGCCGCCGGCGGCGAGAAAATCGGCGCGCCCGCGCAGGGCGATTTCCTCCAGCGTTTCCAGGCAGTCGACGGCAAAGCCGGGGCACAGCACATCGACGCGCCTGATGCCCTGGGCCGGCAGCGCCTTCAGGGTGGCATCGGTGGCCGGCTCCAGCCAGCGCTCGCGGCCGACGCGCGACTGGAAGCTGACGGTCATCTGCCCGGGTGCCAGCCGCAGCCGTTCGCGCAGCAATCGCGCGGTCGCCATGCACTGGCAGTGATAGGGGTCGCCGGCAAGGAAATAGCGGCGCGGGATGCCGTGGAAGCTCAGCAGCAGGCGATCGCCGCGTCCGTGCGCGGCCCAGTGCGCCTCGACGCTGGCAGCCAGCGCCTCGATGTGCGCGGCGTCGGCGTGGTAGTCGTTGACGATGCGCAGCTCCGGCGGCCAGCGCAGCGCCTTCAATGCATCGGCGACGGCGTCCAGCACGCTGCCGGTCGAGGTCGCCGAGTATTGCGGATACAGCGGCAGCACCAGCAGCCGGCGCACCCCGGCGTGCTGCAGGGCCTGGATGCGTTCGCGCACCGTCGGCGCGCCATAGCGCATCGCCAGCTCGACCTGGACCGGGCCCGGCGCGCGCCGGGCCAGCGCCGCCCGCAGGGCGTATGCCAGCGCCTCGCTGCCGCTGCGCAGCGGCGAGCCGGCAGCGGTCCAGATGCTGGCGTAGGCATGCGCCGAGCGCCGCGGACGCACGCGCAGGATCACCCCGTGCAGGATCGGCCACCACAGCCAGCGCGGATATTCGATCACCCGCGGGTCGGACAGGAACTCGGCCAGATAGCGGCGCACCGCGGCGGGCGTGGGTGCCGTCGGCGTGCCCAGGTTGACCAGCAGCACGCCGGCCTGCGGCGCGGCATCATGGGCGTAGCCGGCAAGGCCGGCGTAGTGCGACGATCGGGGCATGGCGGCGTGGCGCTGAAGGTGCGGGCAGTCTGCCACAGGCTCCTGCGAAGCCCGCGTTCATGCGCGGTTGCGCGCCACGACTTAGTGTGAGGTTCCGAATCGGGTCAATCGTCCTTCCTGCGTCCGTCGCGCGTCACGGTGTTGCCGCTCCCCGCCAGCGCGTACGTGCTCCCGTCGTCGCGTCGCTCCGGGCATCGAAAACCATCCGGAATCGCCGACCCGCAGGTTCGAGACGCCCCCCGCGTGTCACCGCATCCGAACCAAGGAGTCCGCCATGCGAAGCCTGCAACGCCGTCTCATCGCCCTCGCCGCCACCCTCGCCCTGCTGCCGCTGGCGGCACAGGCGCAGCAGGCGGCCGCCAGCGTGGCTACCCCGTCTGGCGTCAGCGCCGTGCCCGGCGCCGGCCGCGACATGGAGCGCGTCGCCCAGGCCAACCGCGTGCTGAAGGAAATCATGATGGCGCCCGACAGCGGCATTCCGCAGTCGCTGATGCAGGACGCCCACGCGATCGCGGTGATCCCCGGCGTGATCAAGGCCGGCTTCATCCTCGGCGGCCGCTACGGCGAGGGCCTGGTGGCGATCAAGACGTCGCGGGGCACGTGGTCGAACCCGGCCTTCGTCCGCATCACCGGCGCCAGCCTCGGTTTCCAGGCCGGCGTGTCGTCCACCGACATCATCCTGGTGTTCCGCAGCGAGCGCGGCGTCGATCGCCTGGTGCACGGCGAGTTCACCCTCGGCGCCGATCTCGCCGTCGCCGCCGGCCCGGTCGGGCGCTACGCCAACGCCTCCACCAACGGCGAGCTGAGCGCCGAGATCTACTCCTACTCGCGTTCGCGCGGGCTGTTCGCCGGCGTCGCCCTGGACGGCGCGCGCATCGGCATCGACGACTCCGCCGACCAGCGCGTCTACGGCACGGACATCACCGCGCGCCGCATCTTCGAGGGCCAGGTCAACCAGGTGCCGCAGCCGGTCGTTGATTTCAGGGACCGGCTCGAGGAGTACACTCAAAAGTGACCGTTTTGCCGGCCGGCGCACCGCGCGCCGCGGCTCTGAGAGGTGAGGTATGGGTTTCGACAGCATCTGGCACTGGCTGATCGTGCTCGTGATCGTCCTGCTGATCTTCGGCACCGGCAAGCTGCGCAATGCCGGCAGCGATATCGGCGCGGCCATTCGCAACTTCAAGAAGGGCATGCACGAGGGCGACGAGGATGCCAAGGCCAAGACCGTCGAGCAGCTGAAGGCCGATCCGCCGGCCGACGCCGCCGCCAAGAGCACCAGCGAGTCGCGCGACCGCGCCCCCTGAGTCCCCCGTGTTCGGCATCGACCTCAACGAGCTGCTGCTGATCGCGGTGGTGGCGCTGGTGGTGCTCGGTCCCGAGCGCCTTCCGGGCGCCGCGCGCACCGCCGGCGCGCTGGCACGGCGCGCGCGCCAGGCCTGGGCCAGCGTGCAGAGCGAGGTCGAGCGCGAGCTCGAGGCCGAATCGCTGAAGCACGAGATCGGTGGTGCGGTCGCCGGGTTGCGCGCGGTTGCCGAGCCCCTCGCCGCCCAGGCACGTGCCGCGGCGGCCGAGCTGGCCAGCGGCGGTCAGCAGGCGATCGGCGAGCTGCGCACGGCGGCCGCCTCCGCTGTCACGGGCAGCGCCGGCCAGGCCGCGGCGATCGGGGCCGGGGTGCCGCCCGCCGGGATCGCGACCGCGGTCACCGGTCCGGTGGTCGAGCCGGCGACTGCTGCCGACAGCCGTGCCGGCGCCCAGGCGGCTCTGGCTGCCGCCTTGCGCGAACTGGCCGATGCCCTGGCGCTGCAGCCGCTGCCGGGTACCTCCGCCGGCGACGAACTGCGTGCGGCGGCGGCCGGATTGCGCGAGGCCGCGCAGCATCTGGCCGCCTTGCATCCGGCTGCACGCATCGAGGCCGCGCATGACCGCGACGCCGCCGCCTGAACCGGCCGGGGCCGAGCAGGGCTTTTTCGGCCATCTGCTCGAATTGCGCGCGCGCCTGCTGAAGGCGGCGGTGGCGGTCCTGCTGGTGCTGCTGGCGCTGCTGCCGTTCGCCGAGAAACTCTACGCCTGGCTGGCACGACCGCTGATCGAGCGCCTGCCGCGGGGCTCGCACATGATCGCGATCGAGGTCGCCAGCCCGTTCCTGACGCCGGTCAAGCTGGCCTTCGTCACCGCGATCTTCCTGGCGATGCCGGTGGTGCTCTATCAGATATGGGCTTTCGTCAGCCCCGGCCTGTATCGCCACGAGAAGCGCCTGGCGCTGCCGCTGCTGGTCTCGGCGGTGCTGCTGTTCTACGTCGGCTGCGCGTTCGCCTATTTCCTCGTGCTGCCGGCGGCGTTCCACTTCCTGACCCTGATCACCCCGGCCGGGGTGTCGATGATGACCGACATCGGCAAGTACCTCGACTTCGTGCTGACGATGTTCTTCGCCTTCGGCATGTGCTTCGAGGTGCCGGTGGCGGTGGTGCTGCTGGTGGCGCTGGGAGTGGTCACCCCGGGCAAGCTGCGCCATGCGCGCCGCTACGTGATCGTCGGCGCCTTCGTGGTCGCCGCGGTGCTGAGTCCGCCCGATGTGATGTCGCAGATCCTGCTCGCGGTGCCGATGATCCTGCTCTACGAGATCGGCGTGCTGGCCGCCACGGCGCTGGTGCGCGACCGCGACGCGCGCCGCGGCACGGCCGCGCGCGACGGTTGAGGGGAACTCAGACGGCGTCGGTTGCGGCGCGTCGGGCTGCGCCTCGGGCGCGGCGTGACGGAATTCCTCCCGCTCCATGCAGGCGTCGTGGATCCGGCGCAGATGGGGCCAGGACGACAGGTCGACGCCCCAGCGATGGGCGTTGTAGATCTGCGGCACCAGGCAGAGGTCGGCCAGCCCCGGCGAATCGGCTTCGCAGAACACTCCGGTCGATGGACTGTCGGCCAGCAGCAGCTCGAACGCGGCCAGGCCGGTGCTGATCCAGTGCCGCACCCAGCGCTCGCGCTCGACCTCGGGGGTGTTGAACTCGCGATCGAGGTACTTGAGCACGCGCTGGTTGCCGAGCGGGTGGATGTCGCAGGCGATCAGCTGCGCCAGCGCGCGCACCCGCGCCCGCGCCCGCGCCGTCACCGGCAGCAGCTTGGCCTCGCCCTCGTAGGCCTCGTCGAGGTACTCGGCGATCGCCAGCGATTGCCGGATCACGCGGTCGCCGTCGAGCAGCACCGGCAGCAGACCCTGGGGATTGACCTCGCGAAAGGCCGCCGCGTGCTGCTCGCCGCCGTCCTTGACCAGGTCGACGCAGCGCAGCTCGTAGGGCAGTCCCTTGAGGTTGAGCGCGATCCGCACGCGGAAGGCCGCGCTTGAGCGCCAGTAGCTGTAGAGCACCAGGCCGCCTTTCATGAGACATCTCCACCGGATTCGTGGCCCAGCGTACGCGCGGATCGCCCCGGTTTGAAGGGGGCGATTTGCGCGACGATCGTGCCGACGCCGACAATAGCCGCCTTTGCACGCGGGTATCGCTGTCCGCGCCGAGTGCATCGCTCCCGGGCGGCCACGGGAGTCGCCATGTCCTTTCTCCGCATGACCGACATCGACCTGCGCGGCAAGCGCGTGCTGATCCGCGAAGGCGAGCCGGGATTTGACGCGAGCTGCTGCGGATAGCAGCTCGCGCCGGCGAGCGCGCGGTCATGGAGGGCCGGGCCGTGATGTTGCACCATGGATGGATGCTTGCGATGACTCACGCGCTTGTTGGACAACCTTTCCGTTCACGGGAGCCGCCATGTCCTTTCTCCGCATGACCGACATCGACCTGCGCGGCAAGCGCGTGCTGATCCGCGAGGACCTCAACGTCCCGTTGCAGGACGGCCGCATCACCTCGACCCAGCGTCTGGACGCCGCCGTGCCCACGCTGCGCGCCGCGCGCGACGCCGGCGCCCGCGTGCTGGTGCTCTCGCATCTCGGCCGGCCGAGGGAGGGCGTGTTCGAGGAGAGCGAATCGCTGGCGCCGGTCGCCGCCCGGCTGGGTGTCGCCCTGGGTCAGCCGGTGCGGCTGGTCCGTGATTATCTGGATGGCGTCGAGGTTGCGCCGGGCGAGATCGTGCTGCTCGAGAACTGCCGCATGAACGTCGGCGAGGGCAAGGACGATCCCGCGCTGGCGGCGCGGTACGCGGCGCTGTGCGACGTGTTCGTGATGGACGCCTTCGGTACCGCGCACCGCGCGCAGGCCTCGACCCACGGCGTGATCCGCGTCGCGAAGGTCGCCTGCGCCGGCCCGCTGCTGGCCGCCGAACTCGATGCACTGGGCCGCGCGCTGGAGCATCCGGCACGGCCGCTGCTGGCGATCGTCGCGGGATCGAAGGTCTCGACCAAGCTGACCCTGCTGGAAAACCTGGTCGGCAGGGTCGACCAGCTGATCGTCGGCGGCGGAATCGCCAACACCTTCATCGCCGCCACCGGCCATGGCGTCGGCAGGTCGCTGCACGAGCCCGACCTGCTCGAGGCCGCGCGGCGGGTGCTGGCGACCGCCAGGGCTCGCGGCGCCGAGGTGCCGATCCCCATCGATGTGGTGGTGGCGCCGCGCTTCGCTGCCGACGCGCCGGCCACGGTCAGGCGCGTCGAGGACGTCGGCGCCGACGACATGATCCTCGACATCGGTCCCGAGACCAGTGCGCGCTACGCCGCACTGATCGCGCGCGCCGGCACGGTCGTCTGGAACGGTCCGGTCGGCGTGTTCGAGTTCGATGCCTTCGGCAAGGGCACCGAAACCCTGGCGCGCGCGATCGCGGATTCCGCGGCCTTCTCGATCGCCGGCGGCGGCGACACCCTGGCCGCGGTGGACAAGTACGGCATCGCCGATCGCGTCGGCTACATCTCCACCGGCGGCGGCGCCTTCCTCGAGTTCCTCGAGGGCAGGGAGCTGCCGGCGGTGGCCGCGCTGCGCGCGCGAGGCGCGGCCTGAAGCGCATGCTGCTGCTGTTCGATCTCGACGGCACGCTGATCGATTCGGCGCCCGGCATCATCGCCTGCATCGAGCACGCCTGTACCGCCATGAGTGTGGAAGCGCCGCCGCGCGCCGTGCTGCGCGGCTGGATCGGACCGCCGCTGGGCGAAACCTTTCCGGACGTGGTGGGCAGTGACCCGGGGCGCGTGGATGCGGCCATCGCCCATTACCGCGAGCGCTTCGACCGCGTCGGCTGGCGCGAGCATCGGGTCCATGCCGGCATGGATGCGGTGATCGCCGCGCAGCGCGCAGCCGGGCACACGCTGGCCATCGTCACCACCAAGGTGCAGACCCAGGCCGGGCGCATTGTCGCCGCGCTGCCCTTCGGCAACGCCTTTGCCCGCGTTTATGGCCCCGCGGCCGATGCCCGCCACTGTGCGAAGGCGCAGATGATCGCGCAGGCGATGGCGGATTTCGGCCACGCCGCGGAAACCACGCGCATGGTCGGCGATCGCCGCCACGACATCGCAGGCGCGCGCGCCTGCGGCGTCGCCGGTTGCGGTGTGCTCTGGGGTTACGGCAGCGCCGGCGAGCTCGAGGCCGCCGGTGCCACGGTGCTGGTTGAAAATCCCGTCGCCCTGGCGGCGTGGCTCAGCGACCCCGGCGCGCCGGCAACGGCGCGCAGCGCGCACGCGGCTAACCTATAGACTTCCGTCATTCGGCCGTCGAGGACCCCGGTCTCATGAGAACCCTGCTCGTCACCGGCGGCGCCGGCTTCATCGGCGGCAACTTCGTGCTCGAGGCCATCGCTCGCGGCGAGCGCGTGGTCAATCTCGACAAGCTGACCTACGCCGGCAATCTCGATACCCTCGCTGCGGTGCGCGGCCATGCGAACCACGTCTTCGTGCAGGGCGACATCGGCGACCGCGCGCTGTGCGCCCGGCTGTTCGCCGAGCACGCGGTCGGATGCGGTGGTCAACTTCGCCGCCGAATCGCATGTCGACCGCTCGATCGACGGTCCGGCCGCCTTCATCGAGACCAACGTGGTCGGCACCCTGGCGCCTGCTGGAGGCGACCCGCGACTACTGGAACGGCGCTGCCGCGGAACGCCAGGACGGTTTTCGCTTCCTGCACGTGTCCACCGACGAGGTCTACGGCTCGCTGGGACCGGTGGGCCGCTTCACCGAGACGACGCCCTACGCGCCCAACTCGCCCTACTCGGCGTCGAAGGCGGCCTCGGATCACCTGGTGCGCGCCTTCCATCACACCTACGGCCTGCCGGTGCTGACCACCAATTGCTCGAACAACTACGGGCCGTACCAGTTTCCGGAAAAGCTCATCCCGCTGATGATCCAGAAGGCGCTCGCAGGCGAGCCGCTGCCGGTCTACGGCGACGGCCGCAACGTGCGCGACTGGCTGTACGTCGGCGACCACTGCGCCGCGATCCGGCGCGTGCATGGAAGCGGGCCGCGTCGGCGAGACCTACAACGTCGGCGGCGACGCCGAGCGCGAGAACCTCGCACGTGGTGCGCACGATCTGCGCCCTGCTCGACGCGCGCCGGCCGCTGGCCGACGGCCGCCCGCGCGAGTCGCTGATCACCTTCGTCAAGGATCGGCCCGGCCACGATCGCCGCTACGCCATCGACGCCGGCAAGATCCGCCGCGAGCTGGGCTGGGCACCCGCGGTCGGCTTCGAGGAAGGCATCGGGCGCACCGTGGACTGGTACCTCGACCACCAGCCCTGGGTGGCGCGGGTGCTGGATGGCAGCTACCGGCTCGAGCGGATCGGGCGAGCCGGGATCTGACGCGAGATGCGTCGAATCGCATCTCGCGCTGGCGAGCGCCGGCACCAGGGATGTGCCGGCGGGGAACGGTCCAGGGAAGGTTCCTGCAAAAGGACACGCGCATGAGCAACCGCAAAGGCATCATCCTCGCCGGCGGCTCCGGCACGCGGCTGTACCCGGTCACCCGGGCGGTCAGCAAGCAGCTGCTGCCGGTCTACGACAAGCCGATGATCTACTACCCGCTGTCGACGCTGATGCTGGCCGGCATCCGCGAGATGCTGATCATCACCACGCCGCACGACCAGGCGCTGTTCCAGCGCCTGCTGGGCGACGGCGCGCAGTGGGGCCTCGACATCCGCTACGCCGTGCAGCCCGCGCCCGACGGCCTGGCCCAGGCCTTCCTCATCGGCGCGCGAGTTCGTCGGCGGCGAACCCAGCTGCCTGGTGCTGGGCGACAACATCTTCTACGGCCACGGCCTGACCGAGCTGCTGCAGCGCGCCGCGGCGCGCAGCGCGCGGCGCCACCGTGTTCGGCTACTGGGTGCGCGATCCGCGAGCGCTACGGCGTGGTCGAGTTCGACGCCGCCGGCACGCGTGCTCGGCCTGGAGGAAAAGCCCGCGCAGCCGCAAGTCGCAACTACGCCGTGACCGGCCTGTACTTCTACGACAGCGCGCGTCGGCGACTTCGCCGCCGCGCTCAAGCCCTCGCCGCGCGGCGAGCTGGAGATCACCGACCTCAACCGCTGCTATCTCGAGCGACGGCGCAGCTCATGCGTCGAGCAGCTGGGCCGCGGCTACGCCTGGCTCGACACCGGCACCCACGAATCGCTGATCGAGGCCGCCAACTTCATCGAGACCATCGAGAACCGCCAGGGCCTGAAGGTCTGCTGCCCGGAGGAGATCGCCTTCCTCAAGGGCTGGATCGATGCCGAGCAGGTGCTGCGGCTGGCCGCGCCGCTGGCGAAGACCGGCTACGGCCAGTACCTGCAGTCGCTGGTCGCGCACGGAGCGGTGCGATGAGACGCATCGACACGGCGCTGGCCGGGGTCTGCATGATCGAGCCGGACGTCCACGGCGATGCTCGCGGCCATTTCTACGAGAGCTTCCATCAGGCGAAATATGCCGCGCTCGGACTGGGTGACCTCCGCTTCGTGCAGACCAATGTCTCGCGCTCGGCGCATGGCGTGTTGCGCGGCCTGCACTACCAGTGGCCCAATCCCCAGGGCAAGCTGGTCGGCGTGCTCGAGGGCGAGGTTTACGACGTTGCCGTGGACATCCGCCGTGGATCGCCGACCTTCGGGCGCTGGGCGGCGGCGGTGCTGTCGGCCGACAACCATCGCCATTTCTGGATCCCGGAAGGTTTTGCCCACGGCTTCTGTGTGCTCTCGGAGTTCGCCACCTTCTGCTACCAGTGCACGACGTTGTATGACCGCGCCGCCGACGCCGCGGTGCGCTGGAACGATGCCGCGATCGCGGTGGACTGGCCGCTGGGCGCCCCGCTGCTGTCCGACAAGGATGCGCGTGCGCCGTTTCTGGACGAGGTGCCACCGCAGCGTCTGCCGGAGTACCGGCCGTGAGGATCCTGCTGCTCGGCGCCGGCGGCCAGGTCGGTTTCGAGCTGATGCGCGCGCTGGGTCCGCTGGGCGAATTGCGGGCGGCCACGCGCGACGGACTGCTGCCCGGCGGTGCGCCCTGCCTGCGCGCGGACCTTGCCGACGGCGATGCCGCGCTGCTCGCGCTGCTCGACCATCACGCGCCCGACCTGATCGTCAACGCAGCGGCGTATACCGCGGTCGATCGCGCCGAGGACGAGCCCGCGCTCGCGCAGCGCATCAACGGCGCGGCCGTCGGTGTGCTGGGACGCTGGGCGGCGCCGCGAGGCGTGCCGGTGATCCACTATTCCACCGACTACGTCTTCGACGGCCGCGGTACGCGGCCATGGCGCGAGGATGACGCCACCGCGCCGCTGGGCGTCTACGGTGCCAGCAAGCTCGCCGGCGAACAGGCGCTGCTCGCGAGCGGCGCCCCCCATCTGGTCCTGCGTACCGCCTGGGTGTATGCGGCGCGCGGCCGCAACTTCCTGCGCACCATGCTGCGCCTGGCCGCGGAGCGCGACGTGCTGCGCGTGGTCGACGACCAGATCGGGGCGCCGACGCCGGCGCGCCTGATCGCCAACGCCACGGCCGCGAGCGTCGCCCGCCTGGCGCCACGCGGGGCGTTCGCAGCCGACGCGCCCTGGGGCATCTATCACCTGACCGCCGGCGGCCAGATCTCCTGGTGCGGCTTCGCCCGCGCCATCGTGCAGGCGGCGCAGCGTGCGGGTCTGATTATCCGCGCTCCCGAAGTGCAGGCCATCGCCAGCACGGACTATCCGACGCGGGCGCGGCGGCCCGCCTGGTCGGTGCTCGATTGCACGCGCGCGCAGGACACCTTCGCGCTGCGTCTGCCATCCTGGGACACCGCGCTCGATGCCGTGATCGGCGAGCTGGCAACCCTGCGCTGAATCGCGGCGGTCGGGCGGCGGCCGGCCGCACCCGCCGGGCCGCGCCGGCAGCGGGCAGTCGCCATCCCGACCATCCGGGGCACGCCATGGGGCATCCGCCGTGCGCGCCGATCGGCGGCGTGCGAAGCTGGCGCGCACGTCTGCCCGGAGTTCCGCCATGCCGCTGCTGATCCTCGGTCTGCTGATCTTCCTCGGCGTGCATTCGCTGCGCCTGTTCGCGGATGCCTGGCGCACGCGGATGATCGCGCGGCTCGGCGCCGGCGCATGGAAGGGGCTGTACGCGCTGGTCGCGGTCATCGGTTTTGCGCTGATCGTGTACGGCTTCGGGTTGGCGCGCCAGCATGCGCTGCCGCTGTACGCGCCGCCGCCGTGGCTGATGCAGCTCAATGCGCTGTTCACCCTGGTCGCCTTCGTGCTGGTCGCTGCCGCGTACGTGCCGCGCAATCACCTCAAGGCGAAGATCGGCCATCCGATGCTGGCCGGCGTCAAGGTCTGGGCGCTCGGGCATCTGCTGGCGATCGGCTTCCTGCATGATGTCGTGCTGTTCGGCGCGTTCCTGCTGTGGGCGGTCGCCGATTTCGTCGTCTCGCGCCGGCGCGATCGGCGGGCGGGCGTCGTCTATCCGCAGGGCACGCTGGCGGGCGATGCGCTGACGCTGGTGATCGGCATCGCGGCGTGGGCGATCTTCGCGTTCTGGCTGCACGCGCGCCTGATCGGCGTGAGTCCGTTCGGCGTGTCCTGATGGCGCCGGCGCCGCGTCCGCGGCCCGCGCGTCAGGCGTGCGCCGCGGCGCCGAAGAACCAGTAGCACACCGCGATCGAGGCGATCACCCCGGCCAGGTCTGCCAGCAGCGCGCAGCCGACGGTGTGGCGCACGCGCCGGATGCCGACCGCGCCGTAGTAAACCGCGACCACGTAGAACGTGGTCTCGGTGCTGCCCTGCATGGTCGCGGCGGTCAGCGCCGGGAAGCTGTCCACGCCGTAGTGCTGCATGGTCTCGATCAGCATCGCGCGCGCCGCGCTGCCGGAGAGCGGTTTCACCAGCGCGGTCGGCAGCGCCGGCACGAAGGCATCGTTGAGGCCCAGCCCGTGGACCGCCCAGCGGATGCCATCCAGTGCGAAACCCAGCGCTCCCGAGGCGCGCAGCACGCCGACCGCGCACAGCATCGCGACCAGATACGGCAGCAGGTCGCGCGCCACGTCGAAGCCATCCTTCGCGCCCTCGATGAAGGCCTCGTACACCGGCACGCGCCGGATGGCACCGGCGACCAGGAAGGCGACGATCACGCCGAACAGCGTCAGGTTGCCGACCAGCGACGACACGTCGGCCAGCGCCGCCGCCGGAGAGCGTGGCGAGAAACGCCAGCAGGCCGCCCAGCAGCAGCGCGCCGCCGCCGAGCCAGGCCAGCACCACCGGGTCCCACAATTTCAGCCGCTGCATGAAGGCCACCGCTCAGCAGGCCGGTCAGCGTGGACGCGCTGGTGGCGAGCAGGATCGGCAGGAACACCAGGGTCGGGTCGGGCGCGCCCTGCTGCGCGCGGTACATGAAGATGCTCACCGGCAGCAGGGTCAGCGACGAGGCGTTGAGCACCAGGAACAGGATCTGCGCGTTGCTGGCGGTGTCGCTGCTGGGGTTGAGCGTCTGCAGTTCGCGCATCGCGCGCAGGCCGATCGGCGTGGCGGCGTTGTCCAGCCCGAGCACATTGGCGGCGAAGTTCAGCGTGATCAGGCCGATCGCCGGATGGCCTTCCGGCACCCCGGGCATCAGGCGCCGGAACAGCGGGCCCAGCAGCCGCGCCAGCGCATCGACCAGTCCGGCACGCTCGGCGATGCGCAGCAGGCCCAGCCACAGGGTGAGCGTGCCGAACAGCAGCACCATGACTTCGACCGAGAGCCTGGCCATCGCGAACAGGCTGTCGACGATGGCGCCGAACACGGCGGCGTCGCCAGCCAGTGTCCAGCGCGCCAGCGCGGCCAGCGCCGCGGTCAGGAAGAAGCCGAGCCAGAGCCGGTTGAGCATGCGCCCCCTCGTGCAGGCCATCGCCGCGACGACCCGCCGCCGCGGCGCGTCCGCATGCTAACCCGCCGCGATGCCGGATCGGACTGGCCGGTGCGGCGCGCGTTCCGCCGCCATCCGGTGCGCGCGGCGCGACGGTTTGCCGCCTGCGCGGCGGCGCCGGGGCCGATCGCGAAGCGCCGGCGACCGTGACGGCTTGCCGGCGTTTGCCATAATCATCGCCATGCCGATGTCTCCTGCCGTCCCGCGCCGCGCGCGCGCGCTGCTGCTTGCATCGCTGGCGTGCGCCGGCATCGCCTCTGCATCGTCGGTGCCCGATCCTGGCAACAAGGCCGCGCAGGCGGCCGCGCAGCAGAAGCTGGACGCGGTGCGGGCGACGATCGCCGCGCTGGTGCGGCAGCAGCAGGCCACCGTCAGCGAGCGCGACCAGCTGGATGCCGCGCTGGCGCAGCAGGCGCAGCAGCTGGCCGCCGCGGCTGCCGCTGAGCGCGCTGCGGCGGCCGCCCTGGATGCGCGTCGCACGGACCAGCAGCATCTCGAGGCCCGGCACGCACTGCTGCAGGCGAAACTGCAGGGACAGCGCGCGGCGCTGGCCGGCCTGCTGCGCGCGGCCTATGCGCAGGGCCGGGATTCCGATCTGCGCCTGCTGCTCGGCGACAGCGATGTCGCCCGCGTGCAGCGTGCGCTCACCTACGCGCAATATCTGCAGTCGGCGCAGATCGATCGCATCCACGCCCTGCTGGGCGATCTGCGACAGCTCGACTCTGTGCAGGCAGCGCTGGTGCAAAGCCAGACCGCGCTGGCGGCGGCCCGGGTCCAGGCCCGGGCCGCCGCCAGCGCGCTGGCCGCGCAGCGTGCCCGGCAGCTGGCGCTGCGCGACCAGGCCAGCGCGCGCTACCGCGACCAGGCCGCGCGCCTGGCCGCGCTCCAGCGCAACGAGCAGGATCTCGAAACCCTGCTCAGGCGCCTGCGCGACGTGTTCGCCGACATTCCCAAGTCGCTGCCCGCCGATCGCCCGTTCGCCGAACTGCGCGGCCGGCTGCCATGGCCGGCGCGCGGCGCGGTGAGTACCGGCGAGGGCGGCCTGGATATCGCCGCCGCGGCCGGCAGCACGGTGCATGCGGTGGCGCACGGACGCGTCGCCTACGCCCAGTGGCTGCGCGGCTTCGGCATGCTGGTGATCGTCGACCATGGCAGCGGCTGGATGAGCCTGTACGGCAACAATGAAAGCCTGCTGGTGCGGGTGGGCGACTGGGTCGATGCCGGCCAGGCCGTCGCCACCGCTGCCGCGCCGGGCCCCGGGCAGGCCGGCGTCTATTTCGGCTTGCGCCATGACGGCAAGGCCGTTGACGTGCGCACCTGGCTGACGGCACGGCGCTGACGGCGCGGTGCCGATGGCCGAGGGCCATGGTGGCCATGACGCGGGCGCGTCGGCGCCGCGTCCGCGTGCACCCGGTCACAGGTCACTGACGTGATTGCAACAAAAGGTCATGCCGCGCCGCAGTCGCCGGTTGCCCGGTCGCTGCCGGCGGCTAATGGGCTCGCGTCATGCCGGCGTCAAGGTGTCCCTGGTGACCATGCGTGTACCTGCCCTGCGTCCATTCCCTGCCGCGGCCAGTCCGCGGCAGGGCTTCGGCCATGCCGTGCGCGCGCTGGCGGTGTACCTCGGCCTGATCGGTGTCGGCAGCATCGGCGTGCTGCGCCTGGCCGCGTGGCTGCAGCAGGGGCAGCGACTGGGCGGGCACCCGCAACTGGTCACCGGCATCGCACTGGTGCTGGCGCAGCTGATCGCCAGCGTGCTGACGCTGGTCTGGCTGCGCGCGCGCGCCGGTGCGCTGTGGTCGCAGGCGGAGTTGCCCGGCTATGGTTTCCGCCGCACCACCCGCAGCTGGGTGCTGCGCGGCGAGGCGGGCGGTCTCGTCCTCGCGATCGCCGCCGCGCTGCTTGGTCGCTGGCTGGATGGCGGCCACTCGGCGCAGGCTTCGCTGCAGGCCCCGTTGCTGGCGACCGGCCTGCGCTGGTCGCTGACCGGCATCGGCATCGTGCTGTCGCCGTGGCTGGAGGAGACGGTGTTTCGCGGTGCCCTGCTGGGCGCCCTGGCGCCCGCGCTGGGGACCCTCGGCGCGGTCCTGGGCAGCACCCTCGTGTTCACCCTGTTGCATGCGTTCGGGATGCACGGGCACGGGTGGGGCCTGCTGCCGATCGCGGCGCTGGGGCTGTTTTGCGCCGCGCTGCGGGTGCGTTCGGGCTCGCTGGCGCCGGGCATCATCGCCCACACCAGCTACAACGTGCTGGCGGGTCTCGGCGGCCTGCTCTGAGCGCCGACGCTGGCGCAGGGCCGCGTCATTCATCCGCATGCGAGGCATAATCGGGCGAATGCCGGAGTGCCCCATGCGCCTTGCCCCGCTTGCCCTGGTCCTGCTGTGGTTCGCAACCGCCGCGGTGGCTGTCGCGTCACCACCGGCCATGGCGCCGGCCGCATCCGCCGCGCCGGCCGCGGCGCCGGCACCGGCACCGGCGGGCAGCATCGGCCCCAGCCTCGCCGACATCCAGACTTTCACCCGCGTCTTCGAGCTGGTGCGCCAAGCCTATGTCGACCCGGTCGGCGATCACACGCTGATGCAGTCGGCGATCACCGGCATGCTGGCCGGACTCGATCCGCACAGCGAGTTCCTCACCCGCAAGGGTCTCGATCAGCTCGACGAGGACACCAGCGGCCGTTATGGCGGGCTCGGCATCGAGGTGGCCCAGGTCAACGGCCAGCTGCGCATCATCGCGCCGATCGACGGCACGCCCGCGGCGCGCGCCGGCATCCTGCCGGGCGACGTGATCCTCGGCATCAACAGCAAGGCCGTGGATCCCGACGCGCTCAACGCCGCGCTGGACCAGTTGCGCGGCGCGCCGGGCACCACGATCACGCTCAGCGTGCTGCATCCGCAGGCCAGCAAGCCGGTCGACCTGACCCTGACCCGCGAGCGCATCCGGATCGTCAGCGTGCACTCGCGCCTGCTGCAGCCGGGCTATGCCTACGTGCGCATCAGCCAGTTCCAGGACGACACCGTCGCCGAGCTGACACGGCAGATCGAGGCGCTGCAGAAAAAGGACGGCCCGCTGCAGGGCGCGGTGCTTGATCTGCGCTCCAACCCGGGCGGACTGGTGACCGCGGCGGTCGGCGTCGCCGACGACTTCCTCGACGGCGGCACCATCGTCAGCACGCGCGGTCGTCTCAAGCAGGCGGACATGACCTTCGCCGCGCAGGACGGTGGCGACCTGCTCAAGGGCGCGCCGCTGGTGGTGCTGGTGGACAACGGCACCGCGTCGGCCGCGGAGATCGTCGCCGGCGCGCTCAAGGACAATCACCGCGCGGTACTGATGGGCCGGCGCACCTTCGGCAAGGGTTCGGTGCAGACCGTGCTGCCGCTGCCGGGCGGCGAGGCGGTCAAGCTGACCACCGCGCGCTACTACACGCCGGACGGCGGGTCGATCCAGGCGCGCGGCATCGAGCCCGACATCCGCCTCGCCGACGCGACGGTCAGGCTCGATCGCGGGCCGCAGCTGATCCAGCGCGAGGCCGATCTGCCCAATCATCTGGCCGGTGACGCATCCGCGGGCAGCGCCCAGGGTGGCGAAGGCAAGCTGGCCGGCGACGATTACTGGCTGTCCGAGGCGCTGCACGTCGTGCAGGGACTGGCGGTGGCGCGTGCCGCGGTCGCGCGGCCGGCGGCGACCCGGGACCGCTGAGATCCCTGCCGCGGGGATCCCGATGCGGGCAGCGTGCCATGTCGGGGTGCCGTGCCGGCGCTGCCGCGCGGAGTCTCAGTAGCCGGTGCCGAAGCTGTCACCCTCGACCAGGTCGGCCGGCGCGTTGCCGCCGCCTTCGGCGAGGCGGATCTTCAGCGCCAGGCCGTCGCGCGAATCGGCCTTGTTGAGTGCTTCCTCGAGCTCGATCTTGCCTTCCTTGTACAGGCGGTAGAGCGCCTGGTCGAAGGTCTGCATGCCGTCCTGCAGGCTGCGGTCCATCGCCTCCTTGATCTCGTGGATCTGGCCGCGGCGGATCATGTCGCGGATCAGCGGCGTGTTGATCAGCACCTCGACCGCCGGCAGGCGGCGGCCGTCCTTGCCGGTGACCAGGCGCTGGCTGATCACCGCACGCAGGTTCAGCGCCAGGTTCATCAGCACGTTGCGGTGCGCCGACTCGGTGAAGAAGTTGAGGATGCGCTCCAGCGTCTGGTCGGCGTTGTTCGAATGCAGCGTGGCCAGGCACAGATGGCCGGTCTCGGAGAACGAGATCGCCGCCTCCATGGTGTTGGAGTCGCGGATCTCGCCGATCATGATCACGTCCGGCGCCTCGCGCATCGCGTTCTTCAGCGCCTCGTGGTAGCCGTGGGTGTCGAGGCCGACCTCGCGCTGGTTGACGATCGAGCGCTTGTGGCGGTGCAGGAACTCGATCGGATCCTCGATGGTCAGGATGTGGCCGGGCGTGCTCTGGTTGCGGTGGTCGATCATCGCCGCCAGCGTGGTCGACTTGCCCGAACCGGTGGCGCCGACCACCAGGATCAGGCCGCGCGGATCCATGATCAGATCCTTGAAGATCTGCGGCAGCTTGAGCTGGTCGATGCTGGGGATATCGCTCTTGATCGCGCGGATCACCATGCCCACTTCGCCGCGCTGCTTGAACACGTTGATGCGGAAGCGGCCGGCGTCCTTGACCGCGATCGCCATGTTCTGCTCGAGGTCGCGCTCGAACTGCGGCACCTGGCCCTCGTCCATCAGCGAGTAGGCGATCTTCTTGACCATGCCGCTGGGCAGGCCGGTGTTGCCCAGCGGATAGAGCCGGCCTTCGACCTTGATGTGCACGGGGGCGCCGGTGGTCAGGAACATGTCCGATGCGCCCTTGTCCACCATCAGCTTGAGGAAGTACCCGATATCCATGTCACCCTCGCGTTGCCAAGCCCGAGCCGTCACACTGAGAATAGACCCAGCCCGAATCGGGGATCGTTATGGCACGCCCGTCGCCAAAAATCTATCGTAGCGTTCCGCTTTTGAGCGTGTTGCTGCTGGCCGCCTGCGCGACCACGCCGCCGCCCGTCGACGCCATGCGCGGCGCCGAGTCGATGGTGCAGGCGGCCAAGGATGCGCAGGCTCCGATCTATGCCCCGCTGGAGCTGGGCGCCGCCGAGCAGCGGCTGGATGCCGCGCAGGCGATGATGGCCGCCAAGAAGTACGACAGCGCGGCCACGCTCGCCAGCGAAGCCGAGGCCGCGGCCGAGCTGGCGCGCGCCAAGGCGCGCCTCGGCCGGCTGCGCGACGCGATCCGCCGCCGCAGCGCCGACAACGCGCATCTGCGCAAGGATCTGCTCGAGCGCACGCCGCCGCCGTCCGCGGCGCCAGCCGGGCCGGCCGAGCCGGCCAGTGCCCCGCCGGCCACTGATGTGCTGCTGCCGGCGCCGCCCGCCAGTGCTCCCGACGCGACCGACAACGGAGGTGGCCGATGAACCGCCTGCATGCACGGGTCGCGCTGGCCCTGCTGGCCGCGCTGGGCGTCGCATCGGCGCCGCTGCGGGCCGCCGACAAGCCCGACCTCGACTACCAGCGCCTCAGCGCCAGCCTCGCCACCCTGGCGCAGGACCCGACCCTCGGCCACTACGCGCTGGGTGAGCAGGCGCGCGCGCGCGAAGCGCTGCAGCGCCTGCTCGGCACCAGCGGCAAGGAGCGCCGGCACCTGCTCTATCTGGCCGAACATCGGGTCGCGATCGCGCAGACCGAGGCCGAGGTCGAGGACGCGCAGACCAAGATGGCGCAGTTGCAGCGCGAGCACGACCGCATCCTGCTCGAGGCCAGCCGGCGCGATGCCGAAACCGCGCGCAAGGAACTCGAGCGGCAGCGCCTGCAGAGCATGGCCGCCAACGAGGAGGCGCAGCGGCTGCAGGTCCAGGGCCAGGCCTACGCCCAGCAGGCGCAGCAGTCGGCGCTGGAGGCGGCCCAGGCGACCAAGCTGGCGGCGGCGCAGGCGCAGGCCGCGACGCTGGCGAAAAAGGAGGCCTCCCTGGCCGAAGCGGCGGTGCGCGCGATGCGCGCGCGGCTGGACACGCTGACGCCGACCCGCGGCGCGCGCGGCATGCAGATCACGCTCGAGGATTACGCCTTCGCGCCGGGCCAGGCCGAGCTGCGGCCGGAGGCCCGCGGGCACCTGGGCAAGCTGGTCGAGTTCGTCCAGGCGCACCCCGGCAAGCCGATCCTGATCGAGGGCTACACCGACTCGACCGGCAGCGCGGCCGGCAATCTGGCGCTGTCGCGGCAGCGCGCCCAGGCCGTGGCCGACGCGCTCACCGCGGCCGGCGTCAGCGCCCGACGCATCCACGTGGCGGGCCGCGGCGAGGCCGATCCGGTGGCCTCCAACGCGACCGCCGCGGGCCGCGCCAGGAATCGCCGGGTGGTCGTGATCCTCCGCGATCGATGACTCCAACTCCATGATTTGAAATGATTTAATGGCCAAGATGCCGACGACCGGCGGCACCTTGCCAAGCCCGGCGGGGCGGAGTAGCGTCGGAAGCCCGCGGGGCATGGCGCTCCCGGGAAACGAGAACCGCAGCCCCATGCACTTCCTGGCCTGTCAGCGAACTCCCGCCCCGGTTGCCGGTGCGGGGACGTGCAGGCCTGGGTCCCCTGTATCCGCACTCACGCGACGGCGGCGTCCGCGGACGTCGGCGTGCGCGTCTTTGTCACGAGGAGGTCGCACGATGTTCGAGAATCAGCAGCGGGAAGATGTCGAGGCTCTTCTGAAGGCCAACATCGAGTTCCGTCGTC
Source organism: uncultured Pseudomonadota bacterium (assembly GCA_963794205.1). Taxonomy (GTDB): domain Bacteria; phylum Pseudomonadota; class Gammaproteobacteria; order Xanthomonadales; family Rhodanobacteraceae; genus Metallibacterium. The sequence goes on from CAWCCR010000015.1 coordinate 52,379, forward strand.
TCTATCAGCGCCACCGCGAGCTCGACAGCAAGGTTCGCGACGCCGAGCTGGGCGTGCTGCCCATGGACGACACGACGTTGGCCAGCATGAAACGGGAAAAGCTCGTCGCCAAGGATCGCCTCACCCGCATGTGGGAAGTGCACCGACCGCGCATGCACTGACGATCGGCCGCGCCTGCCGCCATCGAAGCCGTGGCGTGCGCGTTATCATGATCGCTTGCGTCGCTTGCGGGCGACGTCTCCCGGCCGCCGCGCCCTGCGCGGCGGTCGCATGTCCGGAGCGCGCATGATCCAGTCCAACGTCCTCGACCTGATCGGCCGCACGCCGATGGTGCGCGCCCAGCGCCTCGACAGCGGCCCCTGCGAGCTGTATCTCAAGCTCGAATGCATGAATCCCGGCGGCTCGATCAAGGACCGCATCGGCCTGGTGATGATCGGGCGCGCCGAGCAGGCCGGACGCATCCGGCCCGGCGACACCCTGGTCGAGGGCACCGCCGGCAACACCGGCATCGGCCTGGCGCTGGTGGCACAGCAGAAAGGCTACCGGCTGCTGCTGGTGGTGCCGGACAAGATGAGCCGCGAGAAGATCTTCAACCTCAAGGCGATGGGTGCCGAGGTGATCCTGACGCGCTCCGACGTCGCCAAGGGCCATCCCGAGTACTACCAGGACCTGGCGCGCAAGATCGCCGAGGACACGCCCGGCGCCTACTTCATCAACCAGTTCGGCAATCCCGACAACCCGGCTGCGCACGAGGAGTTCACCGGCCCCGAGATCCTCGAACAGATGGAGGGCCGTCTCGACGCCATCGTGTTCGGTTGCGGCAGCTCCGGCACCATGACCGGGCTGTCGCGCTTTTTTGCCACGGCCTCGCCGGCGACCGAACTGATCCTCGCCGATCCGGTCGGCTCGATCCTCGCCCAGTACATCAACGAGGGTACGCTCTCGGCCAAGTCGGCCAGCTGGATGGTCGAGGGCATCGGCGAGGATTTCCTGCCGTCGATCGCCGACTTCTCGCGGGTGAAGAAGGCCTACGCCATCTCCGACAAGGAGAGTTTTCTGATGGCGCGCGAGCTGCTGCAGAAGGAGGGCATTCTCGGCGGCAGCTCCTCGGGCACGCTGCTCGCCGCGGCGCTCAAGTACTGCCGCGAGCAGACCAGTCCGAAGCGCGTGGTGGTGTTCGTCTGCGACACCGGCAACAAGTACCTGTCCAAGCAGTTCAATGATTACTGGATGCTCGACAACGGCTTTCTCGAACGCACCCAGCACGGCGACCTGCGCGATCTGATCCTGCGCCCCTACGCGCAGCGCGACACCGTGGTGATCGGTCCGCACGAGCCGCTGACCGTGGCCTACCAGCGCATGAAGCTCTACGACGTCTCGCAGCTGCCGGTGATGGACGGCGAACGCATCGTCGGTATCCTCGACGAGTCCGACCTGCTGCTGCACGTGCACGCCGACAGCGCGCGTTTCACGGACCCGGTCTCCACCGCCATGGTCAGCAAGCTCGAATACGTCGACATGCGCACCCCGGTCACGCAGCTGATGCCGCTGTTCGACCGCGGCCACGTCGCCATCGTCATGGACGGCCCGAAGTTTCTCGGCCTGATCACCCGCATCGACCTGCTCAACTACCTCAGGCGGCGGGTCAACTGAATGGAATTTTCGGGCAGAGCTAGAATTGACCTGCTTCAGCGAAAGGACGAAGTTGTCATGGCCGCTCAGCTCAGGATGGTGATCTGGCAAGGTGACGGCTACGGGTCGGGCAAGCCGGCGGATCATTCTGAAATCGCGAATCGAGGCGAGGCGATCGAGGTGCTCGAAGCCAATCCGCGCGATGCTTGCCGCGGAATGCTTCCGGGCGATGTGCCGCCCGGCTGCCAGGTGCAAGGCACGGCCCGTGAAGCGCGACGCGTTGCTTCGTCAACCAACGGCAGCCGGATGCATGCTCGTGCGCCGTGGCGGTCGTCGCCACATCCGGATCAATCCGCGGATCGGGTAGAGACAACCGATTCCAAGGCACCGGAAGACGTGCTCGCCAAACACATTCCCAAGCATCCCGGACTGCATTGACCTCCCCATGACCAAGACCTCGCAAGCCCTCGGCCTCGGCACCCGCGCCATCCACGCCGGTCAGAGCCCCGATCCGTCGACCGGCGCGATCATGACGCCGATTTACGCCACCTCGACCTACGTGCAGGAGAGCCCGGGCAAGCACAAGGGCTACGAGTACTCGCGCACGCAGAACCCCACGCGCATGGCCTTCGAGCGCTGCGTGACCGATCTCGAGGGCGGCATCGCCGGCTTCGCCTTCGCCTCGGGGCTGGCCGCCGCCAGCACCGTGCTCGACCTGCTCGATTCCGGCAGTCACGTCATCGCGATGGACGATCTGTACGGCGGAACCTACCGCCTGTTCGAGCGCGTGCGCCGGCGCTCGGCCGGGCTCGACTTCAGCTTCGCCGACCTCAATGACGCCGCCGCGCTGAGAGCCGCGCTCAAGCCCGAAACGCGCATGATCTGGGCCGAGACGCCGACCAATCCGATGCTCAAGCTGGTCGATCTGGCGCGCGTCGGCAGTTTCGCCCGCAAGCACGGGCTGATCCTGGTGGTGGACAACACCTTCTGCTCGCCGATGCTGCAGCAGCCGCTCGCGTTAGGCGCCCATCTGGTGCTGCATTCGGCGACCAAGTACCTCAACGGCCACTCCGACATGGTTGGCGGCGTGGTGGTGGCCGGCACCACCGAGCTTGCCGACCGCATGGGCTTCCTGCAGAACTCGGTCGGCGCCGTGGCCGGACCGTTCGATGCCTTTCTCGCCCTGCGCGGCCTGAAGACCCTGCATCTGCGCATGCGCGCGCACTGCGAGAACGCGATGGAGCTGGCGCGCTGGCTGGAACAGCATCCCGCCGTCGAGCGCGTGATCTATCCCGGCCTCAAGTCGCATCCGCAGCACAACCTGGCGCGCCGGCAGATGTCCGGCTACGGCGGCATCATCAGCATCGAGGTCAAGGGCGGCCTGAAGAAGGCGCGCAGGATGCTCGAGAGCTGCCGGCTGTTCGCGCTGGCCGAATCGCTCGGCGGCGTCGAGAGCCTGATCGAGCACCCGGCGATCATGACCCACGCCTCGGTGCCGCCGGCGCAGCGCAAGCGCCTCGGCATCAGCGACGCGCTGGTGAGGCTGTCGGTGGGGGTGGAGGATCTGGAGGATCTGCGTCGCGAACTGGAGCTGGCGCTGGGCGGATGAGCGCACAAATCCCTGTGCCCGATCCGGCAAGGCCACAACGAGCGTGCAATGAGGATGCCGAGCAAGAGCAGGATGAGGGTGGGGCTTGCGCTGCTCAATCTGTCGGCCTGGATTCGCCGGCAGTCATGGTTGAGGGCTGTCTATCGGCATTTCCCGCAACCCATCAGGAGCAGGTTGTCCGAGAGGCTGGCTTCGCGCGCCGGTCAAGGAGTCGGATTCCAGCGGCTTTCGAGTCGGCCGCATGGCTCGTCGTCGTCGACGCCGATCGCTGCCGGGGTACCACAAACCCGAACCCGCGTTGCGGGTGGCGTCAACGTGTTTGCATATGCTCGTGGCCAATTCGGACTTGGTGAAAGCGCGCGCCTTTACACCGCCGCCATGCTGGCTGAGGGTTATCCGGTTGCCGTGCACGATATCGCGCTCGATATCCCTCACAGCATGGGCGACACCAGCCTGGAGCGACACTTCGAAACGGACATGCCGCATGACGTCAATCTGATCTTTGTCAATCCGGACTGTCTGGATGATGCAATCGCGAGCATCGGCAGTGAACGCCTGCGCAACCGCTACACGATCGCCTGCTGGTTCTGGGAGTTGGAGAAATTTCCGGAGCAGTGGCTGCCATCGCTGTCCGCGGTCGACGAGATCTTGGTTTCGTCGAGCTTTGTCGGAAACGTGATCCGGAGTGTCACGGACAAGCCGATACTGCACGTGCCGCTGCCAGTCAGCCAGGCCCCGGACAGTGGGCTCGGGCGTGCGGATTTTGGACTGAGCGATGACGCATTCGTCCTGCTCTGCAGTTTCGACTTCAATTCCTTCCTCGCGCGCAAGAATCCTTTTGCCGTCATCAAGGCATTCCGCCAGGCTTTCGCTGATGGCAGGGCAGGGGTGAACCTGTTGATCAAGTCGAGCAATGGTCATCGCCACCCGGAAAAATTGCGGGAAGTGCTGAACGCCGCAGCAGGCGATCGACGCATTCTGGTACATGACGAAGTGATCGATCGCAGTCATGTGCAGGCTTTGCAGCGTTGTGCGGATGCCTATGTCTCGCTGCACCGCGCTGAAGGCTTCGGACTCGGGCTTGCCGAATGCATGCGTCTTGGCAAGCCGGTGATCGCCACGGCCTGGTCGGGCAACATGGAATTCATGACTCCCGACAACAGCTGCCTGATCGGCTACCGATTGGTTCCCGTGGCTGACGGTGAATACCCGCACCACGACGGCCAGCGCTGGGCCGAGCCTGATGTCGGTCAGGCGGCGGCATGCATGCGCCGGCTGGCCGATGATCCTGAATTCGCGGCGCGCATCGGCGCGCGGGCAGCGCAGGATGTTCGTGAAAAGCTCTCGCCGCACGTGGTGGCGGAGCAGATCATCTGTCGATTGGAGGCGTTATCCGCGGCCACACGGGCAACCGCCGCTCCAGCACTTGCATCGGACGCCCGATGATCGCTTCGGAATTCGCCAGGGGACCCAGGGACAGGCTCGTCGCGGACTTGCCGGAGGGCGCAGAGCCCGGCGCAGGCGAGGACCCCGCTGCGCCGCATCAGGCGTATGCACGCTTGATGAGCGGCAATCCATCCATGGATTGCGGGAGGTCCGGATTTATCCCGGCCTCCAGCGCTGCGGGAAAGCCGCCTGTCCATGACCCCGAGCGGTTCGCTTCGGCGTTCGCATCCGATATTGCCAATCCGGCCGGCATGGACTCTTCTGGTGCGGCGCGGATGCCGCCGACGACCGAAGTGCGCCTGTCATGACCACGGTCTCTTATGCACAGAACTGCGAAGACGTGATGCTCTTGCGAGCGCTGCGCGATGTGCAGCAAGGCTTCTACATCGATGCCGGTGCCCGGCATCCCGTCCACGATTCGGTTACCAGGGCCTTCTACGAGAAGGGCTGGCGGGGCATCAATATCGAACCGGTAGCGCAGCGGTTCGCGCTGATTGCCGCAGATCGTCCGGATGACATCAACCTGCAAATCGCGATCGCCGAGACCGGCAGGGAACTTGATCTCTACGAGGTCGTCGGCACGGGACTGTCCACGATCAGCAGGCGATACGCCGACGCGCATGAGGCCGAAGGGCGTGCGGTAGTGCGGCATGTGGTGCCCTGCCGCCCGCTCGACGAGATCATCGCCGAATACGTCGACAATGAGATTCACTTCCTGAGGATCGATGTCGAGGGAGCGGAGGCTGCGGTCCTGAGGTCGATTTCGCTGGATCGCTACCGTCCCTGGATCATGGTGATCCATGCTGCCGCGCCCGACTCGCAGGGGCCCGCCTGTGCCGATTGGGAGCCGCGCCTGCTTGAGAACGGCTACGACCTGGTCTACGAGGACGGTCTCAACCGCTTCTATCTCGCAAGCGAGCGGAAGGAACTGAAGGATGCCTTTCGGTTGCCTCCCGATTACCTTGATATCTTTGTCCCGTATGGCCAGCGGCATGCCGGGCAGGAACTCGAACTGCGGACGCGGGATCTGCGTGGCGCAAGGGAGCTTGCGGACGCCGTTCGCCATGAAGCGACGCTGGGCCGGTCGCGGCAACGACTGCACCAGGAAGAGCGGGCGCTGCACCGTCTGATGATCAGGAAGATGCACGACATCCAGTCGGAGCGCGACCATCTCGATGAGCACGACCGGCAGTCGACGCTCGCTCTGGCCGCCGCCAGAGACGAGATCGTGCGCCTCAGGGCGTCTGATCTGGCGCGAGTGCAGACGGAGTCGGATCTGGCCTTCATCAGGCGCAGTCATTCCTGGCGCTTGACCTCTCCGCTGCGGGCAACCAGGCGTACACTGGTTCGCGCAAGCACGGCCTCGCGCCGTTTCGTTCGCGCATGCGCTGCGCGGCTGGTTCGCGTGCTTGTCGGGATACCGGGTGCGCGGCCGCTCGCCCGCCGCCTTCTGAGTCGCCTTCCCGATCTCAAGCGGCGACTAGTCGCCATGATGTACAGCGCAACCGATTTGCAATCGCGCAAGTCGCCCCCCGCTGCCGGCGTGGCGGCGTCCGCCGGCCTGTCGCGCTCGGCCAGCGAGGCGCTGGAGCTGTTGAAGCAACACCGCAAATCGGACGACAAGGCTCGCTGAGAGCGGGTCACGCCACAGGGAAGGTCTGTCTATGCGTTTGGTGCTGGATCTGCAGGCGTGCCAGACATCCGGAAGCCGCTTTCGGGGAATCGGGCGTTATTCGATGGCCTTGACCAAGGCCATGATTCGCCGCGCCTCGAATCACGACATCCTGGTGGCACTCAACGGCGCATTCCCCGAGGCGGTCGAGGCGGCAAGAGCCGACCTGCGGGATCTGCTGCCGGCGGATCGCATCCGCGTCTGGAACGTGCCGGGACCTGTGGCGGCCGCAAATCCGGCGCACGCGTGGCGGCGTCGAGCCGCCGAGGTGCTGCGCGAGGCCTGTCTGCATGACATGCAGCCTGATCTGGTGCATGTCAGCTCGCTGTTCGAGGGGTTGGGAGACGAGGCGGTGACCAGCGTGGGGGAGCGCGCGCTTTCGCCGCCTGCGGCAGTGACGCTTGTTCGACCTGATTCCGCTGATCAATCAGGACCGGTATCTGACCAGCCCGGTCGTCAGGGACTGGTATTTCGACAAGCTGGCATCCTTGCGCAGGGCGAAGCTGCTGCTCGCCATCTCGGAAAACTCGCGGCTGGAGGCGATCGAGCATCTGGGGATCCACCCGGCGCGGGTGGTGAATATCTCATCGGCCGCCGACCCGATATTTCGCCCGACGCGGGTTTCCGCGGACGCCGAGCAGGCGCTGCGCGCGCGGTTCGGTCTGTCGCGACCGTTCATCATGTACACGGGTGGCATCGATCACCGCAAGAACCTCGAAGGCCTGATTCGCGCGTTTGCCATGCTGCCGATCGCGACGAGGCGCGCCCACCAGCTGGGCATCGTGTGCACGATGCGGGACGAGGAGCGTGCCCGTCTTCGACGTCTGGCCACCGGCGTTGGCCTGGGGTTCGACGAACTGGTCATGAGCGGGTTCGTCTCGGATGACGAACTCGTGGCGCTGTGCAATCTGTGCCGGCTGTTCGTCTTTCCATCCTGGCATGAGGGATTCGGTCTGCCCGCCCTTGAGGCGATGGCCTGTGGCGCACCGGTGATCGCCGCGAACACGTCCAGCTTGCCGGAGGTCATCGGGCGCAGCGATGCCTTGTTCGATCCGCACAGCGATGTCGCGATCGCCGCCGCAATGCAGCACCTGCTGACGAACGAGGAGTTCCGGCTCGAGCTCTCGCGCCACGGCCTGGAACGTGCCCGCCTGTTCTCATGGGATGAGTCTGCGCGTCGCGCCCTGGACGCGATGCAGGCCGAGGTCGAATCCCGGACGGTTGCTGCCCCGCCTTCCGCCGCCCGTGCTGCGCGCAAGCCGCGCCTTGCCTTCGTCTCCCCGCTGCCGCCCGAGCGCAGCGGCATCGCCAGCTACAGCGCCGAGCTGCTGCCGGCGCTGGCCGCTCATTACGAGATCGATCTCGTGAGCGACCAGCCGGCGCTGACCGGGTCGGTGCTGGCCGGCGGTTATCCGCTGCGCGGCGTGCAGTGGTTCGAGACGCATGCCTCGAGCTATGAACGGGTGCTCTACCATTTCGGGAACTCGCCTTTCCATGGCCACATGTTCCGCCTGCTGCGCCGCATACCCGGCGTGGTCGTGCTGCACGACTTCTATCTCGGCCATATCCTGCGCCACCTCGAGTTCACGGGCGAGATGCCGCAGGCGTGGTGGCATGCGCTCTACGAATCGCATGGCTATGCGGCCGTGCTCGAGCGCATGCGCAGCCCGGATAGCGAGCTGCTTGCCAGGAAGTACCCGTGCAGCTGGCGCGTCCTTGCCGATGCCGATGGCGTCATCGTCCATTCCAGGTTCAACCTGGGCCTGGTCGCGCAGTGGTACGGCTCGCGCCTGGCGGAGCATGTGCGCCATGTACCGCATCTGCGTCAGAGCAGACCGGCCCCGCGGCAGCGGGCGAGTGCGCGGGCGCGCCTGGGACTGCCCGACGCTGCGTTCATCGTCGCCAGTTTCGGCATCATCAGCCCCGCGAAGCTGATCCACCGCCTGCTGGATGCCTGGAAGACGGCGGGATTTGCGGCTGACCCCGGATGCCTGCTCGTGCTCGCGGGTGAAGTCCACGATCCGCGCTATGCGGAAGCTCTCGATGCCTGCCTGCCTCATCCGCCAGCGGCCACCGCTGCGGAGCGCGTCATCAGGACCGGTTTTCTCGAACCGGCGCAGTACCAGGACATGCTGGAGGCGGTGGATGTCGCGGTGCAGTTGCGCGCGGATACGCGCGGAGAGACCTCCGGTGCGGTGCTGGATTGCCTGGCACACGGCATCGCCACCATCGTCAACGCGCACGGACCCCTGGATGAACTGCCGCACGATGCGCTGCTGGTGCTGCCGGATGCATTCGATGATCCGGCGCTGGGGGCGGCGCTCGGCACGTTGCGGGGCGATGCGGCGCTTCGCGACCGGCTGAGCCGGACGGGGCGTGCCTACATCGAGCACGAGCTGGCTCCCGATCGCGTGGCCCTGCTGTACCGGGATGCCCTGGAGGCCTTTGTCCCTTGCAGTCCCCGTCGGCGTCTGGATGCACTGGTCCGGTGCGTCGTCGAGGCCACCAGCGATCTGGCCGTTTCCGAAGCCGAGCTCGCCGACGCCGCCCGGGTCATGGCCGAGCTGCGCCCCCTGGGCGGTCTGCAGCGGCAGTTGTTCGTGGATGTGTCTGAGCTGGTGCGCACCGATGCCGGCAGCGGGATTCAGCGCGTGGTGCGCAGCGTGTTGGCGGAGCTGCTCGCCAGCCCGCCCAGCGGGATGCGCGTCGAGCCGGTCTATGCGGACGGGTCGGGCGAGTATCGCCATGCGCGCCAGTTCGTGGCGCGGCTCCTGGCGCTTCCCTTCACGCCTCAATCCGATGCCGCAATCGAGACTGCGCCAGGCGATGTGTTCCTCGGCCTGGACCTTTCCGCGCACGTCATTCCCGGCATGCTGGACTATTTCCGCGCGTTGCGGGATCGCGGCGTCTCGGTCCAGTTTGTCCTCTACGACTTGTTGCCGGCGCTGCGGCCGCATTGGTTTCCAGACGATCTGGTCGATCATCTGCAGCGCTGGTATGCCGCGATCGCCGAGGTGGCGGATCGCGTGATTGCGATATCGAGGTCGGTGGCGGACGAGTACCGCGACTGGCTGGATGGCGCGCAGCCGGTGCGTCCGCAGCCGCTGCACATCGGTTATTTCCATCTCGGCGCGGATATCGAAGCAAGCGTGCCGACCCGGGGTATCGCGGCCGCAACCCAGGCGGAGGTCGATGCGATCGCCGGGCCGGCGTTTCTGATGGTGGGAACGGTCGAGCCGCGCAAGGGCCACGCGCAGGTGCTGGATGCATTCGACCGGTTGTGGGCAGCCGGCGTGGACGCGACGCTGGTGATCGTCGGCAAGCGTGGCTGGCACGTGGACGCCCTGACCAGTCGACTTGTGGCGCATTCGGAGCGAGGCCGACGACTGCACTGGTTCGAGGGCGTCAGCGACGACGCCCTGGACTCGATCTACCAGCGCGCGGCGTTGCTGCTGGCGGCCTCGTTCGGGGAAGGGTTCGGGCTGCCGTTGGTGGAGGCGGCGCGACGCGGCCTGCCCTTGCTGGTGCGGGACATTCCGGTGTTCCGGGAGGTGGCCGGTGCGGGCGCCATGTATTTCCACGCGGAGACCCCCGCCGCGCTGGCCGAATCCCTGCAATCGGCGCTGAGGTACTGGCAGCTGCGCGAGCTGCCGGACCCCGGCTTGATCGAGACGATCACCTGGAAGCAGAGTACAGCCCAGCTGCTGGATGCATTGCAGGGTCGGCGCGATGTGGGTCAGTGGGTACGAGGATCGGGATCGATCTGATCAACGACAGGAGACGTCGCTGCGAGAAGCGCGCTGGAAACGCGCTGGACCAGGGTGACTCGACAGGGCAGGCTGTGTTGCCGCTTGACAGGCCGTCGGGGAAATCGGCGGGAGGGGAGATCAGCGGCCGCGATACCGACTCGTGCCGCGAGCGTGATACACGGGGGAAGGATGACAGAACGCATCGACAGGGCATTCGAGCTGCTGGTGGTCTGGGTGCTGCTGGCCAGCGCGCTGGGACTTGCCGCCACGCTCGCCGGGCACTTCCTCGCGCCGCAGGTGCTGATCGCTTCGGTACTGCTGGCGGGTGCCTATGGCTGGCATACGCGCGGGTCCCGCGCTTCGCTGGGCGGCACTCCCGACTGGCGGCATCTGGCCTTGCTGGCGCTGGTGTGCCTGTTCTTCCGGCTGCCGGGGTACGACTACGTGCTCGGCGGACAGGACGAAGGCCTGTACGTCAACATCGCCCACTACATCGAGCATACCGGCGGCATTGCGGTCAGCGATGGTCCGCTGGAGCGGCTGCAGGGGAGTGGCTACGTCAGCACCTACCTTGCCCAAAATCGCGAAGGGGGCAGAGGAAGCATCTACCTGCCGGGGGTGTATCTGCGCAGCGCCACGGGCGCCAAGCTGCAGTTCCAGTTCTACGACCTGTTCCCGGTGTGGATGGCGCTGTTCATCGGCCTGTTCGGCGGCACGTTCGGCGTGTATGCGCTGAGCCTGTTCGCACTGCTGTCAGTGCTGTTTTTCCATCGGCTGGCACTGGTCGTGTCCGGTTCACGCAAGGTGGCGCTGATGGCCGGGTTGCTGCTGGCGCTGTCGCCCCTGCACGCGTTCTTTTCGAAATTCCCGGTCACCGAAATACCCACGCTGGCCTTCTCGCTGATGGGCTTCACGTTTCTGGCCGCGTACTGGCGCCGGGCGCATGAAGGCCATGGCGGGCGCTGGCTGGCGATCTCCGCCGCCTGCTTTGGCGCATTGTTCTTCACGCGCATCAGCGGCTTCATGTACATGCCGTTCGTGATCGCGCTGGCGGTGGCATCCGTCATTCTGGACGGCAACCGGACGCGGCAGCGCGCGATCGGGTACTGGGCGCTGGCGGTGATCGGGCTGTATGCGCTCTCGGTGGGCTACGGATGGCACTGGTCGCGGCAGTACTCGCACGACATTTACGCAACGTCGTTCAGAGATCTGTTCGGCAAGGTATGGAAAGTCGGCGTCGGCATGAGCGTCATCGCCGTGTTTGCGCTATGGGCGGGCATCGTGCGGGCATCGCGAACCGAGCGCATGCGGCAGGCGTTGGCGCGCAGACTGGTGAATCCCGCGCGCGTCACGGTCAGCGTCATCGTCGCGTTGGGTCTGTTGTACGGCCTGCTCAAGATCTACCGGCTGGGGTGGACAACGCACTATGCCAACAACCCTTGGCTTGCCGGCGTGTGGCAACTGCCGGGGCTTCGCTGGCACGACGTCTGGGCATCGAGTCTGTTCGCGCTGGTCGTCTACACGGGATTGTTCGTGCCGCTGTGCTTCCTGGTTTTCGTCCTGCGCCGACAGCGTGATCCGCAGCTCGAGTATCTGCGCGTCTTCGTGGCCGGATTCTTCGTGTATGTCGCTGTCTTGCAGTGGGTGATCCCTTACGGGCCCTATTACACGCGCTACCTGCTCAGCGAATTGGTGCCCTACATGGTGCTGTTCGTGGTGCTGGTCTGGGCATCGCTGCGTACCCGCTGGCAGGCGCTGGTGGGCGCGATGCTGGCGGTGTCGGCGCTGTATGCGGGAGTTCTCAGTACCTGCCAGCTCGGCAAACGTGAAAACGCCGGCCTGTATGCGCAACTGCATGCTCTGGTAAAGCCTGTCGATGCCGATGATCTGGTCTTGCTGGACTCCCTGGGGGCCGATTCTTCGCTGACTGCCGCGATCAAGACGCCTCTGATCTACGCATTCCACAAGAACGTCGTCACCATGAACGGCACCAGCTTGCGCAATCGCGCTTATCTGTCGGCCTTGGATGCGCGTTACGACGAGGTATTTCTGATCTCTCCGCACATGTCGGCCCCGAAGGGCTTCGAATCGACAGGCGGTACGCGAGTACGCGTATGGGCATTCCAATGGTCCCATTCCTATCCGCACAAGCTCGTTCAGCACGTTGACATGCAGCTCTATCTGTACCGACTCGCGCTTCCGGTGGTGCCACTCGGGCACGCCGCGGCATTCACGAGCGCCGGAAACTGGAACAACTGGCTGCTGGATGGTTGGAGTGCGCCTGAAACCTGGGGGACATGGAGCCTGGGCACCCGTGCAGCGCTGGCGATCGACCCGCGCCAGCTGCCATCGGTCGAGGGCAACCTGCGCCTGCACTTCGACGCCAATGCATTCGTCACCCCGGCGCATCCGCGCCAGCGCATCGATGTTCTGCTCGATGGCGCAAGGGTGGGCAGCTACGTCGTCGACTATCCGCAGGCCGGTCTGACTTTCGATGTCGTTGTCCCCGCCGATGACCTTGAGTCGACGCGGAAAATACGCATCGATTTCGACTTGCCCGACGCGACTTCGCCGAAGGCGCTTGGCATCAGTGGGGATCCTCGCATCATCGCGCTGGGCCTGAAATCGGTGACTGCCGAGCTGGCTCCGGCGCCTGCGGTGACTGACGCGCATGGGTCGAAGGCCCCCGCTGCGGCGTTGCATTGATTGCGCAGAGACCTTGCCGGCGCTTGCATGCGGTTGCGGCTGTGCGCACTTCAGTCCAGGTCACTGCGCTCCGACTCAGCATGCAGCTTGTGCTCGACGCGTTGCAGGCGCAGATGGATCCGCTCCAGCAGCTTGCGGTTCGTGGCGATCAGGTCGGCGAGCAAGCCCATCAGATACAGCAGCGTGCCGAGGGTGATGCACAGGGAGGCCAGTACCACCGACTGCACGTGACCTCCGCCGTTATCGCGAAGGTAGTAATACAGGAACCGCAGACCGAGCATGACGCCCGTCGCGGTGAACAGTGATCCGATCCACAGGAACAGGGCCAGCGGCCGGTAGATCACGAACACCCGGAGAATGGTGATCAGCGAGCGCTTGACGTAGCTGGAGATGCTCTTGACCAGCCGCGAGGGGCGCAGGTCGGCATTGGTCCGGATCGGCACCGAGACCACGCGCAGGTTGCTGAGCCCCGCCTGGATGATGGTCTCCAGCGTGTAGGTGTATGCGTTGAACACGTTGAGGCGCATCGCCGCCTCGCGAGAAATCGCGCGGAAGCCGCTGGGGGCGTCGGCGACATCGGTCTTGCTGGCGACGCGCACAGCCCAGCTGCCGAGACGCTGCAGGCGCTTCTTGATCCAGGAGAAGTGCTCGGTCTGGCTGATCGGGCGTGCGCCGATGACGATGTCGGCCTCGTGAGCGAGCACGGGGGAGGTCAGCTTCGGGATATCGGCCGCGCAGTACTGGTTGTCGGCATCGGTGTTGACGATGACGTCCGCGCCGAGGCGCAGACAGGCCTCGATGCCGGTCATGAAGGCGGCCGCCAGGCCGCGGTTGGTCGGGTGGCGTACCACATGCTGCGCCCCGCACCGGCGTGCGATCTCGGCGGTACCGTCACTGGAGCCGTCATCGACCACCAGCCACTCGACCGTGTCAAAGCCTTCCACGGAGCGCGGCAACTCGGCCAGCGCGATGGCGAGGGTTTCGGCCTCGTTGAGGCATGGCATCTGGATGATCAGCTTCATGGATGGTCCGTGCATGGATGTGCGGCGGCGTGCTCGGTCCCGCGGTTCCGGTCCACATGGGGTGGATGCATGGCGTCCCAACGCAGGATTCTAGCTATTTGGCGGTCAGGCGCCCCAGTGCGACGCTGCCCCACGCGAAGTTGATCAGGTCGCCGAGCGTCGTGGCAATGCGCAGCGTGATGATCAGCAGAACCGCCTGTGCAGGCGGCATTACCCCGCCCAGCCACGCGCTGAGGACGGCTTCACGGATGCCCAGTCCGGCAGGCGCTCCAGGGGCGATGAATCCAAGAAACCAGCTGCTTGCGAAAGCGCCAATCAGGAAGATCGGACCTGGTGCAGCCGTGGCGCTGGCCAACAGCGCACGCGCGACCAGCCACAACCCGCAACCGACCAGACAGAAATTGATCACATACACGAAATAACACGCGATCACCGTGACGGCCCTGAGGTGCAGTCTGGGCGGGAAGTAGTTCTCGTCGCCGCGCTTGCTGGCGCGGAAACTCGCCAGCCGCGCCGCAAGGCGGGGAGCCAGCAGCAGCACAACGATCGCGCCGATCGTCACCGCGATCAATAGAGGCAGTCGATAGCGGGCGATCTCCCAGTGCGACAGAGTCTCAGGTGGTCTCCACAGTACGGTCAGTGCACTGATATGGATACAGGCGACCAGCGTGAGCACCATTTCATAGGCCACCGAAAGCAGCACCGCAGACAACCGTATACCGGTGCTGCGAGCCAGCGCGATGCGCCCGATGTGCTGGGCCATATTGCCTGGCAGGTATTTGCCGAACTGGGTGACGGCCAGAATGTTCAGCATGCGCCCGTAGCCGGGCCGTTGTTCCATGGTGCGCAGCAGCCAGGTCCATGCGATCGCCGTGGCGGGAATCAGCAGGATGTACAGCATGGTAAGCGCCATGCCGGCAACCAGCACCCGGTGGTCCAGAAGGGCCGAAAGATTCCTGCCGGCAAGTGCGTGCTGCGCATAACGTGCGAAATAAATGCCGGCAAGAAGCGCCAGCATGAGGCCAAGCCAGCGCAGCATGGGCTTTGTCATGCTGCCTGCGCCCGCAACAGATAGCCATTGCCCAATGGCAGTTTGCAAGTCATCGCCTGTATCGCAAAGGCACTGCGCAGAGCCAATCGGCCCGGCATTGAACGCATCAGCGGGTACCAGCGCATGACATGATCGCGCTCCACGCCACTGCGATTGCTGCTGGCCTGGTGGTCGAGGTCATGCCCGGACATGGGCAGATGGCGCCCAATCCAGCGCGCCTGCATTTGTTCGGTCAGATTCCCGAGGGGGAAGCCGAAGCATTCCATATGCTCGATTTCCAGACCAGCGGTCGTGACGATGCGGATCAGGTCGCGTTTGCGGTAGCGACGGTAATGCCCAGCCCATACATCGGCGGCGTTCCAGAGGTGTGGATGGGCAGGCACGGAAATCAGCAGGATCCCGCCTGGAGCGAGCCATGAAGCCCATTGCTTGACTGCGGCCACATCATCTTCGATGTGCTCAAGCACCTCGAAAGCCATGATCAAGGGAAACCTGCCTTCCCACGAGGCCTGTGGCACGTCATTTACGTTAATGGCCCGGCCTGACTTTCTTGTCAGGCGGCCGATTAGTTCGCGGGCTTGTGGTGAGGTTTCCAGCGCTTCGCACCTGAAGCCGCGTGCGGCGAGCTCCTGGAGGAGCATGCCTGCACCGCAGCCGATTTCAAGGACATCGCTGGGGGGGAGTTTGCGTAGCTGCCTCAGGATGCGCCGGCGGCGCAGCAGATAGCGGGGCGCCGGCACCCAGCCTTCTTCGGGGGCCGCGGGGCCAAGCAAAGGCAGAAATTCCATGGGTCATGACTCCAGTCCGAGTCGGCTGATCAATAGTGAGAGGCATTGCCGACCAACCGCTGCAGCGCCAACTTCGCCGCGAAGTGCCGCATGGCAGGGCAAGGCAGGGCAACTCCGTCGAGTGAACTCGCGGATTGCCTCGGCCAATGCGGTCGGGTCGGCGGGCGGAATCAGACGAACGCATGGGGGGGCATCATCCAGCATCTCGCGAATGGCGGGAGAGTCTCGCGTGATCAGTGGACGACCCATGGCGACGATCTGGAAGACCTTGTTCGGGATCACGCTGGCCGCCTTGTCCGAGGTGCCGAAGATGCCAAGGCATACATCGACGGTCGCGATGTGCTGCGGCAACTGCCCATAGTCAACCCAGGAGTCCCACCGCACTTTCGGCAGGTGCTGCTCTGCGAGGAGCGCCTTGATGCGGATGGCCTCCTGACCTCTGCCTATCAGTTGCCATTCGACGGGTTCATCTCGAGTGAGGCGGGCGGCGTGAATGATTGTCTCGATGCCGTGGAGGGGAATGAACTGACCGTAGAACAGCACGCGAAGGTTGCGAAATGGCCTGCCGGCATCCTTCGCACTTGCGGAAATTGCGTGGAAGTGTTCGGTTTCGGCGCCTACCCAAACGGCACCGAT
The DNA here is from genome assembly GCA_963794205.1 of uncultured Pseudomonadota bacterium. Lineage (GTDB taxonomy): Bacteria > Pseudomonadota > Gammaproteobacteria > Xanthomonadales > Rhodanobacteraceae > Metallibacterium. Next base: position 68,690 of record CAWCCR010000015.1, read on the forward strand.
ACTGCCGTGGCCCTGGTCGAACAGTTGCTCGATTCGGCGTGCGTGCGTTCGGGTGTCGAGAAAGACGAGATCCGCTCGGCGCAGCGCAGATTTTTCCAGCCAGTACAGAATCCGCGCCGGAAGGCCGCCGGGGTGCAGCAGTTTCCGGTCGTCCACGACGGTGTCGTAGAACGACATGAACATGTCCCAGACCAACGGTATGCCGCGCCATCTGGCGATCGGTGCAGCCACCAGCACGTCCAGAAATCCGGGGAGCAAACGAGGACCGCATCTGGTCGCGGCGCGCGTGCGAGGCGCCAGACGAGGTACGGATAGGCAATCAGCCAGCGCAGCCCGATGCCGAATCGCCGTCCAGCACCATGGACCTGGGATTTATCTTCCACTCCACGCCAGATTTCGACGTGGCACTCGTCCACCTTGACGCCGGTCAGCCGCAGGCCTTTGATCAATATCCGTGTCCGCGGTTTTCCGGTGTCGTAGGTACCCCAGACAAGGATGCGCATGGAGTCAATGCACGATATCGATTGATAAGAGCAGACGTTCCTGCAGGCTTGCATCTGAACCGGTTCGAGCAGGCCGCCGCCGAGACTGCTGTCGGCGAATTCGATGCCCATGCCGCCAGCAAGAAGCTGGGCTGCTTCCGAGTGTCGATGGCGCTGCATGGCGCGGATTCGGGCGTCCCGTCGGCCCGGTCGACCGATTCCGCGCAGTGCCGGTCGCGAAGTCCATAACGCTCCCGGGTGCATGCATGGGCGCGGATCAGGCTTGCGGGTAGAAGCATGTCATGCAGTGTCCTGCGCCTCTGCGGCCCGAATGCAGCTTCATGAGTGCGGCCTGTTGGCATAGGCAGGGGTTAATCGCGTGAAGCAAGCCGGCATTCTAGCGGCGTGCTGCGCACCGCCCGATTCGCCTGTTCGTATCCGGCTGGATCGTCGGTCAGGTACATGCGCTGGTACTGCCATGTACGGCCGCTCGTGGGGCGTTGGTCCATGCGGAAGAGCATTCGAAAGTGAAAGTCCTGGCGACGGGCGGGCTTCACAATGCTGGAGATGATCCTCTTGCCGGAGCACGGGAAAGGCTCTTGCATCGCAAGCTGGCAAGCAGCCGGTCAAGACGGCGATCCAGCCGCAGTCCCCATGGCATGCACGGGGGACTCGTCAGGGTTTGCACTCGCCGGCGCGATGTTGATCATGCACGGAATCTGCCAGAGTCGACGTGCTGCTCGCACACTGATACCCTTGCCGGCGAGGAAGCGGTGTCGAACGTCTTGATCGCACATCGGCTGCGGCGCCTCAAGGATTGCCGTTTGCATCTGCACGCGTTTGGAGGGTGCCATCGTGAAGTGGTCTGACGGACTGCGTCTGTCGGTGGCGTTGTGCACCTGCAACGGCGAACAGTATCTTGGCGCGCAGCTTGAATGTCTGCTGGCCCAGACACGGCGCCCCGATCAGGTTGTCGTGGGTGATGATGACTCCGGCGATGCCAGCTGGTCCATGCTGGAGGTGTTTTCGCGGCGCGCAGCGGATGTCGGGATTGAGGCGCATCTGCGCTCGGACGGGTGTGAACGTGGGCTACGTGGAGAATTTCTCCGCGACGATGGGCACGGCAACCGGCGACGTCGTCCTTCTCTGCGACCAGGACGATGTGTCGCGCAGGGACAAGATCAAAGTGATGGCCGGGCGCTTCGAGCGCGACCCGCGGTTGCTGCTGCTGCACAGCGATGCGCGCCTGGTGGATGCCGCGGGTGCGGACATGGGCTGCACGTTGTTCGAGACCTTGCAACTGCACGCGCGCCGAGATCGACTCGATCCATGCGGGGCGCGCATTCGAGGTGCTGGCGCGGCGCAGTTGTGTCACCGGTGCCACCATGGCGTTTCGACGCGAACTGGTTGAGCTGGCTCTGCCGGTGGGCGAGGGTTGGATCCACGATGAATGGCTGGCGGTCATCGCGGCGGCGGTAGGCAAGGTGGATGTGATCGAGCAACCGCTGATCGACTATCGCCAGCATGGCGGCAACCAGCTCGGCATGCGCCCGCGTGCCTGGCGCGACAAGTGGCGCGACTTGCGCCGCGCGCGTGGCGCCCTGTACCGCGCCGAGATGGCGCGGCTGGATGTTCTTGGCAAGCGTCTGGATGCGCTCGGCAGCCTGGTCACGACGGACAAGAAGCAGTTGCTGGCCGAGCGCGGCGCGCATCTCGAGCGCCGCATCGCGATCGGCGCGCTGCCGCATCGGCGTCGATGGCCCGCGGTTTGGCGTGAGGCGCGTGACGGGTTTTACCGGCGCTATGGCACGGGTGGCCGATCCCTGCTGCGGGACTTGTTGCGCCGTGACTGACTGCGCGCCGATCCAGGTTTGCGCCGTGGTGGTCACCTACCGGCCCGATCGCAAGGCTTTGGCGGTGACGCTCGCGGCGCTTGTGCCCCAAACGGGCGCGGTGGTCGTGGTGGACAACACGGCCGGTGACTCGGCGGCCGGAAGCGCGGTCACGCCGGGCGCCGCTGCCGTGCTGGCGCAGCCGCGGAATATCGGCCTTGCTGCCGCGCAGAACCTGGGCATCGCATGGGCGCGCGCGCGCGGATTTCGCTTCGTGCTGCTGCTCGATCAGGACAGCCTGCCCGCGCCCGACATGGTCGCGTCGTTGCTGCAGGCCCTGGGCGATCGCCGCGACACGGCGCCTGTCGCTGCGGCGGGTCCGCGCTTTCACGATGCGCGCGAGCAAGCGGATGCGCCCTTCGTCCGGATCGGCTTTCCATTCAACCGCAAGCTGCGCTGCGCGAGCGACGGGCTACCTGTCGAATGTGACTTTCTGATCAGCTCGGGAATGCTGATACCACTCAGCGTGATCGACGCGGTAGGCGACATGGATGCCGATCTGTTCATCGACAACGTCGATCTGGAGTGGAGCTTCCGCGCCCGTGCCCGCGGTTACACCTTGCTGGGAGTGTGCGCCACACGATTGCAGCACTGCCTTGGCGATGCGCGGCGGTCGTTGCCGTTCGCGTTGCGCGGCGTGGTGGTGCACGAGCCGCTGCGGCTGTACTACATGATGCGCAACCGCGTGCTCCTGTACCGCTTGCCGCACACGCCACGCCTGTGGGTGGCGCAAGATGTGCCGCGCGTGCTGGTGAAGCTGTTTCTGTTCGGTGTGCTGATCGGCCCGCGGCGCCGGAACCTGCGCTGCATGTTGCGCGGCTTGCGGGATGGCGTGCGCGGGCTCTCCGGGCAGGCGCCGCGAGATTTGGCGGGCCGGGATCCTTCGCCTCGCTGAGGATGACGAAAGGTTCAACGACAAGCTGATCAGCCGCGCGCCACGTGCGCTTCGTAAGCGGCGACGACTTCGCCGGTATCGCCGATTCCCATGATTCTGCCGCGATCGAGCCAGACGGCCTTGTTGCAGGCTTTGCGTATCGCCTCGTTGGAGTGCAGGGCGATCACCACGATCTCGGCGCGGCGATGCAACCCCTCCAGTCGCGCACTGGCCTTGTCCTGGAAGCGCGCATCGCCCACGCCCAGCACCTCGTCCAGCAGCAGGATGTCGGCATCCACCGCGGTCGAGATGGCAAAGCCCAGCCGCACCCGCATCCCGCTGGAGTAGGTGCGCAGTGGCAGATCGAGGTAATCGGCCAACTCGGTGAACTCGGCGATCTCCTCGGTCTTGGCGCGGATCTCGGTGTCGCTCATGCCCAGCAGCAGGCCACGCAGGCGGATGTTCTGCCGTCCGGTGGACTGCTCGTCCATGCCCAGGCTGATGTCCAGCAGCGGTACCGTCTTGCCTTGCGTGCGCACGCTGCCCGCAGTGGGCGGATAGATGCCGGCCATCACCCGCAGCAGAGTGGACTTGCCCGCGCCGTTGGCGCCGATCAGGCCCAGGCGATCGCCCGCCTGGAGAGTGAAACTGATGTCGTCCAGTGCACGCACGATCACGACGCCATCATTGTCCTCGGCGATGCGATTGCGGCGGCCGGCGCGCAGCACGCGCTTCTTCAGCGACTGTCCGGAGACGTCGAAGATCGGCAGGTCCAGGCCGACGTTTTCGAGCGTGATCGAGGTGGCGGTCATCGGGTCACAGCCAGTAGGGGATGCGCTTGTGATAGCGCCCCGTCAGCACCAGCGCGAAGCCCCAGCCGAGCACGGCCATGCCGATGCCGACAGCCCAGGTCAGCAGGGCCGGAGTCTCGCCGGTGAGCGGCTGGCGCACCAGGTCGATCAGATACGCCAGCGGGTTGAACGTGACGATCCACGCATGCTTCTTCAGCATGGATCCGTGGAACAGGATCGGTGTGACATAGAACAGCACCTGCATCAGGGCCATCACGATTTGCGGCAGGTCGCGGAAACGCGCTGACAGCAGGCTCGCCGCCGTGGCCATCCACAGCGCGTTGAGGATCAGGATGGCGACGCCCGGCAGGAACAGCGGCAGGGTCGCCCAGCTCCTGATGCCGTAGATCGCGAGCACCAGCACCACGATCAGGATGTTGTGCAGGAAGATGATGAAGTTGCGCCACATCGACCTGCAGCACGTAGATCAGGCGTGGAGTCTGCACCTGGCGGATGTAGTTGCCGCTGGCGATGTAGGCATTGCAGCCTTCGTTGACGATGGTGGAAAACAGCGTCCACGCCACCAGACCGATCGACAGCATGGGCAGATAGGTGGCCATGTCCTGCCCGAAGAGGCCGCCGTAAACCACGCCGATCGCGGCGATCACCACGCCCATGCTGATGGTCAGCCAGAACGGTCCGAGCTTGGAACGCGCGTAGCGCTGGCGGATCTCGATCCAGCCCAGCAGACTCCACAGCCGCCATGACTTGAGGCTGGCCGCGAGGTCGGTCGTTGCGGTACGCAGGGAGGACATGGCTGGTGCCGGGGAGGAAGGGGCGCAATGATAGGCGAGTGCCAGGACGATGTGCTGCCGCGGCGGGAAATCGTCACGCAGGATCACGGATCAGGAAGGGCATATCCCGCCGCCGGCGCGCCCATGCCTCGAATGGCGGAAGCCGGGCGCGCCTATCCGGGCCCTGGACTGAACGAGCCGAGCGCCTGCGGATTCGCCAGCGCCTCGGTGTTCTTCACCGGTTTGCCGTTGACCACGTCGCGCACGGCGATCTCGCTGATCTTGCCCGAGCGGGTGCGCGGAATGTCGGCGACCTGCACGATCCGCGCGGGGACGTGGCGCGGGGTGGTGTTGGCACGGATCTGATGCCTGATGCGCTCGCGCAGGGCGTCGTCGAGGGTGAGCCCCTCGCGCAGGCGCACGAACAGCAGCACGTGCTCGTCGTTGCCGGCATGCTGGCCGACGGCGACGGCCTCCAGTACCTCGGGAACCTGTTCGACCTGGCGGTAGATCTCGGCGGTGCCGATGCGCACGCCGCCGGGATTGAGGGTGGCGTCGGAGCGTCCATGGATGATCACGCCGTCGTGGGCGGTGATCTCGACGTAGTCGCCATGGCACCAGACGTTGGGGATCCTGGCGAAATACGCGTTGCGGTATTTCTCGCCGTCGGGGTCGTTCCAGAAGCCGACCGGCATCGACGGAAACGGCGCCAGGCAGGCCAGCTCGCCGGGTTCGCCGCGCACCGGGTTGCCGGCGTCATCGAGGGCCTCGACCTTCATGCCGAGGCCGCGGCACTGCAGCTCGCCGCGGTACACCGGACGCAGCGGGCAGCCCAGCGCGAAGCAGGAGATGATGTCGGTGCCGCCCGAGATGGAAGCCAGCATCAGGTCGGGTTTCACGTCGCGATAGACGTAGTCGAAACTCTCCGGAGCCAGCGGCGAGCCGGTCGAGAGGATCGTGCGCAGGGCCGTCAGCGTGTGCGTCTCGCGCGGTTTGATGCCGGCCTTCTCGATCGCCGAGATCCACTTGGCGCTGGTGCCGAAGATGCTGATGCCGACCTCGTCGGCCAGATTCCACAGCGTGTTGCCGTCGGGATGAAACGGCGAGCCGTCGTAGAGCACCACGGTGGCGCCGACGGCGAGGCTGGACACCAGCCAGTTCCACATCATCCAGCCGCAGGTGGTGTAGTAGAAGATGCGGTCGTCGCGCTTGAGGTCGGTGTGCAGTACCAGTTCCTTGAGGTGCTGCAGCAGGGTGCCGCCGACGCCGTGGACGATGCACTTGGGCGCGCCGGTGGTGCCCGACGAATACATGATGTAGAGCGGGTGATCGAAGGGCACCGGCTCGAATTCGAGCGGATGCTCCCGGGTGCCGGCGAAATCGGGCCACGCTACCGCGCCGCGAATCCCGGCCAGATCGAGCGCGCCGCCGGAATAGGGCACCACAACGGTGCACTCGATCGCGGGGATTCGCGCGAGAATGCCGCGCACCTTGTCCAGGCACTCGAAACGCTTGCCGCCATAGGGATAGGCATCGGCGCAGAACAGCACCTTGGGGGCGATCTGGCCGAAGCGGTCGACCACGCCCTCGACCCCGAAGTCCGGCGAGGTCGATGACCACGTCGCGCCCAGGGCCGCGGTCGCCAGCATCGCGATCACGGTTTCCGGCAGGTTGGGCAGGAAGCCCACCACGCGATCGCCGCTGCCGACGCCGGCCTGCTTCAGTGCGTGCGCGATCCGTGCCACGGCGTCGTGCAGCTCGGCGTAGCTCAGCTGGCGCGCGTGGCCCCACTCGTTGCGGAAGACCAGCGCGGTGCGTTCATCGCGGTAGCGCAGCAGGTTCTGCGCGAAGTTCAGGCGCACGTTCGGATACCAGCGCGCGCCGGGCATCCTGTCGCCATCGACCAGCACCGGCTCGTGCTCGCCGCCGGCGCGGATGCCGCAGAAATCCCACACCAGCGGCCAGAACCTTTCCGGCTGGCGGATCGAGAACTCATACAGCGGCGCGTAGCGGCGGATGTCGATGTTGCCGGTCTGTTCCTGCACGAAGCGCATGAAGCGGCTCAGGTTGGAGCGCTCGATGCGTTCGGCGCTGGGTTCCCAGATCGGCGGGGTCATGGGCGTTCATTGCGGCAGGGATGCGTGCATCCTAAGAAGCCCAGCCATGAAAGGGAACTGCGGGCATGGCCATGGGCAGCAGTTGCGCGGCCGCGAAGACCCTTCGCGTTGCACTGAGTGACCGGTGGATTGGCGCCTCGTCCTGCGCGGCGGGACAGCTGCGTTGTTGCTGAGGGCGAAGGCCGAAGGATCATCTTCGCGGGAGCCATCCCGATAACCGAATCGTGGCCGAGTGAAAGTCCCTGCGTGTTGCTCAGTGTGACGATAGGCAGGATCCTTCGACTTCGTTCAGGCGTGGCGATGCTCGCAGCCTGCTCCGGACTCGATCCGGGGCAGATGCGCGTGGCAACGGGTGACATGGCTCGGGTGCCGCGGCAGCCTCACCCCAGTGCCTGTTCCAGCTCCGGTACCAGCTTGAACAGGTCGCCGACCAGACCGAAGTCGGCGACCTCGAAGATCGGCGCCTCGGCGTCCTTGTTGATGGCGACGATGGTGCCCGCGTCCTTGATGCCGGTGAGATGCTGGATGGCGCCGGAGATGCCGATGGCGATGTAGAGTTCCGGTGCGATGATCTTGCCGGTCTGGCCGACCTGCATGTCGCTGGGCACGTAACCGGCATCGACCGCCGCGCGCGAGGCGCCGACCGCGGCGCCCAGCTGGTCGGCGAGCTTGAAGATGATGGCGAAGTTTTCCGCCGAGCCGACGCCGCGGCCGCCGGAGACCACGCGGCTCGCGCTCTGCAGGTCGGGGCGATCGTTCTTGCCCTGCCGGAGTTCGACGAAGCGGGTGTGCGTGGGCAGCGCGACGTCAGGCGCGAGCGCCTCGATCGGCGCGGCCTGCGCGGCCGTGCCGGTCGCCGGCCACGAGGCCACGCGCACGCTGCCGATCACGAGCGCGTCGGCGGGCGCCTCGACGCGCAGGATCGCGTTGCCTGCGTAGATCGGACGCTGGAACACGTGCGCGCCATCGACGGCCATGATGTCGCTGACCTGGGCCACGCCCAGCAGCGCCGCCACCCGCGGCAGCAGGTCCTTGCCGAACGTGGTGGACGGTGCGAGCAGATGCGTGCAGTCCCCGGCTGCCGCGGCGATCTGCGGTGCCAGCACCGCGGCCAGCGCGTGGGCGTTCTCGGCGCGTTCGATGCTCAGCACCTTGCCGACGCCGTCGAGCTTCGCGGCCTCGGCGGTGACGGCACCCGCGCGGTCGGCCAGCACCAGCACGCGGATCGTGCCGCCGATGGCCTTGGCGCAGGACACGCACTTGGCGGTGGCGGGATTGAGCTTGCCGTCCAGGTGTTCGGCGACGATCAGGATGGTGTTCATGGAATAGGCCTCCAGTCGTGCGGAAGTGGAGCGGGCCAGGATCGTGTCACCCTGGGCGCAGCGAAGAATCGTTTTGCATGAGACCTGCCCGGTTACAGCCAGGTCCTTCGACCTTCGGTCTCGGGATGACAACGGCTTGGGAATGACAGCGTCATGGGGATGCCGGCGCCTCGGGGATGCCGGCTGCCGATGCGCGCGACCCGCTCACAGCAGCCCCTTGGCCTTCAGCGCGGCGACCAGTTCGGGCACGTCCTTGACCATCACGCCCTTCTGCCGCCTGGGCGGCGGCGCGGTGCGGGTGGCCTTGAGATGGTCGCCGGACTCCACGCCGAGCGATGCCAGCTCGATGGTGTCGATCGGCTTCGACTTGGCCTTCATGATGTCGGGCAGCTTGATGAAGCGCGGCTCGTTGAGGCGCAGGTCGGTGGTGATCACCGCCGGCAGATCGACCTCGATGGTTTCGAGGCCGGCGTCGACCTCGCGGGTCACGCGCGCGCTGTTGCCGTCGATCTCGACCTTGCGAGGCGAAGGTCGCCTGCGGACGGTCCCACAGCGCGGCCAGCATCTGGCCGGTCTGGTTGTTGTCGTCGTCGATCGCCTGCTTGCCGAGGATCACCAGCCCGGGCTGCTCGCTGTTCGACCAGCTTGAGCAGCACGCGCGCTGCGGTCAGCGGCTGCACGGGGGTCGGCGCTGATCACGTGGATGGCGCGGTTGGCACCCATCGCCAGGCCGTTGCGCAGGTGCGCGGTCAGGTCGGCCGGACCGATGCCGACCACGATGACTTCGCTCGGCGAGGCCACTCTCGCGCAGGCGCAGGGCTTCCTCCAGCGCGATCTCGTCGAACGGGTTGGCGGACATGCTTGACGCCCTCGGTGACCACGCCGGAGCCGTCCGGTTTGACCTGGATGCGCACGTTGTAGTCCACGACGCGCTTGTAGCCGACCAGGATCTTCATCGGGATTCCTTCGTGCGGGCCCGCGCGTGCGGGCGAGGACGGGAAAACCGCGATTCTAACCCAGCGCAATGCGGCGCTCGTGGGGCAGCGCGTCGCAGCGCGTGTAGGATGCGCTGCCATCCGATGAGCGCGATCGCGGCATATGCGAATCCTGGTCTGCGGCGGCGCCGGCTACATCGGCGCGCACATGGTCAAGTGCCTGGCCAGGCACGGGCACGGGATCACCGTGTTCGACAATCTGGCGACCGGGCATCGCGCGGCGGTGCAGTGGGGTTCGCTGGTGGTCGGCGACGTGCTCGACCGCGCGGCGCTGGACGCGGTGTTCGCATCCGGCGCGCCACGACGCCGTGATGCACTTCTGCGCGCACTCGCTGGTCGGCGAGTCGATGGTCGAGCCCTATGCCTGCTACCGCAACAACGTGGCCGGCACGCTGACCCTGCTTGAGGCGATGCGCGCGGCCGGTGTCGATCGCATCGTGTTCTCCTCGACCGCGGCGATGTTCGGCAATCCGCTGCACGACCTGATCGACGAGGATCATCCGGCCGCGCCGATCAATCCCTACGGCGCCAGCAAGCAGATGTGCGAGCGCCTGCTGGCGGACGCCGCGGCCGCGTACGGGCTGCGTGCCGTGGCGCTGCGCTACTTCAATGCCGCCGGCGCCGATCCGGCCGGGCGCATCGGCGAGTCGCACCAGCCGGAAACGCATCTGATCCCCAACGTGCTGCGCGCGGCGCTGGGGCAGGGCCCGGCGCTGCAGCTCTTCGGCGACGACTACCCCACCCGCGACGGCACCTGCGTGCGCGACTTCGTGCACGTGGACGATCTGGCCGCGGCGCACCTGGCCGCGCTCGCGTTGATGGAGGACAGGCCGGGATTCCATGCCTTCAACCTCGGCAATGGTGCCGGATTCAGCGTGCGTGAGGTGATCGCGGCGGCCGAGCGTGTCGCGGGCCGGCGCATCGCCTGCGCGGTGGCGCCGCGCCGTCCGGGCGATCCGCCGACGCTGGTGGCGTCCAGTGCGCGGGCACGCGAGCAGCTGGGCTGGCGGCCCCGGTACAGCGAACTCGACGCCATCATCGAGACCGCGTGGCGCTGGCATCGCGCGCCGGCCTATTGAGGCCTGCGCGCAGGGCGTGCGGGTCGGCCGTTGCACCCTGAACGTCCGGCAGCGTGCGGTTCGCGCAGCCGTGCCGGTCGCCGATGCGGCGACTCTATCCACAGGCGCCGTGGACAGCCCTGTGGACAAGTGTCGGACGGAAGCGCGCCAGCCCAGTCAGGGCGCGCGTCGCGCACGGGTTGGCGAGTTGTTGCTCAGCCGCGCGGCATGGCCCGCGCCAACACCGCGTCGGCGAAGTGCTCGACGCTGCCGGGTGCGCCGGCGAAGAACAGCGAGGGTTCGGTCAGCTCGAGCTCGAGGACCACGGGCTGGCCCTGCGTGTCGCGCAGCAGGTCGATGCGGGCATAGAGCAGCGGGCTCGCGAACGGAATCGCCGCCAGCGTCCGTCGCGCAAGCGCCAGCTCGTCGGCACCCGGCGTGCGCGCCTGGATGTGCTCGGGCGCGAACAGTGCCCGCGTCGGGCCTTCGTCGCGGCGCAGCAGCGGCCCCTTGCGGATGGCGTGGCTGAAGGCGCCGTCGAAGAACAGCAGCGCCGTCTCGCCGTCGGCATCGACGCGCTCGAGATAGGGCTGCAGCAGCGCGCTGCGGCCGGCGTCGAGCAGGCGCCGCAGGTGCGCGTCCGCCGCGCCGCGGTCGTCGCGGCGATGGCGCTGCGCGTCGCGCGAGCCGGCGCCGACGCAGGGCTTGATCACGAAGTCGGCATCGGCTGCGTACGCGGCGAGGAATGCGTGCAGCGCCGCGTCCGCGTCCGCACCGGGTTCGACGAAGGCGCTCGGCACCACCGCCACGCCGGCGCGCGCCAGTTCGCCGAGGTAGTGCTTGTCGGTGTTCCAGCGCACGACCTCCGGCGGATTGAGCAGGCGGGCATGTCCGGCGATGCGCTCGATCCAGGCGAGGAATCCGGGCAGGCGCAGGCTGTAGTCCCAGGTCGAGCGCAGCAGCACGAGGTCGAAGCGCGACCAGTCGATGCCGGCATCGTCCCAGTCGGTGACCGTCACGGCCGCGCCCCGCGCCGTCAACGCGGTCGCGAGCGGTGCGAGATCGTCATCCAGCGCGCGCGCGGCGGCGGCGGTGACGAGGGCGATGCGGGGCGATGCGACAGGGTTCATGCGGATTCAGGCCGGAGCGTCGTCGAGGGCGCCGAAGTAGCGCCGATACAGATACAGGTACAACCCTTGCAGCACGACGGCGATCAGGAACGGCGTCGTGAACTGGCCGGCATGGATCAGCCAGCCGCCGAGCACCGGCCCGGCGGCCCGCGGAATCTGCAGCGACAGGTTCTGCACGCTCGCGGCCAGCCCGCGACGCTCGGCCCGGGTCAGTCCGGCGGCGACCGCCTGGCGCGCGCCCGCGGTGCCCTGGTTGAACGCGGCGCGCAGCGCGTACAGTGCCACCGCCAGTCCGAACACGGGTGCATAGGGCGTCGCCAGCAGCAGCAGCAGGCCGACCAGGCGCATCCATACCACCGAGCGCACGGCTCCGAAGCGCAGGCTGAGCTTGCCGCTCAGCACCGAGCCGGCCGCGGCGAGCACGAAGCCGGCCGCCAGCGCCGGGCCGATCGTCGCCGGGCTCTCGGCGAAGCGGCGCGCAAACCAGTAGGCGATCAGCGGGCCGACGATGCCGATCGCCAGGCCGTTGATGGCGTTGGTCAGGGCGAGGCGGCGCAACTGGCGGTTTTCCGCGCGCGTGACGTGCGCCGCAGCGTGACGTGTCGCGTGGTCCGGCGCGGGCGCGGGCCGCGCCGGCGGCTCGCGGGCACTGCCGATCAGGGCGATCGAGACCAGCGAACCGGCCAGCGGCAGCAGGAACAGGAGACGGTAATTGTCGACATCGGTGAAGCTTCGGCCGAGCAGCGCCGGCAGCGCGACCAGCGCGGCGCCCGCGGCCATGCCGAGGAATCCCAGGGTGGCGTTGAACGCGAAGGCATAGCGGCGCATGGCGCCATCGACCTCGCGTGCCAGCCACGCCTGCTCGACCGGCGCGAACGGTCCGGCGGCGCCGTTGGCGCCGCGGCCGAAGCCGGCGACGGTGGCGGCGGCGATCAGCACCCGCTCGCTGCGCGCGAGCATCGCCGCCAGCGCGGCGCCGGCCGCGGCCACCTCGTAGACCAACAGCAGGCCGCGGCGGCCGCGGCGGTCGCTGAGCGGGCCGACGATCAGGGTCATCAGCGCGCCGAACAGCAGGCCCGCCATCAGCACCGTGCCGATCGCCGCGCCGCTGTAGCCCAGCGCATGCAGGTAGAGACTGAAGCTGGCCACGGTCGCGCCCTGGCCGACGCTGCGCGCGGTGCGCGCGGCCAGCAGCAGGCGCACGTTGCGCGGCAGGCGCATGTCACTCATCGCGCGGCGTTTCCCTGGCGGGCGCGGCATGCGGGTCTTCCTCGCTCGCGCTGCCGCGGTGCAAAGCCTCGTGGTAGATCGATCGCGGCCGGATCGCGCGCGAGACGTGATAAGCCGCCAGGCACGACAGCATCAGTGCGGGCACCAGCTGGTACTCCAGGGTCATCTCGAACACGATCAGGAACGACATCAGCGGCGCATGCGTGGTGGCGGCGAGGAACGCGCCCATGCCGATCACCGCGTATACCGTCGGCAGCGACGAGCCCGGCCACAGCGCGTGCGCGACGCTGCCGGCCAGCAGGCCGAGCAACGCGCCGACGAAGATGGTCGGCGTGAACACGCCGCCCACGGCACCCGAGCCGGTGGTGGCGGAGGTCGCCAGCACCTTGGCGATCAGCACGGCGAGGATCAGCGCCAACGGCCAGGGATGCTGCAGCACGTCGTTGACCACGCTGTAGCCGTTGCCCCAGACCTCCGGGCGCCACGCCGAGATCGCGCCGACGATCAGGCCGCCCAGCGCAAGCTTGAACGGCAGGCCCAACGGCAGGTGCTTGAACAGCCGGCGCGTGCCGTCGAGCACGCCCATGAACAGCGGCGCCAGCGCGCCCAGCGCCAGCCCCATCAGCAGGAACAGCGGCAGCTCCCAAAGCGAAGCCACGTGCAGCGGCGGGATCGCGTACACCGGCTTGTAGCCCAGCACCTGGTGCACGGTGACATTGGCGACCACCGAGGCCACCATCAGCGGTCCCAGGCGGCGGATCGCCAGCGTGCCGTAGACGATCTCGGCGATGAAGATCGCGCCCGACAGCGCGGCATCGTAGGCCGAGGCGAAACCCGCGGCGGCACCGCAGGCCAGCAGCAGGCGCAGGTCGTCGCCGTCGAAGCGCCCGAGCTGGCCGATCCACGAGCCGGTTGCGGCGGACAGCGACACCATCGCGCCCTCGCGGCCGATCGAGCCGCCGGAGGCGATGGTGCACAGCGAGGACAGACCGCGCAGCAGCGTGCCGCGCACGTTCTGGCGGCCGTCGCCGACGGCAATCGCTTCAAGATAGTCGGACTGCTGCCTGCCGTTGGCGACGCGCCGCGCCCAGCCACAGGAACAGTCCGGCGGCGATGCCGCCCAGCGCCGGCGTGATCACGCGCCGCCACGGCGCCAGCGCCTCGGCCGCGCGCACCAGACTGCCGGGATGCCCGGTGGCCAGGCTCTCGGTGAAGGCCATGCCTTCGTGGAACGCCACCGTGGCCAGCGCGCCGATCACGCCGATCAGCGCCGCCCACAGCAGCAGCCAGCGATCGTCGCCGTGATAGCCCGGCGCGCGCGGCGCGGGTGGCGCGGGTGGCGCGCACTTCATCACGGCGTGCTCAACGGGGCATGTCCGACGTGGCGGGCTCAGAGATTCTGGTAGTTGGGACCACTGCCGCCCTCGGGCGTCACCCAGTTGATGATCTGGTAGGGGTCCTTGATGTCGCAGGTTTTGCAGTGCACGCAGTTGGCGGCGTTGATCTGCAGGCGCCTGCCGGCCGCGTCATCGATCATCTCGTAGACGCCGGCCGGGCAGAAGCGCGTGCACGGATTGGCGTATTCGGTGGTGCAGCGGCCGACGCAGATGCCGGTGTCGGCCACCTGCAGATGCACCGGCTGGTCCTCGTCGTGCTCGGTCGCGGCGAAGTACGTGCTGGCGAGGCGATCGCGCGGCGGCAGGGTGCGCTCGCCCGCATTCGCGCCGCGGCGACTGCTGCGCATCGACGCGCGCCAGCTGGGCGTGATCGGCGTGGTTGCTCAGCGTCCACGGCGACAGCCCGGCGCTGACGGTTTCCCAGCCGGCGTTGGCCAGGCCCAGCCACAGACCCTTGTTGAAGCCGGGGCGGATGTTGCGCACGCGACGCAGTTCGGCCACCACCGCCGAGGCGCGCAGGCGCGCGTCCCAGCCCGCGCTGCCGCCGCGCTCGGCGACAGGTGCTCGGCGGCCAGCATCGCCGAGCGCATGGCCTGGTGCGTGCCCTTGATCTTGGGCACGTTGAGCAGGCCGGCGGCGTCCCCGATCAGCAGCGCGCCGGGCATCTCGACCTTCGGCAACGATTGCCAGCCGCCCTCGACCAGCGCGCGCGCGCCCGCGGAAAGGATCTGCCCGCCCTCCAGCAGCGGCTGCACGCGCGTGTGGCGCTTGAACTGCTGGAACGCCTCCCACGGCGAGAACATCGGATCGCGATAGTCCAGCCCGACCACGAAGCCGACCGCCACGCGGTCGCCGTCGAGGTGATACAGGAAGCTGCCGCCGTAGGTCGCCGGATCCAGTGGCCAGCCCAGCGTGTGCACCACCTTGCCCGGCTCGCCGTGCCCGGTCGGCAGCTGCCACAGCTCCTTCAGGCCGATGCCGTAGGTCTGCGGATCGACGCCGCGATCGAGTCCGTAGCGCGCGATCAGCTGCTTGCTCAGGCTGCCGCGGCAGCCTTCGCCGAGCACGGTCAGTGGCGCCCTGATGTCGATGCCCTGGGTGTAGCCGGACTTGTGCGCTGCCGTCACGCGCCACACCCATGTCGCCGATGCGCACGCCGGCCACCGCGCCATGGTCGTCGATCAGCGGTTCGGCGGCGGCGAAGCCGGGGTAGACCTCCACGCCCAGCGCCTCGGCCTGCGGTGCCAGCCAGGCGCACAGCGCACCCAGGCTGACGATGAAATTGCCGTGGTTGTGCATCTGCGGCGGCGTCGGCATC
Organism: uncultured Pseudomonadota bacterium; assembly: GCA_963794205.1. GTDB lineage: Bacteria > Pseudomonadota > Gammaproteobacteria > Xanthomonadales > Rhodanobacteraceae > Metallibacterium. The sequence continues at coordinate 84,090 of CAWCCR010000015.1, forward strand.
TTGCAGCGCCTTGTCCGGGCCGCGCAGCCAGCCAGAACTCGTCCTTCGTCACCGGCACGCAAACCGGCGGCGGCGTCTTGCCCCATTCCGGCAGCAGCGCGTCGAGCGGTTCCGGCTCGATCACCGCGCCGGAGAGGATCTGCGCGCCGACCGTCGAGGCTTTCTCGATCACGCACACGCGCGCATCGGGCTTGAGCTGCTTGAGGCGGATCGCGAACGCGAGGCCGGCCGGACCGGCGCCGACGGACACGACGTCGTACTCCATCACATCGCGTTCGCTCATGGCACGCTCCGGGCTTGCCGCGGGGGGATCACTCGAACAGGCGTTCGATTGTCCGGCTTCGTCGCGGCGCCGGCAATGCGGGCGTTATGATCCGCGCTTTGCCGGGGAGGATGTCGATGGATGCAGGGTCACCGCTCGCCGCCACGCAACTGCGCCGCGCCGGCCTGTTTCAGCTGCTGCACGGGCTGGCCTGTGGCCGCACCACGCCGACGGCGCTGGCGGAGATCAGCCTGGACACCGTGGCCCGCCTCGATCCGCTGCTGCATGCCTTCGTCGATGTGCGCCCCGAACTGGTGCGCGAGCAGGCCGAGGCCGCCGAGCGCCGCCGTCGCGAAGGCGTGCTCGGACGTCTCGACGGCATCCCGGTCGCGGTCAAGGACAACTTCGACATCGCCGGCTGGCCGACCCGCGCCGGACTGCCCGGCCGCAGCGATCACGTCGCGGCGCACGATGCCCATGTCGTGGCACGGCTGCGTGCCGCGGGCGCGGTGATCCTCGGCAAGACCGCGCTGGACGAGGGCGCGCTGGGCGCGGTCACCGCCAATCCGCACTTCGGCGCCACGCACAATCCGCATCGCATCGGTCACACCGCGGGCGGCTCCTCCGGCGGCTCGGCGGTGGCTGTGGCGACCGGCATGGTGGCGGCGGCGCTGGGCTCCGATACGCTCGGTTCGGTGCGCATCCCGGCCAGCTACTGCGGCGTGTGCGCACTCAAACCGACCCACGGCGAGCTGTCCGCGCGCGGCCTGGTGCCCGCGGCACGGCGTCTGGACAGTGTCGGCCTGCTCGCACGCGAGGTCGGCGATCTGACCGTGCTGCTGCAGGTGCTGGCCGGGCACGACGCCGACGACCCGCGCTCGCGCCGTCGCCGCGTCGCGCTGGCGCTGCCCGACTGGGAGCCGGGCCGGCTGCGCACCGGCGTGCTCGCCGATCCGGTCGCGGCCGGCATCGAGGCGCCGATGCAGGCGCTGTTCGGTGCGGCTCTGGCGCGGCTCGAGCACGAGCTGGGCGAGCGCCTGCGCGTGGACTTCAGCGACTGGCCTTATGCGCGCATGCGCCGGGCCGGACTGCTGCTGATGGAAGCCGAGATGCTGCATACCTATGCCGCCGATCTCGCCGATGCGCGGCACCCGGTATCACCGGCGTTTCGCGCCATGCTCGACTACGCGCGCGGCAGGAGTGCTGCCGATTACGTGGTCGCTGATCGCATGCTCGATGCCGCCCAGCTCAAGGCGCGTCGGCTGTTCGCACAGGTCGATGTGCTGGTGCTGCCGACCACGCCGCAGGGCGCGTTCGCGCTCGATGCTCCGGTGCCCGATTCGCAGGCCGACCTCACCGCGTTCGCCAGTCTCGCCGGCTGCCCCGCGGTGAGCATCCCGATGGGCCTGCTGCCCGACGGGATGCCGGCCGGCCTGCAGTTCGTGGGCCCGCCCGGCTCCGATCTGCGCCTGCTGGAACTGGCCGGCGTCTGCGCCGCGGCGCTGGATGGCGCACCGGCGTATCCGGTGGAACCCGCGCTGCCCTGAGCGTCGGCGCTGTGCAGCGCCTGTACGGCGGTTGCATGTCGCGATCCGGCGCCGCCCGCAGCGGCGACGCGCACGGCCGAGTCGTGACCGCGATGCCCGCCCGGACATCGCGACCAGGCCGCTGCCCGAGCGGATTGCCGGGCACTGATACCAATAGATTCAATCGTCTTGCAGGCCTTCTTCACAGGAGGCTCGAAGACATGCCCGAGTTTCGCCTTTCTCCTTGATCCATAAGCGAAAAATCGGTTGACAGTCGCAAAACCTGAGACTAAGGTGGCGATCTGTGTGAATTCGTGGAAAAAGGTGGGGACGTGTTTCAGGGCGAGACCGCGATCAGCGTGGATGACAAGGGTCGGCTGGCCATCCCCGGCGCCTATCGGGAGCTGGTCGCGCGGATCTGCGCCAATCGTCTGGTCTGTGCCTACAACCCGTTCGAGCAGGGTTGCCTGTGGCTGTTTCCGCTCGCCGAATGGGAGCGCGTACGCGACCAGGTCAACGCGCTGCCCAGCGTCAAGGCGGTGCATCGCGCGCTGCAGATGAAACTGGTTGGTGCTGCCGCGCACCTGGAGCCCGATGGCGCCGGGCGTGTGCTGCTGCCGGCCAGCCAGCGCGCCGCGGCCGGCATCGAAAAGCGCGCGGTACTGCTCGGCATGGGCAGCAAGTTCGAGTTGTGGAGCGAGCAGGCGCACCTGGCCAAGATCCGGCAGACGATCGGCGAGGGCGACATCAGCGAGGACATGGCGGAATTGAGGCTGTAGCGGGCTGCCGCGGCAGCCAGGCCGCGGGGCAGGGATGCCCCGTTCGTGCATCAGGCTCACGCGGGCTGCATGCATCGGGAGCGGATCCGGACCGGCGGCGCTGAAAGAGGCAGGACGCCGATTTTCAGAACCCTGACAGCGGAGACACTGGATGCACGGGGTGGCGGCGATGGTGGAGCGGACGGAGCGGCACATCCCGGTGATGCTGGACGAGACTGTTGCCGGTCTTGCCGTGCGCCCGGCGGGCCGCTATCTCGACGGCACCTTCGGCCGCGGCGGTCATGCCGCCGCGATCCTCGAGCGCCTCGGTCCGCACGGACGTCTGCTGCTGATGGATCGCGACCCGGCTGCGATCCGCGCGGCACGCGCGGCGTTCGGCGCCGATCCGCGGGTCGCCATCCGCCACGGCAACTTCGCCGACCTGGCCGACTGGAGCGAGACCGCCGCGGGCCTCGACGGCGTGCTGCTCGATCTCGGCGTGTCGTCGCCGCAGCTCGACGAGGCCGCGCGCGGCTTCAGCTTCATGACCGACGCGCCGCTGGACATGCGCATGGACCCCACGGCGGGCGAGAGCGCGGCGGAGTTCCTCGCGCGCGCCGATGCGGAGACGATCGCCGACGTGCTGTGGCGCTACGGCGACGAGCGCATGAGTCGGCGCATCGCCCGCGCGATCGTCGCTCGCCGCGAGGTCGCGCCGTTGGCCCGCACCGGCGAGCTGGCCGACCTGCTGGTGCGCGTGCTGGGCCGGCGCGAGCCCGGCAAGCATCCGGCGACACGCACCTTCCAGGCGCTGCGCATCCACGTCAACGGTGAACTCGACGCCCTGCAGCGCGGGCTGCACGCCGCGGCGTCCGTGCTCCGGCCGGGCGGGCGACTGGCGGTGATCAGTTTTCACTCGCTGGAGGATCGCGCGGTCAAGCAGTTCATCCGCGGCCCGCAGCCCGAGCGCGTGCGCCGCGGCCTGCCGCAGGCGGCGGTCGCCGCGCCGCCGCTGGTCGCGATCGGGCGCAAGCAGTTTCCCGGCGCTGCCGAGATCGCCGCCAACCCGCGCGCGCGTTCGGCGGTGCTGCGCATCGCGGGGAAGCACGCATGAAGGGCGCCTGGCTGCTGCTCGACGGCGTGCTGCTGCTGGCCATGCTGACCAGCGCGATCGCGGTGGTGTGGTCGCGCAACGAGAGTCGCGAGCTGTTCATGCGGCTGACCGTGCTGCAGAACCAGCGCGACGCCCTGAACGTCGAATTCGGACGGCTCGAGCTTGAGCAGGCGACCTGGGCCGACCCCGCGCGCATCGAGCAGGTCGCGCGCCAGCAGCTGGGCATGATCAATCCGTTGCCGCAGGACATCCGGGTGATCCGCCGATGAGCCTGCGTCCCGCGCCCGCGGCGTCAGCGCCGCGCCCGCATCGGGGCCGGGGGCCGAGCGCGCGCCGGCGCCTGGCGCTGGTGGCCACGCTGCTGGCACTGGCCTCGGTGGGACTGGTCGCGCGCGCGATCGATCTGCAGGTGGTGCGCAAGAAGTTCCTGCAGGAGCAGGGCGATGCGCGCTTCCTGCGCGAGGTGCCGATTCCGGTCTCGCGCGGCACCATCTTCGACCGCAACGGCGAGCCGCTGGCGGTGTCGACGCCGGTGGAATCGCTGTGGGCCAATCCGCAGGTGCTGCTGCAGCATGCCGACCGCATCGCGCAGCTCGCGCGGGCGCTGGGCGCCGATCCGGCCGAACTGCAGCGCCGGCTCGAGCAGCGCGATGACCGCGAGTTCGTCTATCTCAAGCGGCAGATGAGCCCCGAGGCGGCCGACACGGTGCTGGCGATGGGCATCCCCGGCGTCAACCGGCAGCGCGAGTATCGCCGCTACTACCCTTCGGGTGAAGTCAGCGCGCACGTCATCGGCTTCACCAACATCGACGACCGCGGCCAGGAGGGTCTCGAACTGGCGTTCGACGGCTGGCTGGCCGGCAAGCCGGGGCTCAAGCGCGTGATCCGCGACCGTCTCGGCCACGTGGTCGAGAACGTCGATCTGCTGAAAGAGCCGCAGCCCGGGCGCGACCTGACCCTGACCATCGACCGCCGCATCCAGTATCTCGCCTACCGCGAACTGGCCGAGGCGGTGCTGGCGCACCAGGCCAGCTCGGGCTCGATGGTGGTGCTTGACGCGCGCACCGGCGAGATCCTCGCCATGGTCAACCAGCCGTCCTACAACCCCAACAACGTCAACGGCAGCAACGCAGCGCAGCGCCGCAACCGCGCGGTCACCGACGTGTTCGAGCCGGGCTCGGTGATGAAGGCGTTCACCATTTCCGCCGCGCTGGAGAGCGGGCAGTGGACGCCGACCTCGCCGATCGACACCTCGCCCGGCTACTACACCCTGGCCGGCCACGAGATTCAGGACGTCGAGGATCACGGCAAGATCGATGTCACCCAGGTGATCACCTATTCCAGCAACGTCGGCGCCTCCAAGATCGCCATCACCCTGCCCAAGGGCGAGCTGTACGACGTCGATCGGCGCTTCGGCTTCGGCGCCAGTACCGGCAGCGGGTTCCCCGGCGAGGCGTCCGGTCTGCTGCCGGACGGCGGCCACTGGAGCCAGATCCGCACCGCCACCATCGCATACGGCTACGGCCTCAATGTCACCGCGTTGCAGCTGGCGCAGGGCTACGCCGCGATCGCCGACGGCGGCGTGCTGCACGCGCCCACCTTCGTCAAGGGCGAGGATGCGCGCGGCAACGCGGTGATCGATCCGGCGATCGCCCGCGCCGTGATCAGGATGCTGGAGACCGTGGTCAGCCCGCAGGGCACCGCGCTCAAGGCGGCGATTCCCAACTACACCGTGGCCGGCAAGACCGGCACCGCGCACATCGCCGCCGCAGGCGGCTACGAAAACGAGTACGAGAGCGTGTTCGTCGGCATGGTGCCGGCGACCGATCCGCGTCTGGTCGGCGTCGTGGTGATCCGTAATCCGACCAGAGGCGGCTATTACGGCGGCATTGTCTCGGCGCCGGTGTTCAGCGCGGTGATGGACGGCGCGTTGCGCCTGCTCGACGTGCCGCCCGACAACGTGCAGCGCTGGTACGCCGGCGGTCCGGCGGCGACGCAGCCGATCCGGCCCGGCAGCCCGGCGCCGGACTACGCGCCTGGCGCGACCAACTACAAGGAAGGCACGCCGTGAGCGCCGGCATGCCGCTGGCCGCCTTGCTCGACGGCATCGCCGATGCCGGCGCGGCAGGCGCGATCCGCATCCGCGGACTGAGTCTGGATTCACGCCGCGTGGGTGCCGGCGAGGCCTTCCTGGCGCTGCGCGGGGCGCGCGCGCACGGCATCGCGTTCGCGCCGGCCGCGATCGCCCGCGGCGCGGCGGCGGTACTGGCCGAGGCGCCGGCTCCGGTGAACCCGCCGGTGCTGCCGGACGTGCCGGTGCTGTGGATCGGCGATCTCGCCGCGCGCGTCGGCGCGCTGGCCGCGCGCTGGTACGGCGAACCCTCGCGCGCGCTGACCGTGATCGGCGTCACCGGCACCAACGGCAAGACCAGCACCGTGCAGCTGCTGGCGCAGGCGCTCGAGCGGCTAGGCTGGCGCGCGGCCACCATCGGCACGCTTGGCGCGGGCCTGCACGGGCATCTGGCCGCCGGCGAACGCACCACGCCGGATGCGATCACGGTGCACGGTCTGCTGGCAGGTTTCCGCGATGCCGGCGCCAGCCACGTGGCGATGGAAGTCTCCTCGCACGCGCTGGAGCAGGGCCGCGTCAACGCCGTCGACTTCGATCTGGCGCTGTTCACCAATCTCACCCGCGATCATCTCGACTATCACGGCAGCATGGCCGCCTACGGCGCAGCCAAGGCGAAACTGTTCGCATGGCCGGGTCTGCGCGCCGCGGTGATCAACATCGACGACGGCTTCGGCCGCGCGCTCGCGGCGCGGCTGCCGGTCGGCGTGCGGTGCCTGACCACCGGCATCGCCAGCGCCGACGCCGACGTGCGTGCCAGCGCCATCCATGGCAGCGACACCGGACTGGTATTCCGCCTGCACACGCCGTGGGGCGAGGCGGAGGTGAGCAGCGCGCTGCTGGGGCGCTTCAACGTCGCCAATCTGCTGGGTATCGCCGCGACGCTGGGCGCACTCGGCACGCGCTTCGACGCGCTGCGTGCCGCGCTGGCGGCGCTGACTCCGGTTCCCGGGCGCATGAGCCGGCTGGGCGGCGGCAGCGCGCCGCTGGTGGTGGTGGATTACGCGCATACGCCGGATGCGCTGGAGCAGGCGCTGACCGCGCTGCGCGCGCACTGCCGTGGCGCGCTGATCTGCGTGTTCGGTTGCGGGGGCGAGCGCGATGCCGGCAAGCGCCCCGAGATGGGCGCGATCGCCGCGCGCCTGGCCGATCGCGCGATCGTCACCGACGACAATCCGCGCGGCGAGGACGGCGACGCCATCGTCGCGGCGATCCGTTCCGGCATGCCGGTCGATGCGGCGGCCGACGTGCAGCGGGATCGCGCGGTCGCGATCACGGCCGCGATCGCCGCCGCGCGACCGGGCGACGTGGTGCTGATCGCCGGCAAGGGTCACGAGCCGTATCAGGAGGTCGCCGGCGTGCGCCGCCCCTTCGATGACCGGGACGTGGCGCGCGCGGCGCTGGAGGCGCGACCATGCTGAATCTGCGCCTCGGCGAAGTCGCCCTGTGGACCCGCGGCCGCCTGGTTGGCACCGACGCGGTCATCAACGCGGTCATCACCGACTCGCGCCGCGTCGGGCCGGGAGCGTTGTTCGTGGCGCTCAAGGGCGAGCATGCCGACGGCCATGATTTCGTCGCTGCGGCCGCGACGCGCGGCGCCGCCGGCGCGCTGGTTTCGCGACGCATCGACTGCAGCCTGCCGCAGATCGTGGTGGATGACGTGCTGCTGGCGCTGGGTGACCTGGCCAGCGCTGTGCGCGCGCAGCGGTGCGTCACGGTGGTCGGCATCACCGGCTCCAGCGGCAAGACCACGATCAAGGGCCTGCTGGCGACGATCCTTGCGCGCCGCGGCCGCACCCACGTCACCGCCGGCAACTACAACAACGAGATCGGCCTGCCGCTGACTCTGCTGGCGATGCCCGAGGATGTCGAGTACGCGGTGCTGGAAATGGGCGCGGGCAAGCCCGGCGACATCGCCTACCTGGCCGCGATCGCGCGCCCGCAGGTGGCGCTGGTCAGCAACATTGCGCCCGCGCATCTGGAGCGCCTCGGCACTGTCGACGGCGTGGCCGCCACCAAGGGCGCCATCTACGAGGCGCTGCCCGCCGACGGCGTCGCGGTGATCAATGCCGACGACGCCTTTGCGGGTTTCTTCGCCGGTCTCGCCGGTTCGCGTCGCGTGCTGCGTTTCGGTCTTGGCAGCGCAGCCGAGGTGAGTGCCGCGGAACTGGTACTGGCTGCCGACGGCAGCCGCTTCCGGCTGATGACGCCCGCGGGCGTGGCCATGGTCCGGCTGCCGCTGCCCGGCCGGCACAACGTGCACAACGCATTGGCGGCGGCGGCGATCGCGATCGCACTGGAGATGCCGCTGGCTGACATCGTGGCCGGACTGGAAACGGCGCAGCGCGGTGCCCGGCCGGCTGGTGCGGCGCGCGATGGCCGGCGGCTGGACCCTGATCGACGACAGCTACAACGCCAACCCCGGTTCGGTGGCCGCGGCGATCGCCACGCTGGCGCTGGCCGGCGGCGAGACCTGGCTGGTCCTGGGCGACATGGCCGAGCTGGGTCCGGACGCCGAGATCCTGCACGCCGCGGTCGGCGCGCAGGCGCGCGCCGCGGGCATCGGGCGGCTGTTCACGGTGGGTCGCCTGAGTCGCGCGGCCAGCGCGGCATTCGGTGCCACGGGTCGGCACTGCGACGACCAGGCGGCGCTGGTCGCGATCCTGCGTGACGCCCTGCACGCCGGCGTCACCTGTCTGGTGAAGGGCTCGCGTTCATCCGGCATGGAACGCGTGGTGGCGGCGCTGGGTGGCGATACCGCGGGAGGAACGGCGCATGCTGCTTGAACTGGCACGCTGGCTGCAGGGTTACGTCGGCGGCTTCCATCTGTTCCAGTACATCACGTTCCGCACCATCATGAGCGCGCTGACGGCGCTGGCCTTTTCGCTGCTGTTCGGCCCGGGCCTGATCCGTCGCCTGGCCGCGCAGAAGGCGGGCCAGGTGATCCGCAGCGACGGCCCGCAGTCGCATCTGAGCAAGGCCGGCACGCCGACCATGGGCGGCACCCTGATCCTGCTGGCGATCGTTCGTCGCCACCCTGCTCTGGGCCGACCTCGCGCAACCGTTATGTGTGGATCGTGCTGGGCGTGACCGTGGCTTACGGCGCGATCGGCTTCTACGACGATTACAAGAAGCTGGTGCTGAAGGACAGCCGCGGTCTGCCGGCGCGCTGGAAATATTTCTGGCAGTCGCTGGTCGGGCTGGTCGCGGCCGTGCTGCTGTTCGCCAGCGCGCCGGTGCCGGCGGCGACCGCGCTCTACGTGCCGCTGTTCAAGCAGGTGGCGATTCCGCTCGGGGCAGGCTTCATTCCGATCGCCTACCTGATGATCGTCGGCTTTTCCAACGCGGTGAACCTGACCGACGGCCTCGACGGACTGGCGATCATGCCGAGCGTGCTGGTGGCGGGCGCGCTGGGCATCTTCGCCTACCTCGCCGGCAACGCGGTGTTCTCCAGCTACCTCGATATCCCGGCGATCCCGGGCGCCGGCGAGCTGGCGATCTTCTGCGGCGCGCTGGCCGGCTCGGGCCTGGGCTTCCTGTGGTTCAACGCCTATCCGGCGCAGGTGTTCATGGGCGACGTCGGCGCGCTGGCGATCGGCGCTGCGCTGGGCTGCATCGCGGTGATCGTGCGCCAGGAGATCGTGCTGCTGGTGATGGGTGGCGTGTTCGTCATGGAAACCGCCTCGGTGATGCTGCAGGTCGCCAGCTACAAGCTGACCGGCAAGCGCATCTTCCGCATGGCTCCGATCCACCACCACTTCGAGCTGAAAGGCTGGCCCGAGCCGCGCGTGATCGTGCGCTTCTGGATCATCAGCGTGGTGCTGGTGCTGATCGGTCTCGCGACCCTGAAGGTGCGCTGATGCTCGACTTCCTGCGCCCGGTCCAGGCCCAGCGTCACAGCGGTCCGCGCGGCCGCTACGATCCGTGGCTGCTGCTGGCGATCACCGGCATCGTCAGTCTCGGCATCGTGATGGTGGCGTCGAGTTCGATCGCGGTCGCCGAGGGGCGCCACATCGGGCCGTTCTTCTACCTCAAGCGGCATCTGCTGTTCCTGACGCTGGGCGGCGCGCTGGCGCTGGTCGCGATCCGCACCGAGTTGCGCCAGCTGGAGAAGTACGGCTTCGTGCTGATGCTGCTGGCGGTGGCCTCGCTGCTGGCGGTGTTCGTGCCGGTGCTGGGCATGCGCATCAATGGCGCGCGGCGCTGGGTCAACCTCGGCGTCACCGGTTTCCAGCCGGTCGAAGCGGTCAAGCTGGTGGTGATCCTGTACGTGGCCAGTTATCTCGTACGTCATCGCGAGGGCGTCGAGCGCAAGTTCTTCGGCGCGCTCAAGCCGGTCGGAGTCGCCGGATTCCTCGCCGTGCTGCTGCTGGCGCAGCCGGACTTCGGCTCGGCCTCGCTGGTGCTGGCGATCACTGTTGGCATGGTCTGGTTTGCCGGCGCGCGCATGCGCAATCTGGTGATGATGGGTCTGCCGCTGGTGCCGATGATGGCGTGGGCGGCCCTGAGCAAGAGCTATCGCGTCGAGCGCCTGACTTCGTTCCTCAATCCGTGGAAGGACCCCTTCAGCGACGGCTTCCAGCTGACCCAGGCGCTGATCGCGGTCGGGCGCGGCGAGTGGTTCGGTGTCGGTCTCGGCGCGTCGCGTGCAGAAACTGTTCTATCTGCCCGAGGCGCACACCGACTTCATCCTCGCGGTGATCGCCGAGGAGCTCGGCCTGGCCGGAATCGTGCTGGTGCTGAGCCTGTTCGCGCTGCTGGTCGGGCGCGGCCTGTGGCTGGCGCTCAAGGGTGCGGAAATCGGTCAGCGTTATGCCGGCTACGTGGCGTTCGGCATCTCGCTGTGCCTCGGCGTGCAGGCGCTGGTCTCGATCGGCGTCAACCTCGGCGTGCTGCCGACCAAGGGCCTGACCCTGCCGCTGATCAGCTCCGGTGGTTCCAGCGTGCTGATGACCTGCGCGATGCTCGGTGTACTGCTGCGCGCCAGTTACGAAATCACCCGTGCCGAGGATGCCCGGCGGATGGCTGTGCGCAACCCGGCCTTCGCCGGTCTGGTGGCGGAGGACGGCACGTGAGCGTCGCCGCGCCCGTGCTGATCATGGCCGGTGGTACCGGCGGCCACATCTTCCCCGGACTTGCCGTGGCCGAGGCTCTGGCGGCAGCGGGCGTGCCGGTGGTGTGGCTCGGTGCGGCCGGCGGTCTGGAAACGCGGCTGGTGCCGGCACACGGTATCGCGCTCGAGACGGTGCCGGTCAGCGGCTTGCGCGGCAAGGGTCCGGCTGCGCGGCTGCGCGCGCCGCTGATGCTGCTGCGCGCCCTCGGCGCTTCGCTCGGCGCGCTGCGCCGGGTACGTCCGCGCAGCGTGCTGTCGCTGGGCGGCTACGTTGCCGGCCCTGGCGGGATCGCGGCGCTGGCTGTTGCGGCGGCCGCTGGTGGTGCACGAACAGAATGCGCTGGCCGGGTTCACCAATCGCGTGCTGGCGCGACGGGCGCGGCGCGTGCTGACGGGTTTCGCGCGATGCCTTGCCGAACGCGGAGTGGGTGGGCAATCCGGTGCGTGCGGCGATCGCGGCGCTGCCGCCGCCCGATCAGCGACTGGCCGGCACGTGACGGGCGTTCGCGCCTGCTGGTGCTGGGCGGCAGCCTGGGCGCACGCGCGCTCAATCGACGCTGCCGCAGGCGCTGGCGCTGCTGCCGCCCGTGCTGCGGCCCGAGGTGCGGCACCAGTGCGGTGCGCGCGGCGTGGACGAGGCGCGCTCCGCCTATGCGCAGGCGGGCGTCGCGGCGCGCATCGAACCCTTCATCGACGACATGGCCGAGGCCTACGCCTGGGCCGATCTGGCCGTCTGCCGCGCCGGCGCGCTGACCATCGCCGAGCTGGCGGCGGCGGGCCTGGCGCGCGATCCTGGTGCCGTTTCCGCACGCGGTGGACGATCACCAGACGCACAACGCCGAGGCGCTGGTGAAGGCCGGTGCAGCCGCGTGCGTGCAGGAGCGCGATCTGCAACCGGCGCGTCTGGCCGCCCTGCTCGGCGATCTGCTGGGCGATCGCGTCCGGCTGCTGGCGATGGCGAGGCCGCGCGCACGCTGGCGCAAGCCCTGATGCGGCGGCCGCGATCGCGCGTGCCTGCATGGAGGTGGCCGCATGACGCCGCGACGCCTGCGCGCCCATGACGACTTCATGTAGCGCGTTCCGGCGCGTGCATTTCATCGGCATCGGCGGCGTCGGCATGAGCGGCATCGCCGAAGTGCTGCACAAGCTCGGCTACGCGGTGTCCGGTTCCGACCGCGCCCGCAACGCGGTCACCGCGCGGCTCGCCGCGCAGGGCGTGGAGGTGTTCGAGGGGCACGACGCGCGCCACATCGAAGGTGCCGACGTGGTGGTGATCTCGAGCGCGATTCGCGCCGACAATGTCGAACTGGTCGCCGCGCGCGCGCGCCGCGTGCCGGTGGTGCCGCGCGCCGAGATGCTGGGCGAGCTGATGCGCTTCCGGCGCGGCATCGCCGTCGCCGGCACCCACGGCAAGACCACCACCACCAGCCTCGTCGCCAGCGTGCTGGCCGAGGCCGGCTACGATCCGACCTTCGTCATCGGCGGCCAGCTCAACTCCGCCGGCAGCCATGCGCGACTCGGCAGCGGCGAGTATCTGGTCGCCGAAGCCGACGAGTCCGACGGCTCGTTCCTGATGCTGTCGCCGGTGCTGGCGATCATCACCAACATCGACGCCGACCATCTGGAGAACTATGGCGGCGACTTCGAGCAGGTGAAGAGGGCGTTCGCCGATTTCCTGCACCGGCTGCCGTTCTACGGCATCGCCGTGCTGTGCGTCGACGATCCCGAAGTGGCCGCGCTGGCGCGTGTCATGCCGCGCAGCATGATCACCTACGGCATCGAAGCCGTCGATGCCGACGTGCGCGCCAGCCGGGTGCGCCAGCAGGGCGGGCAGATGCACTTCGACCTGCACCTTCCCGGGCGCGTCGAGGCGTTGGCGGTCACTCTCAACCTGCCCGGTCGCCACAACGTGCTCAATGCGTTGGCGGCGGCGGCGACCGGCTGGCAGCTCGGGGTCGAGGCGCCGGCGATCGCGCAGGCGCTGGAACGGTTCCAGGGCGTCGGCCGGCGTTTCCAGCAGCGTGGGGAGATCGCACTCGATCATGGTCATGCGCTGCTGGTGGATGACTACGGACATCACCCGCGCGAGCTGGCGGCGGTGTTTTCCGCCGCGCGCGGCGGCTGGCCCGGTCGCCGTCTGGTGGTGGCGTTCCAGCCGCACCGCTACACGCGCACGCGCGACCAGCTCGACGACTTCGCCCGCGTGCTGGCCGAGACCGACGTGCTGGTGTTGACCGAGGTCTATCCGGCCGGCGAGGCGCCGATCGCCGGCGCCGACGGCCGCTCCCTGGCGCGCGCGGTGCGCGCGCGCGGCAAGGTCGATCCGGTGCTGGTCGAGCATCCGCGCGAACTGCCCGGCGTGCTGCCGGCGCTGCTGCGCGACGGCGACCTGCTGCTGCTGCTGGGCGCCGGCGACATCGGCGCCGCGGCCGCCGAGCTGGCCGCCGCCGGGCAACTGAAAACGGTGCGGTCATGACCCGGCGGATCGACGATCCGCGCCAGTTCGGCCGCGTCGCCGTGGTGATGGGCGGGCGCTCGGCCGAGCGCCAGGTGTCGCTGGACTCCGGCGCCAACGTGCTGGCCGCGCTGCAGGCGCGGGGCGTCGATGCGCACGGCATCGACGGCATTCCGGCGTTGCTGGACGCGCTGCGCGCCGGCCACTTCGCCCGCGTGTTCAACATCCTGCACGGCCGCGGCGGCGAGGACGGTGTGCTGCAGGGTGCGCTCGACTCGCTGGGCGTGCCTTATACCGGCTCCGGCGTGCTCGGTTCGGCGCTGACCATGGACAAGGTGCGGACCAAGAAGGTGTGGCTGGCCGACGGCCTGCCGACGCCGCGCTTCGCCGCCTTCGGGCGCGGCGAGGATGTCGGTGCCGCGATCACGCGGGTCGGTTATCCGGCGGTCGTCAAGCCCTCGCACGAGGGCTCCAGCGTCGGCATCACGCGCGTCGATGCCGCGGGCGATCTCGAGGCGGCGGTGGATCTTGCCGCGCGCTACGACGGCGAGATGCTGGCCGAGCAGCTGATCGAGGGCGACGAGCTGACCGTCGGCATCCTCGACGATGCGGCATTGCCGAGCATCCGCATCGTGCCCAGGGGCGGCTTCTACGACTATCACGCCAAGTACGTCGCCGAAGACACGCAGTATCTGTGTCCCGGACTCGCCGCCGCCGACGAGCCCGCCGTGCAGGCCCTGGCGCTGGCGGCGTTCGCCAGCGCCGCCGCTTCGGGCTGGGGCCGCGTGGACATCATGCGCGATCGCGCCGGCGGCCTGCATCTGCTCGAGGTCAACACCACCCCGGGCATGACCAGCCATTCGCTGGTTCCCAAGGCCGCGCGTGCCGTCGGCATCGATTTCGAGACGCTGTGCTGGCGCATCCTCGAGACCTCGTTCCGCGCGGAGGGCGCATGACCCGCGCCGGCGCCATCCGCCTCGCCGGCTGGGTCGCCGCGCTGGCGCTGCTGGCGCTGCCGGTGGTCGGTGTGCTGGAGGGCTGGCTGGCCGCCGGGCGCTGGCCGGTGCGTTACCTGACCGTGGAGGCGCCCTTCGTGCACGTGCATGCCGCCCAGGTGCGAGCCGTGGCGGCGCCGCTGCTGACGCGCGGCTTTTTTGCCATCGATCTCGATCAGGTGCAGCGGGCGGTTGCCGCGCTGCCGTGGGTCGCCAGCGCGCAGGTGCGCAAGCGCTGGCCGGACACGGTGACGATTCGCATCGCCGAGCGCACGCCGTGGGCGCGCTGGAACGGAGGCCGGCTGATCGCCACGGACGGCACCGTGTTCAGCGTGCCCGATGCAGCCACGCTCGGCGGTCTGCCGCAGCTGACCGGGCCGGACGCGCGACTGGCCGACGTGATCGCCTTCTACCAGGCCGCCGCCACGGCCTGCGCGGCGCGCGGGCTGCACGTCACCGCGGTCGATCTGACCGGACGCGGCAGCTATGCGCTGACGCTCGCTGGCGGTTCCCGCATCAGCGTCGGCCACGAGCAGCCGACGCGGCGCCTGGCGCGCTTTCTTGCGGTCTGGCCGCAGCTGGCCTCCGCCCACCCGCAGGGCTTCGAGTATGCCGATCTGCGCTACACCAACGGCTTCGCCGTGAAGTGGCCGCCGGAGCCGCCGCCCGCGGCGGCGCCCGCCCCGGCTACCCCCGCCGCGCCCGCGGCCGCACCTTCTGCAGCAAGGGTCTGAGATGAACCGCAGAAACGACAAGCAGCTGGTGGTCGGCCTCGATATCGGCACCTCCAAGGTGATGGCCGTGGTCGGCGAGTACGCGCCCGGCGAGCCGGTCGAGGTGATCGGCTTCGGCTCGCACGTCTCGCGCGGCATGAAACGCGGCGCGGTGGTCGACATCGAGTCCACCGTGCATTCGATCCAGCGCGCGGTCGAGGAAGCCGAGTTGATGGCCGGCTGCGACATCCGCTCGGTCTGCGCATCGATTTCCGGCAGCCATCTGGAGACGCGCAATTCGCACGGCACCGCCGCGATCCGCGACCGCGAGGTGACCGCATCCGATCTCGAGCAGGTGCTGGAAGCGGCCAGCGCGGTGGCGATCCCGGCCGACCGCAAGCTGCTCTACAAGGAGTCACAGGAGTACCGGATCGACGGCCAGGACGGCATCCGCCATCCGGTCGGCATGAGCGGCGTGCGCCTCGAGGCCGGCGTGCACCTCGTCACCGGCGCCGCCAGCGCGGTGCAGAACCTGCAAAAGTGCATCCAGCGCTGCGGACTGTCGGTGGACGAGCTGGTGCCCTCGGCGATCGCCAGCGCGCGCGCCGTGCTGACCGACGACGAACGTGAGCTGGGCGTGTGCCTGGTCGACATCGGCGCCGGCACCACCGACATCGCCATCTATGCCCAGGGCGCGATCCGCTACACCCGGGCGTTGCCGGTCGGTGGCGACCAGGTCACCAACGACATCGCCTATGGCGTGCACACGCCGACCGCGCACGCCGAGGAGATCAAGGTCAAGTACGCCTGCGCGCTGGCACAGCTGGCCCACGCCGACGAAACCGTGCAGGTGCCCAGTGTCGGCGACCGCCCGCCGCGGCGGCTGGCGCGGCAGGCGCTGGCGCAGAGCGTCCAGGCCCGCTACGAGGAGATCTTCGAGATGGTGCAGGACGAACTGCGGCGCTCGGGCTTCGAGAACATGGTCGCGGCCGGCATCGTGCTGACCGGTGGCGCGTCGCAGATGGAAGGCGCGCTGGAGCTGGCCGAGGAGGTGTTTCACAAGATGGTCCGCGTGGGCCTGCCGCAGCACGTTGGCGGCCTGTCCGAAACCGTGTCCGGGCACGTGCATGCGACCGCGGTCGGCCTGCTGCTGCATGGCGCGCGCGGCGACGCGACGCGCGGCGGCGGCGCGGTGACGGGCAGTGTCGGCAACGTGCTCGGCCGCATGCGCGGCTGGCTTTCCAAGAATTTCTGACCGGGGTTCGCCCCGGGCGGATGGAGGGGCCCTGCCAGGCCCCGTTGGCGGCGCAGGAAGCGCCGCAGGCGGCGGACACGCCGCACAGCCGCTTCGCGCCGGACGCGCGGGGCGGTCCGAACGACAACGACAGCGGTACCGACGGAGAACGCATCATGTTTGAACTGATCGAGAGACTCACCCCCAACGCGGTGATCAAGGTCATCGGTGTCGGCGGTGGTGGCAACAACGCCATCAGCCACATGCTGAACGCCGACATCGAGGGCGTGGAGTTCATCTGTGCCAACACCGACGCCCAGGCGCTGAAGAACTCGGGTGCCCGCGTCACCCTGCAGCTCGGCGCCAACGTCACCAAGGGCCTCGGCGCCGGTGCCAATCCCGAGGTCGGCCGCCAGGCCGCGCTCGAGGACCGCGAACGCATCGAGGAGATGCTCAGCGGCGCCGACATGGTGTTCATCACCGCCGGCATGGGTGGCGGCACCGGTACCGGCGCGGCGCCGGTGGTGGCGCAGCTGGCCAAGGAACGCGGCATCCTGACCGTGGCGGTGGTGACCAAGCCGTTCCCGTTCGAAGGTCGCCGGCGCATGCAGGTGGCGCTCAAGGGCATCGAGGACCTGGCCCAGTACGTCGACTCGCTGATCACGGTCCCCAACGAGAAGCTGCTGACCGTGCTCGGCCGCGAGGTCACCCTGGTGTCGGCGTTCAAGGCCGCCAACGACGTGCTGCTGGGCGCGGTGCAGGGGATCGCCGACCTGATCACCCGCCCGGGCCTGATCAACGTCGACTTCGCCGACGTGCGCACGGTGATGAGCGAGATGGGCATGGCGATGATGGGCAGCGGCACCGCCCGCGGCGACGACCGCGCCCAGGCCGCGGCCGAGGCGGCGATCAACAACCCGCTGCTGGAGGACGTCAACCTGGCCGGCGCCTGCGGCATTCTGGTCAACGTCACCGCCGGCCCCAACCTGACCATGCGCGAGTTCGACGAGATCGGCCGCGTCGTCCACGATTTCGCCAGCGAGGACGCCACCGTGGTGATCGGCACCGCGCTCGATCCCGGACTTGCAGGACGACGTCCGCGTCACCGTGGTCGCCACCGGGCTCAACCGCGGCGTTGCCGCGCGCCAGCCGGTGCGCCATGCCGCCCGCGAGGAGGTCGCTCCGACGCCACGCCCGCGGCCGGTGGTGCTGCGGACCGGCACCGGCGGGGCCGAGGTGATGAACGTGCCGCTGCGGGCAGCCGCTGTGCCGCGCGCGCAGGCCGAACCGGCTGCCGAGGCAAAGACCGGTACGGCCGACCCGGGTATCGACTACCTCGACATCCCGGCCTTCCTGCGCCGCCAGGCCGACTGAGGCGCGGGCTGACGGGCTTTCCGTGCGCGGGACGCGCGCGGATCGTGCCGCCTGCGGCCGGGTTTCCGTCCCCGGTCGCGGGCGGCGCGTCGTCGTGTGACTCCGTGCACTGGCGCACGGATCGTGATATTCCTGAACGCGCCGGTTTGTTTTCGGACCGTAAACCCTGTGTTACATTCCCGCCCACTTTTGATTGCTGCCCCGGGTCCATCATAAAAATGATCAAGCAGCGCACGCTCAAGAACGTCATCCGGGCGACGGGCGTCGGGCTGCATACGGGCGACAAGGTCTATATGACCCTGCGTCCGGCTGCGCCCAACACCGGCATCGTGTTTCGCCGCACTGACCTGGCCGGCCGGTGGATATTCCGCTCGCGCTGCGAGAACGTCGGCGATACTCGGCTGTCCACCACCCTGGTCAAGGGCGACGCACGTGTCTCCACCGTCGAGCATCTGCTCTCGGCCATGGCCGGGCTGGGCATCGACAATGCCTACGTCGACCTGTCGGCGCCCGAAGTGCCGATCATGGACGGCAGCGCCGGCCCCTTCGTGTTCCTGCTGCAGTCGGCGGGCATCGAGGAGCAGAACGCGCGCCAAGCGCTTCATCCGCATCAAGAAGTCGCTGCGCGTCGAAGACGGCGACAAGTGGTGCCGGTTCGAGCCGTTCGACGGCTTCAAGGTCGGCTTCTCGATCGAGTTCCGCCATCCGATCTTCAATTCGCGCACCTCGACCGCCGAGATCGACTTCTCGACCACCTCGTTCGTGAAGGAAGTCAGTCGTGCGCGCACCTTCGGCTTCATGCGCGACATCGAGATGCTGCGCGAGCGCAACCTGGCGCTTGGCGGCTCGATGGACAACGCCATCGTGCTCGACGACTACCGCGTGCTCAACGAGGACGGCCTGCGTTACGAGGACGAGTTCGTCAAGCACAAGATCCTCGACGCCATCGGTGACCTCTATCTGCTCGGGCACAGCCTGATCGGCGCGTTTTTCGGCCACAAGTCCGGTCACGAGCTGAACAACCTGCTGCTGCGCACGCTGATGGCCGATGCCAGCGCCTGGGAAGAGGTCTATTTCGACGACCCGGCCAGCGCGCCCATCTCGTACGCCCACCCGGCGCAGGCGATGTGACACTTGTTTGCAAAGAGTGACGGCGGTCCGCTCCGACCGCCGCGGGAGGTGATTCACTTCCCTCCGGGAACGTCCGACACGGCGAGGGACGCCAGGGCAAGGAACAGGTTCCGGGTATCCGGATCCGAGAGGGATTTCGCCGCGGCGCGCAGATGTTGCGCGGCTGCGGGCGAAAGGGGCTTGCGCTCTGCCGGTGCCCGGGGGACGGGTGGCAGAGGCGCCACTTTCACGGTGATCGCCGTGGCCACCGCGCCGAGGGTTCGGGCGGCTTCGAGGATCTGCGCCTGCTGCAGGCGCAGCCGCGAGGCCCAGGCGGCGGAGGTGGCCAGGAAAACGATGCGATCGGGCTGCACGCTGGCGAGCCGCACCTGCTCGCCGAGGGCATCCGGCAGCGTCCGGCGCAGTTGCCGGTCGAGCTGGTCCAGCGCCATCGCGCGCGGGGCGAGCGCCGCCACCGGGTCGCACTCGGCCACCGGCCGCAGGCCGGTACGCGGAGGCGGGCGGGAACGCGGACGCGATGACTGCACGGGCGAAACCTGACGGCTGGGGGCGGCATGAACATCATACTCGTCACCACCGCACGCTCGGCGCCGAAGACCCTCGATCTGCGCTGCCCGCGAACTCGGCTGCGTTGCGCCGCGGCCCTGGCCGCCGCGGTGCTGATGCTGGTCGGCAGTGGCGCGGCGCTCGCGCTGCTGTTCGCCAGCCCGTCGCAGCGCGCGCTGGCCCAGGTACGCGCCCTGCGCGTGCAGGTGCAGGCTCAGCAAAGCCAGCTCGGCGGCGTGCAGCGTGACGCCCAGCGCGACGTCAACGCGCTGGCGGTCAAGCTCGGCCAGCTCGAGGCGCAATCGCTGCGGCTGGGGGCGCTGGGCGAACGGCTGGCACATGCCGGCAAGCTCGACGGCGGCGAATTCAATTTCGACGTCCAGCCCGGCGTCGGCGGTCCGGAAATCGCTGTCGGGTCTGCCGCCTACGGCACGCCGGCCGATCTGCAGCGCAGCATCGCGGCGCTCGGCCGGCGCTTCGACCAGCAGCAGGCGCAGCTGACCGCGCTCGAGACCCTGCTGCTCGACCACAAGATGGATGCCGCCCTGCAGCCGACCGGCATGCCGGTGCGGGACGGTTACATCTCGTCCTATTTCGGCATGCGCGCCGATCCTTTCGATGGCCGCAGCGAGTTCCACCCCGGCCTCGACATCGCCGCGCCGGCCGGCACGGCCATCCATGCCGTCGCCGAGGGCGTCGTCAGCTATGCCGGTGAGCGTTCCGGATACGGTGACGTCGTCGAGATCGACCACGGCAACGGTTTCATGACCCGCTACGCGCATGCCGAAAAGCTGCTGGTCCGTGTCGGTGAGCGCGTCCGCGTCGGCCAGGACATCGCGCTGGTCGGTTCCACCGGCCGCTCGACCGGACCGCATGTGCATTTCGAGGTCTGGTATCGCGGCCAGCTGGTCAACCCGCTGGCCTTCGTGCGCAATCGTCGCTGAGCGCCGACTGCCGGTCGCAAGCAGCGGTCATCTTGAATCCGGCGTACACAGCCGCCATGCGAAAGGGGCGCGCGGGGTGACGTAGTATCATCGGCGCCCTTGCGCGACCGCGCACCCCCTTTCCTCCTCGAGCGTGATTCCGACCGATGTTGAACCGTGTCCTGACGAGTATGTTCGGCAGCCGCAATGAGCGCGTGCTGCGCCAGCTGTCGCGGAACGTGGCGCGGATCAACGCGCTGGAGCCTGAATGGCTGAAGCTCTCGGACGCCGCGCTGCGCGCCAAGACCGACGAGTTCCGCGCGCGGCTGGCCAAGGGCGAGACGCTCGACGACCTGCTGCCGGAGGCCTTCGCCAGCGTGCGCGAGGCCTCGCGTCGCGTGCTCGGCCATGCGCCACTACGACGTGCAGCTGATCGGCGGCATGGTGCTGCATCAGGGCAAGATCGCCGAGATGCGCACCGGCGAAGGCAAGACCCTGGTGGCGACGCTGCCGGTGTATCTCAATGCGCTGGCGGGCAAGGGCGTGCACGTGGTCACGGTCAACGACTACCTCGCACGCCGCGACTCGGCATGGATGGGCAAGATCTACGGCTTCCTCGGCATGAGCGTCGGGCGTGGTCTGGCCCGGCATGGACCACGCCGACAAGCAGCGGCGCCTACGCGGCCGACATCACCTACGGCACCAACAACGAATTCGGCTTCGACTATCTGCGCGACAACATGGCGCTGTCGCAAGGACCAGCGTTACCAGCGCGGCCTGTTCTACGCGATCGTCGACGAGGTCGACTCGATCCTGATCGACGAGGCGCGCACGCCGCTGATCATCTCCGGCCCGGCCGAGGATTCGCCCGAACTCTACGTCAAGCTCAACCGCATCGTGCCGAAGCTGATCCGCCAGGAGAAGGAGGACGGCGCCGGCGACTACTTCGTCGACGAGAAGCAGAAGCAGGTGCATCTGTCCGAGGACGGCATGGAGCATGCCGAGCAGCTGCTGCGCGAGGCCGGCGTGATCGAGTCCGGCGGCGGCCTCTACGACACCGCCAGTACTGGCGGTGGTGCATCACCTCAACGCCGGCCTGCGCGCGCATGCGATCTACCACCGCGACGTCGACTACATCGTGCGCGATGGCGAAGTGATCATCGTCGACGAGTTCACCGGCCGCACGCTGCCGGGGCGACGCTGGTCCGACGGCCTGCACCAGGCGGTCGAAGCCAAGGAGGGCGTGCCGATCCAGCGCGAGAACCAGACGCTGGCGACGATCACGTTCCAGAACCTGTTCCGCATGTACGACAAGCTCGGCCGGCATGACCGGCACGGCGGATACCGAAGCCTACGAGTTCCAGACGATCTACGGCCTCGAGGTGGTGGTGATTCCGACCCATCGTCCGATGGTGCGCAAGGACCATCACGACCTCGTGTTCCTGACCCAGGAGGCCAAGTTCAAGGCGGTGGTCGAGGACATCAAGGACTGCCATGAGCGCGGTCAGCCGGTGCTGGTCGGCACGACCTCGATCGAGACCTCCGAGCTGCTGTCGAAGCGCCTGCAGGCACGAGAAGATTCCGCACGAGGTGCTCAACGCCAAGCAGCACGAGCGCGAGGCGCATATCGTCGCCCAGGCCGGCAGCGCGAGTGCGGTCACGATCGCCACCAACATGGCCGGTCGCGGTACCGACATCGTGCTCGGCGGCAGCCTCGACGCGGCACTGGCTGCGTTGCCCGATGACGCAGCCGAGAGCGATCGTGCGCGCGTGCGCGGCGAATGGCAGCAGCGTCACGACGCCGTGCTCGCCGCCGGCGGGCTGCACATCATCGGTACCGAGCGCCACGAGTCGCGGCGCATCGACAACCAGCTGCGCGGCCGTTCCGGGCGCCAGGGCGATCCCGGGTTCCATCGCGCTTCTACCTCTCGCTCGACGACAACCTGATGCGCATCTTCGGCGGCGAATTCGTCGGCCGCTGGATGCGCGCCTTCGGCATGAAGGAGGACGACGCCATCGAGGAGCACGATGGTCAGTCGCCAGATCGAGAAGGCGCAGCGCAAGGTCGAGCAGCACAACTTCGACATCCGCAAGAACCTGCTCGATTTCGACGACGTCGCCAACGACCAGCGCAAGGTGATCTACGAGCAGCGCAACGAACTGCTCGAGTCCGAGTCGGTTGCCGACACCGTTGCCGACATCCGCCGCGACGTGTTCGCCGCGCTGGTGCAGCGTCACGTGCCGGCGGACAGCGTCGACGAACAGTGGGACCTGGTCGGGCTGGACGCCGTGCTGGAAGGCGAGTACGGCATCCGGCTCGGACTGCACGCCTGGGCCGAGACGCACAGCGACGCCGACCCCGCGGCGGTCCTGGAGCGGGTGCAGCAGGCGGCCGAACACCTGTTCCGCGACAAGGAAGCGACGGTCGGTGCCGACACCATGCGCGCGCTGGAAAAGCACGTGATGCTGTCGGTGCTCGACAACGCCTGGAAGGAGCATCTGGCCAGCATGGATTATCTGCGCCAGGGCATCTATCTGCGCGGCTATGCCCAGGTCCAGCCCAAGCAGGAGTTCAAGCGCGAATCCTTCATCCTGTTCTCGGCGATGCTCGACCGCATCAAGAGCGAGATCACCCAGATGCTGGCGCGGGTGCGCGTGCAGAGCGAAGCCGAGGTTGCGGCGATGGAGGCCGAGCAGCAGCGTCTGGCGGCGCGCGCGGCGCTGGAGTTCCATCACGCCGAGGCCAGCGGTTTCGCGCCGGAACCGGTCGCGGGCGATGCCGCCGCGTTGCCGGCGGCGGTTGCCGCGGCGATGACCCCGACGGTGCGCGAAGGACCCAAGGTGGGGCGCAACGATCCGTGTCCCTGCGGCTCCGGGAAAAAATACAAGCAGTGCCACGGTCGGCTGGCGTAACCGTCCCTGGTGGGTGGCACCGGCCCGGCCGTCCATGGCCGGGCGCTCGCCGGCGCGAGATGCGCCCCGGCATCTCGCGAAGGCCCCCGGCTCGCCCTTGCGGCTCCGGGAAAAAAATACAAGCAGTGCCACGGCCGGCTGGCGTAACCGTCCCTGGTGGGTGGCACCGGCCCGGCCGTCCATGGCCGGGCGCTCGCCGGCGCGAGATGCGCCCCGGCATCTCGCGAAAGCCCCCGGCTCGCCCCTGCGGCTCCGGCGGGAAATTCCCTGTCCCCCAATGTGCTCGGGGGGAAGGGCAGTTTGAGGGGGCGGGATTCCGGTGTCTGGCAGTCGCCGTCGCGACCGGTCGGCGAACGCGAAACCTGCTGCCGCATCGATTGAGCGCAACCCGGCAGGCGGCACGGCGACGAGCTCTGTGCGGAGCGCTGCCGACGGCCGGCGACGCTCACATATCGTGCTTGGCGACCTCGAAGCCGCGTTGCTGGTAGCCGCGCCAGCGCGCACGCGAGCCCTCGCGCGCGGCGGCATCGGCGGCCACCACTTCCAGCACGCGTTCGCAGGTGCCCGGCGCGCAGTCGTCGCGCAAGTTGATCAGCAGCGGCCGGTCGGGCGTGGCCACGCCCGGCGGCACGATCAGTACCGCGGTCACTGCGTCATCGTCGTCGCCGGCGATCTGGTGCGGAATGAACGCGTCCTCGTCGAATGCCCACAGCAATTCATCCAGGGCCTCGGCCTGTTCCAGATCACGGGCAAGGATCAGCGTCGGCAGGCGTTCCGCATGGGCACGCCGAACCAGTTCGCAGACCAGCCGCAGCGGCTCGGCCGCGAAGCGGGGCTTGGCGATCAGGTAGAAGTCGGCACGCGGCATGGCGGCGCGGGATCAGCCGCAGCGGTCGATCAGCCACTGCGTCAGCAGGCCGACCGGCCGGCCGGTGGCCATGCCCTTGCGGCCCTCGCCCCAGGCGGTGCCGGCGATGTCGAGATGCGCCCAGCGCCGGCCTTCGGTGAAGCGCGCCAGGAAGCAGCCGGCGGTGATCGCGCCGGCGCCTTTGCCGCCGATGTTGGCGAGGTCGGCGAACGAGCTCTCGAGCTGGCTGCCATAGTCGTCCCACAGTGGAAGGCGCCAGGCGCGGTCGTGACTCGTCTCGCCGGCGGCCAGCAACTCGGCGGCGAGATCGTCGTGCCGGCTCATCAGGCCGGAAGCGTGCTTGCCCAGCGCGATCACGCAGGCGCCGGTCAGCGTGGCCACGTCGATGATCGCCTGCGGCTCGAAGCGCTGCACATAGGTCAGCGCATCGCACAGGATCAGGCGGCCCTCGGCGTCGGTGTTGAGCACCTCGACGGTCAGCCCGGACATCGTCGTCAGCACGTCGCTGGGACGGTAGGCGTCGCCGTCGGGCATGTTCTCCACCGCCGGCACCACGCAGACCAGGTTCAGCGCCAGCTTCATCTCGACCGCGGCGAGGAAGGCGCCCAGCACGCCGGCAGCGCCGCCCATGTCGTATTTCATCTCCTCGATGCCGCCTTGCACCTTGAGATTGATGCCGCCGCTGTCGAAGGTGATGCCCTTGCCGACCAGCGCATGGGGCTTGGCCTCGCCGCCGCCGTTCCAGCGCAGCACGATGAGCTTGGGCGGATTGGCCGAACCGCGCGCCACCGCCAGCAGCGCGCCCATGCCGAGCTTTTCCATGTCGGCGCGTTCGAGCACCTCGAGGCTGACGCCGGGATGAGTGTCGGCGATGCGACGCGCCTCGGCGGCCAGATGCGCGGGGTTGCAGAGGTTGGGCGGCAGGTTGGCCAGCTCGCGCGCCAGCGCCACGCCGGCGGCGATGCCGCGCGCCTGCTGCAATCCGCGCGCGGCGTCGGCCGGCGCGACCAGGGACAGCGCGGCCAGCCGCGGCTCCGGATCCTTGGACTTGACGGTGGCGGTGTAACGATAGGTCTGGTGATCGGTGGCGAGCGCGGCGGTGCGCACGGTCCACGCGCTGTCACGCCCGGCCACCGCGAGCTCGGGCAGGAAGCTCGTCGCGGCGGTGATCGGCAAGCTCTTCAGCACACGCCCGGCCTCGGCGCAGGCGCGCAGATAGCGTGCGCTGTCCAGCGCGTCGGCGGCGCCCGCGCCGACGACCAGCACGCGCGGCGCCCGCACGCCGGCGACGTGGTGCAGCAGGGTGCTGCTGCCGGGCTTGGCCGACAGGTCACCGGCCGCGGCCAGTCGTGTCAGCAGGCCGCCGCTGGCGGTATCGACACTTTGCGCGGCCGCGCTGAGAGCGCCGCGTTCGTGCGCGGCGATCACGATGCAGGGTGCGTCGACGCTTTCGGCGTGCGCGGAATCGAGGCTGAACTCGAGGGACATGCGGGTAGCTCCTGGGGCGGGCACGGCCACGATGCGACCGGTTAGACTGCGCGACTGGGCCGCGCGCGGCGCGGCGGGCCTTTCATCTTAGATGCTGCGCATCCTCGACCGCTACCTGCTGCGCGAGCTGGCGTTTGCCTTGATCGGCAGCGCTGCACTGCTGCTGGTGGTGACCGTGGGCGGCACCCTGTCCGACGTATTGTCGAAGGTCGCGGCCGGGCGCTATCCGGCCAGCGTGATGTTGCCGGTGCTGGGTCTGCGCGTGCTCGATGCGCTGTCGCTGCTGCTGCCGCTGGCGCTGTTTCTCGGCGTGCTGCTGGGGCTGGCGCGGCTGTACCGCGACAGCGAGATGCATGTGCTGGCCTCCTCCGGCATGGGCCCGAGGGGTCTGCTGCGACCGACCCTGCTGCTGACGCTGCCGGTGTTCGCGCTGGTGGCGCTGATCGCGTTGTGGCTGGGGCCATGGGCGTCGCGCACGTCGCAGGCGATGGTCGATGCCGCGAACAGCTCGGTGATCGCCGCCGGGCTGGCGCCCGGGCGCTTCGTCGAGTTGCCCGGACGCGGCGGCATCATGTTCGTCGATCGCATGAACGCCGCCGGCAACCGGCTCACCCGGGTCTTCGTCGCCAGCGAGCGCAGCGCGCCGGATGGCCGCCCGCGCGTCGATCTGGTCACCGCCACCCGTGGCGAGCTGTACCTGGACAGCCAGGGCGGCGGTCGTTTCCTGGCCCTGTTCGACGGCCACCGCTACCAGGGTCCGCTCGGCGGCAATGCCTGGAAGCTGATGCGCTACCGGCGCAACGACATCGCCCTGTCGAATATCCAGGGTGCGCCCGATGACAGCCAGGGCACGCCGCACGACAAGACCACCGCGCAGTTGTGGGGCTCGCCGACCCCGCCCGATCGCGCCGAGCTGGCGTGGCGGCTGACCGCGCCGCTGAGCACACTGGTGCTCGGGCTGCTGGCGCTGCCGCTGGCGCGGCAAGGTCCGCGCGAGCCGTTCTACGGGCGCATGCTGCTGGCGCTGCTGGCCTATCTGCTCTATTCCAATCTGCTCGGCATCGCTCGCGCCGCGATCATGCAGGGCCGCGGCATCGGCGAGTACGCGCTGTGGGGCGTGCCGCTGCTTGCGCTTGCACTGGCGCTGTGGGCGTTCGCGCGCCAGAACGCGCCGCGACGGGTGCCCGCGCGGAGGCCGGCATGAGCGCCTGGCGCCTGCCGCTGAAGCGGGCCGACCGCGTGATCGTCGTCAGCGTGCTCGGCTCGCTGGCTCTGGTATGGACGTTGCTGGTCGGCTTCGATGCGTTCCTGCAGTTCGCGCGCCAGCTCGGCCAGCTCGGCCACAACGGCTATACCCTTGCCGACGCCGCGATCTACATCCTCTACAGCATCCCGCGGCGCATCGTCGACCTGTTCGGCAACGCGGCGCTGATCGGTGCGCTGCTGGGCCTCGGCGGCCTTGCGGCCGGCAACGAACTGACCGCATTGCGCGCCGCCGGCATGTCGCGGCTGCGCATCGGCGCCGCGGTGCTGGCGCTGGTCGCGCTGCTCAGCGTCGGCGTGCTGCTGCTGGCCGAATACGCGATGCCGCCGGCCGAGCAGCGCGCCACCGCGATCCAGCTGGCGCTGCGCGCCAGCAACATCGCCGCAACGACCTCGTCGGGCCTGTGGACGCGCGACGGCGACAGCATCGTCAACGTCAAGAGCGCGCTGGCGGTGCCCGCTGCGCACGGCGCCGACATCCGCCTGCGTGACGTGCGCATCTACCGCCTCGACGCGCAAGGCCGTCTGCTGGAGGTGCGCTGGGCCGCCGATGCCGAGTTCCGCGGCGGCCGCTGGATGCTCGATCAGGTCAGCGATACCCGTTTCGACGCGGCGGGCGCGCAGACCACGACGGCGGCGCAGGCGGTCTGGGACACCCACATCGATCCGCGCCTGCTGCGACTGTCGGTGCTGGATCCGGAAAGCCAGTCGATCCGCGACCTGCTGCGCAATGTCCGCTACCTCAGCCGCAACGGGCAGAATCCGCAGGCCTACGCCGATGCGCTGTGGCAGCGCCTGTTCTACCCCTTCGACGTGCTGCTGCTGGTGCTGTGCGTGCTGCCGCTGGCCTTCGGTGCCCTGCGTGCCGGCGGTTTCGGCAAACGACTGCTGCTGGGTCTGCTGATCGCAATCGCGTGGTTTTTCGTGCAGCGTGCCCTGATCAATCTCGGAACCGTCTATGGCGTGTCGGCGTGGCTGGCCAACGCGCTGCCGCTGCTGCTTCTGGCGGCGGTGGCGGCGCTGGTGCACCGGCGCATGGCCTGAGCCCGCGCGCGCGTGCCTTCAGTTTTCGCGCAGCAGACGGGTGCCGCTGAGACGGTCATGCAGGGTGCGGCGGTCGCTCTCGCGCAGTGCCGCGGCATAGTCCGCGCTCCAGGCCAGCAGCATCCCTGCGAGCAGCCAGCGCGGCTCGAGCAGCGGGCCGAGTCCCAGCAGCAGCAGTGGCGAGGCCGCAACGGCACAGCGGGCCAGCGCCCGCCACAGGGTGACGCGGCCGCTGTCGGCGACCACCCGCATGCGCCACGCGCGCGCGCCCAAGGTCTGGCCGCCGCGCATCCACGACCAGACGAAGTACGCCGCCAGTGCGGTCAGCTGCAGCAAGGGATACCAGGCCGGCGAGTGAGCGTGTCCGTCGCGAACGGCAATCAGCTGGCCGCCGGTGGCCAGCTGCGCCAGCAGGCCCACCACCAGCACGATCGCCAGCGACGTCAGCAGATCGTAGAACAGCGCGGTCAGGCGCACGGCGAAAGGGCAGGGTCCTAACAGGCGGCCGGGCATTGCATCAGGGGTCATGGTGTTGTCGTGAGTGGGAGGAAGTCAGGCGACTTGCCGGCGGCGGCGGAGCCGGCGAGCATGCTCGCATGGACAGCACCACCGTCATCGCCGCGGACGATCGCGCCAGCATCGACGCCTTTCTCGAACGCGCCTGGTCCGAGGACGGCTTGGCCGCATTGACGCTGGCCGCCTACCGCAACGATCTCGAGAGTTATGCGCGCTGGCTGGCCGCGCGCGACATGCGTCTGCTCGATGCCGGTCGCGAGGACATTTTCCGCTATCTCGCGGCTCGCGGGGCGGCGGGCATCAAGGCGCGCAGCAATGCGCGGCTGCTGTCGGCGCTGCGCCGCTACTATGCCCAGCGCACCCGCAGCGAGCCGGCCTTCGTCGATCCGACCCTGCTGCTGGATCCGCCTCGGCTGCCGCGCGGACTGCCCAAGGCGCTCAGCGAGCGCGAGATCGAGGCCCTGCTGGCCGCGCCCGACGTCGCCACGCCGCTCGGCTTGCGCGACCGCTGCCTGCTCGAACTGATGTATGCCGCCGGCCTGCGCGTGAGCGAACTGGTCGGCTTGCCGCTGGCAGCGCTCAACCTGCGCCAGGGCGTGCTGCGCGTCACCGGCAAGGGTGGCAAGGACCGTCTGGTGCCGGTCGGCGAGGTGGCGCAGGACTGGATCGAGCGTTACCTCGCCGGCGCGCGACCGCTGCTGGCGCGCGGCGGCCAGCCGGCGGCGTTGCTGCTGACCCGGCGCGCCAGCGGCATGACCCGGCAGATGGCGTGGACGTTGATCAAGCGTCACGCGCAGACTGCCGGCATTCCGGCCTCGCGCATCTCCCCGCATGTGCTGCGGCATTCGTTCGCCACCCATCTGCTCAACCATGGTGCCGACCTGCGCGCATTGCAGATGCTGCTCGGCCACCGCACGCTGTCGACCACCCAGATATACACCCTGGTTGCGCGTGAAGGCCTCAAGCGCCTCCACGCCGCCCACCACCCGCGGGGGTGAGGCGCCGCGTTTACGCGATGCCATGAATGGCATCGCGTGCGGCGCCGAACGCCCGAGGCAGGAAGCCTCGGGCCGGGTTGCGAGGTGAGCGCAGGATGCGCGAGCCCGCAACGGCCCGCGCGCGCAGCGCGCGGTGGCAGGATTGCGGGCAGCGATCGTCGAAGCCGAAGCCTCGGGCCGGGTTGCGAGGTGAGCGCAGGATGCGCGAGCCCGCAACGGCCCGCGCGCGCAGCGCAGAGGCCGGCGCCTTGGACCTGCCGGTGGTCATGGTCCGCGAAGCGCGCAAAGGACGCGAAAAAGTCCTCTCGAGACTGCTTTGCGCACCTCGCGTCCTTCGCGGACAAGCGCTCCTTCGCTCTTGATCCTTCGTCACAAGAAAGCCAAGACCATGGTCCGCGAAGCGCGCGGCTGCCGCATCCGCGCGATGCCATCAATGACATCGCGCATGGCGCCGGCGCGGCGCGAGCGGTATCGATTTGACGGATGCCGCAGGCGATTGGGCTAGAATGGCCGATTCCATCGCTCGGCAGCGGTCCTCCGCATGATCGTCCTTGACGGGCAGAGCGCCCTTTCGCCGTTTCGCCTCGATCGTCTGAATGCGCGCCTGGAGGCCGCCCACCACGGGCTGCGCGTGCGTGCGGCGTGGTTCGTGTACATCCTCGATGCGCGTGCGATCATCGACCCGCGCACCCGCGCGGAGCTGTGCACGATCCTCGAGGCGCACGACGCCGCACCGGCACCGGCCACGCTGTGGGTGGTGCCGCGCCTGGGCACCGTGTCGCCGTGGTCGTCCAAGGCTCGCGACATCCTGCGCGGCGCCGGCCTCGATCCCGGTCGCGTCGAGCGCGGCGTGGCCTATCACCTCGATGCGCTGCCGGTGGCCGGTAGTCAGGAACATGCCGAGGCGCTGGCGGCGTTGCATGACCGCATGACCCAGTCGGTGCTTACGAACCTCGACCAGGCCAGCGGGCTGTTCCTGCACGGTATCGCGGGCGCGCTCGAGCACATCGTGTTGGGCGCCGACGCGGATATCGCGCTGGCCGCGGCCAATCGCACGCTGGGCCTGGCGCTCGCGGCCGACGAGATCGCCTATCTCGCGGCGCGCTACGCCGAGCTGGACCGCGATCCGACCGACGCCGAGCTGATGATGTTCGCGCAGGCCAACTCCGAGCATTGCCGGCACAAGGTGTTCAACGCCACCTGGACCGTGGATGGCGCAGCGGCACCGCTGACGCTGTTCCAGATGATCAAGCACACCCACGCCGCATCGCCGGCGCACACGCTGTCGGCGTACACGGACAACGCCGCAGTGATCGCCGGGCATCGCGGGCGGCGCCTGTTCGTCGATGTCGACGGCGTCTGGCGCGCGCACGAGGAGGATATCCCCTACGCGATCAAGGTCGAGACGCACAACCATCCGACCGCGATCGCGCCGTGGGCCGGCGCCGCCACCGGTGCCGGCGGCGAGATCCGCGACGAGGGCGCGGTCGGGCGCGGCGGCAAGCCGAAGGCCGGGCTGAGCGGCTTTTCGGTGTCGCACCTGCGCATTCCCGGATTGCCGCGTGCATGGGAGGGCGAGCGCCCGCTGTCGCAGCGTTTTGCCAGCGCGTTCGAGATCATGCGCGACGGCCCGCTCGGGGCAGCCGCCTTCAACAACGAGTTCGGTCGCCCCGTTCTCGGCGGTTACTTCCGCAGTTTCGAGCAGGAGACCGGCGAGTCCGGCGTGCGCCGCGGCTACGACAAGCCGATCATGATCGCCGGCGGCCTCGCCAATCTGCGGCGCGCGCACGTCGAAAAGCGGCATCTGCAGCCTGGCGACGCGGTGGTCGTGCTGGGCGGTCCGGCATTGCTGATCGGCCTCGGCGGCGGCGCCGCGTCGTCGCTGGCTTCGGGCGCGTCGAGTACCGAGCTCGACTTCGCCTCGGTGCAGCGCGACAACGCCGAGATGCAGCGGCGCTGCCAGGAAGTGATCGACGCCGCCTGCGCGCGCGGCGCGGACACTCCGATCGTGGCCGTGCATGACGTCGGCGCCGGCGGACTGTCCAATGCCATTCCCGAGCTGCTCAATGATTCCGGCGTCGGCGGCCGCATCGATCTGGCGCAGGTACCCTGCGACGATCCTTCGCTGTCACCGATGCAGCTGTGGTGCAACGAGGCGCAGGAGCGCTACGTGCTCGGCGTGCGCACGACCGATCTGCCCGCGTTCACGGCGATGTGCGCGCGCGAGCGCTGCCCGTGCGCCGTGGTCGGTGAAGCCACCGCCGAGCGCCAGCTGGTGGTCAGCGATTCGCGCAGCGGCATCACCGCGATCGACTTCGCGCTCGACCTGTTGTTCGGCAAGCCGCCGCGCATGCATCGCGACGCCGTGCGCATCAAGCCGCGTGTCGATCTGGTGCCGGATCTTTCCGGCATCGCGCTCGATGAGGCGGTGCAGCGCGTGCTGCGCCTGCCCGCGGTCGGCAGCAAGTCGTTCCTGATCACCATCGGCGACCGCAGCGTCGGCGGCCTGTGCGCGCGCGATCCGATGGTCGGGCCGTGGCAGGTGCCGGTAGCCGACTGCGCCGTGACCCTGCTGGATTTCGAGGGTTACGCGGGCGAGGCGATGGCGATCGCCGAGCGCGCGCCGCTGGCGCTGCTGGGCGGCGCCTCGGCGGCTCGCATCACCGTCGGCGAGGCGATCACCAATCTCGCTGCGGCGCCAGTGGCCGAACTCGGCGAGGTGCGATTGTCGGCCAACTGGATGGCGGCGGTCGGCCACCCCGGCGAGGACGCCGCGCTGTACGACGCCGTGCAGGCGGTCAGCGAGCTGTGCCCCGTGCTCGGCATCTCGGTGCCGGTGGGCAAGGACTCGCTGTCGATGCAGGCGGTGTGGCAGGACGCCGAACTGGGCGAGCAGCGCAGCGTGGCGCCGGTGTCGCTGGTGGTCAGTGCATTCGCGCGCGTCGCCGACGTGCGCCGCACGCTCACGCCGCGCCTGCGCCTGGACCAGGGCGACAGCGAGCTGTGGCTGCTCGACCTCGGCGGCGGCCGCGACCGGCTCGGCGAATCGGCGCTTATGCAGGTGTTCAACCGCGGCGGCGGCGTGCCGCCCGACCTCGAGCAGCCGCAGCGGCTGCGCGCGTTCTTCGCGTTCATCCAGCAGGCGCGCGCGCAGGGCCTGCTGCTGGCCTATCACGACCGCTCCGATGGCGGCGTCATCGTCACACTGCTGGAGATGGCCTTCGCCGGCCACTGCGGCCTCGAGATCCGCCTCGACGGCTGGGGCGAGGCGATGCTGCGCGCGCTGTTCAACGAGGAGCTGGGCGCGGTGCTCCAGGTGCAGGTACAGCACGCCGAGCGGCTGACCGAGCTGGCCGCAGCGCACGGTCTGGGCGAGATCCTGCATCGCATCGGGCGACCGAAGGAAAAGCTCGGCATCAAGCTGTTTCTCGGCGGCGAGACGATTGCCCGCTGGAACTGGACGCAGCTCATCGGCGCCTGGCACGAGACCAGTCACGCGATGCAGCGCCTGCGCGACAATCCGGCCACGGCCGACGCCGAGCGCGTCTGGCGCATCGCCGACGATGATCCCGGACTTTCGCCACGGCTGACGTTCGATCCGTCCGATGACATCGCCGCGCCGCTGATCGCCAGCGGCGCGCGCCCGCGCGTCGCCATCCTGCGCGAGCAGGGCGTCAACGGCCAGGTCGAGATGGCGGCCGCGTTCACCCGCGCCGGTTTCGAGGCAGTGGACGTGCACATGACCGACCTGCTGGCCGGGCGCACCTCGCTCGCCGATTTCCACGGTTTTGCCGCCTGCGGCGGATTCTCCTACGGCGACGTGCTCGGCGCCGGCCGTGGCTGGGCGGTGTCGATCCTGCACAACGAGATGCTGCGCCAGCAGTTCGAGGGCTTCTTCGCCGATCCCGCGCGGTTCGCGCTGGGCGTCTGCAACGGCTGCCAGATGATGGCCGAACTGAAGGCGATCATTCCCGGCGCCGGGCACTGGCCGCGTTTCCAGCGCAATGCCAGCGAGCAGTATGAGGCGCGCCTGGTCACCGTAGAGGTAATGGAATCGCCGGCGATCCTGCTGCGGGGCATGCAGGGTTCGCGGCTGCCGGTGGTGGTGGCGCATGGCGAGGGCCGCGCGGTGTGGAGCACCGATGCGCGGCCGTCGAAGAGCGGCGCCTGCCTGCGCTTCGTCGACAACCGCGGGCGGCCGACCGAGGACTTTCCGCTCAACTCCAACGGATCGCCTGGCGGCCTGACCGGCTTCACAGCCGCTGGCGGCCGCGTGCTGGCGCTGATGCCGCATCCGGAACGCGTGTTCCGCAGCGTGCAGATGAGCTGGGCCGCCGATGGCTGGGGCGAGGACTCGCCGTGGATGCGCATGTTCCGCAACGCGCGCGCGTGGCTTCAGTAGCCGCAGCGCGGTATCGGCGCCGACGCAACCCCGGCGCGAGAGCACTCATCGATCAACCGCAGCGGAGTCATCGCCATGGAATACCGCCGTCTCGGCTCGTCCGGACTGAAACTCTCGGCCCTGTCGCTGGGAGCCTGGGTCACCTTCGGCCGCCAGGTCGATGTCGCCGCCGCACGCGAGATGATCGCCTGCGCCTGGGACCACGGGATCAATTTCTTCGACAACGCCGAGGTCTATGCCTTCGGTGAAGCCGAGCGCGTGATGGGCGCGGCGATCAGGGCGCTGAAGCTGCCGCGCGACGGCTACTGCGTGTCCAGCAAAGCCTATTTCGGCGCCGTGGACGATCCGCTGCCGACTCAGCGAGGGCTGTCGCGCAAGCACCTGGCCGATGCCTGCGAGCAGGCGCTGCGCCGGCTCGACGTGGACTACCTCGATCTCTATTTCTGTCATCGCCCCGATGAGGACACTCCGGTCGCGGAGACGGTGTGGACGATGGACAGCCTGATCCGCCAGGGCAAGGTGCGCTACTGGGGCACCAGTGAATGGCCGGCCGCGCTGATCCGCGAAGCGCACGCCGTGGCGCGCACGCATCATCTGCACGCACCGCAGATGGAGCAACCGCAGTACAACCTGCTGCATCGCGAGCGCGTCGAGGTCGAGTACGCACCGCTGTACGGCGAGCTGGGTCTGGGCACCACGATCTGGTCGCCGCTGGCGTCGGGCCTGCTGACCGGGAAGTACGCGCACGGCGTGCCTGCGGATTCGCGACTCGGTCAACCGGACTACGCCTGGCTGCGCCAGGCGGTGCTGGAAGAGGATGGCGGCGTGCGCCTCGCCCGCGCCGCGCGGCTGCAGCCGCTGGCGGCCGAGGTGGGCGCCAGTCCGGCGCAGTTCGCGATCGCCTGGTGCCTCGCCAACCCGCACGTCTCGACGGTGATCCTCGGTGCCAGCCGGCGCACCCAGCTGGACGAAAACCTCAGGGCGCTCGACGTGCTGCCCAAGCTGGATGCCGCGTTGCTGGCGCGTGTGGACGCCGCGCTGCACTGAGGTATTGCTCCGCGCGTTCGAGCGATCGCCGTGGCGTGATTCCGCGCGGCCATTCCCTCTTCCCCGGCAGCGCCAGGGGAGAGGGCTCCAGCGGACCGTTCGAGCATCAGGTTCGCTGCGCGATCCGCGACGAATGTCCGTGGTGCTGTCCGCGCTGCTGTCCGCGGACACCTTCACGATCGCGAAGCGGCGGCCAAGTGCCTGAGCGGGCAGGGCGCGCCGTGGCGCTGACCGCTGGCACGCGGCTTGCGTAGCCGATGCAAACCATCGGATCGCACCATGACCTTCCGCGACACCTCGGCCCAGGACATCCCGCTCGCCGCGCCGCCGCTCTGGCGCCGTCACCCGCGCCGTCTGATCTACGGCGGCGGCGTGCTGCTGGGCGTGCTGCTGATGGGCCTGCTGCTCACGCGCTACCTGGCCGCCGCAAACAGCATCAGCCTGGGCCGGCTGGAAGTGGCCACCGTGCAGCAGGGGCCGTTCGTGCGCGACATCGCCGCCGACGGGCGCGTGGTCGCCGCGGTCAGCCCGACGCTTTATGCCGCCGCCGCCGGCACCGTGCGCTACCGGGTACAGGCCGGCGACGCGGTGCGGAAGGGAGCGGTGCTGGGCGTGGTCGACAGTCCCGAGCTGACCAATCGGCTGGCACAGGAGCAGGCCACGCTGCAGAGTCTTGGTCTGGATGCGCAGAACGAGCAGCTGCAGGCTCAGCAGCGGCGCCTGACGGCGCGGCAAAAGCTCGAGGACGCGCGCATCGATCTGAAGACCGCGCAGACCGAGCTGGACCGCTACACGCGCGCGTTCAAGCTGGGTGCGGTGCCCGAGATCAACATGCTGCGAGCGCGCGATGTGCGGGACAAGGCGCAGATCGCGCTGCGCCATGCCGGGCAGGACCGCGGCCTCGAGAGCGAGCGCGTGGCCTTCAACATGCGCAGCAAGCGCCTTGCGGTGGCGCGCCAGAAGCTGGTCGTCGCCGACCTGCAGCGCCAGGTCGATGCGTTGACCCTGCGCGCGCCGGTCACCGGCCAGGTCGGCCAGCTGGCAGTGGCGGATCGCACCCAGGTCGCCAAGGATGCGGCGCTGCTGAGCGTGGTGGATCTGTCGGCGCTGGAAGTCGAGATCAAGGTGCCGGAGAGCTTCGCGCGCGATCTCGCGCCCGGCATGCCGGCCGAGCTCGGCGGCGACGGCAAGCACTGGCCCGGCGTGGTCGGCGCGATCTCGCCCGAGGTCGTGGCCGGCGAGGTTGCCGCGCGCGTGCGCTTTGCCGGGCCGCGTCCCGAGGGCCTGCGCCAGAACCAGCGCCTCAGTGTGCGGGTGGTGCTGCAACGCGTGGCCGATGCCATCACCGTGGCGCGCGGCCCCTCGCTGGACAGTGACGGCGGCAGCGCGGTGTACGTGCTGCACGGTGATCTTGCCGTGCGCACGCCGGTGCGCCTGGGCGCCAGCAGCATCGATCGGGTGCAGGTGCTGGCCGGACTCAGGCCGGGTCAGCGCGTCGTGGTCGCCGGCGCCGAGAGTTTCCACGACGCGCCGCGCGTGGTGATCAGTCAATGAACAATTTCCTTCTCCCGCCGGAAGACGACCAACGGAAGTCCCCAAGGGACGACCAACGCGACCGAAGGGAGTCCCTTTTCGGGACGACCGAAGGAAGTCCAGCGGAGGAGTTCCCAAGGAAAGGCGGCGCGCAGCGCCGGATGAGGATCCGGTCTTGCGCGGCGCGAAGGCAAGGCAAGGCCTGAATCCTCACCCCAGCCCCTCTCCCGGCGGGAGAGGGGCTGGATCATCCCCACCCCTCGCGGGGCTTCATTTAAGCCGGAGAACGTGATGCTCGAGATGCGCGAAGTGTCCAAGGTGTATCGCACCGAAACCGTCGAGACCCACGCCTTGCGCGGCTTCTCGCTCAAGGTCGACGAGGGCGAGTTCGTCGCCGTCACCGGGCCGTCGGGCTCGGGCAAGACCACGTTCCTGACCATCGCCGGGCTGCTCGAGGATTTCACCCGCGGCGAATACCTGCTCGATGGCGTCAACGTGCACGGCATGAACGACAACCAGCGCTCGCGCCTGCGCAACGAGAAGATCGGTTTCGTGTTCCAGGCCTTCAACCTGATCCCCGATCTGAACGTGCTGGACAACGTCGAGGTGCCGCTGCACTACCGCCACATGAGCGGAGGTGAGCGGCGCAAGCGCGCGCTGGCCGCGCTGGAGCGCGTCGGCCTGTCGGCGCGCCTCAAGCACTATCCCGCGGAACTGTCCGGCGGCCAGCAGCAGCGCGTGGCCATTGCGCGCGCGCTGGCCGGGAGTCCGCGCCTGCTGCTCGCCGATGAGCCCACCGGCAACCTCGATACCGCGATGGCGCGCGGGGTGATGGAGCTGATCGAGGAAATCCACCGCGAGGGCGCCACCATCATCATGGTCACCCACGATCCCGAGCTGGCCGCGCGCGCGCAACGCAACGTGCATATCGTCGACGGCATGGCCACCGGGGTCAGCGAGGAGCCGCGCTTTCATCCCGGACTGCGTGAGCGCACCGCGGGCGATGTCAGCACCACGCGGAGTTGAGCCATGAACGCCTACTACCTGCGCCTGGCCCTGCGCGCGCTGCGCAACAGTCCGGTGCTGACCGCGTTGATGGTGCTGGCGCTGGCCGTGGGCATCGGCGCCAGCATGACCATGCTCACCGTGCTGCACGTGCTGTCCGGTGATCCGCTGCCGGGGCGCAGTGCACGCCTGTATTACCCGCAGGTCGATCCGCGCCCGCTGGTGCGCGGCGGCAACGGCAACCCCAAGCCGCCCGGCCTGCTCACCTACATCGACACCGAGAACCTGCTGCACCAGGGCAAGGCCGCGCGCGCGGCGGCGATGTACCAGGGCGGCGACGTGGTGCAGCCGCCCGCGGGCTCGGCGCTGCATCCGTTCGAGGTCAATTCGCGCCTGACGGGGCGGGATTTTTTCAGCATGTTCCAGGTGCCGTTCCGCTACGGCAGTGCCTGGTCCGCGACCGATGATGCCGGCGCGGCGCACGTAGTGGTGATCTCGCAGTCGCTCGACCGCAAGCTGTTCGGCGGTGCCGACAGCGTCGGCCGCATGCTCAGTTACGGCGGGCACAGTTTCCGCATCGTCGGCGTGCTGGCGCACTGGCGCCCGGTGCCGCGTTTCTACGATCTGGATTCCTCGCGCTACGGCGAGGTCGAGGACGTGTTCATCCCGTTCAGCACCGCGCGCGCGCTGAACCTGGGCGTGAACGGCTCGATCAACTGCTACGGCAAGCCGGGTAAGGATCTCGACACCTCGCCCTGCGGCTACATCCAGATGTGGGTGCAGTTGGATAGTGACCGCGCCGCGGCCGAGTACCGGCGTTTCCTGGCCAACTACTCCGCGCAGCAGCATGCCGCCGGGCGCTTCCAGCGCCCGCCCAACGTGCGCCTCGACGACCTGATGCGGTGGCTGGCCACCAACCACGTGGTGCCCGAGGACGTGCGCATGCAGGCCTGGCTGGCGCTGGGTTTCCTGCTGGTGTGCGTGGTCAACACCGTGGGCCTGCTGCTGGCCAAGTTCCTGCGCCGCTCCGGCGAGATCGGCGTGCGTCGCGCGCTAGGCG
This sequence comes from uncultured Pseudomonadota bacterium, assembly GCA_963794205.1. Taxonomy (GTDB): domain Bacteria; phylum Pseudomonadota; class Gammaproteobacteria; order Xanthomonadales; family Rhodanobacteraceae; genus Metallibacterium. The sequence continues at coordinate 122,499 of CAWCCR010000015.1, forward strand.
CCTCGCGCCGCGCGATCTTCGCGCAGTTGCTGATCGAGGCCGGCATGATCGGCGCGGCCGGCGCGCTGCTCGGCCTGCTGCTCACCTGGCTGGGCCTGTGGCTGGTGCGGCAACAGCCGTCGGACTACGCCAGCCTCGCGCATCTGCAACCGGCGATGCTGGTCGCCACCTTGGCGCTGGCGCTGCTCGCCAGCCTGGTCGCCGGGTTGCTGCCGGCGTGGCGCGCGTGCCTGATCGCGCCCGCGCTGCAACTCAAATCCTCGTGAGGCCCGCCATGATGACCCCGCGTCCCATCCTGTCCGCGCTGCGCCGGCACAAGATCGCCGCGCTGCTGATCGTGCTGGAAATCGCGCTGGCCTTCGCCATCGTCAGCAATGCCGTGTACCTGGTGATCGGGCGCTTGCAGCGTGTCGATCTGCCTTCCGGGATCGATGAGCGCAATCTGGTCCTGCTGCGACTTGCCACGGCCGGCAAACAAAACGGGTCGGTCGCCTCGGCGCAAACCGATCTGGCGGCGTTGCGGGTGATTCCCGGTGTCGAGTCGGCCAGCGCCATCAACACCTTGCCCTTGAGCGGCTCGCAATGGGGTCTTGCTTACTCGCTGCGACCGATGCGCGCGTTCTCGGATGGCGGCGTGGGGGCGCCGGTGTTCTTTGGCGGACCCGAGCTGCTGCAGACGCTCGGCATCCGGGTTGTTCAGGGCGACGCGTTCCGGTCGAGCGATTACAGTGATCTCAGTTCCCAGAATGCAATCAAGACATTCGTCAATGCCCGGCAGGCGCTGATCACCAAGGCGTTCGCGCAGCGGCTTTGGCCGCACGTCAGTGCCGTGGGCAAGGTGATGTACATGGGCGAGACACCGGTGCTTGTGGTCGGCGTCGTCTCCAATATCATCGGGCCGTACATCAATGCCAACGCGGAGGATCCGAGCAACTATTACGGCGTCATCTCGCCGTTTCGCGCAGGCCCTGACTTGAATGCATGGTATGCCCTGCGCTGCCAGCCTGCCGAGTGTGCACGCGTGCTCAAGACAGGTGCCGCGAAACTCCAGGCCATGCACCCGACCGAGACGCTGAATGCGCAGGAATCGTTCATGCACATGCGGCAACGCTATTTCCGCAACGACCGCGCGATGGCCTGGCTGCTGGTGTCCACCATTCTCGCGCTGCTCGGCGTCACCGCCATCGGCATCGTCGGACTGGCCAGCTTCTGGGTGCAGCAGCGCACGCGCCAGATCGGCGTGCGCAGGGCCCTGGGTGCGCGGCGCATCGACATCCTGCGCTACTTCCAGACCGAGAACTTCCTTTTGGCGACGGCGGGCATCGGGCTGGGCTGCGCGGCGGCGATCGGCATCAACGTCTGGCTGATGGCGCACTACGCGGTGCCGCGCCTGCCGATCGTGTACCTGCCGATCGGCGCGCTGACGCTGTGGGCGCTGGGCCAGCTCGCCGTGCTGGGTCCGGCACTGCGCGCGGCACGCGTGCCGCCGACGATGGCGATGCGGGCGGCGTGATGATGCCCCCTCAGCGAACCAGCGGAGATGTGCCATGAGCGTGCGGCCGATCCTTGCCGCGCTACGCCGGCACAAGATCGCCGCGTTCCTGATCGTTCTGGAAATCGCGCTGGCCTTCGCCATCGTCAGCAACGCCGTGTATCTGGTGATGGGGCGTCTGCAGCGCATGGACATCGGCTCGGGCATCGATGAGCGCGAACTGGTCAGCCTGCAGATCAGCTCGTCCGGCAACGCGGGCGTTCCATCGGCCGAGGCCGATCTGGCCGCGCTGCGCGCGATTCCTGGCGTGCAGGCGGCCAGTGCGGTCAATTCGCTGCCGTTCACCAACGCGTCCTGGAACTCGGGCTTCGCCAAGACACATGATCCGGACGCGACCGTCTACCCGGTCACCATCTATCTCGGCAGCCGTGATTTGCTGCAGACGCTCGGCGTGAAGATTCTGGCCGGGCGCGGTTTCAGCCGCGACCAGTACGCCGACCTGACGCCGACGACCATGCTCAGCTCGTTTTTCAGGCCCTCGCAGGTGATCGTGAGCAAGGCCTACGCCGAGCATGTGTGGCCGGGCGAGAATGCGGTCGGCAAACTGTTGTATGTGGAGAAGAGCCAGGTTCAGGTCGTCGGCGTGATGTCCGATATCGTGCGTCCGCAGTTGAGTGACTCGGGCACCGACCCGGGCAATTTCTACGCGGCCGTCCTGCCGTTCCGCGTTGGCCTCGATCTCGGTGCCTCGTATGTGTTGCGCACCACACCCGCCGCGCGTGAGCGCGTGCTCAAGGCCGCGGTGACCAGGCTGCAGGCCATGCACCCGACGCAGACCGTCACCAAACAGGCCACGCTGTCGCGGATGCGCCGCGAGTATTTCGCCAACGACCGCGCGATGGCCTGGCTGCTGGTGTCCACCATTCTCGCGCTGCTCGGCGTCACCGCCATCGGCATCGTCGGACTGGCCAGCTTCTGGGTGCAGCAGCGCACGCGCCAGATCGGCGTGCGCAGGGCCCTGGGTGCGCGGCGCATCGACATCCTGCGCTACTTCCAGACCGAGAACTTCCTTTTGGCGACGGCGGGCATCGTGCTGGGCTGCGCGGCGGCGATCGGCATCAACGTCTGGCTGATGGCGCACTACGCGGTGCCGCGCCTGCCGATCGTGTACCTGCCGATCGGCGCGCTGACGCTGTGGGCGCTGGGCCAGCTCGCCGTGCTGGGTCCGGCACTGCGCGCGGCGCGCGTGCCGCCGACTGCCGCCATGCGCACGGCGTAAAGGACATGCGATGAACAGCCAGGGCACCTATTACCTGCAACTCGCGCTGCGTGCATTGCAGCGCAATCCGGTGTTGACCGCGTTGATGGTGCTGGCACTGGCCGTGGGCATCGGCACCAGCATGACCATGCTCACCGTGCTGCACGTGCTCTCCGGCGACCCGCTGCCGGGGCGCAGTGGCGATCTCTACTACCCGCAGGTCGATCCGCGCGACGCACGCGGCTACAGGCACGGACAGGAGCCGATGCAGCAGGTCACCTGGATCGACGGCATGAATCTGCTGGAGGCGCATCGGGCCGACCGGCAGGCATTGATGACCGGCGGGTCCGTCGCCGTGCAGTCGACTCGCAACGGTATCGATCCATTCTTCGAGGCTGCACGCTACACCACGGCGGAATTCTTTCCGATGTTCGGCGTGCCGTTCCGTCATGGCCATGCATGGGGCGCAGCGGACGACCGTTCGCGCGCACGCGTGGCGGTGATCAGCGCCGCGCTGAACCGGCGCGTATTCGGTGGCGGCGACAGCGTCGGCAAGCTGCTGCGGCTGGACGGGGCCGCGTTCCGCGTCATCGGCGTGCTGGGCGACTGGCACCCCAACCCGCACTTCTACGACCTCAACGTCGGCAGCTACGCGGAGCCCGAGGGCGTGTATCTGCCGCTGTCGACCTCGCAGGACCTGAGGATGGACCACGAGGGCTCGGTCGACTGCTGGGGCAACGGCGGTCCCGGCAACCCGCCCACGCATACCGCGCCGTGCGTGTGGCTGCAGTTCTGGGTGCAACTCGACAGCCCGGCCAAGGTGGCGGCCTACAGGCAGTTTCTGCTGAACTACTCGGCGCAGCAGAAGTCGCTGGGGCGTTTCGAGCGTCCGCCCAACGTGCGCTTGCGCAGCCTGATGCAGTGGCTGTCCACCAACCAGGTGGTGCCGGATGACGTGCGCATGCAGGCCTGGCTGGCGCTGGGCTTCCTGCTGGTGTGCCTGGTCAATACGGTCGGACTGCTGCTGGCCAAGTTCCTGCGCCGCAGCAGCGAGATCGGCGTGCGCAGAGCCCTGGGCGCGTCGCGCCGGGCGATCTTCATGCAGCTGCTGATCGAATCCGGCCTGGTCGGGCTCGCGGGCGGCGTGCTCGGGCTCCTGCTGACCTTGCTGGGACTCTGGACGGTACGGCAACAGCCCTCCGATTACGCCAGGCTGGCGCACCTGGACCCCGCGATGCTGCTTGCGACGTTCGTGCTTGCGCTGCTGGGCAGCCTGCTGGCCGGTGCTCTGCCGGCGTGGCGCGCGTGCCTGATTCCACCGGCGCTGCAGCTCAAGGCGCAATGAGGACCGTCATGGCCATCCGCCCCATCATCGCCAGTCTGTCGCGGCACAGGATCGCCGCCCTCCTGATCGTGTTCGAGATCGCGCTGGCTTTCGCCATTGTCAGCAACGCGGTGTTCCTGATCCGCGAGCGCCTGCAGCGCATGGACATCGTCAGCGGCGTGGCCGAGCATGAACTGGTCGAAGTGCAGATGGCCTACATCGATCACCAGCCGGATGCCGATGCGCGCGCCCGGACGGATCTGACCGCACTGCGGCAGATCCCCGGCGTGCGCGCCGCCGCCCTCATCGACCAGCTGCCCTTCGGCGGGAGTTCTTCGAACGGCGGCATCGCGCTGCGCCCGGACCAGCAACAGCCCACGGTCAACGCCAGCGAATACTTCGGTGAGCACATCCTCTCCACTCTGGGTGTGAGGCTCGTCGGCGGGCGCCGGTTCACGCCCGAGGAGTACATCGACCTCGGTGCCGCCACTGCGGCATTGAACTCTGGCAATGCCAAGCTGCTGCCGCATACGGTGATCATCACGCGCGGGCTCGCCGAGCGGCTGTGGCCGGGACAACAGGCCCTGGGCCGATCCATCTACCTGGGGGCAGCGATCCGGCTGCAGGTCGCGGGCATCGTCGATCGGCTGGTGCGTCCAAACCAGTTCCACGAAGGCGCCGACTACAGCGTCGTGCTGCCGCTACGGGTCAACATGCAGGACGGCGCGCTGTTCGTGCTGCGCTGCGCGCCACAGGACCGCGAGCGCGTGCTCAAGGCCGCGGTCGCCACGCTCAAGCGCATCGATCCCAACCGCGTGCTGCTGAAGCACCGCACGTTCGACCAGGTGCGGCGCGCGTACTTCCAGAACGATCGCGCCATGGCCGGCATCCTGGTCGGGGTGATCGCCGCGCTGCTGCTGACGACGGCCTTCGGCATCGCCGGCCTGGCCAGCTTCTGGGTGCAGCAGCGCACGCGCCAGATCGGCGTGCGTCGGGCACTGGGCGCGCGGCGCATCGACATCCTGGGCTACTTCCAGACCGAGAACTTCCTGCTGGCGACGGCGGGCATCGTGCTGGGCTGCGCCGCGGCGATCGGCATCAATGTCTGGCTGATGGCGCACTACCAGGTTCCGCGCCTGCCGATCGTGTACCTGCCGATCGGCGCGCTGACGCTGTGGGCGCTGGGCCAGCTCGCCGTGCTCGGCCCCGCGCTGCGCGCGGCACGCGTGCCGCCGACGATGGCGATGCGGGCGGCGTGAGGGGCGCTGTTAGCATGTTGCCGGTGCGTGCGGGCGTGGCGCGAACTGGGCGGGGACCGACGAGCCGATGCGCACGATACTGGTGATCGACGACAACCCGAGCGTGATCGAGGCACTGACCACGCTGTTCACGCTGCACGACCTGCGCGTGCTGGGCGCGACCAACCCGCAGCAGGGGCTGGAAATCCTGCGTGCGCAGCGCATCGATCTGGTCATCGCCGACATGAACTTCTCCGCCGACACCACCGCGGGCGCCGAGGGCGAGGCGCTGTTTCATGCGCTGCGCGCGCAGCGGCCGGACCTGCCGGTGATCCTGCTCACCGGCTGGACGCATCTGGACGCCGCGGTGCGTCTGGTCAAGGCCGGCGCAGCGGATTACCTGTCCAAGCCCTGGGACGACGCACGCCTGCTGGCCACGGTGGAGAACCTGCTGGAGCTGGCCGAGGCCAATCATGCACTGGCCGAGCGTCGCGTCGCGCGCAGGGAAAGACGCGCCCGGCTCGAGGCGGAGTGCGATCTGGCCGGGCTGGTGTTCGCATCCGAAGCGATGCTGCAACTGCTGGAGATGGCCTGCCAGGTCGCGCGCGCGCCGGTACCGGTTCTCATCACCGGCCCCAATGGCGCCGGCAAGGAGCGCATCGCCGCGATCGTGCACGCCAACTCGGCGGTGCGCAGGGGGCCGTTCGTGGCTGTGAACTGTGGCGCATTGCCGGAAAACCTGCTGGAGGCCGAGCTGTTCGGCGCCGAGGCCGGCGCCTATACCGGTGCCACGCGCGCGCGCGAAGGCCGCTTCGAGCAGGCCGACGGCGGCACGCTGTTCCTCGACGAGATCGGCAATCTGCCACTGGCCGGACAGGCCAAGCTGCTGCGCGTGCTGGAGAGCGGCCAGTTCGAGCGCCTGGGTTCCGGGCGCACCCGCAGCGCGCGCGTCCGTATCGTCAGCGCGACCAATGGCGATTTGCGCGCGATGATCCGTGAAGGCTGCTTCCGCGAGGACTTGTACTACCGCCTCAACGTGATCGAACTGGCGCTGCCGCCGCTGGCGGCGCGGCGCGAGGACATCCTGCCGCTGGCCGAGCATTTCCTCGACGGCGCCTGCACGCTGGACGACGACGCGCGCGAGGCGCTGCTGGCGCACGCCTGGCCGGGCAACGTGCGCGAGCTGCGCAATACGCTGGAGCGCGCGCGCCTGCTGTGCCGCGACGGCGTCGTGCGTCTGGCGGATCTGGGCCTGCCGCAGGCGGTGAGTACGGCGCCACGCGATCTCGACGAGCCCGGTCGCGAGGCGATCGAGGCCGCGCTGCGCGCCTGCGGAGGCGTGGTCAGCCGCGCCGCGCAGAGCCTGGGTTTGTCGCGTCAGGCCTTGTATCGGCGCATGCAGCGCTACGGCCTGGCGCAGGAATGACGGTGCGTCTGTTTTCCACCACCGGCCGGTTGGCGCTGCTGCTGTGGCTGGCGGCGCTGGCCGGCGCCGCGCTGGCATTGCTGCTGGCGCGCGCGGTGCCGGCGTGGACGGCGCTGCTGCTGGCCTGGCTGGCGCTGGCGCCGCCGCTGCTGTGGCTGGCGTTCGCGGTGCTGGCGCCGCTGCGGCGCCTGCTGCGCGCGCTGGAGAGCAGCGTGGCCAGTTATCGCGACGGCGATTTCAGCTTCGGTATCGCGGCGCGGCGCAAGGACGAGCTGGGCGCGCTGATCGACACGCACAACGCATTGGGCGCCGCGCTGCGCGAGCAGCGGCAGAATCTGGCCCAGCGCGAGCTGCTGCTGGACACCGTGGTGCAGCATTCGCCGGTGGCGCTTGCTGCTGGTTGATCCGGGCGGGCGCGTGACCCTGGCCAACCTGCCGCGCGGCAGTTGCTGGGCGAGGGGCGCAGCCTCGTCGGGCTGGATTTCGAGCGTCCTGCGGTCGAGCCGCCGCACGCGTTGCGGCGCGCGCTGGAGCTGGGCGAGGACACGTCTGTTCGCGCTGGAAATGGATGGCATGCGAGGAGAGCTTCCATCTCTCGCAGCGCGGCTTTCGCCTGCAGGGCAGGCCGCACCGGCTGTACCTGCTGCGGCGCATGACGCGCGAGCTGTCGCGCGCCGGAGGTGGCGATCTGGAAGCAGGTGATCCGCGTGATCAGCCATGAGTTGAACAACTCGCTGGCGCCGATTCGTTCGCTGGCGCACTCCGGCGCCGAACTGGCGCGGCGTGGCGAGGCGCGAACGCCTGCCGGATGTGTTCGCCACGCATCGGCGAACGCGCGCGCCATCTGCACGGTTTCATCGCCGACTACGCGCAGCTTCGCCAAGTTGCCGGCGCCGCGCGCGGAACCGGTGCAGTGGTGCCGGATTCGTCGCGGCGCTGGCGGCGCACGCCAAGTTCCGCGTGCCGCGCGCGGTACCCGAGCGCCCGGCCCGTTTCGATGCCGCGCAGATCGAGCAGGTCCTGATCAACCTGATCAAGAACGCGCACGAGTCCGGTGGCGCCGGCCGATGCGGTCGACGCTGGAAGTGATGCGCAGCGCCACGCGAGCTGGCGCATCGAGGTGCGCGATCGCGGCCCCGGCATGAGCGAGACGGTGCTGGCGCAGGCGCTGCTGCCGTTCTACTCGACCAAGCGCAGCGGCAGCGGACTCGGCCTGGCGCTGGCGCGCGAGATCGTCGAGGCGCACGGCGGCCGCGTCGCGCTGGTCAACCGCGAGGGCGGCGGCCTGTGCGTGCGCCTGAGCCTGCCGGCGAGCCCGGCGCGCTAGCCGGTCGCGGCGGCGCGCCGGGTGCCGGAGCGGTTTTCAAACGGCTCTATACTCGCGGCATTGTCCGCAAGGGAGCATGCGATGAGCCTGATTTTCGCGCTGGTGGTGATCGTTGTCGCGTTGGTGGTGCTGGCCAAGCTGGTACGCATCGTGCCGCAAGGTTACGAATGGACGGTGGAGCGCTTCGGCAAGTACACGCGCACGCTCGATCCCGGCCTGCATTTCCTGATCCCGTTCATCTACGCCATCGGCCGCAAGATCAACATGATGGAGCAGGTGCTCGACGTCGCCGTCGCAGGACGTCATCACCAAGGACAACGCGGTGGTACGGTCGACGGCGTGGTGTTCTACCAGGTGCTCGACGCCGCCAAGGCCGCCTACGAGGTGGCCAATCTGGAACTGGCGATCGATCAACCTGATCATGACCAACATCCGCACCGTGCTCGGCTCGATGGATCTCGACGAATCGCTGAGCAAGCGCGATGAGATCAACACCAAGCTGCTGCGCGTGGTCGACGAGGCGACGCATCCGTGGGGCCTGAAGGTCACGCGCATCGAGATCAAGGACATCCAGCCGCCGCGCGACCTGGTCGATTCGATGGCGCGCCAGATGAAGGCCGAGCGCGAGAAGCGCGCCAACATCCTCGATGCCGAGGGCTTTCGCCAGGCCGCGATCCTCAAGGCCGAGGGCGAGAAGCAGTCGGTGATCCTGGCGGCCGAGGGCGAGAAGGAAGCCGCGTTCCGCGAGGCCGAGGCGCGCGAGCGCTCGGCCGAGGCCGAGGCCAAGGCGACCGACGATGGTGTCCGAGGCGATCGCCAACGGCAACGTCAATGCGCTGAACTATTTCGTCGCCAACAAGTACGTCGAGGCGCTGAAGGAGATGGCCGAGTCGCCGAACCAGAAGATGCTGCTGCTGCCGATCGAGACCACCGGCATGCTCGGCTCGCTGGCCGGCATCGCCGAGCTGGCCAAGGACTCGCGCGGCACAGCAGGAACTGCGCAAGCCGGCGCCGCCGGTGCGCGCCTGAGGGTGACGCGACATGATCGCGGACTTTCGCTGCATTACCTGTGGTGGATCCTGGCGCTGGTGCTGATCGCCGGCGAGGTGCTGCTGCCGGGGTATTTCATGCTGTGGATCGGCATCGCCGCGGCGGCGACGGGTGCGGTGCTGTGGCTGCTGCCCTCGCTGGGCGTGCTGCCGCAGGCGCTGCTGTTCTCGGCGTTGGCGTTCCTGTCCTGCGGGTTGTACTGGCAGCTGCTGCGGCCGCGTTTCGTGCGTGAGGATGCCGATGCCGGCACGCTCAACCGTCGCGGCGAGGCGATGATCGGGCGACGCGTGGTGCTCGGCGAGGCCATCGTCAACGGTCGTGGCCGCGCCCTGGTCGGCGACGGCATTTGGCTGGCCGAAGGCCCCGACCTGCCGGGCGGGACCGAGGTCGAGGTCACCGCGGTGGACGGCACCACGCTGAAGGTGCGCCCCGTCGCCGAGCTCTGATACCCGTCGCGATCACGATCTGGATGCTGTGCCTTGAACCCTTCGACCGCGCGCCTGCGGCGGCGATGACGAGGCTGACAACGGTCTGTTGCTGAGGGCGAAGCCCGAAGGATCTTGCCCGCGGAAGACGTCCCGAAAACCGAAACGTGGTTGTGGGCAAGACCCGTCGCGCTGCTCGGGGTGGGGAAAAGGGCTGGCACCCCGTGCAGCTCGGGGTGACGGACTGTTCGGTCCGTCCTGCGCGTCTGCGGGGTGCCTCCCTCAGCGCGGCAGTGCGCTCAGCACCGCCGCGCCGAGGCGCGCGTAGTCGCCCTGATAGTGGTGGCCGCCGGGCAGGGCGATCAGGTGCGCCAGCCCGCGTTTGGCGAGGCTGTCGCAGTAGGTGTCCTTGCCCTCGGCATCGCCCGACAGGCAGATCATCGGCACGCCCGGATGCGCCAGCTCGGGGTCCAGCGGCAGGGTGTCCTTGTGCGTGGCGCCGCCGAACCAGTCGCCGACGCGGATCTCGAACACCGCGGCATCGTCGGGCGAGATCATCACGCCGGCGTTGACCCGGCTCTTCTCGGCCGGCGGCAGCCGGTTGTAGACCACCGGCACCAGGCTGGCGCCGAAGGAATAGCCGATCAGGGTGAAGCGCGCGCCGGGGTAGCGCACGGCGTAGGCGGCGATGATGCGCGCCACCGCGCCGGCGGCTTCGGCCGGCGTCTTCTTGTGCCAGAAGAACTCCAGCGAGCTCATGCCGATCACGCGCACGCCGTGCTGCGACAGCACCGCGGCGATGCCGCGGTCGAGGCCGGCCCAGCCGCCGTCGCCGGTCAGCAGCACGGCGATGCGGCCATCGGGCCTGCCCTGCGGCGCGACCTCGGTCAGCGGCAGGTCGGCGATGCTGGGCGCCTTCGGTGCCACGCCCTCGTGCGTCACGCTGCGGTTGAGCCCGTCGAGGGTGGCGGCCAGCGCCGCGCCGTCGCCGGCGGCGGGCAGCGGCGCCAGATCGAAGGCATGCAGGAACGCGGCATCCTGCGCCGAGGCGCCGGGCCGCCGCGACGCGGTCCAGGGCAGCGGCAGCGGCTTGACCGGGCCGATCGCGTAGCCGCCGCGCGCGGCGACGGTGGCGTTGCCGGCGTCGCCCTTGCAGAAGCCGCGTGGCAGCCGGAACGCGTCGTCCCAGCCCAGGGTGGCCATGCCCGAGAAGGTACCGGCCGGCGCCTGCACACCCAGCGCGTAGACAAAGTCGGCGCCGCCGCCGATGCCCACCAGATACGGCCGCAGGTAGGTCGCCAGCTTCACGTGGCGCTGCATCCAGTGCGACAGCTCCTCGACGTGGCCCGCCGGGTAGCTGCAGGTCTCCTTGAGACCTTCGAGGGTGCGCAGATAGCGTCCGAGATCGACCGTCAGCACCAGGCTGCCGGCGGCGGCGAGCCCGGTCGCGTAGGCGCGCGTCGTGGCGTCGGGTCCGGCCGGCGGCGAGAACACGATCACCGCGCGCGTCGGCGCGGCGGCCGGGCGCGTCACCGTCACCGGGCCGAACAGGCCGTAGCGCACGACGCTGCCGGCGACGGCCGGGGCCGTGGCGGCGGACGATGGCGCTGGCGCAGCCGCATGCGCAGCCGGGGCCGCGCTCAGGGCCAGCATCAGGATGAGCGGTCGCAGCATGGACAAACTCCTCGCAGGGTTCAGACGCATAGGGGTGGCCGGCAGCGGAGAAACCGAGAACAGGCCGCCCGGTCCGGCCGCGCCGGGCAGGCTCCGCACTCGGCCCCTGGCAACCGCCATGGGCCTCGCTCCGGAGCGGCGCCCATCACGCCGATCCCCTTCGCGATCGCTCTTCCGCTTCATCCATTGCAGGCCGCCAGCAACGCCTCGATCTCGGCCGGCGCGCTGGGCACGCCGGAGCTGAGTATGTCGGGACCGCTCGCGGTCACCGCCACGTCGTCCTCGATGCGGATACCGATGCCGCGATAGCGCGCAGGCACGTCATCGGCGTCGATGGGCACGTACAGTCCCGGTTCGACCGTGACCACCATGCCGGGTTCCAGCAGGCGCGACTCGCCGTCGACGCGGTAATCGCCGACATCGTGCACGTCGAGGCCCAGCCAGTGCCCGGTCTTGTGCATGAAAAAGCGCCGATAGCTGCCGCTCTCGATGGCCGCGGCAGGGCCGTCCGGCAGCAGCCCGAGATCGCACAGGCCGGCGGCGATCACCCGCACCGCGGCATCATGGCAGGCGTTCCACGGCCGACCCGGGCGCACCTCGGCGATCGCAGCCTGCTGCGCCGCCAGCACCACGTCGTAGAGCGCGCGCTGGGCGCGGCTGTAGCGGCCGCCGACCGGCCAGGTGCGGGTGATGTCCGAGGCGTAGCACAGCCACTCGGCGCCGGCATCGAGCAGCAGCAGGTCGCCGGCGGCCATGCGCGCGCGGTTGCCGGCGTAATGCAGCACGCAGGCGTTGGCGCCGGCGGCGACGATCGGCGGATAGGACGGCACCGCGCCACGCGCGTGCAGCACGCGCAGCAGCTCGGCCTCGACCTCGTACTCGGCGGCGCCGGGTCGCGTCGCGCGCATCGCCGCGCGGTGCGCCTCGGCGGCGATGTCGGCGGCGCGTCGCAACGCCTTGAGTTCGCCCGGCGATTTGTACAGCCGCTGCTCGTGCAGCAGATGGCCGAGCGCCATCAGTTCCCTGGGCACGACGCCGCCGCCGCGCGCCGCGCGCAAGCGGCGCATCCAGGCCAGCAGGCGGGCGTCGAATTCGGGCTCGCGGCCGAAGTGGCAGTACAGGCGCGTGCGGCCCTCCAGCATGCCGGGCAGGATGTCGTCGATGTCGTCGATCGGAAAGGCGTCGTCCATGCCGTAGCTCGCCACCGCGCCCTCGGTGCCGACGCGCGGTCCGTGCCAGCGCTCCTGCTCGGCGTCGCGCTCGCGACAGAACATGACCGCCTGGCCATGGGCGCGGCCCGGCAGCAGGGCGAGCACGGCATCGGTCTCGGCAAAGCCGCTGAGGTAATGGAAGTCGGAATCCTGCCGGTAGGGATAGGCGGCATCGGCATTGCGCATGCGCTCTGGCGCGGCGGCGACCACCACCGCGGCGTCGCTGCCAGCCATGCGCATCAGTTCGCGCCGGCGGCGGGCGTATTCGCTGCGCGCGATCATCGGCTCAGTGCAGCGGATCGTCGCCGCGCGCCAGCGCGACGAATTCGGCATGCAGCAGCAGGGTGCCGACGCGCACGAACTCCAGCACCTCGGCCAGCGCGTTCTCGTCCTCCTCGTCGTCGTCGGCATAGTCGAAATGCGCGGCCGCGATGGCGCCGAAGTCGCCGAGGATCTCGCGACCCTCCGTCGACAGCGGCATGTCGCCAGCGAGTCCGCCGAGGCCCAGGCCGCCGAGGAAGCCGCGGCACCACTCGCGCAGCGCCTCGGCGCGTTGCGGCAGCGGCTGTTCGGCGTGCGGCAGCAGCGGCGCGAAACCGAGGTCGGGATCATCGAGCTGCGCCTGCGCCTGCTCGATCAGCTCCTCGAAGACGCCGAGCGCGGCGTCGTCGGCCGGGTGAACGCCGGTGTCCTCGAGGCGCTCCAGCAGGCTGCCGGGCTGCGGCACGCCGCCCAGGCACAGATAGCCGACCAGGCTGCCGTGCAGGTCGCTGGCCCCGGCGGCGCAGCCCAGTCGCGTCAGCACGGCGGCGAGTTCGGCATGACTGGGCGAGGGACTCGACATCGACGGCTCCGCGAAGGTGGCAGCAGTTTAGCAGTGCCGTCGCGGCGCATCCGCGCGCAAAGCGGAGCCGCGCCGCGCTGCCGCTGGCTGGGGGCGGCGGGTTTGCCTACACTGCGGAAGGGATTGCTCCGGTCCATTCGATGCCGCGAACGCCACGCTGCCGCTCACGCCTGTCCCGTCTGCTGGCAGCAGCGGCGCTCTGTCTGTCGCTGTGGGGCGGCGACGAGGCGACGGCCGGCGCCTACACGCGCGACTACTACTTCGAGTCGATCGGCGCCGAAGCCGGCCTTGCGCAGCACACCGTCTATGCCATTCACCGCGATGCGCAGGGCTTCATGTGGTTCGGCACCAGCGGCGCGCTGCATCGCTGGGACGGTTATCGCCTGCGCCGCTATCTGCGCGACCCGACCCGCGCCGACAGCCTGCCCGGCATCGGCGCGCTGGCCGTCGCCGACGCCGACGACGGCCGCCTATGGGTAGCCACCCGCGAAGGACAGCTGGCGCTGTTCGATCCGGTGGCCAATCGAACGCTGCCGCTGCCTGCGGCATTGAGCAATGCCATCGGCTTCACCAAATCGCTGAGCGGCGGCGGCGCATTGCCCCTGCTGATCGGCAGTTCGCGCGGCATCGCCATGCTGGCGCCGCACAGTCTGGCCGTGCAGGTGCTGTGGCGACCGCCGGACGGGAGCGTCAGCTTTCCTCTCAACGGCTTCAGCCGCTGCGGCGACGGCCGCGTCTACGCGCTGGCCGGCGAGCAGCTGCTGGCACTGGATCTGCAGCATCGCCGTGTCCGGCCGCTGCCGCTGGATGCCGCGCTGAAGCCGCTCAGCCTGCTGTGCGACAGCGCGGGCGGGCTGCTGATCGGCACCAGCAAGGGCGTTTATCTGCTGCCGCAGCACGGAGCGCCGCAGCGAATCTGGCCGCGCGGTGCGGCGGTCGCGACCACGCCATCGGTCGCGGTGCGGGCGCTGGCCGAGGACGCCGACCACCGGTTGTGGCTGGCGGTGGACGGGACCGGCCTGGTGCGGCTGGATCCCGACGGCAGCACGCGCGTGCTGACGGTGCAGCCCGGCTTGCCGGGCACGCTGCCGGATGCCGACATCGACACCCTCTTCGTCGACCCCGCCGGCCTGCTGTGGATCGGCACCGATACGCGCGGTGTCGTCTATACCCGGACGGCAGGCAGCACCTTCCGCTGGCTATTCGATCGCCATGCAGGCGCCGATCCCGCCAACGAGAACGACATCAATGCGGTCGCCGAGGATGCGCAGGGCATGCTGTGGATGGGCTTGCGCAGTGGCGGCCTGCGCCGCTACGAGCGCGAGACCGGGACCTTCACCGATGCCGGCAAGGCGCTCAATGTGGCCTTGGGGCGACCCGCTGAAGGTCCCGAGCCCGATGTCACGGCCATCGTCACGATGGCCGACGGCACGCTGTGGCTGGGCACCAAGCACGGACTGCTGCATTTCGACCCGGCGCACGACCGTGCACAGCTGGTGACCCCGCCCGGCATCGCCGGCGGCACGTTCACCACGCCCCTGCGCTCCCTGCTGCGCGCCCGTGACGGCGCGTTGTGGATCGGCACCCTCGGCCAGGGCGTGCTGCGCTGGATGCCGGGCCAGAAGGTCAGCCAGTGGATGACGTCCGGAGGCATCATCGCCGGTGGCAACCGCATCTACAGCCTGGCCGAGGATCGCGCCGGGCGGGTGTGGATCGCCAGCGCCAACGGTCTGTTGCTGTGGCGCCCGGGGACGACCACGCTGCAGCGGTTCGGGCTTCGCGACGGCCTCAGCGACGTGGCGGTCGCCACGCTGCATGCCAGCCGCGACGGCAATCTGTGGGTGGGCACGGCGTCGGGGCTGGATCGCCTGCTCGGCGTCGATGCCCACGGCGCGCGCTTTGCCCGCGTGGCCGCCTCGGCACAGCTGCCGGATGCCACGATCTACTGCGTCCAGGAAGGCGGCGACGACGGCCTCTGGGTCAGTACCAACCTTGGCATTGCCCGTCTCGGCATGGCCCATGGCGACGTGCGCGCCTTCGGCGTCGCCGACGGCATCCAAGGCATGGAATACAACGTCAACGTCTGCCTGAAGCGTGCCGACGGCACGCTGGTCTTCGGCGGCCTGCGCGGGCTCGACGAAGTTCGTCCCGGTGCGCTGGGCCAGGACCGCTATCAGCCGCCGGTGCGCATCACCGCGATCCGCGTCGGCAGCGCCGCGGAAGTGCTGCCCGGCATCAGCGGCACGCTGGCCATGCCGCAGCAGGCGGGTGTGGTGCGACTGGATTTCGCCGCGCTGGATTACGCCGCGCCGCAGCGCAACCGTTTCATGTACCGGTTGCTCGGATTCGATCGCGACTGGGTGGATGCCGGCAGCCGACACGAGGCCACCTACACCAACCTCGACGCCGGCAGCTACCGCTTCGAGGTGCGCGGCAGCAATCACGATGGCGTGTTCGGCCCGCAGATCGCCACGCTGGCCTTGCGGGTGACGCCGCCGTGGTGGGATGCGCCGGCGATGCGCGCGCTGTATGCCGCACTGATCGGTCTGCTGGCGCTGGGCATCGCCGCGGCGATCTGGAACCGCCGTCGAGCCGAACTGCGCCATCGCAACGAGTTGCGCGAGCGCGAGGACCGCCTGCGGCTGTCGCTGTGGGGTTCGGGCGACGAGTTCTGGGAATGGGACATGCGCCGTGGCCTGGTCCACCGCATGAGCACCGACCACCTGCTCGGCGGTCATCGCGAGGAGACCCTGTCGCTGGACGACTGGCGCAATTTCGCCGTGCATCCGGACGACCTGCAGCGGGTGGAGCAGGCGCTGGCCGCGCATGTCGAGGGCGACAGCGATCATTTCGAGTCCGAGTATCGCCTGCTCAACGCGCAGGGCGAGTGGGCGTGGGTGCTGGCGCGCGGCAAGGTGGTCGATCGCGATGCCCATGGCCATGCGCTGCGTCTGGCCGGCACCGCGCGTGACATCCACGCCAGCCGCGAGGCCGAACGCGACCGCCGCATCGCCGCGGAGGTGATCCGCTCGATGGGCGAGGCGGTGACGGTGACCGACCTGCAGCTGCGCTTCGTCTCGGTCAATCCCGCCTTCACCCGCATCACCGGCTACCACGAGGACGAGACGATCGGCCGCGACGCCGCGATCCTCAACTGCGGCCAGCATCCGCCCGAGGTGTACGAGCGCATCCGCCGCAGCGTGTTCGAGGACGGCCACTGGCATGGCGAGCTGTGGCAGCGGCGCAAGGACGGCGAGGAGTTCCTGTGCTGGGTCGAGCTCAACGAGGTGCGCGATGCGCAGGGCGTGCGTACCCACTTCGTCGGCGTGCTGTCGGACATCACCGAGCGCAAGCGCGTCGAGCAGGAACTGCGTTACCTGGCCAACTACGACACCCTCACCGGCCTGCCCAACCGCACCCTGCTGGGCGAACGTCTCGGTCACGCGATCCTGCGTGCGCGCCGCAGCGGCCGCCGCGTGGCAGTACTGTTCCTCGATCTCGACCGCTTCAAGCACGTCAACGACTCGCTCGGCCACGCCATCGGCGACCGCATGCTCAAGGTGGTTGGTGCCCGTCTGCGCCAGACCGCGCGCGAGGAGGACACCGTGGCGCGCCTGGGCGGCGACGAGTTCACCGTGGTCCTGGAGGGCGTGGCCGACGTGCGCGACGCCGAGGACGCCGCGCGCAAGATCCTGGAATCGTTCGTGCTGCCGCTGGAACTCGACAGCGGTCAGGAGATCCTGATCTCGCCCTCGATCGGGATCGCGCTCTACCCCGATCACGGCCAGGTGCCGACCGACCTGCTGAAATTCGCCGACACCGCGATGTACCAGGCCAAGGAGCGCGGCCGCAACACCTTCGCCGTCTATACCGAGGCGATGGATGCTTCGGCGCGGCTGCGCGCAACCATGATCGGCGCGCTGCGGCGCGCGCTGGAGCGCGGCGAGCTGCAGCCTGGTGTACCAGCCCAAGCTGTCGCTGTCGGACGGCCGCGTCACCGGCGTCGAGGCGCTGCTGCGCTGGCAGAGCGAGGAACTCGGGCCGATCCCGCCGGGCGTGTTCATCCCGCTGGCCGAGGAAGTCGGCCTGATCGGCGCGATCGGCGACTTCGTGCTCGAACGCGCCTGCGCCGACCTGCGCCAGTGGCGCGCGCTGGGACTCACCCAGCTGACGATGGCGGTCAACCTGTCGGCGGCCCAGCTGGTGCGCGGCGATCTGGCCCGCCGCATCGGCAAGGTGCTCGCCGTCCACGACATCGCGCCGCCGCTGATCGAGCTGGAGCTGACCGAGAGCATGGTGATGGCCAATGCCGAGCAGTCGGTGCGCATCCTCGGCGAGCTCAAGGCCATCGGCGTGACCCTGGCGATCGACGACTTCGGCACCGGCTATTCGTCGCTGGCCTACCTCAAGCGGCTGCCGATCGACACGCTGAAGATCGACAAGGAGTTCGTCGGCGACATCACCACCGACCCCGACGACGAGGCGATCACCGCCACCGTGATCACCATGGCCCACTCGCTGGGTCTGAACGTGGTCGCCGAGGGCGTCGAGATCGCCGAGCAGCTCGAGTACCTGCGCGAGCAGGGCTGCGACGAGGTGCAGGGCCACCTGATCGCGCCGCCGATGCCGGCCGAGGCCTGCCTGGCGATGCTGCGCACCCGCGTGGATCCGGCCTTGCTGCCCCCGGGCCGAGCGTCATGAACCCGCCGATCATGCCGCGTGACCGGCGGTGCGGCTGAGACCGGAAGCGCAATGCCCGCGAAGGAAGCCACCGCCCGCATCAAGATCAACCGGCTGCTCGAGGCGGCGGGCTGGCGTTTCTTCCAGGAGGGCGATGCGCCCGCCAACATCCGCCTCGAACCCGGCGTCACGATCAAGTCCACCGAGCTGGACGCGCTCGGCGAAAACTTCGAGAAAACCGGCAAGGGTTTTGTCGATTTCCTGCTGCTCGACGCCAGGGGCTTCCCGCTCCTCGTCCTGGAGGCGAAGGCGGAGGACAAGAACCCGCTCGTCGGCAAGGAGCAGGCGCGCCGGTACGCCCGTTCCCAGAACTGCCGCTTCGTCATTCTCTCCAACGGCAACCTGCATTATTTCTGGGACCTCGAGCGCGGCAACCCCTGGATCATCACCTCGTTTCCGACTCCCGACTCGGTCATCGGTTACCGCAAGGTCACGCCCGATCCGCAGCGCCTGATCGCCGAGCCGGTGGACGACGACACCATCGCCCTGACCCAGCGCCGCAACTACGCCTCCGAGGCCGGGTGGCGCAACGCCGCGGAACGGCCCGGCTACATCCAGGCCAACAAGCTGCGCTTTCTGCGCCCGTATCAGCTCAAGGCCGTCCACAGCCTCCAGGCTGCTGTCAACGAAGGCAAGGACCGCTTCCTGTTCGAGATGGCTACTGGCACCGGCAAGACGCTGACTGCCGCCGCCGTCATCAAGCTGTTCCTGCGCACCGGCAATGCGCGACGCGTGCTGTTTCTGGTCGATCGCCTGGAGCTGGAGGACCAAGCCAAAAAGGCCTTCGTCGCGTTGCTGTCCGCCGACTTCCAGACGGTGATCTACAAGGAGAACCGCGACGACTGGCGCCGTGCGGAGATCGTCGTCACCACCGTGCAATCGCTGCTGTTCAACAACAAATACCAGAAGCTCTTCTCGCCGACCGATTTCGACCTGGTCATTTCCGACGAAGCGCACCGTTCCATCGGCGGCAACGCCCGCGCCGTGTTCGACTACTTCATCGGCTACAAGCTGGGCCTGACCGCCACGCCGCGCGACTACCTGCGCCGCTTCGACAGCCTCGAAGCCGGGCACCCGCGACCCGCGCGAAGCCGAGCGCCGCATGTTGCTGGACACCTACCGCACCTTCGGTTGCGAGAACGGCCAGCCGACCTTCCGCTACTCCCTGCTGGACGGCGTGAGGGAGGGCTACCTGATCAATCCGACCGTCGTCGATGCCCGCACCGAGATCACCACCGAGCTGCTCTCCGAGGATGGCTTCGTCGTCTCGTTCGCGGATGACACGGGCGAGGATCAGCAGCAGGCCTACAAGCAGCGCGAGTTCGAAAAGCGTTTCTTTTCCGACGCCACCAACCAGCTCTTCTGCAAGACCTTCATCGAGAACGCACTGCGCGATCCGGTCAGCGGCGAAATCGGCAAGTCGATTCTCTTTGCCGTCAGCCAGAATCACGCCGCCAAGCTGACGCAGATCCTCAACCAGATGGCCGACCGCCTGTTCCCCGGCAAATACCAGTCCGATTTTGCCATGCAGGTCACCTCGCAGATCGCCGACGCCCAGCAGTTCACGCATCAACTTCAGCAACAACAACCTGCTCGGCTCGGGCAACTTCCTGCCCGCCTACAAGACCAGCAAGGCGCGGGTGTGCGTGACGGTCGGCATGATGACCACCGGCTACGACTGCACCGACATCCTCAACATCGGCCTGCTGCGTCCGATCTTCTCGCCCACCGACTTCATTCAGATCAAGGGCCGCGGCACGCGCACGCACAACTTCCTGGATGAACTGTTCGACGACACGCTCAAGGATGCCGTGGCGCAGCCGCGCAAGCGCGCCTTCAAGCTTTTCGACTTCTTCGCCAACTGCGAGTACTTCGAGACCGGGTTCAACTATGACGAGGTGCTGCAGCTGCCGCAGCGTCAAAGCCGAGCCGGCGAGGGTGACGGCGGCACCGGTAGCGACGGCCCGGCAGTGGCTGGTGGCGCCTACGAGCATCTTGGCGCGGACATCATCGCCTCGGTGCGTGTCGAGGAGATCACCGCCGAGGGCATGAAGATCGATCGCATGTTCTTCGAGAAATTCGAGGACAGCGTGCGCGGAAACGCCACCATCGCCGAGGCCGTCGAAGCCGGGCAGTGGGACCGGGTCATCGACTACGTCAACCGCGAGGTCTTCGATCGGCCCGCCGAGTACTACACCCTCGACAAGCTGCGCAAGGCTGCCGCCGTGGACCGCCGCGTGAGCCTGCGCGAGATCCTCGAAAAGGTCTTCGGCCTGATCCCGCGCTTCAAGTCGCGCGACGAGCTGCTGGAAGAGGAGTTCGCCAAGTTCGTTGCCGACACCAAGCCCGAGGAGGCCACGGGCATTCCGGCGATCAAGACCTACTTCAAGGCCTACCTCACCAGCGACCGCGTGCGCGACATCATCGACAGCCGGCACTATACCGATCTGGCCACCAACCCCTACTTTTCCGCCCGCGACTTCAAGGCCGTGCCGGCGAAGTACCGCACGCTGATCCCCGAATACGTCAAGGACTACGTGTCGCTCAACCAGTTTGCGCCGTGAGCCGCATCCATCCTGTCAGGTGACGCCATGAGCAAGACGAAAAGAAGCACCATCGAGGTTCAGGGATCTGCCATTACTGTCTTGTCGCAACGCGACGAGGACTACATTTCTCTGACCGATATGGCCAAGAAATTTGGTGATGATTCGCTGATTTACAGTTGGATGCGCAACCGCAATACCCTCGAATACATCGGCATCTGGGAGCAAATCCACAACCCGGACTTCAAAGGTGGCGAATTCGAGACCTTTAAAACGCAGGCCGGCCTCAACAGTTTCCACCTGACGCCCAGGAAGTGGATCGAGGCTACGGCAGCCATCGGCTTTCAGTCTCGCGCAGGACGTCACGGCGGCGGCACCTACGCCCACAAGGACCTTGCCTTTGAATTTGGCATGTGGCTGAGCCCGGAATTCAAGCTTTACCTGATCAAGGAGTTCCAGCGCCTCAAGGACGAGGAGAACGACCGGCTCAAGCTCGGCTGGAACCTGCAGCGCACCCTGGCCAAGATCAATTACCGCATCCACACCGACGCCATCCGCGAAACGCTCATCCCTGCAGCGATCACCCGGCAGCAGGCATCGCGGGTCTATGCCGACGAAGCCGACCTGCTCAACGTCGCCCTCTTCGGCCAGACCGCCAGGGAATGGCGCGACGCCCATCCGGGCGCCGAGGGCAACGTGCGTGACCACGCACCGCTGGAACAACTGGTCGTGCTGACCAATCTGGAAAGCCTCAACGCCGTCCTCATCCGCCAGGGCCTGTCCCAGCCCGAGCGCCTGCGCAAACTCAACGAAATCGCCATCTCCCAGATGCGCACCCTGCTGGCCGACAACAACGTGAAGCGACTCAAGTAATGCTCGACACCGCCACCAAGCGCCGCATCGACACCGCCCGCGACATCCTCGTCGGCAAGGTGCCCGACCCCAAATCGCCAGGTCGAGCAGATCACCATCGCGCTGATCTACAAGTTCATGGACGACATGGACGCCGAATCCGAGGAGCTCGGCGGCCAGCGCAAGTTCTTCGCCGGCGACTACGCCCGCTACGGCTGGGCCGGCTGATGCGCTCGGGCCTGGGCGGCCACGAGACGCTCGAACCTCTACGCCGAAGGCATCGCCAAGATGCCGGAGAACCCCGGCATCCCGCCGCTGTTTCGCGACATCTTCAAGAACGCCTACCTGCCGTACCGCGACCCCGAAACACTGAAGACGCTTCCTCAAGATCATCGACGAGTTCAGCTACGACCACAGCGAGCGCCTCGGCGACGCCTTCGAGTACCTGCTCTCCGTGCTCGGCAGCCAGGGCGACGCCGGGCAGTTCCGCACGCCGCGCCACATCATCGACTTCATGGTCGCGGTGCTCGACCCGAGAAAAACCGACACCGTGCTCGACCCCGCCTGCGGCACCGCCGGGTTTCTCATCTCCGCGTGGAAGCACATCCTCAAGGCCAACACCGACGCCAAGGGCCAAGCACACTGACCCGCGACGAACGGCGCCCGTCTCGCGCGCAACGTCAAGGGCTACGACATCTCGCCCGACATGGTGCGGCTCTAGCCGGGTGAACCTCTACCTGCACGGCTTCACCGACCCGCACGTCGTCGAGTACGACACCCTCACCGCGACGAGCGCTGGGACGAGCACGCCGACGTCGTCATCGCCAACCCGCCCTTCATGTCGCCCAAGGGCGGCATCAGGCCGCACAAGCGCTTCACCATCCAGGCCAAGCGCACCGAAGTGCTGTTCGTCGACTACATGGCCGAGCACCTCACGCCCAACGGCCGCGCCGGCATCATCGTGCCCGAGGGCATCATCTTCCAGAGCCAGGGCGCCTACACGAGTTGCGCAAGCTGCTGGTGGAGCAGTACCTCGTGGCGGTGGCGTCGCTGCCCGCCGGCGTGTTCCAGCCCTACTCCGGCGTCAAGACGAGCATCCTCATCCTCGACAAATCGCTGGCCCGGCACAGCGCTTGGCGAGATCGGCAGCTCCTCGGCTGCGTTGCCATGGACGACCTGACGGTGACCGCAGGCGTCGATGCCTATCCGCGCCTCGGGGACCGGATTTACGCCGCGCCGCATCGATTCATCGCGCTGCTTCCGCAGTCTGATGGAGAAGGGGACGGGTGACAGCGAACCTGTGACCCGAAACCTTGGCGTGGTCGGCGGGTCGCAGGAGAGTATCGTTGCCGTGAAACCGGAGCGACTTTTCGGTCGCCATTGCGCGATCCTTGGTGCGACGGGCGGAGGCAAGAGCTGGACGACGGCGCGGATCATCGAGGAGTGCATTCGGCATCGCGCAAAGCTGATCCTGATCGATGCCACCGGCGAGTATCGGGGTTCTGCTGGCGATGGGGTATCGCATTGCCACCTTGACGCGCCGGTCGAAAAGGCGACCAACTCGGTCGCATGCTCGCTGCCGCCGAACGAGCTTCCTGGGAATCGGACATCGTGGCGCTTTTCGAGCCCGCGGGCAAGGTGCAGGGGCCGAAGCTACGCGCAGCGATTCAGAGCTTGCGTCTAGCAAGGCTCGAACCTAGCCTCGCCATGAATGGCACGATCATCAAAGTCAACAAGGACAAGAAACTCTTCAACGATGCAATGACAAAGCATGCAGCCAACGTGTCGGATCCAAAAGAGCCGATCGATGTGAAGAGGCTGCCAGAACAGATCGTCCATGAGTGTGTTGGCGACTACGGTGATCCACGCTGGAAAGGGCCAAACGAAGCAGAAATTGGCTATTGCGCCTCTCGATCGACGCGGATCAACGGTGTCCTGGACTTCCCCCGCTTTTCAATGCGTCTTCCAAGCTGACGCCGCGCCGAAGTTGACGACCAAGATCGATGACTTCATCAACGGGGGCGACAAGCTGCTGCGAATCTGCCTGAGCGGTATCGCCTACGAGTTTCACGCGCGCGAAATCATCGCCAATGTCATTGGCCGTCACCTTCTGACCCAGGCCCGTGCCGGCGCTTTTCAGCAACGGCCGACGGTGGTCTTGGTGGATGAGGCGCACAACTTTCTCGGTCGCCAAATCGGTGCGGAGGACTGATGCCGCCAAACTCGATGCCTTCGAGCTGATCGCCAAGGAGGGCCGGAAGTATGGGCTGAATATCTGCCTGGCCACTCAACGCCCCCGTGATCTCTCTGAGGGGGTCTTGAGCCAGATGGGCACCTTGATCGTGCATCGGCTGACAAACGACCGCGATCGCGAAGTGGTGGAACGTGCTTGCGGTGAGATCGATCGTGCGGCATCCGCTTTTCTGCCCAACCTGCGCCCCGGTGAAGCCGCCATCATTGGCACCGACTTCCCGATTCCGTTGACGATTCAGATCCATGAGCCCGCCACCAAGCCGAAATCGGACGGCCCCAAGTTTCAAGAGCACTGGGCCGCCAAGCCGGACCCATCGGACGCCTGAGCCATGGAAGATGCCGCCGAGCTGGCGAACTACCTGCCGCTTTCATTCAAGACCCGCAGCGAGCAGGAGTACATCGAGTTTCTGTGGGACGCGTTCGAGACCAACTACACGCACGGCAAGTATCAGTTCGCCTTCCTCGCCTACCACATGCTCACGATGAGCTTCGTCTACTTCAACATCTGGCAGATCAGGCAGACGGAACCGAAGGATTTCGCGATGGGCCTGATCGGCTTCGGCAAGGACATCGAAAAGAGCCTCCTCGAAGCGACTTCGCCGTTCGTCTTCAGCACCGTGAACGAGCGCAGCATCCTGCGCTTCCTCAAGCTGATCGCCTGCGACAACGGCAAGATCGGCACTTACGCCAAACTGGTGGACGACCGCAACGAAGCCGCTCACCCCAACGGCAACATTTTCTACAGCACCGAGGTAGCGCTCGACCTCAAGATCACCGAGATCCTGCGCGTCGTGGGAGAGATCCAGCGGCACTCGACGCCGGTCATCGAGCACTGCTATCGCGAGTTTCTGCTGCAGAACCACGACCCAGAGGAACGTGAATACGTCGACGACGCCGATCAAATCCGCGAGGTGCTGATCCACGGCAATTACCTTTCGCAGCGGGACATCGAAATCTGCCCGGCCTTTGATCCTGACACCCTGTCGGCTGAGCACGGCCACGCGCACATGCGCCAGCTTCATCAGACGCTCCGTGCGAATTATGAAATGGGTGCTGCATGAAGCGCGGTGTAGAGCGGATTGCACTATCGCGGCCCGCCCGCTCGCCCATGTGAGGGCGAAGATGGACCCGCGCCCTCAACGTCCACACAGTTAGCCGCTGGGAACCCGAGATGAGCAAGCACACTGAGCCGACGGAAACGCCAGCCGCCCTCATCGCCATGCCAGCGGGGTACGCGTGGTGCCGTTGGAAGCGCTGCTGGCGTTGATCGAACCGGCGTATCCCAAGGCGGGACGGGGCGCCACCCGAACCCGTTGAAGACCATGCTGCGCGGGCACCTGCTGCGCTGCCCGTTCCATTGCGGCGGCCTCGATCTCTACCCCGTTGGCCACCAAGCTCATGTCAAGCCCTGACTTCACTGGAAAACCGCAAGAACCTCCTTTTTCTTCCTGCCGGCAGCCAACGCCTCGTGGCGCCTCAAGTCGCCGTCGTGGCCGGGAGCAGTCGATCGTATGCTTTCTTGATCACGACGTAGCACCCGCAGGAGTGGCGTTTGAGGCCGGCGCGGTCGAGCACCGTGATGTGGCCTCGCCGGTAGCGGATCAACCCGGCCCCCTGCAAGCGGCTGGCAGACTCGGTCACGCTTTCGCGGCGCACGCCCAGCAAGCGGGCGATGGCCAGTTGTGTCAGCACGAAATCCTTGGAATGCGATCGGTCCAGGCTGAGCAGAAGCAAACGGCACAGCCGCTGATCCAGCGTATGGCGGAGATTGCATACGGATGTTTGCGCTATCTGGGTGATGAGAGCCTGGAGTAAAGCGCAGCAGCAGGTGCAGCACGGGGCCGCCCCGGTCGAACGCCTGCATCAGTACAGCCGAGTTGAGCCGAATCACCTGGCCATCGCTTTGCACGACGGCACGGCTGGGCGTTGATTTGGCGCCCATGAAGAGCGAAATGCCAACGATACCTTCGCGCCCGACGACCGCGATTTCGACCGAGGCGCCGGCTTCCATCACGTACAGCAGCGAGATGATCGACGTGGTAGGAAAGTACACATGGGTCAGCCGGTTCCCGGGCTGATAGAGCACCTCGCCATGATGGACGTCCACCCGTTCCAGATGCGGCAGCCAGCGCGCCAGCTCGGCATCGGGCAGCGCCGCGAGAAGTTCGTTTTGCCGCGGCGGGGGGGGGGGGATACGGATACGGCCATGCTCACCTCCAACGCAACGCGGGCTGCGAGGTCACCATGACAGTGACCGTCACCAGCGGGAACGCGCGCGGGGAGTACAAGCCTGTGCCGGGCGCGGTGGCAGGAGGGCACTGCGAGAGCCGCCTTCGCTCATCGCAAGGCTACGCGCTTTCAGACCATGAAGCGCACCTGCTTCGAGCAGAAGATCCGGTCCACCCTCGCGGACGTTCGCCGGGCCGACATGACGGCGAGCGGCG
Organism: uncultured Pseudomonadota bacterium; assembly: GCA_963794205.1. GTDB lineage: Bacteria > Pseudomonadota > Gammaproteobacteria > Xanthomonadales > Rhodanobacteraceae > Metallibacterium. Next base: position 148,600 of record CAWCCR010000015.1, read on the forward strand.
CGCCCGCCGGAACGGGCCTCGTGCTAGATTGTTTTTGCGGATTTCCGCGACCCTGACATTGTTGCCCGTCAAGACTGCGCCGGAGGTGCGCCATGTCTCCCGCCAAGGGGGTGATCGATGGTCAGGGACGCGATGCACGCATGCGGCGACACGCACGCGCTCTGATGCAGCTGGCGCAGCGTTTGCGGCAATCCGGCGATGGATTGCAGAACGCATTGGCCGCGATCGCCGAAACCGCGGCGCATGTGCTGGATGTCGAGCGAGTCACCGTCTGGCAATCCGAAACTGACGGCAGCCTGCGCTGCGTGCACGCTTATGAGCGTACGGCCGATGTGCACAACGCGGCCGGTTTCGAGGAGCACCTCGCGGCCACCGATATCGCCTCCAGGCAGACGCTGCCGAAGACGCGGGTGATCAGCGCGGTCGATGTCGACGTGGAGCCATGGCCGGCGGAGTTGCCGCGGTCGATCGCGGGTTATTTGCAGCGTCGCCGGATCCAATCGCTGATCGCGACACCGGTCTTGGTGGGTGACGAACTCTACGGCGCGATCTTTCACGAGCATGTGGGTGCGGTGCGCGCGTGGCGCCGCGACGAGATTGCGTTCGCCGGCAACATGGGCGATTTCGTCGCGCTGGCACTGGAAATCGAGCGTCGCCGATGCGCCGAGGCGCGGCTGAACTATCTGGAACTGCACGATCCGGTTACCGGCCTTGCCAACCGGTCGCTGCTCCTCGGGCGATACGGGACCTGCTGCGCCGGCAACACAGGCGGCCGCGGCTGGTGGCACTGCTGTTCGTCAGTGTCGATCGCTTTTACAGCGTCAACGAGCGCGTCGGCGAAATCGGCGGTGATGCCGTGCTGACCGAGCTGGGCGAGCGCATCGATGCCGTCACGCCGGACGATGCGATCATCGCCCGGGTGGAAAGCGATTGCTTCGCGGTGCTGCTGCCACGGCTGGCCGAGGAATGGCAGGCGATGCGGCAAGCTGAGGACATCCTTGCAGCGATCAACGAACCCTTGCGTATCGACCAGCTCGAGTTCACCGTCGGCGCCAGCATCGGCATCGCCTTCAACCACGGCGACACGCCGACGACCTCCGACAATCTGCTGCGCGATGCGGATCGCGCCAGCAAGCAGGCCACGCAACTCGGCCGCAATCGCTGCGAGGTGTTCGATGCCGAGCAGCATCGCGGCCTGCTGGATCGGCTGCGGATCGAATACGGCCTGCGCGAGGCGCTGCACAGCGACGCGCTGGTGGTGGTGTATCAGCCCGAGATCGACCTGGCCAGCGGCAAGGCGGTCGCGGCCGAGGCGTTGCTGCGCTGGCACGACGCGGACGGCGCATTGCGCGTGGCGGGCGATTTCATCGATGTCGCCGAGAGTTCGGGGCTGATCGTCCCGATCGGTCGCTGGGTGTTGCACCGGGCGTGCAGCGACGCGAAGCGCTGGCCGCTCGCGCCGGACGGCCGTGCCTGCGCGCTGGGGGTGAATCTGTCGGCACGCCAGTTCGAGCAGCCGGGGCTGGTGGAAATGGTTTCCGCGGTGTTGCGCGAAACCGGTTTCGAGCCGCAACGCCTGTGTCTCGAGATTACCGAAACCACGCTGATGAGCCACGCCCAGCGCGCGCTCGATACGCTGCATGCGCTCAAGGCTTTGGGGGTCAGTCTGGCGGTGGATGACTTCGGCACGGGCTATTCGTCGCTGGCCTACCTCAAGCGCTTTCCGGTGGACACGTTGAAAATCGACAAGAGCCTGGTCGAGGGCTTGACCACCGATCCGCAAGCACACGCGATCGTGTCCGCCGTGCTGGGGCTGGCGCAGGCGATGGGGCTTGGGGTAGTAGTGGAGGGCGTGGAACTACGCGTCCAGGAAACCGAATTGCGTGCGATGGGTTGCCATCGCGTGCAGGGGTGGCTGTACGCGCGCGGCGAGCCCGATGCGGACTTTGTCGTGCGGCTGCGCGCCCAGGGCTGACACGCGGCACGCGCGCCGCATCGCAAGGCTTTCGGCATCGATGTGACCACGCGCTGTCCGCCTGTTTCGGCGGCCGCTGACACCGGCAATCGAGACGCGGCAGTTTGGCTCTTGACATCACGTAAGTATACGCTTACCGTAAGTCATGGCTTACGCAAAAGCACTGCAATGCCTGAGCGATCCGACGCGCCGCCGGGTGTTCGAAAGGCTGCGCTCCGGTCCCCAGTCCGTGGGTGTGCTTGCCCAAGGCTTGCCCGTCAGCCGTCCGGCGGTCTCGCAACATCTCAAGGCGCTGAAAGAGGCGGGGTTGGTGATCGATCGCTCGGAAGGCGCGCGCCGCGTCTATTGCATCGATCCGGATGGCCTCGGCGAGCTGCGGCGCTGGATCGACCAGTTCTGGGACGCCGCGCTGGAGTCCTTCAAGAGCGAAGTGGAAAGACCGAATACCCAACGCAAGAGGGAAAAGCCTTGAACCCAACGATCCGCATGGCTCCGGTGCACAAGACCCTCGTCGTCGACGCACCCCCGCACCAGGCCTTCGAGGTGTTCACCGCCGGCATCGATCGCTGGTGGCCGAAATCCAAGGGTATCGGCGCGACGCCGATCCGCAAATCCGTCATCGAGCCGTTCGTTGGCGGGCGCTGGTACACCGAGCACGAGGACGGCACCGAGGCGGTGATCGGGCATGTGCTCGTCTGGCAACCCGGCGAGCGCTTCGCCGTCACCTGGGAGATCAGCGCCGCGTGGAAGCCGGATGCGCGGGTCGCGCTGGCGTCCGAGGTCGAGGTGCGCTTTCTGGCCGAGGCCGACGGGCGCACGCGCGTCGAGCTCGAGCACCGCAACTTCGAGCGCATGGGCGCGGACGCGGGCGAGACGATGCGCAAGGGCGTCGATGGCGGCTGGCCGACGATACTCGAACTGTTCGCGAAAGAGGCGGCGAGGGGAGCACAGGCGTCATGAGCGACATCGTCATCCACAGCATCCCCGGCAGCCCGTTCGGCAGAGCCGCCCTGGTCGCGCTGGAGGAAAAGGGCGCGCGCTATCGCCTGGCTCCCGTGGTACCGGGGACCCTGCGCGGGCCCGAGCATCTCGCTCGCCATCCCTTTGGCCGCGTGCCGGTGCTGGAGCACGGCGACTTCAGGCTCTACGAGGCCCAGGCGATCCTGCGCTACGTCGATCGCGCGCTGCCGGGCCCGGCCCTGACGCCCGCGCAGCCCCGGGCCGCCGGACGCATGGACCAGCTGATGAACATCAACGACTGGTATCTGTTCCAGGGCGTCGCCAATGTCATCGCATTCCAGCGCATCGTCGGCCCGCGCCTGCTGGGCCTCACGCCGGACGAGGTCGCCATCGCCGCCGCGATGCCGAAGGGCCATGCCGTGTTCGAGGAGCTGTCTCGCCAGCTGGGCGACCAGTCGTACTTCGTGGGCGACTCGATCAGTCTGGCCGATCTGCTGCTGGCACCGCAGCTCGATTTCATGCGCGCGACGCCCGAGTGGGCGCCGCTCGCGGCCGGAAGGGAGAACCTGCAAGCGTGGCTGGACCGGATGAACGGGCGCCCGAGCATGCAGGCGACGACCTGGGAGCGCGTGGCCGCGATGGCGCAGGGCAGCTAGTTGCCGTCATGGCCCGATCCGCGACTGACCCTGATCGTGAAGGACGAAGGGCTGCGTGCGCCACAGCGGACTGAATATCCGCGGTTGGCCGCGGGTGCGTTCAAGCCGCGAATCATTCCCTGTAACGGGGCGTCCCCGCGCTACCTGCACCCGATCCTCTCACTCATTCGCAAAGGAGTCCGTCATGGTCGATATTCTTCATCGCGTCGGCATTGACGCAACACCCGACCAGGTATTCAAAGCGCTCACCACGATCGAGGGCGTGCGTGGCTGGTGGATCAGCACCGCTGCCGGTAGCGCGGCAAAGGGCGGCACTTTCACCTTTTACTCCAATGCCATGCAGGTCCTCGCCGCCGAACCGGACCGGTTGGTGCACTGGCGCTGCACGCGCGGGCCCGACGAGTGGCTGGATACCGAGGTTACGTTCCGGCTCGAGTGGAAGGAAGACCAGACCTTCGTTCTGTTCAAGCACGCGAACTGGAAAGAGCCGGTCGAGTTCATGCATCACTGCAGCACGAAGTGGGCGACGTTTCTGCTCAGCCTGCGCGACCTGGTCGAGAAGTCGGACGGACATCCGGAGCCGCATGACCTGAAGATCGCCGTCCATGGTTGATGCCAACCAGCGAAGGATGTCACGGGGTGCAAGCCGCTCGGCCCGGGTCATGGCTTGATCCCGGGAGCAGCCTCGTACCCAGTGGATCCGCAGGCCATCGATGACTTGCGCCTGGGGCTGGAAATAAGGGGCGCTCCACTCTGACCCCGATTTCGAGTCTGAGCGGGCGCGGATCCCGGGCGAGGCCATCGTCGTCGGCAGCGAAGCCGGGTGGATCCCCGGGACGCGCGTTGCCCTGTGGTAGCCTCGTCACGCCGCGGCGCGTCGCATGCCGCTTCGGTCCGGGGCCGCATCCGTCCCACGACGGCATCCGCTCCGTCTTGCTGGCACATGGCCACTCGGGGGAGTCTGCAATGACCACGTCATTCACGCGCATCGGGCCGGTGTTCCTGGCCGCGGTTCTGCTGCTGGCCGCCGGCATCGGGCAGGCCGCCGCTGCGGCACCGCGGCTCAAGCCGTTCAATCTCGCCTACACCACGACGGGCGACCTGTCGTCGATCGTGGCGCAGGTCGAGAAAAAGCTCAGCGACCACGGCTTCAGCATCGTCGGCAGTTACGCGCCCTACACCGACGCAACGTTTCCCGGAGGCGAGGTGGTCTCGGCACAGATCATTGGCGTCACCAGCCCGGCGCTGCAGCAGGCGGCGGCGGAAACCAGGTTTGGCGGCTATGCCGTCGTGCAGCGGGTCACGGTGACCCAGGTGACGAACCACGGCACCACCCGGATCCAGGTCGCCTACACCAATCCGGCCTACATGGCCGCCGCCTATCGCCTGAAGAGCGACCTGACGGATGTGGCGGCGGCGCTCGAGGCGGCGCTCGGGACGCAGCAGGCCTATGGTTCCAGCGACGGCCTGACCGCGAAGGCCCTGCGCGATTATCACTACAAGTTCCTGATGCCTTACTTCACCGATCCCGACCAGCTGGCCAGGTACGACAGCTATCAGCAGGCGGTGGATGCCGTGCGCGCGGGTCTGGCGGCGCACCAGGGCGGTACCAGCCGGGTTTACGAGGTGGCCGTGCCGGGCAAGCAGGAGACGCTGTTCGGCGTCGGCCTGTCCGGCCCCGCCGGCAACGCATGCAGCGGCGATCGGTACATCATGAGCCGGATCGACTTCCACGCGATCCATTCGACCGGTCATCTGCCCTACGACATCCTCGTGGCCGGCAATCGCGTGTATGCGCTGGGCGCGAAATTTCGCATCGCCATCAACTTTCCGGATCTGAGCATGATGGGCTCCAACAGCTTTCTCAGCATCATGTGCGCGCCGGGTTCGATCGAGCATGCCCTGAAGGCCGCGGCACGAGGCACGGCCGCTGGACAGGCTCCGTGATGCCGACGGCGGCCCGCCGCGGTCGCAAGGCACGGAGCGGACGCTGACCGCGGCGCGCATCAGGGGCGGACTGGACCCTGTTCCACAAACTGCTAGAGTCCCGTGTCCATGAGCACCGACGATCCGATCCAGCGCGAACTCGAGGCCCTGCATGCGCTCGCCCAGCGCCTCGGCGAAAGCCAGCGCCGGCTGCACGAGGAAAACCGCAGCCTGCGCACCAGCCAGGAGCAGCTGGCCGGCGAGCGCGCCACCCTGCTGGCGCGCAACGAGCAGGCGCGCAGCCGGGTCGAGACCATGATCCAGCGCCTGAAGGCGCTCGAGCACCCGGGTTCCACGGCATGAGCGCCGACAGCGAGCCGGTCGCGCTGAAGCTGCTCGATCGCGAGTTCCTCGTCGCATGCTCCGAGCAGGAGCGGCCCGGTCTGCTGGCCGCCGCCGCATTGCTCGACGCCAAGATGCGCGAGCTGCGCGCCGCCTCGCGCACGCCCGGCTTCGATCGCCTGGCGGTGCTGGCCGCGCTCAGCCTGACCCACGAGCTGGTCGATCTGCGCCAGCGGCATGCGGTCCAGGAGCGTGTGCTCAGCGAGGGGCTGGCGACCTTGCGCCAGCGTCTGCAGGCGGCGCTCGATCCCGGTTGAGCCGGGCCGGGCAGGGCCGGGCGCGCGGCGACGGGCTTTCAATTGCGCGGCCATGGACTAGAATGCGGGCAGGCGTTCCCTGCGGTGTTCGACAGCACGCATCCAGCATATTGCCTTGTTCCTGTTTTACGACCCCGGGTCGGCCTGTTCGTGATGGTGTGCATGTCCGCCGTGTGCGGAAAGCCTGAAATCACGTCAGCCCTCCCACCTGATCCTTGGGATCAAGGTCGTCTGGCGGGCACCGGCATCGCGGAGAACGCCCCCCATCCGTCCTGCCGCGGGGACCACCGCTCGTGGATGCCAGCTCCAGCAGGCGTGCGCTGCGTGAACGCCTGCGCGCCCAGCGCCTCGCGCTCGATCCCGCGACGCGGATCGCCGCCGCCCGCGGCGTGCGCGACGCCCTCGACGCACTGCCCGGCTGGGGCGCGCTGCAGCGTGTCGCCGGCTACTGGGCCAGCACCGGCGAGCTGCCGTTGAACTTGGTCGTGGCCGCGCTGGCGGCGCGCGGCGCACGCTATTTCCTGCCGGTGATCGTGGCACCGCGCCGGCTGGCCTTCGCCCATTGGGATCACGACGTGGCGCTGGCGGCCAATCGCTACGGCATTCCCGAGCCGGCGGTACCGGCCAGCGCGCACGAGGCCCCGGCCAGTCTCGACGCGGTGCTGCTGCCGCTGCTGGCGTTCGATCGCGACGGCATGCGTCTGGGCTACGGCGGCGGCTTCTACGACGCCAGCTTCGCCTTCCTGCGCGACCACGCGCGGCCGGCGCGACCGCTGCTGATCGGCGTCGCCTATGCGTTCCAGGAAGTCCCGCGCGGCGACCCGGCGCTGGCGCCGCAGCCCTGGGACGTCGCGCTCGACTACGTTGCCACCGAGCGGGGCCTGATCGCCTGCGCACCGTCGAAGGAGGGCACGCCATGCAGCACTGGCTGATGAAGACCGAGCCGGGGGCGTTTTCGATCGCCGACCTGGCGCGCAAGCGCCGCGAGCCCTGGGACGGCGTGCGCAACTACCAGGCGCGCAACCATCTGCGCGCGATGCGCCAGGGCGATGGCGTGCTGTTCTACCATTCCAACTGCACCGTGCCCGGCGTGGTCGGCGTCGCCAAGGTTGCGCGGGCGGCCTATGCCGACCCCACCCAGTTCGACCCGAAGCACGTGCACTTCGATCCGGCCAGCCGCCGCGACGATCCGCGCTGGTCGCTGGTGGACGTCGCCTACGTGCGCACGCTCAAGCGCACCATCGCGCTGGACGAACTCAAGGGCCGACCCGAGCTGGCCGGCTTCGCGCTGATCCAGCGCGGCAACCGGTTGTCGGTGCTGCCGGTCAGTGCCGCGCAGTGGGATTTCATCCTGGGCCTCGAATGAGGCGGAGTGCATCATGAATCGCGACGAGGAAAAGCGCCGCGCCGGCCAGGCCGCGCTCGCGTATGTGGAAGACGGCATGATCGTCGGTGTCGGCACCGGCTCGACGGTGGCGCACTTCATCGATGCGCTGGCCGCGCGCAAGGCGCGGATCGAAGGCGCGGTGTCGAGTTCCGAGCAGAGCACGCGGCAGCTCAGGGCGCACGGCATTCCGGTGCTCGACCTGAACGCGGTCGGCGACATTCCGCTGTACGTCGACGGCGCCGACGAGTGCGATCCGCAGCGCTGCCTGATCAAGGGCGGCGGCGCCGCGCTGACGCGCGAGAAGATCATCGCCGAGGCCGCGGCGCGGTTCGTGTGCATCATCGATGCCGGCAAGCGCGTCGAGGTGCTGGGTCGGTTCCCGCTGCCGGTCGAGGTGATTCCGATGGCGCGCAGTCTGGTCGCGCGCGCGCTGGTCAGGCTCGGCGGCCAGCCGGTCTGGCGCGACGGCGTGGTCACCGACAACGGCAACTGGCTGCTCGACGTGCACGGCCTGCGCATCGGCGATCCGCGCGGCCTCGAGCGCGAAATCAACCAGATTCCCGGCGTGGTCACGGTCGGCCTGTTTGCGCGTCGGCCCGCCGACGTGGTGCTGATCGGCGCCGAGGTGATGGACGCCGATTCCTGATACCCGTTCGCGATCACGATGCGAAAACCGCACAGCCCGGATGCAGCGCGGCGTAATCCGGGAATGATGCCGCGGTGAGAACGATTTTTGTCCGCGAAGTGCGCAAATGATTTGTTCCATGGCAAGGATCGGGCCCCGGATTCCGCCCCCATGGGGCTGCATCCGGGCGACCCTTCGTCGCGATCGGGCGCAACCGGGCCTGCCGCGAGCGCCGCATCCGGCGCATCGGCGCGGCGCGGCGCGGCGCGGACCGTGGTCACGAGTCGCGCCGGTCGGGCCCGTGCGGGCCGCGACCGGCGCAGGCCGTTCCTCACTTCATCGGTGCGGCACGCGGCGGCAGCACGACGGCGGCAAGCCGCGGATCGCTCTTCAGCATCACTACCTCGTCACCGAGGATGTGCGCGGCCTCTTCGAGCATGGTGTCGCGGCGCACGTCGCGGGTCTTCGCGCGCGCCAGGTCGCTCTTCAGTGGCCGCTCGTTGGCCTGCAGGCCGTCGTCGGCCGCGGTGGCCGCCGGGGCCGCGCCAGCGGGCGCGCCGGCGGTGGCGGCCGAGACCGGATGCGACACGGCGTCGATCGTCTTCTCGCGCACCTTGAAGGCTGCCTGGGTGGCCTCGAACGCCTTGCGTTCGTGGTCACGCACGGCAAAGTCCAGCGACACCGTGGTCTGGGACTGCAACTGGCGCGCCTCGGCCAGTTCGTCGAGCATCAGCTGCCAGGCCGGCGACTTGGCCACGCGCGCGTCGTGCAACATCAGCAGGTTGGGCAGCAGCGGCTTGAGGTTGGCCACCGGCTTGTAGTCGGCCGGCTTGATCTGCGACCACGGCAGCGCGTTGTCGTAGCTGGACTCGCCGAAGTCCTTGGTATTGATGGTCTGCGGAAAGACGATATCCGGGGTCACGCCCTTGAGCTGGGTCGAGCCGCCGTTGACGCGGAAGAACTCGGCGATGGTCATCTTCAGCTCGCCGAGCTTGCCCTGCGGCTGCTGCGCCACCTGGTCGAGATCGACCAGGTTCTGCACGGTGCCCTTGCCGTAGGTGTTCTCGCCGATGATCAGGCCGCGGCCGTAGTCCTGGATCGCGGCGGCGAAGATCTCCGACGCCGACGCCGAGCCGCGATTGACCAGCACCGCCAGCGGTCCGTCCCAGACGCGGGCGTTGTCGCTGTCTTCCTCCTCGACGCGGCCGCGGTTGTCGCGCACCTGCACGATCGGCCCCTTGCCGATGAACAGTCCGGACAGCTCGGTGGCCTCGGCCAGCGAGCCGCCGCCGTTGTTGCGCAGATCGACGATGACGCCGTCGACCTTGTCCTTCTTCAGTTCGGCGAGCAGCTTGGCGACGTCGCGGGTGGCGCTGCGGTAGTTGGGGTCGCCGCGGCGGCGGGCCTCGAAGTCCTGGTAGAACGTCGGCAGGTCGATCACGCCGATCTTCAGCGTGCGGTCTCCGTCGCGGATGTCGATGATCTTCTTCTTGGCCGCCTGTTCCTCGATGGTGACCTTCTTGCGCACCATGGTGATGATCTCGTGCTTGCCGTCGAGGCCGACGTCGGCCGGCAGCACCTCGAGGCGGACCACGGTGTCCTTCTTGCCGCGGATCAGGGCGACGACGTCGTCGAGGCGCCATCCGACCACGTCCTCGATCGGGCAGCCGGCGCCCTGGCCGACGCCGACGATGCGGTCGCCGACCTGCAGCCTGGAGCGCGAGGCCGGGCCGCCGGGCACGATCTCGCGGATCTGCGTGTACTCGTCGCGCCGCTCCAGCACCGCGCCGATGCCCTCCAGCGACAGTTTCATCGAGATGTCGAAGTTCTCGCTGGCGCGTGGGCCGAGGTAGTTGGTGTGCGGATCGTTGGCCATCGCGTACGCGTTCATGAAGGTCGAGAACGCGTCCTCGCCGTCCAGCTCGCGCGCCTGCTCGATGTAGTTGGCGTAGCGCTTGTCGAGCGTCTTGCGGATCTCGGCATCCTTCTGGCCGGCCAGTTTCAGGCGCAGCCAGTCGTTCTTGACCCGCTTGCGCCAGAGGCCGTCCAGCGCCGCGGTGTCCTTGGCCCATGGCGCGTGACGGCGGTCGAGGTCGAAGCTCTCCTCGCGATTGAAGTCGAAGCCCTTCGGCCAGCAGCGAGCGGGCGTAGGCGACGCGTTCGGCGACGCGCTGCTCGTAGAGGTTGAAGATCGCGAACGGGCCGCTCATGTCGCCGGTCCAGATCGCGCTGTCGAGGCCGTCGCGCAGGCCGGCGAAACGATCGACATCGGTCTGGGTGAAGAACAGCTTCTCGCCGTCCAGCGCGTCGAAGTAGGCCTTGAACATCCGCTCCGACATCGCGTTGTCGAGCGGCAGCGCCTCGTAGGAATAGCGCGTCAGGAAGCGCGCCGAGAGCTGCGCGACCTCGGACTGCGCCGGCGTCGGCGTCAGCGGGAACGCCGCCGCGGCGCGCCGCGGCGCGCCGCCGGGTGCGGCGCAACTGGGTGCCTGGGCCTGGGCGAGCGGGAGGATGAGCAGCAGGGAAACAGCGAACAGCAGGCGCCGCAGGATCATGGGTCAGGCCACCTCGACATAGCCGGCGGCGTGGGCCTGCGCGTCGGCGTGATAGGAAGAACGCACCAGCGGGCCGGAGGCGACGTGGCTGAAGCCCATCGTCATGCCGTGCTCGCGCAGCGCGTCGAATTCGTCCGGAGTCCAGTAGCGCAGCACCGGATGATGGTGCGGCGTGGGTTGCAGGTACTGGCCGATGGTGATCATGTCGACATCGTGCGCGCGCAGATCGGCCAGCGCCGCGTGCACCTGCTGCTCGGTCTCGCCCAGTCCGAGCATGATGCCGGACTTGGTCGGGATGGCGGGATGCCGCGCCTTGAACTGGCGCAGCAGATCGAGCGACCAGTCGTAGTCGGCGCCCGGACGCACCTCGGGATAGAGTGCGCGCACGGTCTCGAGATTGTGGTTGAACACGTCCGGCGGCGCCGGCTGCAGCGCATCCAGCGCGCGCTCCATGCGGCCCTTGCCGCGGAAGTCGGGGGTGAGGATCTCGATGCGCGTCGCCGGGCTGGCCGCGCGCACCGCGGCGATGCAGGCGGCGAAATGCGCGGCGCCGCCGTCGCGCAGGTCGTCGCGATCGACCGAGGTGATCACCACGTAGCGCAGGCGCATATCGCGGATGGTGGCGGCCAGGCGCTGCGGTTCCTGCGCATCGGGCGGCTTCGGGCGGCCGTGGGCGACATCGCAGAACGAACAGCGCCGCGTGCACACCTCGCCGAGCACCATGAAGGTTGCGGTGCCCTTGCTGAAGCACTCGTGGATGTTCGGGCAGGAAGCCTCTTCGCACACCGTCACCAGCGCGTTGTCACGCAGCGTGGCCTTCAATCGCTGCACCGCGTTGCCCTGCGGCAGGCGCACGCGGATCCAGCCCGGCTTGCGCAGCAGCGGCGCGGCGTCGAACGCGGCGCGATTGCGCGCGATCTTGTCCTCGCCGCTGTGGCGGGCGCCGGTGACCAGCGCGGGAATGATCTTGCTTGAGGTGGCTTCGGTCATGGCACGGGAATGGGCGCGGCGGCGGCCGGCACGGGCAGGATGGGGGAGGCGGCTTCGGCGCGCAAGCCGAACTGGCGACACAGTTGCACGATCAGGACATCCTCGACGTCGGCGAGACGCGAAGGTCCGCCGAGATCGCCGAGCTGGGTCACCGCGAGGCCCTGAAAGCCGCAGGGATTGATGCGCCGGAATGGTTCCAGATCCATGGCCACGTTGAAGGCAAGGCCGTGGAAGCTGCAGCCGCGGCGCACGCGCAGACCCAGCGCGGCGATCTTGGCCGCGCCCACGTACACGCCGGGAGCGCCCTCGCGCCGCGCCGCGCTCACGTTCCAGACGTCGAGCGTATCGATGATCGCCTGCTCGATCCGCTGCACCAGCTCGCGCACGCCGAGGCCGAGCCGGCGCAGGTCGAGCAGCGGATAGGCCACGATCTGGCCGGGGCCGTGATAGGTCACCTGGCCGCCGCGATCGACCGGGATCACCGGAATCTCGCCCGCCGCCAGCACGTGCTCCCGCTTGCCGGCCTGGCCGAGGGTGAACACCGGATCGTGTTGCAGCAACCACAGCTCATCCATCGTCGTGGTGTCGCGGTCATCGGTGAACGCGCGCATGGCCTGCCACACCGGCGGATAAGGCTGGCGGCCGAGGCGACGAACCTGGAGGGGGCGCTGGTTGCTCATCAATGGACCGCACGGCGGCGCGGCGGCGGCCGGCGCGGAACGGGTTGTCAGTGTAACTGGTTACGCGCTTCCGGCGCGTGTCCGCGCCTGGATTTTGTTGTCGCCCTTGTCTCTTCGCTTTTTGCGAAGGCAGGCGTCGAGAGCCAGCGTGGACGAGCGTTTGCTCCGCGGCTTTTCACCCCCTTCGGCGCGGCGGACGCCGGAGGGATCGGCCCGCCCCGCAGGCGGCCGCGAACCCGCGCAGCGGGCGCGACCGCAGGGGGACATTTCCTTGGCCACTTTCTTTCAAATGAAGGTGGCCGCTCGGCGGCAGCCGAGCGGAACCGGGCGGTGTGCCGCCGGCGCGCGCGAGCACGGGCAAGACGCTTCGCTGCACAGACCCTTCGCTGTGCTCAGGGTGACAACAAAGATAGGCGCCGCAGGCGAGCGGAAACGCTGTCTTGAAAGAGCAGATCGGTACGCGCCGCCCCGGCGTCAGCCGAACAGGAAGTGCCGATAGCCGCCGGCGACCAGCGCGGCGATGTCGGTCAGCAGCACCGGCACGTTCAGTCCGCGCGGATAGGCCAGATAGGCGCCGATCCACTGCGGGCGGAATTTCTCCTTGTAGCGGCGTACGCCCTGGTAGTTGTAGTAGCGGTTGCCGTAGCGGAACGCCAGCGCGACCAGCCGTTCGTTGAGGCGCGCATAGGGATTGGCGCCGACGTTGGACAGTGGCGCCATGCCCAGGCTGAAGATGGCGTGACCCTCGTCCCGGGACCATTGCAGGACATGGGCGAACAGGAAATCCATGGTCCCGCGCGGTGCGTCGGGCAGGTAGCGCATCAGGTCGACGCTGGCATGCCCGCGGGGTCCGTAGGGCGGCTGCAGGTTGGCGAAGGCGATCAGCTCGTCGTCGCGATACACCAGCGCCAGCGGCCCCCAGGCAAAGTAGGCAGGATCGAAGCGGCCCAGCGAGAAACCCTTTTCGGCCTGGCCCCTCTCGGCCAGCCAGGCGTCGGAGACGCGCTCGAGATCGGCCTGCAGCGCGGTGTCAAACGGCGGCTGCGCCATGCGGAACTCGAGCCGTTCGCGGCCGGCGCGATTGACCGCCTGGCGCAGATCTTCCCAGCGCTTTCCGGCCAGCGAAAACTCGGCCAGCGGTACCAGCGCCAGTTCACCCAGCTTGAACAGATCGAAGCCGAGGTCATGGAAGCGCGCCAGATCGGGCTCCAGCACCTCGTAGAACACCGGCACGCGGTCGTGGCTGTCGGCGAAGCGGCGGAAGTCGAGCACCGCCGGCGTCAGCGCCGCCTCGTCGCCGCAGGGCGCGCCCAGTGCCACCAGCCGGTCGCGTACCGCGCCGTAGGCGATCAATGCGCGATGGTCGGCGGCCCAGAACAGATGCTTGTCGCCCATGAAGGTCAGGTGCGCGAATTCGCCGCCGCCGTGTTCGCGATACAGCGCGCGTGACTGCTCCAGCTCGGCGTGGGTCGGCCGCGGCAGCTGCGGACGACGCACCGCGAAGGCCTGCCAGATCAGATAGATCACCAGACCCAGCAACGCCGCGCCCAGCCCGCGCGCCAGCCGCGAGGTGTGCGCCTCGGCGCCGGTGGCGAGCATGTCGAAACTGTCGTCGCCGAGCACCTCGGCGACGCCGATGGCGAAGAACACGCCGACCACGCTCAGCAGTCCCAGCAGCCATCCCAGCGTGCGCGCCGAGCTCAGGCTCATCGCCCGGCGCGAGAACGCCGCGCGGCGCGTACGCAGCAGGCCCGACACCGCCAGCAGGAACAGCGCCTCGCCCCAGTGCAGGCCCTTGGACAGCGCCAGCAGCGCGCTCAGCCACAGCGTCCACTGCACCAGCCGGTAGGCCACGCGCACGCGGCCGTCAATGCCTCGCGCCAGTCCCAGCAGCAGCACGCCGGCCAGTACCGACAGCCAGTGCGAGCCCTCGAACGCCTGCAGGGCCAGCGCGCTGGAGGCATGCAGCATGCGGTGATGCAGCGACGGCAACAGCGCCGACACCAGCAGCAGCACGCCGGCGCCGAAGGTCAGCAGGGCGAGGATGCGCACACCGAACTCGGCCAGCGCGCCGGCAGGCACGCCGAGCACGGCGAACAGCGGATTCTCGGCCAGCCGCAGGCGCCAGCGCGCCAGCGCCGGTACCCGCTGCGCCAGCATGCCGCCCCCAAGCCACAGGCCGGCCAGCATCGGCAGCAGGTAGTAGACGATGCGAAACAGGAACAGTCCGGCGCCGACGCGTCCCTGCGGTACGCCGGCAGCGGTCAGCGCCAGCAGCAGCACGCCATCCATGACCCCGAAACCGCCGGGAATCAGGCTGACCAGGCCCAGGACCGCGGCACAGCCGAACGCCGCCAGCAGCAGCAGGGGCGAGACCACGGCCCCGGCCAGATGCAGGCAGAACCACAACGTCGCCGCGGCCAGCATCCAGTCCACCAGCGACAGGCCGGCCAGATGCAGGCGCAGGGTCAGCGGCGGCTGGCCCTGCTCGGCGGGCAGCCAGGCCATCAGCCGGCGATTGCCGGTCAAGACCAGGTAGACCGGCAGATACAGGGCGGCTGCGACCAGCACCGTGACCGCCAGCCAGTGGATAGTGGCGTCGGGCGTCGGCGGCAATGCACCCATCGCCAGCGCGGCGATCACCAGCACCGACAGCCCGGTCGGCAGCGCCAGCACCTGCAGGCCGATCAGCGCGGCGCCGCGCTTGAGCGGCACCTGGTGCGCCGACAGTCCGAGCAGGCGCACGCCGGAGCCGACCGCGCCCGACAGGTTGAGCGTGTTGGCCAGCGCATTGGCGACGAACGACAGCCGCAGCAGCGCCGGCCAGGCGAGATCGATCTTCAGCCAGCGTGCGGCGGCGAGGTCGATCAGGCCGGTGTAGGCGACCGCGGCCAGCGCGAACAGCGCGACGGCCGCGGCCTCGATCGTCGGGATCGCCAGCAGGGTGCGCTCGAGCGCCGCCAGGTCGAAGCTCTCCAGCTCGCGCCCGGCCAGCACCAGGGTGCCGATCAGGAACGCCAGCGGCAGCAGCCAGCGCAAGGCGCTCAGCAGGACGTGTCGCGGCGGTCCTGGCGCGGGTTGGTTGGCGTCCATGACGATTCGGCAGAGATGGGGGAGTCTGCCTATCGTCGCATGGCGCCGGCCGGCCGGTCAGCAACGCCGCGCGGCGTTGCTGACCCGGCAGGCACCCGCGGAATGCAGGCTGTCGACGACCGCCGCTCCGGCGTTACTTCACGGCGTCGGCTGGCCGGTCAGCAGCTCGTCCAGCGCCTGCCGGTACTGCGGCAGCCAGTTGCGCGGCACGCCGAAGCCGTGGCCGACATGCGGCAGCAGCACGCCGCGCGCGCCGATCACGCCGGCGGCGAAGTCCGGCGTGAAGTGCGGCGCGCAGACCTCGTCGATGCTGCCCTGCAGGATCGTCCACGGCGCGTCGACGTGCGGGTTGCGGTCGAACGAGGGCGTGTGCGGCGGCTTGGCGGCGCGCGTCCAGGTCAGGTCGCCGGCACCCGGGCAGTAGCGCTTGTGGAAGATCAGGTCCGGACAGAAGCCGAGGCTGATGCCACCCTGGAACTCGGCCGGCCGAGCCTGTACCAGCGCCGCATAGACCACGGTGGCGCCCGACGAGTAGCCGATCAGACCGACCGGCAGCGTGCGCGACAGGCCCAGCGTCTGCTCGAGATCGGCGGCCAGACCCTTGAGCACGCCGGCGGCGTCGGTGCAGGGCGCGGGGTCGTGGTCGAGCGCGGCCAGCAGGTGCGGCGTGCTGAAGCCGGCCACCCACATGCCCTTGGCCGCAGCCTCCTGCGCCATCTGCCAGACGCCCAGATTCCAGCCGCCGTCGCCGGACAGGAACAGCGCCAGCCCGCGCGCCGGGCCCCTGGGCGCATACAGCGTGATCGCGCCGAACAGCGGCCGATCGAGCGTGCGTGCCGCAGCCGGATCGGTGCGCCCGGGTTTGTGCGTCGTCGCCGCATGGGCGGGTGCGGCGTGCGCCGGCGGCGCCCCGTCCGCCGCCACCGCCGGATGCGGGGCCTGCGGCAGCGGCGTCGTGCCCGCGGCTGCGGCCGGCGGCGGGGCGACCGGCGGGGGCTGCGCCGCGGCGGCGAAAGCGAAACCGCCGAGCAGCAGGAGCGGGAAAACGCGCGGGAAATTCATGCGGAAGGGGTCGAGGCGGCGGAGCGCGAAGCGTATCGGACCGCGGCATCGTCGCGGGGTTCCGCAACCGCGGCCGGGCGTTTTCCCGAATCAGCCCGTGGCAGGCGGCCGCAGGCCGTGCCGTGAGCGATCCGGTCGGCTACATTGCGATCCGTGATCCTGCCCCGCTGCCCGAAGTCCCGGAGCCGTGCGGCTCCAGACCCAGGAGTCCGACCATGATCGATGCCACCGTTGTAGATCTTTCGCGCACGCAGTTCGCCGCCACGGCGCTCTATCACTATCTGTTCGTGCCCCTCACGCTGGGCCTGAGCTTCCTGCTGGCGGCGATGGAGACGGTCTACGTCACCACCGGCAAGCCGATCTACAGGCAGATGGCGCAATTCTGGGGCAAGTTGTTCATGATCAACTTCGCCCTCGGCGTGGCCACCGGCCTGACCATGGAGTTCCAGTTCGGCACCAACTGGTCGTTCTACTCGAGCTTCGTCGGCGACATCTTCGGCGCGCCGCTGGCGATCGAGGGCCTGATGGCCTTTTTCATGGAATCGACCTTCGTCGGCCTGATGGTGTTCGGCTGGGAGCGGCTGTCCAAGGGCCAGCATCTGGCCGTCACCTGGCTGGTGGCGCTGGGCTCGAACCTGTCGGCGTTGTGGATCCTGGTCGCCAACAGCTTCATGCAGGATCCCCAGGGCGCGCATTTCAACCCGGTCACCCTGCGCATGGAACTGACCAGTTTCACCCAGCTGATCTTCAGCCCCGACGCGCAGTCGAAGTTCGTCCACACCAGCATCGCCGGTTACGTCACCGGCGCGATCTTCGTCGCCGGCATCAGCGCCTGGTACCTGCTGAAGGGCCGGCACGTCGAACTGGCCAAGCGCTCCTTCCGCATGGCCGCGCTCTACGGCGTGCTGGCGACGGTGGGCGTGATCACGCTGGGCGACGCGCTCGGATTCGTCGCCGCGCAGGCGCAGCCGACCAAGCTGGCGGCGATGGAGGGTCTGTGGAAATCCGAACCGGCGCCGATGCCGTTCAATCTGATCGCCTTCCCCGACCAGTCACTGCAGAGGAACGAGGGCGCGGTGCAGGTGCCGTATCTGCTGTCGCTGCTGGTGACACATTCGCTGGACGGCACGGTGGCCGGACTGGATGTGCTCGAGCAGCAGGCGGCGCGCAAGGTCGAGAACGGCATCCCCGCGGTGCTGGCGCTGAAGACATTGTCGAAGGATCCGCACGATGCCGCGGCGCTGGCGCAATTCAAGGCGCACGAGCAGGATCTCGGCTACGGCTTCCTCGTGCAGCGCTACGCGCCGGACCTGAGCAAGGTCACGCCGGCCCAGGTGCAGCAGGCGGCGCGCGACAGCATCCCGCCGGTGGCGCCGGTGTTCTGGTCATTCCGGCTGATGGTGGCTTTCGGCCTGCTGATGCTGGCGTACTTCGTGATGGCGGTGATCTACACCCTGCGCAACCAGGTCCAGCATCAGCGCTGGTTCCTCAAGGTCGCGGTATGGATGATCCCGATTCCGTTCCTTGCCAACGAGCTGGGCTGGCTGACCGCGGAACTGGGGCGCCAGCCGTGGACCGTGTTCGGCGTGCTGCCGACCTGGATGAGCGCCTCGACCCACAGTGTCGGCTACATGGTGTTCTCGCTGGGCGGCTTCGTGCTGCTCTATTCGTGCTTCATCGCGGTGGAGATGGCGCTGATGGTGCGCGCCATCCGCCGCGGGCCCGACGAGCCGGATCGTGGCGATGCGCATCCTGGCCCGCGGCCGGGCATCGCTCCGCGCCCGGCATACGCCGCCGCGCATGACCAACTTCCGGAGGGCTGAGTCATGGAAATCTACGCGCTGCTGCAGATGACCTGGTGGCTGCTGCTGGGTGTCCTGCTGAGCGGACTGGCGGTGATGGTGGGCATGGACATGGGCGTGGGCACGATCCTGCGCTACGTCGGCCGCAGCGACCTCGAGCGCCGCGTCGCGCTCAACGTGATCGGCCCGCACTGGGACGGCAACCAGGTGTGGTTCATCCTCGGCGGCGGCGCGGTGTTCGCCGCGTTTCCGCTGATCTACGCCACCGCGTTCTCGGGCTTCTACGTGGTGATGCTGCTGCTGCTGTGGACGATGATCGTGCGTCCGCTGGGGTTCGAATATCGCAGCAAGATCGCCAGCAAGGCCTGGCGCAACGCCTGGGACTGGAGCCTGTTCGTCAGCGGCGCGGTGCCGATGGTGGTGTTCGGCGCCGCGTTCGGCAACCTGTTCCATGGCGCGCCGTTCCACTTCGAATGGAACCTGACCTCGGTCTACACCGGCAGCTTCCTGGCGCTGCTCAATCCGTTCGCGATCCTGTGCGGGCTGCTGTCCCTGTCACTGTCGGCGATGATGGGCGCGCTGACGGTGATGAACGGCGCCGAGGGCGCGATGCACCAGCGCGCGCGCGGACTGGCGCAGGTCGCGGCACTCGCCGGCGTGGCGCTGTTCGCGATCGGCGGGCTGTGGGCGCACGCGTTGCCCGGCTACCAGCTCGTCAGCGGTCCGGGCGCCGGCGTGGCGCAGACGCCGCTGCAGCAGACGGTGGCCACGATCCCGGGAGCCTGGCAGTCCAACTTCGTCGCGCAACCGATTCTGTGGCTGGTGCCGCTGCTCGGCTTCGTCGGCATGCTGGGCGCGCTGCTTGCCGCGCGCGCCGGACGCTCGCACCTCGGCTGGTGGCTGGGCGCGCTGGCCTGGGTCGGCGTGATCGGAACGGCGGGCGTGTCGCTGTTTCCGTTCCTGCTGCCTTCCAGCAGCGACCCGGCGGTCAGCCTGACGGTGTGGAATTCGAGCTCCAGCCAGCTCACCCTGCTGTGGATGCTGGGCTTCGCACTGGTGTTTGTGCCGCTGATCCTCTGGTACACCAGCTGGGCGTTCTATGTGATGCGCGGCAAGGTCAAGGCCGAGCAGATCGCCCACGACGAACACGCCTACTGAGGATGCCGCGATGAAGACCTTTCTCTACTTCGTGCTGTTCATGTTTCTCGCCGCAGTGGTGATCCTGCTGGCGGCCACGCTCGGTGATCTCGGCGCGTGGTACTTCGCCTGGATGATCGGCACCGCGATGATCGTGCTGGTCGCCGCCGCCGGCGCGGCGCTGCTCGACACCCAGGAAGACCTGGCCGCGAAGCGGGCCGGCTCCGCCGCGGCGCACGACGTCTGAATCCCGCGCCGCCTCGCCATCGGCGGGTCGCGTCGCGGCAACCGGGACATCCGCATGACCCGCGCAGTCATGCCATCGCCGGCGACCCCCTGCCTGCACTCCTGCGGCGATCCCGGCGTGCGCCGCCTCACGCGGCGCCTGTATGCGCTGATGGACGTGCTGCCGCAGGTGATCGCCCGTCGGGCCATTCAGCCGCGGGGCCTGGGCCACGGCGAACAGAAGCTGTTGGGGTTTCTTTCCGGCTGGCCGGGCGGCCCGCCGCTGTTCGAGCAGCGTCACGGCGTGCCGCTGCTGTGCTGCCGTCATCCCGGCTTGCCGATGGCGGCCGCCGAAGCCGAAGGCTGGCTGGCGTGTTTCCGCCCGACGCCGGAGGAGACCGTGGCGGATGCCGGGCTGCGTGCCTTCATCCTGCCGCGCGTCGAGGCGCCGGGCGAGCCTATGCGCAATCGCGCCGTGGCCTGATCGCGCGCGCCGCGCTGTCGCCCGGGCCGCCGCAGCGGCCCGTTACACTGCCGCCACCGCCCGCCGCGGTGCCTTTCGCTGCCGGGATCTCCGATGTCCGCCCCTGACTGGCTGCGCGACCGGTCGCGCAGCGTACGCCCCCTGCTCGGTGCCGCCATCGTGGCCAGTGTCGCCAATGCGCTGGCGCTGATCGCCCAGGCGGCGCTGCTGGCGGCCGCGCTGGACGACGCCCTCTTCGCGCGCGCGTCCGTACGCGCCCTGCTGCCGGCGCTGTCGGGCTTCGTGCTGCTGGGCGGCGTGCGCCTGGGTCTGGCCGTGCTGACCCGGCGTTGCGGATTCAACGCCGGGCGCCGCGTAGTGACCGCGGTGCGCACCGAACTGCTGGCGCAGGTGCAGCGGCTGGGGCCGCAGTGGCTGGCGCGGCAATCCAGCGGTGACCTGATCACGCGGCTGATCGATGGCGTGGATCAGCTGGCAGCGTATTTCGCGCGCTATCTGCCGCAGCGCGCATTCGCGGTGATACTGCCGCTGGCGATCCTGGTCGCGGCCTTTCCCGCCGACTGGGTGGCCGGCCTGGTTCTGCTGCTGACGGCACCGCTGGTGCCGCTGTTCATGCTGCTGCTGGGGCACGCGGCGGAGCGCGCCAGCCAGCGGCGCTGGACTGCGCTCACCCGGCTCGGCGCGCATTTCCTCGATGCCCTGCAGGGCCTGGTGACCCTGCGCCTGTTCGGTGCCGGCGCGCGAGAGCAGGCCTTGCTGGCGGCCAGCAGCGAGGCATATCGCAGCGAGACCATGGCGGTGCTGCGGGTGGCTTTTCTGTCATCGCTGGTGCTGGAATTCTTCGCCACCGTCAGCATTGCCGTGGTCGCGGTGCTGGTCGGCTTCCGCCTGCTCTGGGGTGACCTGCATTTTTTCAACGGCCTGTTTGTGCTGCTGCTGGCGCCGGAGTTCTTCCTGCCGCTGCGCGCCCTGGGCACGCTGCGCCACGCGCGCATGGATGCGCTGGCAGTGGCGGCCAGCGTGCAGCAGATCCTGGCCGAGCCGGTGCCCGTGCGTCCGGCGGGCGGAGGCGGCGTGCCGCAGGCGCCGATCACCATCGCCTTCGAAGACGTCGACTTCGCGCATGCGCCGGGACGTCCGGCCCTGGCCGGCCTCAACCTGCAGATCGCGGCCGGCCGCACGCTGGCGGTGGTCGGTGATAGTGGCGCCGGCAAAAGCACCCTGCTGACCCTGCTGCTGGGATTCGCGCGGCCGCAGCGCGGCCGGATCTGCATCAACGGCGTCGATCTGGCGGATCTCGATCTCGAGCGCTGGCGGCAGCGCCTGGCCTGGGTGCCGCAGCGCCCGCACGTCTTTGCCGGCAGCGTGCGCGACAATCTGCGGATCGCCCGCGCCGACGCCGACGCCCCGGCCCTGCAGCGTGCGGCGGCGGCGGTGGGATTCGATGCGGTCGTCGCGCAGCTGCCGCAGGGCTGGGACACGCCGCTCGGCGAGCACGGCCACGGCCTGTCCGGCGGCCAGGCGCAGCGGCTGGCACTGGCACGCGCGTTCCTGCGCGACGCGCCGGTGCTGCTGCTCGACGAACCCACCCAGCACCTCGACGCGGCGGCCGGCGCCGCCATCGACGATGCGCTGGCGCGACTGGGACATGGCCGTACCGTGCTGACGATCGCCCACCGCATGCAGCCTGCGCGCGCCGCCGGCGCCATCGCCGTGCTGCAGGCTGGACGCGTCGTCGAGCTCGGCACACATGCCGAACTGCTCGCGGCGGGCGGTGCCTATGCGCGTCTGTTGCGCGCGGATCAGGCGGCATGAACGGCCGCGCGCGCCTGCTGTGGCGACTGCTGGGCCTGCTGCGCCCCTGGTGGGGCTGGATGGTCCTGGGCATGCTGCTGGCCCTGGCCAGCACGCTGGCCGGAATCGGCCTGCTGACGGTGTCGGGCTGGTTCATCGCCAGCATGGCCATCGCCGGCAGCAGCGGCGTCGCGCTCAATTACTTCACGCCGGCCGCGCTGATCCGCGGCTTCGCCATCCTGCGCAGCGGCGGCCGCTACCTGGAGCGGCTGGTGACCCACGAGGCCACCCTGCGCGCGCTGGGTGGCCTGCGCATCTGGTTGTTTGCCCGGCTGTTGCCGCTGGCGCCGGCGCGTACCGGCGTGTTGCGCGACGCCGAGCTGTTCTCGCGGCTGCGTGCCGACATCGACGGACTGGAGCATCTGTATCTGGCCGTGCTGGTGCCGCTGGCGGTGGCGCTGGCGGCGCTGCCGCTGGTGGTCATCCTGCAGGCGTTCTATCAGTGGCCCGTGGCGCTGCTGACCCTGCTGCTGGCATTGCTGGCGGGCGTGTGGCTGCCCTGGTGGGCCTGGCGTCGCGGCGAGGAGCCGGGCGCAAGCACGGTCGAACAGGCCGCGGCCTTGCGCGTGGCCACGGCGGATGCCCTGCAGGGTGCCGCCGAACTGGCGCTCTACGGCGGCGAGGCGATGCTGGCCGCGCGTATCGACGGGCTGACCACGGGCCAGCAGGATGCGCGCGCCACGCTCGACGGCCTGCAGGCGCTGGCGGGCGCGGTGGTACCGCTGGCGGCGCAGCTCGCCGCGGCCGGCAGTGTGCTGCTCGGTACCGTGGCACTGCGTGCCGGGGTGCTGGCCGCGCCGGATCTGGCGCTGCTGGCGTTGCTGGCTCTGGCTGCGTTCGAGGCGATCGCGCCGTTGCCTGAGGCGCTGGCGCAGATGGGTGCGATCCTGACCGCGGCCGAGCGTGTCTTTGCACTGGCCGACGCGGATCCGGCGGTGGTGGATGCGCAATCGCCGCTGCCGCTGCCGGCGCGCGGCGACATCGCGTTGCGCGACGTGCATCTGCGCTATGCCGATACCGCGCCGTGGGCGCTTGCGGGCGTCGATCTCGATCTGCCGCAGGGGCGCCGCGTCGCGCTGCTGGGCGCCTCCGGCGCCGGCAAGAGCAGCGTGGTCGCGGCGCTGCTGCGGTTCTATCCGATCCAGGACGGGCGCATGACACTGGGTGACTGTCCGCTCGCCGCCTGTCGCGGCGACGACGTGCGGGCGGCGATCGCGGTGGTCGAGCAGCGCACCCACATCTTCAATGCCAGCCTGCTGGACAACCTGCTGCTGGCGCGGCCCGACGCCAGTGCCGCGATGGTCGAGGCGGCAGTGACGGCGGCGCAGCTGGATGCCTTCGTCGCCGGGCTGCCCGAGGGTTACGACACCTGGCTGGGCGAGGCGGGGGCGCGCCTGTCAGGCGGCGAGGCGCGGCGCGTGGCCATCGCCCGCGCGCTGCTGGCGGATCGCCCGATCCTGGTTCTCGACGAACCGACCGAGGGCCTCGATGCGCTCACCGCGCGGCATCTGTATGCCGCGCTGGCGAGGCGGATGCAGGGCCGCAGCGCGCTGGTGATCACCCACCGCCCCGGCGGCCTCGGGGCCCTGGTCGACACGGTCGCGGAGATGGAATCCGGACGCGTCCTGCGCTGCGTGCCGGCGGCGGCGTACCGGTGGTCGTCCGGGTCGGGGACGACCGGGGCCTGATCCGGACGGGCGGATGCCGTCGCGTCACCCGAGCGCCGCGAACGCCTCGCGCGTGAGGTTGAGCGGCGCGCCCGCGGTGCACTGCACGTCGTCCTCGATGCGGATGCCGCCGTAGGGCATGAAATCCGCAACCCGCGCCCAGTCGACATCGGCCGCCGCCGCCGCGCCGCGCAGCTCGTCGAGCAGCATGCCGATGAAGTACAGCCCCGGTTCGATGGTCACCACCATGCCTGGCTGCAGCGTGCGGGTCAGGCGCAGATAGGGATGGCCTTCCGGCTGGTCCAGGCTGCCGCCGCCGGGACCGGCCTGGTGACCGCCGATGTCGTGCACCTGCAGGCCCAGCAGATGGCCCAGTCCGTGCGGGAAGAAGGTGCGGGTGATGCCCTGGTCGAAGGCGGCTTCGGCGCTGCAGCGGACCAGGCCATGTTCGGCGAGCACGTCGGCGATCCGGCGATGGGCCTCGAGATGCAGTCCGGGATAGCCCTGTCCCGCGCGCACGCCGTCGCAGAGGCGCTGCTGCACCGCTTCCATGCTGGCGATCAGGCCGGCGAAGTCGTCGTGGCCGGCCGCGGCGTAGGTGCGGGTGATGTCGCTGGCATAGCCGGCGTGCTGGCCGCCGGCGTCGATCAGGAAACTCTTCGGCGCGGCGGGTCGCGTGCGCACGAAGTCGCTGTAGTGCAGCACGGCGCCATGGTGGTCGAGCGCGATGATGTTGGCGTAGGGCAGCTCGGCCTCGCTCGATCCGGATGCGGCGAGGTAGGCGAGATGGATCTCGAACTCGCTGGAGCCGGCACGGAATGCGGCTTCGGCGGCACGGTGCGCGCGTGCGCCGATGCGGCTGGCGGCGCGCATCAGCAGCGTCTCGTAGGGAGTCTTGACCGCGCGTTCCCAGTGCAGGTGATCGAGCACCGCTTGCGGATTGTCGCAGGGCAGGCCGCCGGGGGTGTCGGCGGGTCCGATCACCGCGCAGCGCGCGGCCGCGTCAGGCAGGTGGGCGCGTGCCTCCCCTGGCGTGCGGATGGTGACGATGTCGAAGTGTTCGACCCAGACACCCGATGGCGCATCGGGCACCACATGCCAGTAGTCGCGCGGCTGCAGGAAGATCAGCTGCGGGCGCCGTCCCGGGGTGTAGCGCAGCCAGCTGCCCGGCGCGCGGGTCAGCGGCAGCCAGTGCAGGAAATGCGGGTTGGCGACGAAGGCGGCCGGCCGGTCGTCGAGAAAGTAGTACGCCGGCATGCCGGCGGCGATCACCAGGTGTTCGCGCCGCGCCGCGGCCAGCGCGAGGTCGGCGCGCGCCATCAGGGTGGCGAGATGGTCGGCGTAAAGTCCGGCGAGCGTGTCGGTCATGGCGGGCGTCCTTCGGGCAGGCGGCAAGCATGCCCCGCTGCGCGCCCCGTTGCCAGCCGCGGGCCGGCCATCAGGCACGGTGCTTGCGTGTGCCGGCCGCGCGGGATGCCCCTTCAGGCAAGTGCGGAGAGATCCGCGTTGCCGCCGCAGACGATCACGCCGACGCGCTCGCCATTCGCCGGGCGGTAGGCGCCTGACAGCAGCGCGGCCAGCGCGGTGGCGCCACCGGGTTCGGCGACCACACGCAGGTCGCGCCAGAGCGCATGCTGCGCGTTGCGGATGGCGTCGTCATCCACCAGCAGGCTGGTGACCGGATAGCGTCGCGCCAGCTGCCAGCCGAGCGCACCGATGCGACGCGCGCCAAGGCTGTCGGCGACCAGCCCCGACACGGCGACGTCGACCGGTTGGCCCGCGGCAAGCGCGCTGTTCAGGGTCGGGCAGCCCGTGGATTCGACCGCGATCACGCGCACGCGCCCGCCCCACCAGGCCAGCAGCCCGCCCAGCAGACCGCCGCCGCCGACCGCAACCAGCACGCTGTCGGGTGTGCCGGCCTGCTGTTCGAATTCGCGCGCCAGCGTGCCGGCACCGGCCACCACGTCGGGGTCGTCGTAGGCGTGAACCGCCAGCGCGCCGCTCTCGGAGCGGCTCGCTTCGCAGGCCGCCAGCGCCTCGCTGTAGCTGGCGCCGCCGACATGCACCGTGGCGCCGAAATCGCGCAGGCGCCGGATCTTGGCGGGGCTGGCGATCGCCGGCACGAAGATTTCCGCCGGCAATCCGAGCAGGCGGGCGACCCAGGCCACCGCCGCGCCGTGATTGCCGCCCGAAGCCGCGACAAGGCCGGCGGCGGGCGGCATGCCGGCCGCGAGCACGCGGTTGAGCGCGCCGCGCGGCTTGAACGAACCCGCGTGCTGCAGCGATTCGAGCTTGAGCGCCAGCCCGCGAACCGCGTCAAGGCCGAACGCGCCCCGTTCCAGCACCATGACCGGTGTGCTGCGCACGCGCCCGGCGATGCGCGTCGCGGCGGTTTCGACGGCAGCGCGTTCGGGCAAGGGACTCATGCGCCGGGGCAGACTTTGCGGCTCAGATCAGCGCGTTTTCCGGGCGCGCCAGCCAGGCCTGCAGGGCGGCGGCATCGTCCGGGCCGAGATCAATGATGCGGAAGCCTGCCCAGTACTGGCCCGGTACCGCCGCCTGTTCGCTCCACTGCTCGTGCACGCCGATCTCCATCGTGTGCGCGCGGCCGTCGCTGTGCGGCAGCTGAAAGCTCAGCTGGTACAGCGCGTCGTCACGCAGCGCCTGCTGGCTGATCAGCATCAGGCCGGAGCTGGAGAGATTGCCGATGCGGCCCATGGTTTCGCCGGTGATGGCGTTGATCACCTGGATCACCCCGCTGGCGCGCTTGCGCTCGGTGCGGCGCTTGTTGGCTCCGCTGCGGCTCATGCCGGTGCTCCGGCGGGCTGCGCCCGCGGCCCGTGGCCGGAAAACTGCTTGAGCGCGCCGACGATCGCGCTCCAGGCGCGGTCGATCAGCGAGTCCTGCGCGGCCGCCACCAGTCGCACCTGACCACGCACCACGTCGCGGGCCAGCTGCTCAAGGCTGCGCTCGTCGCTGCGCTGGCCGCGCTGATTGACGAACAGGCAGCGTCCGGTGAGCGGCGAGAACCAGGCCAGCTTGCGCCGCACCATGGCACCCTGCTGGTTCTGCACGAATTCGAACCAGGTGCCGAACGGCACCGTCTTCAGCCGCTCGAGCATGCGCTGCTCCTCGGTGGTCAGCGGCACCGCCTCGCGCCGCGCCGCGGCGGCCGCGCTGGCGGTGACGGCGGTTTCCTCGCTGCCGAGGCGCTGGCGCTGCTTGAGCTTCATCGCCAGCTCGGTCTGGGTGACCGGCTCGCCCTGGAAATCCACCACCGGCTGGTCGAGCACCTTGCGCGCGATCTGCCCGGCATCGGGCAGATGCAGGCCGACCTGGCTCAGGCCCTGCTCGACTTCCTGGCGCAGCGCTTCGGTGTCGGCCTTGGGGTCGCGCCGCAGCAGCTGATCGGCCACCGCCACGCGCCGTCGGAATACGTCGCTGTGTTCGCCCTGGCGCAGCAGGGTCAGCGCCAGCACGTCGGTCCACGCCTGCTCCAGCAGGGTGCGCACCAGGCTGGTCGGACGCGAGCCGAGCATGCGCTCGGCGATCACCGCGCCGGCCCGCTCGCGGGCGACGTCCAGGCGCTCGCGGCCCTGGGCCGCCTCGACATGGCGTCGCTCGACCATGTCAGCCTTGCGCGCCAGCGTGCTCATGTGGCGCTCGAGATCCTCGAGCAGGCTGCCGAACAGGCCGACGTCGCCGTTGAACTCGCTGCTGACGCGATCCACCAGCAGCTGCATCTTCTCGACCAGGCCCGGATCGGCCTCGCCGTCCGCGCTGTCCACCCAGTAGGCGGCGGTCTCGGTCAGCGTGTTCAGCAGCCGTCGCGCCGGGTGGCTGCGGCGGGTGAAAAAGCCGGTGTCGTTCAGCGCCACCCGCAGCAGCGGCACCTGCAGCTTGGTCAGCAGCTGCTGCGCCGCGCCGCCCATGCGCAGTTCCTGGCCGAGATGATCGAACAGCATCGATACCAGTTCGACGGTGTCGCGCTGTTCGCCGGCGAGTCGCGGCGTGCGTCCGTCCGGACTCATCTGCCGCAGTTGCGTCAGCATGTCCTGGCGCAGATGCTGCACGCTGCGCAGCGCCGGCTTGCCGCCGACCATCACCGGCGCGACCGGGCGTGCCTGCAGGGTGGACAGCGCCGCCTGCAGCTCCTCAGGCACGGCCGCGCGCCCTTCGCCGGACTCTTCGGCCGGCAGGCCGAGCACGCTGCGGCGCTGAGCCGAGCAGGTCGCGCATGGTGGTGAACAGGTTGCCGTTGCCGGCGCCGGGCTGGCCACCCTCGTCATCGCCGGCGTACTCGCGGCCGGCTTCCGGGCCGGCACCACGTCCGCCGGAGCCTCCCGGGCTGCCGGATCTGCCAGCGGTGCCGGAGCCTCCCGGATTGCCGGAGCTGCCGCGCGGGTCCGGAGAGGTCGCGACGTCGGGCTCGTTCCCGGCAGTCCGTGTCGCGGCTTCGGCGCTGCGGCGCGCGACGTAGATGCGCAGATGCGGCAGGATGCGGCGGGTGACCAGGTGCTCGTTCACCGCATCATAGAAGCCGCCGATGCTGGTCAGCACGCGACGCTCGAACAACCGGTAGGCGAGCTGGCGATGCTCCGGCGGCAGATCGAGCTGATCCAGCGCGTGACTCAGCGAGGCGCCGAGTGCACGCGGCCCGAGCGGCAGCAGCTCGGACTCGAATACCGGCGCGCCGGCGAGCACGCCGAAGCGGTGACCGAGTTCGTACAGCGCGGTACTGGCGCGCACCTCGGCGCGACTGGACATCTCGTTGATGGCGAGATGATCCTCCAGCTGCTGCGCCGGCAGCAGTTCCAGCTCGGCATCGGGATCGTGCTCGGGCCGCCTGCGCTGGCGCGCGATCGAATCCGGCGAGGTTCTCCTCGAGGCTGGCGATGAAGCGGGGCGCGAGATCGGCGCGACCGCGCTTGACCTCGCGCAGGCTTTCGAAGCAACGCTGCTGCTCGGTGTTGTTGCGCGATTGTTCGGCCAGCTTGAACAGCTGCTGCTCGAGATCGGACAGTACCGCGCGCAGTGCCGGCTCCAGCCGCGCGCTGGCCATGGCCATCAGCTCTTCCAGCAGCTGGCGCACGCGCGGCGACAGATCGCCGCGGTCCGCCAGCGTCGGCAGGCCCAGCGGCGGCGCCTGCCATCTTTCGCGTCCCTCGACCATCGGGCAATCCCCTCGCGTCCCCGTGCATTCTATGCACGCCGGGACGCGAGGGGCCAGCATCGCCGTGGCGCGCGCCCGCGCTGGTTGCCCGGGTCAGCGCGGGCTCCAGCTCAGCGACAGCCAGGCCGAGCGACCCGGCGTGGTGTAGCCGTAGGCCAGGCTGTAGCGGTGGTCGGCGAGGTTGTCCAGGCGCAGGTGCAGTGCGAGCGCGTCGCCGACAGTCCAGTTGATGCGTGCGTTGACGAGGCCGTAGCCGCCCAGGGTGCCGCCATAGTCCGGGCTGCGGCCCGAGCCATACAGTTCGAGGCCGGCATTGACGCGCCGGCTGAAGTAGCGGGTCAGAACCACGCTGCCGACGTGCGACGGCCGGCGCAGCAGGCGCTGGCCGCTGGCGGCATCGCGCGCATCCAGCCAGGTGGCTCTGGCGTGCGCGCCCCAGGCGGCGCTGCGCCAATCCAGGGTCGACTCCAGGCCATCGATGGTCGCGCGGGCGATGTTGACGGCCTGATAGGTGGCGCCGCCGCTGAAATCGATCAGGTCGTCAATCCGGGTGTGGTACGCATCGAGCTTGACCCGCAGTCCCGTCGCGGGCGTCAGCTCCAGACCCGCCTCGCTGCTGGTCGAGCGCTCCGGACGCAGCGCGGGATTGCCGGCGTAATAGCCGAAATAGCCGGGGGAGAACTCCTCGGAGAGACTCGGCGCACGAAAACCCTGGCCCCAGCTCGCGGTCAGCCGCGCCCGGTCGCTGAAGCGCCAGCCGGCCGCCGCCGAGGCGGTGTCGGCGTTGCCGAAGACGCTGTTGTGGTCATGACGTCCGGCCAGCGACCAGTCGAAGGCGCCGCGCGCGCCGTACCAGCCGGCGTAGAGGCCGGTATTGTCGCGACTGCCGGCGTAGACATCGCTGTTGGCGCCGGTGTCGCGGTTGACACCGTGTTCGTGCAGCCAGTCGATGCCCAACGCGAGGCGCTGGCCGTCGCCGAGGCCGATCACGTTCTGCCAGCCGGCCGACTGCCGGCGGCTGAGGTACAGGCTCTGGTAGGCCGGGGTCAGCAGGTCCTCGCGATCGTTGCCGAGGCTGAACCGCTGCGACCAGTCGCCGCGCACCGGTCCGGCCAGATCCGCGCCCGCGGCCTGCTCGATCACGCGCGAGCTGCCCTGGTTGAAATCGATGTTGCTGTCGCTGCGCAGCATGCTGCCCGACAGCCACTGCGAGCCGACGCGATATGCGGCCCGCGCGGCCAGGTTCTGGTTGCTGAAACCGTTAGCTTGCGGGCTGTAGGCGTAGTTGAGTGGATTGGTCGCGGCCACGCCGCGCACGTGGCGTGCGCCCACGATCACGCTGTAGCCGCCGCCGTTGCCCCAGTCGCCGACACCGACGCTGCCGGCGTAGTCGCCGTGGCTGCCGATGCGCGTGGCCAGGCGCGGGCCGTCGAGTTTGCGGGTGAAGATCTGGATCACGCCGCCGATCGCGTCCGAGCCCCACTGCGCGGCGCGCGGACCGCGCACGATCTCGATGCGCGCGATCGCGTCCAGCGGCAGTTCCTCCCAGGCGAAGGCGCCGGTGTTGGTCGAAGCCATGCGCACCCCGTCCACCAGCACCAGGATCTGGTTGGAATTGGTGCCGCGCAGGAAGACGGAGGTCTGCTGGCCCGGCCCGCCGGCGCGGGCGACTTCGATGCCGGCCTGCAGGCGCAGCAGCTGCAGCAGGTCGCTGGCGCCGCTCTGGTCGATGTCGGCGCGGGTGATCACGCTGACATCGGCCAGGGTGTCGGCGCTGGTCTGCGGAAAGCGCACCGCGGTGACGATCACCTCGGGCTGCTTGGTGGGCTGCTGGTAGCTCTGCGCGTGCGCGCTGGTGCTGACGGTGACGGCAATGGCCGTCGCGAGCAGGTTGCGTTTCAGGTTCATGGTCTAGGCTCCGGTCGCTCACCCGCGGCCAGACGGCGCGGAGTGGCGGCGGAGCGGACGCGTACGATCGCGGCGTCAGCCCGACCGTCGCCCACCGCGACGCCTGGTTCACGTCGCGACGCGTGGATGAAGGCCACGTCGCGGCGTCCTCGGGCCGGTCTCCGGACTCGCAAGTGACGCCTCGCGTTGCACCTCGAGACATCCGCCGGGCCGCCTTCCCGCGCAGCGCGCAGTGGCATCGGGACCGACTCTACTTGCCTACCGTTGCGGGGGCAGTGCCGGCATCGGACCGGCTTCCCGTTTCACCCCGACATGCAGTTGCAGGCCGGGGCACCTGAGGCCGAAGCAGTGTACGAGTCGCGGGTGTGGCTCACAAGGCGCTCAGTCGTCCTCGCGTTCGCTGCGCACCCGGTCCAGCGCGCCGGCCGCATCGACGCCGAACGCGATCGTGATCGGCCGGCAGCAGACCGGGCAGTCCTCGATGTAGCTCTGGTCGCCGGATGAAAGATCGACCGCGGTCTCGAAGGTCTCGCCGCAGTGGGGGCAGTCGAGCGTCAACGGTTCAAGCATGGCGGGGGCCGAGGAGGAGACGAATGCAGTCTGCGCGCGGGGGCGTGAACGCGACGCCAGCGGATCGCGGCACTCAATGCAGGAACAGCGCCAGCAGGTCGTTGTGGAAGCGCAGCCCCAGCGGCGTCGGTTGCAGTGTCGCCGGATCGTCGTTCAGCCAGCCCTGGCGCCGTGCCGCCGCCAGTGGCGCTGCGATGGTGGCTGCATCGAGGCCGGTGCGTTGCGCGAACAGCGCCAGCGGCACGCCGTCGACCAGCCGCAGCGCGTTGAGCATGAACTCGAATGCGCGCTCGTCTGCCGCCACCGCATGGACGCTGCCGAACATGCCGCCGGCGGCGCCGCGCGCAAGATAACGCTCCGGCACCTTGAGCTTGGCGCTGCGCAGGATGACGCCGGTCGCCGCATCGGTGATCTTGCCGTGCGCGCCGGCGCCGATGCCGAGGTAGTCGCCGAAGCGCCAGTAGTTGAGGTTGTGCGCGGCAGCGCCGACCGGGAAGCGCGTACGCCGAGACCTCGTATTGCGCGTAACCGGCCGCGGCGAGTCGCGCCTGGCAGGCCTCCTGCATGGCCCACGCGTCGTCGTCGTCGGGCAGCGGCGGCGGCTTCGCCGCGAACAGCGGTGTTCGGCTCCAGCGTCAGCTGGTAGTGCGAGACATGCGTGGGCTGCCAGCGCGAGCGCGTGCTCGACGATCGTCCAGCGCGCCGTCGAGGGTCTGCTGCGGCAGCGCGTACATCAGGTCGAGGTTGAGGTTGGCGTAGCCGGCGTCCTGCGCCTCGCTTGATCGCGCGCCTCGGCCTCGGCGGCGGAATGGATGCGGCCGAGCGCGGCGCAGCTTGTCGTCGTCGAAGCTCTGCACGCCGAATGAGAGCCGGTTGACGCCGGCGGCGCAGGTAGCCGTCGAAGCGACCGTGCTCGACGGCGCCGGGATTGGTCTCCAGGGTGATCTCGGCGCCTGCCGGCCAGCGGCAGCCGCGCGGCGACGCCGTCGAGGATGGCGCGCGATCCGCTCGGGCGCGAACAGGCTTGGCGTGCCGCCGCCGAAGAACACGCTGACCGATCGGCCGTCCAGCCAGTCGCCTCGGCGTGCGCGCGCAGATCGGCGTCGAGATCGGCGAGCAGGGTCGTCCACGTAGTCGGCATACGGCGCGGCGCCGCGCAGCGCATGCGAGTTGAAGTCGCAGTACGGACATTTGCGCACGCACCACGGCATGTGCACGTACAGCGACAGTGATGGCGTCGCGAGCGGTGCGCGGGGATGGGTGAGCAGCGACCCCTGTGTCGGGGGCGGCGCAGGTGCGCGCGTGTTCACATTCAACCCGGCTTGCCGTCGGCGTCGGCGCCAAGCTGTCGACGCAGGCGGCCAGCGCCGCACCGCGGTGACTGAGGCGGTTCTTCAGCGCGGGGTCGAGCTCGGCGGCGCTGCAGCCTCGTTGCCGCGATCAGAAACACCGGGTCGTAGCCGAAACCACCCGCGCCGCGCGGAGCGTGCAGGATGCGTCCGTGCCAGCGACCCTCGGCGATCAGCGGGCGCGGGATCGTCGGCGTGGCGCAGCAGCACCAGCATGCAGATGAAATAAGCGCCGCGGCGTCCGTCGGGCACGGTGCGCATCGCCGCGCAGCAGTTTGGCGATGTTCGCCGCGTTGTCGCCGTGACGGCCGGCATAGCGGGCACTAGCAGGCCCGGCGCACCGTCGAGCGCGTCCACGCACAGCCCGGAATCGTCGGCCAGCGCCGGCAGGCCGGTGGCGCGCGTGGCATGGCGCGCCTTGAGCATCGCGTTCTCGACGAAGGTCAGGCCGGTTTCCTCGATGTCGGACACGCCCAGCGCCGACTGCGCGATCAATTCGATGCCGCTGTCGGCGAACAGCTCGTCGAACTCGGCGAGCTTGCCGCGGTTGCCGCTGGCGAGGACGAGTCTCATGCGGTCGGCTGGATCAGGTCCCACGCGTTGCCGTACAGGTCCTCGAACACCGCGACGGTACCGTAGGACTCGGCCCGTGGCCGCTCGCGGAAGATCACTCCGCGTGCCGTCAGAACCCGGTGATCGCGCTGGAAATCGTCGGTGTGCAGGAACAGGCCGACGCGGCCGCCGGTCTGGTCGCCGATGCGGGCGCGTTGCGCGTCGGTGCTGGCCTTGGCCAGCAGTATGCTGGTGCCGCCCGGACACGCGGGGGCGACCCGCACCCAGCGTTTGTCACTGCCGAGCCGCGTGTCCTCGAGCAGGTCGAAACCGAGTACTCCGGTGTAGTACGCGATCGCTTCGTCGTAGTCGCGCACCAGCAGGGCAATGGCCGCCAGGGTCTGGGTCATTTCACTCCCGTGCCGGCATCCTGCTGGTCCGCCAGCGCCGCGCGTTGCGCGGCGATCAGCGCGGCGATTCCCCTGCCGGCCAGGGTCAGCATGGCGTCGAGCTCGTCGCGGCGGAATGCGTGGCCCTCGGCGGTGCCCTGCACCTCGATGAAGCCGCCGCCGTCGTTCATCACGACGTTCATGTCGGTGTCGCAGTGCGCAGTCCTCGGCGTAGTCGAGGTCGAGCACCGGCACGCCGCTGCACGACGCCGACCGAGACCGCCGCGATCGCGCCGTGCGATCGGATTGCGCTTGAGCGCGTCGCGCTGCATCAGCGGTTGCGACGGCATCGACCAGCGCGACATAGGCGCCGGTGATCGCGGCGCGTGCGGGTGCCGCCATCGGCCTGGATCACGTCGCAGTCGAGCGTGATGACGCGCTCGCCCAGCGCCTGGCGGTCGACGCAGGCGCGCAGGGAGCGGCCGATCAGCCGCTGGATTTCCATGGTGCGTCCGCCCTGGCCGCCGCGCGCGGCTTCGCGCTGGCTGCGCGTCGTGTGGTGGCGCGCGGCAGCATGCCGTACTCGGCGGTGACCCAGCCCTCGCCCTTGCCGCGCAGCCAGGGCGGCACGCGTTCCTCGACGCTGGCGGTGCACAGCACGCGGGTGTCGCCGAAGCGATCAGCACCGATCCTTCGGCATGGCGGGTGTAGTGGCGCTCGATGCTGACGGTGCGCAGCTGGTCGGCGCGCGGCCGCTGGGTCGGGTGCAGAGAGTCATGGGTGGCGATCGCTTGGGAAGACGGGGGCGACGAGTTTACCATTGCGCCGCTTCGATCGCCAGCCTGGAATCCGCATGATCCGCAGCATGACCGCCTACGCCGTCGGCCGAGTCCGATTCGCCGCTGGGCCGGCTGACGCTGCGAGTTGCGCACGGTCAACCACCGCTATCTGGAAGTCTCGCCTGCGCCTGCCCGAGGAGCTGCGCGCCTTCGAAGGCGCGCTGCGCGAGCGCATGCGCGCAGCGGCTGTCGCGCGGCAAGGTCGACGTGACGTGCGACTGCGCGCCGGCGCCGGCGGCGGCACGCGTGCGCTGCGCCTCAACGAGGCGTACCTGTCGTCAGCTCGCCGACAGCGCGCTGCATCTGTCCGGGCGGTTCCCCGAGCTGAGCGTGGAGTTCACCGAGCTGTTGCGCTTGCCCGGCGTGGTGCGAGCAGGTCGAGCCCGATCCAGCAGGAACTCGGCTCGACCTTGCTCGGCGCTGCTCGATCGTGCGCTGGCCGAGCTCGGCGCGGCGCGCGAGCGCGAGGGTGCGCATCTCGGCGAGGTGCTGAGCGAGCGCCTGCAGGGCATCGAGCGCAGGTGGCGGCGAGTACGCGCGGCTGATGCCCGAGATCCGCGCCGCGCAGCGCGGCACGGCTCGACGCGCCGCTGGCCGAGATCAGGGAGCCGTCGATCCGGCGCGCATCGAGAAGGAGCTGGTGCGCAGCTGCTGCGCCTGGATGTCGACGAGGAGCTCGACCGCCTCGATGCGCATGTCGCCGAGGCGCGCCGCGTGCTGGCCCTGAGCGAGCCGGTCGGACGGCGGCTGGACTTCCTGATGCAGGAGTTCAACCGCGAGGCCAACACGCTGGGATCGAAGTCGGTCGATCCGCGCAACACCAAGGCGGCGGTCGAGCTGAAGGTGCTGATCGAGCAGATCCGCGAGCAGGTGCAGAACATTGAATAGCCGATCACCAGGCAGCGAACGCCCCGTCGCGATGGCGTCGACGCCTTCGGCCCGCGAACCGGTGCCGATCGCGGGGACCCGATGACCGGCACCCTGTTCATCGTCGCGGCGCCGTCCGGCGCAGGCAAGTCCAGTCTGGTCAACGCGCTGCTCGCCCGCGAACCGGGCATGGCGCTGTCGATCTCGTACACCACGCGGCCGCCGCGCTCCGGCGAGAGCGAAGGCAGCCATTACCATTTCGTCGATCGCGACGCGTTCGAGCGGTTGCGTGCCGCCGATGCGCTGCTCGAGCACGCCGAGGTGCACGGCAATCTCTACGGCACCTCGCGCGCGGCGGTCGAGCGCGAGCTCGGCGCCGGCCGTGACGTGCTGCTGGAGATCGACTGGCAGGGGGCGCGGCAGATACGTGCGGCGATGCCTGATTGCGTCGGCATCTTCATCCTGCCGCCCTCGCGTGCCGAGCTGGAGCGGCGCCTGCGTGCGCGTGGCGCCGACAGCGACGCGGTGATCACGCGCCGGCTGCGCAATTCCTATGAAGAGCTGCGCCATGCCGGCGAGTTCGAGTACTGGATCGTCAACGACCGCTTCGAACGGGCGCTCGACGATCTGGCCGCGATCGTGCGTGCCCTGCATCGGCGCACGCCGCTGCATTGGCCGCGCCCGCAGGCGCTGCTGGATGCGCTGCTGAAAGACGGCTGAACCCGGCTGCTTGGCGCGCTGCGGAACGTCCTGTACCTTCGAGTTCATTTTCCGCTGCCGAAGCCCGCTTCCATGTCGACTGCCGCTGCCGCCGATGCCCTGGTCGAGGTTCGCGACCTGACCACGATGCTCAACGGCAAGACCGTCTTCGACCGGCCTCAGATCTCGACATTCCGCGCGGCAAGGTCACCGCCATCATGGGTCCCAGCGGTACCGGCAAGACCACCCTGCTCAAGCACATCACCGGGCAGATGCGCGCCGACAGCGGCGACCTGCGCGTGGACGGCCAGAACGTGCCGACGCTGGGCCGCGAGGCTCTGTATCGAGCTGCGCGAGCGCATCGGCTACCTGTTCCAGAACTCGGCGCTGCTGACCGACTACGACGTGTTCGAGAACGTGGCCTTTCCGCTGCGCCAGCATGCGCGGCTGCCCGAGGTCCTGATGCGCAACATCGTGCTGACCAAGCTGCAGGCGGTCGGCCTGCGCGGTGCGGCGCGGCTGATGCCCAGCGAGCTGTCCGGCGGCATGGCGCGGCGCGTGGCGCTGGCGCGCGCGATCGTGTTCGATCCGATGCTGATCCTCTACGACGAGCCCTTCGTCGGCCTCGATCCGATCGCGCTCGAACCAGGTGCTCAAGCTGATCCGCACGCTCAACCAGCACGCTGGGCATCACCACGATCCTGGTCGCGCACGAGTTCGCGGCGGTGCGCCAGGTCGCCGATCACGTCTACCTGATCGCCAACGGCAAGGTGCGTGGCGCACGGGCGATCCCCGAGCACGCTGGCGCGCGACGGATCGCCGTGGACGCGCCAGTTCTTCGGCGGCGATGCCGACGGCCCGGTGCCGTTCCAGTATCCGGCCGGCGATTACGCCGCCGCGCTGGGCTTTACCGGGGCGGCGGCATGAGCGCCGACATGAAGACCAAGGCGCCGCGCGGCGGCATGCTGGTGGACGGACTGGCGCAGATCGGCGCCTGCGGCCTGTTCCTGCTCACATCTGCTGGCGCGATTCCGCGCAGCCTGCGCTATCTGCGCGAGATCGTCGCGCCAGATATGGTTCGTCGGCGCGATGAGCCTGGTCATCATCATGATCTGCGGCCTGTTCGTCGGCATGGTGCTGGCGCTGCAACTCTATTACGTGCTGTCGATCTTCGGCGGTACCGCGGCGCAGGGCACCGTCGTGGCATTGTCGCTGTATCGCGAGCTGGGTCCGGTGGTCACCGCGCTGCTGTTCGCCGGTCGCGCCGGCACGTCGATGACCGCCGAGATCGGCCTGATGCGCGCCACCGACCAGCTCGCCGCGATGGAGATGATGGCGGTCGATCCGATCGCCTACGTCGCCACGCCGCGCTTCCTCGCCGGCGTGATCGCGATGCCGCTGCTGGCCCGTGTTCTGCGCATGCTCGGCCTGCTCGGCGCGCATCTGGTCGGCGTCACCTGGCTGGGCATCGACAACGGCACCTTCTGGTCGAACATGACATCGCAACGTCGACGTCTGGAAGGACATCGTCAACGGCGACCTGGAAGGCGCTGGCCTTCGGCGTCGTGGTATCGCTGATCGCCGTGTTCCAGGGTTACACCACGCCACCGACCAGCGAGGGCGTAGCCTATGCCACCACCCGCACGGTGGTGTTCGCGTCCATCGTCGTGCTGGCGCTGGATTTCGTCATGACCGCATTCCTGATGTGAGGCAGGGCCTTCGCCGTTCGAGGATCCCCGGCCGCTCCTTCGCCGCCGGCACCGGCCTGTTCATCCTGCTGGGCTTTGCCGCGCTGGCCTATCTCGCCACGCAGACCTCGTCGGTGGCCAACTTCAGTTCCGGGCCGACCTATGACGTGATCGCCCAGTTCGACAACGTCGGCTCGCTGAAGGACCGTGCGCCGGTCAAGATCGCCGGCGTGCGTGTCGGTTCGGTCAAGTCGATCCAGTTCGACAACCAGACCATGGAAGCCAAGGTCACGCTGGCGATCGACACCCGCTACAACGACATCCCCGATGACTCGTTCGCCACGATCATGACCAGCGGCCTGCTCGGCGACCAGTTCGTCGCGTTGTCGCCGGGCGGTTCGCCGGACGTGCTCAAGAACGGCAGCCGCATCATCAACACGCAGTCGGCGATGCAGCTCGAGGACCTGATCGGCAAGTTCCTGGTCGGCGGCTCGGCGCCGGCCAAGGGCAGCAGTACCGGCGCTGCCGGCGGCGGCAAGACCGGTGGTTGAACCCATGCATTCCCTGATTGACGCGCGGCGCCTGTCGTTGCGCAGGAGAAGCCTCATGATGCGCACGATTGCATTCGCTCTTGCCATGACCCTCGCTGGCGGTGCCGTCGCTCCCGTCGCTGCGCAGGCTGTCACGCCCGCGACGCCTGTGGCGGCTTCGCAGCAGACACCGCAGCAGATCGTGCAGTCGATCGCCGATCAGCTCGGGCAGGCCATCGAGGGACACCAGGCCGAGCTCAAGAACGATCGCCCCAGGCTGGTCGCGATCATCAACAAGATCCTGCTGCCGCATTTCGACGTGCAGTACGCCTCGTTGCTGGTGCTTGGCCGCTACGCGCGCACCGCCACGCCGCAGCAGCGCGAGCGCTTTGCCAAGGCGTTCTACGACTCGATCACGCAGCGCTATGCCGAGGGTCTGCTCAACTACACCCGCGGCCGCGTGCAGGTGCTCCCGGCGCGGGCCGGCGGTGACGAGCGTCGCCAGATCGTGCGCACCGAGGTGGTGCTCAACGACGGCAAGAAAGTCGCCGTGGATTACGTGTTCCATCGCGCGCTCAACGGCCAGTGGCAGGCCTACGACGTGATCATCGAGGGCATTTCCTACATCGCCAACTTCCGCAGCCAGGTCGGCGAGGAAATCCGCCGCAGCAGCCTCGATGCCCTGATCACGCGCCTGGAGTCGCAGGGCGGCAAGGCCATCGATACCCTGAACAAGCAGCAGGGCGGCGCGGGATGAGCGACAGCGCCTGCCGCCTGCTGCGACCGCAGGCCGGCACTCTGGCGCTGGCCGGCACGCTCGGCTTCGCCAACGCCGCCGCCTGCCATGCGCAAGTCGCCCGCGCCCTGCACGCGGACGGCATCGCCATACTTGATCTCGGCGGGCTTGAGCGCGCCGACAGCGCGGCGCTGGCCTGCGTCCTGGCCTGGATCGCCGATCGCCGCGCCCATGGCCGCGCGCTGCGGGTCAGCGCGCTACCCGAAGGTCTGCGCGCGCTGGCGCGTGTTTGCGAGGTCGAGGATCTGCTGGACGCTGCGGCCCGCGGCTGACGCATGACTTGCCCCTGGCCGCGCTCCGCGGCCAGTTCCGCATGCGGCTCAGTCGGTGCTGGATGCCGCGGCGGGCGCCATGACGCTGCCGGCCGTGGCGGGTGCCGGTGCGCGCCCAGACCCGGCCGGTGCCGCGGGACCGGCCGCGGAAGCCGGAGGCGCCGCCGATGCCGTGGGCGCCGGAACCTTTGCGGGCGTGGCTGTCGCGGCCTTGCCGTTCTTGCCCTGTTCGTAGGCCTGCTGTTGCTGCAACAGCTGGTCGATGTCGTCGCTGGAACTGTCGTTGAGCCCCTGCATCTGCTCGATGATCGCGGCCGGCGGGTTGCCGTGGTAGATCAGGTAGGTGCGCCGCTGCAGGTAGGCGTCACGGGTCATCAGGTAGGGATCGTAGGCCGAGTTGAGGAAGCTCTCGGAGTCGATGAAGCTCGCGCGCAGCTGCACGTAGTAGAGCATGATCGGCAGATATTCGGCGTAGTACCGGAAGCGGTGCTCGCGCGCATACCAGGACATCGGATCGAGCAGGTAACTGTCCACCGGCCACGCCCATACGTTACGGACCGTGGTCGGGCCCAGCAGCGGCAGCACCATGTAGGGCCCGTCGGGCACGCCCCAGCGCGCCAGGGTCACGCCGAAGTCGGTCTTGTCGAGGGTCAGGCCGAGTTCACTGGCGGGATCGAAAAACCCCAGCAGTCCGATCGTGGTATTGATCGCGAAGCGCCCGGTGTTGCGGGCCGCCCCGGCCGGGCGCACCTGCAGCAGATCGTTGACGATGCTTATCGGCAGCTCGATGTTGGAGTAGAAATTGCCAATCAGCTTGCGCACCGTCACCGTGGTGATCTTGCGGTAGCCGACGGCAACCGGCCGCACCACCGCCTTGTCGACCTTCTCGTTGAAGGCGAAGGTCTTGCGATTGAAATGCTGCCAGGGGTCCTCGGTCCTGGGCGGCTGGATGGCGCAACCGGCGAGACCGAGCAGGGCGACGGCCAGCGCGGTGCGGTTGAGCAGGCGCGGGCGGGGCAACATGGGCATGGGAGGATCCGGCTGTGGGCCATCAAGGGATGGCCATAATAAACTATGAAGTACACCATCGTGGCGGGCGCTCACGAAGTCGGTGCCAGACGCGCGCATTGCCAGCACCGTCTTCGCGCCGGTACACTTGCAGCCCATTTAAGTTTCTGTAACTAAAAGGTTTTGAAATGGCACGCATTACCGTAGAAGACTGTCTCGAAGTCGTCGACAACCGCTTCGAGCTGGTGTTGATGGCGACCAAGCGCGCGCGCCAGCTGTCCAAGGGCGCCGAGCCTCGCGTCGATCCCCAGCACGACAAGCCCACCGTGGTGGCATTGCGCGAGATCGGCGAACGTCGCATCGACCAGACCACGATCGACGAGATCGAACGCATCGAGCGCGAGCGCGCCGAGCGCGAGGCGCTGGAATGGGCTGCCGCCGAGGTCGCCGCCGACGACGATCTGTCCAAGGGCGGGGACGACTGATGCCCTCCGACGGTCGCTGTCCACCGCGCGGAGGCCGCCTGAGCCGGCGGCCCGGACGCGGATGGAGGCGGCCGCGAATCTGACGCGCGCGGGCGCCGGCCTGGTCCCCGACTATGTGCGCGCGCTGGAATCGAAGCTCGCGCAGTACCTGTCCGCGGAACAGATCCGGCGCGTGCGCGGCGCGTTCCGGCGCGGCGCCGAGGCGCATGCCGGACAGATCCGGCTCAGTGGCGAACCCTACATCACGCATCCCGTGGCGGTGGCGAGCCTGCTCGCCGAGCTCGCGCATGGACGCCGAAACGATCATCGCCGCGATCCTGCACGACACCCTCGAGGACACCGCCTTCGACCGCACGGCGATGGACGCCGAATTCGGCGCGGCCGTCGCCGAACTGGTCGACGGCGTGACCAAGCTCGACAAGGTGCGCTTCGCAAGCCGCCAGGAGGCCGACCGCCGAAAGCTTCCGCAAGATGCTGCTGGCGATGGCGCGCGATCTGCGCGTGATCCTGATCAAGCTGGCCGACCGCCTGCACAACATGCGCACGCTGGAGGCCAAGGACGCCGATGCGCGCCGGCGCATCGCTGTCGAGACGCTGGAGATCTATGCGCCGATCGCGCAGCGGCTGGGCATGAATCTGGTCAAGTCCGAATTGCAGGATCTCGGATTCCGGGCGCTCCACCCTGACCGCCATCGCGTGATCAGCGCGCGCATCCAGGCGGCGCTCGGGCAACCGGCGCGAGGCGATGGCGAAGATCGAAACCGCTCTGGCCGAGCGTCTCGCGGCCGAGGGCATCGCGGCACGGCTGGTCAGCCGGATCAAGGCGCCGTGGAGCGTGTACTCCAAGATGCACGCCGAACACAAATCGTTCGCGCAGGTGATGGACGTCTACGGCTTCCGCATCGTCACCGACAGCGTGACGCGCTGCTATCAGGCGCTTGGCGCGGTGCATGCGCTGTACAAGCCGCTGGACGCGCGCTTCAAGGATTTCATCGCGATCCCCAAGGCCAACGGCTACCAGTCGCTGCATACCGTGCTGTTCGGGCCGTTCGGCGCGCCGATCGAGATCCAGATCCGCACCGAGGACATGGATACCGATCGCCGAGCGCGGCATCGCCGCGCACTGGGCCTACAAGACCGAGTCGCAGCCACCCAACGGCGCCCAGGCGCGTGCGCGCGAATGGATCGCCGGACTGGCTGATCGCGCAGGCGGCGACGGCGTCGTCGCTGGAGTTCATCGAGAACGTCAAGATCGACCTGTTTCCGGACGAGGTCTATCTGTTCACGCCGCGCGGCGACATCCTCTCGCTGCCTCGCAACGCCACCGCGCTCGACTTCGCCTACGCGGTCCATACCGATGTCGGCGATCATGCCGTCGCGGCGCGCGTTGACAAGCGGCTTCGCGCCCCTGCGCACGCGGCTGTCCTCCGGTCAGGGCGTCGAGATCGTCACGGCCCCCTCGGCGCAGCCCAGTCCCGCAGTGGCTGGAATTCGTGGTCAGTGGCAAGGCGCGCACCGCCATCCGCCACCACCTGAAAAAACTGCAGCACGAGGATGCCGTCGATTTCGGCCATCGCATGCTTGATCGCGCGCTGTCGGCGCTCTCGACCAGCCTCGACACGATACCGCCCGCGGTGCTGCAGCGCTTTCTCGAGGACAGCCGCTACAAGCGCCTGGAGGAACTGCTGGCCGAGATCGCGCTGGGCAACCGCATGCCCGATCAGGTCGCGTTGCAGCTGCTGGCCGCCGCCGGCCCCGCGGCCGCCCGCAGCGCGCCGCACGCGCGCGAGAAGATCACCATCACCGGGGCGGAACGTGGCGTGCTCAGCTTCGGCAACTGCTGCCATCCGCTGCCCGGCGATGCGATCTTCGGCTACCTGTCCACCGGCAAGGGCATCGTCGTGCACCGGCTCGAATGCCCGAATGCCGCCGAGTTGCGCAAGACGCCCGAGCGCTGCATCGAGATCGACTGGGACCGGCGCGTGCAGGGCGACTACAAGGTCCAGCTGCGCATCGAGGTGCTCAACCGGCCCGGCGTGCTGGCCACGGTCGCCGCGGCGATCGCGGAGGCGGGCTCCAACATCGAGAATGTCGAATACAGCGAACGCGACAGCACGGCCGCGACGCTGCTGTTCACCATCGAGGTGAAGAACCGCAAGCACCTTGCCGACGTCATGCGTCGCGTGCGCCGTGCGCCGGTGGTGCATGGCGTCTATCGGCATCCGGTCTGACGTTCCCCGCGCCGGGCGCCTTGCGTATGCTGGC
This sequence comes from uncultured Pseudomonadota bacterium, assembly GCA_963794205.1. Lineage (GTDB taxonomy): Bacteria > Pseudomonadota > Gammaproteobacteria > Xanthomonadales > Rhodanobacteraceae > Metallibacterium. The sequence continues at coordinate 191,727 of CAWCCR010000015.1, forward strand.
GCTCCCGCCACCGGAGTTTCCGCCCATGGACCGCAGCATCATCGCGACCGATCGCGCTCCCGCCGCGATCGGCCCCTACTCGCAGGCTGTGCGCGCCGCCCGGACGGTGTATCTCTCGGGGCAGATTCCGCTCGATCCGCTCAGCGGCGTGCTGGTGGCGGGCGACATCGATGCGCAGACACGCCGCTGCTTCGACAATCTCGCGGCAGTGGCCGAGGCCGCCGGCGGCTCGCTGGCGGACGCCGTGCGCATCGGCATCTACCTTGTCGATCTCGGCCACTTCGCGGCCGTCAACGCGGTGATGGCGGAGTACTTCTCGCCGCCGTATCCGGCGCGGGCGACAGTCGGTGTCGCGGCGCTGCCGCGCGACGCGGCGGTCGAGATCGAGGCCGTGCTGGTGCTGGGCTGAGGTTGCCCCGCGCATGAGCGCCGCTTCGCCCGTCGCAGCCACCGCCGGTCCGGCGGCGGAGCAGCCGCTGGCAGCCCTGCGCGGCGTCGGTCCGACACTGGCTGCCGCGCTGGCGCAGCGCGGGCTGGAGCGCGTGCAGGATCTGTGGTTCCACCTGCCGCTGCGTTACGAGGATCGCACCCGCATCACTCCGATTGCCGGGTTGCAGGCAGGACAGCGCGTGCAGGTGGAGGGCACGGTGGAGGCGGTCGAGCGCGGATTCCGCTTCCGCCCGCAATTGCGGGTGGCACTGGACGACGGTTCCGGCGCCACCTTGCTCCTGCGTTTCATCCACTTCAGCCGCAGACAGTCCGAGCAATTCGCGCCCGGTCAGCGCCTGCGCTGCTACGGCGAGGTGCGTCACGGCGCGCACGGTCCCGAGATCGTGCATCCGCAGTACCGCCGGCTCGACGCCGTGGCGGTGCCTGCGCTGGACAAGCACCTGACTCCGGTGTATCCGGCCGCCGAAGCGATCGGTCCGCGACGCCTCGCAGGCGCGGTTGCCCGCGCGCTGGAGCGGCTGCCCGCTGATGCCGAGCTGGAGCTGATTCCGGCCAAGCTGCGTGCGCCGCTGGGGCTGATTCCGCTGCGCGCGGCGCTGCTCGAGGTGCACCGTCCGTCCGTCGACGCCGACCTCGACGCGCTGCGAGCCGGAACACATCCGGCACAACGGCGGCTGGCCTTCGAGGAACTGCTGGCCCACCACATCGGCCTGCGTCGTCTGCGCCAGCGCGTGCGCGCGCAGTCGGCGCCTGTGCTCAGCGGCGACGGCAGACTGGACGCCGCCTTCGAGCACGGGCTGGCATTCGCGCTGACAGCCGCGCAACGTCGCGTAAGCGCCGAGATCGCGCGCGATCTGGCCGCACCGGTGCCGATGCTGCGACTGGTACAGGGCGATGTCGGCAGCGGCAAGACCGTTGTCGCGGCGCGGGCTGCCCTGGTCGCGGTCGCGGCCGGCCACCAGGTGGCGCTGATGGCGCCCACCGAACTGCTGGCCGAGCAGCATCTGCTCAACTTGCGCGCCTGGTTCGAGCCGCTGGGGCTCGAGGTCACCTGGCTGGCCGGCAAGGTGCAGGGGCGTGCGCGCCAGGCGGCGCTGGAGCGGGTCGCATCGGGTGCCGCGGTGGTCGTCGGCACGCACGCGTTGATGCAGGAGGGCGTGCGCTTCGCGCGACTGGGGCTGGCGATCATCGACGAGCAGCATCGTTTCGGGGTGCATCAGCGTCTGGCGCTGAGCGAAAAGGGGCGTGGCGGCGGGCAGGTGCCGCATCAGCTGGTGCTGACCGCGACGCCGATCCCGCGCACGTTGGCAATGACCGCCTGTGCCGACCTCGACGTCTCGGTAATCGACGAGTTGCCGCCCGGGCGCAGCGCCGGTGCGCACGGTGGCGATCGTCGACCGGCGCCGCGACGAGGTGATCGGGCGCATCCGCGAGGCCTGCGCGGCCGGACGCCAGGCCTACTGGGTCTGCACGCTGATCGAGGAGAACGAGCAGTTGGCCGCGCAAGCCGCCGAGGCGGCTTACGCCGAGCTTTCCGCCGCCCTTCCCGGCCTTGTCGTCGCGCTGGTGCACGGACGCCTGAAGGCGGCCGAGAAGCAGGCGCTGATGCAGGCGTTCAAGGCTGGCACCATCGCGCTGCTGGTGGCGACGACGGTGATCGAGGTCGGCGTCGATGTGCCCAATGCCAGTCTGATGGTGATCGAGAACGCCGAACGGCTGGGTCTGGCGCAATTGCACCAGCTGCGCGGCCGCGTCGGCCGCGGCAGCGCCGTGTCCAGCTGCGTGCTGCTCTATCGCACGCCACTGTCGGCATTGGCGCGCGAGCGTCTGGCCGTACTGCGCGCGACCAGCGACGGTTTTCGCATCGCGGAGAAGGATCTCGAGCTGCGCGGCCCCGGAGAGGTGCTTGGCACGCGTCAGACCGGCGACATGGCTTTTCGCGTCGCCGACCTGCTGCGCGACACCGACCTGCTGCCCGCGGTGCGCCACGTCGCCGATGTGCTGTTGGCCGAGTACCCCGATGCCGCCGATCGCCTGCAGGCGCGCTGGGTTGGCGGCACCGCGCGATTCGCGCACGCCTGATGCCGATCCGCCCCGGGAGAGCCCATCATGACGCCATGGCTGCTGATCGATACGGACCCCGGTGTGGACGATGCGCTGGCGATCCTGATGGCGCATCGCCATGGCCGTATCGCAGGGCTGAGCATCGCCGCGGGCAATGTCGGCCTTGACCGCACCGTGGCGAATGCGCTCAAGCTGTGCGACGTCCTCGACGCTGATATCCCGGTGTTCGCCGGTTGCCCGCTGCCGCTGGTGCGAGCTGCGGCCGATGCCGCCCACGTCCATGGTGCGGACGGCTTCGGTGATACCGGTTATCTCCCTTCGCGCCGCGTGGCTGCCAGCGAGCATGCCGCGTTGGCGATGCTGCGGATCAGTCGCGAGCATGCCGGCGAAGCGACCTTCGTCGCCCTGGCGCCGCTGACCAATCTGGCGTTGGCGCTGCGGCTCGATCCGACGCTGCCGCAACGCGTTCCGCGCCTGGTGGTGATGGGCGGGGCGGTCAGTGGTCGAGGCAACACCTCGGTGGCGGCCGAGTTCAATGTCGGTTTCGATCCAGAGGCGGCGGCGATCGTCTTTGGCGCCTGGCCGCGGTTCGAACTGGTCGACTGGGAATTGACGCTGCGCCACGCTCTCGATTTCGCGCGCTGTGAAGCGTGGCTGGCGACGGATGATCCGCGCGCGCACTTCTACGCGGCGATCTCGCGCAAGGCACGCGGGTTCAATCGCGCGCGTGGCCGTCGCAGGATTGCTCGCGGCCGATGCGCTGGCGATGGCAGTGGCGCTCGAGCCGGGCCTGGTGATCACCGCCGAGGAGCGCCATGTGGCGGTGGAACTGGGCGGCACGCTGACCAGCGGCAGCCTCGTCGTGGACTGGGAACGGCGCGGCAGCGCTAGCGCCAATGCCCGTATCGTCATGGCGGTGGACCAGGCACGCTTCGAGTCCCTGGTCGCGAGCTCGCTGGGATTCGCCGTATGAGCCGATTGCCCGCTGCCGCGGCTCCGGGCTAGAATGCCGGTCTTTTCCCGGTCTTGCAGAGTCCGCCATGAAGTCCGACGTCCATCCGCAGTATCAGCAGGTCGTGTTCCACGACATGACCGCCAATTTCGCCTTCCTCACCCGTTCGACCATGACCAGCAAGGAAAAGGTCAAGTGGGAGGACGGCAACGAGTACCCGCTGATCAAGGTGGAAATCTCCAGCGCATCGCATCCGTTTTATACCGGCCAGCACAAGATCGTCGATTCGGCTGGCCGCGTGGACAAGTTCCGCCGCCGCTACGCCGCCGCCAAGAAGTGATTGCCGCGGTGCGCGATGTACCGCGCGCCGCCGCCTGACGGCCTGTCCGAGGCTGTTTCGCGCCACGCCCGCATGGCGCCGCTGTGCCATAATTCCGGTCGTCCGAACGCGAGTTTGAAACCTGCGTTCCACATGCCGTACGCCGCGGCTCGCGCATGCTGACTTGTCCCACCCGGCGGCGCCGCGCCCCAGCGGATCCGGCGCCCGCAGCCAGGAGTCTGCCGTGACCGATGCAAACTACAAATTGACCGACCAGGCGCGCCAGATCAGCGTCGACCTGCCGGCCGTGCACGGCACGGTCGGTCCTGCCGCGCTCGACATCGGTGGCCTGTACCGCGAGACCGGCTGCTTCACCTACGACCCCGGCTTCATGTCCACCGCCAGCTGTCGCAGCGCGATCACCTACATCGACGGCGATGCCGGGGTGCTGATGTACCGCGGTTACCCGATCGAGCAGCTCTCGGCCAACTCGAATTTCCTCGAGGTCGCCTATCTGCTGCTGAATGCCGAATTGCCGACGGCCGCCGAATTTTCGGAATTCGAGCATGAGGTGACGCATCACACGATGATGCACGAATCGATGCGCTTCTTCCTGCGCGGCTTCCATCACGATGCGCATCCGATGGCGATGCTGTGTGCCGCGATCGCTTCGCTGTCGGCGTTCTATCACGACAAGATCGACATCAACGATCCTGCGCACCGCAAGCTGGCAGCGATCCGCCTGATCGCGAAGATGCCGACCATCGCCGCCGCCTGCTATCGCTATTCGATCGGCTGGCCGATGCGCTATCCGCGCAACAACCTCGATTACTGCACGCGCTTCCTGCACATGATGTTCGAGGTGCCAAGCGAACCGCTCGACCTGAGCCCGGTGGCGTCCAGGGCGCTGGACCTGCTTTTCATCCTGCATGCCGATCACGAGCAGAACGCGTCCACCTCGACGGTGCGGCTGGTCGGCTCCACCGGCGCCAATCCCTATGCCAGCGTCGCCGCCGGCATCGCAGCGTTGTGGGGCCCGGCACACGGCGGAGCCAACGAGGCGGTGCTGAAGATGCTGGCCGAGATCGGCGACGTGAAGGGTGTTGGCAAAGCGGTCGAACGCGCCAAGGACAAGAACTCCGGCTTCCGCCTGATGGGCTTCGGCCACCGTGTCTACAAGAACTTCGATCCGCGCGCCAAGATCATCCGCACGATGTGCTATCGCGTGCTTGATGAGCTGGGTGTCTCCGACCCGCTTCTCGACGTGGCGATGAAGCTCGAGGAAGCCGCGCTCAAGGACGATTACTTCATCGAGCGCAAGCTGTATCCGAACGTCGATTTCTACTCCGGCATCATTTACAAGGCGCTGAAGATCCCGACCGAAATGTTCACGGTGATGTTCGCCATCGCCCGCACCGCGGGCTGGATCTCGCACTGGATCGAGCAGCAGGAGACACCCGACACCAAGATCGGCCGCCCGCGTCAGGTCTATGTCGGCGCCGCCGCGCGCGACTATCGGCCGATCGAGGTGCGCTGAATCGCGTTGTCACCGCGCGCCTTGCGTCAGCGAAGCCCCGGACCGCCACGGGCTTGCCGCCTCCGGGCCGGCGATCGCCATGGTCTGCGCTGCTGATCGGGCAGGATGCCCGCGCCGGCGCTTCGCGGCCGATCAGGCTGGCCTGTCGGGCGCAGATCTAGCGCAGCCGCCAGCGCTTTCCCGCAGCAGTGCATCCAGTGCGGCGAGAGAGGCGCGGGCGAGCGGGCGGCCGTCAATGGAGCCCAGCGGCGCCTGGTGCAGCGCGTCCAGCGGCAGCAGGGTCAGATCGAAGTCCAGATCGTCGGCGCCGAACAGCAGCACGGGCGCCAGCAGTTCGCGTTCATGGTCGAGTCGGATGCGACGCGACTGCGTTTCGACGGCTATCCCGCGTTCGCCGAGAAACAGCGGGACAGCATCGGGGTCGTCGCTGAAGAGATGCAAGCAGATGGCCGAATGCGCGTCGGCGGTGCCCTCGAGCACGGCGCCGACCAGGCGCGGCTCGAAGCGGGCCAGAAACCGCATCGCCGTCCGCGCCCCCTCCCGGCGTGCCCGCAGGGCCTGGGGTTGCGAGACGGCCTGGAACAGGCGCTGGTATTCGCGCAGGGCGTCCTCGATCTCGGCGTTTCGCGGCAGTGCCTGCTCGTCCCAGACACCGAGACGATCGGCGGCGCGACGCTTGGCGTGACCATAATCGCGGATGCCGTGCTCGCTGATCAGGCGCGCCGCTTCCAGCGCCACACGGCGTCGCAGCTCCTGCCGGTCGTTGCCATGCCGGGGGGAATGTCGACCGCGCGCCATCAGAAGACGTCGTAGGCTTTCTTGTCCTGCTTCGGCGTGATCGGTGACTGCGCCTTGAGGCGGTCGTAGTCCTCGACCCGGAAGATCTCCGGCATCGCCAGCGGATCATCGGCTGCAGCGGGCAGACCGGTTTCTCGGTTGATCAGCGCGGTGATGATGCCGGGCGGCATCGGCAGCGGCGCCGGCGGCTGACCTTGCAGCGCATCACCCATCACCTGCATCCAGATCGGCAGCGCCGTGCGCGCCCCGAACTCGCCATGGCCGAGCGAACCGTAGTCATCGAAGCCCACCCACACGGTGGTGACGATGTCGGTGTTGAAGCCGGAGAACCAGCCATCGCGGAAATCGTTGGTGCTGCCGGTCTTGCCGGAAAGGTCGTTGCGTCCGAGCGCCATCGCCGCCGCACCCGTGCCATGGCGGATCACGCTCTGCATCAGCGACGCGATCAGGTAGTCGTTGCGCGGGCCGATCACGCGCGGCGCCAGTCGCAGCGGAATCGGTCCCTGCAACGGCGCCGGCTGGCTGAGGCCATTGTCCAGCGCCGGCGCCGTGGGCACGCTGGCGACCGTCGCCGGGGTGCGCGCCCCGCCGGCCTGGGCGTCCGCCAGCAGGCGCTGCGGGCAGTCGCGGCAGGCCCGTGGTGGATTGGCGATGTAGACCGGCTTGCCGTCGCGGTCGTCGATCTCGCTGACGAAGTAGGGATTTACCAGAAAGCCGCCGTTGGCGAACACGGCGTAGCCACGTGCCATTTCCATCGGTGAGACCGATGCCGTGCCCAGCGACAGCGAGAGGTTGTCGGGTATGGCGTCGGGGCGGAAGCCGAAGCGCGTCACGTACTGGCGCGCGTAGGGTACGCCGATGGCGTCCACCAGGCGGATGGTCACCAGGTTCTTCGACTGTGCCAGCGCCTCGCGCAGGCGCATCGGCCCTTCGAACTTGTCGTCATCGTTGGCCGGCGTCCATTCGCCATTCTTGGCCGAGGGGTCGGCGAACACCAGCGGCGCATCATTGATGATCGACGCTGGCGTGAAACCGCGCTGGAAGGCAGCCGAGTAAAGGAACGGCTTGAAACTGGAGCCGGGCTGTCGCGCGATCTGGGTGGCGCGGTTGAACTTGCTCTGGGTATAGCTGAAACCGCCGACCAGGGCCTCGATCGCACCGTCGTCGGGGCGCAGCGTCACCAGCGCGGCTTGCGCCTTGGGCAACTGCGCCAATTGCCAGTGGCCATTGGCGTCGAGCGCCACGCGCACCACGTCGCCGCGCCTGAGCACCTGGTCCACGCGTTTGGGCGCAAGTCCCATGCGGCTGTCGTTGATGTAGGGACGCGCCCAGGCGACGGCCGCCAGGTCAAGGTCCACGGTCTGGCCGTCAGCCAGGAAGACATGCGCGCGCGCGGCATCACTCTCGCTGACGATCCCCGGGACCAGGCCGGCGACCGGATACAGCGCCGCGAGTGCCCGACTGCGCGCCTGCGGCCCGCTGCCGGGCGGCAGTTCGACATGAGCCTCGGGGCCGCGCCAGCCGTGGCGGTGATCGTAGGCCAGCAGCTGCGAGCGCACCGCGTTGTTGGCGTCGTTCTGGATGCTGCTGACGATCGTGGTCTTGACCACATAGCCGTCGGTGAGCGCGCGATTTCCCAGCTGCGCGATCGCCGCCAGCCGGGCCATCTCGGCCACGTAGGGCGCCTCGACCTGGACCGGTGGCTCGTGCGGGAAGGCGTCATCCGGCTCATGGACGGCCTGCTCATACTGCGCCTTGCTGATGAAGCCGACCTCGAGCATGCGACCCAGCACGTAATTGCGTCGTTCGACCGCCTTGGGACGGTTGGTGACCGGGTTGCCGGTCGACGGGAACTTGGGCAGCGACGCCAGCATCGCGCACTGGGCGATGCTCAGCTGGTCGAGCGTCTTGCCGTAGTAGTACTCGGCGGCCGCGGCCACGCCGTAGGCACGATGGCCGAGGAAGATCTTGTTGAGGTAAAGGTCAAGAATCTCGTCCTTGGTCAGTTCGTGTTCGATGCGAAAGGCCAGGAACCATTCCATCAGCTTGCGCGTGTAGCTTTTCTCCGGGCTGAGGAAGAAGTTGCGCGCAACCTGCTGGGTGATGGTGCTGCCACCCTGGACCTTTTCGCCGCCACTGATCAGTACATGCAGCGCGGCGCGCAGGGTGCCCCAGACGTCGACGCCGGGGTGGTGATAGAAATCGGCGTCCTCGGCGGCCAGGAAGGCATCCTTGACGTGTGCGGGCACCTGCTGGATCGTCACCGGGATACGCCGGGTTTCGCCGAAGGTGGCGATCAGCTTGCCGTCGGCGCTGACCACGCGCAGCGGCAACTGCATCTCGACGTTCTTCAGTATGGCCACCGAGGGCAGGCGCGGCGCGAGAATCCAATAGGCGATGCCGAGCGCAGCCGTGCCGAGCACGGCGCCGAGCAGGGTGAGCAGCAGCGCGTAGCGCAGCAGACGCTTGAATAGGGGCATGGCCGCGGGGAGTGTGATCGCTGTCTAGGCAGGCGGCGGGAAGGGCGGAGTATAGATGCGCAGCCGGTGGCTCGATAGCGCGCTGCGGCTCACGGATTGCAGTGTTTGAAATGAAAACATTTGAAAATCAGCCGGTTGTGGGATAAAAACCGGGGCGTTGCCAATCCGTTAACTTTACGATCTAATGTTGTTGCGCATCTTTCGCTCGTAACCGCGCGTGGCAAGGGGGAAAACGTGGGCCTGTTCACTCCCAAATCGGCACCACTGGTCGGAGTCGATATCAGTTCGACTGCGGTCAAAGTGCTGCAGTTGAGCCAGGCGGGGACGCGTTACCGCGTCGAACACTACGCGGTCGAGCCGCTGCCTCCCAATGCCGTGGTCGAGAAAGGCATCGTCGAGGTCGAGGCAGTGGGTGAGGCGATCCGGCGCGCGCTCGCGCGCTCGGGTGCCAGGACTCGCTTCGCCGCAGCGGCAGTCGCGGGGTCTGCAGTGATCACCAAGGTCATCCCGATGCCGGCCGAGCTGTCGGACGAGGACCTTGAAAGCCAGATCCAGGCCGAGGCCAACCAGTACATTCCATATCCGATCGAGGAAGTCAGCCTCGATTTCGAGGTGATCGGCCCGATCCGTGACAACCCCGAGATGGTCAACGTGCTGCTGGCCGCCTCGCGCACCGAAAACGTGGACATGCGCGTCGCCGCGCTCGATCTGGGCGGCCTCGCCGCGCGGGTCATCGATGTCGAGGCGTTCGCGATGGAAAACGCCTTCGGCCTGATCGCCGACCAGCTTTCGGTCAGCCGGGACGCGCTGGTGGCCATGGTCGATGTCGGCGCCACCATGACCACCCTGATCGTGCTGAAGAATCAGCGCACGATCTACTCGCGCGAACAGGTGTTCGGCGGCAAGCAGCTGACCGATGAAGTCATGCGCCGCTACGGTCTCACCTACGAGGAAGCCGGTCTGGCCAAGCGCCAGGGCGGTCTGCCGGAGTCCTACGAGATCGAGGTGCTGGAGCCGTTCAAGGAAGCGATGGTCCAGCAGATCAGCCGCCTGCTGCAGTTCTTCTATGCCGGCAGCGAGTTCAACAAGGTCGATCAGGTGGTGCTGGCCGGCGGATGCGCCTCCATCGCCGGCGTCAGCGAGATGGTCGAGGAACAGCTTGGCGTGCCCTGCTGTGTCGCCAATCCGCTCGCCAACATGGCGCTGGCACCGAAGGTGCAGGCGCAGGCGCTGGCCCAGGATGCCCCGGCGCTGATGATCGCCTGCGGGCTCGCGCTCAGGAGCTTCGACTGATGGCGAAGATCAACCTACTACCTTGGCGTGCCGAACGCCGCAAGCAGCGCGAACGCGAGTTCTTCGTCCAGCTGGGCGTTTCCGCGGCGGCGGCTGTCGTCGTGCTGATGCTGGCGGTGTCCTGGATGGGTCTGCGCGTCGACAACCAGAACGAGCGCAACGCCTATCTGCAAGGCGAGATCAAGCAGCTCGACGCCAAGATCGCGGAGATCAAGGACCTCGAAAAGACCCGGGCCCGGCTGCTGGCGCGCAAGGAAATCATCGAGCAGCTGCAGGCCAATCGCTCGCAGATGGTCCATCTGTTCGACGAGTTGGTGAAGACGCACCCCCGACAGCGTGCGACTGACGGCGATGAAGCAAACCGGCAACAAGCTGATGCTGGACGGCGTCGCCCAGTCCAACGCGAGCGTCGCCGACTTACATGCGCAACATCGAAGCCTCGCCATGGCTGGGTCCGGCCGACTTGCCCAAGACCGAAAAAGAGAAGGGCAACAGCAGCGTCATGCCCTATGTGTTCGGCCTTGATGTCACTCTGTCCCGGCCCAAGCCCAAGGATGACGGCAGCGCCGCTGCCCAGATGGCGGCGGCGAAGGGAGGGGCCAAGCCGTGAGCTTCATCGACGACTTCCGCAATCTCGATCGCAACAACATCGGCGGCTGGCCCAAGTCGGTCAAGCTGATCTTCACCGTGCTGGTGTTCGTTCTGATTCTCTTCTTCGGCTGGTGCTTCAAGATCAGCGATCAGCAGGGCCAGCTCGGCAGCCTGCGGCAGAAGGAAGACCAGCTAAGACAGGAGTTCGTCGCAGAAACAGGCCAAGGCGGTCAATCTCGACGCGCTCAAGCAGCAGCTCGACGAGATGCAGGACATGCTGCGACAGATGCTGCGGCAGCTGCCGAGCAAGACCGAGATGCCTGAACTGCTGGTCGATATCTCGCAGACGGCCCTTTCGGCTGGCTTGGAGACCGATCTGTTCCAGCCCGGTCCGGAGACGGTCGAAGGAATTCTACGCCGAGAAGCCGATCCAGCTGCGCATGATCGGCACCTACAACCAGTTCGGCACCTTCATCAGCGGCGTGGCTTCGTTGCCTCGGGTCGTGATCCTGACCATGCACGACGTGTCGCTGCGTCCGGTGCAGGGCACTGCCAACGGCAAGCTGCCCACCAACGGTCTGCTGCTGCTCGAGGGCACCGTCAAGACATACCGCTATCTGGATGAGGACGAGACCCAGGCTGCCGACAAGGCCGCCGGGCAGGGCTCATCGGCGAAGGGGAGGAAGTGAGCATGAAGCTTGCACTCGCCCGTATCCTGCTCGCTGCCAGCCTGCTCTCCGCCCTCGGCGGCTGTACCCGCGGCATGAGCGACCTGCGCGAATGGGTCGCGCAGCAGAAGGCGATGAAGGGTGCGCCGCTGCAACCGCTGCCGGTGGTCAAGACCTTCGAGACCTTCACCTACAACGACCAGGATCAACGCGATCCGTTCAGCCCGAGCCCCATCGAACTCAACGGCTACGGCAACAATGGCAACGGTCCGCGCCCGGACGCCAACCGGCCGAAACAGCCGCTTGAGGCGTTCCCGCTGGACTCGCTGAAGATGGTCGGCACCATCGGTACCGGCGCCAACATCGAGGCCCTGATCAAGGACCCGACCGGCGTGATTCACCGTGTTCACCGCAACAACTACCTCGGCCAGAATGATGGACATGTCACCGACATCACGCTGGACCATGTTGATCTGACCGAGCTGATTCCGAACGGCAATGGCGGCTGGATGGAGCGTCAGGCCACTATCGCGCTGAGCGGCCAATAGGACCCTGTGGGGGATGTACATGACGACGAAAGCCACTCGTGATCCGGCCCGCGTCGCACGCCGCCTGTCTGGTGCGTTGCGCCGCGTGATGCTGGCCATGGTCCTGCTCGCGGGCGCCGGGTTCGCATGCGGCGCGCGCGCCGAGAGCGTGCTCAAGGACATCAGCTACCGGGCCATGCCCGGCGGCAGGATCGACCTGACACTGAAGTTCAGCGGCGGTGTGCCTGCGCCGAAGATCTTCACCACCGACAATCCGCCACGCATCGCGGTCGATCTGGCCGATACCCAGGTGGGCTTGGCCAAGCGGAGGGTAGAGATCGGCACCGGTTCGACCTCCAGCGTCACCGCGGTTTCGGCCGGCGGCCGCACTCGAGTGGTCGTGGACCTGTTCCACACCTCCAGTTACACCACGCACGTCGAGGGCGACAGCCTGGTCATGAGCATCGCCAACGGCATGACCGGGGCAGCGGCCGGTGGCGCGGCCTACAGTGACCCGAGCAAGATGCTCGCCAGCACCACGGCCAGCGTTGGCAACATCGATTTCCGCCGCGGTGACAACGGCTCCGGCGAGGTGGTGGTCAGCTTCGAGGGCAACGGCGCCAGCGCTGACATGCATCGCGAAGGCGACCGCGTGATCGTCGACTTCAGCAACGTCAAGCTGCCGGAAAAGCTGGCTCAGCGCCTCGACGTCAATGATTTCGCCACACCGGTCAGCTCGGTCGTCACGCGGCCGCGCCCCAGCGGCGCGCGCATGGAGATCGCCACCCATGGCGTGATCGAGCCCTCGGCCTACCAGACCGGCAACCAGTACGTGGTCGAGATCGCGCCCAAGAAAGCCGAGGAGCAGCAGGGCGTGCTCGGCAAGGTTGAGGAACCGAAGTTCTCCGGCAGCCGCGTCACCTTCAACTTCCAGGACATCCCGACGCGCTCGGTGCTGCAGCTGCTGGCCGATGTCTCCAACCTCAACATCGTCGCCTCCGATTCGGTCGGTGGCAGCGTGACCCTGCGCCTGGTCAACGTCCCCTGGGACCAGGCCTTGGCCGTGGTATTGCGCGCCAAGAACCTCGACATGCGCAAGACCGGCAACGTGATCTGGGTCGCTCCGCAGACCGAGATCGCGCAATACGAGCAGAATCTCGCCAACGCGCGGATGCAGGCCGAGCAGGCGCAGCCGCTGGTCACGGATTACATCCCGATCAGTTACGGCAAGGCCGCCGACATCGCCAAGCTGCTGACGCAGAAAAGCATGCAGAGCAACTCGGCCGGCGCTGGCGGCGTCACCGGCAACCGCGGATTCCTGTCCGCACGCGGCAGCGTGTCCTACGACGACCGCACCAACACCCTGCTGGTCAGCGACATCCCGGAGAAGATCCGCGAGATCCGCGCACTCGTGGCGGTGCTGGACAAGCCGGTGCAGCAGGTGCTGATCGAGTCGCGCATCGTGATCGCCACCGACAGCTTCGCGCGCGATCTCGGCGCCAAGTTCGGCATGACCGGCTTCCGGACCCAGCCCAGCGGCCAGATTCTCAGCACGGGTGCGACCATCGGTGACACCACCAGTCTGACCAACAGCATTGCCGCGCAGCAGTCGGTGATCAACCAGAACAATCTCAATGCCGCCTACGCCGCGCAGCAGGGCACCGTCCCGGCGCAGCCGACGCTGCCGCCGGCGATCACCTTCCCGGGTGGCCTCAACGTCAACCTGCCGGCCACCCCCGCCGCGGGCAGCTTTGGTCTGGCCATCCTGGGCTCGAACTACCTGCTCGATCTCGAACTTTCGGCGATGCAGACCGAGGGTCGTGGCGAGGTGATCTCCAGCCCGCGCGTGATCACCGCCAACCAGCAGGAAGCCGTGATCAAGCAGGGCCAGGAGATCGGCTACGTCACCTTCCAGAACACCGGGGGCGGCGCAGGTGCCGGCACTGCGACCGTACAGTTCAAGGACGCCGTGCTGCAGCTCAAGGTGACGCCGACGATCACCGCCGACAATCGCGTGTATCTGCAGATCAACGTCAAGAAGGACGCACTGGCCGGCTTCGTCAACAATCCGGGTGGCGGCCAGGTGCCGCAGATCGATACGCGCGAGATCAACACCTCGGTTCTGGTGGACAATGGTCAGACCGTGGTCCTCGGTGGCATCTACGAGGTCAGCAAGCAGGAAAACCTGACCAAGGTTCCGGGTCTCGGTGACATTCCCGGCCTCGGTGTCCTGTTTCGCAACAAGCAGCGCACCAACACCAAGGCCGAACTGCTGATCTTCGTCACCCCGAAGATCCTCAGCGAAAACATGAAGTAGACGGTTGCGCAGTGGTGCGACGGGGGCGGCTGCGGCCGCCCTCGGCGTCTGCGCCCGTAGTCTGGCCGGGCCCAGCCTCTCGCGGCCGTATCGGCGACGCTTGCGGTGGCCGCGGCGGACACCGACTATGGCGCCCATGCCCGGCAGCTACGACCACGATTTCGGCTTTCTGATCAGCGATGTCGCACGTCTGGTGCGCAAGCATTTCGATCGTCGTGCGGCCTGCCACGGCCTGACCCGGGTGCAGTGGCGCGCATTGCGCCGGCTGTTCCGCAGCGAGGGCATTACCCAAGCTGCGCTGGCCGAACAGCTGGAGATCGAGCCAATCGCGGTCGGGCGCGTTCTCGACCGCTTGCAGACCGCGGGCTTCGTCGAGCGGCGCGCCGATCCAGCCGATCGCCGCGTATGGCGCCTGCATCTGACCGCGCGCGCGCGCGCGGTGGCCGTGGACATGGAACGTATCGGTTATGAGGCACGGCGTGACATCGCGCAAGGTATCCCCGGCAGCGAACTGGCAGCCATGATCGCTTTGCTCGAACGTCTCAAGGAGCGCCTGCAGCTGCTGGACCAGGACGGCAACGATGACGACACCACCATGTCCTGATTCGACCGGTGCCAGCTCGCGCCGGGCGGTATCCATTTGCGCCCGCTGATGCCATCCGGCGCCGGGTCCGGCCGCCGCACATCCGGCGCGGCCCGGAGCCAGGTCGCGCGGAGCGCCGAGGTTCGCCTGCACGGACTCAATGCCTGCCAAGTGGCGTTTGCACGGCGTCCGCAGGATCTGCGCAAGGCGTGGCTGCTGGAATCGCGCCTGCTGGCGTTCAAACCGCTGCTGGCCTGGTGCGTGAGCCGGCGCATCGGCTACCGCGTGGTCGATGCCGACGAGCTGACGCGCGTGAGCGGCAGCGCGCACCATGAGGGCGTCTGTCTGGCGATGGCCCCGCTGGGCGAGCAGGCGCTGGCTACGGGCATCGGCCGACTGTCGTCGGGCCCCGCGCTGCTGGCGGTACTCGAAGGGGTCGGCAATCCGCACAACCTCGGCGCGCTGCTGCGCAGCGGCGCGCATTTCGGACTGGCGGGCGTGGTGCTGGACGCGAATGATCCGCTGGCGATGTCGGGCGCCGCCGCGCGTGTTGCCGAGGGTGGCGCCGAGACCGTGCCGCTGCTGCGCGCCCGTACCGGCGAGGACGTCGCGGCCACGCTGCGCGCCGCCGGCTTCGCGCTGGCGGCGACGGTGCCGCGTGCCGGCCAGTCGCTGTTCGACGCAGACTTGCCGGCGCGCACCGCACTGATCTTCGGCGCCGAGGGCGGCGGCCTGAGTGCATCGCTGGTCGCGGCGGCAGACCTGCGATTGACCATCCCCGGCAGCGGCGCGGTCGAAAGCCTGAACATCGCGTCCAGCGCGGCCGTGTTCTTCGCCGAGTGGCGGCGGCAGCATCGGCCGGCGCCCGCCTGAACGCGGCTATTTCTTCAGCAGATCACGGATCTCGGTCAGCAATACGACCTCCGCGGGCGGCGCGGCGGGCGCGGCTTCCTGCTTCTTGACCAGCCGGTTCATCAGCTTGATCACCAGAAAGATCGCGAACGCCACGATCACGAACTGGATGATCGTGTTGATGAAGCCCCCGATGCCGATCGCGACCTCGCCCTTGCCGTTGACCGCATCCTTCAGGACCCATTTCCAGGCCGAGAAATCCACGCCGCCGACCAGCAGGCCGATCGGCGGCATGATCACCTGATCGACCAGCGCGGTGACGATCTTGCCGAAGGCAGCGCCGATGACCACGCCCACGGCCAGATCCATGACGTTGCCACGCATGGCGAACTGCTTGAACTCGCCGAACAGACTCATGGCGATAGTCCCCGTTGCGCCGCCCCGATGCGGCGCTGAGACTTTAACCCAGGCATGCACCGAAGCGGGTAGATGCCTCAGATCATGCTTCCCTCGAGCAGTGCGATGGCACCAAGTGTCGCGCGGAAATGATCGCCCGGCTGCAGCGCGGCAACCCCGGCCGGCGTGCCGGTGAAGATCAGGTCACCGGGCGCCAGCAGCCACAGCTTCGACAGCTCATGGATCGTTTCGGCGACGCTGAAGACCATCGCATCGATGTCGGTGCGCTGGCGCACGATGCCGTTGACCTCCAGCTTCAGATCGACGTGCGCCGGATGGCCGATGGCGGTGACGGGCTGCAGGGCGGATACCGGCGCCGAATGGTCGAAGGCCTTGGCGGAATCCCAGGGCATGCCGGCCTGCTTGGCCGCGGCCTGCAGGTCGCGGCGGGTGAGATCGAGGCCGACGCCGTAGCCGAACACGTGGTCGAGCGCGTGCTCCGCCGCGATATCGCGCCCGCCCCGGGCCAGCGCAACCACCATCTCGACCTCGTGGTGCAGATCGGTCGTGGCGGCCGGGTAAGGCACGTCGGCACCGTCGGTGACCACCGCGTCGGCGGGCTTGAGAAAAAACACCGGCTGCGCGCGATTCACGGTCATGCCCATTTCGCGGGCGTGGTCGGCGTAGTTGCGACCGATGCAATAGATGCGGTGCACTGGAAAGCGCTCGCTGCGGCCGGCGATCGGCAGGCTGGGGGTGGCAGGCAGTTCGAACAGATGGCTCATGATCCGGGGGCTCACAGTGGATTGCGCGATGTTAGTACGCAGGGACGATAAGCGGTGAGCGGAAAGAGTCTGTGAGAGTGCAACCGGCTCGCTCGCTGGCTCGCGCCGTCCTGATGCCCGCCCTTCGGGCAGGCTGTGCCGTTCGCGCGCGCACTCCCGCACCTGCAGTCTGGGCAGCGCGCGTCACAACCCGGATTGCCTCTGGTCCCGGGCTCCTGGCCCCGGGTCTGACAGCTGTCAGCAGCGATGCCTGATCCCTGCCTCTCGCCAGCTTGCAGGCCTGCGATCACGCTATGGCTGACTGCTGCGGCACCCTCACCGGGACATGTTCGTGGACCAGACCGACCTGCTCAAGCAGCTGCGCATCGGCAGGGATCAGCGTGATGAGGAGTCATCGCGTCCGCGCTGGCCGTGGGTCGTCGCTGCCGTGGTCGCACTCGGCGTGCTGGCCGGTGGCGCGTGGATGTTGCTGGGCACGCGTCGCGTGGCCGTCGATATCGTCGCCGCCGAGGTGCCTGCCGCGGGCAGCGAGACCGGAGCGGTGTTGCAGGCGACCGGCTACGTCACCGCCCGGCGCAAGGCCACGGTCTCAGCGCAGATCACCGGCCGGTTGACCGAGGTGCACATCGAGGAAGGCGAGCGCGTCGCCCAGGGCCAGCTGCTGGCACGCCTCGACGACGCCCAGGCCAAGGCCGCGCTGGACCTGGCGCGCGCGCAGCTGGCGGCCGCGCAGGCCGCAGTCGACCAGTCGCGCGCCCAGGCTGTGCTGGCGCGGCAGACGCTGGTCCGGCAGCGTGACTTGGTAATGCGCGGACTGACGCCGAAGCAGGGCTACGACCAGGCCAAGGCTGGCGCCGATGGAGCCGATGCCGCCCTGCTGGGTACCGAGCGTCAGGTGCAGGTGGCCCGCGCTCAACTCGACGAAGCCGAGGTCAATTACGACTACACCTTCGTGCGCGCGCCCTTCGCCGGCGTGATCGTCGACAAGGCCGCGCAGGTGGGCGAGATCGTGTCGCCATTCTCGGCCGGCGGCGGCTTCACCCGCACCGGCGTGGCCACCATCGTCGACATGAACTCGCTCGAGGTCGATGTCGATGTCAACGAGGCCTACATCGCCCGCATCCGCCCCGACCAGCCCGCCGAGGCCGTGCTCGATGCCTATCCCGACTGGAAGATCCCCGCGCACGTGATCGCCATCGTGCCGACGGCGGACAAGAGCAAGGCTACGGTCAAGGTTCGCATCGCGCTGGAATCGAAGGATCCGCGCATCCTGCCGGACATGGGCGTGCGCGTGAGCTTTCTCGAGCAGGCATCCAAGGCCGGATCGGCACCGCCCAGGGGCGTGCTGGTGCCGGCGTCCGCGCTGATCAGGCGCGACGGTGGCGACGCGGTGTTCGTGATCGCGGGCGATCGCGCGCGGCTGACGCCGGTGACAGCGGGACCGGGCTACGGCGACCTGCGCCTGATCGTGTCCGGCCTCGCGGTCGGCGCGCACGTGGTTGCCAAACCGCCCGCAAGTCTCGCCGACGGCGCGCGTGTGAAGGCAGCCAAGGTGTCCGAGTGAACGCTTTCCGACTCACCCAGCAAACGAGGATCGCGCCATGACTGCGCTGGTCGAAATCCGCAAGCTCAGCAAGACCTATGTGCGCGGCAAGCAGAAGGTCGAGGTGCTGCACGGTGTCGATCTCGACATCGCGGGCGGCGATTTCCTGGCGCTGATGGGTCCCTCGGGCTCCGGCAAGACCACGCTGCTGAACCTGATCGGCGGGCTCGACACGCCGAGCGCAGGCAGCATCAGGGTCGGCGGCCAGCGTATCGACCAGCTTGGCTCCGGCGCGCTGGCACGCTGGCGGGCCAGCCACGTCGGCTTCGTGTTCCAGTTCTACAACCTGCTGCCGATGCTGAGCGGCGCAGAAGAACGTCGAGCTGCCGCTTGCTGCTGACCCGACTGTCGGCGGCGCAGCGGCGCAGGCAATGCCGCCATCGCGCTGCAACTGGTGGGGCTTGCGGATCGCGCGACGCACAAGCCGAACGAGCTCTCGGGCGGTCAGCAGCAACGCGTGGCGATCGCACGCGCGATCGTCTCCGATCCCGACGCTGCTGGTCTGCGACGAGCCCACCGGCGATCTCGATCGCCAGTCCGCCGAGGAGGTGCTGGGCCTGCTGCAGCGGCTCAACCGCGAGCACGGCAAGACCATCGTCATGGTCACCCATGATCCGAAGGCGGCCGAGTACGCCACGCACACGCTGCATCTGGACAAGGGCGAACTGGTGGAAGCCGTGGCGCTGGCGCACTGAGCGCGGATGCGGTCCGGGAGGCGACGATGAGATACCTGCACCTGGTCTGGGCGGCACTGTTCCGACGCAAGACGCGCACCGTCGTTCACCCTGCTGTCGGTGCTGGCGGCGTTTCTGCTGTTCGGCATGCTCGACGCCGTGCGCACCGCGTTCGCACGCCGGCACCAACGCAGCCGGCGTGGACCGCTGATGATCGTGTCGTCGACAGTTCTCGATCATCCAGCCGCTGCCGTACAGCCTGCTGCAGCGATCGAGGCCGTCCCCGGGCGTCAAGGCCGTCGCCTACGCCAACTGGTTCGGCGGCATCTACCAGGACCCGAAGAACTTCTTCCCCAACTTCGCGATCAGCCCGCAACTATCTCGACCTGTATCCCGAGATCGTGCTGCCGCCGGCCGAGCGCAAGGCCTTCGATGACACCCGCACCGGCGCGGTGGTCGGCGAGCACGCTGGCCAAGCGCTTCGGCTGGAAGATCGGCGACAAGATTCCGCTGATCAGGCTACGATCTTCCCGCAAGGCGAGCGGTGGCAACACCTGGACCTTCGACCTGGTGGGCATCTTCAAGGTCCGCGATCCGCAAGCTCAAGGGACTCGAGACAACAGATGCTGTTTCACTGGAAATACTTCGACGAGGCGCAACGCCTATACGGCAACGGCAAGGTCGGCTGGTACATCGTCAAGGTCGCCGACCCGGCGCAGTCCGACCGTATCGCGCTGGCCGATCGACGCGGCTGTCGCAGAACTCCGACCACGAGACCAGGACCGCAGACCGAGCAGGCCTTCCAGCTGGCCTTCGCCAAGCAGTTCGGCGATATCGGTCTGATCGTCGGCGCGATCATGGCGGCGGTGTTCTTCACTCTGCTGCTGCTGACCGGCAACACCATGGCGCAGGCGGTGCGCGAGCGCATTCCGGAGCTCGCGGTGCTCAAGACACTCGGCTTCTCCAATCGCAGCGTGCTGCTGCTGGTGCTGGCCGAATCGGTGCTGCTGATCGTGCTCGGCGGGGTGCTCGGACTGGGCCTGGCCGCGCGGTGCTGCTGCCGGCGGTCAACGCCAGCGGCGGGCGGACAGATCGTGCTGCCGCCGGTGGGCATGGCCACGTGGCTGCTGGGCATCGCGCTGATGCTGCTGATCGGCCTGGTGGTCGGTGCGCTGCCGGCGCTGCGCGGCATGCGCCTGCGCATCGTCGATGCGCTCGCCGGGCGCTGAGGGGACCGCGATGCGAATTTTCACCGGGGTGCTGACCGTCATCCTGCTGGCCGTCGCGCTGGTGGCCTGGATCGCTCTACCTGGTACGGCGCTCCTGGTGATTGCTGGTCTTGCTGGGCGCTGGGATGGTGCTGACGCGGCGCGGCCGTCAGGCGCTGGTCGGTGACCGAGGTCGGCGTCGCGACGCATCCCGCAGCGGCTGGGTTCGTCTTCGGTGATCGTGGTCGGCATCGCCGGCGTGGTCGGCGTGCTGGTCGCACTGCTGGCGATGGCGGAGGGTTTCGCAGACCACGCTGCAAGCAGAGCGGCAGCAACGATACCGCGATCGTGATGCGTGCGGGCTCCAATGCCGAGTTCTCAACTCGGGCTCGATCGCGACAGCACCACACTCATTGCGCAGGCGCCCGGCATCGCGCAGGGACGCACAGGGCCAGCCGATCGCCTCGCCGGAACTGGTCGTGGTCGTCAATCTGCCCAAGAAGAGCACCGGTACCGACGGCCAATGTGCGAGATGCGCGGCGTCGGCCCCGAGGCCTGGGCGCTGCATCCGCACCTAAGGATCATCAAGGGCCGGCGCTTCACTCCGGGCCTGCGCGAGCTGGTGGTGGGCAAGGGCGCCGAGGCTCAGTTCGCCGGACTGGGCATCGGCAGCAAGGTGCTGCTGGGGCGCCAGCCCTGGACCGTGGTCGGCGAGTTCGACTCCGGCGATGCGCATGATTCGGAACTCTGGGGCGACAGCGAGACCGTGGCCTCGGCCTATCGCCGCAACGGCTTCCAGTCGGTCACCGTGCGCCTTGCGAGCACCGCGGATTTCGACCGCTTCAAGGCCGCGCTGCTCAGCGATCCGCGGCTCAAGGTCGACGTCAAGACTACGCGCAGCTACTACACCAAACAGTCGGCCGGGCTGACCAAGGTGATACGCGCGGTCGGCATCACGGTGGCGGTGATCATGGCGATCGGCGCGATCTTCGGCGCACTCAACACCATGTACGCCGCGGTTGCGACGCGCGCGCGCGAGATCGCCACCTTGCGCGCAATCGGCTTTCGCGGCCTGCCGGTGGTCGTCTCGGTGCTGCTCGAGACCATGCTGCTGGCCCTGCTGGGCGGTCTGCTCGGTGGTGCGGTCGCCTGGCTGGTCTTCAACAACTACACCGTCTCGACCCTGGGCCAGAACTTCAGCCAGGTGGTGTTCCAGTTCCGCGTCACGCCGGCGCTGCTGATCGCCGGCCTGAAGTGGGCGCTGGCGATCGGATTTGTCGGCGGCCTGTTCCCGGCGCTGCGCGCTGCGCGCCTGCCGGTGACGACGGCGCTGCGCGAGCTATAGGCATTTGCCGGGGCGGCGCCTTGGCGTCCTCCGGTTGTTCGTTCCACACCACTCGGTTGCTGCCGGTTGCCGCGGCAGTACGTGCTGTGACCTGTGCCTTGGAAGGGCTTCCGCTCGCCGCGGCATCTGCACTTTGTTGCCAAGCACGGCGAAGGGTCTGCGCAGCGAAGGCACATCGCCCGGTTCTCCCCTGCCGCCGCCGAGTGGAACCGGGTGGTCCGTGAATATCCGCCGCCGCAGGCGCGCAGGGCAGAGCGGCATGCAGGCGATGTGATCGAACATCGAGGCGTGGCCCCTCAACCTGCTCCGCCCAACGCGGTTGGGAGCGAGGAAACAAGGCAGCGGATGCAGCGTCACCACTGCGAGCGCGGTTGGGAGAGCAGGAACTGTGCTCAGCGCCGCTGCCGCGCCAGGGTGATGAAGGCGACGCCGGCGAGGATCACCGTCATGCCGATCCATTCGCGCGGTCCGGGGTGCTCGCCGCCGAGCGCGACGCCAAGCAGGACCGCCACCGGCGGATTGACATAGGCGTAGCTGGTGGCGAGCGCCGGGCGCACGTGGCGCAGAAGGTAGATATAGGCACTGAAGCCGACGATCGAGCCGAACACGACCAGGTAGGCGAATGCGCCCCAGGCGCGCGACTCCGGCACGGCCGTGAAATGCTCGCCGGCAAGCAGGGCCGTCAGCGCCAAGGCGGCGCCGCCGGCAAGCATCTGTGCGGCAGTGCTCATGGCACCCTGTGGCATCTCGCGACGCCGGCACCACACCGAGCCAAAGGCCCATGCGCAGGCGGCGATCACCAGCGCGGCGGCACCGAGCGGCGCGGCGCGCAGGTCGCCGCCGAAGTTGAGGATCAGTACGCCGGCCAGGCCGACCAGCACACCCAGCCATTCCGAGCGCCGTGGCCAGTCGCCGTAGAGCGCGGAGAATACCGCCGCGAACAGGGTCACGCTGGCCACCGCGACCGCGGCGATGCCGGAGGCGACACGCTGCTCGGCGTAGCAGACCAGGCCGTTGCCGAAGCCCAGCAGCAGCACGCCGGTAAACGCGGCGTTGCGCCATTGGGTGCGGGTAGGAGCCGCCGCGCCGCGAAGGCGCAGCCAGGCGTAGAGCCCGCCGCCAGCGATCAGGAAGCGGATCGCCGCCAACGCGAATGGCGGGAAGCCTTCCAGTGCGATGCGAATGGCGAAGTAGGTCGAACCCCACACCAGGTACACCGCAGCCAGCGCGGCGAACACGGTGAGTCGGGGCGTGGTCACGGCGGCCGGGACGGTGGGCATCGGGGCGAGCGGAGCAGGATGGGGCGCGTAGCTTAGCGGTCCGCGCGCGCGCGCGGCGGGTGCGCGGCGGGCAGCGAGCTGGCCGTGGCCCGCTCGGCTTCGAGCACGACGCGTTTGCGCTCCAGACCCCAGCGCCAGCCGCCGAGGCTGCCATCCTCGCGGATCACGCGATGGCAGGGCACCACCAGCGCCAGCCGGTTGCTGCCGCAGGCGCTGCCGACCGCGCGCGCGGCCTTCGGCGCGCCGATCGTCGCCGCCAGTTCTGCATAGCTGATCGTCGTGCCGCGCGGGATGCGCGTCAGCGCCTGCCACACGCGCCATTGAAAGGCGGTGCCGGTGACGTCGATCGGTGGCGCGGGCGCTTCGCTGCCGGCGAGTTCGCCGGCGATGCGCGCCAGTGCCGGTGCCAGCCAGGTATCGCGGCCGTCGTCCTCGCGGCTGAGCATGGCCTGCGGGAAGGCGGCGCGCAGTGCGGTGCTCAACGCGTCATCGTCGTCGCCGATCTCGACCGAGCACAGGCCGCGCGCGGTCGCCGCGACCAGCACGCGGCCGAACGGCGAGTCCAGTGTGGTGTAGCGGATCGCGATCCCGGCGCCGCCCCGTCGCCAGTGCGCGGGACTCATGCCGAGCAGGGCGTCGCTGCGCTCGTAGACGCGACTGTCGGAGCCGAAACCGGCCGCAGCGACCGCGTCGCTCACCGAGTCAGCCTGCGCCAGGCCGGCGCGCAGACGACGGAAGCGGTGTGCTCGCGCGTAGGCCGCGGGCGGCAGGCCATAACGCTGGCGGAAGGCGCGGGCCAGATGGGCGCGGCTCAGTCCGACCGCGGCTGCCAGCGCGGCCAGAGGCGGTGCCGGTTCTTCGGTTTCCAGCGCCCGTCGAACGCGTTCCAGCGCCTCGTCGGTGCCGGCGGTATTGCGGAGTGTGGGGGAAGTCATGGCATCAGACTAGCCGCGGTCCGCGACGGCGGCCATCCGGTTTGTGCGCGCGGATTGGGCTAGTGCGGCGGCTCGCGGGTCTCGCGCACGATCACGAACTCGCCTTCGATCACGCCCGGGGGCGGGGCGGATGCGGGTGGCGCGCCCGGCCCGTCGCGGCGGGTCGCGACCCGCGGCTGCATCACCTGGCGGGCGATGAAGAGCACGCTGACGACCAGCAGCGCCAGCAGCAGCGCGAACGCGCCGAACGCCAGCAGCGCGATCAGCGCCGCTGCGCCAAGGACCGCGCCGAGCATGCGCAGCAGCGGGTGGGAGGAGCGGCGGAAGGGCGGCAGTTCGATACGCATCGGAAGGCTCGTGGCAGAATCGCGTGTCCAGCATGCGGCGAATCCGCCGCGGATGCACCTGTCCATGCTCCACTTCCCGCATGAACGCCGGCTGTGCCGCCTTGACGACGTGCCCGACGGCGGCGCGCTGGCACTCACCGATGCCGACGACGATCTGCTGTTGACCCGCCGGGGCGACGCGATCAGCGCCTTCCACAACGTCTGCCCGCACGCGGGGCAGCGACTCGACTGGGCGCCCGGCAAGTTCCTGATCCGCGACGGCGTGCTGGTATGCGCCGCGCATGGCGCCAGCTTCGCGGCCCTCAGCGGGGCGTGCCTGGGCGGCCCCTGTCGCGGCGACGGCCTGCGCGCCGTGGCCCTGCGTGTGGTCGCGGGCGAGGTGCTGCGCCTGCTCGAGTGACGGCGCGCCTCAGCCGGCGTGGTAGAGCAGGTCCACGCCCAGGATCACGGTGATCATGTACACCAGTGTCAACGGCAGGCCCACGCGCAGGAAGTCCTTGCCGCGATAGCCGCCCGGACCGGCGACCATGGTCAGTGCCGGATGCGCCGACGAGATCAGGAAGGTGTTGGACACCGACATCGCCACGATCAGGATGTAGGCGGTGGGGTTGCCGCCGGTGGCCAGCGCGATGTTGACCGCGATCGGCACCATCACCACGGTCGCTCCGACGTTCTGCATCACCTGCGAGAGCGACAGCGCGAGCAGCGCGACACTGGCCTGGATCGTCCACTGCGGCAGCCCGCCGATGTGCACCATCAGTTCCTGGCCGATCCACGGGCCGGCGCCGGTCTGGTCCATGGCCCAGCCCAGCGGCATCAGGCTGGCGGTGATGAAGATCGTCTTCCAGTTGATCGAGCGATAGACCTCGTCCGGGGTGATCACCCCGGACAGCAGCATGCCGACGGCGCCGACCCAGAACGCGACCGGCAACGGCAGCAGTTCGGACAGCGCCAGGCCCTTGGCCAGCAGGAAGAAGAACAGTGCCTGGCGGATCTTGCCGGGCCGCGCCTCCTCCTTGGGCACGTCGGTGACCAGCACCAGGTCATGCTCCTCGCGCGGGGTCTTGAGGTCGCCCCAGGCGCTGTGCAGCACGAGGGTATCGCCGGCCCGCAGGGCGACCTTGCGCAGGTCCTCGCGGAAGACCTCGTCACCGCGATTGACCGCCAGCACCGAAATGCCGAAGCGTTTGCGCAGGTGCAGGTCACCCACGGTCTGCTTGAGAAAGTGCGAGCTCGGCGGCAACACGGCTTCGGAAATGCCAGCGCGCGCCGGGTTGAACATGTCTCCGAGATTGCGCAGGCGCGTCGACAGGCGGCAGTTCTGCGACTCGGCGAAGTGCGCGAGCTGCTCCTGGCCACCCATCACGCCCAGCACCGTGCCGACCCAGATCATCTGGTCGGCCGGCGGGGCAAGACGCGACTCGTTGCCGGTCTTGAGGGCCAGGATCAGGGGCGCATCGGGCAGCTGTTCGGCCTCGAGGATGCTCATGCCCACCAGCGGGCTGTCGGCGCCGACAGTCAGCTCGACCACGTCGCCGGCGATGCCGTAGGTCTCGGCGAAATAGCTTTCGGTGCGGCCCGGCGTGACCTTGCCGCTGTCTTCCGGAGCGTGCTTGAACAGGCGGTCGGTGAACAGTGCGAAGAATGCCACGCCTACCACGGCCAGGATCACGCCGATCGGCGTCACCGTGTACATGCCGAACTCGGGGATCGTGTTGGCGCCCGGCGGCAGATTGCGGTTGGCGCTGGCGATCAGGCCGTTGAGGATGATCAGCGGGGTATTCGCGATCAGCGTGGTATTGGTGCCGGTGAGAATCACGCAGGCCATCGGCAGCAGCAGTTTCGACAGCGGCACGCCGCTGCGCGAGGAGACGCGGCCGGCTACCGGGATCATCAGTGCGGCAAGGGCCTGACTCGGGATGATCGAGCTCAAGGCCGTGGTGACGCCGTTGACCACGATGCCGAGTCGCCACTCGGCGCCGCGCGCGGCACGCATGATCAGGCTGGCGACGGCATTGAGGGCGCCGGTGCGGTCGAGGCCGACCCCCATGATCATCACCGCGATGATCGCCTGCACGCCGGAGTTGGCGAATCCGTCGTAAATCTGGTGCGAGCCGATGATGCCGCTGACGCCAAGCACGGCCAGCACCAGCAGCGCGGTGATATCGGAGCGGATCCACTCCAGCGCCAGCATCACCACGGTGAACACGACCAGCCCGAGCACGAGCACCATGTCGGTGGTGAGCGTCAGGGGTGTGCCGTCCATCGGGGGCGGGGTGCTCCGGTGCGCTCAGCGGCGGTCGTAAAGGAAATCGGCCACGTCGTGACCAAGACGCACTCCACGCTGCTCGAAGTGGGTGGCGATGCGCCAGGCCGGACGCGGCGAGATGCCGCCGGACCCCAGCCGATTGCGCCACTCCGGGGCCGCGTCCAGCACCTCCTGCATGTGCCGCGCATAGTCCGCCCAGTCGGTCGCCAGATGCAAGAGTCCGCCAGGCACAACGCGGCTGGCCAGCAGCGTCGCGAACGCCGGCTGGATCAGGCGCCGCTTGTGATGGCGCAGCTTGGGCCAGGGATCGGGAAACCAGACGCGCACCTCGGCCAGGCTGGCGGGGGCGATTTCGTCACGCAGCACCTCGACTGCATCATGGCGATAAACGCGCACGTTGCTGCTGCCCTGCGCCGCCAGCGCATTGATCAGCCGGCCGACGCCCGGCCGGTGCACCTCGATGCCGATGAAATCGCGTTCGGGCTCATGCGCGGCCGCCCAGGCCAGCGCCTCGCCGTTGCCGAAACCGATCTCCAGCACGCGTGCTGCCTGGCGGCCGAACACCGGGTCGAAGTCGCGCGGCGAGCCGGCGTAATCGAGGCCGTAGCGCTGCCAGTAGTCGTCAAAGGCGCGCTGCTGGGCGGGGGTGATGCGCCCTTCCCGCAACACGAAGCTGCGGACGGGGCGGCGCGGCGGAGGGGGTGCAGTGTCTGTGGCCATCACGTCCCGTCGGGCATGCCAACCGTCCCTGGTGGGTGGTGCCGGCCCGACCTTCCATGGTCGGGCGCTCGCCGGCGCGCGATGCCTTTGGGCATCGCGCGGCACATCCCGGCTCGCCCTTCCCGCAACACGAAGCTGCGGACGGGGCGGCGCGGCGGAGGGGGTGCAGTGTCTGTGGCCATCACGTCCCGTCGGGCACGCCAACCGTCCCTGGTGGGTGGTGCCGGCCCGACCTTCCATGGTCGGGCGCTCGCCGGCGCGCGATGCCTTTGGGCATCGCGCGGCACATCCCGGCTCGCCTTTCCCGCAACACGAAGCTGCGGACGGGGCGGCGCGGCGGGGCATCCGTCGGCGCGGCGGTCATGGCTCAGACCAGGGTGCCGTCGATCGGGCTGGACGCGGAAGCGCAGCGTTTGCGCGGGATGCGTCCGGCCTGGAACGCCGCGCGTCCGGCCTCGACCGCCAGCTTCATCGCCAGCGCCATGCGCACCGGATCGCGCGCGCCGGCAATCGCGGTGTTCATGAGCACACCATCGCAGCCCAGCTCCATCGCGATCGTGGCATCGGATGCGGTGCCCACGCCGGCGTCGACGATGATCGGAACCTTGGCGTTCTCGATGATCTCCAGCAGGGTGTAGCGGTTCTGGATGCCCAGTCCGGAGCCGATCGGTGCCGCCAGCGGCATCACCGCGACGCAGCCGATCTGCTCCAGCTGGCGCGCCAGGATCGGGTCGTCGCTGGTGTAGACCATCACCTCGAAACCCTCGCCGACCAGCATCTCGGCGGCCTTCAATGTCTGCATCACGTCGGGGTACAGCGTGCGCGCGTCACCCAGCACCTCCAGCTTCACCAGCGTGTGGCCGTCCAGCAGTTCGCGGGCCAGCCGGCAGGTGCGCACGGCGTCCTCGGCGGTAAAGCATCCGGCCGTGTTGGGCAGGATCGTGTAGCGCTCCGGCGGCAGCACGTCGAGCAGGCTGGGCTGGCCGGGGTCCTGACCCAGGTTCATGCGGCGGATCGCAACGGTGACGATCTCGGCGCCCGCGGCTTCGGTGGCGCGGCGGGTCTCGTCGAAATCCCGGTACTTGCCGGTGCCGGTCAGCAGACGCGAACGGAAGCTGCGGCCGGCGATCCGGAGCGGATCGTCGAAAGTTGTGCTGGACATGCGAAGCCTCCCGGAACACGCCATTGTCGCGCGGCGAGGCCGCCGACGCGATCCCCGGCGGCAGCGACTTTCAGCTCTCATTGCCGGTGTACAGTGCCCGCCGCGGTGCACCGGTGATCGCGGCAGCCAGGCGCGCGGCACGCGCCGGCGGCAGCTCCTCGCGCAGCAGGGCATACACGCGCCGGCCTTCCGGCAGGCGCTCGTCTTCCGATTCGGCATGGCCGGCAACCAGCAGCACGAACTCGCCGCGGCGCTGGTCGGCGTCGGCCGCGACGCGTGCCGCCAGCTCGTCCAGTGGCAGCGCCAGCACGGTCTCGAAGTGCTTGGTCAGTTCGCGCGCGAGCACCGCTTCACGCCCGCTGCCGAACACCGCGGCGAGGTCGTTGAGGGATTCCACGATGCGATGCGAGGACTCGTAGAACACCAGCGTGCGCGGTTCGCCGGACAGCGCCTGCAGGCGCGCGCGTCGCGCGGCCGATTTGGCGGGCAGAAAACCCTCGAACACGAAGCGGTCGCTGGCCAGGCCCGCGACCGAGAGCGCGGCGATCGCGGCGCAGGCGCCCGGCACCGGCGACACGCGGATGCCGGCAGAGCGGGCGGCGCGCACCAGCCGATAGCCGGGATCGCTGATCAGCGGCGTGCCGGCGTCGGCGATCAGCGCGATGTCGTCGCCGGCGGCCAGCCGCGCCAGCAGCGCGGCGACGACTTCATGCTCGTTGTGCTCGTGCAGCGCAGTCAGTGCGGTGGCGATGCCGTAGTGGGCGAGCAGCGGCCGGCTGTGGCGGGTGTCCTCGGCGGCGATCAGCGCGGCCCGGCGCAGCGTATCCGCGGCGCGCGGGCTGAGATCGTCGAGATGGCCGATCGGGGTCGCCACCACCCATAGCGTGCCCGTGGGCGGATGCATGCCTGTCTCCGGCGCCACGGTGAGGCGGCGCGATTCGCTATCATCGCGCAATCGTCCCTGCCGGCATCAAGGAATTCGCATGCACCGCCTGCGCACCCTGTTGCTACCCGTTCTCGCGGCCCTGCTGCTGGCCGGCTGCGCCAGTCTTGGCGGGCCGACCCCCGCACAGCAGGCTCAGGCGGCCCAGGCGCAGACGCTGTATGCGCGCGGCGACTACGCTGGTGCGGCACGAGGCTGGCTCGACCTCGCCGCACAGGGCGTCGGCGGCGGCGACGGCTATCGCCTGCGCGCCGCCGAGGCGCTGCAGGCCGGAGGCCGGGGTGGCCGCGCCGACGCCGAGCTGGCGCTGGTGCGCCGGGATCGACTGGGCGCGGATGACCGCACCCGCTACGACCTGCTGGTCGCCGAACGCGCGCTGGCGCGCAAGGACCCGCAGCGTGCGTTGAACCTGATCGCGATGCTGCCGTCCACGTTGCCGCCGGCCGAGGCCGCGCGCGCGGAGCGCGTGCAGGCGCGCGCCGCCACAGCGGTCGGCGATCGCTGGGCCGCGGCTGTGGCCCGGGTGCAGTTGCAGGCCGGCCTGCGCGGCCCGGCGGCGGCGACCAACCGCAGCGCCATCGTGGAGTTGCTGGCGGGGCTCGGTGCCGATCCGCTCAAGCAGCGCGCGGCCACGCTGCTGGCCAGCGACCCCATGCTGCCATGGATCGGGCGCGCCTTGGCGAAGCTGGGCACCGCCCTGCCGCGAACCCTGCCTGAGCTGGCCAGTCCGGTGGGCACGCAGGTCGCACAAGGCCAGGGCGCGCTGCGCGAGGGCTATCGTGCCTATCAGGGGATCGCCGTGTTGCTGCCGCTGAGCGGCCCGCTGGCGGCGGCCGGCCGCGCCGTGCGCGACGGCTTTCTGACCGACTATTTCGAATCCGCGCGCGACGGCCAGCCGCGCCCGCAGGTGCGTTTCTACGATAGCCAGGGTACTGCCGCCGGTGCCGTGGCGGCCTACCGGCAGGCTGTCGCGGATGGTGCCCAGCTGGTGGTCGGTCCGCTGGCGCGCGAGGGCGTCGCCGCGCTGTTCGCGCAGCCGCTGCCGGTGCCGCTGCTGGCCCTCAATCATCCGGACAACGGCACGTCGCCGCCGCCGGGCAGCGCCGAGTTCGCGTTGATGCCGGAGAGCGAGGGCGCCCAGACCGCGGCGCGCATGCTTGCCGACGGCTTGCGCAACGCACTGGTGTTCCATGGCGACGACGATGCCGCGATACGCGCGGCGCGCGCCTTCGCCGCGCAGTTCGAGGCCGGCGGTGGCACCGTGGTCGGCAGCGCGCAGCTGCCGGCAGGTAACGTCAACTACGCCGGCGCGATCCGCAGCGCGGTTGCCGGTGGCGTGCCGGCCAACACCGGCATCTTCATGGCGGTACGCCCCGAGCAGGGGCGCCTGCTGCTGCCGCAATTGCGCGTGGCACGGCTGCGGCAACCGGCTTACGCCACCGCTTCGGTGTACGGTCTGCGCGATGATCCCAATGCCGATCGCGATCTCGATGGCATCGAGTTCGGCGACGCGCCGTGGCTGTTCGATGCCCAGCCCGGATTGCCCTCGCGCAGCGAACTGTCGGGCCAGTTGCCCGATGTCGAGGGCCGTGCCGCCCACCTGTTCGCGTTCGGCATGGACGCCTGGGCGCTGGTGCCCTATCTCGACTGGCTGCGCACGCATCCGGGCAGCTATGTCGCGGGCGCGACCGGCCAGCTGACCGCGGATGCGCAGGGGCACATCCAGCGCGTGCCGCTGTGGCTGCGCTTCGACAACGGGTTGGCGCGGCCGCTGGCGGGCGGTCTGCAGCTCAGCCCGCCGTCGGGCGGCGGCTCGGAGCCCTGAGCGCATGCGCGCCATCGGCGACGGGTTCGAGGCGCGTGCGCTGGTCTTGCTGCAGCGGGCGAGTCTGGTTCTGCTGGAGCGCAACTACGGCACCCGTTACGGCGAGATTGATCTGGTGATGCGCGACGGCGACTGCGTGGTATTCGTCGAGGTGCGCTATCGCGGTTCCTCCGTCCAGGGTGGTGCCGTCGCTTCGGTCGGCGTCGGCAAGCGCGCGCGTCTGGCCCGCGCCGCCGCGTTGTACCTGCAGGCGCATCCGGCGCTGGCCGATCGTCCCTGCCGATTCGATGTGGTCGCCTTCGACGGCGCGGCGGCCTCGGCACCGGCGCAATGGCTGCGGCATGCCTTCGAAGCGGACGCGACGACATGACCGCGATGCCGTCCGGTTCCCTGCCCGCGGCGCTGTTCGAGGCCCTTGCCGCGATCTTTCCCGGCGACGCATTGCGCAGCGACGAGCCGACCCGCCTGGCCTACGGTTACGACAACTCGCGGCGCACGGCACCGGCCGATGCCGTGGTGTTTCCGCACCGGCACGAGCAGGTCGTCGCCCTGGTGCGGGCCTGCCGCGAGCACCGCGTGCCGGTGATCGCGCGCGGCCGCGGCACCAACACCACGGGTGCTACGGTACCGACTGCGGGCGGCGTGGTGGCGTCGTTCGAGCGCATGAACCGCATCCTGCGCATCGTGCCGGAGGACCGCATCGCGGTGGTCGAGCCGGGGTTGCTCAACGGCGACCTCCAGAGCGCGCTGGCCGCGCACGGTTTCTTCTGGCCGCCGGACCCGACCTCGGCGTCGTACTGCACGGTCGGCGGCAATCTCGCCTGCAACGCCGGCGGTCCGCGCGCGGTGAAATACGGCGCCACGCGCGAGAACGTGCTGGCATTGCGCGCGGTCGCCGGCAGCGGCGCCGAACTGCGCTGCGGCACGCCGACCACCAAGGGCGCCACCGGTTACGACCTGGTGCGGCTGCTGGTCGGCTCCGAGGGCACGCTGGCGCTGGTCACCGAGGCCACGCTCAGGCTGGTGCCGAAGCCCGACGCCGTGGCGACCCTGCGCGCGACCTATGTCGATGTCGATGCGGCGGCGCGCGCGGTGGCGCGGATCATGGCGCAGCCGGTCACGCCCTGCGCGCTGGAGTTTCTCGACGATGCCTCGCTGGCACTGGCACGTGCGCATCGCGACGGTGCCGCCGTGCCGGAGGCCGGTGCGCTGCTGCTGATCGAGGTCGACGGCGATCCCGAGACCCTCGATGCCGCCGTGGCGGCGATCAGTCGCGCCGCGCGCGGCGATGGCCTGCTCGAATTGCGCGCCGCTGCCGGGGCCGCCGAGGCCGAGGCGTTGTGGGCGGTGCGCAAGGCGCTGTCGCCGGCGCTGCGCAACCTGTCGCCGCAGAAGATCAACGAGGATGTGGTGGTGCCGGTCAGCCGCGTGCCCGAACTGGTCGCCGCGGCCAAGGCGCTGTCCGCGCGGCATGGGCTGCCGATCGTGTGTTTCGGCCACGCCGGCAACGGCAACCTGCATGTCAACCTGCTGCCGCGCGACGATCGCGAACGCGCCGCTGCCGAACCCTGCCTGGCAGAGCTGTTCGACACGGTGATCCGTCTCGACGGCACGCTGTCGGGCGAGCACGGCATCGGACTGGCCAAGCGCGAGTTCATGGTCAGCGCACTCGATCCCGGCGCACTGGGATTGATGCACGGGATCAAGGCCGCATTCGATCCCGACGGTATCCTCAATCCGGGCAAGCTGCTGCCCTGAATTGACGTCGCGCGGCGACGCCGGATCTGGCCGCTGGCGCCTTGCCGCTGCGCGCCGCGATGCTCTACGCTGCGACGCATTCCGGCACGGGGTTTCGGCCGCCGGCTGCAAGAGGGGACTCCGCATGCTCGACGCGCTGGGCCGCATCCTGTTCGGCCTGTTCGGCCTGGCCGTGCTGCTTTCGATCGCCGTGATGTTTTCCAACAACCGCCGCGCGATCGACTGGAAGCTGGTCGCGACCGGGGTCGCGTTGCAGATCGTGTTCGCCAGCTTCGTGCTGAAGGTGCCGCTGGGACGCGACCTCTTCGGTGCGCTGGCGATCGGCTTCGTCAAGCTGATGAGCTATGTCAGTGTCGGCTCCAGCTTCATCTTCGGCAATCTGGTCAACGCCGCCAATCCGAACATCGGTTACGTGTTCGCGCTGCAGGTGTTGCCGACGATCGTGTTCTTCGCCGCGTTGACCGGCGTGCTCTACCACCTCGGCGTGATGCAGCGGATCGTGCGCGGCATGGCGTGGGTGATCACCAAGGTGATGCGGGTGTCCGGCGCCGAGACCACCAGCGTCTGTGCATCGGTGTTCATCGGCCAGACCGAGGCGCCGCTGACGATCAAGCCCTATATCGAGCGCATGACCGAATCGGAGCTGATGACGGTGATGATCGGCGGCATGGCGCACATCGCCGGTTCGGTGATGGCGGCCTATGTCGGCCTGCTGGGGCACAATGATCCGGCGCAGATGGAGTTCTATGCCAAGCACTTTCTCACCGCCTCGATCATGGCCGCGCCGGCGACGCTGATGCTGGCCAAGATCCTGATCCCCGAAACCGGCGAGCCGCTGACCCGGGGCACGGTCAAGATGGAGGTCGAACGCACCACCGCCAACGTGATCGATGCCGCCGCCACCGGCGCCGGCGACGGTCTCAAGCTGGCACTGAACGTCGGTGCGATGCTGCTGGCCTTCATCGCCCTGATCGCGCTGCTCAACGCGCCGATCCAGTGGCTGGGCGCACATGCCTGGAGCGCCGATCCCGCCGGCACCATCAATCACTGGCTGTCGCAGACTTCGGGCCGCGACGTGCAGCTGAGCATGCAGACGATCTTCGGCTGGGTGCTGGCGCCGGTGGCGTGGCTGATCGGCGTGCCCTGGCACGACGCGCCGCTGGTCGGCAGTTTCATCGGCGAGAAGGTGGTCATCAACGAGTTCGTCGCCTATGTCGACATGTCCAGGCACCTCGGCCAGCTGCTGCCGCAGAGCCGCCTGATCGCCACCTACGCGCTGTGCGGCTTCGCGAACTTCTCCTCGATCGCGATCCAGATCGGCGGCATCGGCGGCATCGCGCCGGGTCGGCGCCAGGACCTGGCGCGATTCGGCCTGCGCGCGGTGCTGGGCGGATCGCTGGCGACGTTCATGACCGCCACCATCGCCGGCGTGCTGCACGCGCTGTAGACGACCATGCATCCCGCCGTCGTCGTCGTCGGCAGCTACAACCAGGATCACGCCTGGCGCTGCGACCGCCTGCCGCGACCGGGCGAGACGCGTCGCGCGTCCGGCTTTGCGACCGGCCCCGGCGGCAAGGGTTACAACCAGGCCGTGGCCTGCCATCGCCTGGGTGTGTCGACCTGTCTGATCGCCGCGTTGGGTGATGATGCGCTTGCCGATCTCGCGCGACGCCATGCGCGGCTCGAGGGCCTGGATTGCCGATGGCAGATCGTCGCGGGCGTCGCCACCGGCAGCGCCTGCGTGCTGGTCGATGCCGAAGGCCAGAACCGGATCCTGGCATGCCTGGCCGCCAATGATCAGCTCGACGCGGCACATGTGCGCGCGGCACGCGCGGATTTCGCCTTGGCCCGCGTGGTTCTGGCACAGCTTGAGACCGGGATCGCACCGGTGCGCGAAGCGCTGCGTCTCGCGCGCGACCACGGAGCGCTGGCGCTGCTCAATCCGGCTCCGGCTCACGCCGAACTCGATCACGCCCTGCTGGCTGCCTGTGACATCGTCACACCCAACGAAACCGAGTTTGCGGCACTGCTGTCCCGCCTCGGTGGCCAGCGGCTCGACCCGGGCGCGCTGGCCAACTGCACCGATGACGAACTGCATGCGCTGGCGCGCCGGCTGCCGGTACCGACGGTGGTGATCACGCTGGGCGCGCGCGGCTGCTTCGTCTCGCATGCGGCGGCTGCTCGCTTGCGCGGCACGGATGCGCCGGCGTATCGGATGCCGGCGTTTCCGGCGCGCAGCATCGACAGCAGCGGCGCGGGCGATGCGTTCAGTGGCGCATTGGCCGCCGAGCTTGCAGGCGCCGCGGCAGGACCTTTCGCGGCGGCGGTGGCATGGGCCGGCGCGGCGGCCGCGCTGAGTACCGAGCGCGTTGGTGCTGCTTCGGCGATGCCGACCCGGGACGAGACTGCCATGCGCCGGCTGGCGGCGACTGCGTCTCCATAGCCGGCAGCGATCGCGGCCATCGCAAGCATCGGTTTGGAGAGCCACGTTCTGGCCGGTGCTATTGGCTCAGACATTGCTGATGCAGAAATATCAACCGCATTGATACCCGGGGGTATCCGCTGACTGATGCCCCCATGGCCGGCCTGCCGCGCCTCAGCGAGCGAGCGCCCGACTTCAGCGCCAAGGCCATCCACGGCGAATGGAAACTCGCGGGCAGCCGTGGCCAGTGGTTGGCGCTGTTGCCGCGCCCTGCCGACTTCACCCCGGTCTGTACCACCGAATGCATCGCCTTTGTCCGGATGCATCCGGCCTTCCGGAAGCCGGGAGTCGGGTTGCTGTGCCGGTCGATCGACAGCAAATGCGCGCACATCACCCGGGCGCGTGCGCTCAAGGACAAGCTCGGCTGCGAGATCACGTTCCCGCTCATCTAAGGACCCGTCGATTCATGGACCTGTCGATGCGCGTGGCCGGCGCCTCCGACACCTCGGCTGTGCGCGCCACCTTCATCATCGAGGACATGGGCGTGCCGCGTGCGATGGCCTGCTGCCCGATGAGCAATGGCCGCTCGATGGTCGAATTCCCGCGCCTGGCCGCCGCGCTGCAGGTTTCGGGCAAGCACGGTGCAGCGACACCCGCGGGGTGGCAGCCGGGCGACAGAGCGATCGCGCCGCCGCCGCAGACGACCGCCGCGACCGGGCAACGGATACGCAAAGGCCACGAGGGTGCGGGCTGGTTCCCTGCACCAGGGCACTCTGATCCGGGGTGCGGCAGGGATCGTGATTCCGGGTGCGGGTTCCGGTCCCGCGACCGTGCGACAGGCAGGCCGCTGCCTGCGCGGGTTGGCGAAGGCCGCGGCCTGGCCGATTACGGCAGACCGGGGTGTTGCCAGGTCGCCGGCGCCGCCTCGACCACGGTATTGCGGCCGCGCGCCTTGGCCGCATAGAGGGCGCGATCGGCGCGCCGGATCCAGGCGTCGGCATCCTCGCCGAGGGTGTCCAGCACGGCGACGCCGATGCTCAGCGTGATGGTCAGCGCGGGCGCATCGGCGACCGGTACCTGCAGTCCGGCGACCGCCGTGCGCAGGCGCTCGCCCAGGGTCAGCGCCGATGACGGGCCGCGTCCGCTGCACAGCACGCCGAACTCCTCGCCGCCGATGCGCGCCAGCTGGCCGGCCCCGGCCAGCGTCTCCTCCAGGCAGCGGGCGACGGAGACCAGCACGGTGTCGCCCAAGGGGTGGCCGCCGCGATCGTTGATCTGCTTGAAGTGGTCGAGGTCGAGCAGCAGCAGCGCATGCGGCGGCTCGCCGACCTGTCCGCTGACCAGCGCCTGCAGCCGGCTGAAGAAGGCACGACGGTTTTCCAGTCCGGTCAGCGGATCGCGCAGCGCCTGCTCGCGGTACTGCAGGCCATGCTGGCGCTGGCCGCGCAGCAGCAGGAACAGGGTCAGCGCGATCAGCCCGGCGCCGACCGCCAGCAGGCTGGCAAAGGCGAACTTGAGCTGCTGGCGCGCCAGTTGAGCCTGGTGCCTGGCCGCATCCGCCTGCGCGGTGACCAGCTCGAGCGCCTTGATGCGATTGGCACGTTCGAGTTCGCCGATGCGCAGCTCCTTTTCGCGCGTGGCGAAGCGCGCCTCGAGCGCGGCTACATCGGCGCCGGTATCCATCGTGGCCTGCTGGCTGGCGATCTCGTTTGCCTCGGCGCGCGCCGCATCCAGGGCCTGCTTGAGCCGGCCGGCGGCCTCGGCGATGCGGCTCTGGGTGTCGAGCAGATCCGGCAGCAGTCCGGCCAGGTGACGCTGGCGTGCGGCGGCGACATCGGCGCTGATGTCGGCCAGCGCGGCCGCATGCTGGCCCAGCGCCGACTCGGCGCGGGCGATGTTGGCACGGGCCAGGATCACGTGGCTGACCCGTCCGGCATGTTCCGCTTCGGCCAGCGAGCGGCGCGACAGGCGCATGGCCGCCGCAGCCTTGCCCTGCTCCAGGTCCAGGCGAGCCAGGTTGTCGTCGATGATCCCGGCCCGCGGCGCATCGTGCGCGGCGCGGTAGCGTTGCCGCGCGTCTTCCAGCAGGGCGATGCTGGCCTGGATCTGGCCGAGGTTGTAGAGCACCTCGGCCTTGAGATTCTCCGCGCCGGCGATGCGTTCGGAATCGTGCAGTTCGCTGTAGGCGTCGAGCGCGTGGTCGCACTGGATTTGCGCGCGATGGTAGTTGCCGGCCTCGGAATAGGCGTTGCAAAGCTGATACGCGACCAGTCCGTGCGTCGCCGGATCGCCGCGATCCTGCAGCAGTGCGGCGGCGCGCAGTGCATCGCCGAGCCCTGCGTCGGTCTTGCCGCGGTCGAGCAGCAGCCACGCGCGCAAAAAGCCGGCATAGGCCCTGGCCAAGTCGTCATGGCGCACCTCGGCAAGGCTGCCCAGACGCAGATTGACCTCGGCCAGGGCGGCATCATCGGATTTCAGCAGCGCCGCGCGACCCATCAGCCACAGCAGCTCGCGCTCCTGGCCGGGATGTCGTGCCAGCGCATCGCCGTCGAGCAGCATTCGACCCTGTGCGAGCGCTTGCGCCGGGCTGGCGACCACCTCGCGACGGAACATGGCGCGGTCGAATGCCGTCGCGGCGTGGGTCGTGCCCACGGCGGCCAGGCAGGCAGCGATGACCACCATGGATCGGAGCATGCGCACAACCCCATGACCGCGCAGCGGAAATGACACCGCAGCCGACATCCGTCGCCGGATGGTATGCCCGATGGCCGTCAACGCCGGTGCGTGCAGTCAGGAAGCGCGCGCCGGTCCGCGTAGTGTGCAGGAAACAGCGGCAGAAACCGACCCGCGGAGAGTCGAGGCACCATTGTTTGCAGCCACGCTGCCGGATCCGGCACGTGCGTGCGGTCGCCGCAACCCATCGCGCCGACGCAACAGACAAGGAGCGCGGCGGGACATGAATCGCCCGGTTCCGCCGCTGCGGGAAACTTCGGCGGCGCCCTGCGTGCAGATCTGTCCGGCATGCTCGCTTACACTGGACCGATGCTGATCGGCCCTTACCGCATCGATCCGCCGGTCGTGCTGGCCCCGATGGCCGGCGTCACCGACAAGCCTTTTCGCCAGCTGTGCAAGCGGCTGGGCGCAGGACTGGCCGTGTCGGAAATGACCAGCGCCGATGCGCGCCTGTGGGGTACGGCCAAGTCGCTGCGGCGCATGGACCACGTCGGCGAGCCCGAGCCGGTGAGCGTGCAGATCGCCGGTCATGAGCCGGCACTGCTGGCGGCTGCGGCGCGGCACAACGTCGAGCATGGCGCCGATCTCATCGACATCAACATGGGCTGTCCGGCCAAGAAGGTGTGCAACGTCTGGGCCGGCTCGGCGCTGCTGCAGGACGAGCCGCGCGTGGCGCGCATCCTCGATGCCGTGGTGCGCGCCGTCGCGGTGCCGGTCACGCTGAAGATCCGCACCGGCTGGGATCGCGAGCACCGCAATGCGCTGGTCATCGCGCGCATCGCCGAGAACGCCGGCATCGCCGCGCTGGCGGTGCATGGCCGCACCCGCGCCGACAAGTACGAAGGCGAGGCCGAATACGCCACGATCGCCGCGGTCAAGGCCGCAGTGCGCATTCCGGTGATCGCCAACGGCGACATCGACTCGCCGGAGAAGGCGCGCGCGGTGCTCGCCGCCACCGGCGCCGACGCAGTGATGATCGGCCGTGCCGCACAGGGCCGACCGTGGATCTTTCACCAGGTCGCGCACTTCCTCGCCACCGGTGAGCGGCTGCCCGAACCGTCGCCGCGCGAGATTCGCGACATCCTCCTCGGCCACCTCGAGGCGCTGTATGCATTCCATGGGGAGCATCAGGGGTTGCGCATCGCCCGCAAGCATCTCGGCTGGTATGCCAGGGACCGCGTGGAAAACGCGGCCTTTCGCGCGGTCGCCAACGCCGCCGCGAGCGGGCAGGAGCAGTGGCGCCTGACCCGCGACTACTTCGACGCGCTGGCGGCGGGGGTGTCGCCCGCGCGGTCCGCCGCCGCCTGAATGGACACCCTCATGGCCACGCTGCAGCCGCAAAAGACGCGGTGTATCATTCGCGCCTCGTATTCATCCCTTCATCCGCATCGAAGGATATAACCCGCCCATGAGTAGCTATCTCTTCACCTCCGAATCGGTGTCCGAAGGCCATCCGGACAAGGTCGCCGACCAGATCTCCGACGCCGTGCTCGACGCCATCCTGGCGCAGGACAAGCGCGCGCGCGTAGCCTGCGAGACGATGGTCAAGACCGGCGTGGCGATCGTCGCCGGCGAGGTGACCACCAGCGCCTGGGTGGACCTGGAGTCGCTGACGCGCAAGGTGATCGTCGATATCGGCTACGACTCCAGCGATGTCGGTTTCGACGGCGCCACCTGCGGCATCCTCAATCTGATCGGCAAGCAGTCGCCGGACATCAACCAGGGCGTCGACCGCAAGAAGCCGGAAGAGCAGGGCGCGGGTGACCAGGGCCTGATGTTCGGCTACGCCTGCAACGAGACGAACGAGTTGATGCCGGCGGCGATCTACTACGCGCACCGCCTGGTCGAACAGCAGGCCAGGGTGCGCAAGGCGAAGAAATCGCCGCTGCCGTGGCTGCGCCCGGACGCCAAGAGCCAGGTCACGTTGCGCTACGAAAACGAGCAAGGCCGTGGGAATCGATGCCGTCGTGCTCTCGACCCAGCACGATCCGCTCGGTCAGGCACAAGGATCTGATCGAAGGCAGTGCGCGAGCACATCCTCAAGCCGGTGCTGCCGGCAGAGCCTGGCTGGACGAGGTTCCGGCGCGACGTTCCACGTCAACCCGACCGGCAAGTTCGTGATCGGCGGACCGGTGGGCGATTGCGGCCTGACCGGCCGCAAGATCATCGTCGACACCTACGGCGGCTGGGCGCGTCACGGCGGCGGCGCATTCTCCGGCAAGGACCCGTCCAAGGTCGATCGCTCGGCCGCCTATGCCGCGCGCTACGTGGCCAAGAACATCGTCGCCGCCGGCATCGCCGACCGTTGCGAGATCCAGGTCAGCTATGCCATCGGCGTGGCCCATCCGACCTCGATCTCGGCGACCACCTTCGGCACCGGCAAGATCAGCGACGAAAAGATCGAGAAGCTGATCCGCAAGCACTTCGACCTGCGGCCCTACGGCATCATCCAGATGCTCGATCTGGTGCATCCGATGTACCAGGCCACCGCGTCGTACGGCCACTTCGGCCGCGCGCCCTACGAGGTCACGCATGCCAACGGCGAGACCTACACCGCGTTCTCGTGGGAGAAGACCGATCGCGCCGACGCGCTGCGCGCCGACGCCGGCCTCACGCGGCGCAAGTGACGCTGCACGCGGCAGTCGCGCTTGCGCCTGCCGCACCGCGCCCGCCGAGGGGCGCTGCGACTCCGTGCAAGCCGGAGCCAGGCTCGGCGGACGCCCGACTGCAACGGCGCCCGGTTGAGGCGAGTCCCTCGCCGCCGTCCGTCCCCCCGGGGGCGGGCGTTCCACGTCACCGGAGACCCCGCCATGCATGCCGTAAAATCGTCCGTTCCAGCCGGCCAGGATTTCAAGGTTGCCGACCTTTCCCTGGCTGATTTCGGGCGCAGGGAAATCGACATCGCCGAGCAGGAAATGCCCGGCCTGATGTCGATCCGCGAGAAGTACGCCGCCGCGAAGCCGCTCAGGGGCGTGCGCGTGACCGGCTCGCTGCACATGACGATCCAGACCGCGGTGCTGATCGAGACACTGAAGGATCTCGGCGCCGACGTACGCTGGGCGAGCTGCAACATCTTCACCACCCAGGACCATGCCGCCGCGGCGATCGCCGCCAGCGGCACTCCGGTGTTCGCCTGGAAGGGCGAGACGCTCGAGGAATACTGGGACTGCACGCTCGAGGCACTGAGCTTTGCCCGCGGCAGCAGGGCCCGCAGCTGGTCGTCGACGACGGCGGCGACGTGACCCTGCTGATCCACAAGGGCTACGAGCTGGAAGACGGCAGCGACTGGGTCAACACGCCCTCGGGCACCCACGAGGAGCAGGTGATCAAGAACCTGCTCAAGCGCGTGACCCGGGAGCGCCCGGACTACTGGCACAGCGTGGTCAAGGACTGGAAGGGCGTCTCCGAGGAGACCACGACCGGCGTGCATCGCCTCTACCAGCTGGCCGAGGCCGGCAAGCTGCTGGTGCCGGCGATCAATGTCAACGACTCGGTGACCAAGAGCAAGTTCGACAACCTGTACGGCTGCCGCGAGTCGCTGGCCGACGGCCTCAAGCGCGCGATGGACGTGATGATCGCCGGCAAGGTCGCGGTGGTCTGCGGTTACGGCGACGTCGGCAAGGGCTGCGCGCATTCGCTGCGCGGCCTACGGCTCGCGCGTGGTGGTTACCGAGATCGATCCGATCAACGCGCTGCAGGCGGCGATGGAGGGCTTCGAGGTCAACACCGTCGAGAGCACGCTGGGCCGCGGCGACATCTACGTCACCACCACCGGCAACAAGGACGTGTTCACGCTGCGAGCACCTGCAGGCGATGAAGGACCAGGCGATCGTCTGCAACATCGGTCACTTCGACAACGAGATCCAGGTCGACCGGCTCAACAACTCGGGTGCCACCCGGCTCAACATCAAGCCGCAGGTGCGACAAGTACACGTTCGCCAACGGCAACGCGATCTTCCTGCTGGCCGAGGGGCGCCTGGTCAACCTGGGTTGCGCGACCGGCCACCCCAGCTTCGTGATGTCCAACTCGTTCTCCAACCAGACACTGGCGCAGATCGATCTGTGGGCGAACCGGGACCGTTACGAGGCGAAGGTCTACATCCTGCCCAAGAAGCTCGACGAGGAAGTCGCGCGCCTGCATCTGGAGAAGATCGGCGTCAGGCTGACCCAGCTTACCGCGGCACAGGCGGCCTACCTCGGCGTGCCGGTGGAGGGGCCGTACAAGCCCGAGCATTACCGGTACTGAGCCGGTAGCCGGTAGCCGCGAATGGGTGGCCGGAAAGCCACGTCGCTGCTGCACTATGGCCTTGATGCGTGGAGGGAAGCCATGTGGCTGGCGCGCGAGACGTATTGTGTGCCAGCTGCATTTCCGGACGCCGAACGCTTCGGCCTGACCTGTCCGATTCGCCGCTGTGCGGTCGGCGTGCCGTCGAACATCGCCGAAGGTGCTGGACGCGGCAGCCGGAAGGAATGCGAGCATTACCAGCGCATCGCACGCGGGTCATTGATGGATCCGGATACGCAATGCCGGATCGCGCGCGATCCGGGCTTCGCCGGGGGAACCGCGCAATTGCATGCATCCATCCAGCGCATCGCGGTGATGCCGGGTGCTCACATCACTTCGAAGGCATGACAGGAATGACTGGCATGAGCGATTTGTCGCAAGGCTCTCCGGCTCCCGGCTCCCGGCTCCCGGCTCCCGTTTCCTTCGAGTTCTACCCTCCCAAGACCGACGAGCAGCGCCAGCAGCTGGCGCGCGCGATCAAGCGCCTGAAAGCGCACGCGCCTGGCTTTGTGTCGGTGACCTTCGGCGCCGGGGGATCCACGCTCAGCTACACCCCGGACACCGTGCGCCTGCTGCGCGAGCAGCACGGACTCGATGCGGTGCCGCATCTGTCGTGCATGGGCGGGACGCGACTCGAGATCGCCGAGCTGCTGGCGCGCTATCGCGCTGTCGGCTGCACCCGGGTTGTCGCGCTGCGCGGCGACCTGCCCTCGGGCATGGCCACGACCGGCGATTTCCGCTATGCCGCCGATCTGGTGCGTTTCATCCGCAGCGAGCATGGCCGGCATTTCCGCATCGAGGTCGCCGCATACCCCGAAACACACCCCCAGGCCGACGACGCGCACATCGACCTGCGCCACTTCAAGGCCAAGGTCGAGGCCGGTGCCGACGGCGCGATCACGCAGTATTTCTTCAACGCGGATGCCTATTTCCGTTTCGTCGACGAGGCGCGGCAACTGGGGGTGGGCGTGCCGATCGTGCCCGGCATCATGCCGATCTCGAACTTCGCCCAGCTGCGCCGCTTTTCCGAACTGTGCGGCGCCGAGATCCCGCGCTGGATCGTGCGCCGCATGCAGGCCTGGGGCGATGACGGCGCGTCGATCCGCGCGTTTGCCGCCGATGTGGTCGCGGCCATGTGCCGACGCCTGCTCGATGGCGGCGCGCCCGAGCTGCACTTCTACACCCTGAATCTCGCCAGGCCGACCGAGGCGATACTGGAGCGACTGCGCTGAGAGCGCCGCATGGCGGCAGGCCCGCTAAGCTTCCGGCATGCGCACGCTGCTTGCCGCTCTGTTCATCGTCAGCCTGTCGGCAGTTCTGCCCCAGGCGTCGATGGTGATGGCCGCGGCGGCGCGGCTGCAGCCGCAGCCGATCCATCGCTGCATCGGCCGCGATGGCGAGCCGGTGTTCACCGCCAAGCACTGCGCCGACGAATCACTGGTGATGGCGCCGGCGCTGGCAGGATCGGCGGCGCCCGCGGGCCCTTCCATGCATGTGTGCCCGCTGTCGCCGCAGGAGCTGCGCGACCGTGTCGCTGCGGCCTTGCAGGAACGCGATGTCAACAAGCTCGCCGGCCTGATGCTGTGGAACGGATACAGCCAGCGCGGCGCGGTGGACGTCCTGCGCCGCCTGGCAAGCC
This sequence comes from uncultured Pseudomonadota bacterium, assembly GCA_963794205.1. Lineage (GTDB taxonomy): Bacteria > Pseudomonadota > Gammaproteobacteria > Xanthomonadales > Rhodanobacteraceae > Metallibacterium. The sequence goes on from CAWCCR010000015.1 coordinate 235,487, forward strand.
TGGTGCGGCAGCCGGTCAACGGTCTTGCACTGGCGCCCGTCTCCGCGGATGTCCCGACGTCTGCGAGCGTGCCTGCGCCAGCGAGCTCGGTCGGCATCCCCGACGGCCCGCTGCAATTGAACATCCTCGCCGAGGACGGCAGCAGCACGGTCTTCACGCTCAGCGACAGTGGCGGCTGCTGGTGGCTGCATTCCTGATTGCCGGGACTCGGGACTGGGACTCGGGACAAAGCTTGCGCCTTGGGCGAACGGGCTTAAGCGCTTCCCGGCTCACGGCCCCCCGGCTCAATGAGCCGCTATCATGGCGCGTTTTCCGCGGAGCACGGACCATGGCCCAGCAGTATCCCGAGCACATCTGGCACAACGGCGCGATCAAGCCCTGGGCCGCGGCCACCACCCACGTGATGGCGCATGCGCTGCATTACGGCTCGTCGGTGTTCGAGGGTATCCGCAGTTACGCCACGCCGCGCGGGCCGATGATCTTCCGTCTGACTGAACACGTGAAGCGCCTGTTCAACTCGGCGCACATCTACGACATCCCGATGCCCTACTCGCGCGAAGAAATCGCGGCCGCCTGCCGCGCGGCGATCCGTGCCAATGATCTCGGCGCCGCCTACATCCGCCCGGTCGCCTTCCGCGGCCTGGGTGGCTTCGGACTGTCGGCCGAGTGCCCGACCGATGTCGCGGTCGCCGCGTGGCCGATGGGTGCCTACCTCGGCGACGGTGTACTGGAGCAGGGCATCGACGCCTGCGTATCCAGCTGGCAGCGCTTTGCGCCCAACACCATTCCTGCCGGCGCCAAGGCGGGCGGCAATTATCTTTCCGGCCAGCTGATCGCGCGCGAGGCGCGGCGACTGGGATTCGGAGAGGGTATCGCGCTGGCCTCGACCGGCCTGCTCAGCGAAGGCGCTGGCGAGAATCTGTTTCTGGTGATCGACGGCGCGTTGCACACCTCGCCGGTCAGTGCGGCGATCCTCAACGGCATCACCCGCCACTCGCTGATGACGCTGGCCGAGCAGGCCGGCATCAAAATCGTCGAGCGCGACCTGCCGCGTGAATACCTCTACCTCGCCGACGAGGTTTTCATGTGCGGTACCGCCGCCGAGATCACGCCGATCCGCTCGGTCGACGGCAAGACCGTCGGCGCGGGCAACGCCGGTCCGCTGACGCGGCAGTTGCAGGCGTTGTTCTTCGGCCTGTTCGACGGCCGCACCGAGGACCGCTGGGGCTGGCTGGAGCCGGTGGTGGTCTGACGCACTACGGGCTGCGAGCGGCTGCCGCAGGGTTTGGAACAAAGTCGAGGATCGCCACCGCGCCACCTTCCGGCCGCGGTGCCAGCCGCACGCCCCAGCCATAGAGATCGCAGAGACGGCGCACGATGGCGAGCCCGAGGCCCGCGCCCTTGCCGGCGGCACCTTCGCCGCGCACGCCGCGCTCGAACAGGTGTTCGGCATCCTCGGCCTTGATGCCGGGGCCGGAGTCTTCGACCAGCACGCGCTCGGCCTGCACGCGAACCCGCACGTCACCGGCCTGGGTGTACTTGAAGGCGTTGCCGATCAGATTGGCCAGTGCCACCGAGACCACCGAAGAGGGCGCGTTGACCGCCAGCGGTGCCTCGATCGCAAAGTGCACATGCACCGGCTTGCTGCCCAGCTGCGGGCGCTGCAACTCGATCACGTCGGCGGCCACCCGGGCGACGTCGGTGGTCTCGCCGTTCACCGGGCCCTGGCGCTCGGCGCGCGAGAGCAGCAGCAGTGCCTCGATCATTTCCGCCGCCTGCCGCGACGCGCGCTCGATGCGCCGCAGGCGCTCGCGCAGCTTGTCGCTGAGGTCGGGCGAGGACAGCATCAGCTCGACCGTGCTGGCGATCACCGCCAGCGGCGTGCGCAGCTCGTGGCTGACGTCGGCATTGAACTCGCGGTCGCGCTGCACCAGTCCGGTCAGTCGTGCGGCATAGTCGTCCAGAGCCCGCGCCAGCTCGCCGACCTCGTCGTCGGCGAAATGCGGCGCCAGCGGCTGCAGCGTGCCGCTGCGGCGCGAGGCGCGCAGGCGCTGGGCGAGATTGGTGACCGGACTGATCACGCGCATGGACAGCCAAGCGCCGATAAGCACTGACAATGCGGCGAAGACGATTACGACTGCGATCAGCGCGTACTTGAGGCGCTGCTGGCTTTTCAGCAGCTGCGAACTGTCGTACTTGACGAAAAACCAGTAATGCGGGTCCTTGCGGACGCCCAGCTTGTATTCCTCGATGCTGCCGTCCGGTCGCGTTTCTGTGATGTCGTGGACGCCGTTGCTGAGGTCTCGCCATGAGAACGGCACGTTGGAGAACTTGCGCTGGCTGTAGACAATGCCGCTGACCTTGTCCAGCGGCAGCTGGATCGGCACGTCGGGGTCGGCGTAAAACGCTTTGGCGTAGCCGTTGAGATTGCGCTCCAGTGAATTGCCTAGCAGCTGATTCTCAAGTCGGTCGCGCAAATAAATCGCGCTCGCCGCAAACAGCGACGTCAGGGCAATTCCAAACACCGCGAACGAGATGAAGATGCGGCTGCGCAGCTTACGCCGTGAGGTCTGCATCCAGATCGCCCATGCGGTAGCCGATGCCGTGCCGCGTGTGGATCAGCGGCTTCTCGAACGGTTTGTCGATGACGGCACGCAGGCCGTGGATGTGCACGCGGAGCGAGTCGCTGTCGGGCAGTTCCTCGCCCCACACGCGCTGCTCGAGGTCGTGGCGGGTGACCACCGATGGGCTTGCCTCCATCAGTGCCTGCAGCAGCTTCAGCCCGATCGGATTGAGCTGGATGGACTTGCCGGCGCGGCTGACCGTGAGGGTGTCGAGGTTGTAGGTGAGGTCGACCACCTTGAGCACGCGGCTCTGCGGACCCTTGCCGCGGCGTGCCAGCACCTCGAGGCGGGCGCTGAGTTCCTGCAGCGCGAACGGTTTGGTCATGTAGTCATCGGCGCCGGACTCGAAGCCGGTCAGCTTCTGCTCCAGCGCGTCGCGCGCGGTCAGCATCAGCACTGGCGTCTGCTTGTGCGCCTCCTGGCGCAGCTTGCGGCAGACCTCGAGCCCGTCCATGCCGGGGAGGGTCAGGTCGAGCACGATCACGTCGAAGTCGTGGACGACGGCGAGATGCAGGCCGGTGACGCCGTCGCCGGCGAAGTCCACCACGTGGCCGCGATCCTCGAGGTAGTCGCCGATGTTGGTGGCGATGTCGTTGTGGTCCTCGATCACGAGTACACGCATGAGATCTCTCCGCGCGGCAGTCAGGCCGCGCCAGCGCAAGAGTAGCGATTATCGACGATGCCGTGGCGGCGGCGTGCGCGGCGCGCATCGCGGGCAAGAAAAAGCCCGGCGGGACCGTGGGGGACGACCGCGCCGGGCTCAAGCTACTGCCCCGATTACCGTAATCAGCCAGACACCAGACCTGAGCAGGACTCGAGCTGCACGACTACAGTGCGGTTGTTGTATCCCGGCGGCCTTTAAATGGACGTTAAGGGGGCTTCAGGCCCGTGTTAAGCGCATGGGTTCGACGTCGCCAGCGCGATTCAGCGCATTTGCGATTCCGGCGCCAGGGCTGCATCGGCATCGGTTTCGGGCGATCGGCAGATATGCGATCCGGTCACGATGCGGCAGTTCGTGACGGCCGGCAGCGTGCGCTGCGCGTCCCGGCGGGCGGGAGTCAGGGCGAATTCGAGGGTCTGACGGTAGCGCGCATCCGCCGCCGCGGTCGTCGGGGGGGCAAAACGCCAGCGGCGCAGCGCGGCCAATGCCGCGGCATCAAACACCCCGGCAGGATCGGCATGCACAATGCGCACGCCGCGGACACGGCCATCCGTCGCGAGCGCGAATTCGAGCATCACCATGCCCTGGATGCCGCGCCGCGCGGCGAGGTCCGGATAGACGGGTTGCTGCACGTGCAGCACACGGGGCAGGGTTGCCGGCGCTGCGCTGGCGGGCGGTGTGCCGGCCTGCGTGATCGGCGATGACGCGATGTCACCCGGCGTCGATGCGGTTATCGCCGGCGGAGATGGCGGCGCTGATGCGGTGGCCCCGGCGGCGGTCGCTGGCTTGGCCGGTATCTCAGCTATCGGCGCCGGCATCGCGGCAGCGGGAGCTGCCGCGGTCGCGAGCATGGCCGCTTGCAGGTGCAGCCGCGGCGGCGGGGTCGGTGTCATGCTGATGCGCGGCCACGCCCAGGTCGGCCGGGGAGGTGTGGCCAGCGTGGCCGGAATGGCGATGCCGGCTTGCACGATTCGCCGATCATGCGGCCATTGCAGGACCGCGGCCGCGGTGAGCAGGATCAGCAGCGGCAGCGCGATGTGCAGCGCAGCGCTGGAAGTCCGTCTGGTCTCGCTGAATCCGGCGATCAGTTGCGCGCGGTCGAGCAGCACGCCGCCGCTGGCGGCGAGCACCAATGGCGTGCTTTGCGCCTGCTCCAGCCGCAACAGGGCGGCGAGATAGTCGCGGCGAGCGTCGCCGCTGGCGGCCAGAGCCAGCGAATCACAGCAGACCTCGCGCTCGCGGCGCACGTCGCGCGAGATCCAGTGCACTGCAGGGTGATAGAACAGCAATGTCTCGAGGGCAACCTGCAGCAGGTTGACCAGCGGATCGAGGCGGCGGATGTGCGCCAGCTCGTGGGCCAGGATCAACTCGACTTCGGCAGGAGGGAACCCGCTCGCCACGGCCAGCGGAAGCAGCACCACCGGACGCAGCCAGCCGACCACGAGCGGCGCGATGGAAGCCCCGGATCCGAGCAGGATCGCCTCGCCACGCAGACCGATGCGTCGATGCAGCGACGCGAATCGTGCCTGCCAGGCGGGCAGCGGCACCGCGTGTCGCAGCAGCGCCCGCAGACGCTGCCACTCACGCAGCGCACGCCAGGCCTGCAAGCTGACGCCGAGCCACCACGCCAGCACAAGCCACGGCAATGCGGCATTCAGCGCAGCCGTGAGGGACATCCGATCGCCGGATGAGGTCGGCGCCAGCGCCGTCGTGCCGATGACCCGCAGCAGGATGGGAATGCCTTGCGGCAGTGCCGACGCCGCCAGTCGCCACGCCGTCCACAAGGGGATCAACGCAAGCGCGAGCAGGGCGGCCAGGCCCAGTGCGTAACGCGCATTCCCGCGGGGCATGCTGCCGCGCAATGCAGCGTAGGCTGCCGCGATCAGCGCCCCTTGCCACAGCGAGTGCAACAAGGTCCAGCCGCAGACCTGGATCGCGGTGGCGAGCGCTGCCGGCCAGGTGTTCATGGCGGCGACTCCTCGTCGAGGCGGTCGAGCAGGGTTCGTATGGCTTCGATTTCGTCGCGGCTCGCCCGTTGCCCGCCCAGCGCCTGCAGCACGAGATCGGCGCGCGAGCCTTCGAACACGCGAGCGACCAGGTCGTTGAGGAACCGGCGCTGCGTCCGTCCCTTGCTGTGGGCCGCACGATAGATGTGCGCGCGCTGCGCGTCGTCGCGCACGACCAAGCCCTTGGCATGCATCACCTGCAGCAGCTTCAGCGCGTTGGTGTAGCCGCCGCCCTGTTCGCGATAGAGCGCGGCATGCACGTCGCGCACTGTGCTGGGGCCGCGTGCCCACAGCACGTGGAGGATTTCGAGCTCGGCCTCGGTCGGCCGGGTCGGGTCGGGTCGTTTGGTCATCGGACTCGGGTGCAGCGGGTGCGCCGGGAGCCGGCCAGCGGGCCGGCTCCCGCAGGCCGGATCAGCCGCCACCGCCCTTGGTCTGGACACGGTTCTCGGTATTGAGCGTATTCATGGTGTACTGGGCGTTCGCACGGTCCTGCATCAACTGCCCGAACGTGCGGCATACGGTTTTAGGCAGATGCGAGCCCGTGGGCATTTCGCGCTGGCAGATGACGCGCCGGCTGTCGTTGTGGGTCAGGATCGAATTGATCTGCTCCTGGTCGTTGTACAGCTGCGTTTTCGACGCGGCATCCATCTGCGCGACGGTGCCGTATTTGTCGAAGATCGACTGCATGTCGGCCAGCTTGCCCTGCACGGTGGTGCGTTCGTCGGGGCGTACATACTGATAGTGGCCGCCCTTGTCCATCTGCTGCTGGATGGCTGCCACGACGGCCGTGAACTGGTCCTTGGTCTGTGGCTGGGTGATCGGCGGTTCCGGCGTGTCCGCCTGCGCCGTCAGCGCGAACGCGCCGAGCAGGATCGTCAATGCCAGTGCCCAGCCCTTGCCGTGATGCGATCGAGTCATGATGCATGTCCCCTTCAGGATTGACGCCGGCGCCTGTCTGGCGTCCTCGCCGTGTGTGCCGCCGATCCTAAAAGGCTTCGGCAGCGGATGTCAACGAAATCCTTCGTACTATGGGTTTCGTGTTTTCGGCAGCGGCTTGCGGCGATCACGTACCAGACGTTCGACGTGGCGGATGATCGTTGTCGCCACATCGACGCCGCTGGCGGCCTCAATGCCTTCCAGCCCCGGCGAAGCGTTGACCTCGAGCAGCAGCGGACCGCGTGCCGAGCGCAGCAGATCGACCCCGGCGACACCGAGCCCGAGCACTGCGGCGGCGCGCAATGCAAGGCGGCGTTCGGCGGTGCTCAGCCGCACGGCGCTGGCGCTGCCGCCACGATGCAGGTTGGCGCGGAAATCGCCGCTGACGGCGCAGCGCTCCATCGCCGCGACCACCCGCTCACCGACCACGAAGCAGCGCAGATCGCGGCCATCCGCCTCGGCGATGAATTCCTGCACCAGAAAGTTGGCGTAGAGACCGCGGAAGGCCTCGATCACGCTCTGGGCCGAGGCGCGTTTTTCGGCCAGCACCACGCCCTGGCCCTGCGCGCCCTCGTTGAGCTTGATCACGTGCGGTGCGTCGCCGAGCATCGCCAGGAGATCGGCGGTGTCGTCGGGGTTGTCGCCGAACACCGTCTGCGGCATCGGCACGCCAGCGCCGGCCAGCAGCTGCAGACAGCGCAGTTTGTCGCGCGCGCGCAGCACGGCGTCCGAAGGTGATGCCGTGGCCACGCCCATCAGCTCGAACTGGCGCAGCACCGCGGTACCGTAGAAGCTGATCGACGCGCCGATGCGCGGGATCACCGCATCGAATCCGCTGAGCGCGCGGCCGCGGTAATGCAGGGCGAAACCGGCAGGCGCGATGCGCATGTAGCAGCGCAATGGGTCCAGTACGCGTACCGTATGGCCGCGTCTGCGCGCGGTCTCGACCAGACGGCGCGTGGAATAGAGACGGAGATTGCGCGACAGGATCGCGAGTTTCATGCGCCGGGGCCGCGCGGGGCGCCTGCCGGCCGGACCCTCGGGCGCTCAATGGATGCGGGGTGGAGCGGGTGATGGGAATCGAACCCACATTCACAGCTTGGGAAGCTGTTGTCTTGCCACTAGACGACACCCGCGACGGCGTCGACATCCTAGCCAGCGATCGGTTGACAGGCAACGCCGCGTGCGTCAAGTGAGGGTTCAGGGGTAGGGTAGGCAGAATGAAACGCGCGGTGGAGGGCCTCAAGCCACCGCACGTCCGGCGTCGCCAGCGCGGCGGCGCCGACAGGGGCCCGGGAGCCGACCCATGCGCAGCGCACGTCATTCCCTGCTTGGCGCCGTCCTGCTCGGTGCCTTCTCGTTGTGGATCGCGTGCGCGCCGGTTGTCGCGCACGCCGAAAATGACCCGCCCGATCGTGTCGCACGGATGAGCGTGGTCGATGGCGACGTCGGCCTGCAGCCGGCCGGCACGCAAGGCTGGACGCAGGCCCAGCTGAATCGGCCGCTGACCACCGGCGATCGTCTGTGGGTTCCCGCCGACGCCCGTGCCGAACTGGAGCTGGGCGGGGCCGAGATCCGTCTCGACGGCGACAGCGGCTTCAGCTTTCTCGACCTCGGCAGCGACCATGCCCAGGCGCAGCTGACCCGGGGCACGCTCAACCTGCGCGTGCGCCGCCTGTATCAGGGGCAGAGCTACGAAATCGATACCCCGACCCTGGCATTCGTCACCGACCGGACCGGCGAGTTCCGCATCGATATCGGTCCCGGCGGCCACGGCACGCAGGTGACGGTCTATCGCGGCGAGGCGCGCGTGTACGGACGCGACCAGGCCCAGCAGACGCTCTACGCCGGACAGAGCTATCGCTTCGCGGACAGCTCGCTGGCCAGCGTCGAAACCTTCGGCATGCCGCAGGAAGACAGCTTCGACCGCTGGTGCTTCACCCGCGACCGCCGACTCGACCGCGCGCTCGCCGAAGACTATGTCCCCGAGGGGGTGATCGGCGCTGCCGATCTCGACGAGTACGGCAACTGGCAGAACGTCAGCGACTACGGCAACGTGTGGTATCCGCGCGACGTTCCGGTGGGTTGGGCACCCTATCGCGATGGTCACTGGGTCTACGTCGCCCCGTGGGGCTGGACCTGGGTGGACGATGCGCCGTGGGGCTTCGCGCCGTTCCACTATGGGCGCTGGGTGTGGGCTGGTGGTGCCTGGGGCTGGATGCCGGGACCGCGGTTCGTGCGCCCCTGCTACGCGCCGGCGCTGGTGGCGTTTGTCGGTGGCGGCGGCTGGAGTGTCGGCGTCGGCATCGGAGGTATGCCGATCGGCTGGTATCCATTGGGGCCCGGCGAGATCTATCAGCCCTGGTACTACGGTGGCGCAGGCTATTTCCGCCAGGTCAACATCACCAATATCCGGATCGTGAACCAGACGGTCATCGAACGCGTCGATCATGATTACGACAACTACCGTCAGGGCCGCCCGCCGCATGCCGGTCCGGACTTCGGGCACGGGGATCGGCCCATCCCCCCGCGCGGATTGACCGCGGTCCCGCGCGATGTGTTCGTCGGCGCGCGGCCGGTGGCCGGCCATATGCTTCGTGGTGACCGGATGCTGAATGCGGCGGATCACAGTCCGCTGCACGGGGTGGCGCCGCCACGGCCGCTGCCGGTGAGCCTGGTCGGCGTCGCGGGTCGGCCTGCGCCGCGGGTGCCGCAGGGGTTGTTCGAGCGCCAGGTGCTGGCGCATCGAGCGCCGCCTGCATTCCACGCCGGGTTGCCCGGGGGTGGTGCCTACGCCGCGGGTCGCGGCGCCGCGCGCCCGGGAGAACCGGTCGCATTGCGGCCGCAGGATCATCGCGCGGGCAATGTGCGTGTGCTGGGTGGCGTCGACGCGGCGCACGCGCCGCTTTCGCAGCCGCAGCCGCAGCCGTCGTTGCAGCATGAACCGCGGGCGCTGCCACAGCCGCGGCGCCTGCAGCCGGCCGAGCCGATCACGGGTCGCCCGGGCGGAGCGCAGTCGCACGGTGCCGGTCTGCCGACCGGTGCGGTGCCTTCGGCGCGCTGGGCGCCACATGCCTGGCAATCAGGGCGCGGTCAGCCGGTACCCGGGGAGATCATCGGCAGGCCGTCAGCGCCGCCGTCATCGCAACGGAGCAGCGACTCCGGGCGCTCGACGATCCAGGCCGGGCGTCGGGCACCGACGCCGTGGCGTGGCAATCCGGAGCCGGGTTATGCGCAGCCGCCGCAGCCACGCGCCGAGCCGGCGTATCCGCACGTACCGGTCTACCGGCCGGAAGCGGGGGGTACGGGAGGCGGCCGCGCTTCATCGCGGGTCTATCGATCTGAGCCGAGTTACGCACCGCAGCCCGCGTACCGGCCGCAGCCCGCCTTTCGTCCCGCACCGTATCGTCCGGAACCGGTCTATCGCGCCGCACCTGCGCCTGCCTACCGGCCGGCGCCGGCGCAGCATGTCGCCCCCGCACGATCGGCGCCGCGGTCCGATGGGCATCACGACGGCGGCGGCATGCGCGACAACTGACGCGCCGATCAGCCCCCGTATTGCGGCGGCAGCGCCGGCGGTCAGCGGAGCAATCGTGTCGCCAGTCGTCGCCAGAAGCCGGCAGCGGAAGGTGATGGCGCCAGGATCGGTGACGGAGCAGCGCTTGCGGACGGAGTGACTTCGGCAGACGCCGGCTCGACCATCGGAGCGGTCTCGTCCGTTGAATCGCGAGGTCCCTCCTCGAGGCCGCTCGGGATCTCGGCAGTCGCCAGCCAGACGTCGGCGCGCTGCCATTCCGTTGCATCGTCGCTGCGCACCTCGGCGCCCGGTTCAATGCTTCCGGTTTCCAGCGCATGTCGCAGCCAGGCCCTGCTGACCGGGCCGCGCAGAGCTTCGCCGTCACGCAACAGGGCGCGTGGTCCGTCCGCGGACAGCGCGATGGCTTCGATGCCGATCCGGCGCAGCACCTGCTCCTGGCGCTGCGCGGATTCCGTCGTGGTCATCTTCAGCGTCAGCGGCAATCGCGGCTGCACGTGCGCGGAAAAATCCTCGACGCTCATGCGCAGCAGCGCGGCGATCCGCGGCCATGCTGTCTCCGCCGCGATTCCTTCCAGCGTGCGCCCGCTCAGCGTGACCGATTGGCTTGCGTTCACGGCACCTCCCCCCGGCGCCCCCTACGCGCCTCGTCGCTAGAATAGCCCGATGCAGATCATCCTCAATGGCCGGCCCCATGATTGCGTCGCCGGCAGCACACTGGCCGCGCTGCTAATCGAGACCGGCCACGCGCAGCGCCGGGTGGCGGTCGAGGTCAATCGCGAGATCGTGCCGCGCAGCCAGCAGGCACTGCGCGTGCTGGCTGCGGGTGATCGCGTCGAGATCATCCATGCCGTCGGCGGCGGTTGAATTCGCCAGCAGCGTCGCGTGCACTCGCGTAGAATCGCCAGCGGAGTCGGCCGGGCAGTCGCGGCGCGCAAGCGGCGAGGAAAGTCCGGGCTCCGCAGGGCAAGGTGCCAGGTAACGCCTGGGCGGCGCGAGCCGACGGACAGTGCAACAGAAAACAGACCGCCGATGGCCCCGCAAGGGGATCAGGCAAGGGTGAAACGGTGCGGTAAGAGCGCACCGCGCGTGGGGACAACGCCACGCGGCACGGCAAACCCCACCTGGAGCAAGGCCAAATAGGGGAGCCATGACGTGGCCCGCGTCGCTCCCGGGTTGGCTGCTGGAGCCCGCCGGTGACGGCGGGCCTAGAGGAATGACTGTCTAGAACAGAACCCGGCTTACGGGCCGACTCCTCCTCTTGTGACGTCCCTGTCGCCGCATCCACGGCGGCAGGGGCGGCCACGGCGGCCACGGCGCCCGTGGCAATGGAGATCCATCGTGTGTGCGGTTCATCTGCTGACGGCGACGCGCGAGCCGTGATCGTCGCGGAACGGATACCGGTCATGACCCTCCGCCGATGCATCGCCTTCCCGGTCGCCGTCGCGTGCGCACGCCGTGCGTCGGCATGGCCATGAGTCCGTTGGCCGCCGCGATCCCGGTCGCCGCGCCGCTGCCCTTGCCCGGAGCGCAGTCGAGCTATCGGGCCGACTGGCTGCCGGTGGCCGAAGCCGATGCTCTGTACGCCGCGTTGATGGCGTCGATTCCCTGGGAACGGCATCGCCTGCGCCTGTTCGGGCGCGAGATCGAGGCGCCGCGACTGTCGTGCTGGATCGGTGATTCCAGCGCGACCTATACCTATTCGCGCGTGCGCTTCGACCCGCGCCCGTGGCCGCCGGCTTTGGCGATCCTGCGCGCGCACCTGGAAATCGCCTGCGCAGCACGCTTCAACAGCGTGCTGGCCAATCTCTATCGCGACGGCCGCGATTCGATGGGCTGGCACAGTGATGACGAGCCCGAGCTGGGCGCCGAGCCCTTGATCGCAAGCATCAGTCTGGGCGGCGTGCGGCGCTTCCGCTTGCGCGCGCGCGATGGCGGCGCGGGAGTCTCGCTGGAACTGGCGCACGGCAGCCTGCTGCTGATGGCCGGGGCGACCCAGCGTCTCTACCGCCATGATCTGCCGAAAACGCGGGCGGCGGTCGCGCCGCGGATCAACCTGACCTTCCGTCATGTCCACGGCGTGCGCGAACCGGCCCGGCGGGCGTCGGTTGCGCAGGGCTGACCTGGCCGTCGATAAGACCATGACCGCCCCGAGTGATCAACCGGTGCAAATGCGGCATGCTCGGGCCTACGCACCGGGGATTCCGTCATGCCCACCACCGCTCGCCGCCGTCGCCGACTTCCCTCGCTGGCGATCGCCGCGATCGCCCTGCTGCCCGGCGCAGCGCAGGCTGCGCCGGCCACACTTGATCGCGGCGATACCGCGTGGATGCTGACCTCGACCGCGCTGGTGCTGCTGATGACGCTGCCCGGCCTGGCGCTGTTCTATGCCGGCATGGTGCGCGCCAAGAACGTGCTGTCGGTGATGGCGCAATGCCTGGCTATTGTCGCGCTGGTCAGCGTGCTGTGGGTGCTGTATGGCTACAGCCTCGCCTTCGACAGCGCCGGCATGGTGAGCGGCGCAGTCGACCTGCACGCCTTCATCGGCGGCCTTGACAAGGTCGGGCTGGTCGCGGTCGGGCGCACGGCGCTGGTTGGCAGCATTCCCGAGACGGTCTATGTGGCCTTCCAGATGACCTTCGCGGTGATCACCCCGGCACTGATTGTGGGCGCCTTCGCCGAGCGCATGCGCTTCTCGGCGCTGCTGCTGTTCGTCGGCGGCTGGTTCACCCTGGTGTACCTGCCGGTGGCGCACATGGTCTGGGGCGGGCCGGGCGCGTTCCTGGCCGATCACGGGGTGCTCGATTTCGCCGGTGGCACCGTGGTGCATGTCAACGCCGGCATCGCCGGCCTGGTCGCCTGCCTGATGGTCGGGCGCCGTCGCGGCTGGCCGCAGCAGCCGATGCCGCCGCACAACCTGGGTTACACCGTGACCGGTGCAGCGCTGGTATGGGTGGGCTGGTTCGGCTTCAACGCCGGCTCCGAACTGGGCGCCGACGGCATCGCCGGAATGGCACTGCTGGTCACGCACATCGCGGCCGCGGCCGCGGCACTGGCATGGATGGGCGTGGAGTGGTGGACGCACCGCAAGCCCTCGGTGCTGGGCATCGCCTCGGGCGCGGTGGCCGGACTGGTGGCGATCACGCCGGCGGCCGGCACCTGCGGACCGCTGGGCGCGATCGTGATCGGCTGTGTCGCCGGCGCGGTGTGCTTTTTCGCCTCGTCGCGGCTCAAACGCCGCCTCGGTTACGACGACGCGCTGGACGTGTTCGGCGTGCACGGCATCGGAGGGATCGTCGGTGCGCTGCTGACCGGGGTATTCGTCGACGCTGCGCTGGGCGGTTCGGGCCTGCCCGCGGGCGTCAGCGTGCTCGACCAGGTCGGCCGGCAGGCGCTGGGCGTGATCGTGGTGCTGGCGTACGGAGCGCTGATGAGCGCGGCGCTGCTGTGGCTGGTCGGCCGCATCGTGCCGCTGCGCGTCGGTGCCGAGGCCGAGACCGAGGGCCTTGATCTCGCGTTGCACGACGAGCGCGGATACAACCTTTGAGATCTTGCACTTGAGATTTTGTACCGCCGGCTGGTCGCGCCGCGCGCGAGAGCGCTCGCGCGCCGATCCGTGCAGCCTGCGGCCACTCGCAGCCGCCCGTCATTTTGCGTAATGCCCGCTCGCGTCCGTGGACGGCGGATCAGCGGACGACGGAGACAGGCGCGGCAGCGCCGGCGACCGTCCAGTCCACCACCTGCGGCGCGAGCCGGTCGCAGGCTGCGCCGAAGGCAGCGACCACCTGCGGCGCGTTGCGGCCGGCGGCAGGTTCCTCGACCGTGAAGGACCGCTGCGCCAGCAGCTGGCGGCTGTGGTCGTCGAGCAGACGAACCGTCAGTGCGACGCGCACCCGCGCCCGCCCGTCATCGACGATCACCCGAAAATCGTCAAGATCGCTGCTCAGCGTGTAGCGCGTCAGCGCGCCGGTGCTGTCCGGGACCACGCGCGGCACGCGACCGTCGGCGGCGAACGCGGCAACCAGACGTTGCCGCAGCAGCGTCGGCGGAGGCTCGGCCCAGCGCGCGCCCGCATACACCTGCACCAGATCCGGCTGCGGGCTGACCAGCAGCGCGCGACTGGCCAGCGGTCCGGACGCGGTCGGCGTCGTCAGCGTCAGCGACCACGGCAATGGCGCGGGCGTTGCCGAGCGCGTCGCGGCCGGCGTCGCGGGCAGCAGGAACACGTCTTCGTGACCGCGCGGCGCGATCAGCGAGGCGCAGCCGCTCAGCAGTGCCACGAGCATCAGGGAGAGGCGTTTCATCGCGGCTGGTACTCCTTCGGGGCGTCGCGACCGAGCAGGTAGGCCGCGGGGTCGTGTTGCAGCCGCTCGCTGAGCTCGTTGAGACTGCGCAGGGTCACCTGCAGCCCGCGCAGGGTCGGACCGAGTTCGGCGGCGCCCTGGCTGCCGGCGGCCAGGGCGCCGCGATTCTCCGCGATCAGCGACTGCAGCTGGGCGCTCATCTGCCGGAACGAGTCCAGGCTGGCGCGCGCGCTGTCGAGCGTGGCGCGGCCCTGGTCGTTGACCAGCGCATCAGTGCTTCCGGCGAGATGATCGATCTTGCCAAGCGCCGCGTTGAGCTGCGCGCTGGATGCAGCCAGCTGCACGATTGCCTGCCGCATGTTGGCGCGTTCCCCGGCGATCGCGGCGGTGGTTTCGTCGAGATGCTGCAGCGTGGCGCTGATATGCGCCACGTTGCGCTCGGATAGCAGGGTTTGGATGCGCTGCAGGATCTCTTGGGTGCTGGTGGCGATGTCCTCGCTGGAATTGAGCAGCTTGGACAGCTCGGAGTTGTCGGCGACGATGACCGGCAGATGCTCGTCGTCATGAGAACGCAGCGGCGGACTGCCCGGTGAGCCGCCGCTGAGCTGGATGAAGGCGATACCGGTGAGGCCGAGCAGGCCCAGCTTGGCGCGGGTGTCCTGCTTTACCGGCGTGTCGCCCTCGACCTGGATGCGCGCGATCACCTTGCGCGGATCGCGCGGGTCAAGCTTCAGTTCGGCGACCTGCCCGACCTTGATGCCGTTGTATTGCACCATGCCGCCCTTCGACAGTCCGGTAACCGATTCGGTGAAGACCACGTCGTAGTAGCTGTAAGCGTGATCCACACTGGACTTGCCAAGCCACAGCACGAACAGCAGTGCGGCCAGCACCACCACCAGGGTGAAGGCGCCGATCAGCACGTGATGCGCGCGGGTTTCCATCTCAGGCCTCCAGAGCTGTGTCGGCGTAGGCTGCGTCGGCGGTACGTCCGCGCGGACCGCGAAAGTAATCCCGTACCCAAGGGTGATCGTAGCGCTCGACCGTGGCCAGGTCGGCCGAGACCAGCACGCGACGGTCGGCCAGTACGGCGACCCGGTCGCAGACCGCGTGGATCGAATCGAGATCGTGGGTGTTCATGTAGACCGTCAGCCCCAGCGCGTCGCGCAGGGTGCGCAGCAGGCGATCGAAGCCGGCGGCAGTGATCGGGTCGAGTCCGGAGGTCGGTTCGTCGAGGAACAGGATCTCCGGGTCGAGGGCCAGTGCGCGCGCCAGCGCGGCGCGCTTGCGCATGCCGCCCGACAGCTCCGAGGGGTACTTGTCGCGCGCGTCCTGGGGCAGCCCGGCGAGGGCGATCTTAAGCGTCGCCAGCCGGCGCGCGTCGCGCTGGCTGAGCGCGGTGTGTTCGAGCAGCGGCACGCAGATGTTATCGGCCACGGTCATCGAGGAAAACAGCGCGCCGTCCTGGAACAGGACGCCGATGCGACGCTCGACCGCGATGCGCTGCGCCGCCGACGCCGCATAGACATCCTCGCCCAGCAGGCGCACGCGGCCCGCATCGGGCCGGCGCAGCCCGATGATCGTGCGCAGCAGTACCGACTTGCCGGTGCCGGAGCCGCCGACCACGCCGAGGATCACGCCCCGTGGCACCTCGAGGTTGAGGTGCTCGTGGACCGTCTGCGTGCCGAACCGGGTAGCCAAGTCCTGCACCGTGATCACCGGAGCGGCATCGGGCCCGGATACGGCGGGCGTCGCGCTCACCAGCCCATCTCCATGAAAAACAGCGCCGCCAGCGCGTCGACCAGGATCACCACGAAGATCGCCTGCACCACGCTGGAGGTGGTGCGCTCGCCCACCGACTCGGCGCTGCCGGTGACCTTGAAGCCCTCGAGACAGCCGATGATCGCGATCAGGAAAGCCAGCACCGGCGCCTTGCTCATGCCCACCCAGAAATAGCGCAGCGGCGTGTCGGCGTGGAACAGCGACAGGAACATCGCCGGAGGGATGCCGATCGCCAGCACGCACACCAGCGCGCCCCCGAGGATGCCCGCCAGCATCGCCACGAAGGTCAGCATCGGCAGGCCGAGCATCAGTGCCAGCACTCGCGGCAGGACCAGCACCTCGATCGGGTCCAGCCCCAGCGTGCGGATGGCGTCGATTTCCTCGTGCGACTGCATCGCGCCGAGCTGGGCGGTGAACGCACTGGCAGTGCGTCCGGCCAGCAGGATCGCCGCCAGCAGCACCCCGAACTCGCGCAGGAAGGCGAACGACACCAGATCCACGGTGAACACGCTGGCGCCATAGTCCTTCAGCACGGTCGCACCGAGGAAGGCGATCACTGCACCGACCATGAACGACAGCAGCGACACGATCGGCAGCGCGTCGAGCGTGGTCTGCTCGATCTGCGTCACCAGTGCGGCCATGCGCCAGCGGTGCGGACGCAGCAGGTTGCGCGCGAGGGTTTCCAGGGTCAGACCGACGAAGCCGAGCAGCAGACGGGATTGGCACCAGATCGCCTGCACCGCACGACCGATCTGCGCCAGCAGATCGATGAAGCCGTGATTGCTCGATGGTGTCGGTGGATACGCGAAGATGTCGTGCACCGCGCCGCCGACGGTTTCGAGCAGTGCGCGTCGCTCCGGGGCCAGATCTGGCAGGGCATCCAGCATCGCGCGCAGGCGCTCCGGCCCCAGCAGCACGCTGAGCAGACCGGCGCCGGCGGTATCGAGCGCGCCCAGTCCGTCGAGGTCGAGCCGGGCCTGCGCCGGCAGCTCGGCCCTGACCGGCTGCATCGAGCGTTCGATCGCGGCGAAGTGCTGCAGCGTCCAGGCGCCGGTGATGCGCACCGTGGCGGTGCCGTCCGGCGCGGCAGACAATTCGACGCGACCCTGGGCGCCTGTCCGATCCATGCTCCAAGGCTACCAGTTGCCTGTTGCGATGGCGTGCAGAGAAGCGTGGCTCGCGGCCTGTGGCAGGCCGGGCGCTTGGTGACCTTGCTGCCGCGGCGGATAATGCCCGCCTTACCATCGCGGACCCATCCATGAGCAAGAGCACGATCCTCAACGCCACCCATCGCGCACTCGGCGCGAAGATGGTGGACTTCGGCGGTTGGGACATGCCGCTCAATTACGGCTCGCAGATCGAGGAGCATCACGCCGTGCGCCGCGACGCCGGCATGTTCGACGTCTCGCACATGACCGTGGTCGATCTGCGCGGAGACGGGGTGCGGCCGTTTCTGCGCCGGCTGGTCGCCAACAGCGTCGACAAGCTGAAGGTGCCGGGCAAAGCGCTGTACACATGCATGCTCAACGCCGAGGGCGGGGTGATCGACGATCTGATCGTCTATTACCTCAGCGAGGACTTCTTCCGCATCGTGGTCAACGCCGCGACCCGCGACAAGGACATGGCCTGGATCGCCGCGCAGGCGTTGCCGTTCGGCGTGAGCCTCGGCGAGCGCCGCGATCTCGCGATGATCGCCGTGCAGGGCCCGCAGGCGCGGGCCAGGGTGCTGGCGCTGCTGTCCCCGGTCGCGCGCGTCGCCGCCGGGGCGCTGGGCAAATTCGCCGCCTGCGAGGGCGACGGCCTGTTCATCGCCCGCACCGGCTACACCGGCGAGGACGGCTTCGAGATCATGGTCCCCGAGACCGCCGCGGTGACCTTCTGGAACCGGCTGCGCGAGGCCGGGGTCGCTCCCGCTGGACTCGGTGCGCGCGATACCCTGCGCCTCGAGGCCGGCATGAATCTCTACGGCCAGGACATGGACGAGTCGGTCACGCCCTACGAGGCCGGCCTGGCCTGGACGGTGGCGCTGGATGCCGGTCGCGATTTCAGCGGGCGTGCCGTGCTGGAGACTCAGCGGAGCGCCGGCGCGCCGCGACAGATGGTCGGGCTGGTGCTGGACGACAAGGGCGTGCTGCGCCATGGCCAGAAGGTGATGACGGCGCAGGGCGAGGGCGAGATCCTCTCCGGAACGTTCTCGCCGACGCTGGGCAAGGCGATTGCCTTCGCGCGGATTCCCGCGGGGGATCCGGGCGCGGTGCGCGTCGACATCCGCGGCCGCGAACTGCCGGTGCGCGTGGTCAAATATCCATTCGTGCGCGACGGCCGGCCTGTGCCGGCATTTGAGCCGCAACGCCGCACATGCCGCATTCACCTACGGCCTTGGTTAGAATGACCGGGCGACCTGCACAGGATTGAAGTCATGAGCGAGATTCCCGGCGACCTCAAATTCATGAAGTCCCATGAGTGGGCCCGCGTCGAAGACGACGGCCTGATCCGTGTCGGCATTTCCGATCACGCCCAGGGCCTGCTTGGCGATCTCGTCTACGTCGAACTGCCTGCCGTGGGCGACAGCGTGCAGGCCGGCAACGCGTGCGCGGTGGTCGAGTCGGTCAAGGCGGCGTCGGACGTCTACGCGCCGGTATCCGGCGAGGTGGTCGAGGTCAACGCGGCGCTGGGCGACAAGCCCGAGACGATCAACGAGGATGCCTACGGCGAGGGCTGGATCTTCGCCGTGCGGCCGTCCAACAAGGACGAGCTCGAGGACCTGCTGGATCCCGACGCCTACGCCGAACTGCTCGACAGCGAAGAGCACTAGCAACGGAAGCAGGGTGCAGGGAGAAACAGGCTGGCGTCCGCAGCGAAGCGACAGAGTGGGGGCGCTAACCGCCCACAAATGCCACGCTGGGGAAGATGTGGCCGGGGACGCCGGCGCAGGGAGGATCGAGGCCGCTGTTTCCGTCCTGTGCCCGTCGCTGGCCTGATCCTTCAGGCTGTGCCCTCAGATGACAACCTTTAGGCCTGCAGGCTTGTCCCGGCTCCACCTCTCGCTTCCCATTCCCCACTTCCGACCGCCGCCCCCATGCCGTTCATTCCGCACACCGAAGCTGACGTCCGCGCGATGCTCAAGACCATCGGCGTCACCGATATCGAGGATCTGTTCGACGAGATTCCCGCGACCCTGCGCATCGATGCGCTCAGGCAGGTGCCCCCGGGCCTGTCGGAGATGGACACCACGCGGCTGATGCGGGAGCGCGCGGCGCTAGATGGCGCGCCACTCAATTTCGCCGGTGCCGGTGCCTATGAGCATCACATCCCGGCTGCGGTTTGGCCGATCGTCACCCGCGGCGAGTTCTATTCGGCTTATACGCCTTACCAGGCCGAGGCCAGCCAGGGCACGCTGCAGCTGATCTACGAATACCAGACGATGATGACGCGGCTGACCGGGCTCGACGTCAGCAACGCCTCGCTGTACGACGGCGCGACCGCAGTCGCCGAGGCCGTGCTGATGGCCGAACGCTGTGTCAGGAAGGGGCCGCGTCGTGTGCTGGTGCCCGATAGCGTGCACCCGGCCTACCGCAAGACACTCCGGGCCATCGTCGGCCTGCAGGGCATCGAGGTGATCGAGATCGAGGTCGCCGCGCGCGGGGGCGCGCTCGATCCGGCGTGGCTGAAGACGCAGGAATTCGGCGCATTTACCGCGCTGGTGATTCCGCAGCCCAATTTCTTCGGCGTGCTCGAGGATGTCGATGCACTGACCGACTGGGCGCATGCGCTCGGGGCGCTGGTGATTGCGGTGGTCAACCCGCTGGCACTGGCAGTGCTGAAGGAGCCTGGCCGGTGGGGGACGACCGGTGCCGACATCGCCTGCGGCGATGGCCAGCCGCTCGGTGTGCCGCTCAGTTCCGGAGGGCCGTACTTCGGCATCCTCGCCTGCAAGCAGGAGTTCGTGCGGCAGATGCCCGGACGCATCGTCGGTCGCACCACCGATGTCGACGGCCGCGAGGGTTTCGCGCTCACCCTGCAGGCGCGCGAGCAGCACATCCGCCGCGCCAAGGCCACCTCCAACATCTGCACCAACCAGGGCCTGCTGGTCACCGCCGCGACCATCCACATGGCACTGCTGGGGCCGCAGGGGCTGCAGCGCGTCGCCGCGCATTCGATGCGCAACGCTCGCGCATTGCGCGACCGTCTGCTTGCAATCCCCGGCGTGCGGGTGCTGTTCGCGCGGCCGTTCTTCCATGAACTGGCGGTGATGCTTCCGCAGCCCGCGAGCGCGATCATCGAGCGCCTCGCGCGTGACAACATCATCGCCGGCGTCGCCCTCGGCGAAGACTATCCGCAGCTTGGCGATGCGCTGCTGGTTTGCGCGACCGAGACCAAAACGGCTGCCGATCTCGACCGTTTCGCCGCTGCTCTGGCCGCGGCAGCGGACTGATCCCGGATGCTTCCGGGTGGTCCGAAAAAGGATTTTCACACGCTCCGCCGTCAACCCGATGCCAATTCGATGCGTGCTCGCGCAGCCTTTCAGTTTGCGCACACGAAGGCCTTGGATCGCTTGTGCTGCAATGGTTTCAGCGATTCGAGCACGGAAATATCAAATAGGCATAAAGACGTTTAGACGTCTATCAAATCCGGATGGACGACGATCCGTGGTGCCCTCCCGGTTGTCACGCCGGCGTGGCCGCCAGCGATTGCCTGGCGAATCGCCGCATAAAATCCATTGACACGTGTGAAAGACCGGAATAGCTTTTGCGCCCGAAAGCGCGCGATATAAAAAATCATGGCGGCCAATCGATTCATCGATCCCTACATCGAGCACGGCAGCAAGGCGGGTGCGGTCCGCAAGGTCACCGTTTCCGTTCCGTTGCACGTGCTGCGTCTGCTCGCTGACGAGCGCACGCGTCGCCAAGTCAACAATCTTCGGCACGCCACGAACAGCGACTTGCTGTGTGAGGCGTTCCTGCACGCTTTTACTGGGCAACCACTGCCAACTGACGAGGAGCTGAGACGAACTATGGCTATGACCAAGAAAGCTGCAAAGAAACCCGCCGCCAAGAAACCGGCCGCGAAGAAGTCGACCGCAAAGAAGGCCGTGAAGAAGACCGTCAAGGCCAAGGCCGCCACTGCGCGCAAGACCGCAACGGCGAAGAAGCCGGCCAGGAAGGCCGCCGCGAAGAAGCCGGCAGCGAAAAAGGCTGCCAAGTAGGAAGCCTGTACAGGCGACCGCTGCCAAGGTGGCTCGCGCCACCTTGGCATTCTCCAGAGTAAAGCGAACATCCAATAAGATCGGCTTCACTCCTGCTCGCTCTCCCTGCGACTGCCCAGCGCAGGGAGAGGCCTCGCCCAGCGAGGTGCGCCCCGCCCCGTGCGGGGCGTTTCATTTTGTGTCTTCGGACTATTTGCGATTGCCGGAGGCGACGGTTGTCGGTAACGTGACCGCGATCGCGCCATGGCGGGCTGCTGCCCGCCTGTTCCGGAGGGAGACAACGGGGCGCGGTTTCCCGCATCCACACGACGGTTCCGGCCATGGCCCTGCATATCCGCACGATCCGCCGCAGTCAACGCGGCGCCACCACCACCACCGCGATCGCGATCCTGGTCATCGTGATCCTGCTTGCCGCCGCGGCATGGTTCCTGATTCTCAGGCCGCCGCAGCACGCGGCGCCGGGGCCGGCACAGGCAGCCAAGGTACTGGCCGCCACCAAGGCGGCGCCGGCCGTCAGCGCCAACCGGCTCGAGACGATGAGCGTCGATCAGCTTCTGGCGGAAGCGCGCAAGGCACTGGCCGAGCAACGCCTGGTCGCGCCCGCCGGCGACAATGCCGTGGAGTACTACGTCAGCGTGCTGGCCAAGGATCCGAAGAACCGAGACGCACAGGGTGCGCTGCGCGAGATCTTTCCCTTCGCCGAACCGGTCGTCGAACAGGCGGTCAATCAGGGCAACCTGGATGAGGCCCAGCGCGAGATCGACCTGCTGGCCAAGGCCGACCCCAACAACTACACGCTGACCATTCTGCGAGCCAAGCTCGATGCGGCGCGCAAGCTCGCGTCCAGCGCGCAGCAGGCGAAGCAGCAGGAATTGGCCAAGCAGCAGGCTGCGCAGCAGCAGTTGCTCGCCACGCAGCAGGCGGCGCAGAAGGCACAGGCCGCCAGGCAGGCATCGGAAGCGGCGGCGAAGCCCACGGCCGAGGCGGCGCGCCCGACCCCGGTTCCGGCTCCCGCGACCGCGGTGAAGCCGGCTGCCGCGGCACCGGTTGCCGCCCGCAATCGCGACGCGCAGATCACCCGCATGGTGCCGCCGAAATACCCGATGCAGGCGGCGCGTGACAACCAGCAGGGCTGGGTCGAGGTCGAGTTCACCGTTACCGCCGACGGCAGCGTGTCCAATGCGCACGTGGTCGATTCACAACCGCGACGGATCTTCGATCGGGCGGCGACCGAGGCCGTTTCCCGCTGGCAGTTCAAGCCGGCGCTGATCAACGGCACGCCGACCGCCGTCGTGCTCCAGCGCAAGCTCGAGTTCAAGCTGGGTGGCGGCTGATCGCGAACCGCGTCGACTGGCCACGGCGTACGCCAGTCCGGCGCGGCTGTGGTGGTCATGGCGAGGATGCTGGGGCCAGCCCGAGGCCGGGATTGGACCGCTCCGCCGGCGGATGCGCGGATCGTCAGTCGAGCAGTGCGCGGCGCAGTCGAGCCAGTGCCAGCAGGCCGGGATCCTGCGGGTCCGCTGACTCGATGCCGAGCAGGGCACGAGCGGCGCGTTCGTGGAGTCCGGCGTCAAGATAGGCGGTGAGCAGGCCCGCGGTGTCCAGCAGTTGCAGCAGCGCCAGCGAGCGCACCGCGGTCGGCGCCGCGGCGGCAGAGCGTGCCGCCTGCTCGGCGTCCTGGCGCGCCTGCACCGAACGCAGCGGATAACGCACACCCAGCGCCGGAAGCCCCCTCACGTTGGGGATCCGATGCAGCAGGTCGCGTCGTGCCAGTCCGTCCAGCACGCGTTGCGGCAGCCGATGGATACCCTGGCCCACTCGCAGCAGTGCCTGCGCCGGTGTCAGGCTGCGGGTGCCGAGACGCTGCAAGGCCTCGGTCAGCAGGACATGCGCCGCGGGCACCGCCGATTCCGCCACGAGATCGCCACGTCCCGCCGGATGCAGGCGATCGAGCACGATCAGGTCGGCCAGCAGGGCGGCTGCGGCCAGGCTCTGCATGTCGACCCCGTGGCGATGAGTGACCAGCACCCCACGCCGCGGGTCGAGGCCCAGCAGCAGCAGGGTCTCGGTGATCAGCACGGTGTCAGTGGCGGTGGCGCATTCGACGCACGCGACGAAGGCGCGGGGCGGGTCGCGCATGCAGCCCGGCCCAGTCCTCGTGCGGCAGGCCGAGCAGGCGATCGAGCAGCATGGGCATCAGTCCAGCGGGCGTCGGGCTGTCGCAGTTCCACAGGATCACCATGCCGATGCCGTAACGCGGCAGGAAGCCGATCATCGCGCGATAGCCCTGTACCGCGCCAGCGTGGAAGATCAGGGTATCGCCGGCATAGTCGTAGACCCGCCAGCCCAGTGCGTACTGCGCGTTCTTCAGACGCGCGCGACGCCAGGGCGTGGCCCAGCGTTCGCTCGGCGTTTCCACCAGCGGGGTATGCAGGGTGGCCAGCAACTGCGGCGAAAGCACCTTGGGGCGGTAGCCCATCTGCGCGATCAGCCATTTCTCCATGTCGTCGAGGCTGGCGTTGACGCCCGCCGCAGGCGGCACGCGGTAGAAGGCTTCCTTGGGCAGGAACGGTACCCAGTGATCACCACGGCGATAGTGCGGGCGCGCCCAGCTTGCGCTGTGCTCGAGCGCATCGCGGCCGTAGGTCGCGGTTTTCATGCCCAGCGGCAGGAACAGGCGCTTCTCGACCTGGTGATAGAAGAAATCGCCGGTCGCCGCGTACACCACGTCGCCGATCAGGGCGAAGGCGATGTTCTGGTAGCTGTAGCAGGCGCCGACCGGACAGATCATGTCGACCTCGTCGAGCTTGCGCGCCAGTTCCTGGTACGGCTGATTGTCCTCGAGCAGGTTGTCGTAGGTGTTGCGCGGCAGTCCGCTGCGCTGGCTCAGGATATCGGCCACGGTGGCTTCGCGAGCATCGGTGGCGTTCTTGAGCATGAAGAACGGCACCGTCTGACTGATGCGGGTGTTCCATTTGAGCAGCCCGTCCTGCACCAGCAGGCCGGTCAATGCGCTGGCGAACGCCTTCGACAGCGACGCCAGGCGGAACACGGTCGCGGGCGTGACCCTGGCGCCGGTGGCGCTGTCGGCGTAACCGAGGGTGCGCTGGTAACGCACCTTGCCGTCGACCACGATCGCGGTGGCGAGGCCGGCGGCGTCATTCCTGGCGGCGATCTCGTCGAGCCAGCGGTTGTAATCGGCGATCGCCGAGGTCACGCGCGCGGCGGGCAGCGCGTCGCGTCGCGGCATCACCGGAGCGGATACGGGCGTGGCACGTGCATCCGCTGCCGGACGCGCTGGCGCAGCCGCAACCGGAAATGGCACGCAACAGGCAAGCAGCAGCACCAGCATGCGCGCAGTGCGGCTGCTATGCTCGCGCTGCGGCGATGGGCCGTCGCGTCGAGTGCGGGAGAGTGTGGACATGGCCACGATCATCGTGCTGATCGTCATCCTTGCAATTGTCTTGTACTTTGTCGGCATCTACAACGGACTGGTGACCGCGCGGAACGGTTACAAGAACGCTTTCGCGCAGATCGATGTGCAACTGACGCGCCGGCACGACCTGATTCCGAACCTGGTGGAGGTCGCCAAGGGCTACATCGCGCACGAGCGCGGCACGCTCGAAGCGGTCACCCAGGCGCGCACCGCGGCGGTCAACGGCCTCGCCGGCGCCAAGGCGCAACCGGGTGATCCTCAGGCCATGCAGCAGCTGGCCGGCAGCGAAAACCAGCTGACCCAGGCTGTCGGTCGCCTGTTCGCGGTCGCCGAGGCCTACCCTGACCTCAAGGCCAACCAGAACATGATGCAGCTGTCGGAGGAGCTCAGCTCCACCGAAAACCGCGTCGCCTTCGCGCGTCAGGCCTACAACGACAGCGTGATGAACTACAACAACCGCTGCCAGGTGTTTCCGTCGTCGTTCGTCGCCAACAGCTTCGGATTCCAGCCGGCGCAGCCGCTGGAGATGGACGATCCGGCCAAGCGCGAGGCGCCGAAGGTCTCGTTCAGCTGATCGGCGGCGCGACATGGACTTCTTCGCGAATCAGGACCGGGCTCGGCGGCACACCCGCCGCATGGTCGCCCTGTTCGTACTCGCGGTGCTGGCGATCGTCGTTGCCGTGGATGCGGTGGTGATGGTCGCTCTCGGGCTGATGTCGCAGCGACCCGATGGCAGCATCGCGCTGCCGCTTGGCGCGCTGGCGGGTGTCAGCGCAGTGGTGCTGGCGGTGATCGGGCTGGCCACGCTATATCGCACTGCCAGCCTCAGCGGAGGCGGCGGCGCGGTGGCGCGCGGCGTTGGCGCCAGTCTGGTGCCCGCGGACACCACCGATCCCGCCCTGCGCCGCCTGCGCAACGTGATCGAGGAAGTGGCGATTGCCTCCGGGGTACCGGTGCCGGAGATCTACATCCTCGAGCACGAGCCGGGCATCAATGCCTTCGCCGCCGGTTTCGGTCCCGCCGATGCTGCCGTCTGCGTGACCCAGGGCTGCCTGCAGCAGCTCAACCGCGACGAATTGCAGGGCGTGATCGCGCACGAGTTCAGTCACGTGCTCAACGGTGACATGCGCATCAACATCCGCCTGATGGGCCTGCTGTTCGGCATTCTCGCGCTGAGCGTGATCGGTCGCCAGCTGCTCTACGCCGGCTACTGGGGCGGCGTCTCGGTCGGCTCCTCGCGCGGGCGCCGCGACAACAACGGTGGCGCGATCGTTTTCATCGGCATCGGCCTGCTGGTGGTCGGCGGCATCGGCGTGTTTTTCGGGCGCCTGATCAAGGCCAGCGTGTCGCGTTCGCGCGAATCGCTGGCCGACGCCTCGGCGGTGCAGTACACGCGCCAGACCAGCGGCATCGCCGGCGCGTTGAAAAAGATCGCCGCGCTCGAGGCCGGTTCGCGATTCACCGATACCCATGGCGAGGAGGTCTCGCACATGCTGTTCGGCGAGGCTGGCGCCTATTCGGCATTGTTCGCCACCCATCCGCCGCTGGTCGAGCGCATCCGCGCGCTGGAGCCGCAGTTCGACCCGCGCGAACTCGAGCAGGTCGCTCGCGACTGGTCCGACGTGCGTCGTGCCGCCGACCCCGCCGACCCGCGCGCCAGTCTGACCGGCCTGTTGCCAGCCGTGCTGGCAGCGACCGTGGCCAGCCCTGGCGCGGCTCCGGCGGCACAGATCCTGCCAGCCGTCGCCGCGCGCGCCGCGCTGGCACCGGCGGCGGTGGCCGCCCAGGTGGGCCAGACCGATGCCGGCGACTATGCGCATGCCGCGCAGGTGCAGGCGGGCATTCCTTCCGACCTGCTGGCCGCCGCCCGCGATCCCACCGAGGCGCTCGCGCTGGTGCTGGCGTTGGCCCTGTCGGCGGACGACACCCAGCGCAGCGCGCAGCATGCGCAGATCGCCCAGGCGCTGGGTCCCGAGCTGGCCGCAGCAGCGGAGACGATCGCGGCACGGACGCACACGTTGCACCCGCTGCAGCGCCTGCCGCTGGCGGCGCTGGTTTTTCCGGTCTTGCGACGGCGGCCGCGGGCGCAGCTGGCGATGCTGGTGCAGACCCTCGACACCCTGGCGCATGCCGCCGGCGGGGTCGAGATCGAGGAGTACTGCCTGTCCGCGCTGGTGCGCATGCAGGTACTGGATGCCCTCGACCCTGCCCGCGGTTTCGCCGCCGGCGCGCTGAAGCTGGATGACTGCAGCGATGCGTTCGCGCTGGTGGCGGCGCTGGTGGCCGAGTTCGGTCATGATGACGCGGCTGGTGCGCAGCGCGCTTTCCAGCTTGCCGTGCTGGAGGCGCTGCCCGACCGCGCGCTCGTCTACGCGCCGCCCGCGGACTGGCCGGCGCGCCTCGATGCCGCCCTGGTGCAGCTTGATCGCCTCAATCCGGCCGGCAAGGAGCTGGTGGTGCGTGGACTCACCCGCGCGATCCGAGAGGATGGCCAGGTGCGTGTCGCCGAGGCGGAACTGCTGCGCGTGATCTGCGCCGCGATGCATTGCCCGCTGCCGCTCAAGCTCGACGGCAGCGACTGAAGACGGGTCAGCACTTTCGCGGCGCCTGCATCCTCCCCATGTCCCCCTGGGTATCCTGCAGCGGCTTGTTCCGGCGGCTTGCGGCAGAAGGTGCCGGATCCGGGAGTCCCGATCTCAGACGATCGCGACACGGCCGAGAATCAGCTCGGCGGCCTGCTCGGCGATCATGATCGTCGGCGCATTGGTGTTGCCGCCGGGCAGATCGGGCATCACCGAAGCGTCGATCACGCGCAGGCCGTCGATGCCGCGCACGCGCAGCTCGCTGTCCACCACGGCGCGATCGTCGGCGCCCATGCGACAGGTGCCCACGGGGTGATAGATGGTTTCGGCCTTGCGTCGCACGAAGGTCGCGATCGCCGCATCGTCCTGGACCGCGGCGCCGGGGAAGATCTCCTTGCCGCGGAAGGGATCGAACGGCGCCGCGGCGAGGATCCGCCGCGACAGGCGCACCCCCTCGACCAGCAGCTTCAGGTCATGGCCCTCGGTGTCGCCGAGGTAGTTGGCGTGGATGCGTACCTTGGCCGCGGGGTCGCGCGAGGGCAGCCGCAGACGGCCGCGGCTCCTCGGGTGCAGCCCGCAGGCGTGCAGGGTGTAGCCGTGACCGGGCAGCCGATGGCGACCGTGATCATCGAGCTGGGCCGGCACGAAGTGGAGCTGCATGTCGCACTCCGGGCCGGTGGCGTGGCGGGTGCGCACGAAGCCGCCGGCCTCGGCGATGTTGGAAGTGCCGATGCCCTGACGCTTGAGCAGGAACTCCAGCGCCACCGCGAGATCGTTGGTGCGGTCGTAGGTGATCTTCTGCGGTGTGGTCACCAGGGTGCAGATATCCAGGTGGTCCTGCAGATTGCCGCCGACATCGGAGGCATCGACCCGCACCTCGATGCCGTGCGCGCGCAGATGCTCGGCCGGCCCGATACCCGACAGCATCAGCAGCTGCGGCGAGTTCAGCGCGCCGCCGGCCAGCAGCACTTCACCGGCCTCGATGCGGCGCCCGCCGCGCAGGATCACGCCGACGGCGCGGTTGCCTTCGATCAGCACGCGCTCGACCAGTACGCCGGTCAACACGCTGAGGTTTTCGCGCCTGCGTGCCGGCCGCAGATAGCCGACCGCGGTCGAGCAGCGTGCGCCGTTGCGCTGGGTCACCTGGTAGCAGCCGAAGCCTTCCTGATGCGAGCCGTTGAAGTCCTCGTTGCGGGCGAAGCCGGTGCCAACGGCGGCGTCGATGAACACGCGGCTGAGCGGGTTGACGTGACGCAGGTCCGCCACGCCCAGTGGGCCGCCTGCGCCGTGCAGGGCGTCGGCGCCGCGGGTATTGTCCTCGGCGCGGCGGAAGTAGGGCAGCACACGATTCCAGCTCCAGCGTGGATCGCCGGCCAAGCGCGCCCAGCGGTCGTAGTCGGCGGGCACGCCGCGGATGTAGCACATGGCATTGATCGAGCTGGAGCCGCCCAGCACCTTGCCGCGCGGCCACCACAGCCGGCGGCCTTCGAGGCCCGGCTCGGGCTCCGTCGTGTAGTCCCAGTTGACACCCTTGTGGCCGACCAGTTTGGCCAGGCCCGCGGGCATGTGGATGAAGGGATGCCAGTCGCGGCCGCCAGCTTCGAGCAGCAGCACGCGGCGGTGCGGGTCGGCCGAGAGCCGGTTGGCCAGCACGCAGCCGGCCGAACCGGCACCGATGATGATCTGGTCGAAGTCCATGCAATTCCCTCGTGGCCGGAAGCGCACGTTGCGATAGCTGCGGATGGCTTGCAAGTCTGCGCGCAGCGCGCCGCCTGGCTGTCGAAGGAGCGTGCTTCCTATCGCCAGGGGCGCAGGGACCCGCATGCATGGCTGCATGCTAGGGTGATTCCGGCCTCCGACTTGTGCCGCTCGCGTGATTGCATTGACCATCAATCCCCGCAGCGAACTCATGGCCTCGATCCAGGCCTTTCTCGCTTTCTACCTCCTGCTGGCGGCGTACTTCGTGCTGCGTCCGGTACGCGACCAGCTTGGCGGCGCAGTCGGTGCGGCGGCACTGCCGTGGTTCTATGCCGTGACCTTCGTCGTCACGCTGGCCCTGACGCCGGTGTTCGGCGGCCTCGCCGCGCGGCTGCCACGCCGGCGCCTGCTGGCCTGGACCTACGGTTTCTTCGCCGTCTGTCTACTGGCGTTCGTGCCGGCCTTTGTCGCGCAAGCGCGTATTGGCGCGTTCACGCTGGGCGTGGTGTTCTTCGTATGGGTCAGCGTTTTCAACCTGTTCGTGGTGTCGCTGTTCTGGAGTTTCATGGCCGATGCGT
Organism: uncultured Pseudomonadota bacterium; assembly: GCA_963794205.1. Taxonomy (GTDB): domain Bacteria; phylum Pseudomonadota; class Gammaproteobacteria; order Xanthomonadales; family Rhodanobacteraceae; genus Metallibacterium. The sequence continues at coordinate 264,835 of CAWCCR010000015.1, forward strand.
TCGTCAGCGCCAGCGCGCGCCGGCTGTTTCCGCGCATTGCGCTCGGTGGCACCGCCGGTGCGCTGACGGGGCCGCTGCTGACATCGCTGCTGGTCGGCGTGACCGGCGTTGCCCCGCTGCTGGTGGTCTCCGCGGGGTTGCTGTTGCTGGCGCTGGCATTGATGTTGCGCATCGGCCGCGGTGCCGGCATGCGTCCGGCCGACAGGCGGGCGCTGGGCGGCAGCCTGTGGGCCGGTCTGCGGCAGGTCTTCCGCGAGCCTTTCCTGCGCCGGATGGCGCTGCTGATGCTGCTGGGTGACGGCGTCGGCACCGTGGCCTACGCGCTGGTGGCCGACTATGCCAAGGCGCATCTGGCCGGCGCGGCGGCACGCACGGCGTTCTACGCGCACATGGACCTTGCCACCAACCTGCTGGTGGTGCTGCTGCAGTCGGGCGTGAGTTCCTGGTTGCTGACGCGACGCCAGGGGCCGACCTGGGGCCTGGTGCTGCCGGCGCTGGTCAACGTGATCGTGCTGGGCGCGATCGCCGGCCTTGGCGCGGTGGCACTGAGGCTGCCATGGCTGGAACGGGCAGACGGTCTGCGCCTGGTCTGGGTCGGTGTGCCGCTGCTGGCGCTGCTGCAGGTTATTACCCGCGGATTCACCTACGGCATGCTGACGCCGGCGATCAATACGCTCTACACGCGGGTGACGCGCGAGGCCCGCTACAAGGGCAAGAACTTCATCGAGACCACGGTCTGGCGCTTCGGCGACGTGGCGGTGACGACCGCCCTCAATGCGCTGCGCGGGCTTGGAGTGGGCATCGCCGGGCTGGCTCTCTTGAGCGGACTGGGCGCGGCTGCGGCAGCGCGCATCGGCTACCGCGCCGCGCGTTCGCGAGATCTGGCTCCGGAAGGATTGCCGCCGCTCGACCGCGACGCTCAGCCGACGATATAGCGTTGCAGCTGTTCGATCTGCTGGGCTTGCTCGTCGATGGTGGCCTTGACCAGATCGCCGATCGAGATCACGCCGATCACCTTGCCGCGTTCCTGCACCGGCAGATGACGCACACGGCTGTCGGTGCACAGCCGCATGCAGGCCTCTATGCTGTCGTCGGAACCCACCGTCAGCACCGGCGACGACATGATCTCGGCCACCGGGGTGTCGGCTGAAGCGCGGCCGTGCAGGATCACCTTGCGCGCATAGTCGCGCTCGGAAACGATGCCGAGCAGGGTGTCGCCGCGCATCACCAGCAGCGCCCCGACCTGACGCTCGGCCATGCGCTTGATCGCCGCCAGCACCGGCTCGTCCGGGGCTATGGCGTGAACCTGTGCGCCCTTGGTTTCCAGCAGATGCTTGACCAGTAGCATGCGGCCTCCGTCGCCGACCCCCGGTGGCCGGCCTCGGGGCAGTCTAGCGCCGTGGCCGGAGACGGGCGTGTGCGCCGCAGCATGCGCTTGCCGCGCGTTCAAATAATTCTATAATTCCGGAATCATGAATACATCATCCGCACTCGATTCGCTCAAGGCGCTGGCCCAGGAACACCGCCTGGCGCTTTACCGCCTGCTGGTGCAGGCCGGCAGCGCGGGCATGCCGGTGGGGGCGCTGGGCGAGCGCCTGGGGTTGCCCGGCGCGACGCTCAGCAACCACCTCAATGTCTTGCGCGCAGCCGGTCTGGTGCGCGACTCCCGCGAAGGTCGGGTGATCCGCTGCCGCGCCGACTACGCACGCATGGACGCGCTGCTGGCCTACCTGACCGAAAACTGCTGCGCCGGCGACCGTGCGGCCTGCGCGCCGGTGGCCGCCTGCGCACCAATCCCACGCAGGAAGCCCCGATGAGGCGTTTCAACGTGCTGTTCCTGTGCACCGGCAATTCGGCGCGCAGCATTCTGGCCGAGGCACTGCTGAACACAATCGGCGGCAATCGCTTCATCGCCTGCAGCGCCGGCAGCCACCCGAGCGGGCGGGTGCAGCCGCTTGCGGCGGAGATTGCCGCCGAACTGGGCTATGACCCCGCGCGCCTGCGCAGCAAGTCGTGGGACGAATTCGCCGCGCCCGGCGCGCCAGCGATGGATTTCATCATCACCGTATGCGACAGCGCCGCTGGCGAGGCGTGCCCATTCTGGCCCGGTCATCCGGTCGCGGCTCACTGGGGCGTGCCCGACCCGGCTGCTGTGCAGGGCGATGAGGCCGCGCGCCGCTGCGCATTTCACCTTGCCGCGGCTGCATTGCGCCGGCGTGTCGAGCTGCTGGTTGCACTGCCCGACGGGGAGCTGCAGGGCCTTGCGGCGCGCACCGCCTTGCAGGCGATTGCCGAGGCCACGCGATGACTGCCGCCACCCAGCCCGGTCGGCTCGGCGGCTTCGAGCGCTATCTGACGCTGTGGGTGGCGCTGTGCATCGGCGCGGGCGTCATTCTCGGCCGCCTGCTGCCCGATCTGTTTCATGCGCTGGGCGCGATGACCGTGGCCTCGATCAACCTGCCGGTGGGCGTGCTGATCTGGGCGATGATCGTGCCGATGCTGGTGCGCGTGGATTTCGCCACGCTGGGCAGCGTACGCCGGCACTGGCGCGGTTTTGGCGTCACCCTGTTCGTCAACTGGGCGGTGAAGCCTTTCTCGATGGCGCTGCTGGGCTGGATATTCATTCGCCACCTGTTTGCGCCCTGGTTGCCGGCGGACCAGATCGACAGCTATATCGCCGGCCTGATCCTGCTGGCGGCCGCGCCGTGCACGGCCATGGTGTTCGTGTGGAGCCAACTCGCCCGCGGCGAGGCCAATTTCACCCTCTCGCAGGTGGCCCTGAACGACACGTTGATGATTTTCGCCTTCGCACCCATCGTTGCGCTGCTGCTGGGCGTGGCGGCGATCCGGGTGCCGTGGACGACGCTGCTGCTGTCGGTGCTTCTCTACATCGTGGTGCCGCTGGCCATCGCGCAGATCCTGCGCCAACTGTGGTTGCGGCGCGGTGCGGCGCATCTCGAGGTTGCGCTCGCGAGCAGCAAGCCGCTGTCGCTGTTCGCGTTGCTGGCGACGCTGGTGCTGCTGTTCGGATTCCAGGGCGAGGTGATCGTCGGGCAACCGCTGGTCATCGCGCTGCTGGCGGTGCCGATCACAATCCAGGTGATCTTCAACAGCGCGCTGGCCTACGGGCTCAACCGCGCGCTGGGCGAAGCGCACTGCGTGGCCGGTCCGTCGGCACTGATTGGCGCCAGCAATTTCTTCGAACTGGCGGTCGCGACCGCGATCAGCCTGTTCGGCTTCGCCTCCGGCGCGGCGCTGGCGACGGTGGTCGGCGTACTGATCGAGGTGCCGGTGATGCTGGCGGTGGTCGCCGCGGTCAACGCCAGCCGCGGCTGGTACGAGGCGCGCCGCTGAGGCTCATCGTGGCAGATAGGACACGCCGCCCAGCTGGCGCATCTGCCGCTCGACCCAGGCGGCATGGCGCAGCACGTAAGGCGAGGGGCGATCAGCGCGATAGCGGCGCGGATTCGGCAGGACCGAGGCCAGCAGCGCCGCTTCGTGCTCATCCAGCCGCGCTGGTGGCTTGTGGAAATAGATGCGACTGGCGGCGTCGACACCGTAGATGCCGTTACCCAGTTCGGCGATGTTCATGTAGATCTCGAGGATGCGGCGCTTCGGCAGGTTCAGCTCCAGCAGCACGGTGAAATAGGCTTCGATGCCTTTGCGCACGAAGCTGCGCCCGCCCCACAGGAACAGATTCTTGGCGGTCTGCTGGGTGATCGTGCTGGCGCCACGCAGGCGGTCGCCTTGCTCGGCCTGGTCGATCGCGTCGCGGATCTCGCCAAAGTCGAAGCCGTAGTTGCTGGGGAAGGTCTGGTCCTCGCTGGCGACCATCGCCAGCGGCGCCACCGGTGCCACCGCGCGCCACGGCACCCAGCGGTAATGCAAGGTGAACCCGCGTTCGCCATGCCAATGCGCGGCGAGCCAGCGCTCGACCATGAACGCGCTGGTCAGGGGCGGTACGAAGCGCAGGCTGAGCACGGCCAGCTCGGTGACCGTCAGCCACACCAGCGCGGCGATCATCAGCATGCGCAGCCAGCGGCGTTTGCGCGAGCGAAGCGGGGCGGTGGAACGGGTGACGGACATGCGGACAACCGGGGCAGGGCGTGGCAAGTATAGGCGGTGACCGGCGCGGGCCGGCTTGGATTCATCGTCTGCGTCCCCACCTTGGCTGATTCCCGACCGGACCCTGTCGATGCCGATCGTCGTCCACGACCAATTGCACCGTTTCCTGCTCGAACGCGCTGGCGTGCGCGGCGCTCTGGTGCGTCTGGGCCCGTCCTGGCGCGAGGTGGCCGGGCGCGGTGACTATCCGCAGTCGCTGCGCGACCTGCTCGGGCAGGCGTTGGCGGCCAGTGCTTTGCTGACTGCCCACATCAAGCTGCAGGGGAGCCTGTCGATCGAGCTGAAGAGCCAGGGTCCGCTGCGGCTGTTGTTCGCCGAATGCAGCGATGCCGGTCACATCCGCGGACTGGCGCGCTGGGAGGCGCCGTTGTCCGAGCCGCTGGATCTCGGCGCGCAGCCCGGCGCGCTGCTGGCAATCACGCTCGGCAGCGTCGAGCAAGGTACCCGCTACCAAGGTCTGGTCAGTGTGCGTTCGGTGCCTTTTGCCACTCTGCTCGAAGACTATTTCGCGCAATCCGAGCAGCTGCCGACCCGCATCATGCTGGCCAGCGACGCTGATGGCGCGGCAGGACTGCTGTTGCAGCAGTTGCCGGGCGAGCGTGGCGACGATGACGCCTGGAACCGCGTCGGTCATCTCACCGCCACCCTGACGGAAGCCGAATTGCTGGCGCTCCCGGCCGCCGAGCTTCTGCGCCGTCTCTATCATGAGGAGACACCACGCCTGCTCGACGTTTCACCCCTCGGATTCGGCTGCGGCTGCACACGCGACCGCGTCGAGGCCGTGCTGCGCGCGCTCGGGCGAGCGGAGGTCGAAGCCGCTCTGGCGGCCAGCGGAGGCCTGGTCGAGGTGACTTGCGAATTCTGCAACGCGCGCTACCGGTTCGATCCGGTCGACGTCGCGCGGGTGGTCAGCGCCAGCCCCAGCGCACCGGCCTCAGCCACTCCGCACTGAGTTCAGGAGGTGGCGGGAATCGTCGCGGTTGCCACACCCCAGGTATCGGCGGATTTCGGTTCGGCGAACAGGAATCCCTGGCCGAACACGCAACCCAGGGCGGCCAGCGTGCGCCGTTGCGCTTCGGTCTCGATGCCCTCGGCGATGACCTGCATGTCCAGCGAGTGCGCCAGGGCGAGAATCGCGCGCACCACGACCAGGGTGCCGCCCTCATTCTCCTGTGCCGGCAGGCCGATGATGAACGAGCGGTCGATCTTCAGGGCCTGCAGCGGATACTGGTGCAGGTAGCTGAGCGAGGAATAGCCGGTACCGAAATCGTCCAGAGCGATGCTTATGCCCTGTTCGCGCAGCAGGCTGAGGGTGCATTTGACCGTGGCCGGGCTCTCCAGCAGGGTGCGCTCGGTGACCTCGACGCGCACGCGCGCAGGTTGGACTCGATGGCGTTCGAACAGCCCCAGCAGGCGCGGCGCCAGTTCGTCGTTGCGGAAGTGTCGCCCCGACAGATTGATGCTGACGAAGCCGCCTTCCGCGGTCAGCAGCGGGATCTGCTCCGCGACCTGTTCGAACATCATCCAGTCGATCGCCTCGGACGAGCCGTTGTCCTCCGCGACGCCAAGGAAGTCGCCGGGCGCCAGCACACCGCGTGCCGGGTGGCGCCAGCGCAGCAGTGCCTCGAAGCCGGCGACACGTCCGTCCTCCAGACTGACGATCGGCTGATAGAACGGCTCGAACTCGCCGCGCTCCAGCGCACGCCGCAGGTCCACTTCGAGTTCCAGCAGGCTGACTGCCTCGCGGCGCAGGCGCTCGTCGAAGATCGCATAGCGCTGGCGGCCCTCGGCCTTGGCCCGGTACATCGCCGAGTCGGCGTCGCGCAGCAGTTCTTCCGGGCGGCGATAGTGCGGTGCCGCCAGCGCGATGCCGATCGATGTCGAGGTGAACATCTCCTTGGCACCGAGCCGGAACGGCGCGCGCATCGCGGTGATGATGCGGTCGGCCACGCGCTCGGCCTCGCCGACATCGGCGATACCCTCGACCAGTACGGCAAACTCGTCGCCGCCGAGGCGAGCGACGACATCCTGAGATTTCAGGCAGGCGCGGATGCGCCCGCCCGCCTGGAACAGCAGGTCGTCGCCGACCAGATGACCGACCGAGTCGTTGATCACCTTGAAGCGGTCGAGATCGAGAAACAGCACCGCGAACAGCCGCTCCGGGTCGATACGGTGGCGGTCCAGCGCGTGCTCCAGGCGCTGCATCAGCAGGGCGCGGTTGGGCAGGCCGGTGAGGGTGTCGTGCAGGGCCTCGTACTTCAGCCGGCGCTCGGCGCGTTCGCGTTCGGCCACCTGTTCGCGAAGGTCGCGATTGGCCATCGCCAGCGCGCGCGTGCGCTCGCTGACGCGGCGCTCGAGGTCGGCGTTGGCCTGCTTGAGCGACTCCGCGGCACGTTTGCGGTCGAGCGCATTGGCGATCTGGTAGCTCACGAAGGTCAGCAGATCCTGATCGCGCGCTGTGTAGCGATGCTCCGGCGTGTAGCTCTGCACCGTCAGTACGCCGACCGTGCGCTCGCCTATGATCAGTGGCACGCCCAGCCAGCATTCGGCGGTGGAGCCGCTGGCGACGATCTCGCCGCTGGCGTGCATGCGCTCGATGTCACTGCGATGGGCCAGTTGCGCGGTGCCGTGCTGCAGCACGTATTCGGTCATGCCGCGACCGAGTCGACGCGGCCGCCGGCTCGGGTCGCGCTCGTCCACCGAATAGGGGAAGGTCAGCTCTTCACCGTCGCCGGAAAGCAGAGCGATGTAGAAATTGCGCGCATAGAGCAGGCCGCCAACGACGCGATGCATGGCCGCATAGAACGCCTCCAGGCTCTCGGTGGTTCCGGCCAGCTCGGCGATGCGAAACAGCGCCGCCTGCAGGCGCTCGCCGCGCTGGCGTTCCAGCACCTGCTGCTGCAGCACGCGATTGGCCTCGCGCAGGGCCTCGGTGCGCTCGGTCACGCGCCGCTCCAGCTCCGCCTGCGCCTCGCGCCGTTCCAGCGCCGTCTGGATGTGCTGCGCGACATAGCTCAGCAGGGCGCGGTCCTCGTCGTGGTAGCGGGCGTCTTCGCGATAGCTCTGCACGGCGATGCAGCCGACGATCTCCTGACCCCGCAGCAACGGTACGCCGAGAAAGTCGACACAGGTCGGTCCATTGGGGAGAAAGGGCCCCTGGACCGCGGCAGCAATGGCATCCAGCGGACCCATCAGCGCGCGGCCGCCGCGGATCAGGTGCCAAGTCGCGCTGTGACGCATGTCGTCGAGCGGATAGGGTTGCAGCGGGTCCGGGGGCTCGCGATCGGCGACGTCGGCGTAATAGGCGAAGCGGACGCTGTCGCTGCGCGCGTCATGCAGCGCGATAAAGAAGTTTTCGGCGTAGGTCAGCGAGCCGACGATTTCGTGCAGGGTGCGCAGGACCGCGCTCAGCTCGCGCTGGGCGCTGGCCTGCTCGGCGATGGCGTACAGTGCACGCTGCAGACGGTCGGCCTTCTCCAGGCGCGAGACGGTGGCCTGCAGGCGGTCGCGCTGCAGCAACTGCCCGCGTCGCTGCTGCGCCAGTTCACGCAGCCATTCGAGCAGGGCAGGCGCTCTGGTCGCCGCTACGGGTGGTTGCAGATCAGGCAATGCGTCTGGTGTGTCGCCGGGGATGGTGCGCGTCCCCGGTACCCAGGCATGAGCGGCCTGGTCCAGCGCAACGGCAAGTTCGGCGACATTGTCGGCCCGCAACAGCCCCAGCAGGGTGTCGTGAGGAGCAGCAGCAGCGATCGGTGCGTTCGGCAACGGCACGTCCTGGCCAAAGTGCGAAAGGGCTAACAGTCTGGCCCCGGGCACAGGGTCAGGCTGTTAGTAAATCGTAAATCGCTGTAAACTGACAGCGGCAAGCATACGGAACTGTAGTCCCGCGCCACGGTCCTATCGAAGCCCACACCCATCTCCAGTCATGCGCCGCTTTCTCGCCACCTTGATGACGTTCCTGCTTGCGGCCGCGGCCGTATGGCCAGCGTTCGTGCTGGCGGCGCCGGTCGACACCGCGGCTGCCGAATCGCGCCGGCTGGCGGATCAACTGCTCAAGCAGGCGCCGACCCAGGTCGCCGAAATCGCCCCGGGCATGGTCCTCCCGCTCTGGCGATCCCCGGATGGCCGTCTCCTGGCGATCGTGGCGTCCTCGTCTCAGCAACAGTGGACTCCATTGCGCGCACGCGCTCCGCTGTTCAACTCGGCGCTCGATTTCCGCGCCGTCGATGCCAGCACCTTTCTATACAGCGGCCTGCGCTACGAACTGCCTGGCGGCATGCATGCCGGCGCCGCGCTGGTCCAGCATCAGCTGCAGATGCCCGGTTGCGTGGCCGCCCAGCCAGGCGTCCGCGGCTCGCTATGCTTGCAGAATCACGCAGCAGGCGGTGTGCTGGGCGGCGAAGTCAACGCCGGCTTCAGCCGCGGCGCTGCCGGAGTCAACATTGCGCTCGGACTGTCGCGTCCTTCCGGTAGCTCTCTGCTGGGGGGCACACCGACGCTGGCCCCGCTTTATGGTGCCTACATGGCCGAGCCGCTGGGCGGCCTGCCGCTGGGGCTGCTGGGCACCAGCACCACCCTGCGTGCGCAGGGCCACATGATGCTCGGCGAAACGCGGCTGGAGCTGGGTGCCGGCTATGGCCAGCTGCAGCCCCGCAGTGATCTGCCACTGGCCTTCAGCGGGCTGACCGAACGCTCGCTGAGCTTCGGGGTGGACCGCGGCACCATCAGCGGCGTGATCACCGGCCGTGTGCTGCAGCCCAATGCCCTGATCGGCATCCCCGGTGGTTCCTATCAGCACTGGAGCACCATTGACCTGGGCATCACCTGGCGCTTGCCGTGGCAGGGGGCCCTCAGCGTCGGCACCCAGAATCTGTGGTCTTTCGGTACCCCGCCCGCGATCGCCGGACAGCCCGCCGACGCCTCCCGCATCCCCTACGTCCAGTATCACCAGGACCTCTGAGGCTTCGCCGCGGTCAGCTGCCCACTTCTCCCGCGACCCGGCCGGCGCGCAGCGCGTGAGCGCCTGTCTTGCCGGCGCCACAGGCCATGCATCTGGTCTCAGAGGTGGCAGTCCGTTGTCCCTCCGGCTGCAAACCGGCGGGTCGGGCTTTCCCTCGTCGCGCACGCCGGATCCGGCGTGCTGCTCGGGAGGGTGACCCCCCGCAATTGCGCCGCGACAAACCACGTGTCGGCATGCGCACCCGTATGTGAAGCAGGGGTTCCCCCGGGGTTAGAAAGTTGTTAGAGTCCGACGCTACCAGGGCAGAGGTGGGCCACCGCGGCCGTTCCAGGATGGATCACTTGTCCCCGAAACGTGTCACCACACCGAACGTTGGAGAGAGTATGAAACTCGACACGAACAAGCTTTCGTCGGCGGTCCGCCTCGCCCTTGCTGTGGGCGCCGTGGCTGCTGCCGGAGTTGCGGTCCCTGCCTTCGCGCAGGACACCGGCAACGCCGCCGCCAATCCCCCCAGTGACAAGAAGGCCCAGCAGCTCGAGACGATCGTCGTCACGGGTTCGCGCATCCGTCGCGTCGACATCGAGACGGCCAACCCGGTCTTCGCGATCGATCGCCAGACCATCACCCAGAGCGGTGCAGTCACGCTGGGCGATCTGGTGCAGCAGACTCCGGCGATCGCCGGCCAGGCCACCAACACGCAGGTCAACAATGGTGGTGGTGACGGCGCCGCCACGATTTCGCTGCGCGGCCTCGGCGTCAAGCGCACCCTGATCCTGATCGACGGGCACCGCATGGTGCAGGATCCGTCCCAGGGCGCACCGGACATCAACACGATTCCGGCGGCCATGGTCGAGCGAGTCGAAGTGCTGAAGGACGGCGCGTCCTCGGTGTACGGTTCCGACGCCATCGGCGGCGTCGTCAACTTCATCATGCGCAAGAACTACCAGGGCGCCGAGTTCAGCACCAATTACGGTGTCTCCGATGCCAGCGATGGGGCCCGTCAGGGCTGGTCGGCGCTGTTCGGCCAGACCTCGGACAAGGGCAGCATCGTTGCCGGGATCGACTACAACAAGTACGACAGCGTCTTCCTCGAACAACCGCAGCTTCTCCAAGAACGCCCTGTATCTGTATTACGGTTCGGTGTTCGCCGCCGGCTCCAGCCGCAATCCCAATGGCCGCATCTTCCTGCCTGCCGGCAACTCCTACGGTTGCGGTTCGGTCACCAAGCTGCCGGGCACCGACGGTACCGCGACGTCGGACTACCGTTGCTACGACGGCAAGACGGACGCCTACAACTACCAGGCCGTCAACCTGCTGATGACCCCGCAGGAGCGCGTCAGCTTCTTCACCATGGGCACCTACCAGCTGACGGACAACATCCAGGCCTACATGGATGTGTTTCACAACAAGACCACGTCCAACTACGCGATCGCTCCGTATCCGTTCGATGCCAACAGTGCGGGCGTGACGATTTCGCAGTACAGCATGTACAACCCGTTCGGTGTCACCTTCGGTCCCGGCGGCGCCACACAGCCGGGTGGCCAGGTGAATTTCATGCAGCGCTTCCTGGGCCTCGGCCAGCGCGAGCAGCAGTTTGCCACGACCACCGACCAGGTGTTCGCCGGCTTGCGCGGCGGCATCGGTGAGACCTCGTGGCAGTGGGATGCCAACCTGAACTACGGTCACACCAGCCAGGGCACCCACACCTCGGGCTTCGTCAACACGGCCAACATGGGGCCGGCGCTGGGCCCATCGATGCTGGTGGGCGGCGTGCCGACCTGCGTCACGACACCCGGCAATGCCTCGACGGCCATCGCCGGCTGCACCCCGCTCAACATCTTCAACATCAACGATCCGGCGCAGACGGCACTGCTTCGCAACTACATCGCGGCACCGTTCACGCAGCAGATCTACATCTCGCGTGAAGCCTCGATCAACGCCAATGGCAACCTGTTCGAACTGCCGGCGGGTACGGTCAGCCTCGCGGTCGGTGCCTTGTACCGCAAGGAATACACCAACCAGACCGTGAGCACCTCGATCCAGACCAACCCGCTCACGTTCACCTGCCCGCTGGGCACGGGTTGCACGTCGCCGGTCCAGGGTGGCTTCAACGTCAAGGAAGCCTACGCCGAGATGCTGATCCCGGTGCTCAAGGACATGCCGTTCGCCAAGTCCCTGAATATCGACCTCGGCAGCCGTTACTCGAAGTACTCGTCGGTCGGCAACACCACCAACAGCAAGATCGCCATTGAATGGCGTCCGATCGACGACCTGCTGCTGCGTGGCACCATTTCGCAGGTGTTCCGTGCACCCAGCATCAGCGAGATTTACGGCGGGCCGGCCAGCGATGCACCGACCTTCCAGGATCCCTGCATTGGCTACTACCCGAGTGCGACAAACACCAATCTGGCTCCTGCGTGCGGTGCGCCGACCGGCGCCACCGCCATCCCGGTGGGCGGCATCACGCCGAGTGGCGTCTCGCAAACCAACGGTGTGGTCTCCGGTTCCAACTATGTGGGCTATACGCTCAAGCCCGAGGCCGGCAAGAGCTTCGACTGGGGCTTCGTCTATGACCCGAGCTGGCTGCCTGGCTTCTCGACCAGCGTGGACCTGTGGCGCATCTACCTGAACAACACGCTGACGCGCATCACCGCGCAGAACGTGGTCAACATCTGCTTCAGCGATCCGACCAGCCCGTTCTGCTCGTTCATCCACCGGTTGGGTAACGGCCAGATCCAGATCATCAACGAGCCCAATGTCAATCTGGGCCGTCTGGACACCTCGGGCGTGGACTTCGGCTTCAAGTACCGATTGCCGCAGTTCAACATGTTCGGCGTCGATCCCGGCAATTTCGCCGTCAACTTCGACAGCACCTACATCTCGACCTACAACGACAACGCGGCTCCGGGCACGAGCGTCGCCACGCTGCACAATGCCGGCGTCTACACCAGCCAGTTCGGCAACTTCCCGCGCTGGCGTGCGCTGGGCGCGCTCAACTGGAACCGCGGCGCATGGAATGCCTCGTGGCGCCTGCGCTACATCGGTACGGTCAAGATCGGCAGCGCGGATCTGGCACAGCACCTTTCGGCCGATGGTGGCATCCCGGGCACGGTGCGCTACCTGCCGTCCGTGATCTACAACGATCTGTCGCTGGGCTACAACATCGCGCCAATCAACACCAAGCTGCAGATCGGCGTGAACAATGCCTTCAACAAGCAGCCGCCGCTGTTCTATCAGAACGTGGTGATCAACGCGAACACCGACGTCAATACCTATGACGTGATCGGCCGCTACTACTGGGCCAGCGCAACCGTCAAGTTCTGATCGTTTCGGTTGTTGTGACATCCTTGCCGCGCGGGTCCTCCCGCGCGGCATTTTTTTTGGCGACCCCATCGCATGACCCCAGCTGATCCCGAATCCATCGAATCCATCACGGCTCGCCTGCAGGCCGGCCACGCCGATGCGGCAGAGCGGGCGTCACGTGCGCGCCTCGAACGCTACCCCGAGGAACCCCAGGCCACGCTGCTGCTGGCCGTGGCGCTCGGCTTGCAGAACCGGGTCAACGAGGCGCTTTCACTTTACAAGCGGCTCACCGAATTGGAGCCATTGCAGCCCGCGCACTGGAGCAATCTGGCCACGGCACAACGCGAGATCAACGAGCTGGTCGCGGCGGAGGCAAACTATCGCCACGCGTTGACGCTGCAGCCCGACGATCCCGTGCTGCTGTCCAATCTCGGAGTTCTGCGCTGGCAGCGCGGCGATGCCGTCGAAACGCGCGACCTGATGCTGGCCGCGTTCCGGTTCGATCCGAGTTTGCCGGAACCGCGCATCTACGGTGCGCTGGCGAGCTACGAATGCGCTGAAACCTCGGTTGCCGAGAACCTGCTGGCCGATCATGCGCAGTGGCTCTATCTGGGTCCGGTGCTCGAGCCGGATCTTGCCGCCGCGCTGATGCAATTGGGGCGCACCGGTGAGGCCGAACAACGGCTCCGGTTCCTGATGCAGCGGCATCCCGAGGCGGCGCCGCTGGCGCGATTGCGCCTGGTGGCGCTGCTCGAGCGGGTCAATCGGCTCGACGAGGCGGAGGCGATGCTGGCCGCGCTGGTTCCGGGGAGCGTCGATCGCGAGGAGGAATCAGCGGCGCGCGCGGCATTGGCGGTGCGCCGGGGGCGCCACGCCGAGGCGGTGAAACTGTATCGATCACATCTGCAGGGCTCCGAGGCCCACGTGAGCCGGTCGCCGCAATGGTTCGCGCTGGCCAAGGCCTGCGATGCGGCGGGCGATGTGCCGGGCACCATGCAGGCGCTTGCGAAAGCGCACGAATTGCAGCTGCGACATGCAACGCAACTGGTGCCGGAACTGCTGGCACCCGACGCCGAGCCGTTGAACATCGTCCGTTACAAGGTCGATGCCGGATCGCATGCGCGCTGGCTGCAGGAGCCCGCGGCACCACCCGCCCAGAAGTCCCCGATTTTCGTGCTGGGGTTTCCGCGCTCGGGAACGACGTTGCTGGAGCAGATGCTGGACGCCCACCCGGGCCTGCAGGCGATGGATGAGCGTGCCTTTCTCCAGGATGTCATCGAAGCCATGCAGTCCCGCGGACTGCAATATCCCGACGACCTCGATCGCTTGAGCGAGGCCGACCTCGATCACCTGCGCTCGGTGTACTGGAAGCGCGTGGCCGAGATCGTGAGCCTGGCACCCGAAGACCGGCTGGTCGACAAGAATCCATTGAACATGTTGCGCCTGCCGATGATTCACCGCCTGTTCCCGCATGCGCGCATCGTGCTTGCGTTGCGACACCCCTGCGACGTGGTTCTCAGCAACTTCATGCAGAGCTATCGCGCACCCGCATTCCAGGTGCTGTGTGCTTCGCTGGATCGTCTTGCGCGTGGCTACGTCAACGCCATGCGGTTCTGGCTGCACCATGCCGAGCTGTTTCGCCCGGCCATACTCGAATTGCGCTACGAGGACCTGCTCGATGACTTCGCGACCCAGAGCCAGCGTGTCGCGACGCATCTCGATCTCAGCGATGTCGATGCCATGTCGAAGTTCCAGGCGCATGCGCGCGCCAAGGGTTTCATCAGTACGCCGAGCTACGCGCAAGTCGTCGAGCCGCTGAACAAGAAAGCCGTGGGTCGCTGGCAACGTTATCGCGAGTACCTCGAGCCGGTGCTGCCGGTGCTGCAGCCGATGATCGAGCGCTGGGGCTATACGGTCGGGTGACGGCACGCCATGTCGAATCAGCCGGCCGCGCGCATCTTGGACGCCATGAGGGAAGCGCGTCATGCGGATGCGCTGGAGCTGGCGCGGACGCTGAGCAAAAGCATGCCCGGCAACGAGAGCGCATTGTCGCTGCTGGCTGCGTGCGAGCAGAACATGGGCAATCTGCAGACCGCGCTGGGCATCCTGCAGCGGCTGACACGCAAGCATCCGCAAACCTGGCAGCACTGGAACAATCTGGGCAATGTCGCACGCGCTCTCGGCGATGGGTCCGCCGCGCTTGCTGCCTATCAGCGTGCCCAGCGGCTGCATCCTGGCGGTGCTCGCCTGCAGGCCAATATCGGCCTTCTGCATCTCAATCGTGGCGAGTATCCGCAGGCGCGCGAGCATTTGCTCGCCGCCTGTGCGCTCAAGGATGCCGAGCCCGGCATGCGCATCTGGGCCGCGGTTGCCAGCCATGCCTGCCTGGACGAGGGCGCCGCGTTGCAGCTGGTCCGTGACTGGCGGCAATGGCCGCGTCAATCCGATGAAGCCATGCTGGAACTGGGCTGGCTGCTGGTCCAGCTGGGCGCATTCGCGGATGGCGACGAAATCCTGCGCGGCCATTTTCAGGACGAGAGCAGCCGCATTCGTGCCGGCGCGAGACGGGTGCTGGCGCGCGAGCGCGTCAACCGTACCGATGAGGCGCGAGGGCTGCTGCAGTCGCTGCCATCCGCCGCGGGGATCGCTGATTCCGAGGCAAGGCAGGAACGACTCAATGCGACGGCAGTGATGGCATTGCGCGACAAGGATTTTGCGCTGGCCCGTCGCTGTTACGAGGAGGCGCTCGCGATGGATGTGGCCTGGCGCGACCACACACCCTTGTATTTCGGTCTCGCCCGCGCCTGCGACCGGCTCAATGATGGGACCGCTGCACTCGAGGCGGTTGCACAAGCCCATCGCCTGCAACTTGGCGCGGCAAGTCCGGTGTGGCATTCGGGAGCAGCACACACTGGACTGCTGCAAATCGCCGATCAGCAGCTGACGTCCGCTGAAGCGGCTGCCTGGCGTCCTGACGATTCACGGCATGCAGGGCAATCACCGGTGTTCGTCGTCGGCTTTCCACGTTCCGGCACCACGTTGGTCGAGCAGATGCTGGCTGCGCATGACCGCTTTGTGTCCACCGACGAGCAGCCTTTCGTGCGGCGCATGATCGAATGGCTGGGCGCACGCGGGCTGCCCTATCCGGGCGGTCTGACCGCGCTGTCAGCTGCGGACCTTGATGCGCTGCGTGCGGTCTACTGGGGCGCCGTGCGCGAAGTGGCGGCCATCCAGTCCGGTGTGCGGCTGGTGGACAAGAACCCGCTGAACATGCTCGCCTTGCCCATGATGCTTCGCGTCTTTCCGCAGGCACGGATCATCTACTGCCAGCGCCATCCCTGTGATGCCATCCTCAGTTGCTACCTGCAGCAATTCCGCGATCCCGATCTTGCCGCGATGTGCGCCACGCTCGAACGGCTTGCCCACGAGTACGCGGCGTTCCATCGGCACTGGATGCACCATGTTGAAGTCCTGCATGCCGACGTGCTGACATGCCGGTACGAGGATCTGGTGACCGACGTCGATGCCGGACTGGCCCGGCTCGGCGCGTACCTGGACGTCGAGGATGTCGCGAAAATGAAGAACTACCGCGCGCGGGCGCTGGCGCGCGGATTCATCAGCACGCCAAGCTATGCCCAGGTGGTCGAACCCTTGCGTACGGATGCGATCGGGCACTGGCACCGCTATCGTGAGGCCTTCGCGCCTTTGCTGCCGATCCTGCAGCCGATCCTGGATCATTGGAACTATGACGCCTGATCTCGAATCCGCCCCTGCCGCACGTGCCGGCGACCGGCTGCAGCATTACGTGCGCTGGTACGACAACGCCTTGCCGGCGGAGTTGTGCGCCGGGTTGATTGCCGGCTTCGAGCAGATGCAGACCCTGCAGGAAGCCAATGGGCGGGGTCTGCGCGCCGGACTGGATCACAGCGCCTGGACCGAGCTCAATCTGACACGGCTGGCTGATCCTGCGATGCAGGGATTCTTCTTTGCGCAGGTCGACAGGTATCTCGAACGCTACAACGCGGAGATGCCG
Organism: uncultured Pseudomonadota bacterium; assembly: GCA_963794205.1. Lineage (GTDB taxonomy): Bacteria > Pseudomonadota > Gammaproteobacteria > Xanthomonadales > Rhodanobacteraceae > Metallibacterium. The sequence continues at coordinate 281,256 of CAWCCR010000015.1, forward strand.
CTGACACTGCCGGTCCCCCCGAGTCATCGCACCGCCGATCTGGTCATCAAGCGCTACAGGAAGGAAGCGGATGAGCGCTTTCAGCCACATTTCGATTCCATCAACGAAGCGGCGAATCGCTATCTGGTGTTCCTGTGGTATCTCAACGACGTCGGTGATGGCGGTGAGACCGAGTTCTGCGATCTGGGCATGCGCGTGCAGGCGCGCGCCGGACGGCTGCTGATGTTCCCGCCCTACTGGATGTATCAGCACGCCGGCCTGCCGCCGCGCTCCAACGACAAATACATCCTCTCGACGTATCTGCTGTTCCAGCAGTCCGCGGTTCCATCGGTCCGCTGAGCATCGCCGATGCGCGTCAGCCCGCGCGCATTCCGGACGTCAACGCGAACGGGTAGCCGCCGAGCAGATGCATCGGGATCCGGCGCGATCGAGTGGCGACGGGGATGCCGTCGCTGCGCAGGACCGATGAGCCGATGCCCAGGAAGTCAGCCACTCGCCAGCACGCGAGCAGGCGCGATCGGAACGGCCAGTTCCGCAGCGATGCGCACCTGCTCGGAGCGCAGTCGCGCCGGCAGGCGTGCGCCGTAGCTGTCGAGATACTCGCCGATGCCGGCAAGCTCGGTGCGCCAGGCGACCGGATCGACCGCGAGCAGGGCCTGCAGCGCGGCGGGATCGATGGCGAGCCCGTCGAGATCCAGATCCTGCGGCCGCGGCAGGTAGCCGATCGGCGTCTCGGCCGCGCCGGCCTTGCCCTCGCAGCGGCCGAGGATCCACTCGAGCACGCGCAGGTTGTCGCCGAAGCCCGGCCACAGGAACTTGCCGTCGTCGCCCTTGCGGAACCAGTTCACGTGGAAGATCTTCGGCAGCCGCGCGCCCGGCTGGTCGAACGACAGCCAGTGCGCGAAGTAGTCGGCGAAGTTGTAGCCGCAGAAGGGCTTCATCGCCATCGAGTCGCGGCGCAGCACGCCGACCGCGCCGGTCGCGGCGGCGGTCGTCTCCGAGCCCATCGCCGCACCGACGCAGCACGCCGTGCGTCCAGTCGCGCGCTTCGCACGACCAGCGGTACCGAGTGCTCGCGGCGGCCGCCGAAGATGATCGCGCGAGATCGGCACGCCCTGCGCGTCCTCGCGCGTGCGGCGAGAAGCTCGGGCATTGCCGCGCGCCGACGGTGAAGCGCGAGTTCGGATGCGCGGCCGGGCCGTGCGGTCGCGATCATAGGGCCGGCCCTGCCAGTCGAGCGCGGGCTCACGCCGGCAACCCCTCCCACCACGGCTGGTCGTCGGCGGTGAGGGCGACGTTGGTGAAGATCGTGTCGTGGTCGAGCGTCGCCAGCGCGTTCGGATTGGTCTTGGCGCTGGTGCCGGGCGCGACGCCGAAGAAGCCGGCTTCGGGGTTGATCGCCCACAGGCGGCCGTCGGCGCCGGGTTGCATCCAGCAGATGTCGTCGCCGACGGTCCACACCTTCCAGCCCTTCGGCGCATGCCTTCCGGCGGAATCAGCATCGCCAGGTTGGTCTTGCCGCAGGCGGACGGGAAGGCCGCGGCGATGTAGTGCGTCTCGCCCTGCGGATTTTCGATGCCGACGATCAGCATGTGCTCGGCCAGCCAGCCCTCCTGGCGCGCCTGCCACGAGGCGATGCGCAGGGCGTGGCATTTCTTGCCGAGCAGCGCGTTGCCGCCGTAGCCCGAACCGATCGACTTGATCGTGCAGCTCTTCGGGGAAATGCATGATGAAGCGCCGCTCGGGATCGAGTTCGCCGATCGAATGCAGGCCCTTGACGAAGCGGCCCTCGCGCTCGATGCGCGCCAGTGCCGGCGCGCCCATGCGCGTCATGATGCGCATGTTGGCGACGACGTACGGGCTGTCGGTGATCTCGACGCCGCAGCGCGCCAGCGGCGAGTCGATCGGGCCCATGCAGTACGGAATCACGTACAGCGTGCGGCCTTTCATGCAGCCGGCGAACAGCGCATCGATCTTCGCGTGCGCCTCGTCCGGCGCCATCCAGTGGTTGTTCGGACCGGCGTCGTCCTCGCTCGCGCGTGCAGACGAAGGTCAGGTGCTCGACACGCGCCACATCGCCCGGATGCGACCGGTGCAGATAGCAATTCGGATGCGTGGCGGGATTGAGCGCGATCAGCTCGCCCGCTGGCATGCATCTGCGCCACCAGCGCGTCGTATTCCTGCTGCGTGCCGTCGCACCAGTGGACATCCGCAGCCTGTGTAAGACGGGCAACGTCGTCGACCCAGCGGTACAGGGCGGCGAGCGAGCTGGTCATCGGTATCGGCTCCATGCGTTTGACATGGGACCTTAACGGTCCGGCGCGGCGAGGGGCACGCCGCAGTGCAGCGCAGCCAGCGTGGAGCCGATCAGTCCGGGACCAGCGCGGCGATGACATGCTCGACGTAGGCCTCATATTCCTCGTGGCTCAAGCGCGGCACGCTGAGGTTGAGGTTCATCTGCAGGAAGCCGACATAGGCGGCGTAGGCCAGTCGCGCGCGGTGCTGCGCGGCGGCGCGGTCCATGCCGGTCTGGCGGTAGGCGTGGGCGAGAAAGTCCATTCGCCGCTGGCTGACCTTCTGCATCAGCGGGATCACCAGCGGATGATCCAGCGCCTTCAGCAGGGCGGCGTAGACGCGGTGCGACTGCACCTCGCGGGCGACGCGACGGAACAGCTCGCAGAGGCGCTCGCGCGGCTCCGGAATGGTGTCGACCTGCGCCAGCAATACCCGCTCGCCCTCGTCTTCCCAGCGTTCCAGCGCGGCACTCAGCAAGGCTTCGCGACTGCGGAAGTGCCAGTAGAAGCTGCCCTTGGTGACGCCGAGGCGTCGTGCCAGCGTTTCCACCGCCACCGCGCCGACGCCCTGTTCGGCGATAAGCTCAAGCGCGGCATGCTCCCAGTCCGCAGCGGTCAGGCGTGCGCGATCGGGCCGGATGGCGGTCATGGCAGGCGTCGGTTGCGACATGCAGGCATGGTAACGGCTTGTCGGCATGGTGCAATCGCGCAGCCGCGCCCGGTCGGCGTGGAGCGGGTCGGGGGTCTGATCCATACGCATGCGTATTGACAAGGGCTCCGCGGCTTTACATACTTTCGCGTATGGTCAAGACCGGCTCCAGAACGACGAGAGTCGCGCGTGAACGCCTGGCGTACACCGCAGCCGATGGCACGACCTTGGCCGGCGAGCGCTGGGGCGATGCCGTGGCGCCAGCCGTGCTGTTCGCTCACGGTTTCGGCCAGACTCGCCAGGCCTGGTCCGGTGCGGCACAAGCGCTGGCAGAGTCGGGCTGGCAGGCGATCAGCTTCGACGCGCGCGGGCACGGCGAAAGCGATCGCGTGGCCGGCGGTGCCTACCATCTCGACCAGTTCATTGCCGATCTTGACGGGCTGGCGCGGTTCGCTGCCGCGGCCGCCGGTGCTGGTCGGAGCCTCGATGGGCGGTCTGCTCGGCATCACCGTGGCCGGCGCCAGCAAGCAACCGCCGCTGCGCGCGCTGGTGCTGGTCGACATCACCCCGCGCTGGGAGTCGGCTGGCGTCGAGCGCATCCTTGCCTTCATGCGCGCGTATCCGGACGGCTTTGCTTCCTCGATGAAGCTGCGGCCGACGCGATCGCGGCCTACCTGCCGCAGCGTCGGGAGCGCAAATCCGCGGCGCAGCTGGCTCCTCTGCTGCGCCTCGGTGACGATGGCCGCCTGCGCTGGCATTGGGATCCGGCGCTGCTGGAGGTGGTCGCCGCCGAGGGCGAACGCCATCAGCCGCAGCTGCTCGCGGCCGCGAGGCGCATCGCGGTGCCGACCCTGCTGATCTCCGGCGGCGCCAGCGACGTGGTCTCCGCCGATACCGTCGACGAGTTTCTGGCATCTGGTGCCACACGCGCGCCACGTCCGCATCGCGCGCGCCTCGCACATGGTCGCCGGCGACGCCAACGATGCCTTCAGCCGAGCCATCCGCGCATTTCTAGCCACGCTGCCGATGGGCGCCGCTGCGCCCGCGAGGTCCCTGCCATGATGAATCTGCTCCCCCTGTTGGCCGCTGTGGCGGCCTCGCTGATCGCGGCCTACGCTGGCGCCCGGCTCCTCGCCTGGAGCCTCTGCCGCCGCGATCGCGATCGTCGCGGCCGGCTACGCTGCGGGCGTGGCGGATGCCGGCTGGATCACGCTGGCCGTGTTCGCGCTGCTGGCGCTGCCGCTCAACTTCGCTCCGCTGCGCCGTGCGCTGGTCAGCGCGCCGCTGCTGCAGGTGTTCCGGAGCGTGACGCCGACGCTGTCGGACACCGAGCAGACCGCGCTCGAAGCCGGCACGGTCGGCTTCGAAGGCGAGCTGTTCTCGCGGCAAGCCGGACTGGTGCGAACTGCTGGCGCAGCCGAGGCCCGCAGCTGATCGGCCGAGGAACAGGCCTTTCTCGACGGGCCGGTGCGAAGCAGCTCTGCCTGATGCTCGACGACTGGCAGATCACCCACGAGCTGCGCCGATCTGCCGCCCGAGGTCTGGGAGTTCCTCAAGAAGAACAAGTTCTTCGGCATGATCATTCCGAAGGAGCTACGGCGGCCTCGGAGTTCTCCGCGCTGGCGCATTCGGCGGTGCTGCAGAAGGTGGCGAGCATCTCGCCGACGCGCGGCCTCGACGATCGCCGTGCCGAACTCGCTCGGGCCCGGCCGAGCTGCTGCTGCACTACGGCACGCGACGAGCAGAAGGATCATTACCTGCCGCGTCTCGCCGACGGACGCGAGATGCCGTGCTTCGCGCTGACCGGCCCGTACGCCGGCTCGGATGCGACCTCGATTCCCGACTACGGCATCGTCTGCAAGGGCGAGTGGAAAGGCGAGAACGTGCTCGGCGTGCGCCTGACCTTCGACAAGCGCTACATCACGCTGGCGCCGGTCGCGACGATGATCGGCCTCGCGTTCCGCATGTACGATCCCGGACAACCTGCTCGGCGAAGAGGAACGACCTCGGCATCACCCTGGCGCTGCTGCCGCGCGAGACGCCGGGGCCTGGAAATCGGCCGCCGCCATTTCCCGCTGAACATGCCGTTCCAGAACGGTCCGGTGCGCGGCAAGGACGTGTTCGTGCCGCTGTCCGCAGCTGATCGGCGGCCCGGACATGGCCGGTCACGGCTGGCGCATGCTGGTCGAGTGCCTGTCGGTCGGACGCGCGATCTCGCTGCCCTCCAACGCTACCGGTGTCGCGCGCATGGCGGTCGCCGCGACCGGTGCCTACGCGCGCATCCGCAAGCAGTTCGGGCTGGCGATCGGCCGCTTCGAAGGCGTCGAGGAAGCGCTGGCGCGCATCGGCGGCTACACCTATCGCGATCGCCGCGCTGTCGCGTGCGACCGCGGCGGCGGTGGATCGCGGCGAGAAGCCTGCGGTGCCGTCGGCGATCGCCAAGTACCACGCCACCGAGCTGGGTCGCGAAGTGGTCAAGGATGCGATGGACATCCACGGCGGCAAGGGCGTGATCCTCGGTCCGTCGAACTATCTCGGCCGCGGCTGGCAGGGCGCGCCGATCGGCATCACCGTCGAGGGCGCCAACATCATGACGCGCAGCCTGATGATCTTCGGCCAGGGCGCGATCCGCTGCCATCCGTACGTGCTCAGGGAAATGCGGCGCGCTGGCGATCGCCGACCGCGACGAGCGCGTGCGCGCGTTCGACGCCGCGCTGTTCGGACACCTCGGCTTCGGTCTGCGCAATGCCGCGCGCAGCCTGGTCACCGGGCTGTCCGGTGCGTCGTCTGGGCGCCGCGCCGGCAACCACGCCGACTCTCCGGCGCTACTACCGCAAGCTCAACCGCTATTCGGCCGCGCTGGCGCTGACCGCCGACGTCGCCATGGGCGTGCTGGGCGGCAAGCTCAAGTTCAAGGAGAAGCTGTCGGCGCGTCTCGGCGACGTGCTCAGCTATCTCTACATCGCCAGCGCCCTGCTCAAGCGTTTCGAGGACGAAGGCCGTCCCGAGGACGAGCGCGCGCTGCTGGCGTGGTCGTTCCACGAGTCGGTCTGGCGCATGCAGGGCGCGCTCGACGGCGTGATCCGCAACTTCCCGGTGCGCCCGGTGGCGTGGCTGCTGCGCGCGCTGGTGTTCCCGCTCGGTCGCCGCGAGGTGCCGCCGTCCGATCGCCTGGGTCGTCGCGTGGCGGCGGTGCTGACCGCGCCCAACGAGGCGCGCGACCGCATGCTGGACTGGTGTTTCATCACGCCCAGCGCGAACAACGCGGTCGGACGCATGCACGCGCTGCTGCCGGACGTGGTCGCCGCCGAGCCGGTCGAGCGCAAGTTCGTCAAGGCGCTGAAATCGGGCGCGATCAAGGCGCGCGACTACCCGGATCAACTGGCCGAGGCCGAGCGCATCGGCGCACTCAGCGCCGACGAGCATGCATTGCTGAAGCACGTGCGCGCGGCCGCGGCCGAATTCATCGCGGTGGACGATTTCGATCCCGCGGAGCTGCGCGCGGCAGAGCAGACCGCGCGCCCGGCGGCGTTGCGGTCGGTGGCCTGATTCTCGCCGCGCCGCATCCGGCGACGGCGCGCGTCAGACAGGCGCGCCGCTGGCGTGCTCGCGGGTGGCGGCGAACGTCACCTGCGGCCAGCGTTCGATCGCCAGCTGCAGATTGACCCGTGAGGGAGCCAGATAGACCAGCGCACCTGAGGCATCCAGCGCCAGGTTCATGGCGTTGCGCTCGCGGAACTCCTCGAGCTTTCTCGCGTCGGCGCAGTGCACCCAGCGCGCGGTGGCCACACCCACCGCCTCGAAGGCGCAATCGACGCCATATTCGTCCTTCAGGCGGTAGGCGACGACATCGAACTGCAGCACGCCGACCGCGCCCAGGATCAGGTCGTTGGACATCAGCGGGCGGAAGAACTGGGTCGCGCCCTCTTCGGAGAGCTGAGCCAGGCCCTTCTGCAGCTGCTTGAGTTTCAGCGGGTCGCGCAAGCGCGCGCGGCGGAACAGTTCGGGCGCGAAGTAGGGAATGCCGGTGAAGTTGAGCGCCTCGCCCGCGCTGAAGGTGTCGCCGATCGCGATGGTGCCGTGGTTGTGCAGGCCGATGACGTCGCCCGGATACGCGCTGTCGACGATCTCTCGATCCGAGGCCATGAAGGTCAGGGCATTGGCCAGCTTGACCTCCTTGCCGGTGCGCACGTGCAGGGCCTTCATGCCGGCCTCGTAGTGGCCGGAGCACACGCGCAGAAACGCCACGCGGTCGCGATGCTGCGGATCCATGTTGGCCTGGATCTTGAACACGAAGCCGCTGAAGGCATCTTCCACGGGCGCGACGGTGCGCGTGGTGGTGGCGCGCGCGCGCGGCGCGGGGGCATGCGCGATGAAGAAGTCCAGCAGCGGTTGCACGCCGAAATTGTTCACCGCCGAGCCGAAGAACACCGGCGCCTGGCGGCCGCCGAGATAGGCCTCGCGGTCGAAGGGATGCGAGGCGCCCTGCACCAGTTCGAGTTCCTCGCGCAGCTCGGACAGGGCAGCGGTACCGATGCGCGTCGCCAGCGCCGGGTCATCGACGCCCTTGAAGATGGTCGAGTCCTGGCGCGTGAAGTTGCGTCCCGGCTCGTACAGGTGCACCTCGTCATCGAGCAGGTGGTACACGCCCTTCAGGCGGCCGCCCATTCCGATCGGCCAGGTGATCGGCGCGCACCGGATCCGCAGTACCGACTCGATCTCGTCCAGCAGGTCGATCGGAGCACGGCCCTCGCGGTCGAGCTTGTTGATGAAACTCATGATCGGCGTGTCGCGCAGCCGGCAGACCTCCATCAGCTTGATCGTGCGTTCCTCCACGCCCTTGGCGCAGTCGATCACCATCAGCGCCGAGTCGACCGCAGTCAGCACGCGGTAGGTGTCCTCGGAGAAATCCGCGTGGCCGGGCGTGTCGAGCAGGTTGACGATGCACCCGGCGTAGGGGAATTGCATCACCGAGCTGGTCACCGAGATGCCGCGTTCCTTTTCCAGCGCCATCCAGTCGGAGGTGGCATGCCGCGCCGCCTTGCGGCTCTTGACCGAACCGGCCATCTGGATCGCGCCGCCGAACAGCAGCAGCTTTTCGGTGAGCGTGGTCTTGCCCGCATCGGGATGGCTGATGATCGCGAAGGTACGCCGGCGGCTGGTTTCGGTCAGGTGATCATGCATGAGGTGTAGCCGCGCGGCCGGGAACGGGTGGGCAGCGGGCGATTATACGGGTTCGGTACCGCGGCTCCCGGTCTGCCGGGTCCGGCCGTGTCGCGCGCCTTGACGGGCGCGGGGTGACGCATTGCGTTCGCCAGCCCGGCTGGCGCAGTCGGCAGGATCCGGCCGGCCGGAAGGCGGACGCCGCGTGGCCCAGGTCTGCGGCATGGGTCGGCGCACGAATTGCATGCATGCGGACATCTAGACGTATTTACGTCTATTGACAGCAAGCCGGGCAAGTGTCTACAGTCGCCGCACTGCTCATCGAGACCGGCTGAGGGACAGGCCCTTTGAAGTCGGGGCAACCCGCGCGACGCGATCGCGCACGGTGCCAACTCCTGCGGGGATGCATGCATCCGCCGAAAGATGAGCGCGTCCGCCCGGCCGCGACCGGGCATCGCGCCCGTCACCGGTTCCCCGCAGCGCATGAGTTCTGCCGGAGAACCGTCATGTCGCTGGTCACCAGGCTTGCCTTCCCGTTCGCCGATGCCGCGCTCGAGCCTGCGCTGCCGGTCGCCGCTGCGCCGCCGGTGAACGTCCGCGAGGGCGAAACGCCGATTCGGCTGCAGCCCCGCCACGGTGCGGGCCTGCGCGACGTGCGCTTGCGCTGGCGTCTGCATGGAGCCGCTGGCGCGCCGCTGCTGGCGGTGCTGGGCGGCATCTCGGCCGATCGCCGCGTCACCGGCGATAGCGATGGGCCGGGCTGGTGGGACGCGCTGGCTGGTGCCGGCCGGGCGATCGATCCGGTGCGCCATCGTATCCTCGGCATCGACTGGCTGGACGCGCGGGACCTCGATGCGCCCGCGGTCGACAGTGCCGATCAGGCCGACGCGTTGGCTGCGCTGCTTGATGCCCTGGCCCTGCCGCGGTTGCATGCGCTGGTGGGTTCTTCCTATGGCGCCATGGTCGGCCTGGCCTTCGCGGCACGGTATCCGCAACGCCTGCATCGCCTGATCGCCATCGCCGGTACGCATCGCGCCCATCCGCAGGCCGCGGCGTTGCGTGCGGTGCAGCGCTCGATCGTGCGGTTCGCACTCGAAGGCCGGGATGCCGCAACCGGCCTGGCGCTGGCAAGACAGCTGGCGATGATCGGCTACCGCAGCCCGCGCGAGCTGGCGCGGCGCTTCAGCGCGCCAGCTTCGTTGCGGGATGGCCGCGTTCGTGTCGCTGCGGAGGACTGGCTGGAAGCAGCCGGCGCGCTTTTCGCGCAGCGTTTCGACGCGCAACGCTTTCTCGGCTTGTCCGAGTCGATCGATCTGCACGCCGTCGATCCCGACGCGGTGCGTGCGCCAACCACGCTGATCGGCTTTGCCACTGACCAGCTGGTGCCGGTGGCCGACCTCTGCGCCCTGCAGCGCGGGCTGGGCGCGCCCTGCGAGTTGCATGTGCTCGATTCCGACTACGGCCACGATGCTTTCCTCAAGGAAGGCATGGCGCTGGGTGCGCTGCTGCGTGGTTGTCTCGCAAGCTGTGGAGGTTGAGATGAGCGGATTCGAACTGGCGACCCGTGCCGCGCGCGCCGGGCTCGAGCGCGATACCCAGCATGGCGCCGTGGTGCCGCCGATCCATCTTTCCAGCACCTTCAGTTTCGCCGGCTTCGCGCAGAAGCGCGCCTACGACTACACCCGCAGCGGCAATCCGACGCGCGACCTGCTGGCCGGCACGCTGGCCGAACTGGAAGAGGGTGCCGGCGCCGTGGTGACGGCCAGCGGCATGGCCGCGATCACGCTGGTCCTGGAGTCCCTGCCGATCGGTGCTCGAGTTCTGGCCGCGCATGATTGCTACGGCGGCACCTGGCGCCTGCTCGACGCCTGGTCGCGCGCGGGCCGGTTGCAGGTGCGGTTCGCCGACCTGACCGACGCGCGCGCGCTGGCTGCGGGCCTGGCCGACAGGCCGGCGCTGGTGTGGATCGAGACACCGTCCAACCCGTTGCTGCGCATCACCGACATCCGCCACGTCGCCCAGGCCGCGCACGCCATCGGCGCGGAGGTGGTCGTCGACAACACCTTCCTCTCGCCGGTGTTGCAGCAGCCACTGGAGCTGGGTGCCGATCTGGTGGTGCACTCGACGACCAAGTATCTCAACGGCCACAGCGACGTGGTCGGCGGCGCGGTGGTGGCGCGCACGCCCGAGCGCGCGCAGCAGCTGGCGTGGTGGGCCAATTGCCTGGGCCTGACCGGTGCGCCTTTCGACAGCTGGCTGACCCTGCGCGGCCTGCGCACGCTCGGCGCCCGCATGCGTGCGCACCAGGAAAACGCGGTCCGGATCGCCGAACTGCTGGCGGCGCATCCGGCGGTGGCTGCGCTGCATTACCCGGGCCTGACCACGCATCCGGGTCACGCGCTGGCGGCCCGCCAGCAGCGCGGTTTCGGCGCCATGCTGAGTTTCGAACTGCGCGGCGGCGAACCCGCCATCCGCGCGCTGCTCGACGGTCTGAGCTACTATTCGCTGGCCGAATCGCTGGGCGGCGTCGAGAGCCTGATCGCGCATCCGGCCACCATGACGCACGCCGCGATGACGTCCGAGGCGCGGCGCGCGGCTGGTATCGCCGACGGCCTGCTGCGGCTGTCGATCGGCATCGAAGACGCCGATGACCTGACCCGCGATCTCGCCGCCGGACTGGCGCGCGCCGAGGCGGCCACCTCGCGCAGCGCTGGCGCCTGCACGGTGCCGGCATGAGCGCGGTGCTGGCCGAGTGCGTCCATGTCGATCAGCGGACGCGGCTGGCAATGGCCGCACCACGGTATGCGGTGGTGCTGCTCGGTACCGGCGTGGTCGGCGGCGCATTCCTCAGGCTGCTCGACACGCCGGCGGCAACGTCACTGCGCCTGGTCGGTGCGGCCAATTCGCGCCGGCAACAGGTCAATCCCGCGCGACTCGCCGATCGCGGTCTGCGCGAAAGGCTCAAGTACGAGGGCGACCCGCGCGACGACGCCGCGTTGCTGGCTGCGCTCGAGGCCAGCGACGTGGCGCGCAAGGTAGTCATCGATGCCACCGCCAGTGCTGTCCTGGCCGCGCGCCACCCGGGATGGCTGGCGCGCGGCTATCACGTGGTCACCGCCAACAAGGCGCTGGCCGGCGGCGAACTGCCCGGCTGGCGCGCCCTGCAGGCGGCGATCGCCGGCGGCGGCCGCTACGGCGACTCGGCCACCGTGGGCGCCGGCCTGCCGGTGCTTTCCACCCTGCGCCGGCTGCGCAGCTGTGGCGATGCCCTGCTCACGCTGGAAGGCGTGTTTTCCGGATCGCTGTCGTGGCTGTTCAACCAGTACGACGGCACGCGCCCGTTCTCGGCGCTGCTGCGCGAGGCGCGCGAACGCGGCTACACCGAACCCGACCCGCGTGCGGACCTGTCCGGCGAGGACGTCGCGCGCAAACTGCTGATCCTCGCCCGCAATGCCGGTTTCGCGCTCGAGCGTGACGTCGTGGAGGTGGCGAGCCTGGTGCCCGAGTCGCTGCGCGCGCTGGATGCCGGGACCTTTCTCGATCGGCTGGAGGTGCTCGACGCTGCGCTGGCCGCACGCCACGCGCAAGCAGTCGCACGCGGGCACGTGTTGCGTCATCTCGCGCGCCTCGACCGCCACGGCTGTGCCCGCGTCGGACTGACCGACGTGCCGGCTGAGCACCCGGCCGCGCGTCTGCGCGGCACCGACAACCTGTTCGCGCTGACCACCGCCCGCTACCGCGCGCAGCCGCTGGTGATCCAGGGTCCCGGCGCCGGCCCCGAAGTCACCGCGCAGGCCCTGCTGGGGGATGTGCTGGCGCTGGGGTGAAGTGCGGGGCAGAGTTGGCACGATCGCGCCGTACAGCCCGAATCTGAGCCGCTCAACGTCCGGTGATGCGCTCCGCCTCTTCCTCGTCCGGCGGCACCAGCGGTCGCGCGGATGGATGCGGGCCTCGAGCTGGGCGGCTTCGACCGATGGCGTGCGCCAGCCGGACTTCACGCCCCAGCAGGAAGAACACCAGCCCGATCACCGCGACCACCGACCAGATCCCAGCCGTAGGGCAGGTAGCCGTGGCCGCCGAACTTGCTGCTGCCGATCCGCGAGACGACGGCCAGCGTCGTCAGGTAGAACGACCAGCCACCACGCGCCGCTCAGCTGGCGGCCGAAGTCGTGCCAGCCGCTCTTGGCCTGGTAGTAGAGGTACACCGGCAGCGCCACCACCATCAGCAGGATGATCTCGCCGGTCAGCGGCCACTTGGCCCAGTACAGCAGCTCGGTCGCGACAGATGAAGGCGACGCCGGCGATCACCGGCAGGCCACGCAGGCGGAACGGGCGGTGCAGTTCCGGCGCGGTGCGGCGCAGCGTCATCACGCTGACCGGGCCGGTGAGGTAGGAGATGATGGTGGCCACCGAGATCACCGCGGCGAGCGAGCCCCAGCCGCGGAAGAAGAACAGGAACAGGAACGACACCGCCAGGTTCAGCCACATCGCCGGGCGCGGCACGCCCTACTTCGGGTGCGATGCGGCCGAGGATCTTCGGCAGCGTGCCGTTGCGCTCCATGCCGTAGATCATGCGCGCGGTGGTGGCGGTGTAGGTCATGCCGGTGCCGCTCGGGCTGACGAACGCATCGGCGTACAGCAGGATCGCCAGCCAGTTGCAGGTTGACGATCAGCGCCAGCTCGGCGAACGGCGAGCTGAAGTCGATGCCGTGCCAGCCGGCCTTGGCCAGCAGGTCCGGCGGCACCGCGCCGAGGTAGGCGACCTGCAGCAGCACGTAGACGACGGTGGCGAGCAGCGATCGAGCCGATGACCGCGAACGGAATGCTGCGGCCGGGATTGCGCGCCTCGCCGGCCAGGTTCACCGGGCTCTGGAAGCCGTTGAAGCTGAACACGATGCCGGCGGTGGCCACCGCGGTGAGGATCGGCGGCGAAGTCGATCGCGTGCGCGCCGCCGTGTGCGCCGACGCGAGAAGTTGTCGGCGTGGAAGCCGCTGGCGATCAGTGCCAGGCCGGTGGCGGCCGGCACGACCAGCTTGAAGACGGTGATCGCGCGTGTTGGAGCGCGCGAACAGCTTCACGCTCCAGAAGTTGAGCAGGAAGTAGACGATCACCAGCGCCGCGGCGATGCCCAGTCCCGGCGTGGCTCAGTTCGCCATGCCCGCGGGCACGTGCACGTAGAGGTCCTGCGCCCACGGCCATGGCCAGCGCGGACATGTACTGCACCGAGGCCTCGGCCTCGACCGGGATCACCGAGACGATCGCGATCCAGTTGGCCCACGCGCCGATGAAGCCGACCAGCGAACCGTGCGAGTAGTGGCCGTAGCGCACCATGCCGCCGGACTCGGGGAACATCGCGCCCAGCTCGGCGTAGGTCAGCGCGATCGTCATGATGATCGCCGCGCCGAGCACCCACGCCCAGATCGCGCCGGGGCCGGCCAGCCGGGCGGCGTGCCAGGCGCCGAACAGCCAGCCCGAGCCGATGATCGAGCCCAGGCCGGTGAACATCAGCGCGAAGGGACCGACTTCGCGACGCATCGGAACGGGGATGAGGCGTGGGCTTGCGACATGCGCTACTCCTGCGGGCGACGACGTCGCCGGTCATGGCACGGATCGAACGGGATCCCCGAATCACGCGATGAGCGGCATGGGGCCGGTCACGGCATGACGCCCGGATTGTCGCAGCCGCGCCCGACGCTGTCAGCACGCGAGTCGGCATGAGGCGGAGTCAGCACTCGATCACGTTGTCGGTCACGCCGCCGTGCGAGGTCGCGAGGCCGGCGCTTTCGCGCTGAGCTTCAGCGCAGCGCGAGCCGGCTTGGGGGCGCGCCGTGAACCGACGCGCGGGAAATCAAGACATCAACCTCGCGCCGGGCCGGAGTTGTGGCGCGCGTGCTGCCGCTCAGCATTCGATCACGTTCACGGCCAGGCCGCCGCGCGAGGTCGCGGGGCCGGCGCTTTCGCGCTGCGTTGAAGCGCAGCGCGAGCCGGTTTCGCGGGCGCGCCGTGAACCGGCGCGCGGGGAAATGGAAGCATCAACCACGCGCCGGATGGGTGCGCTGACGCGCGCACTTGCCGCTCAGCACTCGATGACGTTGACCGCCAGACCGCCGCGCGAGGTTTCCTTGTACTTGTCCTTCATGTCGCGGCCGGTGTCGCGCATGGTCTTGATCACCTTGTCGAGCGACACGCGGTGCTTGCCGTCGCCGCGCAGCGCCATGCGGCGGCGTTGATCGCCTTGACCGCGCCCATCGCGTTGCGCTCGATGCAGGGAATCTGCACCAGGCCGCCGATCGGATCGCAGGTCAGGCCGAGGTTGTGCTCCATGCCGATCTCGGCGGCGTTCTCGACCTGGTCGATGCTGCCGCCCAGCACCGCGGCCAGGCCGCCGGCGGCCATCGAGCAGGCGACGCCGACCTCGCCCTGGCAGCCGACCTCGGCGCCGGAGATCGAGGCGTTTTCCTTGTACAGGATGCCGATCGCGGCGGCGGTCAGCAGGAAGGTCGACGATGCCGTCCTCGTTCGGCGCCGGGACAGAAGCGGTCGTAGTAGTGCAGCACCGCCGGCACGATGCCGGCCGCGCCGTTGGTCGGCGCGGTGACCACGCGCCCGCCGGCGGCGTTCTCCTCGTTGACCGCCAGCGCATAGAGGTTGACCCAGTCGAGGATGGTCAGCGGATCGCGCAGGCAGGCCTCGGGCTGCGCGCGCAGCTCGGCCGCCATCGCCGGCGCGCGCCGCTTCACCTTGAGTCCGCCGGGCAACGTGCCGGGCGAACGCAGGCCGCGCGCGACGCAGTCCTGCATCGCCTGCCAGATCGCGCGCAGACCGTCGCGGATCTCGGCCTCGCTGCGCCAGGCGCGTTCGTTCTCCAGCATCACCTGCGGCGATGGTCTTGCCGGTCTGCGCGCAGATCGCCAGCAGCTCGTCGCCACTGTGGAACGGGATACGGCAGTGGCGTGGTGTCGGCGACGATGCGGTTCTCGGCGGCCTCGTCGTGATTGACCACGAAGCCGCCGCCGACCGAGTAGTAGTCGCGCGTCGCGAGCAGTTCGCCGGCGGCGTTCCAGGCCGAGAAGCGCATGCCGTTGGAGTGGTGCGGCAGCTTCTGGCGCTTGTTGAACACCAGATCGCGCGCCTCGTCGAAGGCGATCGCGTGGCGGCCGAGCAGGCGGATGCGCTGCTCGCCGCGGATGCGCCCGAGCGTCGCCGGGATGGCGTCGGGATCGACCTGGTCCGGCCACGTACCCTCGAAGCCGAGCAGCACCGCCTTGTCGCTGCCGTGGCCGCGTCCGGTCAGCGCCAGCGAGCCGAACAGCTCGCACTGCACGCGCGCGACCTCGCCCAGCACGCCCTTCTCGTCCAGCCAGCGGCTGACGAAGCGTGCCGCGGCGCGCATCGGTCCGACCGTATGCGAGGACGACGGTCCGATGCCGATCTTGAACAGATCGAAGACGCTGACGGCCATGGCGGGTCCTGCGCGGTGTCGCGGAGAAGGTGAAGGCTGCGTATTCTATGCCGTCCCCCCGAACCGCACCCTACGCCGGCGCATGCAGCTGCAGCTCTACCAGCGCGACCACTGCCATCTCTGCGATCGCGCGCTGGCGGTGCTCGCCGCGGCCCGGACGCCGGAGTTCGCCAGCGTGTGGATCGACGACGACTCCGCGCTGGAGGCGCGCTACGGCGAGCGCGTGCCGGTACTGCGCGACGCGCGCGACGGCCGCGAACTGGACTGGCCGTTCGACGCCGCCGCGGTGCGGCGTTTCCTGGCTGACGGCGCGGCCTGATCCCGGTCAAGGCACGGGCGCCGCCGCGGGGCAAGACTGCGGGCATGACCGATCCTGCGCTGTACCCCTGTTTCCTCGGCCCTTACGGCGAAAACGACGAGCTGTTCGAGCGCGTGCTGGTCGAGCTGCTGCGCGACCACGTTTTCTGGCGACGCAATTTCCATCCCGAGGATCCGCCGGCGATCCCGACCCATGCCGCGCAGCGCGCCGATTATCAGGCGTTCACCGCGCGCATGCGCCGCGAGCTGCACGCGCTGACCGCGGCGCTGAAGCGCTCGGTGCCTTTCCACAGCCCGCGCTACATCGGCCACATGGCCTCGGACCTGCTGCTGCCGGGGCTGCTGGCGCAGATGGTCACGCTGCCCTACAACCCCAACAATGTCGTTGGCGACGCCGCGCCGGTGACGCTGGACATGGAGATCAGCGTCGGCCTGCAGCTGGCGCGCATGCTGGGCTATCCCGATGACGAGACGCGCTCCGACTGCGCCTTCGGCTGCCTGACCTCGGGCGGCACCAGCGCCAACATCCAGGCGCTGCGGCTGGCGTTGACGCAGAAGTGCTGGCCGCCCGCGCTGGCCGCGGCGCTGCGCGCCTGCGGCGAGGATCTCGTCGTGGCCGCGTTGCCGGCCGGCGTGGTCGCCTGCGACGACTGGCAGCTGGGCAATCTGCCGGCAGCGGCGACGATCGCACTGCTCGAAGCCTGGGTCGCGCGCCTGGCCGCGGCGAGCGCGGACGAACGCGGACGCCTCGCCGCCGCGCTGGCGCAGCAGCGTGTCGAGAGCCTGGGTATCGCCGGGTTCTTCCGTCGCCATCCGCAGCTGGATGCGCCGTGGGTGATCACGCCGGTGACCGCGCACTATTCGTGGCCCAAGGCGGTCAAGCTGCTCGGTCTCGGCAGCGCCCAGCTCAGGACGGTGCCGGAGCGGCGCATGCGCATGGACGCCGACGCGCTGGACGCATTGCTCGATCAGGCGCAGCGGCAGCGCCAGCCGGTGCTGATGGTGGTCGGCGTGCTCGGCACCACCGAGTTCGGAACCATCGATCCGATCGACCGCATGGTCGCTGCGCGCGAACGTTCTGCCGCGGCCGGGCTCGGTTTCGACGTGCACGTGGATGCCGCCTGGGGCGGTTATCTGGCCACGCTGTTTCGCGCCGAGGACGGCAGCCTGCTGCCGCCGGAGCGAGTGCATGAGGGCTTCGCACAGTTTCCCGGCGCCGGCGTGCATGCCGCCTTCGCGGCGCTGGCAGCGACCGACAGCGTCACCGTCGATCCACACAAGCTCGGCTATCTGCCTTATGGCGCCGGCGCGTTCATCTGCCGCGATCATCGCCGCATGGCGCTGCTGGCCGAGGATGCCGACTATGTCTTCGACCGCCGCGGCGCCAGCGATTACCGCGCCACCTTCCGTGCGCTGGGCCGTTACACGCTGGAAGGATCGAAGGCCGGCGCGGCGGCCGCGGCGGCCTATGTCACGCATCGCGTACTGCCGCTCGATCGTGAGCATTTCGGCCGCATTCCGCGCGAGACAGTGCTGGCGGCCGAGCGCTTTCGCGCCGACATCGAGCGCTTCGCCGTTGCGGTAGCCGATTGCGTCACGGTGACGGTACCGTTCGAGCCCGACAGCAACCTGGTGTGCCTGGCGCTCAATCCGCGCGGCAATCGCACGGTCGCGGCGGCCAACGCCTTCGTCGCGCAGCTGCACGATCGGCTGCGGGTGGATCCGCGGCAACCGCTGCAGATGAAGGCGTTCTTCGGCTCGATCACCGCGTTGCGGCCGGCGGCGCTGGGCGCCCACGACACCACGCGCATTCTCGCCGCACTGGATCTCGATCCGCGCACGCTGACGGCCACGCCGCAGGCGCAGGCCGGCGCGGACGACCGCCTGCTGATCCTGCGCCACACGCTGATGAACCCGTTCCTGCGCGACGAGGAGAACGATCGCGACTATCCGCGCATGTATCTCGACTATCTCGCCGGTCTGGTGCGCGTGCTGTGCGGCGCGGACGAGGCCGCGGCGGTCACGGTGACGCCAGCAGCAGGCGTGCGTTGACGGTCACCGCGCGGCCGATCGTCGAGGGATCGGCCCATTCGCCGCCGCCGACGCCGAAGGCCAGCCGATCGAGGCTGGCGTCGACGGTGAGCACCGCGTCCTTGCCCTGCGGCGCGAAATGCAGGGTCAGCGCGACCGGGCGGCTGATGCCGCGCAGGCTGAGCGTGCCGGTGGTGGTCCAGGCGCCCGTCATCGCCGGCTTGCAGCCGCTGGCGACGAAGCGCGCCTGCGGGAATTTTGCCACGTCGAAAAAGTCCGTTCCCGGCAGCAGCTGGTCGCGCTGGCTGTTGGCGGTATCGGCGCTGGCGAGATCGACGCGGACATCGAAATGGCAGGCTTGCGGATGGTCGGGATCCCAGGCGATCGCCGCGCTGAAGCGCTTGAACCGGCCACTGAAGCCCGCGCCCTGGAAGCTTCCGGCGAAGCCCAGCGTACTGCCGGGCAGCACGCGCCAGGCGGCGGCGTGCGCGGCGGCGGTGAACAGGGCACAGAGGGCCAGCGCGGCGAGCAGGGTGCGGGTCTTCATGGCGAGGCTCCGGGATCGCGAAGGCGGTGACCCCACGGCAGCATGCGCCGCAGGACGTGGTTGCGATGGTGATAGTGGTGCAGCAGCGCGGCGGCAGCGTGTACCGCGACCAGGGCCACCAGTACCCAGAACAGGGTTTCGTGGATTTCCCTGGCGGCCGCGGCCAGCGGCTTCGACGCCGCCGCCAGCGCCGGCAGCGACAGCAGGCCGAACCAGCGCAGCGGGAAGCCCGAAGCCGAGTTGAACACCCAGCCGGAGATCGGGATCGCCAGCAGCAGCAGGTACAGCGCCGCATGCGTCGCCTGCGCCACCCGGTGCTGCCAGCGCGGAAGGCCGGCGGGCGGCGCCGGATGCGGGTCGACCAGCCGCCACAGCAGGCGCAGCGCGACCAGGCCCAGCAGGGTGATGCCCAGCGACTTGTGCAGCAGATAGACCTGCTCCTTCCACAGCGACAGCGGCAGGCCGGTCATGTACAGGCCGAGCGCGCCCAGCGCCACGATCAGCAGCAGCACGGTCCAGTGGAAAAACTGCGCGGGGACCCCCCAGCGGCTGTCGTCACTCTTGATCTGCATGCGCGGTTTCCCTGGCGGCCTGATGATCGTAGGTCTGCTCGGCACCGCTGTCCTCGATCCCCTCGATCTCCAGCAGCACCTTGACCTTGACGCCGACCGCCCCCGTGTAGGCCTCCATGCCGAAGTCCTTGCGGTCCAGCGTCGCCAGCCCGGTGAAGCCGGCCACGGTATGCAGGCCGTAGATGGTGAAGGCGCGGCGGTTGAAGCGGAACGGAAACGCGATGCCGACCGTGTGCCCGCGCAGCGTCAGTTGTCCGAACAGGATGCCGGTATCGGCGCCGGTCTTCTCGACCTCGCCGCTGACGAAGTGGGCCCAGGGATGAGCTTTCGCGTCGAGAAAATCGCTGCCGGCGACGACGCGGTTCCAGTCCCTGTCGCCCATGTCGACGCCGCCGAGATCGATGTCCGCCACCACCCTGGCCGCGCTCCAGTCGTCGGGATCGAAGCGGAACCAGCCGCGCGCGATGCGCAACCGGCCGGAGACGTCGGAATAGCCGTCGTGATCGACGAAGAAAGTGATCTGGCTGTGGACCGGATCGAAGCGATAGGTGGCAGCCGCGGCGTGGGCCCGCGCGGTGAGCGCGAGCAGGGCCATGCACATGACGAGAGCGGCGTGGGGGCGCATGCGGGGAGGTCTCGCCGGGGATTATGGCCGATGCTGCGCGGTGCACCCCTCAGCGGAGCGTGAATACTGCGTTTCCGTTTTGCGCCGGCTGCCCGGGGCGCGCGGATTTGGCATGATCGTCGCGGGGATAGCGGGGATCTGTCATGTGCCAGCCGCTGCGTATTGGCCTGATCGCGGTCGTGGGCTTCACCGCGATCGTCGTGCCGTGGACCGCCGGAGCCGCCATGTCACCGTCGGAGCCGGCCAGCGTGGCGCCGCTGCCGACGCCACAGTTCCGCCGCTACGGCGTCGCCGACGGACTGCCGTCCAGCGCCGCGTATACCGTGGTGCAGGACCGGCAGGGCTATCTGTGGATCGGCACCGCCGATGGCCTGGCACGGTTCAACGGCGCGCATTTCGAGGTGTACCGCCACGATCCGCGCGATCCCGCCTCGCTGCCCTCCAACGATGTGGCGGCCGTGCTGGTGGACCGCTCCGGCCAGCTTTGGGTCGGTGGCGGTGACAACGGCCTGAACCTGTACGACCCGCCCGGCGGCGGCTTTCGCCACTGGCTGCACCACGACGCAAACGCCGAAAGCCTCAGCGCCGACGATGTCCGGGCGCTGGCGCAGACCGCGGACGGCGCGATCTGGGCCGGCACCTACGCCGGCGGCCTCGAGCGCCTGCGCGGTGATCGCCGCGGTTTCGATCACCATGGCCACGATCCCGGGAACCCGGCCAGCCTGGCGTCCGACATCGTGCTGTCGCTGCGCGCCGAAGCCGATGGCCGGCTGTGGGTCGGTACCGCGGCGGGGCTGGATCTGCGCACCCCGGACGGGCGTTTTCAACACGTGCGCTTTGCCGGTCTCGAGCGGCCGCCGCGGGTGTGGCACGTGGATGGCGAAGGCGTGCAGCGTCGCGCCGCGACCAGCGCCGGCCTGTACCTGATCGGTGCCGATCTCGTCGCCACGTCGATGCGCGGCGCCAGCGCGCTGCCCGGGCAGGCCTTCGCCAGCCTGCGCGAGCCTGACGGCAGCCTGTGGGTGGCGATGCAGGGCGGCATCGACTATCGCGATGCGAGTGGGCGCTGGGCGCGCCTTGAGCCGGAGCCGTTGCTGTCGGGCGGTCTGCCGGGCGCGCAGGTGATGGCGGTCAATCGCGACCGCGAGGGCGGTCTGTGGTTCGCGCTGCGCGACGGCGGCATCGCCTACCTGACGCCTCGGTGGCGCGCGTTCAGCGTGTTCCGGCACGTGCCGGAGGACGCCGACAGTCTTGCCGCCAGCCGCGTGCTGGCGCTGGCGCCGGCCGCCGACGGCGGTCTGTGGGTGGGCGGACCGGCAGGAATGGTCGAGCATCTCGATCCGGCCACCGGCGCGGTACGTCATCTCGGCGCGACGATCGGTCTCGGACCGCGTTCGGTGGTGGCGCTGGTGGAGGACGCCCGCGGCCGGCTGTGGATCGGCGCTCAGTCGGGCCTGCGGCTGTGGGTCGACGGCCGGGTGCGGGATCTGGGCGGCGACGCGCTGGCCGCGGGCGTGCGTTATCTCGCCCCGCTCGCGGACGGCGGCATGGCCGTCGCCACGCCGGGCGACGGCGTCTGGCGTTTTGCTCCCGACACCCGGTCGATGACCGCGCTGACTTCGGCGCTGGACACCGCGACGGGTCGTGCGACGCACCAGCTCGATGTCGTCAACGGCGTGCTCTGGCGCGCCAGCAGCGCCGGCTTCGAGCGTCTCGACGACGACCGCTTTGTCTTCGTGCCCGGCGTGCCGCGTGGCCGCATCAACGCGTTTGCACCCGCCGCGCACGGCTTCTGGCTGGCCTATGCCGATCGCCTGCTGCAGGTCGCAATTGACGCTGCCGGCGCAGCACGGGTGACCGCGCAGGTCGGCATTGGCAGCGACTGGCCTGCGGTCGAGATCGAAGCGCTGCATGTGGATGCGCATGGGCGCGTCTGGGCGGCGAGCGTACGCGGCCTGCTGCGCTACGACCCGGGCGCGCACACGCTGCGCCTGCTCGACGTCCGCGACGGTCTGCCCAGCCCCGAATTCACCGCTGCCGCGCTGGTGCGACGGGGCGATGGCACGGTTTACGGCGGCACCCTCGGCGGCGTGCTCGGCTTCCATCCGCAACAGTCGCTGCCGCCGTTGCCGGCACCGCATCCGGTGCTGGAGCGCGCAAGCACGCTGCGCGGCGGCCGTGCCGTGCCGTTGCGCCTGCAGCGCGGCCGCTTGGCGCTCGGGTGGCGCGAGCAAGACCTGACTTTGCAGCTGCGGGCACTGTCCTTTGTCGATCCGGCGAACACGCGCTACCGCATGCGTCTGGCCGGCTTCGATCCCGGCTGGGTGGAACTCGATGCGGACGGTCGTCGCGACCTGGCCGGTCTGCCACCGGGCGACTATCGCCTCGAGGCCTCGGCGGCGGCGCCGGGTGGACCGTGGGGGGCGCTGGCGCCGCTGGCGATCCGTGTCGCCGCGCCGCCCTGGGCGATGCCGCAGGCCTACGTGCTGTATGTGCTGGCAGGCGGGTTACTGGTGTGGGCGCTGATCAGCGCCTGGCGGCGGCGCTTCGAGCAGCGTCACCGCATGCATCTGGCCGAACAGCAGCGATGTCTCGCCGAGAACGCCAGCGCGGCGAAGACGCGCTTTCTGGCCACCCTCGGCCATGAGGTACGCACGCCGATGACCGGCGTGCTGGGCATGGCCGAGCTGCTGCTGCGAAGTCCGCTGGACCCGCGCCAGCGCGGTCAGGCCGAGGCCATCCAGCACTCGAGCGGCCTGCTGCTGAAGCTGGTCAACGAGGCGCTGGATCTGGCGCGCATCGAAGCCGGCCGTTTCGAACTGGAGCACGTGCCGTTTGATCCCGCAGCGCTGCTGTGCGAAATCGCGACGCTGGAACGGCCGCTGGCGGCGCGCAAGGGATTGGCGTTCGAACTGGAAATCGCGGACGACTTGCCATCGCGGGTGCTGGGCGATGCATCGCGGCTGCGGCAGGTGCTGCTCAATCTCACCAGCAATGCGCTCAAGTTCACCGAGCGCGGCATGGTGCGGCTGCAGTTGCAGCGCGTTGGCGCGGCCCTGGTCTTCGTCGTCAGCGACAGCGGGCCGGGCATTCCCGCCGACACTCGCGAGCGGCTGTTCCGGCGTTTCGAGCAGGGCGACGGCCCGCAGCGGCAGGCCGGCAGCGGTCTTGGTCTGGCGATCTGCCACGAGCTGGTCCAGCTGATGGGCGGGCGCATCGATCTCGAATCCGAGCCGGGTCGCGGCAGCCGCTTCAGCGTGACCGTGACGCTGCTCGCGGCGGTGGCCGATGCGGCTTCGGCGGCGCAGGCGCCCGCCGAAGCCGATTATGGTGTGCCATCGTTGCGGCTGCTGCTGGTCGAGGACGATCCGATCGTGGCCGAGGTGCTGCGCGGACTGCTCGAGGCGCAGGGACACCGAGTCACCCACGCCACCCACGGGCTGGCCGCGCTGGCCGTGCTCGCGCAGGAGCGTATCGACGCGCTGCTGCTTGATCTGGATTTGCCCGGCGTGGACGGCTTCGAGCTGGCGCGCATCGTGCGTATTCGCGAGGCAGGCAGCGGACGACGTTTGCCGATCGTGGCGGTCACCGCGCGTTCCGGCGGCGACGAGGCGACGCAGGCGGGTGCCGCCGGCATGGACAGGTTGCTGCGCAAGCCGGTAACCGGCGCGCAGCTGGCGGCGATGCTGGCGGCCTGCCTTGACGGGGCGCCGGATCGAGCCGGTCCGCGACCCGGCTGATCGCATTCCGCCGAAGGCCGCACCGGCTTTTCAGTCGTCGCGTCCGGGCGCGCGCTTGCGCTGCGGTTCGGCGGCGACGCTGATGAACTGCGGTTGCTCGCTGTCCAGACGCAGCGCGGTCAGGCGCCCGCCCCACACGCAGCCGGTGTCGATCGCGCACACGCCCAATCCGTCGAAGCGGCCGAGTGCCGACCAGTGGCCGCAGACCACGCGCGTCTCGCGGCGCACCATGCCCGGCACCTCGAACCACGGATACATGCCGGCGGGCTGGGTGCCCGGCGCGCCCTTGCTGTCGAAGTCCAGCCGACCGCGCACGTCGCAGTAGCGCATGCGGGTGAACACGTTGATGCCGGCGCGCCAGCGCTCGATGCCGCGCAGACCGGGATGCCATGCCGCCGGCTTGTTGCCAAACAGGTGCTGCAGCAGGCGCCGGTGCTGCGGCCCGTCCAGCTCGCGTTCGATCTCGGCGGCGTTACGTTGGGCCAGCTTCAGCGTCCACGACGGCGCCAGCCCGGCGTGCACCAGGGTGAAGCCGAGTCCGGGATCGTGATGCAGCAGCTTGCGCCGGCGCAGCCACGGCAGCAGGGTGTCGCGGTCCTCGGCGAACAGCACCGAGCGCAGCTCGGGATTGACCCGCGCCTGCGCTTCCTCGGGGCGCACCGCCACCGCCAGCAGGCTGAGGTCGTGATTGCCCAGTGTGACCACGCAGGCATCGCCGAGGCCGTGCACCAGGCGCAGCACATGCAGCGACTCGCCGCCGCGGTTGACCAGGTCGCCGCAGAACCACAGGCGGTCGCGGGCGGGGTCGAAGCGCAGCACTTCCAGCAGCCGGTTCAGCTCGGGATAGCAGCCCTGGACATCGCCGATCGCGTAGACGGCCATCAGTGCAGGGTGCGCGGCACGGACAGTACGAATGATGGAATCGGCGCGTCGAAGCGGGTGCCATCGTCTGCCAGCATCTGGTAGCTGCCGGCCATGGTGCCGACGCTGGTCGTCAGCACCGCGCCGGAGGTGTATTCGTAGCCTTCGCCGGGCCGCAGCCAGGGTTGCTCGCCGACCACGCCCTCGCCGCGCACTTCCTCGACCTTGCCATCGGCGTCGGTGATGATCCAGTGGCGGCTGAGCAGGCGTGCCGGCAACGCGCCGGCGTTGTGCAAGGTGATGGTGTAGCTGAACACGAAGCGCTGCTGCGCCGGTTGCGACTGCTCGGCGAGATAGCGCGTGCGGACCGCGACGGTGATGTTGTAGGGGATGTCGATGCTCATGCCGGGATTGTGGGCAGCACCGCCGTCGCGAGCAAGCGCGTCAAGCATGCGGCAGCAGCGCAAGGCGCACGAAGACCTCCGGTGCCAGCGTTTCCGCACGCGCCTGCGGATCGACGCCGGCGGCGCGCAGGGTGTCCGAATCCAGCACGCCGCGCAGGGCGTTGCCGAGGGTCTTGCGGCGTTGCCCGAAGGCGGCGCGCACGATCGTCGCGATGCGCAACGGATCGGCCTGCGGCCGCTGGGCCGGCGGCTTCGGCGTAAGCCGCACTACAGCCGAGTCGACCCTGGGCGGCGGCCGGAACGCACCGGGTGCGACGTGAAACAGCGGCTCGACCGTGCAGGCCAGCTGCAGCATCACGCTGAGGCGTCCGTAGATCTTGCTGCCGGGAGCCGCGGCCATGCGCTCGACCACTTCCCGCTGCAGCATGAAGTGCATGTCGGTGATGGCGTCGGCGTAGTCCAGGCAATGGAACAGGATCGGGCTGGAGATGTAATACGGCAGGTTGCCGGCGATGCGCAGCCGGCGGCCGGCCGCCAGCGCCGCGAGATCGACCTTGAGCACGTCGGCGCGGATGACCTCGAGCGTGCCCAGCGGTCGCGCAGCGGCCTCGAGCGCGGGGATCAGTTCGGCATCCAGCTCGATCGCGGTCAGCCGGCCGGCGGCGGCCAGCAGCGGCAGCGTCAGCGCGCCCTCGCCGGGGCCGATTTCGATCAGCGTGTCGTCCGTCCGCGGTGCGATCGCGCGCACGATGCGTTCGACCACATTGCGCTCGTGCAGGAAGTGCTGGCCGTAGTGCTTCTTCGGCCGCGCCGGCGCGATCCCGCTCATGCGGCGCGGCGGCGCGCGACGAGAGCGAGAGCGAGCTCGGCGGCGGCGATCAGGCTGCGCGCATCGGCATCGCCGCGACCGGCGCGATCGAGCGCGGTGCCATGATCGACCGAGGTGCGCACGAAGGGCAGGCCGAGGGTGACGTTGACCGCGCGTTCGAAGGCCTCCGCCTTGAGCACCGGCAACGCCTGGTCGTGATACATCGCCAGCACGGCATCATAGTGGTCGCGCAGTGCCGGCACGAAGGCGGTGTCGGCCGGCAGTGGTCCGAGCAGGGCGAAACCCTCGCCGCGCAGTGCGTCCAGCGCGGGCTCGATCACCTCGATCTCCTCACGGCCGAGGTGGCCGCCCTCGCCAGCGTGCGGGTTGAGGCCGAGCACGGCGATGCGCGGCTGCGCGATGCCGAACTGTGCGATCAGCGCGTGGTGCACGATGCGCAGGGTGCGCGTGAGACCGTCGCGGGTGATCGCCGCCGGCACCGCCGCCAGCGGCAGGTGGGTGGTGGCCAATGCCACGCGCAGGCGGTCGCTGGCCAGCAGCATCACCACCTCGGAGCCGGTGCGGCGTGCGAAGAACTCGGTGTGGCCGCTGAACGCCTCGCCGGCGTCGTTGATCACCGACTTCTGCACCGGGCCGGTGACCACGGCGTCGAACGCTCCCGACAGGCAGCCGTCGGCCGCCTGCGCCAGGGTGGCCAGGACGTGGAAGGCGTTGCGCGAATCGGGCATGCCCGGTTGTTCGGGCACGCGCAATGGCACATCGATCACGCGCAGGCTGCCGGCGGCGCGCAGCGCACGCGGGCGCTGATCGTCGGCTTCGAGATGGAGCCGGATGCCGCAACGCGCCGCGGCGCGTTCGAGCAGGCCGGTATCGGCAATCGCGACCAGGTCCGCCGGCAGCGCGGTCGCCGCCAGCCTCGCCAGCAGCTCGGGGCCGACGCCGGCCGGCTCGCCGGCGGTGAGGGCCAGGCGCGGCAGCGCCGCGCCGGCGGTCACGGCGCCGCGGTGCCGGCCTCGCCGGCGCCGCTCAGCAGGATGCGCACGTAGGCCTGGGCGCGCAGGTCACGCAGGAAGTCGCTGTAGGCCGCCTCGGCCTTGCGGTTGCCGATCGCCTGGCGTGCCTGCTCGCGCTGCATCGCCTCGGTGCGGTCGACCTGGCGGCTGCCCAGCAGCTGCAGGATGTGCCAGCCCTGCGGCGACTGGAACGGCTGCGAGATCTCGTTGTCCTTCAGTGTCGGCAGCAGCTGCGCCACGACGGTGCCGAACTGGCCGGCTGGGAACCAGCCCATGTCGCCGCCGGCGTTGGCGGTGGTGTCGTCGCCGGAGTCCATCTTGGCCAGCACCGAGAAGTCGGCCTTGCCGTCGACGATCTGCTTGCGGATATCGGCGATCTTCTGCTGCGCCTGTTCGCTGCTGACCAGCTCGGAGGTCTTGATCAGGATCTGCCGCGCGTGATACTCGATGATCAGCTGCTTTTGCGGCGCGCGCTGCGCGACCAGCTTGATGATGTGGAAACCGTCCGGGCTGCGCAGCGGCGGCGTGACTTCGCCCGGTTTCATCTTCAGCACCAGATCGGCGAACTGGGTCGGCAGCTCGTCGACCCGGCGCCAGCCGAGCTTGCCGCCCTCGAGCGCGTCCGGTGCCTGCGAATAGTGGATGGCTGCGGCGGTGAAATCGAGCCCGCCGGCCAGCGCCTTCTCGACGGCGACGGCTTTTGCCTGCGCCGCGGCGACCTGGTCAGGCGTCGCGGCCTCGGGTACCGCGATCAGGATCTGCGCCAGCTCGACGTCGCCGGCCTTGAACGCGGGGCTGTCAAGCAGGTTGTTGACCTCGGCGTCGGTGACCTGGACGCTGCCCTGCAGCACCGCGTCGCGCAGCCGCTGCACGAGAATCTGGTCGGCGATCTGCTTGCGGAACGCGGCATAGTCGCCGCCCTGCTGCACGATCGCCTGCCGCAACTGGTCGGGCGTCATCTTGTTCTGCCTGGCGACATTGGCGACCGCGGCATCGACCTCGTTGTCGCTGACCCGGATGCCATTTTCCTCGGCGCGCTGTACCTGCAGCTTCATCAGGATCAGGCGCTCGAGCACCTGCCGTTCGAGCACCGGTTTGGGCGGCAGCTGCTGCGGATTGGCGGCGAACTGGTGCTCGACCTGGGCCAGGGCGCCGTCGAGCTCGCTCTGCAGGACGACACCGTCGTTGACCACGGCAACGATGCGGTCGAGGGGCTGCGGCGGCTGCAGCAGCTGGGCCTGCGCCGTGTTGCACGCGACCAGCGCAAGCGCCGACAGGAGGAGGGCGGGAAGTCGTTTCATGGGGGATGCCGGGCGCCGCAAGGCGCGGAAATCATTGATAACCGAGGATAGCACGGCGCAGGAAATCACCGGTCTTCTGACCGACGTCGCCGAGGCCCTTGAACTCGACCTCGAACATGATCGCGTTGCTGGTATCGCCGGCGAAGTCGCGCACGTAGTGCCGCGCCACCACGCGCACCGCCACGCAGCAGCTGTCCCATTCGACGCCGCCGAGTGCTTCCAGCGTGTTGTGATCGCGCAGCGAGTAGTTCCAGCGCCCGATCAGGCTCCAGCTGGCATTCAGCGGCCACAGCGCGGAGACGTCGTACTGGTCGAGCAGGCCCTGGCGGTAGCGGTAGGCGAAGTTGAACACGCCGTCACCGCCGATGCGGCGCTGCACGCCGATGGTGGAGACCGTCATGCGTTGCGCATCGGGGTCGTACTGCTGGGCGACATCGAGGCGCCAGTCCGGCGACAGCGCAACGCTGAGGGTGCCGACATAATTGGAGCGGCTGTAGGCGGTCGCCGGCATTCCCGGCAGGGTGACCTGCTGCGGGGTGAAATACAGGATCTCGCCGAGGCTGGCCGACAGCCGCTCGACACCGCCCGCATCGAGCAGGCGCGAGGTCAGTGCCAGGGTCAGGTTGTTGGCGTTGATCTGGCGATCGGCGCCGGAATAGGTATTGCTGCTGAACATCTGCCAGTAGTCGAAGGTCAGCGGCTGAGTGTCGAACACCGGCAGGTTGTTCTGGTTGCGGTAGGGGACGTAAAGGTAATAGGCCTGCGGTTCCAGGGTCTGCGTGTAATCGTCGCCGAACAGGTGCACGTCGCGGTCGAAGACCAGTCCGGCATCGACGCTGGCAATCGGAAGTCCGCGATCGGGGCTGGCGTTGGCGGCCTGCTGCAGCTGGTAGGTCGTGTAGCGGTAGCCAAGCTCCGGTCGCACGAACCAGGCCGCGCCCTGCAGCGGCAGCGCCAGATAGGGATACAGGTCGAGGCGGTCGCCCTCGAGCGCGTTGCGCTTGCGGAACGCCACCGCCTCGCTGCGCAGTCCGAACTCGAGGACGCCGGCCAGCGGCAGGTCGGCGTTGAAGGTGGCGCGCGGCAACCGTGCGTACGGCAGCGCGGTGTAGGGCAGGGTGGGGTCGGTGAGCTGGAAGGTGTCGATGCCCAGCGACGCGTTCCACCAGCTGCCGCTGCCGTAGAGATAGGCGCTGGATCCCAGCAGACTGGTCGCGGCCAGGGTCAGGCTGTTGCCGAAGTCCTCGAAGTAGCTGCTGTCGCTGACGCGATTGATATTGGCATTGAACGACCAGCCGTTGCCGAGCGTGGTGCTGTCTTGCGCCTGAAGCGACCAGCGCCGGCCGCCAGCCATGCGGTCGTGAGACATGTAGTCGGCATTGACGGTGCCGTGGCTGGACTCGGTGAGATAGCGGAACTGTCCGCCCAGCATGGCGCCGCGGTTGCCGTAGATCTGCGGGATCACGGTGGCGTCGTAATTGGGCGCCAGGTTGAGGTAGTAGGGAAGCCGCAGGAAGAAGCCCGAGTTGCTCGAGACGCCAAAGCTCGGCGCCAGAAGACCGCTCATGCGTTGACCGTTGGCCGGGAACCGCAGGTAGGGCAGCCAGAAGAACGGCACGCCCTTGATGCGCATGCTGACGTCGCGGGCACGACCGATGCCGGTGGCGCTGTCGATGTCGATGCGCCGCGCGGACATCTCCCAGAGGCGGTGGCGCGGGTCGCAGGTGCTGTAGGTGGCGTCGCTATAGGCGCTGCGTTCGCGGTCCAGGATCTCCGCGGCTCCGGCGGTGCCGTTGCCGTGCGCGGCCAGCAGCAGGTACTGCACCTTGCTCGCCGTGGCGCGGTCGGGCGTGGTGGTGCCATGGATGCTGCTGGCGCGCAGCAGCAGCGCGTGATCCTGGTAACGCACGTTGCCGCTGGCGGCGTAGGCGGTGCTGTCACGGTCGTAGTCGATGCGGTCGGCGCGCAGCAGCTGGTCCAGTCGCTGCAGGGCGACGTCGCCGGTCAGCGTGTACTCGCGGCCGTCGCTGCTGGCGGAATGCGCCGCGCGGATGTCGGTCGGCGCGTCGGCGCGGACGCCGGCGGCGGGAAGGCCCGGCACATAGTCCGCCAGCAGCGGATTGACCGGGCACTGCGAATAGTCGATTGCCGGCTTCGGGCACAGGATGCTGCCCAGCGGGCAGGCGGTCCCGGCGGCGAGCTCGGCGGCGTGCAGCGGCGCGGTCGCGGCGATCGCGATCGCCAGCGCGAGCAGCCGTCGCGGCGGCAGGGGAACAGGATGACGCGGCACCGAAACCCCCTGTGGACGTGGCATGCAAACCTAGCAGAAAGCCGCGGCCTGCGGCATACGCAGGGGATGCGGGTCAAGGTCGTCGCGGTCGCGCGCTCAGTCCATCAGCGCGCCGACATGCGCGGCGGCGCTGGCGCGCAGCGCGGTGAGGCTGTAGCCGCCTTCGAGGCTCGATACCAGGCGGCCGCCGGCGTGCGCGTCGGCGAGCTCGGCGAGGCGCCGGGTCAGCCAGGCGTAGTCCTCGGCATCCAGGTCGAGATTGGCCAGCGGGTCGAGCCGGTGCGCATCGAAGCCCGCCGACACCAGGATCAGCTGCGGGCGAAAGGCGGCGATGCGCGGCAGCAATGCCTCGTGCCACTGCGCGCGGAATTCCCCGGTGCCGGTGCCGGGTGGCAACGGCGCGTTGACGATATTGCCGACGCCGCATTCGCTGCGGGCGCCGCTGCCCGGATACAGCGGCATCTGGTGCGAGGACACGTAGAGCACGCGTGGCTCGCGCGCGAAGATGTCCTGGGTGCCGTTGCCGTGGTGGACGTCGAAATCGACCACCGCGACGCGCTTCAGCCCGTGCACGGCCAGCGCCTGCGCGGCGCCAGCGGCGACGTTGTTGAACAGGCAGAAACCCATCGCCGCGTCGCGGGTCGCGTGATGGCCGGGCGGGCGCACCGCGCAGAATGCGCGCACCGCGGCGCCCTTGAGCGCCGCGTCCACCGCGGCGCAGACCGCGCCGGCGGCGCGCAGCGCCGCCTCCAGCGAGCCTGGCGACATCGCGGTGTCGGCGTCCAGGCGCATCAGTCCGTCCTGCGGCGCGGCGGCGAAGATGTGCTCGATGTGCGAGCCGGTGTGCACGCGGGCCAGCTGCTCCAGTGTTGCCCGCGGCGCCTCGACCCGATCGAGCGCGGCAAAGCGGTCCTGATCCAGCGCAGCCAGCACCGCTTGCAGGCGCGCGGATGCCTCGGGGTGGCCCGGACCCGGCTGATGCTCCAGACAGGCCGCATGCGTGTACAGCCGCAGCATCAGCCGTCCCGGCGGCGCGCGTGCTGCCAAAGCACCTCGCCGTGGCCGCCGGTACGCGCCAGCACGCGGGCGTGGACGAACAGCAGATCGGAAAGGCGATTGAGGTAGCGCAGCACCTCGGCGCGGACCGGCTCGGTGCGCGCCAGCGTCACCGCTTCGCGTTCGGCGCGGCGGCATACGGTGCGCGCCAGATGGCACGTCGCCGCCGCCATGCCGCCGCCGGGCAGGATGAAATCCTTCAGGGCGGGCAGATTCTCGTTGTGGCGGTCCAGCGTCTGCTCCAGCCAGGTCACGTCGGCGTCGTCCACCAGTGCCATGCCGGGAATGCAAAGCTCGCCGCCGAGATCGAACAGGGTGTGCTGGATGCGCGCGAATTCGGCGCGCAGCGGCGCCGGCAGGTCGGCGCAGGCGAGCACCATCCCGAGCACGCTGTTGAGTTCATCGAGGGTGCCGTAGGCGGCGACGCGGGCGGCGTCCTTCGGCACGCGGGTGCCGTCGCCCAGGCCGGTGCTGCCGTCGTCGCCGGTGCGGGTGTAGATCTTCGAGAGGCGGTTGCCCACGCGGCGTGCGCCGCTCAGGCCGCCTGCGGCGGCGCGGTCAGCGCCGGCCAGCGCCGCGCCAGCAGCGCGTAGCCGCCGAACAGCACGCCGCTCCAGACCAGCGTTCCGGCCAGCGTCGCCGGATAGAACGGCAGGCCGGCGACGTAGCAGGCCAGCAGTCCGCCTGCACTGTGCGGGTACATCGTCGAGGACGCCCAGACCGCGAAGTTGGTGACCAGGTAGAAGCCGGTCGCGCTGGCGGCAGCGGCAGCGGCCACGCGCAGCACGCTCAGCCGCAGCGCCAGGCCGAAGCCGAGCAGCACGCTGCCGGCGATGCAGGCGTAGACCACCGGGATCAGCGGGTGCAGGCCGATGACCAGGTCCGACAGCGCCATCGCCGTCAGCGGCACCAGGAAGGCGTCGCGTCGCGAGCTGAAATACGCGCCGCCGAACAGTCCCAGCGCCTCGACCGGGGTGAAGTTCCACGGCAGTACGCCGGGCACGAAGTGGATCAGCAGGCGCACGCCGATCGCCAGCGCGATCATCCCGGTCAGCACCAGGAAGCGGGGCGAAGCGGCGGGCCGCAACGGCATGCTGCATCGGACGGAGCCTCAATCGGAAAGAAACAGCGGGCAGTTCAAGTAGGATACTTCAAAGCGTCCGCTGCGGACGGCGATCGCGCTGACGCCGGCGCAATCCACGCGCAGCGCGCGTGCCTGCAGGGGATCGAGTCCGAGCGCATGGCAGAGCAGGGCGCGGATGCTGCCCTCGTGCGCGACGGCCAGCACGCGGTCGTCGCGCTGGGCGGCGTCGAGCACGGCATCCAGCCAGGCGCGCGTGCGCGCCTGAAGTTGCATGAAGCTCTCGCCGGCGGGTGCGGCGTGACGCAGCCAGTCGGTGCTCCAGTTCCGCCAGTCCTGCGGTGCGGCTGCGGCAGCCTGCGCGAAGTTGAGTCCGTTCCAGTGGCCGAGATCGAGCTCGCGCAGGCGCGCGTCGGCCAGCGGCTCCAGGGCGAAGCGTCCCGCCAGCACCTGCGCGCTCTGCAATGCGCGCCGCTGGTCGGAGCAGAACAGGAACCGCGGCGCGGCGCCGCTCCAGTGGGTCGCCAGTCGCTGCATCGCGGTGAAGCCGTCCACCGCCAGCGGCAGATCGGCCTGGCCGCGCAGGGTTCCGGCCGGCGCCTCGGCGCGGCCGCAACGGACCAGGATCAGCTGCATGGAATGGCATCGGGCATGCGTCATCTTAGTCGTGCCGCGTATGATCCGGGGATGATCGAGTCCACCGAGATCCTGATCGTCGGCGGCGGACTGGTCGGCGCCAGTCTGGCGATCGCGCTGGATGCCGCCGGCGTCGCCGCCACCCTGGTCGAGAGCGCGCCGCCGCGCGCCGATGCGCATCCGGGTTACGACGAGCGCAACCTGGCGCTGGCGCGCGCCACCGTCAACGGCCTGGCCGCGCTGGGCGTGTGGCCGCTGGCAGCGCATGAAGCCGCGCCGATCCGCCGCGTCCACGTCACTCGTGCGGGCGTCTTCGGCGCGGCCCGGCTCGACGCCGCCGAGCTCGGCCTGGACAGTTTCGGGCATACCCTGCCGGCACGTGCGCTGGGCGCGGCATTGCTGGCGCGGCTGGATGCCTGCACGCGGCTGACGCGGCTGACGCCGGCGACCGTGACCGGACTCGAACACAGCGGTGAAGGCTGGCGCGCACGGTTGGCGCTGGCGGACGGCGAACGCATGCTGCGGGTGCGGCTGCTGGTCGGCGCCGACGGCACGCCGTCCGTGGTGCGCGCGGCGCTCGGCATCGCGGCGACGACGATCGACTATGGGCAGACCCTGTTCGTGTGCACGTTGGCTCCGCAGAAGGCGCTGGATGGCTGCGCCTACGAGCGCTTCGGCGACGAGGGGCCGACCGCATTGCTGCCGCTGCCCGGAGGGCGCGCCGGACTGGTGCTCAGCGTTCCCGCGGCGCAGGCCGATGCCGTGGCGGCACTGGATGATGCCGGCTATCTGGCACTGGCGCAGGTGCGCTTCGGCGCGAGGGTCGGACGCCTGACCCGGCCGGGGCGGCGTCATGCCTATGCGATCCGTGGCGTGCTGGCGCAGTCGCTGATCGCACCGCGCGCGGCACTGATCGGCAACGCGGCACAAACCCTGCACCCGGTCGGCGCACAGGGTTTCAACCTCGGCCTGCGCGATGCGCTGACGCTGGCCGAGCAGGTCGCCGGGGCGGCCGATCCGGGCGCGGCCGGCCTGCTCGCCGCCTACGCCGCGCAGCGCGCGCCGGATCGCGACGGCACCGCGCGCGCCAGTCACGGCCTGGTGCGCCTGGGCGGCCTGGCGGAGCCGGCGCTGCGACCGCTGGCGTCGCTGGCACTGCTCACGGCTGCGGCACTGCCGCCGTTGCGCCGCGCGATCGCCCGTCGCGGCATGGGTTTTCGCGGTCAGCCGCCGCGCGCCGTGCTGGAGCGCGGGCCATGAGTGCGCGGCGTCCGCTCGACGCCGTGGTGGCCGGCGGCGGCATGGCCGGTGCGGCGGCGGCACTGGCCCTGGCCCAGGCCGGTTTCGAGGTGGCGTTGCTGGATCGGCAGCGTCCGCCGGCCTGGTTGCCGTCCGCCCCGCCGGATCTGCGCGTGGTGGCGCTGGCGCCGTCCTCGGCGCAGCTGCTCGATCGACTGGGTGTGTGGTCGACGATCGCCGCCGCGCGCATCTCGCCCTATCGCGCGATGCGCGTGTGGGACGCCGCCAGCGGCGCCGGGTTCGGCTTTGACGCCGCGCTGCTCGATCGCAACGAGCTCGGCTGGATCGTCGAGAACAACCTCGTGCGGTCGGTCTTGTGGCAGGCACTGGCGGCCGCCGGCGTCGAGTGCCGCGTGCCGGTGACGGCCGGCGCGCCGGTGCAGGAGAGCGGCCGCGTGCGGGTGTCGATGGATGACGGCAGCACGCTGGCGGCGCGCCTGCTGATCGCCGCCGACGGTCGCGATTCGCCGCTGCGCGCCGCGGCCGGCATCGCCAGCCGCGGCCGCGACTACGGCCAGCGCGCGGTGGTCGCGCATCTCGATGTCGAGCGCCCGCATGCCGACACCGCCTGGCAGCGTTTCCTGCCCGGCGGGCCGCTGGCCCTGTTGCCGTTGGCCGACGGCCGCGTTTCGCTGGTGTGGTCGCTGCCGGAGGCCGAGGCGGCGCGCATGCTGGCGCTGGACGATGCGGCTTTTTGCGCCGCGGTCGGCGTCGGCAGCGATTTCCGTCTCGGCCGGGTGCGGGCGACTACGCCGCGTGCCGCGTTCGCATTGCGTCTGGGCGTGGCGCAGCGCTTCGCCGCGACCCGCCTGCTGCTGCTGGGCGATGCCGCGCACGCGGTGCATCCGCTGGCGGGGCAGGGTATCAACCTGGGCCTGCGCGACGTCGCCGAGCTGGTCGCCGTGCTGAGCGCCGCGCGCGATGCCGGTGCCGACATCGGCGCGGACACGGTGCTGCGCCGCTATGCGCGCCGCCGGCGCAGCGCCGATACGCTCGACGCATACGGCTTTGACGCGATCGCCCGCGCGTTCGCGATCGACGCCGCGCCGTGGGCGGCACTGCGCGGATTCGGCATGCGTGCGCTCGACCGACTGCCCGCGCTCAAGCGCCGGCTGGCCGCGCACGCCGCGGGACTCCCGTGAGCCGCTGACAGACCGGTCGCGGGCCCGCCGCGGTCGCCGCTCAGTCTTCCTTGCGGTACTGGTCGTGGCAGGACTTGCAGGTCCTGGCGGTCCTGGCGAACGCGGCACGGGTCGCCGCCTCGTCCGCGCCTTTCGCCGTCGACGCCAGCGTGGCCGAGGCGTCCTCGAATGCCTGCATCTTGGCCGCGAAGTCAGGCCAGTGCGTCCAGATGCCCGGCTTGGCCTCGCTGCGGCCGGTCAGCGAGCCCGGCGGGAAGCCCTCCAGCAGCTGTCGGCTGTAGAAGCTGACGCGTTCGGCGCGCTTGGCGAATTCGGCCTGGTTCCACGGCACCCTGCCGCGCACCATGTCGCTCATCGGCACGAAGTTCCAGAGGATCGCGTGATAGACGCCCTGCCGGTAGGCGACCGCGGTATCGGGCTTGATGGCGGCCAGCGCGACCGTGCTGATGGCGAATCCGGCAACGGCGGCAAGAACGAGGGGCAGACGACGCATGACGGCACTCCGGGTCGGGGAGCGGCGAGCATAGCCGGGGTTTCTGTCGAAACGCTCTGCAGGCGTAAGCTCGCGCCTGCATGCCCGCCCTTGCACCCGAGGAGTACGCCGATGCGCCGTTTCGTCGCCCTGTTCGGTCTGCTGCTGGTCGCCGGTGCCGCCCGCGCCGCGATGGTCGCGCGCCCCGTCAGCTGGACGCTCGACGGCACCACCTTCCGCAGCGTGCTGGTCTATGACGATGCCGTGGCCTCGCCGCGTCCCGGCCTGGTGATGGTGCCCAACTGGTACGGCGTCAACGCCGACGCCATCGCCAAGGCGGAGATGATCGCCGGCCGTCGTTACGTGATCCTGCTCACCGACATGTATGGCGAGGGCGTGCGCCCGGCCAGCGCCGGGCAGGCGCAGGCCGCGGTCAAGCCGCTGTATGCGGATCGCGCGCTGATGCGGGCACGCATGATCAAGGCGCTGGCCGAACTGCGCGCCCAGGAGGGCCATGCGCCGATCGATCCGGCGCGCATCGCGGCCATCGGCTTCTGCTTCGGCGGCTCGGCGGTGCTGGATCTGGCCCGCGCGGGGGCGGACGTCGCCGCGGTGGTCACCTTCCACGGCATCCTCGCGACCGACGATCCGGCACTGGCGAGGCACATCAAGGCCGATGTGCTGGTGCTGACCGGCGATCAGGACCAGGCGGTACCGCCTGCGGCACGTGCCGCCTTCGAGCAGGAAATGCGCGCGGGCGGTGTCAAGCGCTGGGCGGTCGTCGATTTCGGCGGCGCCGTGCATTGCTTCACCGAGGCGGCGCAGAAGCCGGCGCCCAACTGCGTCTACGACCCGCCGGTGGCGAAGCGCGCCTACCAGTTCATGCACATGTGGCTGGACGACGCCTTCGCGGGCAAGCCTTGAGCGGCGCGGACCGTGCGAGGAAATCGCGGCAAGCGGGCCACGCAGCCGATGGCTTCATGCGTTCTCAGGCGGTGCGCTCGACGGCATAGTCGGCCAGCGTCGCCAGCGCCTCGCGCCACGGCGAGGCGGGGAGCGCGTCGAGCGCCGCGTGCGCGGCCGCGGCATGGCGACGGGCGCGCTCGCGGGTGCGCTCGATCGCGCCCGAGTCGCGCAGCGCAGCCACGATCGCGTCCAGTGATTCCAGACCGCCCGAACTGATGGCGCGGCGCAATGCCGCAGCCTGCGCGGGCGCGGCGCTCTGCAGGGCGTAGATCACCGGCAGCGTGGGCTTGCCCTCGGCGAGATCGTCCCCGACGTTCTTGCCCAGCGTGCTGCTGTCGGCGACGAAATCCAGCAGATCGTCGGCGATCTGGAAGGCGAAGCCCAGCTCCATGCCATAGCGGCGCAGCGCCTGCTCCTGCGCGGCCGGCAACCCGGCCAGCACGCCGCCGAGTTCGGTCGCGGCGGCGAACAGCACCGCGGTCTTGCGCTCGATCACGCGCAGGTAGGCGGCCTCGTCGGTATCCGGATTGCCGATGTGCAGCAGTTGCAGCACCTCGCCTTCGGCGATGGCGTTGGTGGTGTCGGCGAGAATGCGCATCACGCGCATGCGATCCAGTTCCACCATCAGCTGGAAGGCGCGCGAATACAGGAAATCGCCGACCAGCACGCTGGCGGCGTTGCCCCAGACCGCATTGGCGGTCTTGCGCCCGCGCCGCAGTGCGGAGTCGTCGACGACGTCGTCGTGCAGCAGCGTGGCGGTGTGGATGAACTCGATCACCGCGGCCAGGGTGACCGACTCGTCGCCGTGGTAGCCCGCCGCGCGTGCCGCCAGCACGTGCAGCATCGGCCGCAGGCGCTTGCCGCCGGCGCCGATGATGTACTCGGCGATCTGGTGGATCAGCGCCACGTCGGATGCCAACCGCGTGCGGATCAGCGCGTCCACCTGCTCCATGTCGGTCGCGGCGAGCGCACGCACGGCGTCGAAGTCGGCGGGACGGGCGTCGGCGGCGAGGGAACTCATGCGGATCCGGTGCGGTCGGAGTGGTGGCCATTATAGGTGCGACGCCGGCGCCCACGCGCGCGCACCGTCACCTGAAGGCCATCATGTCCATTCCCGTCATCGGACCAGCATCCCCATCGTGAGTACCCTCAACCGCGTCGAGTTCAAGAGCGCCCTGGCGCTGGCCGGCGTGGTCGGCCTGCGCATGTTCGGGCTGTTTCTGGTGCTGCCGGTGCTGGCGTTCTACCTGCAGAAGATGCCCGGTTCGACACCGGCGCTGATCGGGCTGGCGCTGGGCGTGTACGGCATCGGCCACATGCTGCTGCAGATTCCGATGGGCATGCTGTCTGATCGGGTCGGTCGCAAGCCGGTGATCACCTTCGGCCTTGTCCTGTTCGCGCTGGGCAGCCTGACTGCGGCGCTGGCGCATGGCGTGGACGGCATCATCCTCGGCCGCGCCCTGCAGGGCACCGGGGCGGTCACCGGGTCCAGCCAGGCGCTGGCCGCCGATCTGTCGCGTGACCAGAGCCGTGGTGCGGTGATGGGCATCATCGGCGCGATGATCGGCGTGGCGTTCCTGCTGGCGCTGCTGCTGGGTCCGCCACTGGCGGCGCTGGCCGGGTTGCAGGGACTGTTCGCGCTGACCTTCGTGCTGGTGCTGGGTGCGATCGCCCTGCTCTGGATCGTGGTGCCGCATGCGCCGCCGCCCCGCGGTCACGCCAGTGCGGGCGTCGCCTCCATCCTTGGCACGCTGCGCGATCGCCGCCTGCTGCTGTTGGATGCCTCGGTGTTCGCGCTGCACGGTGTGCTGACCGCGTTTTTCATCGCCATGCCACTGCTGCTGGCGCACGATCTGGGCTTGCCGCCCGCCGTGCAATGGCGCATCTACGTGCCGGCGTTGCTGGTTGCCGCCGCGGCGATGGGCCTGCTGCTGCCGAGGCTGCGCACGCTGGGCGCCAGCGTGCGTCTGGTGCAGTCGAGCGTGGCCGCGGTCGGGCTGGGCCTGGCCGGGCTGGCCCTGGCCAGCGGCTCGGTCTGGATGGCTGGAGCGGCGGCCATGGTGTTCTTCGTCGGCTTCAACCTGCTGGAAGCCAGCCTCCCCAGCATGGTCTCGCGCATCGCGCCGCCATCATTGCGCGGCGCGGCGCTTGGGGCCTATTCGGCCAGCCAGTTCTTCGGCATGGCCGCCGGAGGCATGCTGGGCGGTCTGCTGTTGGGACGTTACGGCGTGACCGGGTTGTTCGCGGCGGCGGCGGCGGTCAGCCTGCCGTGGTCGCTGCTGCTGGCGCGCGGTGCGCGCCGGATGGCTGCAGCCGATGCGGTTTCGAGTCCGGCACGGTGACGGCATGCGGCCCATTGACGACAGGCCGATGCGGTGCTGACTGACGCGGCGCATCGGCGGCAAGCGGCTGCCTCCGTGATAATCTGGCGGTCCTCAACACCCCGGCTTCGGAGGCTCGCACCATGGCCCGTGGCGTCAACAAAGTGATCCTGATCGGCAACCTCGGCGCCGATCCCGAGACGCGCTACACCACCTCCGGATCGGCCATTACCACGATCCGCCTCGCCACCTCCGAGTCCTGGAAGGACAAGCAGAGCGGCGAGATGCAGGAGCGCACCGAATGGCACCGGGTGAAGTTCTTCGGACGCCTGGCCGAGATCGCCAACGAGTACCTGAAGAAAGGTCGGCAGGTGTACGTCGAAGGCTCCATTCGCACCGACAAGTACACCGACAAGGAAGGCGTCGAGAAATTTTCCACCGAGATCATCGCCAACGAGATGCAACTGCTCGGCGGTCCCGGTGACGGCGGCACGCGCAGCGGTGGCGAGGGCAGCGGCCAGCCGCGTTCGGCGGCACCGGCACGCTCGGGGCCGGCCCGTGGCGGCGCGTCGACACCGCAGCCCGCGCCTGCGGCCGATGCCGGTTTCGAGGACGATGACATTCCTTTTGCCGTGCAGCTACCCCCCGATACCATCGGCGTGTGCCGATGGCATCGCGTGACCGGGTCCGCGGAAACCGCGTACGAGATACCGTTGACGTGCCGGCAACCCGCAGTTGCGGTTGAGCCGGCGGAGGCAGCTGCCGCTGCCCTGCAACGGATCTTCTACCGGGCATGTGATGCCGCCATACACCCTTGCC
The DNA here is from genome assembly GCA_963794205.1 of uncultured Pseudomonadota bacterium. Taxonomy (GTDB): domain Bacteria; phylum Pseudomonadota; class Gammaproteobacteria; order Xanthomonadales; family Rhodanobacteraceae; genus Metallibacterium. The sequence continues at coordinate 321,148 of CAWCCR010000015.1, forward strand.
GACGGTTGCCGTGTGATGGCTATGGTCATGTCGCTCGACAAGCTGCCGGGCAGGATGGTCATGACATACCAGACCTGCACAGCGTCGCGCTGAGCGGCGAAAATCGCGGCGGCACCAAGATCAGCATGGCACTGAGGTCCACGGCGACACGATTGACCGCATGCGCGCTGGTTTCCGTCACGGCCAGCGACATCGGGATGCGGCGTCAGCGGCGCGTGGCGCATGCTGTCCCGGCCCGTCGCCGGGCAGGATCTGGCTGGCTGGTCCGCCAGCGGCGCCTTGCGGCATCGCCTTCGATTGGCAGCTGATGCCCAGCGCGTCGGAGGGCTGCAGCGACCCGGGCGACCTGGGCTTGCGGCAGCGGCCACTCCCGGGTGCCGGCGGGGGCGTCGTGTTGCCGCAACGGAGCTTGCGGGTGTCTGAAGTCCCGGACGTTGCACCGTGCGTTCAGCGCTGGACTCGACAATACCGCAGGCGTTTCGAACGCTGCTGTCCGTGGAGATCGGTGCGCGGTTCTGCGTGCGGCGGTTCCCGGCAAACGGCTGGCTGTTCTCAGCGCGAGGCATTTCCCGAGCATGACGCTGGCATAACATCAGCTGCCACACCCTGTGGCAGGACGCATTGCGCCGAATCCCGACCGCTCGATGACGCATGGGTGCCATCCATGATCGACCGCGAACCCCGCCTCCGTCCCGAAAAGGAGATTCCCATGAGCCATCCCTTGCGCGATCCGGGTTGCAGCGGCCAGCGCCTGCGACTGGACGGCAGCACCCGCGTCCTGGCGCAGGGCGCAGGCCTGGCGCAACGGCCGCGCAGCGCGCCATCAGCCAGCTGATGTCCAACCCCGCCAACATCGGTCACGCCATGCGCAACAGTCACGATCACGCCGCCGCCATCAGCGGGCACTGCCGCACGCGCAAACAGACGCAGTCGCGGCCGCCGCTCACGCTGGTGCTGGATGTGGGTGGCACGCATGTCAAGGCGCAGATTGCCGGCATGAAGGAGCCGATCAAGATCGACTCCGGCCCCGACATGGGTCCTGGGCAAATGCTCGCGGCCTTGCGCAAGGTGCTGCGTGGCCGCCACTACGACCGTGTGTCCATCGGTTTTCCCGCGCCGGTACTGCACGGAAGAATCCTGCATGAGCCGGCCAATCTGGGCGGGGGCTGGGTGGGCTTCGATTTCGAGACCGCCTTCGGTGTTCCGGTGCGGGTGACCAACGATGCCGCGATGCAGGCGTTGGGCAGCTACCGCGGCGGCTGCATGCTGTTCCTGGGCCTCGGCACGGGCCTCGGCACGGCACTGATCGTCGATGGCCGCGTCGAGGCGATGGAGCTGGCGCATCTGCCGTACCGCAAGCACGATTATGAGCACTACGTCGGCAACGCCTACCGCGACAAGCACAAGACCAAGTGGCGCCACAACGTGCTTGACATCATTGCCCTGCTGCGCAAGGCGCTGCGCCCGGACACCATCGTGCTGGGCGGAGGCAACGTCAAGCATCTGGACGAGCTGCCGGAGGGCGTCGAGCGCGGCGCCAACGCCAACGCCATTCTCGGCGGCTTCCGTCTCTGGGAAGGCACGCCGTGAACAAAGGGTGTTGCAGCGGGATTCATCAGGCTGAGCCGTACTGACCTGATGGACATGCTCCCGCGCCTGCAGCGGCACGGCGTGCATTGCGTCGCCTTCGACGCCGGGCCAGGGTGCGCGCCGCTGCGCACCTGGCTGGCGTGCCGCAGCCGGCTCGCGCAAGGCGATGGTGTGGGCGCTCGAGGTTCCGCTCGCGGTGACGGCACCGGCGGGGGGTGATCGTCGTCGCGCCGGACGATGTGCTGCCGCTGCTGGAGCGGGGTCACTGCGGGATCGACGGCGGCAACGCGCGTCAAGTCGGGGGGGGGGGGGGCTCGCGTCGCACGCCTGCGCAGGCAGGGCGTGGCGTACATGGATGTTGACGCCAGCGGTAGTACGCGGGCCGGGAGCGCGGCAAGGCGCATCCGGAGGTCAGGGCCGAAACGGCGGCGGGAAGGGCCGCGCCCTGGTCGCAGCCACCAGGCTGTTGATCCTGGCTGCCAGTGGCGAGCTCGCCCGGCTCCTGCTGATGACGGCGATCGCCGCCGCAAAATCCGCAACATGGGCCGATGGCCAGGAGCGCGCGGTGATGCTTCGGCGGCACGCGGCGGCGGTCATGCGGCGCATGGCCGAAGGATTCACGACCGCGTCAGTCGATGCCGAGCTTCTTCAGCTTGTAGCGCAGCGCGCGGAAGGTGATGCCGAGGCGTTTGGCCGCCGCCGTCTTGTTGTAGCGGGTCTCGAGCAGCGCCTGCATGATCTTTTCGCGTTCGAGGTTGGAGATGTAGTCGTCGAGGCCCACGGAGCCGGCTCCGGCACCGTTGCCGGCTCCGGCGTCCTCTCCGTACTCGTCATCATCGCTGTCGGTGCTGCCGCCTGCGCCCGTCGCCGCGCGGGCATTGAGCATCAGGTCGGCGACCTCGATACTGCCGTTCTCGCACAGAGCCACCGCGCGCTCGAGGATGTTCTCCAGTTCGCGCACGTTGCCGGGAAAGGCGTAGTCGAGCAGGGCCTTCAGCGCCGGAGGCTGCAGGTGCGGGGCGTCGCCGCCGGCCTCGGCGGCAAGCCGGTTGAGGATGCGCACGGTCAGCTTGGGAATGTCCTCGCGGCGTTCGCGCAGCGGTGGCACGCGCAGTTCGATGACATTGATGCGGTAGAACAGGTCCTGGCGGAAATGCCCGCTATCGACCAGCCGCGCCAGGTCCTTGTGGGTGGCCGACAGGATGCGCACGTCCACCGGAACCTCGGCGCGTCCCCCGATCGGGCGGACCGCCTTTTCCTGGATCACGCGCAGCAGCTTGACCTGCATGTGCATGGGCAGATCGGCTACCTCGTCCAGGAACAGGGTGCCGCCGTTGGCGGCCTGGAACAGGCCCTCCTTGTCGGTCTGCGCGCCGGTGAAGCTGCCTTTCTTGTGGCCGAAGAACTCGCTCTCCATCAGTTCGGACGGAATCGCTCCGCAATTGACCGGCACGAACGGGCCGCTGGCACGCGGACCCTGTTCGTGGATCAGCCGCGCGACCAGTTCCTTGCCGACACCCGACTCGCCCGAGATGTACACCGGCGCCTGGCTGCGCGCGAGCTTGGCGATGGTGGCGCGCACCTGCTGCATCGCCATCGAATCGCCGATCAGCCGCTGCACCGTGGCCGAGTCCGCGGCCGGCGCGACAGCCGCTTCGCCGTCTCCGTCGCCGTCACGGCGTTCGGATGACAGCCGCAGCGCCGTCTGCACCAGCCGCCGCAGCATGTTGATGTCGACCGGCTTGGACACGAAATCGAAGGCCCCGGCCTTGAGCGCGTTGACCGCGGCGTCCATGTTGCCGTATGCGGTGATCATGGCCACCGGCATCTGCGGGTGCTCCCGCGCGATCAGCTCGATCAGCTCCTGGCCCGAGCCGTCCGGCAGGCGCATATCGGTGAAGCACAGGTCGAAATGGTGCTCGGCGAGCAGCCGCCTGGCGTCGCTGACGTTGCCCGCGGATTCGACCAGCAGGTTCATGCGGCCGAGCGTGATGGTCAGCAGTTCGCGGATATCGCGCTCGTCGTCGATCACCAGGACAGTCTGCTTGCTCATGCGCGGCATCCGGAATCAGGGCGCAGTCAGGGTAGCGTGCGACAGCCTCCGCGCAAAGGTTTCATGCGGATGCGGACGGCAGCGGTGCCGGCGCGGCCAGGGTGATGCGAAAGCAGCTGCCGCCGCCGGGGACGGGCACGTATTCGAGGCTGCCCTGGTTGGCCTCGACCATCTGCTTGGCCAGGTACAGGCCGAGTCCGGTGCCCAGCTCGTGGGTGGTGAAGAACGGTTCGAAGATCTGCGCCGCCACCTTGGACGGGATGCCCGGGCCGCGATCGACCACCTCCAGCAGCGGCGGCCCGATCTCGGTGGCATTGCGCGCGATCAACATCACCCGCGCCGGCTCGCCCGGCAGACGGCCATAGCGCAGCGCGTTCTGGACCAGGTTCCACACCACCTGCTGCAGGTGTTGCGGGTCGGCCAGCGCCTCGACCGTCCGCGGCTGGGTGATCGCGCGCAGGCTGTCGTTGCCGAGGTCGTTGGACTCGGCGTACTCCTCGATGAACCCCAGCACCCAGTCGTTGAGGTCCATCGCCTCCGGGCGCGAGCGGTCGCGGCGCGACAACTGCAGGATGTTCTCGATGATCTCGTTGAGCCGCGAGCAGTGGTTGTTGATGATCTCGATCATGCGCATGTCGCTATCGGGAATCTGGTCCGATTCGGCCAGCAGCTGAGCGGAGTAGCGGATCGCGGCGAGCGGGTTGCGGATCTCGTGCGCGATCGAGGCTGACAGCCGGCCCAGCGAGGTCAGCGTCAGCTCCTCGGCGCGGCGCGACACCAGCGAGGTGTCGTCGAGAAAGATCAGCACGTGCGCATCGTCATTGGCGGCGAGGCGGGTGAAGCGCGGCACCACTTCAGGTACGCCCTCGGCCAGTGCCACCGCGGTTTCGTCCGGCTTGCCGGTGGTGCGCCAGTGGTAGAGCCGACGCGACAGCTCCGGCGCCACGGTGCCGAGATCGCGGCGCTCGGCCGACGGGCTTGCCCAGCAGCAGCCATGCGGATTCGTTGAACTGATGGATGCGGTTGCCTTCGTCGACCAGCAGCACGCCGGTCTTCATGCGGCGGATGATCATGTCGTTGACCTGGCCGAGGTTGGCCAGATCCAGCCCGCGCTGTTCCGCCAGCGCTTCGGTCTCGCGCATCTGCGTGCCCAGTGCGAACGAAAGCCAGGCAATGGCGAAATAGGCGATCCCGAACAGCCCCGACTCGAGCAGGTCGCGGTCGATGCCGTTGCCGGTGACGCTGTAGGCGAAGGTGTGTCCGAGCAGCGCCAGCGCGGCCAGCGCCGCGAAGAACATGCCCAGCCGCAGCGGCAGCAGCAGGGCGCCGGCGCCGACGCTGACGATCAGCATCGTGGCGATGCCGGTGCGCGCATCATGCATCGACAGGATCGCCAGCAGCGCCGCCAGCACGTCGACGCTGAGCGCGATGGCGACATTCAGCGAGAGCTTCGGCAGCCACTGCCGCGTCTGCGCCAGCGCGATCAGCGCGAACAGCAGGTAGAGCACGGCGGTGACGCGTGCCAGCAGCGGCTGGCTCAGCACCACCCACTGCACGGCCAGCGGACTGAACGCCAGTCCGGTGTAGACCGCGGCCTGCAGGACACGAAACAGGTTGAAGAAATACAACTCGCGGCGGACGGTTTCGCCGGCGAGAGCGGAGGCGGGGGCGGGGCGCGTGCGGGCACGGACTTGAGCGGCGGGCACGGAGGCGTTCCGGAAGGGCTGCCGCAGTATAGCGCGGGCCTTTCCATCGCGATCCCTATCCTCGACAATAGGCGATTGTTCCGCCCTTGCGGCAGCGCGACGTCCGTCGCGACCTCGCCGCCGCCGCGCGCGCTTCGCGCCCCTTTCCCGCATGCGAGGTCGAGCATGAACTTCCACGAATACCAGGCCAAAGAGCTGTTCGCCGAGTACGGTATCGCCGTGCCGGCGGGCAAGGTCGCGACGACGCCCGAGCAGGCGGTCGAGGCGGCGCGTGCGCTCGGTGGCGAGCACTGGATGGTCAAGGCGCAGATCCACGCTGGCGGCCGCGGCAAGGCCGGCGGCGTCAAGTTCTGCAAGAACCTCGACGAGGTCAGGGCCGCCGCGGCCGGCATGCTCGGCAAGACGATGACCACCTACCAGTCCGGTGGCCGTGCGCTGCCGGTGAATCTGGTGCTGGTGACCGAGGCCACCGACATCGCCAGAGAGCTGTACCTCTCGATCCTGGTCGACCGTGACAGCAAGGCGGTGGCGTTCATCGCCTCCGCGTGCGGAGGCGTCGACATTGAGCAGGTGGCCCGCGAGACTCCGGACGAGATCCACACCGTCGTCATCGATTACGTGCAGGGCCTGCAGCCCTACCAATGCCGCAAGCTCGGTTTCGCGATGGGCCTCAATGCCAGGCAGGTCGGCCAGCTGACCAGGATCATGAGCGGCCTGTTCCGGCTGTTCATGGACCAGGATCTGGCGTTGGTGGAACTGAATCCGCTGGCGATCAACAGCGCCGGCGACCTGCTGGCGCTGGATGGCAAGGTCAACTCCGACGACAACGCCGAGTTCCGTCATCCACGGCTTGCCGCGATGCGCGACGCGTCGCAGGAAGACCATGCCGAGGCGGTGGCGCAGGAGCACAGCCTCAACTACGTGACCATGGACGGCAGCATCGGCTGCATGGTCAACGGTGCAGGCCTGGCCATGGCGACGATGGACGTGATCAAGCTGGCCGGCGCCGAGCCCGCCAACTTTCTCGACGTCGGCGGCGGCGCCACCAAGGAGCGCGTCACCGAGGCGTTCAAGCTGATCCTGAGCTCGGACAAGGTGAAGGCGATCCTGGTCAACATCTTCGGTGGCATCGTGCGCTGCGACCTGATCGCCGAAGGCATCATCGGCGCGGTCAGGGAGGTGGGCCTGACGATCCCCGTGGTGGTGCGTCTGCAGGGAACCAATGTCGAGCAGGGCCGCGCGCTGCTTGCGCAGTCGGGTCTGAAGATCACGCCCGCCGACGATCTCAACGATGCGGCCCGCAAGGCCGTGGCCGCCATCGCCTAAGGAGCTCCCGATGTCCGTGCTTGTCAACAGGAACACCACGGTGATCTGCCAGGGCTTCACCGGCCAGCAGGGCACCTTCCACTCGCAGCAGGCGCTCGACTACGGCACCCGGCTGGTGGGCGGGATCACGCCCGGCAAGGGCGGCAGCGAACATCTCGGTCTGCCAGTGTTCAACACCGTGCAGGACGCGGTCGACACCACCGGCGCCGACGCCAGCATGATCTTCGTGCCGCCGCCGTTCGCCGCGGACGCCATTCTCGAGGCGGCTGACGCCGGCGTGCGCGTGATCGTGGCGATCACCGAAGGCATTCCCGTGCTTGACATGTTGCGCGTCAAGAACGCCCTCAGATCCTATCCCGACAGCGTGCTGATCGGCCCGAACTGTCCCGGCATCATCACGCCAGGCGAATGCAAGATCGGCATCATGCCGGGGCACATCCATCGGCCTGGAACGGTTGGCATCGTCAGCCGCTCCGGTACCCTGACCTACGAGGCCGTGTTCCAGACCACCGAGGCCGGGCTCGGCCAGTCCACCTGCATCGGCATCGGCGGCGACCCGATCCAGGGCATGAACTTCATCGACTGCCTCAGGCTCTTCCAGGACGACCCGCAGACCGCAGGCATCATCATGGTCGGCGAGATCGGCGGCAGCGCCGAGGAAGAGGCGGCCGAGTTCATCGCCGGGCACGTGACCAAGCCGGTGGTCGCCTTCATCGCCGGCGCATCCGCCCCGGCAGGCAAGCGCATGGGCCACGCCGGCGCGATCATCTCCGGCGGCAAGGGCACGGCGGCGGCCAAGTTCGCCGCACTCGAGAAGGCCGGCGTCATCACGGTCAAGTCCCCGGCCGATCTCGGCAGGACACTGGCAGCGCGGATGCACCAGTGAGCGCGGTATCCTGCTTCGCTCGCGGCACGGGATCCTGAAAGTGCGCAGGCCGCGGATTCCCGCGGCGTTGCCCGTTGTGGAGACGACCGATGGCCGTGCTGCGCTTCGCGCTCGCCCAATATGATTTCGCGGTCGGTGCTGTGGCGGCCAACGCGGCGCGCATGCGCGCGCTGGCCGTCGAGGCTCGCGGGCGCTGGGGCGCGGCGCTGATCGCGTTTCCGGAGCTCGCGCTCTGCGGTTATCCACCCGAGGACCTGCTGCTGCGCCCAAGCTTTCTCGAGGCCTGCGCCCGCGAGCTCGACGCACTGGCGGGCGGGCTCGCCGGCATCGCGGCGGTGGTCGGGCATCCGCACGCGCTGGGCGAGGTGTACAACGCACTCAGCCTGCTCGATGGCGGTCGCGTTTCCTGCACCTACCACAAGCAGGCACTGCCCAATTACACCGTGTTCGACGAGAAGCGCTACTTCCGTCCCGGCCACGGCACGCGTGTGGTGCCGATCCAGGGCGTGCGCATCGGCCTGCTGATCTGCGAGGACATCTGGCAGCCCGAGCCCGCTGCGCATGCGGCCCGCGCAGGTGCCGAGCTGCTGCTGGTGATCAATGCCTCGCCCTATGATGTGCTGCAGGCGGCGGCGCGCGAGCAAGTGCTGGCGCAGCGTGCGCGCGAGAACGGCATCGCCATTGCCTATGTCAATCTGGTCGCAGGGCAGGATGACCTGCTGTTCGACGGCGGCTCGCTGCTGGTGCAGCCCGACGGCGGCATCGCGGCGCGCGCGCCCGCCTTCGTCGAGACGTTGCTGGATTGCGCCTACGACGCGGACACGCGGCGCCTGAGCGCGATCGACTGGCCGCCGGCCGGTGACACCTGCACTGCGGCCACGCTGTATGCCGGCCTGGTGCGTGGCGTGCGCGACTACGTGCACAAGAACGGCTTCCGCAGCGTGCTGCTCGGGCTTTCCGGCGGCATCGATTCGGCGCTGACACTGGCGATCGCGGTCGATGCGCTGGGCGCCGACTGCGTCCACGCGGTCATGCTGCCCTCGCGTCACACGTCCGCGCTGTCGCTGCGCGAGGCCGAGGCCCAGGCGCGGAGTCTCGGCGTCGGATATCAGGAGCTGCCGATCGAGCCGGCCTACGACGCGTTCTGCGGCGCGCTGGCGCCGTCCTTCGCGGGCCGCGCACCCGATGCGACCGAGGAAAATCTGCAGTCACGCTGCCGTGGCGTGATGCTGATGGCGCTCAGCAACAAGTTCGGTCACCTGCTGCTGAGCACCGGCAACAAGAGCGAGATGGCGGTCGGTTATGCCACGCTCTACGGCGACATGTGCGGGGCTTACGCACCGCTGAAGGATGTCTACAAGATGCAGGTCTACCGCCTGGCACGGTGGCGCAACGACGCGGGATTCGGGACCCGGGGGCCGGAGGCCGCGCAGAGCCGCGGCGACGTCATACCGAGGGCCGTGATCGAGCGAGCACCCTCGGCCGAACTGCGGGCCGACCAGACCGATCAGGATTCGTTGCCGCCCTATGACACGCTGGACGCGATCCTCGAGCGCTTCATCGAAGGCGAGCAGTCGCAGACCGAGATCGTCGCCGCCGGCTTCGACGCCGAGACCGTGCGTCACGTGGTGCGGCTGGTGCTGGCGAGCGAATTCAAACGCCGGCAGGCGGCGCCGGGGCCGCGTGTCAGCCGGCGCGCGTTCGGCCGCGAGCGGCGCTATCCGATCACGTCGGGCTGGCGCTGAGGCACTGGATCCGGCGCCCATGCTCCGGCGTGAGGCGTGCTGTCTGGAACTCCATTCGTTACCCGGGACCCGGCGCGCCTCTCAGCCACCGCCCATGAACGGAATCAGTTTCCAGAACCAGGCCGGATGCGACGGCCAGTCGGAGGGATTCTTGAGATACGGGTGGTTGGGGTAATTGAGCTTGAGCACGCTAAGGCTGTCGTTGGCCAGGGTCGTTTCACCCAGTGCCCGGTAAGCCTTGACCATCACCGCCAGCGCGTCACCGGTCTGCGGCGCCTGCTGGTAATGCTCGATGATGTACTGCGCGCGATCCAGCGCCCCGACATAGACCTTGCGCCGCAGGTAGTACTCGGCGATGTTGAGTTCGAACTGGGCCAGGCCATTGCGCAGCCAGATCATGCGCTGGCGCGCATCCGGGACGTACTTGCTGTTCGGGTAGCGCTGCAGCAGCTGGCTGAAATCGTCGAACGACTGCACGGCGTAACCCTGGTCGCGGCGCGAGCGGTCCTGGGCGAACAGCTGCACCAGCATGCCGCCGCTGCGGTTGAAGTTGATCAGGCCGCGCAGATAGTAGGCATAGTCGATGTGCTTGGCGGCCGGGTAGGTCTTGATGAAGCGGTTGATGGTGGAGTAGGCGTCATCCGCCTTGTCGTCCTTGTACTGGGCATAGGCCAGTTCCAGCTGCGACTGCTCGGTATAGGGTCCGAACGGAAAGCGCGCGATCAGGCGCTCGTAAAGTTTTTCCGCGCCGCCATAATTGGACCGGTGCAGGGCCGTTCGAGCCTGGCTGTAGAGTTGCTCGACCGTCAGCTGGTCGGGGTTTTCGCGCTTGCCGCCGAACAGCGCGCAAGCCGGCAGCAGCAGCATCATTGCGAGGAGAGGTAGCAGCTTGGAAAGGCGCATCGATCGGGACCGCACGGCTGGCAAAGCCGGCATCATAGCGGAAAGGTGCATGTGCCCGGCGTTAAGCGTGCCATCCGTCGCCGGGCGGTTGCGATGACGCTCAGCCGCCACGCCCGCCTGCCGCTGCATGCCGCCGGACTGCGCCTCGATCAGGCCCTGGCCGAGCTGTTTCCGGATTATTCGCGCACGCGCCTGACGACGTGGTTGCGCGCGGGCGTGGTGCGTGTCGATGGCGTGCCTGCCCTGCCGCGTCAGCGCGTGCGCGGCGGCGAGCAGGTCAGCATCGATGTGCCGCAGGAGCAGGCCGTGCCGCTGGCGCCGGAGCCGATCGCGCTGGATCTGCGCCACGTCGATGGCGATCTGCTGGTGCTGGTCAAGCCAGCAGGCCTGGTGGTGCATCCCGGCGCCGGCAATCCGGCCGGCACCCTGCAGAACGCGCTGCTGCATTTCGACCCGGATCTGGCCGCCCTGCCGCGCGCCGGCATCGTGCATCGGCTGGACAAGGACACCACCGGCCTGATGGTGGTGGCGCGCTCGCAGCGCGCGCACACCGCGCTGACGGCGATGATCGCCGCGCGCGAGATTGGCCGCCAGTATGCGGCGATCGTGCGCGGCGCGTTGATCGCCGGCGGCGAAGTGCGCGTCGCGATCGGACGTCATCCGCAGGATCGCCAGCGCCAGGCGGTCCGCGAGGGCGGGTCCGGCAAGCCGGCGCTGACGCACTACCGTGTGCGTGAACGCTTTCGTGCCCATACCCTCGTGCAATGCAATCTGGAGACGGGCCGGACCCATCAGATCCGCGTGCACATGGCGCATCTGGGTCATCCGCTGGTGGGTGATCCGCTGTATGGCGGCGGTCTGAGACTGCCACGTGGCGCCAGTCCGGCGTTGATCGCGGCGCTGCGCGGTTTCGGCCGCCAGGCGCTGCATGCCGAACGGCTGTCGTTCGCCCATCCGTTCGGAGGCGAGCTTTTGCGGTTCGAGGCCGCGCCGCCCGCGGATTTTCTCGCCCTGCTGGCGACCCTGCGCGCCGACGCGACGGCCGATGTCGATCGAACCTGATCCGCAAGGTCTGCTGCGGCCCGAGTGGCCGACGCCGCCTGGCATCCGCTGTGTGGTAACCACGCGCGCCACGCCGGGCATTTCGCAGGGTCCCCATGCCCGGTGCAACCTCGGTCTGCGCAACGGCGAGTCCGCGGAAACGGTACGGGCCAATCGCGCGCTGCTGCGCACCGTTCTGGCATTGCCGTGCGAGCCGCTCTGGCTGCGTCAGGTCCACGGCCGCGACGTGATCGATGCCGATGCAATCGAGACCGGCATCGAGCCCCGGGCCGATGCCGCGATCGCGCGCGTGCCGGGGCGGGTGCTGGCCGTGCTGTCCGCCGATTGCCTGCCGGTGCTGGTTGTCGCCGCCGACGGCGGCGAAATTGCCGCTGTGCACGCCGGCTGGCGCGGACTGGCGGCTGGCGTGCTGGAGACGACGATTGCCGCCCTGCGCGCGCCTCCGGCCGGGCTGCTCGCGTGGCTGGGGCCGTGCATCGGAGCCGTTTCCTACGAAGTGGGTGTCGAGGTGCGCGCGGCATTCGTCGACCCGGATGCCGGCGCGGCCGCGGCATTCATGCCCACGCGACCCGGTCACTGGACCTGCGACCTGGCGGCATTGGCGCGACGCCGACTGCTCGCGTCCGGAGTGGCGAGGATCTTCGGCGGCGGTTTTGATACCCGGAGCGATCCGCGCTTTTATTCCCACCGGCGAGACCCTGCCGTCAGCGGCCGCTTTGCCAGTCTGATATGGCGCAATCGGACGGGGCCGTAAATGCAAACGCCGGCAATGCGCCGGCGTTTGCGAAGCACACTGCCGCGGAAATTACTTGATCAGCAGATCCTTGTCCTTCTTGCCGGCCGCCAGCGCCTCGACGAACCAGCGCGGGCGCTTGCCGCGACCGGACCAGGTCTGACCGGGATTGCCCGGATTGCGGAACTTGGGGGCGACGCTGCCCAGCTTGCGGCCTCGACGGCCGCCGCGGGCGGGAAACACGTCGTCCATGCTGAAACCTTCCTTTTTCACCATCTGCTCGATGCGCGCACGCAAGTCGGAGATTTTCTCCTTGGCCAGTTCGCCCTGGCGATTCTTGGCCTTTTCGATCAGGTCGAGCAATTGATTGTGGTTGAGGGTCTTCAAGTCGATAGCCATGGCTGTGCTCCAGTGGGGGGGGCTTGGGCAGTGGAATAAACACCGGCGGCGCACGGATTGTCGTAGCCGCCGTAGCGCTATTCTGCCCCGGCAATGATCAAAAGAAAATCCCCCCATTGCCCAATGCCGCCACAAGTCATGTGCCATTGGCGGGCAATGGCGCGTGATTTAACCTTGAATTGACATGTTATTGCCGCCGCTGATCAGCGCAATCAGGGCATCACGGCTCAGTGCGCGGTTTTCGCTGTCTCCGCGGGCACGGTATTCGAAACTGCCGGCAGTCAAGCCGCGCTCGCTGACGACCACGCGATGCGGAACACCGATCAGCTCGATATCCGCAAACATCGGCCCGGGGCGCAGGCCGCGGTCATCGAGTACGGTCTCGATGCCGCGCGCGTTCAATTCGGCATGGAGCGACTCCGCCGCGGCGCTGACGACGGGGTCGCTCTTGGGGTTGATCGGACAGACGGCGACTTGCCACGGTGCCATGGCCGGCGGCCAGAGGATGCCGGCCGCATCGTGATTCTGCTCGATCGCGGCGGCAACGATGCGGCTGACGCCGATGCCGTAGCAGCCCATCGTCATCACTTGTTCGTGGCCGGTTTCGTCGAGCACCACCGCGCCCATCGCCTGCGGCGTAGCTGCGGCCGAGCTGGAACACGTGCCCCACCTCGATGCCGCGGGCGATGGACAGCGTGCCGTGGCCGTCCGGCGACGGGTCGCCGGCGACCACCTTGCGCAGATCGGCGACGCGCGTGATGCGCGCGTCGCGCTCCCAGTTGGCTCCGGTGTAGTGAGTGCCCTCGGCGTTGCCGCCGCAGACGAAGTCGGCCAGCGCCGCCGCGCTGCGGTCGACGATCACCGGGATGCTCCCGGCGAGTTCGACCGGGCCAAGGAATCCGGGTCGCGAACCGGTGGCGGTGACGATCTCGGCCTCGCTCGCCAGCATCGACTCGCCCGGCAGTTCGGCCAGCTTGGCCGCCTTGATCTCGTTGATCTCGTGGTCGCCGCGCACGCACAGCGCGACCAGACCGTCGCGACCGCGCACCAGCAGGGTCTTGATGCAGCGCGCCGGTGCGATACCGAGCAGGGCGGCGACCTCGTCGATGGTCTTCTGGGTCGGCGTGGCGACCCGTGTCAGTTCGGCGGCCGGCGCGGGTCGCGGCGTGGCCGGCGCAATGGCTTCGGCCAGCTCGACATTGGCAGCGAAATCCGAGGCGTCGGAAAACGCGATCGCGTCCTCGCCGGAGTCGGCCAGAACATGGAACTCGTGGCTGGCGTTGCCGCCGATGGCACCGGTATCGGCCTGCACCGCGCGAAAACGCAGACCCAGCCGGCTGAAGACACGCGTATAGGCGTCGAACATGTTCCGGTATTCGCGCGCCAGACAGTCGGCGGTCAGATGAAACGAATAGGCGTCCTTCATCAGGAATTCGCGTGCGCGCATCACGCCGAAGCGCGGACGGATCTCGTCGCGGAACTTGGTCTGGATCTGGAAGAACGTGACCGGCAGCTGGCGGTAGCTTTTCAGTTCGTGGCGGGCGAAATCGGTGATCACTTCCTCGTGGGTCGGGCCGTAGCAGTATTCCTGCTCCTTGCGGTCCTTCAGCTTGAGCAGCTGCCCACCGAATTTCCGCCAGCGTCCGGTTTCGTCCCACAGCTCGCGCGGTTGCACCGAGGGCATCAGCAACTCGATCGCGCCGGCACGCTGCATCTCCTCGCGCACCACCGCCTCGACCTTGCGCAGCACGCGCAGGCCCAGCGGCGTCCAGGTGAAGATGCCGGAAGCCAGTTTGCGGATCATGCCCGCGCGCAGCATCAGCCGATGGCTGACGATTTCGGCGTCAGAGGGGGTTTCCTTGACGGTGGCAAGGTGAAAACGGCTGAGTCGCATGGAGATGTTCCGCAGTGTGAGGCGGAATTGTAATGGCGACTCGTGCGCCAGCGCGCGGCGCATGGCGTCCGCGCGAAAAGGCCGCCCGCGAGGTCAGCCGCCGCAATACTGCTGCAGCTGCTTCTGGGTATTGACCATGTCCTGGGTGCGCTGCTGTTCGGAAACCAGCTGCTTCTGTCCCTTGGCATCGTCCCGGGTCAGCGGCTGGCTGCCCTTGAGCAGCGTGTAATTTTGCCGCAACTGGGCGCAGAGCCTGGCGCGGTTTTCGGGATTGTCCGCGACGGTCCGGGCGCTGGCGGGTGCCGCGCCCGTATCGGCGGGCGACGATGCCGCCGCCGCCGGGGATGCGGACGTCGCGACCGCCGGTGCGGTGCCGCCGGTGAGTGACATGTGCAAGTTCTTGTATTTCACCCCCTGCGGGGGCGGTACGTCGGAGTAATGCACCACGCCCTTGGCGTCGGTCCATTTGTAGACCTGGGCCGAGGCCAGCGGTGTAACCAGCAGCAGCGCGAGAAGGATGTAGGTACGGCGCATGGGAGCACTCCCGGGCAGGGCGGACGGCGCCGACTTTACCAGCGCCGCCGGCTGCATGGTTGCGCGCTGAATCGCATTCTGCGGGCGGGCGGCCCGCGCGGGTCACCGGTTCCGGCCTCGGCACGACCTTGGTTTACACTCGCCACAACACCAGTCCGGGACGATCATGAACGCCTCCTCGCCCACGCCGGTGCGCCCGCGGCGCGGCATTTACCTGCTGCCGAACCTGTTCACCACCGGCGCGCTGTTCGCGGGCTTTTACGCGATCATCGCCGCGATCGGCGGGCACTACAGCGACGCCGTGGTGGCGGTGTTCGTCGCTGGCGTGCTCGACGGACTGGATGGCCGTGTGGCGCGTCTGACCGGCACGCAGAGCGAGTTCGGCGTGCAGTATGACTCGCTGTCGGACCTGGTCAGCTTCGGCCTGGCGCCGTCGCTGGTGCTCTACACATGGTCGTTGGCGCATCTGCAGGCCTACGGGCCGGTATGGGGCAAGGTCGGCTGGACCGCGGCATTCCTGTATGCCGCCTGCGCCGCGCTGCGGCTGGCGCGCTTCAACACCCAGGTCGGCATGGCCGACAAACGCTACTTCCAGGGCCTGGCCAGCCCGGCGGCGGCGGGACTGGCGATGAGCTACGTCTGGGGTGCCGAGACGCTGGGACTCGACGGCCGCGAACTGGTGTTCGTCACGCCCTTCATCGCCGTCACGGCCGGTCTGCTGATGGTCAGCCGCATCCGCTACTTCAGCTTCAAGAGCTGGCCGGTCAGCGATCGCGTGCCGTTCGTGACGATCCTGGTCGTGCTGCTGGTACTGATCGGACTGGCGCTCGACCCGCCGCGGGTGCTGTTCGGCATTGCCGTGCTGTATGTGCTGTCCGGGCCGGTGCTGACGCTGTGGGGTCGTGCCGCTGCGCGCCGCCGCCAGCGGCGCCTGGCCGTGCCGCCGGCCGACTCGCCATGAACGCCACCGGCGTGCGCCGGCTCGATGCGGTCGCTCGCGACCGCACGCTGCGCGCGCTCGGGGTGGTGCCGATGGCACTGCGTGTGTCGCGGCGTCCGCCGGAGGCATCCGCGCCGTCGCCGATGCCGATCGCGGTGCCGGTGCCTGCTGCCGGCGATGAACGCATCACCCTGCTGCTGTTGCTGCCGGCAGGCAGCGCCGCCGATGCACGTCAGCAGGCACTGCTGCGCGCGGCCGTCGCCTGCCTGCCGGCCGCGCTGCAGCGGGCGCCGTGGCTGGAGCTGGATGCGGCCGTGCCACCGCCGCGCGCGCGGGCCTATCTCGCTTTCGGCCAGGAGGCGCTGCAAGCCCTGGGTCGCGCGCTCAGCGCGGCCGAACAGCAGACCGCCTGCGTGATCGGCGTCGAGGCGCCCGCGCTGCTGCTGGCCGAACCGGCGCGCAAGCGCAGCCTGTGGCGCGCGCTGAAAACCCTGCGTCGCGCGCTCGAGGAGGCTGGCTGAGATGGTGGCCGTGGTCGCCCCGCAGACACCGCAGTTGCGGCCGATGCGCCGCGACGATCTCAATGCGGTCGCGCAGATCGAGGCGCGCGCCTACGAGTTTCCATGGACGCCGGGCATCTTCCGCGACTGCCTCAACGCCGGATATGCCTGCTGGGTACTCGAGCAGCAGGGGCGCATGATCGGTTATGGCGTGCTGTCGGTCGCCGCTGAAGAGGCGCACGTGCTCAATGTCTGCGTCGCACCGGCCGAGCAGGGCTGCGGCCATGGCCGGCGCCTGCTGCGGCGGCTGGTGGACCTGGCCCGCTGGCACGGTGCGCGGCGGGTGTTTCTGGAGGTGCGTCCCAGCAACGTGCGTGCGGTCGCGATCTATCGCCGCGCCGGTTTCGTCGAGATCGGCCGTCGACCCAACTACTACCCGGCGAGGCACGCCCGCGAGGACGCCATCGTGATGGCGTTCGACCTGCTGCCGCTGGCCGACGGCGACGGCCCGCCCGCCGATTGACCGCAGGCAGGCACGAGCACGCGAGTGCTCGCTGCGGCGTCTAACCGCCCAGTCGCGCCGCCTGCTCGCGCAGCGCCGCGAGCTGGGCGCCCCAGTCAGTCAGACGCTGACGCTCCTGCTCGACCACCGCCGCGGGCGCGTTGGCGACAAACGTGGCGCTGCCCAGCTTGGCCTGGCACTTGGCGATCTCGCCCTCGACGCGCTTGAGTTCCTTGGCGACGCGCGCGCGCTCGGCGTCGAGGTCGATCAGGCCGGCGAGGGGAATATGCGCCACCGCGCCGAGCAGCGGACTGGCTGCGGACGGCGGCGGCGTGGCGCCGGCAGGCAGGTGCTCGATACGTTCGAGACGGCACAGTGCTCGCAGCATCGGCATGATGCTGCCGAACTGACCAGGGTCGTCGAGCGTACCCTCGATCAGCAGCGGCACCAGCCGCGCCGGCGCCACGCCCAGCTGGCTGCGCAGGCTGCGCACCTGGATGGCTGCAATCCGGAGGGTCTCTATTTCGTTGGCCGAACGGCTCACGGCGTGACCGAATGCGATTGCGCCGCCGGGATCCGAATCGGGGTCGGGATACGGCCTCTCGAGGATGCTGCCGGCCTGCAGTCCCAGCCGCGGCGCGACCTCCTGCCAGATCTCCTCGGTGACGAAAGGCGTGATGGGGTGCAGCGCGCGCAGGATGGCTTCGAGAACGTGGAGCAGGGTGTGGCGCGTGGACTGCGCATCGGCCGCGTCATCCCCGTTGAGCGCCAGCTTGGCCAGCTCGACGAACCAGTCGCAGTAGTCGTTCCAGGCGAACTGGTACAGGTCCTGCGCGACGAGGTCGAAGCGGTAGGCGGCGAAGTTCGCCGCGACGCTCCTCATCTCGTTCCAGAAGCGGACCTGGATCCACTTTTCGGCCGCGGTGCGCAGCGGCGGCTCGCCGCTGGCCCGGAAGCCTTCCGTGTTCATCAGCACGAAGCGCGCGGCGTTCCACAGCTTGTTGCAGAAATTCCGGTAGCCCTCGGCGCGCTTGAGGTCGAAGTTGATGGTGCGCCCGTGCGTGGCCAGCGCGGCGAAGGTGAAGCGCAGCGCATCGGTGCCGACCGCCTTGATGCCCTCGGGATAGTCCTTGCGAATGCGTTTTTCGACCTTGGCGCGCACCTGCGGGATCAGCAGGCTGGCGGTGGACTTCTGCACCAGGTCCTCGAGGCCGATGCCGTCGATCAGGTCCAGCGGGTCGATAGTGTTGCCCTTGGACTTGGACATCTTCTGGCCTTCGGCATCGCGCACGATGGCGTTGATGTAGACCTCGCGGAACGGCACGCGGTCCTGCAACGCCTGTCGCTCCGGTGTGTACGTGCCATCCGGATTGCGGCCGACGAAGTAGGTGGTCGCCATCACCATGCGCGCGACCCAGAAGAAGATGATGTCGAAGCCGGTGACCAGCACCGCGCTGGGCAGGAATTGCTGATCGCTGCGCCAGTCGGCGACTGGCTTGCCATCGATCACCACGGGGCCGTCGGTCTGCGGCCAGCCCATCGTCGAGAACGGCCACAACGCGGAAGAGAACCAGGTGTCGAGGACGTCGTTGTCCTGCGTCAGCCTTCCCGGGTTCTGCTTGAGATCTTCCAGCTGGCCAATCTTGGCATCGTAAGCTGCAATATGCGCCTGTTCTGCGGCCGGATCGGCCTCAAGATCATCCAGCTTCCGCCGCAACTGGCCAATCTCGAAATCGATTGCCTCTTCGACGCTTTCACCAACGAAGATGTCCGCTTCCGAATACCACGCCGGGATGCGGTGGCCCCACCAGAGCTGGCGGCTGATGCACCAGTCCTGGATGTTCTCCAGCCACTGCGTGTAAGTGCTGCTCCAGTTCTCGGGCACGAACTTGATCGCGCCCGAGGTCACCGCCTGCAGCGCGGGCTCGGTGATGGCCCGGCGGCCGCCGGGGCGGCCATCGGACAATACATCGCTCGTGAGATCGAGGAACCACTGGTCAGTCAGCATCGGCTCGATCACCGCATCCGAGCGCTGGCTGATCGGCAGCTGCAGCTTGTGCGGCTTGGTTTCGACCAGCAGGCCCTGGGTTTCCAGATCGGCCACGATCTGCTTGCGCGCCTCGTAACGGTCGAGGCCGCGATAAGCCTGCGGGATGCAGCAATCGCCCTGATCTGGCCAAGCGGTGTCTCGACGCGCTCAATCTGGTTTGCGCAGTGATGACGCGCGAGTCGTCGTCATGCTCATGCCGGCTCGACATGCGGCAAAGGAAACGATGCGCGCATCCAGCGTCAGTACGCTGATCATCGTGCAGCTTGTGCCGCTGGCCGATCTGCGTCAGTCGTTGAAATCGTGCGCCGGGGTGATCTTGACGCAGCCGGTGCCGAATTCGCGGTCGACATAGTCATCCGCGATGATCGGGATCTCCCGGCCGGTCAGCGGCAAGATCAGCGTCTTGCCGACCAGATGCGCATAACGCTCGTCCTCGGGATGCACGGCCACGGCCACGTCGCCCAGCATGGTTTCCGGGCGCGTGGTGGCGACGACCAGGCCGCGCTCGCCATTCGGGCCGCGCAGGCTTCATCCGAGAACGGATACAGGATCGACCACAGGAAGCCGTCGCGTTCCTCGTTGTTGACCTCGAGATCCGACACCGCGGTCTGCAGCACCGGGTCCCAGTGCACCAGGCGCTTGCCGCGGTAGATCAGGCCGGCGCGATACCACTCGACGAACACCTTGCGCACCGCGGCCGAGAGGCCCGCGTCCATGGTGAAGCGTTCGCGCGAGCCAGTCGATGCAGGCGCCGAGGCGCCGCATCTGATTGGTGATGGTCGAGCCGGACTGTTCCTTCCACTGCCACACGCGCTCGACAAAGGCCTCGCGGCCGAGGTCGTGGCGCGTCTTGCCTTCGGCCGCCAGCTGGTTTTCGACGATCTTCTGGGTGGCGATGCCGGCGTGATCGGTGCCGCCCTGCCACAGCGTGCGCCGGCCCGACATGCGGCGTGGCGGATCAGCGCGTCCATGATCGTCTGCTGGAAGGCGTGGCCCATGTGCAGCGTGCCGGTGACGTTGGGCGGCGGCAGCAGGATGCAGTAGGGCGCGCCCGGCGCTTCGGGATCCGGCTTGAAACAGCCTTGCCGCTCCCAGTGCGCGTACCAGCGGGATTCGATTGCGGCGGGTTCGAAGCTCTTGTCCATCGGCAGGCTCGGGCAGGCGCCGGGGCGACAGTGCGCACCGGAGGCAAGGAAACGGCGATTGTACGGGTGCCCGCAGGTGCGCCCAAACGCGCGGATCGGCGGGCGTGGCGCGCTCAGCCGCCGCGGATGCGGCGTCCGGCCGCGTGCACGGCGTCGACCATCACCCTGACGCGCTCGGGATCGACGTCGGGTGTGACGCCGTGACCGAGGTTGAAGACGTGACCGGGATGCGCGCCGAAGTCGGCGAGGACCGCCTCGACTTCGGCGGTGATGACCGCGGGCGTCGCGTGCAGCACGGCGGGATCGAGATTGCCCTGCAGCGCGACACGGTCGCCGACGCGCGCGCGCGCCGCGCCGAGCGTGATCGTCCAGTCCAGGCCCAGCGCGGCGCAGCCGGTATCGGCCAGCGCCTCGAGCTGGCCGGCGCCGTTGACGCCCTTGGCGAACAGGATCAGCGGCAGCGCGCACGCGACCGGATCGGCCTGCAGGGCCGCCGCGATCTGCGCCAGATAGCGCCGCGAAAACGTCTCGAACAGCGCTGGAGCGAGCAGCCCGCCCCAGGTGTCGAAGATCATCAGCGCCTGCGCGCCGGCCGCGGCCTGCGCGGCGAGATACATCGCCACGGCTCGCGCCACCACGTCCAGCAGGCGATGCAGCAGTGCGGGCTCGTTCCATGCCATTGCCTTGACGCGGGCGAAGTCGCGCGAACCCTCGCCCTCGACCATGTAGCAGGCCAGCGTCCACGGGCTTCCGGCGAATCCGATCAGCGGCACGCGACCGGCCAGCTCGCGGCGGATCAGGCGTACCGCGTCCATCACGTAGCGCAGTTCGGATTCCGGATCGGGCACGCCCAGCGCGGCGACGTCGGAGGTACTGCGCACCGGACGCCGGAACTTCGGCCCTTCGCCGTCGGCGAAATGCAGCCCCAGGCCCATCGCGTCGGGCACGGTGAGGATGTCGGAGAACAGGATCGCGGCGTCGAGGTCGAAACGCGCCAGCGGCTGCAGGGTCACCTCGCAGGCCAGCTCGGGCGTCTGGGCCAGCGCCAGGAAACTGCCGGCGCGGGCGCGGGTGGCGCGGTATTCGGGCAGGTAGCGCCCGGCCTGGCGCATGATCCAGACCGGCGTGGTGTCGGTCGGCTCGCGCCTCAGCGCGCGCAGAAAGCGGTCGTTGGCGGGTGCGATGATCGGCTCAGAGCGCATGCGGACCTTCCGCGCCTTGCGTGAACATCACCAGGAAGCCGCGCTTGAGCTGGACGTCGCGGGCGCGCTCGAAGGCGGCCAGCGCCTGGTCGCGCTCCAGGTAGACCTCGCGCTTGGCGCTGGGACGGCCGCCCTGCTGGCCCCACTCGCGGTACAGCGTCCAGCCGCCGAGCAGATCCTGCTCCAGCAGCAGCTGGTAGTAGCGCGGCGCCTCGGCGGCCGGTCGGGTCTGCATGTAAATGCGCATCGAGCGGAGACGGTGCGGGAGGAACGCGATTGTAGCGGCAGGCTCGCTTCGGGCGCTGCGGTCCGCAATCGCGCACGCTAATATTGAAGTGCAGACCGGTCCTCGAGTCATTGCCTCGCGCTGGCGGCTCGGTTTTGCGAGGAGGCGGCATGTTGAGCAGGCGACATATGTTGCAGGGCATGGCGGCAGTGCTGGCTGCCGGGGTGATGCGGCGGGTGACGGCCAGCGGCGAAACAGCAGCAGAGGCGCTGGAACGTCGCTTTGCCGCGATCGAGATGCCCACCGGTGGACGCCTGGGTGTGGCCGTGTGGGACACCGGGAGCGGCTTGCGTGCGGGCCACCGCGCCGACGAACGTTTTCCGCTCTGCAGCACGTTCAAGGTGTTGGCTGCAGGCGCCATACTGCAGCTTGTCGACGCCGGCCGCGAGAACCTTGCGCGCCGCATCCGCTTCGGCAAGGGCCAGCTGGTCGACTACTCGCCGGTCACCGAACACCATGCGGATGGCGTGGGCATGAGTCTGGGCGAGGTCTGCGCCGCGGCGCTGGACTACAGCGACAACACCGCCGGCAACTTGCTGCTGGAGGCGCTGGGGGGGCCGCCAGCGATCACCCGCTTCGCGCGCTCGCTCGGCGATCCGGTCACCCGCCTGGACCGCAGCGAAACCAGCCTCAACGAGGCGCTGCCGGGCGACCCGCGCGACACCACCTCGCCGCAGGCCATGCTCCGCGATCTGCACGCCCTGCTGCTGGGCAACGTGCTCAGCCCCGCGTCGCGCCGGCAATTGCTCGCCTGGATGACCGCCTGCACCACTGGCGCCAGGCGCCTGCGTGCCGGCGTGCCGGCAGACTGGCGGGTGGCCGACAAGACCGGTTCGGGCGACCACGGCACCGCCAACGATATCGGCGTCCTCTCCCCGTCCGGACGGGCGCCGGTGCTGGTGACGGTTTACCTGACTCAGACCCGACTTTCCTGGGCGCAGCTCGATCCGGTGATCGCGAGTGTCGGTGCGGCGATCGCGGCGGTGCCGGCCGGAAAAGCGGCCGCAGCCTGAGCACGGTTGCGATCAGGAAGCGCTGCGCGCGTCGAGGACGGTGCGCACGGTGTTCGCGTCGATGCCTTCGGCGATGAAGGCAGTTCCGACGCCGCGCCACAGGATCAGCCGCAGGCGGCCGTCGCGGTTTTTCTTGTCCAGCGCCATGCGCGCCAGCAGGGCGTCGGGATCGAGATGCGGCGGCGCGGCGGTCGGCAGCCCGATGCGGGCGAGCAGCGCCTGCAGACGCTTCGTGTCGGCCGCGGCAGCCAGGCCCAGAGCTGCCGACAGGTTCGCCGCCTGCAGCATGCCGATCGCCACCGCCTCGCCGTGCAGCAGGACGCCGTAGCCGCATTCGGCCTCCAGCGCATGGCCGAAGCTGTGGCCGAAGTTGAGCAGGGCACGCTCACCCTGCTCGGTCTCGTCGCGTGCGACGACGCCGGCCTTGCGGGCGCAGCTGTGTGCGATGGCGCGGATCAGATCGTCCTCGTCGCGTGCGACGAGCGCCTCGGCGCGTGCCTCGAGCCAGTCGAAAAACCCCGCGTCGCCGATCGCGCCGATCTTGACGATCTCGGCCAGGCCGGCACGGTATTCGCGCGCCGGCAGCGTGGCCAGCACCGTGGTGTCGGCGATCACCGCGCGCGGCTGATGGAAGGCACCGACCAGATTCTTGCCGGCTGGCAGGTTGACTCCGGTCTTGCCGCCGACCGAGGAGTCGACCATCGCCAGCAGGGTGGTCGGCATCTGGATGAAATCGATGCCGCGCATCCAGCAGGCGGCGGCAAAGCCGGCGAGATCGCCGATCACGCCGCCGCCCAGGGCGATCACGGTCGCGTCGCGGGTGGCGCCCAGTGCGGCCAGCGCGGCGAAGATGCGCGCGCCACTGTCGAGTGTCTTGAATTCCTCGCCGTCGGGCAGCACCAGCGTCGCGTGCCGCAGGCCGTGGAGTCCGGCCACGACGCGCGAGAGATACAACGGCGCGATGGTGTCGTTGCTGACGACCAGCACATGGCGGCCGCGCAGGACCGGCCGCCACGACGCGGACTCGGCCAGCAGGCCCGGTCCGATATGGATCGGATAGGCGCGGTCGCCCAGCGCGACGTCGAGGGTGTGCGTGCCGCTCATGCCGCGCTGGCCACGTCGCGGCGCCAGTGCTGCGCGAGCAGATCGGCGATGCGCGCGGTGGCGGCGCCGACCCCTTCGCGGCGGCTGTCGACGATCAGATCGGCACTGGCGCGATACAGCGGGCCGCGCTCGGCGGCCAGTGCCTCCAGCCGTGCGCGGCGGTCCGGCGCGCGCAGCAGGGGGCGTGCACGGTCGCGCGCCAGACGTTCGAGCTGGCGCTCGACGTCGGCATCCAGGAACAGGACATAGCCGCGCGCGGACAGCAGCCGCCGGTTGGCCTCGGCCAGCACCGCGCCGCCGCCGGTGGCCAGCACCACGCCGGCCCGCTCGCTACACTCGCCCAGCGCTTCGGTCTCGCGACGGCGAAAGCCGGCTTCACCCTCGAGGTCGAAGATGGTCGCGATCGGCGCGCCGCAATAGGTCTCGATCGCCTGGTCGAGATCCACGAACGGCAGTTCGAGGCGGTTGGCCAGGCGGCGTCCGATCGAGGTCTTGCCCGCTCCCATCGGACCGATCAGGAACAGGTTGCGCGAGGGATTCATGCCGCGATTAAAGCCGATCCGCCGGTCCTGCGCGAGGATGCGATGACCGGCCTGACGCTCATCGCCGGCTGCGGTGACGTCGGCACGCGGCTGGCGCGCCGGCTGGTGCCGCGCGGTGAACGCGTGCTCGGGCTGCGCCGCAGCGTCGGCGCGTTGCCGGCCGGCGTCGAGCCGGTGGTCGCGGATCTCGGCGATCCGGCCAGCCTTGCCAGGCTGCCGCGGGGGATCACCCGTCTGGTCTATCTGCCGGCGCCGGACGCGCGCACCCCGCAGGCTTACCGGCGCGTCTACGTCGAGGGCCTCGACGCGCTGCTCGATCGTCTTGTTCCTGCCACCCTCGAGCGCGCGCTGCTGGTCACATCCAGCGCGGTATACGGCGAGCATGCCGGCGCCTGGGTCGACGAGGACACGCCGCCGGCACCGCTGGGCTTCAACGGCACCATCCTGCTCGAAGCCGAGGCGCTGTGGCGGGCGCGGCTGCCAGGCCAGCCCATGCTGCGCCTGGCCGGCCTGTATGGCCCGGGGCGCGCACGGGTGCTCGACGAGTTGCGTGCAGGCCGTGCCATGGCGCCGCGCGACCCGCCGTTCTACGTCAATCGCCTGCAGGTCGATGACGCCGCCGCCGCCCTCGATCACCTGCTGTCGCTGCCGGAACCGGCGCCGCTGTACCTGGGCTGCGACGACATGCCGCTGCCGCAGTTCGAGTTGTACGCAGCCCTGGCCAGGCGGCTCGGCGTGCCGGACCCGGGCGAGGGGGCGCCGCCGGCCGGCATAGGCAACAAGCGGCTGTCGAATGCGCGATTGCGCGCCAGCGGTTTCGCACCCGTCTGGACCGATGCGCGCCGCGGTTACGCGGCGCTGATCGGCACGCCCTGAGCGCGCCGGAAGCCCTGCAAATCTTTGTTACACTGCGGGCGCGCGCTACCCGAATGCCGGCGTGGCGCGGGGATCACGGTGAAGAGGTTGTGGCATGTCGGTTGCGAAAGTGATCGAGATCAGCGCGTCCTCGCCGTCCGGCATCGAGAATGCCGTGCAGCAGGGTCCGGCCAAGGTGTCGCAGCCGGTAAAGAACATCCGGGGCGCGCGGGTCAGCGACAACAAGGTCGCCACCGACAACGAATGGCAGCATTCGCGGATGGCGTGTCAGCATGCGCAGCGGCTTCGTGGTCGACTGATCGCGAGGACGCAATGACGGGCATGACGAGGGGGCGTTCCGGATGAGCAGGCGAGGGCTGGTGATCGGATCGCTCGAGGACGACGTCGAGCAGGCGGCCTTGATCCAGCTGTGGCTGGAAGGTGCCGGCTATGACACGCGGATCTTCGCCAGCGCCGCCGAGTTCCGCCGCGGCCTCGGCAGCGAGGGCGTGGACCTGCTGCTGCTGGACTGGATGCTGCCGGATGCCAGCGGCCTGGAAGTGCTGGAATGGATCCGCACCGCCGGCAACGCCGACCTGCCGGTGGTGTTCCTGACCGCGCGCGCCTCCGAATCCGACATTGTGCGCGGGCTGGAGGCCGGCGCCGACGACTATGTGGTCAAGCCGCCCAAGCAGGGCGAATTGCTGGCGCGCGTCGCCGCCGTGCTGCGCCGGCGTGCTGGCGAAGCCGACGCCGCGGCGCAGATGGAGATTCCGCCCTATGCGGTGGACCTGACCCGCCGTCGCGTGCGCATCCTCGACCGCGACATCGAACTGACCCAGCGCGAGTTCGAGCTGGCCAGCTACCTGTTCCGCCGCCACGGCCGCATCGTCAGCCGCGACGCACTGCTGGAGAACGTCTGGAATCTCAGCCCGACGATCACCACGCGCACGGTCGACACCCACGTCAGCCGCCTGCGCAAGAAGCTCGAGCTCACCGGCGAGCACGGCTGGAAGCTGACCGCGGTCTATCAGCACGGTTACCGCCTCGAGCAAGCCTGAAGCAGACCGTGCTCGTGCGCCGTCCCTGCGCGTTACTGCCGCCGCCTCGCCGCCTCGCCGCCCGTCGCACGCGTTTCAAGCGGGCCGTCCCATTCCGCCGGTCACCTCTCGCGATCTGCTCCTGCCATGTTGATTCCCGAAATCCTCGACACTTTCCGTGATCTGCTTGACCAGGCCCGTGCCGCCGGTGATCCCGAGCCGACCGCGATGACCCTGGCGACCCGCGACGGCGCCGGCCGCATCGCAGCGCGCATCGTGCTGCTGAAGGATGTCGACGCGCGCGGCTTCTGCTTCTACACGAATTACGACAGCGCCAAGGGCGCCGAACTCGATGCCTACCCGCAGGTGGCGCTGTGCTTTCATTGGAAGACCGCCGGCGATCCCGCGGCGGGCGGTGTCCAGGTGCGCGTCGAGGGCGGCGTCGTCCGGCTGGGCGAGGCGGAGTCCGATGCCTATTTTGCCACCCGCCCGCGCGGCAGCCAGATCGGCGCCTGGGCCTCGTTGCAATCGCAGACCCTGCCCGATCGCGAAGCCTTCGACGCACGCGTCGCCCGCTGCGAGCGCGAATTCGCCGGCCGCGACGTGCCGCGTCCGCCGCACTGGGGCGGTTATCGGGTCGAGGCCGATGCGGTCGAGTTCTGGCATGGCGCGCAGCATCGCCTGCACCGGCGGGTGCGCTGGGAATGGCGCGACGGCGCCTGGACACGGCGACTGCTGTATCCGTGAAACGGGAGTGGGGCGTAATGATGGGCGAACCGGGAACTGCGGGCTGGAAACGGATCGCCATCCCGAGCAAAGCGAGGAATCCGTGAGCGCCGTGCATGGCGTTGCATGTGCTTCGGCTTTGCCGTGCTGCCTGCAAGACGAACGGAAGAGCTTGCGCTTCGTTGTTTGATTTTCAGACTTTCCCCGAGTCCCTTGCGAACCATCCATCCCCGGTGCGTGGCGCCTGTCCGGCCTCTCTTGACCGGGCGCCCGCCGGCGCGCGCTGCCATGACGCGTGCCTTCCTGGCGCTCTCCCTGCGGGTCGGCTGCGCCGTTCGCGCGTGCACTCGTGCACGCGCAGTCAAGGCAGCGCGCGTCACTTCCCGACTTGCCCTGAGTCCCAAACCATGAATGGCCCGCAGCGCATCGTCTGTCTTACCGAGGAACCCACCGAGGTCCTCTACGCACTGGGCGAACAGGACCGCATCGTCGGCATCTCCGGGTTCACCGTGCGCCCGCCGCAGGCGCGGCGTGAAAAGCCCAGGGTCAGTGCTTTCACCAGTGCAAAGATCGACGCCATTCTCGCTCTCGATCCCGACCTTGCGATCGGCTTTTCGGACATCCAGGCCGACATTGCGCAGGCGCTGATCAAGGCCGGCGTCGAGGTCTGGATCAGCAACCACCGCAGCGTGGCGGGCATCCTCGATTACATCCGCCGGCTGGGCGCTCTGGTCGGCGCGACGGAGCGCGCCGAGTTGTATGCGCGCGAGGCCGAGGCGCATCTCGTCGCCGTGTCCGCCAGGGCAGCGGGCCTGCCATGCCGGCCGCGGGTCTATTTCGAGGAGTGGGATGATCCGCCGATCAGCGGCATCCGCTGGGTGGCCGAGCTGATCCGCATCGCCGGTGGCGACGATGTATTCCCCGAGCTGGCGGAACAGTCGCTGGCACGCGCACGCATTCTCGTCGACCCCGGCGAGGTGGTCCGGCGCGCGCCACAGCTGATCCTCGGCTCGTGGTGCGGCAAGCGTTTTCGTCCCGAGCAGCTGGCCGCGCGACCGGGCTGGGCGGCGATCCCGGCGGTGCGCGACGGCGAACTGCACGAGATCAAGTCGCCGCTCATCCTGCAGCCCGGTCCGGCGGCCCTGTTCGAGGGTGTCGACGCGATTCACGCGCGCATCGCGGCGTGGGCGCGACGTCACCGCTGATCGAGCCGTGTCGGCAACGGCCCGCCCAGGCGCCGTGCCGCAACGCTAGCCCGAGGCCAGCGCCTGCACGCCGAGTTCCGCGATGGTGCGCGTCATCGCGCCAGCCTGCGTCGCCTGCGCGCCGGAGGCGTTGCCCTGCGCCGCGCGTCGGGCGACGCCCTGCGCGATCGCGGCCAGGCGGAAGAACTGGAAGGCCAGAAGGAACGGCCAGTGCGGGCGCGGGTCGAGTCCGGTGCGTGCCGTATAGCCGTCTAGCAACTCGGCCTCGGATGGAATGCCCAGCGCGGCACGGTCGATGCCGGCCAGACCCGGCAGCACCGGATTGCGCGGCAGGCGCAGCGCCATGCAGAAGTAGCTGAAATCGGCGTACGGGTGGCCCAGCGTCGACAATTCCCAGTCGAGTACTGCGCGCAGCGTCGGTGTCACGGTGTCCCAGACCAGGTTGTCGACGCGGAAATCGCCGTGCACCAGCGCGCCGCGGCCGTCGTCGGCCGGCACCGTGCCGGGCAGGGCGGCGATCAGCGCGTCCATCGGCTCGATCCGCGCGGTTTCGCAGGCGCGGTACTGCGCGCTCCAGCGCGTCACCTGGCGCGCGAAGTAGTTGCCGGGCTTGCCGAAGTCCGCCAGCCCCGCGGCATCGGCATCGAAGCTGATCAGTGCCGCCAGCACGGCGAGGATCGCGGCGAAACCCGCGCTGCGGTCGCGTGCGTTCCAGCCGGGCAGCGCGGGGTCGATCGCGATGCGGCCGTCGATGGCCTGCATCAGATAGAAGGCGCTGCCGATCACGCCGGTGTCGTCGCAATACAGCAGCGGCCGCGGCACCGGTACCACGCCGCCGTGCAGCGCGCGCAGCACGCGGAACTCGCGGTCGATCGCGTGCGCCGAGTTCAGCAGCGGACCCGGCGGCTTGCGCCGCAACACGCAGCGTGCCGCAGCGCTCTCGATCAGGTAGGTGGGGTTGGATTGGCCGCCCATGAATCGGGTCGCGCGCAGCGGGTCGGCGAAATCCGGCAGCCGTGGTGTCAGCCAGGCGCCGAGAGCATCGAGGGGCGGATCGAGTGCATGCGGCATAGGCTCATGCACCGCGGCTGGCGTCGGGATCGCGCAGCTGCAGCTTGGCCAGCGCGGCCAGATGCACCTCATCGGGGCCGTCGGCGATGCGCAGCGCGCGCGCCGCGGCGTAGGCGTGGGCGAGGAAATGATCGCCGCCGAGCCCCGCGCCGCCGTGGACCTGGATGGCACGGTCGATCACCCGGCAGGCCATGCGCGGTGCGACGATCTTGATCATGCCGATCGCCTCGCGCGCACCCTTGGCGCCGTGATGGTCGAGCGCGGCGGCGGCGGCCAGGGTCAGCAGCCGCGCCTGCTCGATCTCGCAGCGCGACTCGGCGACTGCCGCCTGCACCAGGCCCTGCGCCGCCAGCGGCCGACCGAAGGCGATCCGGTTGCGCGCGCGCTCGGTCATCGCCTGCAGCGCGCGTTCGGCCAGGCCGATCAGGCGCATGCAGTGATGAATGCGGCCCGGTCCCAGCCGGCCCTGGGCGATCTCGAAGCCGCGGCCCTCGCCCAGGATCAGATGATCGGAGGGCACACGTGCACCCTCGAAGGCGACCTCGCCGTGGCCCTGCGGCGCGTCGTCGTAGCCGAACACCGTCAGTGGCCGCAGCAGGCGCACGCCGGGTGTGTCGCGCGGCACGATCAGCATGCTGTGGCGTCGATGTGGCGGCGCGTTCGCATCGGTCACGCCCATCACGATGAAGAACGCGCAGCGCGGATCGCTGGCGCCGGTGGTCCACCACTTGCGCGCGTGCACGACGTAATCGTCGCCGTCGCGCTCGATGCGTGCGGCGATGTTGGTGGCGTCCGAGCTGGCGACATCCGGCTCGGTCATCGCGAAGCCTGAACGGGTGCGGCCGGCCAGCAGCGGCTCCAGCCAGCGCGCCTGCTGCGCCGCGCTGCCGTAGTGCAGCAGCACTTCCATGTTGCCGGTGTCGGGCGCGCTGCAGTTGAAGACTTCCGGCGCGCACAGCGAGCGGCCCATGATCGCCGCCAGCGGCGCGTACTCGAGATTGCTCAGCCCCGCACCGCGCTCGGGATCGGGCAGGAACAGGTTCCACAGGCCTTCGGAGCGCGCGGCCTGTTTCAACTCCTCGAGCAGCGGCGGCACCTGCCAGCGCCGCTCCGGATCGGCGTCCCAGGCGGCGAGCGTGGTCTCGGCGCAGAGCACGCGCCTGCGCATGAAGCTGTCCAGTCGCCGCGCGAGTTCGGCGGCACGCGGGCTGGGCGGGAACAGAGCTGCGGCGGTCATGCGGGCCTCAGTAGTGGCTGGCCAGCACACGCGTGGTGCCGCTGGCGAGATGGGGCAGCGTATTCCAGCTGAGCAGGCTCCAGTGGCCGTCGCGCGCGGTGAATTCGCTGATCGCGCTGTTGGCGAGACCGAGGTTGAGCTCGATCATGCGTGGCTCGGAGAGATCGAGCGCGGCCTGCGCGCAGCGCGCGATCGCGCCCCCCGAGCTGACCACCAGCACCGCGCCCGGCGGGCTTTCGCGCTCGATGCGCCGGCGCGCGGTGGCGATGCGCGCGGCGAAGGCCGACCAGGATTCGGGTACGTCGTCATCCAGCACTCCGCGCCGCCAGGCATCGAACACGGCGGCCAGCAGTGCACGCGCTTCGCCCGGCGTCGGCGCGTGCTTCAGCGCCGCCAGTGCCGGATGATCGGGTGCGTGGGCGCGAAAGGCCGCCAGCAGGGCCGCGGGTTCGAACTCGTCCCACTCGGCGGCGACGGTCGCCGGCGGCAGCGGGTGTCCACTGCGCCGGCAGGCGTGATCGATCGCGTCCAGGGTATCGGCGTGACGGCGCTGACGGCCGCGCCAGGCGCTGGTGAAGTTCCACGGCGCCGCCGCGGCAAGCCAGTCCCCCAGCGCGGCCGCCTGGGCCTGGCCGCGTTCCGAGAGCAGGTCGTAGTCGGTGCCGCCCCAGTTGGCCTGGGCATGCCGCAGCAGCACGATGCGGTGGCCGTCCGCGCCCGCCATGGCCGCGCCTCAGTCGGTATTGAAGTCGCGGCTGAAGGACACCGGGATCACGCTGCCTCCCGCCGGTTGCACGCGCAGGTCGAAGCGCAGGGTATCGATGCCGCTGACCGGGAACTCGGCCAGGTAGTAAACGGCGCCGGGCTCCTTGACCGCACGGAAATGCAACGTGGTGCTCTGGTCGCTGAGATTGCGCACGCTGCCGCTGATCGTCGCCGGCACCGGAGCGGCGCTGGCCGGATCGCGGCCGCGCTTGACCGCGATGTTGATCAGGCCGATGTGCCTGCCGCGTCGGAGGTCATTGGCCTGCGCAACCGCGGGCGTGATCAGCGTGCTGCTGATGGCGCTGTAATAGACGATGAAGTCGCCGCTGCGCTGGCTGTCGGCGTGCGCCTTGCAAGGCAGCAGGAACAGCGCCAGCAGGGCGGCGCCGATGAAACGCACCGCGCGAATCCGCATCCTCGACATGGCTGTCTCCGCAAGCGCCAGGTCGCCGAGGATACTCCTCGCGTCGCGCTCAGCGTGCGAGCGCAGTGCCGAAATCGAACAGCGGCTGCACCACCAGCGCGCGCGCCAGCAGGATCAGCAGGATGGCCAGTGCCGGCGAAAAATCGATGCCGCCGGGAGTCGGCAGCACCCGCCGCAGCGGACGCAGCACCGGTCCGACCAGCTTGCCCATGAACGGCATCAGCGGATGCGGGCTTTCGACGGCGAGGAAGCTCATCAGCGACCAGGCGAAGATCATCGCCATGTACAGCACGAGCAGGTAGTCGGTCAGCTCGGTCAGTCCGAGCAGCAACAGGCTGGCCAGCCCCGGGCGAAGGCCGCCCAGCGCCAGCAGCAGCGCCCATTTCAGCAACGCGGCCAGATATGCCAGCAGCAGCGGCGCCAGATTGATGCGGCGCACGCTCGGCACGAACCGCCGCACCGGTGCCAGCAGCGGATGCGTGGTGCGGTAGAGGAACTGGCAGATCGGATTGTAGAAATCGACTCGCGCCGCCTCGGCCAGCAGGCGCAGGATGAACAGGCCGATGACGGCGCCGAAGGCGAAGACGATCAGGATCTGGCCGGCGTTGGCGAAATAGCCCATGGCATCAGTCCTGCGCCAGCGTCGAAAGCTCGGCGCCGCGTCGCGTGGCCGCGGCCAGACCCTCGGCGACCAGCGCCGCGAAGCCGCCGGCGGCGAAGCGTTCCAGCGCCGCGGCGGTGGTGCCGCCCGGCGAGGTGACGCGCTGGCGCAACTCGCCGGCCGTGGCGCCGTCCTCGCGCAGCATGCGTCCCGCGCCGAGGCAGGTCTGGGCCGCAAGCAAACGTGCCACTTCGCGCGGCAGGCCGTGGGCGACTGCGGCCTGCTCCAGTGCTTCGGCGAGCAGGAAGAAATACGCCGGCCCGGATCCGGAGAGCGCGGTCACGACATCCATCTGCTCCTCGTCGTCGACCCAGCAGGTGACGCCGACTGCGCCCAGCACCCGTTCGATCAGCGCACGCCCGGTGCCATCAACCTTCGCATTGGCATAGAGCGCGGTAGCGCCGGCGCCCAGCAGCGCGGGCGTGTTCGGCATGGCGCGCACCACTGCGAGATCGCCGCCCAGCCAGCGATCGATCTGGTCGCTGCGGATGCCGGCGGCGATCGACAGCACCACCGGGTGCTCGGCCTGTGCCAGCGGCGCCAGCGCCGTGCAGACCGCGCGCAGCACCTGCGGCTTGACTGCCAGCACCCACAGCGCGGCGCCGCGCGCCGCCTCGGCATTGTCGGCGTGTGCCGCGACGCCGAAGGCCTGCGCCAGTTCGACGCGCGCCTCGGCGCGCGGCTCGGACACTCGCAACGCCGCTGCCGTCGCGCCGCCGCGCAGCAGGCCGCCGATCAGCGCGCGCGCCATGTTGCCGCCGCCGAGGAAGGCGATGGTGCCGGGCGTGCGGGACTCGGGGCTCGGAACTCGTGACTCGGATGGAAGCGAGTGCATGCTGGCCGTCAATGATTCAGAGAGATCTGGGTTTGCTGATTCTAGGGGCTTGGCAGGATCGGGGGTGGGGGCGGGAGCGAACAGCCTGCGCTTTGCTGTTTGATTAGATTCCGAGCGAGTCCCGAGCACCGGGATTCACCCGCGTGGTCCAAACAGCGCGCTGCCGATGCGCACCTCGGTGGCACCTTCGGCGATGGCCAGCTCGAAGTCGTCGGACATGCCCATCGACAGCGTATCGATGCCGGGATGTTCGGCGTGCAGGATGTCGAACAGCATGCGCATGCGCCGGAAAGCCGCGCGCCGCCGCGACGGGTCCGCATGCGGCGCTGGGATCGCCATCAATCCGCGCAGCTTCAGTCGTGGTGCGGCGTTGACGGCAGCGGCCAGCGCCGGAATGCTTTCGGGCGCGCAGCCCGATTTGCTGTCCTCGTCGTCGACATTGACCTGGATCAGCACGTTCAGCGGCGCGCGTTCGGTGGGCCGGTGACGGTCCAGTGGTGCGATCAGCTTTTCGCGGTCGAGGCTTTCCAGCCAGTCGAAATGCAGCGCGACCTCGCGACACTTGTTCGATTGCAGCGGCCCGATCAGGTGCCATTCGAGATCGAGATCGATCAGCGCGCGCTGCTTGGCCAACGCTTCCTGCACGTAGTTCTCGCCGAAGGCGCGCTGGCCCTGTGCCGCCAGTGCACGCAGCGCCGCGGCGGGCCGGGTCTTGCTGACGGCGAGCAGACGCACTTCGTGCGCGGCGGCAAGCACCGATTGGCGCACCGCAGCATAACTTTCCGCGGACGCGGTCATCGGCGCATGTCCGTCCGATAGCGCGCGCTATACTCGGGCACGTCGCCGCTGGGAATGTGCGTCAACGCACGGGGGATGTCGCGCATGGATATT
Organism: uncultured Pseudomonadota bacterium; assembly: GCA_963794205.1. Taxonomy (GTDB): domain Bacteria; phylum Pseudomonadota; class Gammaproteobacteria; order Xanthomonadales; family Rhodanobacteraceae; genus Metallibacterium. The sequence continues at coordinate 354,973 of CAWCCR010000015.1, forward strand.
GCCGAACTGCTGGCCTTCTCGGTCAAGAATAAAGCCTCCGACCTGCATCTGTCCGCCGGCCTGCCGCCGATGATCCGCGTCGACGGCGATGTGCGTCGCATCAACATTCCGGCGCTGGATCACAAGCAGGTGCATTCGCTGATCTACGACATCATGTCGGACAAGCAGCGTCGCGACTACGAGGAATTCCTCGAGGTCGACTTCTCGTTCGAGATCCCGGGCCTGGCGCGCTTTCGCGTCAACTCGTTCAATCAGAACCGCGGCGCCGGCGGCGGTGTTCCGCACCATTCCCTCCGAGGTGCTGACGCTGGAGGATCTGGCCACGCCCAAGATCTTCAAGGAGCTGATCGAGCAGCCGCAGGGCCTGATCCTGGTGCACCGGGCCGACCGGATCGGGCAAGTCGACCACGCTGGCGGCAATGGTCGACCACGTCAACAAGAACGAATACGGCCACATCCTCACCATCGAGGATCCGATCGAGTTCGTGCACACCTCGCAGAAGTGCCTGATCAACCAGCGCGAAGTCCACCGCGACACGCACGGCTTCAACGAGGCGCTGCGCTCGGCGCTGCGCGAGGATCCCGACTACATCCTGGTCGGCGAAATGCGCGACATCGAGACCATCCGCCTGGCGCTGACCGCCGCGGAGACCGGCCATCTGGTGTTCGCCACGCTGCACACCGTCCTCGGCGGCCAAGACCATCGACCGCATCATCGACGTGTTCCCCGCCGGCGAAAAGCCGATGGTGCGCTCGATGCTCTCCGAGTCGCTGCGCGCGGTGATCTCGCAGTCGCTGCTGAAGAAGGTCGGCGGCGGCCGCATCGCGGCGCACGAGATCATGGTCGGCATTCCGGCCATCCGGAACCTGATCCGCGAGGACAAGGTCGCGCAGATGTATTCGTCGATCCAGACCGGCCAGCAGTACGGCATGCAGACCCTGGACCAGTGCCTGCAGGACCTGGTGAAGCGCGGCCTGGTGACGCGCCAGCAGGCGATCAGCTACGCCAAGAACAAGGAGCTGTTCAAGTGAGACGGCGCGGGACTCGGGATCCGGGACTCGGGGAACCGTGGCCGCATGCAATGTCGCGCGCGCTGCCGGCATCGCCGATGGCAGCATCGTGGGAACGGCGGTGAGGGCGCGGCTCGGCGACGGTGCTTCCGCTGCCGGGGCCCGGTTCCGATCCCCGATCCGCGGAGAAAAGCCATGAGCGACTTCGATTTCACCTCGTTCCTCAAGCTGATGGTGCACAAGAAGGCGTCCGACCTGTTCATCACCGCCGGCGTGCCGCCGTCGATGAAGGTGCAGCGGACGCATCGCGCCGATCACCCAGAACCCGCTGACCGCGCAGCAGTCGCGCGACATGGTGCTCAACGTGATGACGCCCTCGCAGCGCGAGGAGTTCGAAAAGACCCACGAATGCCAGTTCGCGATCAGCGTGACGGGCGTCGGCCGCTTCCGCGTGTCGTGCTTCTACCAGCGCAACTGCGTCGGCATGGTGCTGCGTCGCATCGAGACGCGCATCCCGACGCATCGAAGAGCTGAACCTGCCGCCGATCATCAAGCAGCTGGCGATGACCAAGCGCGGCATCATCATCTTCGTCGGCGCGCACCGGCACCGGCAAGTCGACCTCGCTGGCCTCGATGATCGGCTACCGCAACCAGAACTCGACCGGCCACATCATCACGATCGAGGACCCGATCGAATACGTGCACAAGCACGAGGGCTGCATCATCACCCAGCGCGAGCTCGGCATCGACACCGACAGCTGGGAGAACGCGCTGAAGAACACCCTGCGCCAGGCGCCGGACGTGATCATGATCGGCGAGGTGCGCACGCGCGAGACGATGGAGCACGCGATCAACTTCTCCGAAACCGGCCACCTGTGCCTGTGCACGCTGCACGCCAACAACGCCAACCAGGCGATCGACCGCATCATCCACTTCTTCCCGGAGGACCGCCGCCAGCAGCTGTTCATGGACCTGTCGCTGAACCTCAAGGGCGTCGTCGCGCAGCAGCTGATCCCGACGCCGGACGGCAAGGCGCGCCGCGTCGCGATGGAAGTGATGCTCGGCACGCCGCTGGTGCAGGACTACATCCGCCAGGGCGAGGTCCACAAGCTCAAGGACGTGATGAAGGAATCCGACCAACCTCGGCATGCGCACCTTCGACCAGAGCCTGTTCGAGCTGTACCACGCCGGCGAGATTTCAGCTACGAGGACGCGCTGCGCCACGCCGACAGCGCGAACGAGGTTCGCCTGCGCATCAAGCTGTCGCAGGGCGGTGACGCGCACACGCTGGTCGCAGGGCCTTGGCGACGTGCAGCTGGCCGAGCAGCGCTGATCCTTGATGGGCGGGGCATTCTGGATTCGTCGATTCGCGGCGGTCCTGATCCGGCCTTCGTCGTAATCGCCGCCGCCCAGCTTCCGAGGGGCCACACGGTCACCTGTCCCGTCACCCGGGCTTGCAGTGGGCCTTCCTCGCCGCGGCCGATTTTCATCGCGGCACGCATTCATCAGTTCCGCAAGGGATCGCATTGCGCCATCGGTCGTGCCATCCCGGAAATGGCGGGAAACCGGCCGGGTGATCCGGCTTGACGCGTCGGGGGCGGCCGCGCGCCGATTGAGCGGAGTCAGCGGCCGAGCACCTCGGCCAGTACCGCCATCCGCACGAACACGCCGTTGGCGACCTGCTCGAGGATGCGCGAGTGCGCGCCGTCGGCCACCTCGGAGGCGATCTCGATGCCGCGGTTGATCGGCCCCGGGTGCATCACCATGCAGTCCGGTGCGGCGCGCTTCAGGCGCGCCGCATCGAGGCCGTAGCAGGTGAAATAGGCGGCTTCGTCCGGCAGCTCGGTCGCCGCCATGCGCTCCTTCTGCAGGCGCAGCATGATCACCACATCGGCACCCGCGATCGCCGCGTCGAAATCTTCCGTGATCCGGCAGCTGCGGAACTCGGCTGCTGCCGGCAGCAGTGCCGCGGGTCCGCACAGGCGGATCTCGCGCACGCCGAGCGCGCGGAAGGCGTGGACGTCGGAACGCGCCACCCGCGAATGCAGCACATCGCCGCAGATCGTCACGGTCAGACGCATGCAAGTCGCGACGATGCTGGCGCGGATCAGTCAGGGCGTCGAGCAGGCCCTGGGTCGGGTGCGCGTGATTGCCGTCGCCCGCATTGATCACCGCGACGCCGCTGGCGGCGTGCTTGACCAGATACTCCGGCGTGCCGGATTCGCTGATGCCGCACCACGAACGCGTCGAGATGCATCGCCTCCAGCGTATGCAGTGTGTCGAGCAGGGTTTCGCCCTTGCTGGTCGAGGAATTGCCAAGGTCGAAATTGACCACATCGGCGCCCAGCCGGCGCGCCGCCAGCTCGAACGAGATGCGCGTGCGCGTGGACGGCTCGAAGAACAGATTCAGCACGGTGCGGCCGGCCAGCAGGTCGAGCTTGCGGGTGCCGTGCGCGCAAGCCTCGCGCAACGACTCGGCGCGGTCGAGCAGGCGTGTCAGGGTATCGGCGTCGAGATGCTCGAGGCTGATCAGGTGACGCAATCGTGCGCTCATGCGGATTCGCTCAGCCAGGTTTCGAGGATGACGGCGGCGGCCATTGCGTCGAGGCTCTGCGCATCGCGTCGCCGCGACAGTCCTGCCGCACGCGCCCCGGCGAAGCGCCGCGCTGCCTCCTGCGAGGTATGGCGTTCGTCGGCCAGATGCACCGGCAGGCCGTAACGCGCGCCGAGACGCCCCGCAAACCGCCGCGCACCGCGCGACACGGCCTGCTCGCCACCGTCGAGGGTCAGCGGCAGGCCGACCACCAGCGCGGCCGGCTGCCAGGCGCCGATCAGCGCGTCGAGGAGCGGCCATTCGGGCTCGCCGTTGCGTGCCGCGACCGTTTTCAACGCGCGCGCGCTGGCGGTGACGCGCTCGCCGACGGCGACGCCGATGCAGCGGGTGCCGAAGTCGAAGCCGAGCACGCAGGCCGGCGCCGCGCTCATGCGTGGCCGGCGTAATCGGCCAGGCGCGTCGCATCGACGCCGACGCGTGCGGCCGCCGCCGACCAGCGCTGCCCGAGCGCGGTGTCGAACAGCAGCGGCTCGTCGGCCTCGACCGTCAGCCAGGCGTTGTCGCGCAGTTCCTGCTCGAGCTGGCCAGCTTCCCAGTCCGGCGTAGCCAAGCGCCACCAGCGCACGGCTGGGGCCGCGGCCGGCCGCCATCGCCTCGAGGATGTCGCGCGATGTGGTCAGCGCGAGACGGTCGTTGATGCGGTAGCTCGATGTCCAGTGGCCCTCGGCGGGGTGCAGCACGAAGCCGCGTTCGGGTTGCACCGGGCCACCGGTGAGGACCGGCTGCTCGGCGGTGCCGATATCCTCGCAGGGCAGCTGCATCTGCTGCAGCAGCGCGCCCAGCCGGTAATCGGACAGACGGTTGATCAACAGGCCCATGGCGCCGTCCTCGCCATGCTGGCAGACGAAGGCCACGCCATGCTCGAAGTTGGGATCGCGCAGGCCCGGCATCGCGATCAGCAGATGACCGGTTAGGAATGAGATCGCGCTCATGGCGTCATTCTACGGGTAGCGGGCTGAATGCCGTCAGCCGCCATCGCTGGCGTCGCGCAACACATTGCCGGGCAGGAACTGCCAGGTGCGGGTGATGTAGAGCTCGTCCACGCGGTCCTTGACCGCGGGCAACGGCGGAAACGGCGCCGCGAGGCGCACGATGCGGATGGCGGCATCATCGAGCACCTGGTGCCCCGAGCCCTTGATCACGTCGATGCTGGCAATGCTGCCGTCACGGTGCAGTCCGACCGTGAGCACGAGCTGGCCATGCAGTTCGCGGCGGCGCGCTTCGTCGGGGTAATTCAGGTTGCCGACGCGCTCGATGCGCGCCACCCATGCGCGCATGTAGGCCGCATAGGCGTATTCGCGGGTGTTGGCGGAGATGAACTTGCGTCGCGGGCGCTTGGCGTAGGCCTCGCTCTCGGCGCGCACCTCGGCGGCCAGGCGCGCCATCTCCAGGCGTTGTTCGATCGGTATCACGGCCGGCGGCAGCATCTGCGCCGGTGCCCGCGTGTGCTGCGGCGTGCTGGCCATCCGCACAGCGGCGTGCAACTGGGTGAGCACCTCGGGGCCGCTGGCCACCTGCGGTTGCGGTGCCGCTGGATCGAGTGCCTGCGGCGCGGCGCCTTCGGCCTCGGGCAGCGGGCCACTGGTCGGGCTGCCGGGCAGCCGCGCACGCGCATTGTCACCGCCGCCGGCGTTGTTGGCCTGGGCCAGGAAGTCGGCCCGGCGCGGGGGCTCGCCGTTGGCGGTATTGAGCAGGGTGACGTCGAGCGCCGGCAGGCTCGGGCGCGGCTTCTCGATACGGAAGGTGATGCCGAGGATCACCACCGCATGCAGCAGCAGCGAAAACAGCAGCGTCACGCCGAGGCGGTCTCCGGCCGCGGCAGGGCGCACCGGCGCATTCACGAGGGCAGGTTCTCGATGGCATCGAACAGCATGCCGGCAATATTAAGGCCGCAGGCGGCATCGATTTCGCGTGCGCAGGTCGGCGATGTGACGTTGATCTCGGTGAGGTAGTCGCCGATGACATCGAGGCCGACGAACTGCAGCCCGCGCCGCACGAGGTCCGGCGCCACCTGTGCGACGATCCAGCGATCGCGTTCGCTCAGCGGCACGACGATGCCGCGTCCGCCTGCGGCGAGGTTGCCGCGGAACTCGTCGCCTTGCGGCACGCGCGCCAGCGCGTGGGACACCGCGGTGCCTGCGACCACCAGAATGCGCTTGTCACCGGCGCGGATCTCGGGGATGAACCGCTGCGCCAGCGCGAAGTGCCGGTCATCGCCGACCAGGGTCTCGAGGATCACGTTGAGATTGGGATCGTGGCCATGACTGCGGAAAATGCCGCGACCGCCCATGCCGTCCAGCGGCTTCAGCACCACCTCGCCGTGCTGCTGCGCGAACTGCCGCAGCGCATCGCGGTCGCGCGCCACCAGGCTCGGCGCGCAGCACTGCGGAAATTGCAGCGCATAAAGCTTCTCGTTGCAGTCGCGCAGTGCACGTGGATCGTTGATCACCCGCACGCCGAGGCGCTGCGCGGCTTCCAGCACCAGGGTGTCGTGGAGGAATTGCACGTCCAGTGGCGGATCCTTGCGTGCCAGCAGGATGTCCACCGTGGTCAGAGGATGCCACAGCGCGTCACCCCGCTGGAACCAGTGCACGTCGTCGTCGCTGACGGTCAGCGGCGCCATCCGCGCCCACGGTGCGCCATCGCGCAGCGCGAGGTCGCCCTGTTGCAGGTAGCGCAGGTGGTGACCGCGGCGCTGCGCCTCCAGCAGCAGCGCGAAGGTGGTGTCCTTGCGGATCTTGATGTGCTCGATGGGATCCATCAGGACGGCGACGGTCAGGGCCATGGTCTGCTCCGCATGGGTTTGCTGAAGTGTGGAATGACAAGGACTTGCAGGATGAACTTGACAGAGTTGATAAACGCGCGTTAAACAGCCGTCGGAGCGATGATGATCGCGCAGGGGGCGACAGCGGAGCGCCGTCGGCGCGACCACGATCTGGCGCCGACCACTGTTGCCGGTTCAAGGCATGCGATTTGCTTCATATACAGCTGCGCGACCTGGGCGCGGCAAGGGTGGATACGTGGAAGAGCATACGAAACAGGGTGGCCTCGGCGGATTGCGCGTGATGGTGATCGACGATTCCAAGACCATCCGCCGCACCGCCGAAACGCTACTCAAGAAGGAGGGCTGCGACGTCGTCACCGCGGTGGACGGCTTCGAGGCGCTGGCCAAGATTTCCGATCTGCAGCCGCACATCATCTTCGTCGACATCATGATGCCGCGCCTCGACGGCTACCAGACCTGCGCGCTGATCAAGAACAACCAGGCTTTCCGCGCGACCCCGGTGATCATGCTCAGTTCCAAGGACGGCCTGTTCGACAAGGCCCGCGGCCGCATCTGCGGATCCGACCAGTATCTGACCAAGCCCTTCACCCGCGAAGAACTGCTCGGCGCCATCCGGCGCCACGTCGATCTCCATTCGAGCTGACGCGAATCCCGGACCCATGGCGCACATCCTCATCATCGACGACTCCCCCACCGACGTGCGCGTGTTCACCACGCTGCTCGAGAAGGCAGGGCACCGCGTTTCCAGCGCCGGCAACGCCGACGACGGCATCGCCATGGTCAAGCGCGCGCGCCCGGACCTGGTGATCATGGACGTCATCATGCCCGGCATGAACGGCTTCCAGGCCACGCGCACGCTCAGCCGCGATGCCGATACCCAGCACGTGCCGATCCTGATCATCACCACCAAGTCGATGGAAACCGATCGCGTGTGGGGGCTGCGCCAGGGCGCCAAGGACTTCATCACCAAGCCGGTGGCCGAAAAAGAGCTGCTGGCGCGGATCCAGAAACTCCTGCCGGGTGGCGGGTGAGGACGCGATGAGCGCGATCGCCATCATGCCGCCCTTCGAGCTGCTCGCCGAGTACGAGCGGCTCAGCTTGGCCCACGTCGCCGGCATGCCCGAGCAGATCGAGGCCGAGGGTCTGTGGCGCGGCATCGGATTTCGCATCGGCACGCGGCTGCTGGTCAGCAGCATCAGCGAAGTCAACGAGCTGCTGACCCCGCCGGCGCTGACGCCGGTACCCGGTACCCGCGGCTGGCTGCTGGGGGTCGCCAATGTGCGCGGCAACCTGATTCCGGTGGTGGATCTCGGGGGATTCCTGTTCGGCGAACGCGTGTTGCCGACGGACCAGAGCCGCGTGCTGCTGGTGCGCCAGCAGGGCGGCAGCGTCGGCCTGCTGGTCGACGAGGTGCTTGGCCAGCGCAACCTGACCCTTGACCAGCGCGCCGGCGCGGAGGGCGAGGCCGACGAGCGCCTGCAGCGCTTTGTCGAGGAAAACGTGACGGTGGCGGAACAGCGCCTCGGTGTGTTCAGCATGACGCGTCTGGCGCGAGCGCCGGATTTCCAGCAAGCGGCGGTGTAATCCATGCCGCGGTCCGATTCGAGGGTGAGGTGAAGCATGAGTGCGACCAGTGGTGCCATCGGTAGGGAACGCGGCTACACGGGGCTGATCGTCCTGCTGGTGCTGGCGATCGGTTTCGCGGCGTTCGATTTCTTCCTGCTCAACCAGAAGAACGGCGAAGACCGCCAGGCGGCGCAGATCACCACCCAGATCCAGGTGCTCTCGCAGCAGACGGCCAAGTTCGCGATCGAGTCGGCGAGCGGCAATATCGACTCCTTCAAGGAACTCGACGCCACGCGAAACACCATCGACGCGCTGATCCGGAAGCTCAACAACGGCGACCGCGAAACCGGCATGCCCGGTTACGCCAACGCGGGCGCCGGCGTGGCCGGCGCGATGGCCGGACTGAACAAGTCCTGGGCCCAGCTGGATGGTGACCTCAGCAAGATCCTGCGCAACCAGGCGCTGGTGCTCAACTCGGCCCAGCAGGCCGGCACCTTCGACAGCCAGATGCCGGTGCTCAACTCGCGCATGGATGAAGTGGTCAACATCCTGCAACAGAAGAATGGCAGTGCGTCGCAGACCTTCACCGCCGCGCGCCAGATGCTGCTGGCCGACCGCATGATCCGCCGCACCCAGGAAATCCTGCAGGGTGGCGATTCGGCGCAGACCGCGGCCGACGGCCTTGCCCGCGACGCCCAGCTTTACGGCGCGGTGCTCTCCGGTCTGATCGACGGCAACTCCGAAGTGGGTGTGCGCGCCCTGAACGACGCCGCCGGCACGCGCATCCTCAGCGACATCCGCAAGAACTGGGTCAGCCTGTCCGATCCGGTCAACAAGCTGCTGGCCGCCGCGCCGACGCTGGTCGAGGTCAAGGATGCCGCCAACCAGGCCTCGGTCGATTCGCAGAGCGTGCTGCTGCGCGCCAACGACGTTTCCGATCGCCTCGGCAAGCTGCCGACCCTGCGCCTGTTCCCGAATGTCTGGTTCGGTCTGCTGGGTGCCGGTGCCGCGGTGCTGTTCGCTCTGCTGCTGGTCGTCACCCTGGTGCGCGACCAGCGACGCCGTTACGAAGTCACCGCCGATCTCAACCAGCGCAACCAGGAGGCGATTCTGCGCCTGCTCGACGAGATGGGTTCGCTGGCCGAAGGCGACCTGACCGTCAAGGCGACCGTCACCGAGGACATCACCGGCGCGATCGCCGACTCGGTCAACTTCGCGGTCGAGGCGCTGCGCAGCCTGGTGTCGACCATCAACGAGACGGCGGTGCAGGTGTCGGCCGCCGCGCAGGAAACGCAGGCGACGGCCATGCACCTGGCCGAAGCCGCCGAGCACCAGGCGCAGCAGATCACCTCGGCCTCCGCCGCGATCAACGAGATCGCGGTATCGATCGACGAGGTGTCGAAGAACTCGGCCGAGTCGGCCGACGTGGCGCAGCGCTCGGTCGCGATCGCCGGCAAAGGCGCCGGCATCGTGCGCCAGACCATCGCCGGCATGGACTCGATCCGCGACCAGATCCAGGAAACATCCAAGCGCATCAAGCGGCTCGGCGAGTCCTCGCAGGAAATCGGCTCGATCGTCGAGCTGATCAACGACATCGCCGAGCAGACCAACATCCTGGCCCTGAACGCGGCCATCCAGGCGGCCTCGGCCGGCGAGGCCGGTCGCGGTTTCGCGGTCGTGGCCGACGAAGTGCAGCGACTGGCCGAACGCTCGTCCAACGCCACCAAGCGCATCGAGACCCTGGTCCAGACGATTCAGTCCGACACCAACGAGGCGGTCAGCTCGATGGAACAGACCACCGCCGAGGTGGTATCGGGCGCGCGCCTGGCCGAGGACGCCGGCACCGCGCTGGGCGATATCGAAAAGGTGTCCAGCGATCTTGCCGACCTGATCCAGAACATCTCCGAGGCGGCGCGCCAGCAGTCGGCTGCGGCGACCAACATCTCGGCGACGATGAACGTGATTCAGGAGATCACGACGCAGACCTCCACCGGTGCCAGCCAGACTGCCGAATCGATCGGCAACCTGGCGCAGATGGCCAACGATCTGCGCCGTTCGGTCGCGGATTTCAAGCTGCCCGGCTGACGGGCGTCATTGAACGGAGGCGGCGAAGCGCATGGCGGTGGCGATCGGCCCCACGACTCCCGGCCATGCCCTGCCCGGCATGGATGCGGAACTGTTTTCGCGCTGGGCGCAGCTGCTGGAGCAGCGTACCGGCGTCGTGGTCGCACCGGCGCGCATGGCGTTTCTGGTCGGCGCGGTTCGCTCGCGCATGCGCGAGGCCGGTTTTGGCGATTACGAGACCTACTTTCGCCTGGTCAACGCCGGTGCCGCGGGCGCGGTCGAATGGGCCACCCTGGTCGATCGTCTGACCGTGCACGAGACGCGGTTCTTTCGCCACCCGCCCTCGCTGGATCTGATCGGCCGCCGCTGGCTGCCGGAGCGCATCGCCGACGGCCGGGAACGCCTGCACGCGTGGAGCGTCGGCTGCGCCAGCGGCGAGGAGGCATGGTCGCTGGCCATGGTCATCGATCATGCGCTTGCCGCGCTCGGCCACGGACCGACCTACGGCATCACCGCCAGTGATGTCAGTCATGCCGCGCTGGCGGCGGCGCGCAGCGCGCAGTACCCGGCAGCACGACTGGCCGAGATCCCGCTGGAATACCGCAGCGTCTATGCCGAGATGAAGGACGACGATGTTTTCGCGCCGATCGAGCGCCTGCGCCGACGCGTCGGTTTTGCCCGCGTCAATCTGCTGCATGCCGCCGCCGCGCCGCTCAAGCGTCTTGACCTGATCTATTGCCAGAACGTGCTGATCTACTTCGCGCGCGAGCGCCGTCGCGAGCTGCTGGACGGACTGGCCGGACTGCTGGAGCCCGGCGGTCTGCTGGTGCTTGGTGCCGGCGAAGTCACCAGCTTCAGTCACCCCGCGCTGACCCGCGTCGCCGCCCCCGGCACGCTGGCCTATCTGCGCAACCGCTGAGATCCGCCATGCGACTCGACGAAGACATCGACTTCACCACGCTGACCTGGGTCAAGGGTGAGCTTGACGAGACCCTGAAGCAGGCGCGACAGGCGCTCGAGGTCTACGTCGAAGATCCGGCTGACGCCAGCCAGATGCGTTTCTGCGCGACCTACCTGCACCAGGTGCAGGGCACCCTGCGCATGGTCGAGCTGTATGGCGCGGCGATGGTGATCGAGGACATGGAACAGCTGGCGCAAGCGCTGCTCGACGGTCGCGTGCGCCAACCGGACGAGGCCTATGCCGCGCTGATGCGCGGCATGGTGCAGATGCCGGACTACCTGGAGCGCCTGCAGAGCGGTCATCGGGACATCCCGATCGTGCTGCTGCCGCTGATCAACGACCTGCGCGCGTGCCGCGGCGAGAAGCTGGTTTCGGAGGCGATGCTGTTCACGCCGGAGCTGAACACCCCGTTGCCGGCCGATGCGCCGGGCGCCGCCGCCGCGCAGGCGCCGGCTGTCCAGCAGCGCGCGCTGACCGCGTTGCGGGCACGTTTCCAGGCGCCGTTGCTGGCGTGGTTCCGCAACCAGGGCAGCGCACCGGCTCATCTGGCGACGATGCGGCAGGTGCTGGATGCCGTCGGCGCCGAGTGCTACACCGTGCCGGGGCGGCGCCTCTGGTGGATCACCTCGGGCGTGGTCGAGGGTCTCGAGCAGGGCCTGCTCGAAGAGCACAGCGTCGCCGTCAAGCAGCTGATCGGGCGTGTCGACCGTTGCATGCGCACGCTGATCGAGCAGGGCGAGGTGGCGTTGGCGCGGGGCGAAGCCGAGGAGCTGGCGCGCAGCCTGCTCTACTACGTCGCCCAGACCAAGCCAGGCTCCGCGCGTCTGGACTCGATCCGCCACACCTACCGCCTGGATCGCCTGTTGCCCAGCCAGCGCGAGCTGGAACATGCGCGTGGGGCGATGGCGGGGCAGAACCGCGCCTTGCTCGATACCGTTGCCAAGGCGATCAAGGAGGATCTGCTGCGGGTCAAGGACGCGCTCGACCTGTTCCTGCGCAACGCCGGCGGCGATCCCGCGCAGCTCGGCGGCCAGGCCGACGTGCTCGGGCGCGTCGCCGATACCCTGGGCATGCTCGGACTGGGTGTGCCGCGACGGGTGGTCAACGAACAGCGCCAGATCGTCAACGAGATCGCCGGTCACGCGCGCGCCGCCGACGAGAGCACCCTGCTCGATGTGGCCGGTGCGCTGCTGTATGTCGAGGCCTCGCTCGACGATCACATCGACCGTCTCGGTGCCGAGGATACCGATGAGGCCCCGGCCGCGCTGCCCAAGGCCGAGGCCCGGCGCATTCTCGAGGCGCTGACGCACGAGGCAGTCATCAACCTGGGCAAGGTGAAGGAAGACATCGTCGCCTTCATCGAATCGCCCTGGGATCACGCCCGCGTCGAGCAGATCCCGGCCCTGCTGGAGGAGATCGGTGGTGCCCTGCGCATGCTCGACTTGCAGCGGCCCGCCGAACTGCTGGCAGGCATCGCGCGTTTCGTGCACAACGAGCTGGTTGCCGATCGCCGCATTCCCACCGCCGAACAGATGGATCTGCTGGCCGATGCGCTGACGTCGGTGGAGTACTACCTGGAGGCCGCGCGCGAGCAGCGCCCCAATCGCGAGCGCATCCTCGATGTCACCGAACGCAGCCTGTCCGCGCTGGGCTACTGGCCGGTACCGCCCCTGCGTCAGCGCGATGCGGCGGCCGCCATGGTGGCGTCCCCGGCCACGGGCGAGTCGTTGCCCGCGGAAACCGCCGGCACGCCGGTGCCTGTCATGTCGGCCTCGGCCGCGGTCGAGTTGACCGAATCGGTGAGCATTGCCGCGGGCAGCGACCTGGGCGATCTGGTGGTCGGCGAGTCCGGCCTGCCGGCGACGCGCGGAGCGGATGTCGCCGGGCTGCGGCTGGCCGAAACCGAGGCCACTGCGCCTCCGGCTGGCGATGACGGCGACTGGGTCGAAATCGAGGAGGAAGTCGAAGAGCAGGTGCAGGTCGGTGAATTGACCACTCCGGCCGGATTCCAGGCGGCCGCTGACGAGATCGACGCCGAGATCCGCGAGGTTTTCGTCGACGAGGTCCAGGAAGAGATCAACGGTCTCGGCGTCAGCGTCCCGGCGTGGCTGACGCAGGTCGATCATCTCGATGCGCTGAAGCCGATCCGGCGCGCCTTCCACACGCTCAAGGGATCGGGGCGGCTGGTGGGCGCGCTGACCCTGGGCGAGTTCGCCTGGAAGATCGAGAATATGCTCAACCGCGTGCTCGATCACAGCATCGCACCCGACCTCAAGGTGCAGGCGCTGGTGCAGCACGCCGTCGCCGCCCTGCCTGCGCTGCTCGCGGCGTTGCGCGGCGCCGCCGACCAGCATGCCCCGCTGGCCGCGATCATGCAGGCTGCGGATCGCCTTGCGGCCGGCGAGCCGGCCAGCGTCGAGCAGTTTCTGCAACCGACGCGCTTCGAGACCGTTCGCCGCGTCATCAAGCGTCGGGTGCCGCGTGCTCCAGATGCCGCCGCGCTCGCCGCCGCGGTGCCGGGAGCGACGCTGGCGGGGATCGGGACCGAGGACAGCGTCGCCGTGCCGTTCGACCATGCCGTGATCGAGTTGCCGCTGCTGCCGCCGGTTGACGCGGTGCTGCTGGAGATCTTGCGCAGCGAGGTCGTGCAGCACCTGGCCACGGTTCGCGACTACCTGGCTGCCTGCCGGGCGCGGCCGCAGCCGATCAGCGAGCCGCTGCTGCGCGCCGTGCATACGCTCAACGGCGCCATCGCGATGGTCGACATCCCGGTGATCGGCCATGTGCTGGCGCCGTTCGAGAGCTATCTCAAGCGCCTGCGCGCGCTCGACCAGGCGCCTGCCGCGGATGGCGTGCAGGCACTCTCGGACGCCGCCACCCTGATCGAGCAGGTGATGGCGCAATACGATGCGATCACTCCGGTACTGCCGGATTCCGACCTGCTGGCCGCGCGCGTTGCCGCCCTGCGCGACGCGTTGCCGGAGCCGCAGCTGGCGCACCCGGTCTACGAATTGCCGTCCGGGGATGCATCCGGCGGCGCGACGGAACCGCCGTTGCCGGTAGCCGCGGATGATGACGAGCCGCAGTCGACCCAGGCTCCGGTGGATGCCGCCGAGGCGGCCGCGGAGGAGGCGAGCATCGGGGCGTGGCTGGCCGAGTTCACCGCCGCCAGCGCGGAGGCGCCGCCCGCGACTGCTTCACCGGCGGGCGCTGATCATGATCTCACCGCCTTGCTGATGGCTTCCTTCGAGTACGAAACGCGGGATGCCGCGTCGATGCCTGAACAGGCGACCGGGTCGGAACCGGCCGCCGACGCAGCATCGACTTTCCTGCCGGAAGAGGATGCGGCCGGCGTCGCGTCCCTGGCGGATGCCGCGGCCGTGCCAGCCGATGCCGGCGCTGATCAAGAAGCCGCACAGTCCATCCCGGAGGTGGCCGCAGAGGGAGCTTTCGCAGCGGAGCCGGACGCGTTCGGGGATGCATCCGGGCTGGCCGAGGCCGATCGGCATGCGTCCGGGGAACCGGCGCGGGCCGCCAACCTCGCACCCGCGCTGCTTGCCGCCGCGGCGCCGCTGCCGCCGTTTCCCGAGGACGCGCAGCCGGAAGGCGCGCTCGAATCTGCCCGATCTCGATGCCGATCTGCTGGAGATCTTCGTGCAGGAGGGCGCGGACATCCTCGACCACGCGGACGGCCAGATCGCCGGTCTGCGGATGGCGCCGCATCAGCGCGAATTCGTGTCGGGCCTGCAGCGCGACCTGCACACTCTCAAAGGCGGCGCGCGCATGGCCGGGCTGGCACCGATCGGCGATCTGGCGCACGCGATGGAGACGCTGCTGGAGGCGGTCAGCGAGGGCCGGCGCATGCCCGAGCCGCTGGTGATCGAGTCGCTCGAGCGCGGCTTCGACCGCCTGCACGAGATGGTGCAGCGCATCGCCCAGCAGCGCGCCATCGCGATGCCGGAACGGGCGATCGAGCGTTTCGAGGCACTGGCCGCCGGTCGCGGTGTCGCGGCTGAATCGGCAGCGCTCCCGGACGCCGGGATTGCCGCGCGGACCGGCGCGGCCGAATCCGAGATGCCTGCCGCCGAGCGGGTGCCGCTGCGGCCGCTTCCCCCGCTCGAACCCGAGGAGATCCGCGCGCCGCAGGAGATGATCCGCGTGCGCTCCGATCTGCTCGACTCGCTGGTCAACTACGCGGGCGAGGTATCGATCTACCGCTCGCGCCTGGAACAGCAGGTCGCGACCTTCCGCTTCAATCTGGTCGAGTTCGAGCAGACCGTCAGCCGCCTTCGCGAGCAGCTGCGCAAGCTCGAGATCGAGACCGAGGCGCAGATCATCGCCCGCTACCAGCGCGAGAACCAGGAAACCGGCAGTGCGACGTTCGACCCGCTCGAGCTCGACCGCTTCTCGCAGCTGCAGCAGTTGTCGCGCGCGCTGGCGGAGTCGGTGTCCGACCTGGTGTCCATCCAGGGCCTGCTCGACGACATCACGCGCCAGTCCGAGACCCTGTTGCTGCAGCAGTCGCGGGTCAGCTCGGATCTGCAGGAAGGCCTCATGCGCACGCGCATGGTGCCGTTCGATGCGCTGGTGCCGAGCCTGCGCCGCACGCTGCGCCAGGCGGCGCAGGAGCTTGGCAAGCGCGCGCAGCTGCGCGTCGAGGGCGCCCATGGCGAGATGGACCGCAACCTGCTCGAGCGCATGAAGGCACCGTTCGAGCACATGCTGCGCAATGCGCTCGCGCACGGCATCGAGACGCCGGCCGAGCGCCTGCGCGCCGGCAAGCCGGAGGAGGGTCTGGTCACCATCCAGGTCGGCCGCGAGGCAACCGAGGTGGTGATCCGCGTCAGCGACGACGGCCACGGCTTCGACCGTGACGCGATCCGCTCCAAGGCGATCGAGCGCGGACTGCTGCGCGAGGACGCGCAGCTGTCCGACCGCGACCTCTATGCCTTCGTGCTCGAAACCGGCTTCTCCACCGCCGAGACGGTCACCCAGCTGGCCGGCCGCGGTGTCGGCATGGACGTCGTCGCCAACGAGATCAAGCAGCTCGGCGGCACGCTGGTGATCGATTCGCAGCGCGGGCGCGGCACCACGTTCTCGATCCGCCTGCCGTTCACGCTGGCGGTGACCCAGGCAATCCTGGTCAAGCTCGGCGAGAGCGTCTACGCGATTGCCGATGACCTCGGTGCAGGGCGTGGCGCGCATCGCCCGCGAGGATCTGGCGACGCGGCTGCTGCTCGATGCTACCCGAGTTTCACCTATGCCGGCGAGAACTACGCGATCCACGACCTCGGCAGCCTGCTCGGCGTGTCGGTGCCGGACGCATCGGCGACGAGCCGCAGCTGCCGCTGCTGATGCCGCGCAGCGGGCGACCAGCGTGCCGCGGTGCGCATCGACGCCGTGGTCGGCTCGCGCGAGATCGTGGTCAAGTCGGTCGGGCCGCAGATCAGCTCGGTGCCGGGCATCTTCGGCGCCACCATCATGGGCGACGGATCGGTGGTGATGATTCTCGATCTCGCGCCGCTGGTGCGTCGCAGCGCGGCACTGGGCCAGCGCGTCGAGGTGGAGGCGGTCGAGGAGCTGCTCGAGCTGCAACTGCCGGAACCGGGCACCGAACCGCGCGCGCGGCCGCTGGTGATGGTGGTCGACGACTCGATCACCATGCGCAAGGTCACCACCCGCGTGCTCGAGCGCAACGATCTCGACGTGATCACCGCCAAGGACGGTCTCGACGCGGTCGAGAAGTTGCAGGAGCGCGTGCCGGACCTGATGCTGCTCGACATCGAGATGCCGCGCATGGACGGCTACGAGGTCGCCACCTACATGAAGAACGACCCGCGCCTGAGGCGGGTACCGATCATGATGATCACCTCGCGTACCGGCGAAAAGCACCGCCAGCGCGCGCTGGAAATCGGTGTCGAACGCTATCTCGGCAAGCCGTACCAGGAAGCCGAATTGCTGCGCAACGTGATGGAGCTGCTGGAGCCGCGTCGTGTCTGATGCCGTCGCCGCCGCACCCGCCGTGGCCCTGCTGTTCGAGGACGCGGCGCTCGGCGCGCGCCTGCGGCAGGCACTGCAGGATCGCGGCGCGCGGATCGTGCTCGAGGATTCGGCCACCCACACGACCCCGGCTGCGGTCGCCGGCTGCGGCGCCGAGGTGGTCGTGATCAGTCTCGAACCCGCGGCCGAGGATGTGATCGAGAGTTTCTACGACGCTCTCGACGGGTCGCGGCAGCGCCTGGTATTCAACGATGCAGAGGCCTCGCGCCGACTGTCTGGTTGGGATGAGGCGCGCTGGGCGCGTCATCTGGCGGCCAAGATTCTCGGCAGCGCCGACGTCGATCCGCCGCGCCCTGCGGACGCCCGCGCAGTCGACGTGCCGGTGACGGTCGCCGAGGCGGCGGCGTCGCCGGTCGCGAGTCCGATGCCTGTCGCCCCGACGGTGTCGGCGCCAGCAGCCGCGGCGCTGGAGCCCATGGACATCGAGGCTCCGGAGCAGACGATCACAGTGCCGCAGCCCGCGCTCGCGACCTCAGCCCGTCATGATGCGACACCGGTCGTGCCCGAATCCGGATCCATCAGCGATGCCGAGCTCGCGGCGCTGTTCGAGCTGCTTCCTGCGGCGGTCGAGCCCGCTGTCGCGACGACCGCCCCCGCCACGCCGCTTGCCGATACGACCGCGCTGGACGACGAAATCGCTGCGCTGCTGGCCGGATCGCCGCTGCTGGATGCCGCGGATGCCGGGCCGCACGCGCTCGCCCCATCGTCGGCTGCAGCCGGACCGCCCATGGTCGAAGACATCGACGCCTGGCTGGCGCGCGTCAGCGTCGAGCAGGAGCCGGACGCGTCGACCGCGCCCGTCGGTGCCGCCACGCCGGTTGCGTCGGCCCCCGCGATCGACCTCAGTCTGGCGCCGCTGGATGCGGTGCCGGCCGCGAACATGCCGGCGGCGCCGGCCACGCCCGCGACGCTCCCCGATGCACCCGACTGGGGGTTGCTCGAGTTTGACCTGCCGGATGGATTCCAGCCCTTGCCGCCGGCGCCTGGCGCGACGCCCAGGACTGGCGCCGAATTCGGTATCGAAACCGTGCCCGCCGCGGATTATCTGGCGCCGGCGTCACCGGGCACGGACGGCGTGGCGCCCTTCGAGGTGGATCTGGGAGGCCTCGAGCTGATCCCGTTCGAGGAGGCGCTGGCGCCGCACGTCGAGGCGGCGTCGCACGAAATGAATCTGACGGAGCAGGGATCGGCGCTGCGCCGCGTCGTGGTCATCGGTGCCTCGATCGGCGGCCCCGAGGCGCTGCACGAATTTCTCGCCGCGCTTCCTGCCGATCTGCCTGCGGCACTGGTGGTGGCGCAGCATCTGGATGCCGCCTTCAACGGCTCGCTGACCCAGCAGCTGGGCAAGGCCGGCACGCTGCCGGTGCGGCTGGCGGCCGCCGGCGCATCGCTGCGCCACGGCGAGGTCCTGGTGGTACCGAGCGGCAAGCGCCTGCGCGTCGAGCGCAGCGGGCGCGTCCAGCTCGAGCCGCTGTCGGCGGACAGTCCCTACGACCCGTCGATCGACGACACCTTCACCGCGATCGCCGAGACGTTCGGTCCCGATGTGCTGGCTCTGATCCTTTCGGGGATGGCGAGCGACGCGGTGGCCGGCGCGCATGTCGTCGCGGCGCGTGGAGGACGCGTCTGGGGTCAGGAGCCGTCGAGTTGCGTGGTCAGCTCGATGGTGGACGCCGCCGGCAGTGCCGGCCTGATCGGCTATTTCGCCGCGCCGCGCGATCTTGCCGCGCGACTCGCTTCCGAACTGGGCAGGGGACAGGCATGAACGAACTACCGCGCGAAATCCGCGGCGTGATGATTCCAGTCAGCGGCACCCGCGTGCTGCTGCCCAATGCCACTGTGGCCGAGGTGATCACGTTCGCGAACCCGGAGCCGGTCGCCGGCGCCCCGGCGTGGCTGCTCGGGCGCATCCGCTGGCGTGGCTGGCGGGTGCCGCTGGTGTCCTTCTCGACCCTCGCCGGCTACGGCAGCGGCGAGGGTGCGCTGCATGCGCGCGTGGCGGTCCTGAAGGCGCTGGGTGGGCATCCCAAGCTGCCTTTCCTGGCGCTGCTGACCCAGGGGTTTCCGCGTCTGACGACGCTGACGCCGGATCTGCTGATGCCTACCGGTGACGGTCATGCGCTGCCTCCGGGGGTGCGCGAGGAGGTGTTGTTGCGCGATGACCTCGCCGTGATCCCGGACATGCCGGTACTCGAGGATCTGGTGGCCGAGGCGCTGGCGGCGGCCTGAGCGGAGCGCTCAACGCACCAGCGAGCGCTCCGAGCGTTCGATGAAAGCCAGCATGGCGGCAACGTCTTCACTCTCTCGCGCCTGCTCGGCAAGGCGGGCGCGTGCCTCGATCAGCGGCAGCCCCGCCATGTACAGCGTGCGATAGGCGCGCTTGATCGCGGCCACGCGCTCGGCACTGAAACCACGCCGCTTCAGCCCTTCGCTGTTGACGCCGCGCGGCTCGGCAAACTGCCCGGCGACATAGCAGAAGGGCGGCACGTCGCGGTTGATGGCGGAATACATCGCGGCGAAGGCGTGCGCGCCGATCTTGCAGTACTGATGGGCGCCGGCGAAGCCGCCGAGGATGACGTGATCGCCGACCTCGACGTG
This sequence comes from uncultured Pseudomonadota bacterium, assembly GCA_963794205.1. Lineage (GTDB taxonomy): Bacteria > Pseudomonadota > Gammaproteobacteria > Xanthomonadales > Rhodanobacteraceae > Metallibacterium. The sequence goes on from CAWCCR010000015.1 coordinate 374,632, forward strand.
TCCGGCCAGAGTGGCGTTGTTGGCCAGCACGGTGTGGTCACCGACCACGCAATCATGCGCGATGTGCACGTAGGCCATGATCCAGTTGTCATTGCCGACACGGGTGACATGCGCGCCATCGCCGGTGCCGCGATTGATGCTGACATATTCGCGGATGGTGTTGCGATCACCGATCACCAGCTCGCTGGACTCGCCGTGAAACTTCTTGTCCTGCGGGTCGCCGCCGATGGCGCTGAACGGCCAGACGCGGTTGTCGCGACCGATGCGGGTCGGGCCATCGATCACCACGTGCGCGCCGATACGGGTTCCGATGCCGATCTCGACATCGGGTCCGATCACGCAGTAGGGACCGACCTCGACCCCTGCCGCAAGGCGCGCGGCCCCGTCGACCACGGCGGTGGGGTGCACGCTCATCGTGATGTCCCGAAAGTCCCATGTCCGTGAAGTACGCGAAGAAGACCCGGCTCGAGAGTCTCTTCGCGCGTGAGGCGATCTATGTGGACAGCTCGGCCGTTCCATCCAGTCATCGTGATGTTCCGATAGACCCATGTCCGCGAGGGACGCGAAGCGCGCGAAGGACATCCATTATGCAAATCTCCTTGCGATCCCGGTGACCATCGCGGATGGTTCCGGCGGCCCATCCGCTCATTCGGCGCGTCCGGCGCACATGATCTCGCAGCTCGCGGCGACCGTGCCTTCGACCAGTGCCTCGGCCTCGAACAGGCCCATGCCGCGCAGCATGCGCTTGAGCGTCACCTTGAGCAGCAGCTGGTCGCCGGGGACCACGATGCGGTTGAAGCGTGCCTTGTCGACCTTGACCAGGTAGAACAGCATGCGGGTGCCCCGGGTCGGTTCCGGGGTGTCGCCGGACAGCTGCACCAGCAAGCCCGAGGCCTGCGCCAGCGCCTCGATGATCAGCACCCCGGGCATCACCGGGTGGCCGGGGAAGTGGCCCTGGAAGTACGGCTCGCTGACGGTGACGTTCTTGATCGCGGTGATCGAGCGGCCCGGCTCCAGCGCGATCACGCGATCGACCAGCAGGAACGGGTAGCGGTGTGGCAGCAGGCCCTGGATCGCGTTCACGTCCACGGGCAGGCTGAGTACGGTCTCAGTCATCGCGGGGTTCCTTTTCCAGCGCCGTCAGGCGGCGCACATAGTCGTCCAGATGCTTCAGGCGCGCGGCGTTGCGCCGCCACTGGCGGTTATCCTGCAGCGCGGTTCCCGAAGAGTATTCGCCGGGTTCGCGGATGGAATGCGTCACCAGGCTCATGGCGGTGATCGTAACCCGGTCGGTGACCTCCAGGTGACCGAGAATCCCGGCGCTGCCGCCGATCAGGCAGTAGCGGCCGATGCGCGCGCTGCCGGCCACCGCGGAACAGCCGGCCATCGCGGTGTGCGCGCCGACGAAGACGTTGTGCGCGATCTGGATCTGGTTGTCGAGGCGAACGTCGTCCTCGAGCACGGTGTCGCCGAGTGCGCCGCGATCGATGGTGGTGTTGGCGCCGATCTCGCAGTCGTCACCGATGCGCAAGCCGCCGAGCTGCGGCACCTTGATCCAGTGGTCGTGCTCGAAGGCCAGGCCGAAACCGTCGGCGCCGAGTACCGCACCCGGGTGCACCAGCACGCGGCGGCCGAGCGTGACTCGTTCGACCAGCGTCACACGCGCCACCAGCCGCGACTGCGCACCCACCGTGCAGTCGCGGCCGACCACGCAGTGCGGGCCGAGCTCGGCGCCGTCCTCGATCCGTGCGCCCGCCGCGATCACGCACAACGGGCCGATGCTGGCCCCGGCGCTGATCTGCGCGTCGACCGCGATGATCGCGCTGGGATGGATGCCGGGCTGCGCGTGGGGGCGCTGCTCGAACAGCGTGGCGATGCGGGCGAAGGCCGCATAGGGATCGACCGCGATCAGTGCCGGTACCGGGCAGGCACCGGCATCCTCGGCGCGCAGCACCACGGCGCCGGCGTGCGTCGTCGCCAGCTGCGCCGCGTAGCGCGGATTGGCCAGGAACGCCAGCTGTCGCGGACCGGCGTCCGCCAGGGTGGCGACGCCGGCGATCGCTGTCGCGGCGTCACCGCGCCGCTCGAGGCCGTAGCGCGACGCCAGCTCGTCGAGGCGATGGAAGACGGTTGCGGACATGCGCGGACTCTACCCGGACCGCGCGGCGCCGGCCAAGGCCGGCGCCCACGCCTCAGAACGTCGAGCCAAAGGTGAACTGGAAGCGCTCGATGAACGGCGCGTCGGTGACCCGGTTGTACTTGATCGGCATCGCGTAGCTGATGTTGATCGGACCGATCGGCGCGCGCCACTGCAAGCCGATGCCGACGGAGGATCGCAGCTGGCCCCAGGCGAACTGGTTGTAGGTGCTGAACACGTTGCCGGTATCGTAGAAAAGCGACACGCGTGCGGTGTTGCTGTCCTTGAGGAAGGGCAGTGGCAGAAACAGCTCGGCACGGCCCAACACCTTGAACGCGCCGCCGATCGGCTGCGCGTTGATATAGCCGGGAACGGTCAGGCGCGGGCCAAGCGTGTTGTCCATGAAGCCGCGCACGTCGGTAACGCCGCCGCCGAAGTAGTTCTGCCAGAACGGGAACGCCAGGCCGCTGTCGCGCCCGTAGGTCTTGCCGTAGCCGACGTTGCCGGTCAGGCCCAGCACGAACGACTTCGGCAGCGGGAAGTAGTTGCTGCTGACCGCGAACAGCTTGTAGTACTGCACGGTGGAGCCCGGCAGGGCGATCTCGGCGGAGATCGACTGCAGGCCGCCGCGGGTCGGGGTGAAGTACTCGTTGCGGGTGTCGTGGGCGTACGAGATGGTCGCCGTCCACGAGTGGATGGTGCGGTGGCCGAGCAGGTTCTGGTAGTCGATCAGCGCCTGCGGGGTCAGTCCCGGATAGGTGTTGATGGTGTTGCTGCTCAGTCCGAGGCCCACGTTGATGGTGTCGGTCTCGGAAATCGGAATGCCGAAGTAGGTCGAGAACGACTTGGTGTTGTACAGGTAGCTGGCGATGTTCGCCTGGCCCTGGTTCAACTCGGTGTAGCTGGCGTTGTAGCCGAGGCTGATGCCGTTGTCGGTGAAGTAGGGATCGAGGTAGCTCAGGCTGTACTGCTTGAGGAACGAGCTCTGCTGCACCTGCGCCGACACCTGCTTGCCGGTGCCGAGGAAATTGCGCTCGGAGACCGAAAAGCTGCCGATCACGCCCGAAACCTGCGAATAGCCGACGCCGAACTGCAGCGCGCCGGAGGGCTCCTCGGCGACCTTGACCAGCAGGTCGACCTCGTCGGGCGAGCCCGGCACGCGCTCGTTCTTGATCTCGACCGACTTGAAGAAGCCGAGGCGCTCCAGGCGGACCTTCGAGCGGTCGATCGCCGCCTGCGAGTACCAGCCGCCCTCGAACTGGCGCATCTCGCGACGCATCACCTCGTCCTCGGTGGTGCTGTTGCCCTTGAACACGATGCGGCGAACATAGACGCGCTGGCCCGGTTCGATGAACAGCGTCAGGTCGACGGTGCGGTTTTCCTTGTCGATCTTGGGCACCGGCGTGACCTTGGCGAAGGCATAGCCGATGTTCGACAGCACCAGCGTGATCGCGTTGGTGCTGGCCTCGATGCGGCGGCGCGAGAAGGTGTCGCCTGGCTTGACCAGGACCAGCCGGCGCAGGGCGTCCTCGGGCAGCACCAGACGGCCCAGCAGCTTGACGTCGGCGATCTTGTACAGGTGACCCTCGTGCACATCGGCGTCGATGTACATGTCGCGCTTGTCGGGACTGATCGCCACTTCGGTCGAGTTGATCGCGAAGTTGGCGTAGCCGCGGTCGAGGTAGAAGTTCTGCAGCTTTTCCAGGTCGCCGGTGAATTTCTCGCGCGAATACTGGTCGTCGTGCGAATACCACGAGGTCCAGTTGCTGGTGCTGGACTCGAAATCGCTGCGGATCTGCTTGTCGCTGTACGCGGTATTGCCGACGATGTTGATTTCCTTGATGCGCGCCGCCTTGCCTTCGCGGATCTCGATGTCGATGGCGACCCGGTTGCGATCCAGGTGGGTGACGTGCGGCTCGATGGTGACGTTGTACTTGCCGCGGTTGTAGTACTGCCGGGTCAGTTCCTGCTGCACGCGTTCGAGCGCGAGGCGGTCGAAGGTGTCGCCCTCGGCCAGCCCGATCTGCTTGAGGCCCTTCATCAGCTCCGGGGTCTTGATGTCCTTGTTGCCGCGGATGTCGATCTTGGCGATCGATGGCCGCTCGACCACCGTGACCACGAGGATGTTGCCCTGGCGGTCGAGCGAAACGTCGCTGAAGAACCCGGTGCGGAACAGGGCGCGGATCGCCTCCTGAGCGCGTGCGTCGGTCAGGGTGTCACCCTGTTCCACCGGCAGGTAGCTGAAGACCGTTCCCGGCGCGATGCGGGTGAGCCCGTCCACGCGGATGCCCGAGACCACGAAGGGTTCGAAGGCGCTTGCCTTGGCGGTCAGGCAGGCAAGCAGGATCAGGGCGGCAATACGCTTCATCGGGGTTTCCAGTGGGTGAACCGCAGAGCACTGCAGGCGTCGGCTTCCTGGCCGGCAGCGGGCTGCGGCTCAGGAGGCCAGGCGCAACAGGTCGTTGTAGAACGCAAGGCCCATCAGCGCGACCAGCAGGGCCATGCCGAAATACTGACCGGCGGCCATGACCCGTTCGCTCACCGGACTGCCCTTGATGGACTCGATAAGGTAATACACGAGATGCCCGCCGTCCAAGATCGGGATCGGCAGCAGGTTCATGATCGCCAGACTCAGCGAGACGATGCCGAGGAAGTACAGGAACCACGCTGCCCCGAGATCGGCCGAGGCGTTGGCGTATCGGGCGATCGAGATCGGCCCGGAGATGTTCTTCAGCGAGGCCTGGCCGGTGACCATGCGCCCGAGCATGCCGAAGGTCTGTCCGGCGAGGTCCCAGGTCTGCGCGAAGGCGGCCGGGATCGCGGCCAGCGGGCCCTTGCGCTGCAGCGTGTCGTAATGGGCGGTGACCGCGACGCGCTCGATGCCGAGCAGGTAGCCCGAGCTGCCGTCGCCGCGCCGGGCGTAGACCGGTGTGGCCACCAGGTCCAGGCGCCGGCCATGGCGCTCGATCGCGATCGTCAGCGGCCGGCGCGGGCCGGCCTGGGCCTGCAGCGCCTGCACCAGGCCGGCCCAGTCGCGCACCGGTTGGCCGGCGATCGCCAGCACGCGATCGCCCGGGCGGAAGCCTGCGCGCGCCGCGGCACTGCCGGCTTCGACCTTGGCGACCACGGCAGGGACCATCAGCTGCCTGGGGACCAGGCCGATGCGCTGCATGCTGGCATCGGATCCGAGCCCGGCCGGCAACTGCTGCAGCGGCAGGATCAGCGTCTGCTCGGCGCCGTCCGGCGCGCGCACCGCCAGCGTCACCGCGCGGCGGGCGGTCACGGCATCCGCCAGTGCGAGGCCGACGTCGCTCCAGGTGCCGACGGTGCGGCCGTCCACGCGCTCGATGCGGTCGCCGGCGACGATCCCCGCCGCTGCCGCCAGCTGGTCGGCTTCACCGACGATCGGCAGGTAGTCGGGCTTGCCCACCACCAGCATCGCCCAGAACGCGGCGACCGCGAACAGCAGGTTGAAGGCCGGGCCGGCGGCAACGATGGCGATGCGCTGCCACGCCGGCTTGGCGGTGAACTCGCGACCGCGATCGGCGGCGGCCACCTCGCCTTCGCGGGCATCGAGCATCTTGACGTAGCCGCCCAGCGGGATCGCCGCGATCACGTATTCGGTGCCATCGCGGCCGACGCGCTTCCACAGCGGCTTGCCGAAGCCGATCGAAAACCGCAGCACCTTGACGCCGCAGCGGCGCGCGACCCAGTAGTGACCGAATTCATGGAAGGTCACCAGCAGCCCGAGGGTGACGACCATCCACCATACAGAACCCAGAATTTCGCTCATCCGATCACGCCGCTCCGCTGGTCCGCGTTCGCCCGCCGCCGCAGTCTGGCACGCCGCTGCTTCAGCACCGCAGGTGCGCCCCGATGATACGGTGCGCCGCCTCACGCGCCGTTAAGTCGCGGTGAACCAGGCTTTCAAGGTCGCTCACGGGTTGCGACGGCAGTGCGTCGAGCACCGCTTCGACGACGTCGGCGATCATCAGGAACGGCAGGCTGCCGGCGAGGAAGGCGGCCACCGCCACCTCGTTGGCGGCGTTGAGCACGGCCGGGGCATCGCCACCGGCGGCCAGCGCGGCAAAGGCCAGCGGCAGGCAGCGGAACGTCGCGCTGTCGGGCGCCTCGAAACTCAGAGCGGGACGGCTGACCAGATCCAGCACCGGCACGCCGGCCTCGATGCGCTCCGGCCATGCCAGCGCGCTGGCCAGCGCGGTACGCATGTCGGGGTGGCCCAACTCGGCCAGTACCGAGCCGTCGGCGTATTCGACCAGCGAATGCACCAGGCTCTGCGGGTGCACCAGCACCTCGATGCACGCGGCCGGGGCGCCGAACAGTACGTGCGCCTCGATCACCTCGAGGCCCTTGTTCATCAGCGTGGCCGAGTCCACCGAGATCTTGCGGCCCATCACCCAGTTGGGATGCGCGCAGGCCTGCTCCGGGGTCACCGCGGCCAGTTCTTCGCGGCGGCGACCGCGGAACGGTCCGCCCGACGCGGTCAGGATCAGGCGGCGTACGCCGGCCGCGGCGAGGTCGGCCGGACGGCCGCCAGGCAGGCACTGGAACAGGGCATTGTGCTCGGAGTCCACCGGCAGCAGGGCGCCGCCGCCCACGGCCAGCGCCGCGCGCAGCAACGGCCCGGCGCACACGGCGGATTCCTTGTTGGCCAGCAGCAGGCGCTTGCCGGCACGCGCTGCGGCCAGGGTCGAACCCAGGCCGGCGGCGCCGACGATGGCGGCAATGACCGTGTCGCAGAGCACGCCGGCAGCGGCCTGCTCCAGCGCCGCGGGACCGGCGGCGGTCACGGTGGGCAAGCCCGCCGCCGCCAGCCGGCGCGCCAGCGCGCCTTCCAGTGCCGGGTCGGCGATCACCGCCAGTTGCGGGCGGAAGCGTTCGCACAGCACCGCCAGTGCCTCGACGTTGCGGTGCGCCGACAGCACCCCGACGCGGAAACGCCCGGGATGGCGCGCGATCACATCCAGCGCGCTGGCGCCGATCGAGCCGGTGGCGCCGAGGACGGCGATCGTCCTCATAGACCCAGCAGCAACTTGCCGAGCACGAACAGGGGCAGCGCCGCGAACACGCTGTCGAGGCGGTCGAGGATGCCGCCGTGGCCGGGAAAGAGCGTGCCCGAGTCCTTCACCAGCGCGTGTCGCTTCAGCAGGCTCTCGAACAGGTCGCCGACGATGGCCGCAGCCACGGTCAGCAGCGCCAGCAACAGCAGCGGCACGAAGGCGATGCCGCGAATGCCCAGCAGGGCGCCGCCCGCCGCGGCCACCGCCAGCGCCAGCAGCACCCCGCCGGCGACCCCCTCCCAGGTCTTGCCGGGGCTGATCGTCGGCGCCAGCTTGTGACGACCCAGGCGGGTGCCGGCGAGGTAGGCGCCGGTATCGGCCGACCAGACCAGCATCAGGCCCAGCAGGGTCCAGGCATGGCCGTATGGCGTGCTGCGATGCAGCGCCACCAGGCCCAGCCAGGCCGGCACGATGGCCAGCAGCGCCGCGCCCAGTTTCAGCCAGGCGTGGGCGCGGGTCGGTGCGGCGGCATAGCTGAGGTGACGCAGCCAAAGCAGGGCGAGCAGCCACCAGGCCGCGCTGGCGGCGAGCACGGCGCCGAGCAGCGGCGGACTGTCGGCGACCCAGAGCAGGGCCAGCAGTCCGGCCGCGGCGAGCAGCATCAGCGCACGCGCCGGGCGCTGCCGGAAGCCGGCGAGGCGCGTCCATTCCCACAGCGCCTGCAGGGCCATCACCGCGATCACCAGCGCGAACAGCGCTGTCGGCGCCAGCAGGATCAGCACGATCGCCAATGGTGCCAGCAGCAGGGCGGTCAGGGTGCGCTGCGTGACCGCCAGCCGGTTCATGCGTGCGCCGCCCGCGTGCTGCCGACGCTGCCGAAGCGGCGTTCGCGCGCCGCGAAGTCCGCCAGCGCCCGGTCGAGTTCGGCGGCGTCGACGTCCGGCCACAGGGTGTCGGTGAAATACAGCTCGGCGTAGGCGATCTGCCAGAGCAGGAAATTGCTGATGCGGCGTTCGCCGCCGGTGCGGATCAGCAGGTCCGGCGGCGGCAGATCGGCGAGGCACAAATAGGGTGCCAGGCCGGCCTCGTCGAGGCTCGCCGGATCGAGCGTGCCGCGCACGGCGTCGGCGGCGACGCGGCGCGCGGCCTGCGTAATGTCCCAGCGGCCGCCGTAGTTGACGGCGACATTGAGCGCCAGCGCGGTGTTGTCCGCGGTGCGCGCCATCGCGGTGCGCATGCGCGAGTGCAGCTCGGGCGCAAAGGCGGCGAGGTCGCCGACAAAGCGTACGCGCACGCCATTGCCGTGCAATTCCTCCACTTCGCGATCCAGCGCCTTCAGGAACAGCTCCATCAGCGCTCCGACCTCGTCCTGCGGGCGATTCCAGTTTTCGCTGGAGAACGCGAACAGCGTCAGTGCACCGACGCCGCGGCGCAGGCAGTATTCGACCGCCGCGCGCACCGCCTTCTGTCCCGCGCGGTGGCCGAAACTGCGCGGGCGGTGGCGACGTTCGGCCCAGCGGCCGTTGCCGTCCATCACGATCGCGAGGTGGCGCGGGACGGCGGACACGGGCGCGCTCATGGGACTCCGGAATTGGTTGGCAATCCGCGACTCCCCCTGCCCTGCGACCTTTCACCCGAGCAGGGATGGAAACAGGCGCCGCCGCGGAGGTCGATCATCGCCAGCGCGTCCGCGGCCGGCCGCGCGTCGGCCACCCGGGCACTCATCCGACCCGCCGCCTCACAGCGCCATCAGCTCGTCTTCCTTGGCCTTCACCACCGTGTCCACTTCCTTGATGAAGCGGTCAGTGAGCTTCTGCACCTCGTCCTCGGCGCGGCGCTCCTCGTCATCGGTGATCTGCTTCTGCTTGTGCAGATCCTTGACGCGCTGCAGGGTGTCACGGCGCACGTTGCGGATCGCGACCTTGGCCGTCTCGCCCTCGTGGGCGACGTGCTTGGCCAGATCCTTGCGGCGCTCCTCGGTCAGCGGCGGCAGGTTGATGCGGATCACCGTGCCGGCAGTGGTCGGGGTGATGCCGAGATCGGAGCCGAGGATGGCCTTCTCGACCGGGCCGACCATCTGCTTTTCCCACGGCGTGATGGTCAGCGAACGGGCGTCGGCCACCGCCACCGTGGCGACCTGGCTCAGCGGCATGTCGGTGCCGTAATAGCTGACCCGGATGGTCTCGACCAGCGCGGTGCTGGCACGGCCCGTGCGCAGCCGCTGCAGCTCGTGGCGCAGCGCGTCGACGCATTTGCCCATGCGCGTCTGGGCATCGGTCTTGATCTCGTTGAGCATGGTCGTCACCGGCCTTGCGAAAGGTCGCGAGTATAGCCCAGCGCTGCCGGGACGCCGTCTGCGCGCGGCGCGGCCACGCTTCAGCGGCCGCTGTCGACCAGGGTCCCGAGCGGCTCGCCGCGCATGATCCGCATCAGGTTGCCGGGCACGCCCATGTCGTAGATGCGCAGGGGCAGGCGGTGGTCGCGGCAGAGGGCTATGGCGGCGGTGTCCATCACCGCCAGCTTGCGCTCGATCACCTGGTCGTAGGTCAGACGCTCGAAGCGTTCGGCGCCGGCCACCTTCTTCGGGTCGGCCGAGTAGACGCCATCGACCTTGGTCGCCTTCAGCAGCAGTTGCGCGCCGACCTCGATCGCGCGCAGCGCCGCGGCGGAATCGGTGGTGAAGAACGGGTTGCCGGTGCCGGCCGCGAACAGCACGATGCGGCCCTTCTCGAGGTGGCGGATCGCGCGCCGGCGGATGAAGTCCTCGCACACCTCGTTGATCTTGATCGCGCTCATGGTGCGCGCATAGGCGCCCAGCTTCTCCAGCGCGTCCTGCAGCGCCAGCGCGTTCATCACCGTTGCCAGCATGCCCATGTGGTCGCCGGTGACGCGGTCCATGCCGGCGGCGGCCAGGCCCGCGCCGCGGAAGATGTTGCCGCCGCCGATCACCACGCCGATCTGGATCCCGGCGCGCTGCACCTCGAGGATCTCCTGCGCCAGGCGGATGATCATCCGCGGGTCGATGCCGTAATCGACCTCGCCCATCAGCGCCTCGCCGGAAAGCTTGAGCAGGATGCGCTTGTACTTCGGCTCGGCGGTCATGCGGTCCTCGCGGCGGCGGGCAAAACGGCGCTAGTGTAATCGAGCCGCCGCGGCCGTGGCGCCGCCGCAGGCGGCCGCCGCGCTCCGGCTAGAATTCCGCCTGTTTTCCGGAGCCCGCGCATGAAGCCTTTCGGCACCCCGCTCACCGACACCGCGATCCGCGTCCTGCTGCTCGGCTGCGGCGAACTCGGCAAGGAGGTCACGATCGAGCTGCAGCGCCTCGGCGTGCGAGGTGATCGCGGTCGATCGCTACGCGCAACGCGCCGGCGATGCAGGTGGCGCACCGCAGCCACGTCATCGACATGCTCGACGGCGCCGCGCTGCGCGCGCTGATCGAGCTGGAGCGGCCCGACCTGGTGGTGCCGGAGATCGAGGCCATCGCCACGCCGACGCTGCTCGAGCTCGAGGCCGGAGGGCTGACGCGTGATTCCGACCGCGCGCGCCGCGCGGCTGACCATGGACCGCGAGGGCATCCGCCGCCTGGCCGCCGAGGAGCTCGGCCTGCCGACCTCGCCCTACCGGTTCTGCGACACGCGCGCCGAGTATCGACGCGGCCGCTGCGCGAGCTCGGCTTGCCGTGCATCGTCAAGCCGGTGATGAGCTCGCTCGGGCAAGGGCCAGAGCGTGGTCGCGACGGCGGCCGATGCGAGGCCGGCCTGGGACTACGCGCAGTCGCGGCGGGCGCGCCGGGCAGGGCCGCGTGATCGTCGAGGGCTTCATCGACTTCGACTACGAGATCACGCTGCTGACCGTGCGCCACGTCGGCGGCACCAGCTTCTGCGCGCCGATCGGCCATCGGCAGGAGCGACGGCGACTACCGCGAGTCCTGGCAGCCGCAGCCGATGACCCGACGCGGCGCTGGCCGACGCCGCGCGACAGGCCGCCGCGGTCACCGACGGCGCTCGGCGGCCGCGGCATCTTCGGCGTCGAGTTCTTCGTCAAGGGCGACGCAGTGTCTTTTCGCGAGGTCAGCCCGCGGCCGCACGACACCGGCCTGGTCACGCTGATCTCGCAGGACCTGTCCGAGTTCGCGCTGCACGCGCGCGCCATCCTCGGCCTGCCGGTCCCGCTGATCCGCCAGCTCGGCCCGTCCGCCTCGTGCGCGGTGCTGGTCGAGGGCGAGCGGCAGGGCGCCGCGCTATCACGGCGTCGCCGAGGCGCTGGCCGAGCCCGACACCGCGCTGCGCCTGTTCGGCAAGCCCGAGGTGCACGGTCGCCGGCGCATGGCGGTGACGCTGGCGCGCGACGCGACCATCGAGGCCGCGCGTGCCAAGGCGCGGCGCGCGGCGGCGGCGCTGCGTATCGAGCTGTAAGAACGGGTCTGTCGCGGCGGTGCGGGCTGGCCTGGTCGCCTCAGGCGTCCGCTTCGCGCAGCGCCGCGGCGAACGCCTCCGGCGTCGTCAGCGGTTCGCGGCAGATCAACCCCTCGCAGACCCAGGCCACGCCGCCCGCTCGCGAAACGCGCTGCGCCAGCAGTCCCCGCAGCACGGCATCGTCGGGGATCATGAATATATCGGTGTCGGCGGGCGCCGCACGCGCCGCGGCCCGCCAGGCCGCCATGGAGCCCGCATCGGTGCGCACGACTGCCAGCAGCGGCGGCGCGATCGCGGCGCGCAGCGCGCGCAGCAGGCCGGGCGCGGCCTGCGGGTGGCGGTCGAGCACGCTCCCGGCGGCATCGAGCGCGCGTTCCGCCGCGGTCAGGCAATCGCCATCGCCGGTCAGACGGCCCAGCCGCAGCAGGGCGCGGATCGCGACCGCATTGCCGGCGGGCAGGCTTTCGTCCAGCCACGGTTTCGGGCGCTGGATCAGCGGTTCGGCGTCGTGTGCGGTGAAGAAAAAGCCGCCGCGCCCGCTGTCCTCGAAGCGCGTCCGCAGCGCCGCGGCCAGCGCGAGCGCGAAGCCGAGATCGGCGTCGCGCCAGCGGCACTGCAGCAGTTCCAGCACCGCGTCGAGCAGGAAGGCGTAGTCGTCGAGATAACCCTCGCCATCGGCGCGCGGGTCCGCCAGTGCGCGCAGGCGGCCGTCATGCCAGGCCAGCCGCCGCAAGGTCGCCAGCGTGGCGTCGGCCTGCGCGATCAGCGCGGCATCGTCGAGCAGCCGGCCGGCGCGGGCGAGACCGGCGGCGGCGAGCGCGTTCCAGGCGGTGAGGCGCTTGTCGTCGCGCGCCGGTGGTACGCGGCGATCGCGCACCGCCAGCAGGTCGCGGCGCGCGCGCTCGAGCCGGTCTTGCGTCTCGTCGATGCTCAAGTCCAGTACCGCGGCGACCTCGGTCAAGGGCCGCACGACGCGCAGGTGCCAGGCGTGGCCTTCGAAGTTGGGCGGCGCGTCGAGGCCGAAGCGCTGCGTGGCGACCGTCGCCACCGCGGCATCGAGTGCGGTCGCAAGCTCTTCGCGCGTCCACACATAGCAGCGGCCTTCCTCGCCCTCGCTGTCGGCGTCCAGCGCGCTGGCGTAGCCGCCGTCGGCCAGGCCGAGTCCGGTCTCGAGCCATGCCGCGGTCGCGCGGGCGACCTCGGCGAAGCCAGGCTGCCCGAATTGACGTGCGGCGCGCGCATACAGCGGCAGCAGCTGAGCCTGGTCGTACAGCATCTTCTCGAAGTGCGGGATGCCCCAATCGGCATCCACGCAGTAGCGGAAGAAGCCGCCCGCGAGGTGGTCGTACAGGCCGCCTGCGGCCATGCGCTCCAGCGTCTGCCGTGCCATCGCCGAGCAGTCCGCGGCTGTCGGCGCATCCTTGCCGCCAGCCCCCTGCGGGTGCGAGCCCTCGTCGAGCAGCAGTTCGATCTCGCCCGCGTGCGGAAACTTGGGCGCGCCGCGGCTGCCGCCGTGCTCGGGATCGAAGCGCGCGGCGATGTCCAGCAGTGCCCTCGCGACCGGCGCCGCGTCGGCGCGCCGCGCGGCCGGTGCGGCGGCGTCGAAGTCGTCCAGCCAGGCGCGCAGGCGCGCATTCTGGTCGCGCACCGCGCCGCGCTCGCGGTCGAAGAACGCCCGCACGCGCTGCAGCAGATCGCGAAACGCCGGCAGCCCGTGGCGCGGCACCGGCGGGAAATAGGTGCCGGCGAAGAACGGCGTCAGGTCCACGGGATCGAGCACCAGCGTCAGCGGCCAGCCACCGGGGCGGCCGCTCAGCGCCTGGTGGGCCAGCTGATAGACCTTGTCGAGGTCGGGGCGCTGCTCGCGATCGACCTTGATGCTGACGTACAGCGCGTTCATCACCGCGGCGGTGGCGGCATCCGCGAAGCTCTCGTGCGCCATCACATGGCACCAGTGGCAGGCGGCATAGCCGATCGACAACAGGATCGGCTTGCCCTCGGCGCGCGCGGCGGCCAGCGCCTCGGGGCACCACGGCCACCAGTCCACCGGATTGTCCTCGTGCTGGCGCAGATAGGGGCTGAGGGCGTCGGCGAGGTGGTTGGGCATCTGCGTGTGGCCGGTTGGCACGAGGCGCCAGCCTAGCGCCAAGTTGTCGAGCTTGTGGCCGGGGGGTGGCTCGGTTACCGTTCCGGCCCCTTCCGCAAGGCGCCGCCGTGGCCTCCGAGCCTGCCTGTCCCGCCCTGTTCCTCAAACGCGGCGAGGACGCGCGCCTGCGCGCCGGCCACCTGTGGGTCTTTTCCAACGAGATCGACGTCGCGCGCTCGCCGCTGGACGCCTTCGCGCCCGGTGACGCCTGCGCCATCGTCGATGCGCACGGCAAGCCGATCGGCATCGGCTATGTCAATCCGCATTCGCTGATTGCAGCACGTCTGGTCAGCCGTGGCGTCGAACACGCGCTGGACCGCTCCCTGCTGACGCATCGTCTGAACGTCGCCCTGGCGCTGCGCGAGCGCCTCTACCCGGAGCCGTATTACCGCGTGCTGTACGGCGAGGCCGACGGCGTGCCGGGGCTGACGCTCGACCGCTACGGTGACGTGATCGTGGCGCAGGCGACCAGCGCCGGCATCGAACGCCTCAAGCCCGAGGTCGAGGCGGCGGTGCAGAAGGTGCTCAAGCCTGTCGCGATGATCTGGAAGAACGACGCGGGCATCCGCGCTCTGGAAGGCCTGCCGGATTACGTCGAAATCGCCTTCGGCACGCTGCCGGCCGCCAGTGCCGTGGTGCGCGAGGCCGGACTCGAGTTCGGGATCGATCCGATCGGCGGCCAGAAGACCGGCTGGTTCTACGACCAGCGCGCCAACCGCGACCATTTCGTCGCCCATGTCGCCGGCAAACGCGTGCTGGATCTTTTCAGCTACCTCGGCGCCTGGGGCCTGCGCGCCGCCGCCAGCGGCGCCAGCGAGGTCGTGTGTGTGGACGCTTCCGCCGCAGCGGTCGAAGCCGTGCGCGCCAATGCCGCGCGCAACGTCCTGGGCGACCGCGTGCGTGCCCTGCACGCCGACGCCTTCGATGCCCTGCGCGATCTGCGCGCCGCGCGCGAGCACTTCGACGTGGTGGTGGTTGATCCACCGGCATTCGTCAAGCGCAAGAAGGATCTGGTCGAGGGTCGTCTGGCCTACCGCCGCATCAACGAGGCGGCGATGCAGGTGCTCGCCCGCGACGGCCTGCTGGTGAGCTGTTCGTGTTCGTATCACCTGAGCCGCAGCGATCTGCTGGCGTCGCTGCAGGCGGGCGCGCGCCATCTCGACCGTCAGATGCAGGTGCTGGAAAAGCTGCAGCAGGGGCCGGATCATCCGCTGCATCCGGCGATTCCCGAGACCGATTACCTGAAGGGTTATCTGTGCCGCGTGCTGCCGGCCTGAACACCGGCGAGCCGGCCGGTTTCGCGGCCTGATCGGACCTGACCCGGTCCGATCGGGTCCGATCTCGTCGGGTGCCGGAAACGATATTTTTTCAAGTGCGGCAGCGGCTCCCCTTAGACTGCGGCACCTTTTCGCCCACCGGCGGTCTCAGCGCCGTCCATCGCGAGCACTTCCATGCAGCGTCCGCTCTTCGTCGACATTGATCCCATTGCCTTTCACATCGGACCGCTGCCGGTGCACTGGTACGGCCTGATGTACCTGGGCGGCTTCATCGCCGCCTGGTATCTGGGCGAGCGCCGCCGTGCCGCCGGGCGTCTGCCGGTCAGTCGCGAGGCCTTTGGCGACCTGCTGTTCTACGGGATGCTCGGCGTGATCCTCGGTGGCCGCGTCGGCTACATGCTGTTTTACGTCGATCTCGACTGGATCTGGAAAAACCCCATCCAGATCCTGCAGATCTGGGATGGCGGCATGAGCTTCCATGGCGGTCTGGTCGGTGTCGTGCTGGCGACGTGGTGGTGGTCGCGGCACCACGCGATCAAGCTGTTCGACACCGTCGATTTCGTCGCCCCGCTGGTGCCGATCGGCCTGGGCCTGGGGCGCATCGGCAATTTCATCAACGGCGAACTGTGGGGTCATCTCACCGGCAGGCCGTGGGGCATGATCTTTCCGCGCGCGCTGCAGGAAGCCGCGCAGTGCGCCCAGCTCAGCCCCACGCAGATCAACCGCACCTGGGACTGCGTCGGCCTGAGCACCGCGCAGCTGATCCAGGCGCGGCAGTTCGCCGGCATGGACACGCCGCAGCTCAAGGCGCTGTGGGCGACCGGCGCGCTGGACAGCTTCGCGCGCGAGCCCTCGCAGTTGCTGGAATGTTTTCTCGAGGGCGTGGTGCTGTTCGCGGTGCTCTGGCTGTATTCGCGACGGTCGCGCCGGCGCTACGCGGTGTCGGGCTGGTTCGCACTGCTCTACGGCGTGTTCCGCTTCAGCGCCGAGTTCATCCGCGATCCCGATCCGCAGCTCGGCTACCTGCTGGGCACGCACTGGCTGACCATGGGCCAGGTGCTGTCGCTGCCGCTGATCGCCGTCGGCCTGATCCTGCTGGGCCTGTCACGACGCCAGCCGCTGCCGGCCGCGCCCGTCGCGGCATAATCGCGGCATGCGCGCCTACCTCGACCTGCTGCAGCACGTCCTCGACCACGGCACGCGCAAGGACGACCGCACCGGAACCGGCACGCTGAGCGTGTTCGGCTGGCAGACGCGCTACGACCTGAGCGCGGGCTTCCCTCTGGTCACGACCAAGAGGCTGCATCTGAAGTCGATCATCCACGAGCTGCTGTGGTTCCTGCGCGGGGAGACCAACATCGCCTATCTGAAGGAACACGGCGTCGGCATCTGGGACGAGTGGGCCGACGCCGATGGCGAGCTGGGGCCGGTGTACGGCCGGCAGTGGCGATCCTGGGCCGGCGCCGACGGCCGCGGCGTGGACCAGATCGCATGGGTGGTGGACGAGATCCGCCGCAATCCCGATTCGCGCCGCCTGATCGTCAGCGCCTGGAACGTGGCCGAGCTGTCGCGGATGGCGCTCGCGCCCTGCCACGCGCTGTTCCAGTTCTATGTGGCCGACGGACGACTGTCGTGCCAGCTCTACCAACGCTCGGGCGACATTTTCCTCGGTGTGCCGTTCAACATCGCCAGCTACGCCCTGCTGACGCACATGGTGGCGCAGGTCTGCGGACTCGTCGCGGGCGATTTCGTGCACACGCTGGGCGATGCGCACCTGTATCTCAACCACCGCGAGCAGGCGCGCGAGCAGTTGAAGCGCGCGCCGCGGCCGCTGCCGCGGTTGCGCCTCGATCCCGCCGTGCGCGCGCTGGGCGATTTCCGCTACGAGCACATCGCGATCGAGCACTACGACCCGCATCCGGCGATCCGGGCGCCGGTGGCGGTGTGAGCACGGCACCGGCGCTGACGCTGATCGCGGCGCGCGACCGCCACGGCGCCATCGGCCGCGCCGGTGCGCTGCCCTGGCATCTCCCCGACGATCTCAAGCACTTCAAGGCGCTGACGCTGGGCAGGCCGATCCTGATGGGGCGGCGCACGGCGGCCGCGCTGGGACGGGCCTTGCCGGGACGCCTGAACCTGGTGCTGACGCGCAGCGGGTGCGCGCCGTTCGAGGATATGCAGGCCGTCGCATCGCTGGACGCGGCGCTTGCGGCCG
The DNA here is from genome assembly GCA_963794205.1 of uncultured Pseudomonadota bacterium. GTDB lineage: Bacteria > Pseudomonadota > Gammaproteobacteria > Xanthomonadales > Rhodanobacteraceae > Metallibacterium. The sequence continues at coordinate 391,843 of CAWCCR010000015.1, forward strand.
CCGGCGATGTGCCGGAGCTGTGCGTGATCGGCGGCGGCGAGATCTACGCGTTGACGCTGCCGCGGGCGACGCGATTGCATCTGACCGAAGTCGATACCGTTGTCGCCGGGGCCGATGCGTTTTTTCCGGCGCTGCCCGTGGACGGCTGGCGCGAGGTCGTGCGTATTCACCATCCCGCCGATGCCCGCCACGCGCTGGCTTTCGACTTCGTCGAGCTGCAGCGGGCGTGAGCACGCGCGCCGACGCGGCGGACGCCATCCATGTCGTCGCCGGCGTGCTGGCGGATGCCGCGGGCCGCGTGCTGCTGGCGCAGCGTCCGGCGGGGCGCGATTTCGCCGGGCTGTGGGAGTTTCCCGGCGGCAAGCTCGAGCCGGGCGAGGACGCGCACGCGGCGCTGGCGCGCGAGCTGCGCGAGGAACTGGGCATCGCCATTGCCGCCAGCGTGCCGCTGATCCGCGTGCCCTGGCGCGATCCGCATCGGCGCATCGTGCTCGAGGTGCGCCGCGTCGCGGCATGGCAGGGCACGCCACGGCCGCATGAGGCCCAGGCGCTGACCTGGGTCGAGCCCGCCGCGATCGATCCGCTGACGATGCCGCCTGCGGATCGTCCGGCATTGGCGGCGCTGCGCCTGCCGCCGCTGCTGGCGATCAGCCCGCCGCGGGACGACGCGGCGATGCTGCTTGCATGGGCACGGGGCGGCATCCGGCGCGGCGCGCGTCTGCTGCAGCTGCGTCAGCCGCAGTGGCCCGCCAGGTCACTGCGAGAGGCCGCCGCCGCGTTGCGCGACGAGGCGCAGGCGGCCGGCGCGACGTTGCTTCTCAACGGCGACATCGAGGGCGCGCTGGCGCTGGGTCTCGGCGTGCAACTGCGCGCGGCGCAACTGGCGATCCTGCGCGAGCGTCCGCTGCCTGCCGGCCGCTGGGTGGGAGCTTCGTGCCATGACGCCGGCGAACTCGAACGCGCGGCGGCGCTCGGTTGCGACTTTGCCCTGCTGGCACCGGTGGCAGCCACCCCGACCCACCCGCAGGCGACGCCGCTGGGCTGGCCGCGCTTTGCCGCGCTGGTGGCCGCCGCGGCGCTGCCGGTCTATGCGCTGGGCGGTGTCGATGCCGACGATCTGCCGCGTGCCCGCGCCGCCGGCGCCCACGGCGTGGCCGGCATCCGCGGCTTCGACCAGGGGTGAGGCCTGGCGGTGCGTCGCCGGGCTGCCGCTGCCGCGGCACACGCTTGCCGTGCGCGTGGGTCTACATCTGACGCTGGCGATGCGCGTGCAAGGGCACGTATAGTGACTCGTCGCCGAGCCCGGCGCGTTCGGCTTGTCGCGCGCACCGCGCTGTCCCGCTCGCAGGGATTCCGGCGTACCCCCATCGACCGCATGCGCGTGCCGGTCACTGACTACAGGATCTGTCATGTCCAGACGCCACGGTTTCTTGTTGCCGGCTCCGCTGCGCGCGTTGTGCCTTGCGGCTGCGTTGTCCGCCGCGACCGCTGTGCTGCCGGCCGCCGCCCAGGGCGCCGGCGCACCCGTGATCACCGCACCCGGCGTGCTCTCGCTGGCCAGGGCGCAGGCGCTGGTCACCGGCGCGAGCAAGGGGCGCGCCAAGGCGCTGAAGGTGTTCGCCGGCCCCGGCGGCCTGACCGGCGTGCTGGTGCAGGTGGGCGCGGGCGAGGCGACCCAGCGCTCCATCGTCTGGGCCAATGCGGACGGATCGGCGCTGCTGGTCGGCAATCTGGTAAGCGCCGACGGCACCGATCTGAATGCCGGAGCGGCGGTGCAGGCCGGGGTGTACAAGGCGCCCGCGGAAACGCTCGCGGCGACACTGCTGCCGGCGGCCAGGGCCATCCTGAGCAAGGGCCGTGGCCCGGTGCTGACGGTGTTCATGGACCCCAACTGCATTTTCTGCCACATGCTGTACAAGGATCTCGAACCGGTGATGGCCAAGGGCGACGTGCGCGTGCGCTTCGTGATGGTCGGCGTGGTCAAGGAGGACAGTCTGGCCAAGTCCGCCGCGATTCTCGGCATGGCCGACCCGCTGCAGGCACTGGCCACCGACGAGCGGAAGTTCAACAAGGCCCGGGAGGAGGGCGGTATCGCCCCGGCGGCGAAGCCGAATGCGGCGATGTTCGCGGCGGTTGCCGCCAACAACCGCATGCTCTCCGATGCCGGCGGGCATGGCACGCCGATGCTGCTCTATTGCAGCAAGGCGTCCGGCCAGGTCAAGCAGGTCGAGGGCGTGCCGCAGGATTTCAGCGCCTTCGTCGCCGATCTGGCGGCCGGCCCGGCCACGGGCTGCAACGGCTGAGCGTCGAAACACGCGTCGGCGATAATGCCGGCGTGCCATCCGCATCCGCCGCCGAATTGACCAGCATCGTCGTTGTCGTCGCCGACAGCGGCGGCGATGCGCTGACCTGCGTCGAGGCGGCACTGGCCAGCACCGTCGCGGTCGAACTGATCGTGGTCGACAACGCGTCGCGCGACGGCGTCCCCGAGGCGCTGGCCTGCGCCTGCGCCTGCGCGGGCGATGCGCGCGTGCGTCTGCTGCGCAATGGTGCCAATCTCGGCTTCGGCGCGGCGGTCAATCGCGGCGCAGCGCTGGCGCGGGGCGACGTGCTGCTGGTGCTGAATCCCGATTGCCTGCTCGCGCCCGACACGATCGCGCGGCTGCGCGCGGAACTCGCCGCCCAGCCGCGCGCCGGCCTGGTCGGGGCGGTCGTCTGCGGTGCCGACGGCCGGCCCGACCGCAATGCCCTGCGGCGCGATCCGCTGCTGGCGCGGGCGCTGGTGACGTTCCGTGCGCGGGTACTGGGTCGCGCTGACGCCGCCGCGCCGGGCGGCGTGCATGTCGAGGGACCCATGCCTGCGGCCAGCGTGGCGGCCGAGGCGGTGTCCGGAGCGCTGATGCTGCTGCCGAAAGCGGTCTTCGACGCCGTCGGCGGATTCGACGAGGGTTACTTCCTGCACTGCGAGGACCTCGATCTGTGCCGACGCGTCCGCGATGCCGGCCACGTCGTGCTGCTGGCCGGCGGAATACGCGTGTCGCACGCCAAGGGCGGTTCCAGCCGGCGCCGCCCGCTGTTCGTCAGCTGGCACAAGCACCGTGGCATGTGGCGCTGGTTCCGCCGCTTCGACCCCGCCGCGCGCCATCCGCTGCTGGTGCCGCTGGTCTGGGCCGGCCTGTGGGCGCACTTCCTGTTGACCGCCCCGCGGCTGGCTTGGTCGGGATGGCGTGTGCGGCGGCGTGAGGCGTTCAGCGAAAGCGGTTGATCGTGTCGCGCAGCGTGCGCGTGGCGTCGCGCGCGGCGATCGCGAAATCGCTGCCACTGCTGGCGTAGAGGATGGCGCGCGAGGAGCTGATCAGCAGACCGCTGCCCGCCGTGGTCCTGCCGCAGCGGACGACCGCCTCAACGTCGCCGCCCTGGGCGCCGACGCCAGGCACCAGCAGCGGCATGTCGCCGACCCGCCGTCGCACGTCGGCCAGTTCCTGGGGGCAGGTGGCGCCGACCACCAGCAGGCAGTTGCCGTTCGCGTTCCAGTCGTGCGCCACCATGGTCGCCACGTGCTGGTAGAGACGCTCCCCGTTGCCGCCGGCGAGCTGCAGATCCTGCAGGTCGCGCGCGCCCGGATTGGACGTCCGGCACAGCAGCACCACGCCCCTGTCGGCGCGGTCGAGGAGCGGCTGCACCGAATCGCGGCCAAGGTAGGGATTGACCGTCACCGCGTCGGCAGCGTAGCGATCGAACGCTTCCTGCGCGTAGCGCATCGCCGTGCTGCCGATGTCGCCGCGCTTGGCGTCAAGGATCACCGGCACGCCCGGATGGCGGTCGTGGATGTGCGCGATCAGGCGTGTCAGCGTGGCCTCGGCGCCGACCGCGGCGAAATGCGCGATCTGCGGCTTGAAGCAGCAGACCAGGTCCGCGGTCGCATCGACGATCTCCGCGCAGAAGCTGAAGATCGCGTCGGCATCGCCGTGCAGAACCGCCGGCAGCCGCTCGGGTTCCGGGTCCAGACCCACGCAGACCAGCGAGTCGTGGCGTTGCCAGGCCGCGGCGAGCTGGGCCATGAAGGTCATGCGGAGCCTCCCTCGGTGCGCGGCGGGCCGTCACGGTGCCGCCGATGCGGCGGCATGATAGCGGTGCGGCGCAGGGCGCGGGTACCGCCGCGAGCACGCCCTTGCCGCGGGCTAGAGCGTCAGATGCACGTGCATCACGCCGGGATCGCCCGCGACCGTGGTGCGCGTGAAGCCGAGTTCGGCGCACAGATCGAGCATCGCGTGATTCTCGGCCAGCACATGGCCCCAGAGTTCGCCCAGGCCGCGTTCGCGGCAGGCGCGGATCAGGCGCGTCATCAGCAAGGCGCCCAGTCCCTGACCGGTATAGGGATGCTCCACCAGAAGGGCGAATTCGGCGGCGGCGGTGGCGTCGTCGATGTACAGCCGCGCGACGCCACGCATCTCGGCCTGCGCATCATCGGCGGGATCCATCAGCACCCACGCCAGCTCGCAGGCGTGATCGAGATCGGTCATGCGCCGCGCCAGCACATCCGGCAGTTCGGTAACGCTGTGCATGAAGCGCATGCGGATCTCGCCAGGCGTCAGCCGGGAGAACAGCCGCTGCAGCGCGGCGACATCGGACGCCTGCACCGGGCGCAGCTTGAGGCGGCGGCCATCGCCCAGCATGACCCTTTCGCCGGGTGGCGATGGCGTCACGCCGGCGCTGCCGTATCGATCGCGCGTGGGCGGCGGCGGCCTCGGCGTGGAGCCGGGGAGCGGCGTGGAGGGGATCGTTGCGCGCGCGGACATGGCACTCATGATCTCATGTTGCGCTGCCGCAATGGAGCAAACCCTCTAATGTGAATGCGGGTGCCGCATGCACTGCCTCGGCCCGCGCGCCGGCGCGCGCGCAGCAACTGCGCGGCGTGCGGGAGATGGCCCCCGGATGGCCCGGATGCGGTGGCAAAAGATGGCGCGGGAAATGCGACGATGCGGCCTCGGAAAACCCCCGGAGCCGCCCATGCCGCGTCTGCAACTGGCCTCTCAATCGCCGCGTCGTCGCGAGCTGCTGGCCCGGCTCGGGATCGACTTCGGCGTGCTCGATGTCGCCGTGCCCGAGCTGCGGATGCCCGGCGAGCCGGCCGCCGATTACGTCAGTCGCGTTGCCCGCGAAAAAGCCGGCGCCGGGCTGCTGTGCATGGCCGGGCGCGCCGACGCGGTGGTGCTGGGCGCCGATACCGAGGTCGTGCTGGACGACGCGGTGTTCGGCAAGCCGGCCGACGCGACCGCTGCCGCGGCGATGCTGCGGCGATTGTCAGGGCGTACGCATCATGTGCTGTCGGCGGTGTGGCTGGTCAGCGCGGACCGCGAGGAGCGTGCGCTCAGCGTGAGCACGGTGCGCTTCGCCGCGCTCGAAGAAGCCGACATCGCCGCCTACGCGGCAGGCAACGAGCCGTGCGGCAAGGCCGGTGGGTACGCCATCCAGGGCCGCGGCGCGGCCTTCATCGTCCGCCTCGAGGGCAGCTGCAGCGGCGTGATGGGCCTGCCGCTGCACGAAACCTGGACCCTGCTGCGCCGGTTCGGGCTGGTCACGGCGTGAATCGGCGCATGGCGGTCGCGGCGCAGGCCGGCTATAAAGCCGCAGCACATGGAGAACCCGGTGAGCGAGGAGATTCTGATCAACGTCACGCCGCGCGAGACCCGCGTGGCGGTGGTCGAGAACGGCATGCTGCAGGAGGTGCATGTCGAGCGCGCGCTGAAGCGCGGCTATGTCGGCAACATCTACAAGGGCCGCGTCAGCCGGGTGATGCCGGGCATGCAGGCGGCGTTCGTCGAGATCGGTCTGGAACGCGCGGCCTTCCTGCACGCATCCGACATCGTGCGCCCGGCGCTGGCGGTGGTCGAGGGCGGCGAGAACGGTCACGGTCCGATGCCGTCCGATCGGCGAGTTGGTGCGCGACGGCCAGGAGATCGTGGTCCAGGTGGTCAAGGATCCGATCGGCAGCAAGGGCGCACGACTGTCCACGCTACTTGTCGATTCCGTCGCGCTACCTGGTTCTGCTGCCACATGCGCGGTCACTGGGCGTTTCGGCGCGCATCGAGGACGAGGTCGAGCGGCAGCGGCTCAAGGACACCATCGCGCGTCTGGCCGGCGAGGCGGCCCCGGGCTACATCGTGCGCACCAACGCCGAGGGCCAGGCCGAGCCGGCGCTGGCCTTCGATGTCACCTACCTCGGCAAGGTCTGGCGCGTGGTGCAGGAAAACGTGGCGCGCGCCGCGGTCGGCGAGCGCGTCTACGAGGAGCTGGCGCTGCCGCAGCGCGCGCTGCGCGACCTGCTGCACGACGGCATCGAGAAGGTGCGGGTGGATTCGCGCGAGACCTTCGAGAAGGTGCAGCGCTTCGTGCTCAAGTTCATGCCCGAGCTGGCCGAGCGCATCGAGCACTACCCCGGCGAGCGGCCGATCTTCGATCTCTACGGCGCCGAGGACGAGATCCAGCGCGCGTTGACCAAGCAGGTGCCGTTGAAATCGGGCGGCTATCTGGTGATCGACCAGACCGAGGCGATGACCACGATCGACGTCAACACCGGCGGCTATCTGGGCACGCGCAATCTCGAGGAGACGGTGTTCCGCACCAATCTCGAGGCGGCACAGTCGGCGGCTCGCCAGCTGCGCCTGCGCAATCTCGGCGGCATCATCATCATCGACTTCATCGACATGCTCGATCCCGAGCACCGGCGCCAGGTGTTGCGCACGCTGGAAAAGGCCCTGGCGCACGACCATGCCAAGACCACGGTCTATGCGATGTCGCCGCTGGGTCTGGTCGAGATGACCCGCAAGCGCACCACCGAAAGCCTGGAGCGCCAGCTGTGCGAGCCGTGCCCGGCCTGCGGCGGCCGCGGCACCCTGAAGACCGCCGAGACGGTAACCTACGAGATCTTCCGCGAGATCACCCGCGCGGTGCGCCAGTTCGACACCGAGAAGCTGCTGGTGCTGGCCGCGCCCAAGGTCGTGCAGCGCATCCTCGAGGAGGAATCGGGCGCGGTCGCCGAGCTGGAGGAATTCGTCGGCAAGTCCATCCGCTTCCAGCCCGAGGAGCACTATTCGCAGGAGCAGTTCGACGTGGTGCTGCTGTGAGCCATGACCGCGACTGAGGACCGCCCGCAGTCGTCGCATCCAAAACCGTCGCGGCGCTCGCCGTGGCGGCGGCTGCGCTTTGCCTTCGGCGCGCTTGCCGCGACCCTGCTGATCCTGCTGGCGCTGGGTATGGCGGTGGGGCAGATCCTGCTGCCGCTGGCCGCACGCTATCCGGAGCGCGTGGCCGCGCTGCTCAGCGCGCGTCTCGGGCGACCGGTCAGCTTCACGCGCATGAGCGGCGTGGCGCTGCCGTCGGGGCCGGAACTGACCCTGACCGACCTGCGTCTGGGCGCCACCGCGCACGGTGCGGCGTTCGTGCTGCCGAAGGCACGTTTGCGTTTCGACTTCGGGCGCCTGCTGCTGCCGGACCGGCACTGGATCGTGCTCAGTGTCGATGGCCTCGACCTGCGCCTGGAGCGCGCCGCCGACGGTCGCTGGAGCCTGCTCGGTTTCAGTTCCGGCGGTGCCGTCGGCGAGGGCGATCTGTCCTCGTTGCCGGTGGACCTGGCGCTCAGTCGTCTGCACCTCACCGTGGCGACCGCGGTGCCGGCGCGGCAATACCACCTGCTGGCCGATGCGGCTCTGGTGTCGGGTCATGACGGCCAGCTGCGCTTCGGGGTGCTGGTGCGTCGCGCCGGCATGTCACAGGATCTGCGCATCAGTGGCCAGATCGCCGGCAACGGTCGCAGCGGGCGGATCTACCTGGCCGGCAATCCGCTCGATCTGGGCCTGCTGCTGCGCGATGTCGACGCGGCCGGCTATGCGCTGCAACGCGGCGCCGGCAGCATCGAGGCCTGGGTGGACTGGCGCGACGGCCGCTTGACCCGCGCCGTCGCGCGCCTCGATCTGCTGCAGCTGGAACTGTCCGGACCGCAGGGCCGCCACGCCGTGCTGCCGCGCCTGGCCGGACTGGCGGACCTGCGGCGCAACGCGGCCGGCTGGCAGCTCGATTATCGCAACCTGGCTGTTGGCGGCGCCCTGCCCGGCAGCGTCAGCGTGGCCTGGAAGGGCGCGGTGGGCGGGGCCTTGCGCGCGCATCTGCGCGCGCAGAACCTCGAGCTGGCACCGCTGCTGCCGCTGGCGGGCCTGGCGCCGCAGGCCGGCGCGGGCCTGGGTGACTGGCTGGCGCGTGCCGCACCGCACGGCCGCATCGGACAGCTCGATCTGCTTTGGGCGGGCGTGCACGATTTCGCATTCGACGGTCGTCTCGACGGTCTCGGCTTCACCGCCGTGGGCCGGCTGCCGGGCGTCGATGCGCTGAACGCGACGGTCCGTGGCGACGCCGAAGCGATCGCTCTGGAACTGCCGTCCCAGCCGCTGACGTTGCGCTATCCGCATGTGTTCCGGCAGCCGCTGGCGATCTCCGCGCTGGATGCCACGCTGGCGCTGTGGCGCGGCGATGCCGGCTGGCATCTGGGCATCGCCGGGCTGCGCTTCGACGCCCCGGATTTCGCCGGCTCGGCACGCGGCGAGATCGGCTTTCATGCCGGTTCGCCCAAGCCGGTGCTCGATCTGGCCGCGACCGTGCGGCGCGGCAATGTCGCTGCGGCCAAGCTGTTCTGGCCGATCAACGTCATGCCGCCGGGTGCGGTGAAGTGGCTGGATCGTGCACTGGTCGGCGGCCGTCTCGACGATGGCCGCATCGTCTTTCGCGGGGATACCGCCGACTGGCCGTTCCGCGAAGACCAGGGCCGCTTCGCCGCACGCGCGCGCTTCCATGCGGTCACGCTGGCCTACAGTGACGAGTGGCCCGCGGCACAGGGCCTCGACGGCACGGCCCGCTTCGTCGATGACGGGCTCAGCGCCGAGGCCGATGCCGGCAGCACGCTGGGCAACCCGCTGGGCCACGCGGTGGCGCGCATCCCGGATCTGAACAATGCGGTGCTGACCCTGGCCGCGCAGGGCGAGGGTCGCAATCCGCAGCTGATGGACTTCATCCGCCAGAGCCCGATCGGGCGGCCGCATGTCGACGTGCTGCGCGGGCTGAAGATCGGCGGCCGGGCCCGCTGGCAGTTCACGCTGGTGTTGCCGGTGCACGACGTGAAGAGCACGGTGATCGAAGGCCAGGCCGAACTGGCCGCGGCGTCGCTGGAGCAACCCCAGTGGCAGCTGGCGATCCACGACATCGCCGGGCCGCTGGTCTTCGACCGCACCGGCCTCGACGCGGCGGCCCTCAGCGGCCGCTTCCGCGGCCAGCCGGCGACACTGGCGCTGGCGATCGGCGGCGCCACCGGCGATCCGGCGACCGCGCTCAGGGCGGGATTGACCGGCACCTATGACGTGCCGACGCTGATCCGCGGCTACGACGTGCTCAAGCCTTTCGCCGCCATGAGCACCGGCGCCGCGCCGGTCACCCTCGGCCTGACCGTGGCGACGCCGCCCGGCGCCGCCACCGCGACCACCACGCTCACTGTCGACTCCGAACTGCGGGGCATCGCCATCACCCTGCCGGCGCCGCTGGCCAAGCCGGCCGCGCAGGCGCTGCCGCTGCACCTCGCGGTCGCCCTGCCGTTCGCCGGGCACACCGTGCGCGCGCAGCTGGGCGGCCTGCTGACGGCCCAGGTGCGCATTCCCGCGCAGGGCGCCGCGCTGGCCGCGCTCGCACTCAATGGCGCCGCGCTTCCGGCTTACCCCGCGGCCGGCATCAGCGTGGCCGGACACGCCGCCACCCTGGATCTCAGCGGCTGGGCCCTGCACGGCATGGGCGGCGCGCCCAACACGCCGCGGTTGCCGCTGACAGCCAACATCAGCGCCGATGTCGCCGAGGTGTTCGGACGTCCGTTCAGGGACCTCGCCCTGCAGGCCCGCACCGATGCCCTCGGTCTGCATCTGCAGGTGAGCGGACCGGCGGCGCAGGGCCGGGTGGACATTCCGGTCGATCTGCAGCGCGCCGGCATCACCGCCAATCTCGACCGGCTGTACTGGCCCGACGAGGCCAGGACCGTCGGCAACGCCAGCGCGGCACCCGCGCCGATGGCCGGCTTCGCACCAGCGTCCGTGCCGCCATTGCACCTGCGTGTCGGCGATTTCCGCCTCGGCCAGGCACAGTTCGGCACGGCCCGCTTCGAGAGCGTGCCCGGCACCGGCGGCATGCGCATCGAGCAGCTCGATACGCACTCGCCCAACGTGCAGATGACTGCGCGCGGCACATGGACCGGCGCCGCCGCGGTCAGCCGCACCGCGATGGTGATCGACTTCAGCGCCGAGGATCTGGGCCGCATGCTGGCCGCGTTCGGCTACCCCGGGCTGGTCGCCGGCGGGCGCACCGTCGCCCATCTCGATGCCTCCTGGCCCGGGGCGCCCTCGGCGTTCGCGTTCGCGGACCTGGACGGCAGCCTCAAGGTCGATGTCAGTTCGGGTCGCGTGCTCGAGGTGCAGCCCGGTGTCGGTCGCCTGTTCGGCCTGCTGTCGATCGCCGAGCTGCCGCGCCGGCTGACCCTGGACTTCGGCGACGTGTTCGCCAAGGGTCTCGCCTTCGACTCCATCCGCGGCAGCTTCGCGCTTGGCGGCGGCAATGCGACCACCCCGGATCTCGAGATCAAGGGGCCGGCCGCCGACATCAGCGTGCGCGGCCGTACCGGCCTGCGTGCGCACGACTACGACCAGACCGTGGTCGTGCATCCAAAGGTCGGCTCGACCCTGCCTTTTCTCGGTGCTATCGCCGGCGGCCCGATCGGCGCCGCCGCGGGCCTGGCGATGCAGGGTCTGCTCGGCAAGGGTCTCAGCCACGCCGCCGGCACCACCTATCGCATCACCGGCAGCTGGGAACAGCCGAAGATCGTGCGTCTGCCGGATGCCGACGAGCGCAAGCCCGCCGCCAAACCGGGCGCGACCGGCGGCTGAGCGCCGGACCGCCGCGCTTGCATCGGGCGGCGCGCGCCCCTACGTTGACCGCTGTCATCCCACTCACGGCCGCCGCGCGGTCGTCCGGATACCCCGCATGGATTCCCTGATCAGCCTCGCCGAGCAGCGTCTGTTGCTGCCCGGTGACCTTTCCGCAGCGCACCTGGACCGGGTGTTTTCCGAGCTGATGGGCCCGGCGATCGACGCCGCCGACCTGTACTTCCAGCATTCACGCAGCGAGTCGTGGGTGCTCGAGGACGGCATCGTCAAGGACGGTCACCACGCCATCGAGCAAGGTGCCGGCGTGCGCGCGATCGCCGGCGAGAAGACCGGCTTCGCCTACTCCGACGACATCGTGCTGCCGCAGCTGCTCGAAGCCGCGCGCGCCGCGCGCGCGGTCGCCCACGGCGGCCACGGCGCCGGCCGGCCTCTGGCCGTGCGCGCGGCGGCAAGGCTGTATCCGGCGATCGATCCGGTCGAGAGCCTGGACAACGCCGACAAGATTGCCCTGTTGCGCCGGCTCGACGCCCGTTGCCGGGCGCGCGACCCGCGCGTGCGCCAGGTCATTGTCAGTCTCGCCGCCACCCTCGACACCGTGCTGGTGGCGGGCTCCGACGGCACCCTGGCCGCCGACGTGCGGCCACTGGTGCGCCTGAGCGTGCAGGTGATCGCCGAGCACGACGGCCGCCGCGAACAGGGTCATGCAGGCGGCGGCGGTCGCCACGACTATCGCGAGCTGCTCGCCGACGGCCGCGCCGAGGCCTGGCCGACGAGGCCGTGCGCCAGGCGCTGGTCAACCTCGACGCGGTGGACGCACCCGCCGGCAGCATGACCGTGGTGCTCGGTCCGGGCTGGCCCGGCGTGCTGCTGCACGAGGCGATCGGCCACGGACTCGAAGGGGATTTCAACCGCAAGGGCACCTCGGCCTTCAGCGGCCGGCTGGGCCAGCGCGTCGCCAGCGAGGGCGTCACCGTCGTCGACGACGGCACCCTGCCGGGCCGCCGCGGTTCGCTCAGCGTCGACGACGAGGGCACCCCGACCGAGTGCACCACGCTGATCGAGAACGGCGTGCTCACCGGCTACATGCAGGACAAGCTCAACGCGCGCCTGATGGGCATGGCGGTCACCGGCAACGGCCGCCGCGAGTCGTTCGCGCACCTGCCGATGCCGCGCATGACCAATACCTACATGCGCGCCGGCACGCACGACCCGGCCGAGATCATCCGTTCGGTCAAGAAGGGCCTGTACGCGGTCAACTTCGGCGGCGGCCAGGTCGACATCACCAGCGGCAAGTTCGTGTTCTCCGCCAGCGAGGCCTATCTGATCGAGGACGGCGAGGTCACGCGGCCGGTCAAGGGCGCGACCCTGATCGGCTCCGGCCCCGAGGTGCTGACCCGCGTCAGCATGGTCGGCAGCGATCTCAAGCTCGACGAGGGCGTCGGCGTCTGCGGCAAGGACGGCCAGAGCGTGCCGGTCGGCGTCGGTCAGCCGACCCTGCGCGTCGATGCGATGACGGTTGGCGGCACCGCGACGTGAGCGACGGCGGGCTTGCGTTGCGTGGATGATGCCGCAAGGCCCGCGGCGCGTCAGGCGGGCCGTCGCGCGGCCGCGGGCGCGGCCTGCACCATGACCTGATCAGGGTCGCGGTTCTCCGCTGCCGGTCGACGTCAGCGCACGCGTTCCACGCGCAGGCTGTCACCGCAACCCTGTACGTACATCAGCCAGCTGCCCATCATCATCGGCTTGATCGTCACCTTGGGGTCGGTGAGCTGCTGACAGCTGCCGCTGCTGCCATCGGAGGTCTTCCAGACCTGACCGTTGGCGAGATTGAAGTTGCTGCGGCTGTCCCAGCCGTCGAACGAACCGGTCAGTGTCGACTCCACCACGGTGCGTGCCTGGGCCACCGGCGTACGGTAGCCGTACATGTTGGCGGGGCCGACCATGATCGGTGCGCCGGCGTTGCCTGCGGCGCCATGCGTCTGCAGCCACTGGTCGAGGTATTTCAGCTCGGCGGGGCTGAGCTTCTCGAGGCCGGCGCGCTGGAAATCGGCCTGCGACATGCGCTCCTCCAGCGAGGAAAACGCCTGCGCGTGCACGCCGGTGGCGGCGACCAGGAGAGCGAGGGCAAGGATTCGGATGTGCATGGCGTCATGCTAGCAGGCACTCCGGCGCGCTCACAGGGGGCCGCGCTAAGCTTGCCGGCATCCCTGACGGCCATGACCGCATGCGCTCCGAACGCGACCCTCTCGACACCTGGCGCGCCGGCGATCCGGCGCCGGTGCTGGCGCGGGCGCTGGAGCTGGCCGCGGCGGGCATCAGTGACGGCGCGCTGGCGGCGGCCACGCTGGATATCCTGCAATCGCTCGGCTGCGACAGCGACACCCTCGCCGCGGCGCTGTGCTACGAGCGCGCCAGCGCGGCGCCCGCGGCGTGGGATGCGGTTGCCGGGCAGTGGTCCGAAGGCGTGCGCCGCCTGGTCGAGGGTCAGCGCGCCGCCGAACAGGTGTGGACGTTGCATGCGCAGCGCGGCGCGCGCGGCGGCGCCGAGGGCCTGCGCCGGCTGCTGCTGGCGATCATCCGCGATCTGCGCGTGGTGTTCGTGCTGCTGGCGCGCCAGCTGGCGCGCATGCGCGCCGCCGCCGACCGTCCCGACGCGGAGCGCCGCGCGCTCGCCGAGCTGAGCGCCGACATCCATGCGCCGCTGGCCAACCGGCTGGGCATCTGGCAGCTGAAGTGGGAGCTGGAGGACATCGCCTTCCGCTTCCTGCAGCCCGACACGTACCGGCGCATCGCGGCACTGCTCGACGAGCGCCGTGACGACCGCGAGCACTACATCGCGCAGTGCACGCGCCTGCTAGCCGCGGCGCTGGCCGAGGCCGGCATCCGCGCCGAGCTGACCGGGCGGCCCAAGCACATCTATTCGATCTGGAAAAAGATGCAGCGCAAGGGCATCGGGTTTTCCGATCTGTACGACATCCGCGCGCTGCGCGTGCTGGTGGACGACGTGCCGGCCTGCTACGCCGCGCTGGGCGTGGTGCATCAGCTGTGGCCGCATGTGCCGGGCGAGTTCGACGACTACATCGCGCGACCCAAGGGCAACGACTACCGCTCGCTGCATACCGCGGTGACCGGCCCGGAGGGCAAGTCTTTCGAGGTGCAGATCCGCACCCGCGAGATGCATCGTGCCGCCGAACTCGGCGTTGCCGCGCACTGGCGCTACAAGGAAGGCGGCGGCGCCGATGCCGCGTTCGAGAGCAAGGTGGCGTGGATGCGCCGGCTGCTCGAGGCACGCGGCGAGGGCGAGGATGATGCCGCGCTGCTGGCAGGTTTCCGCACCGACCTGCTCGAGGATCGCGTCTACGTGCTGACGCCCAAGGGCGAGGTGATCGACCTGCCATGCGGCGCGACGGTGCTCGATTTCGCGTACCACATCCACACCGAGGTCGGGCACCGTTGCCGCGGCGCCAAGCGCAACGGCCGCATCGTGCCGCTGACCTTCCAGCCGGCCAGCGGCGACCGCGTCGAGATCCTCACCGGCAAGGTCGCCGAGCCGAGCCGCGACTGGCTGTCGCCGCATCACGCCTTTCTCGCCACGGCGCGCGCGCGCGAGAAGGTGCGCGCCTGGTTCCGCCGCGTCGAGCACGACGCCAACCTCGCCGCCGGCCGCGCCCTGCTCGAGCGCGAGTTGCGCCGGCTGGCGCTGCCCGCGGTCGATGTCGAGCGGCTCGCCCTGCGGCTGGGTCTGAAGTCGCTCGATGAACTGCACGAGGCGCTGGCGCTGGGCGAGATCGGCAGCGGCCAGCTGGCACGCGCGCTGCACGAGCCGGCCACCGCCAGCGTGCGTCCGCTCGCCGCGCCGGTGCGGCCGCCACGCGGTGACCCGGGCGCGCTGACCATCGACGGCGTCGGCAACCTGCTGATGGTGCTGGCCCGCTGCTGCCAGCCGCTGCCGGGCGATGCCGTCGCCGGCTTTGTCACCCGCGGACGCGGCGTCTCGGTGCATCGCGTCGACTGCCGCAGCCTGGCGCGGCTGGCGGCGCGCAGCCCCGAGCGGGTGATCCCGGTGCAGTGGGGGCGCGCGCCGGCGCAGGCCTACGAGGCCGACATCGGCGTGCGCGGCTACGATCGCAAGGATCTGATCAAGGACGTGACCGGCCTGATCACCCATGTCGGCGCACACATCGTCACCTCGTCCACGCGCGCCGCGGAAGGTGGCGAGGTGGACATGCGCTACACCTTGCGGGTGCGCGATTTCGAGCAGCTGGCGACCCTGCTCGCCAGGCTCGGCGCGCTGGCCAACGTGTTCGACGCTCGCCGCCTGCGCGGCGACTGAGACGCTCCCCGCGCCGGCCGGATGGCGGTCGGAGCGGCCGCTGGCCGCGCGCGCGGCGCGTCTGGCCGGCGGCTGAATCCGGGCCCGCGCGCGCCCGGCCCGCCGTGACGGCGGATGCTAGAGTGCGTGATGAACGCGCGAAGACCCGCCAGCGCATGAACACGCCGAACGATCGCGAACGCCGTCCGCCACCGCGCACCGAGCCGACCCTGGGCGACATCGATCGCCTGCGTCCGGCCGACGACCTGCCGCACATCCGCGTCGAGCCGCGCCTGCGCGCGCCGTCCGCCGCACCGCCGCGCCGGCCGGCGCGCCGGAGGGCATGGTGGCCGCTGCTGCTGATCCTGCTGGTGCTGGTCGCCGGCTCCTGGGTGGTCTTCAATCCCGGGCCGCTGCGTGCGCTGTTCCCGAGTACCGAGCTCAACATCCTGCTGACCCGCGGCGACCGCGCCCTGGCGGCCGGCCAGCTCGGCGGCGACGGTACCCAGGGCGCGCGCGAGGACTACGAGGCGGCGCGCGCGATGGAACCCGACAACGAACGCGCGCTGGCCGGGCTCAACCGCGTCGGCCAGGCCGAGCTGGCGCGGGCTCGCGCGGCGCTGGCCGCGCATCGGCTGGAAGCCGCCGACGCGGCGCTGGCACAGGCTCGCGAACTGCTCGGCGGCGGTCCCGATGTCGATCGCCTGGCGACCGCGCTGCGCGCCGCGCGCAACGCCGGCGTGCAGATCGAGGCGCTGGTCGGGCGCGCGCAGCAGGCGCTGGCGGACGGCAACCTCGACGGCAGCGACGGCGCGGCCGCGCTGTACCGCCAGGTACTCGATGCCGATCCCGGCAACGCCGTCGCCCGCCACGGTCTGGATCAGGTCGGCGACGCGCTGGCGACGCAGGCGCGGGCGGCCCTGGATTCCGGCGACACCGCGCAGGCCGCTACCCTGCTCGATCGCCTGGCGGCGTTGCGTCCCGCCGACGCCGACCTGCCCGACCTGCGCGCGCGCCTTGCCGCGATGCAGCGCGAAGCCGACACCGCGCTGCGCCGGCATCTGGTGCAGGGCCGCGCCGACCTTCGCGGCGGCCACTTCACCATGCCCGCAGGGGCCAATGCGCTGGCCGAATTCCAGGCCGCGCTGGCGCTGGACCCGAACAACACCGAGGCGCGCAGCGGACTGGGCCAGGTCGCCGAGGCGCTGATCGTGCAGGCGCACGCCGACACCGACGCCGCGCAGTTCGCGCAGGCCCGTCAGTTGCTCGACCAGGCCGCGCGGCTGGCGCCGGATTCGGCCGATCTTGCCGCCGCGCGCGCGCGCCTGGCCGAACGTCAGCGCCAGACCGCGTCCGCCAGCAGCGCGCCGGTGACGCTGAGCGCGGCCCAGCGCGCGCAGCTGCGCGCGCTGCTGGCACAGGGCGCGCAGGCCGCCGCCGCCGGCCGCCTGCTGGCGCCGCCCGGCGATTGCGCCTACGACCTCTACCGCAGCGCGCTGGCCATCGATGCGCAAGACGGCGCCGCACTGGGCGGCCTGGCCATGCTGCCGGCGCGCGCGCAGACGCTGTATGCGCAGGACCTGCGCGGCGGGCGGCTCGATCAGGCCGGCGTCATGCTCGACAGTTTCGTGCAGCTGGCACCGGCCGATCCGGCCGCGACACAGATGAAGCGCCAGCTGGCCGATGCCTGGCTGGACCGCGCCGCGCAGCGGCTGGCGCAGGGGCTGAACGCCGATGCCCGCGCCGCGCTCGACCACGCGCGCACGCTGGCGCCGGCCGATCCGCGGGTGGCGGTGCTGGCCGCGCGGCTGACCACCGGCAGTGGCGGCTGAGTCGCCGCGGATTGCCGGACGGCTTCCCGCGCGTTCAGCCCGGGCCTGCCGGAAGGCGGAGGGTCGTTCGAGATCCGGGCGCCGGCGCGCACGCTCCGGTCTGCTGACGCCTGCGCCGGCTGCGACCGCCGGGCGCCGCGCAAGGGGCGAAACGCGGCCCGATCCGTGACCCGCGCATGAATTTCGCGCCCCGGCCTCTGGCGCGGTTCCGGCGCGCGCGGCACAGTAGCGCGATGCCCGCATCCGATTCCCGTTCCTCGCGGCCCGCGCGCTTCGCGGCGGCGTTCCGCGCCGCATGGCCGCTGTTGCGCTGGCCGTTCTGGCTCGGTTGCGGTCTTGCCTGCGGGTTCCTGATTCCGTACACGATGCTGCTCGACCGGCGCGTCCAGGAACGTTTCGGCGATCTGGTGTTCAGCCAGCCGACGCGGGTCTATGCGCGACCGCTGCCGCTGGCACCCGGCGAGCCGATGAACGCGGCGACCCTGCGCACCGAGCTGGCCTTCGCCGGCTATCAGCCGGTCAGCGACGCGCGCCTGCCCGGCAGCTGGAGCCCGGATGGTGCGAACACCTTCGTGATCGCCTCCCGCGGCTACACCGATCCCGACGGCGGCGAGCTGCCGCGACGGGTGCGCCTGACGCTCGCCGGCGGCGAAGTCGGCTCGCTGACCGACCTCACCGCGCGGCGTCCGCTCAAGGTCTGGCACCTCGATCCCGCGCGCATTGCCACGCTGTACGGCGCCGAGCAGGAAGAGCGCGAGGTGGTCAAGCTCGACCAGCTGCCGCCGCTGCTGATCAGCGGCCTGCAGGCGGTCGAGGACCGCGATTTCGGCCACCACATCGGCATCGACTTCAGCGGCATCGCGCGCGCTTTCCTGGCCAACCTGCGCGCCGGCCATGTGGTGCAGGGCGGCTCGACGCTGACCCAGCAGCTGGTGCGCGACCTGTTCCTCGACCGCAACCAGAACTACGTGCGCAAGTTCAACGAGGCGCTGCTGTCGGTGCTGATCACCGCGCACTACAGCCGCGGACGCATTCTCGACGCCTACGTCAACGAGGTGTTCCTCGGCCAGCAGGGCGGCCAGGCGGTGCACGGTTTCGCCGCCGCCAGCAAGTTCTATTTCGGCCGTCCGCTGCAGGCACTGCAGACGCAGGACATCGCGCTGCTGGTCGGCCTGGTGCGCGGACCCAGCTACTACGACCCGCGCCGCTTTCCCGGGCGCGCGCTGGCGCGCCGCAACGAGGTGCTGGGCGAGTTCAACGCCACCGGCCTGATCAGCGTCGCCGCCATGCGTCGCGCGCAGGCCGCGCCACTGGCGATCAATCCCGACGCGCGGCTGCCGCGCGACCGCTTTCCCGCCTTCATGGATCTGGTGCGCCGGCAGCTTGCGCAGGACTTCAGCTCCGACCAGCTGCGCGGCGGCGGGCTGGCGGTCTACACCACCCTCGATCCCGCCACCCAGCTCGACGCCGAGCAGGCGCTGGCGCGGACGCTCGACGGTCTCGGTCCGCGCGCCGCGCCGCTGCAGGGCGCGGTGGTGGTCACCGGCGCGCACGACGGCCAGGTACTGGCGCTGGTCGGCGGCCGCGATCCGGGCGCGCCCGGCTTCAACCGCGCGCTCGACGCGCGCCGCCAGGTCGGCTCGACGATCAAGCCGTTCGTGTACCTGGTGGCGCTGGCGCAGCCGCAGCAGTGGACGCTGGCGACCCTGCTCGACGACAGCCCGCTGAGCATCCCGCAGCGCAACGGCACCGTGTGGACGCCGCACAACGACGACCACCAGTCGCACGGGATGGTGCCGCTGGTCGATGCCCTGGCGCATTCGTGGAACATCGCCAGCGTGCGCCTCGGACTGGCCGTCGGCCTGCCGCGCGTGGTGCGGCTGCTGGAGTCCTTCGGCCTCAGGGACGTCAATCCCAATCCCTCCCTGATCCTCGGCGCGCAGGACCTGGCGCCGTTCCAGCTGGCGCAGATGTACCAGTACTTCGCGGCCGACGGCCACGCGCTGCCGCTGATCGCGGTGCGCGGCGTGCTCGATGCCCACTCCAGACTGCTCAAGCGTTACGAGGTGCAGCCCGGTCCCGGCGAATACCAGCTGCCGGCGCGGCTGGTCACCTATGCGCTGCAGCAGGTGGCGGTCGAGGGCACCGCCGCGGCGCTGGCGCAGAGCCCGCTCGCCTGGCTGCACGCCGCCGGCAAGACCGGCACCAGCGAAAACCAGCGCGACAGCTGGTTCGCCGGCTTCACCGGCCGCCAGCTGGCGGTGGTCTGGGTGGGCCGCGACGACAACAGGCCGACACCGCTGTGGGGCGCGACCGGCGCGCTGAAGGTGTGGATGCGATTGTTCGAGAAACTGCCGACGCGGGCGCTGCCGCCGGTGCCGGCGGGCTTGCAACTGGCCTGGATCGACCCCACCAGCGGACATCTGACCGAACCCGTTTGCCCCGGCGCCCGCCAGCTGCCCTTCATTCCCGGCTCGGCGCCCACCGACGAAGACCATTGCCTGTGGCAGGAACTCAAGAACATCTTCGGCGGCGCTCCCGCGCCGGCCGCGTCCGCGCCGCCGCCGCACTGAGCGTGCTGCTGGCGGGATGCGCCAACGTGGCGCCGCCGCCGGCCGCGCCGGCCGCGCCGCCGATTTCCACCGCGGCGCTGATCGCCTCGATCCGCGCCGCCGGCGCGCGGGACGGTTCCGTGGTCAACGTCGCCCCGCTGCGCCCGCCCGGCGTGCAGGCCCTGCTCGTCCAGGCGCGGGCCGACGAGAACGCCGGCCACTGGCATGTCGCGGCGCAGGCGCTCGACCGGGCGCTCGTGCTCGATCCGCACGCCCCCGACGTGCTGCAGGACCGCGCCGAGGCCGCCGTCGCGCTGGCACAGTGGGCGCAGGCCGAAAGACTCGCGCAGCGTTCGTGGGCGCTGGGTCCCAAGGTCGGTGCGTTGTGCGCACGCAACTGGCAGACCGTGCTCGAGATGCGCCAGCTGACCGGCGCCGGCGAGGGCAACGGCGGCGCAGCCCGGGCACGCGACGCGCTGGCCGCGTGCAAGGTCAGCGGCCCGCCGCGGATGTAGCCACTCGCCGCATCCTTCGCGCTCGGCGATACTGCCGCGATGACGCACGACGACAGCGCCGGGCTGCTGGGCCCCGAGGGACCGTTCGCGCGCGAGCTGCCCAACTTCGCGCCGCGCGCCGCACAGCAGGCGATGGCGGCGGCGGTGGAGGAGGCGCTGGCCGAGCGCGGCACGCTGATCGCCGAGGCCGGCACCGGCACCGGCAAGACCTACGCCTATCTGGTGCCCGCGTTGCTGTCCGGGCGTCGGGTGATCGTGTCCACCGGCACCAAGACGCTGCAGGACCAGCTGTTCCATCGCGACCTTCCGCGGGTGCGTGCGGTGCTCGGTTCGAGGGTGCGTGCGGCGCTGCTCAAGGGTCGCGCCAATTATCTGTGCCGGCATCGGCTGGAGCAGACCGTGCAGGACGGGCGCCTCGGCAGCCGCGAGCAGGTCGGCCAGCTGGCGGCGCTGCGCGACTGGGCCACACGCACGCAGCGCGGCGATCGCGGCGAGGTCATCGCGATCCCCGAGGAGTCGCCGCTGTGGCCGCGTGTCACCTCGACCACCGAGAACTGCCTCGGCGGCGCCTGCGCGCACTTCGACGACTGCTTCGTGGTCAAGGCGCGGCGCGAGGCGCAGGAGGCCGACGTGGTGGTGGTCAATCATCACCTGCTGCTGGCCGACCTGGCGCTCAAGCAGGAAGGCTTCGGCGATCTGCTGCCCGGCGCCGACGCGATCATCCTCGACGAGGCGCACCAGCTGCCCGAGCTGGCCGGCGAGTTCTTCTCGCAGCACGTCAGCATGCGCCAGCTGGGCGATCTGGCGCAGGACGCGCTGGCCGAGTGCGCCGGCGTCAGCGGAGCGCTGTCGGCGCTGGTGGCGCCGGTCGAGACGCTCGAGGACGCGCTGCGGCGCGCGCGTCTGACGCTGGACGCGCTGCCCGAACGCGGCACGCTGGCGCAGCTCGAAGACCGCGACGACGTGCGTGCCGCGCTGGACGCCGTGGCCGGGGCGCTGGACGGTCTGACCGGCGCCCTGGCGCTGCAGGCCGAGCGCTCGCGCGGGCTGGCCGCGGCGCACGAGCGCGCCGGCCTGCTCGACGAACGCCTGGAGCGGTTGCGCGGCGGCGAACAGGACCGCGAGGTGCGCTGGTACGAGAAATCCGCGCGCGGCTTCGTGCTGCATGCCACCCCGCTCGACATCGCTCCGGCGCTGCGTGTGCTGCGCGCCGCCACCCGCGCGGCATGGGTGTTCACCTCGGCGACGCTGACCGTGGCCGGACGCTTCGATCACTTCGCGCGCCAGCTCGGCCTCGACGATCCCGAGACCCTGCTGCTGGACAGTCCGTTCGATTACGCCCGCCAGGCGCTGTGCTATCTGCCGCCGCCGCTGCCCGATCCCAACGATCCGGGCTACACCGGGCGCATGCTGGAGGCGATCGTGCCGGTGCTGGCCGCCTCGCGCGGGCGCGCCTTCCTGCTGTTCACCTCGCACCGCGCGCTCAAGCAGGCCGCGGCGTGGCTGCCGTCACGGGTGACCTATCCGCTGTTCGTGCAGGGCAGCGCGCCGCGCCATCAGCTGTTGCAGGATTTCCGCGCCAGCGGCCACGGCGTGCTGCTGGGCGCGGCCAGCTTCTGGGAGGGCGTGGACGTGGCCGGCGACGCGCTCAGCGTGGTCGTGATCGACCGCCTGCCGTTCGCCGCGCCCGACGATCCGGTGCTGGAGGCGCGCCTCGACGCGCTGCGCCGCGAAGGTGCCAATCCGTTCATGGCCTGGCAGGTGCCCAACGCGGTGATCGCGCTCAAGCAGGGCGCCGGCCGGCTGATCCGCGATCTCGGCGACCGCGGCGTGCTGATGCTGTGCGATCCGCGCCTGACCGCGAAACCCTACGGGCGGATCTTTCTCGCCAGTCTGCCGCCGATGCCGCGCAGTCGCGAGCTGGCCGACGTGCAGGCGTTCTTCGCCGAGGGTGGGCAGGACGCCGCCGGCATCGCGGCACCGCGCGGGGCGTAGCGGCCACCGTTGTCGCCCCGGGTGTCGCCGCGGCAGACGCGAAGTCGGAGGGCCGCCCCGCGCGCCACCCCGAGCAACGCGCAGGGCCAGTCCCTTTGTCGCCCTGGGCAACGCGCAGGGTCTTTCGCACGACCACGTCCGGCTTTCGGGTACGGCTCCCGCGGAGAAGATCCTTCGGGCTGCGCCTTCCGGATGACGGCACGCCAAAAACAAGGGCCGCGCGAGGCGGCCCTTGGATGCAACCCTGAGCAGACGCGATCAGCGGCAGGACGAGGGCAGGTACTTCTGCGCCACACTGCCCTTGGTGCATGAAAATGCGGTGCTGCCGCCATGCGTGATGGCCGACAGAATCAGAGTGCTGCCGGTAATGGCGGCGTTAGCTTTGTTGCCGTAGGTCACCGTGATCTGGCCATTTGTCGTGCCAACATCAAGGCCAGTGACATAGTTGCCGGTAATGCTGGCAGATGAGGCAAGACCAGCCGAAGCATTGCTCGGCGGAAAACGGCCCGTGTTGCTGTAGAACTCTGCTAACGCAGTCTTGGCGCCGTCGGCCAGCGACATGCCTTCCGTCACCTGCGAACGGATCACGTAGTCCTGGTAGGCCGGGATCGCGATCGCGGCCAGGATCGCGATGATCGCAACCACGATCATCAATTCGATCAGGGTAAAGCCCTTCTGCATGTTCATGGTGTTTCCTCGCCTTTGGTTAGCTAACCGTATGGGAACGCCCGAGCCCCCAAGTCCCAGGACCCTCCTAGGCAGGTCCTTATCCTCCGGCACTCCGCCGATGGACGACCCGAAGCTCATCACGATGCATGCAACCCCGATGCCATGCAGGCGCCCCGGCGCGATCGACCCCTGCGCAGGGACCCGGAGTGTGCCGGAGCGCACACGGCACTGGCAAGGACGCCGCCGCGCGCCGTGCCGTCATCGCCCGGCTTGCGAGAGCGTAAAGAAAGCCCCTGCCGTGCCGCGGCAGGGGCTGACACATCGCGTCACATTGGGGTCAGCGGCAGGACGAAGGCAGGTACATGCCCGGCATGGTGCTCTTGCAGGTCCACTGCACGCTGCCGCCGCTGCTGGTGATGGGCGAGAGCTGCAGCGTGGTGGAGCTGGTCAGGGCGCTGTTGGCCTTGGGCCCGCCGTAGCTGACCGTGATCAGGCCGCCGGTGACGTTGACCTTGGACACATAGCTGCCGGTGATCGAGGTGTCCGTGGCCAGCCCCGCCGAGGCGTTGTTGGGCGGCAGCCGTCCGGTATTGGAGATGAAGTCCCAGACCGCGGTCTTGGCGCCATCGCCCAGCGACAGGCCTTCGCTCACCTGCGCGCGGATCACGTAGTCCTGGTAGGCCGGAATGGCGATGGCGGCGAGGATGGCGATGATCGCGACCACGATCATCAACTCGATCAGGGTGAAGCCGGCGTTGCGCGTGCTGTGCATTGAGAGATCCCCGGGCTGTCTGCCAAATGTCACAGCAGGTTTCGTACCAACCGTGCGGGGGAATGGGTGATGGCGATCGCGGGGCGGGAAAGCAGTCGCAGCGACAGCGGCATCCGGTGGCGGATGCCAGCTGGCCGGGCCTCCCGGGCGGGCGTTTGCGGGCGCGGCCCGTCCCCTTCGCGGCGGCGGGGGCGCGGGCTCGGGCCCGATGCATGCGCAGGGCCTTGTGGCCGACGTCATTCGCAGTCGTACACGGGCGCAATCGAAGTGTGGTCGGCGGGCGGCCCGTTCGGGCTGCGCCCTCGGCGTGGCCGGCAGCCAGATGCTTCGGGCTTCGCCCTCGGGATGGCATCCGGAATAAGGGGGTTGTCACCCTTGATCGCTTCGCAGCGAGGGGCCTGGCCATTCGAGACGCCGTGTCCGGCGCAGGGTCTGTGGTCGCGAAACGCCAGGTGCAGCGAAGAATCGCGCGCCGCAGACGGCTCAGGAGGGCAGCCGGCGGATGCGTGCGCCCAGCGCGGACAGCTTTTCCTCGATGCATTCGTAGCCGCGGTCGATGTGGTAGATGCGATCGACCGTGGTGTCGCCGTCGGCGACCAGACCGGCCAGCACCAGCGACGCCGAGGCGCGCAGGTCGGTGGCCATGATCGGCGCGCCGCTCATCTGGCGCACGCCCTGGATGATCGCGGCGTTGCCCTCGAGGCGGATGTCGGCGCCCAGCCGCTGCAGCTCCTGCACGTGCATGAAGCGGTTTTCGAACACCGTTTCGGTGATCACGCCGACCCCTTCGGCGACGCAGTTGAGCGCGGTGAACTGCGCCTGCATGTCGGTCGGGAAGGAGGGGTAGGGCGCGGTGGTGATGTTGACCGCGCGCGGGCGGCGGCCGTGCATGTCGAGGCTGATCCAGTCGTCGCCGGTGCTGATCTCGGCGCCGGCGTCCTCGAGCTTGGTCAGCACCGAGTGCAGGGTGTCGGGACGCGCGCGCTTGGTGTGCACCTGACCGCCGGTGATCGCCGCGGCGATCAGGAAGGTGCCGGTCTCGATGCGGTCGGGCAGCACGTCATAGTGGGTGCCGTCGAGGCGGTCGACGCCCTCGATGACGACCGTCGCGCTGCCGGCGCCCTCGATGTGCGCGCCCATGGCGTTGAGGCAGCAGGCCAGGTCGACGACTTCGGGTTCCTGCGCGGCGTTCTCGATGATCGTGGTTCCGCGCGCCAGCACCGCCGCCATCATGATGTTTTCGGTGCCGGTGACGGTGACCATGTCCATGACGATGCGCGCGCCCCGGAGGCGATCGGCGCGCGCCTTGATGTAGCCGTTCTCGACGCGCACCTCGGCGCCGAGCGCCTCGAGGCCGCGGATGTGCTGGTCCACCGGGCGCGAGCCGATCGCGCATCCGCCGGGCAGGGAGACGTCGGCCTGGCCGAAGCGCGCCACCAGCGGTCCCAGCACCAGGATCGAGGCGCGCATGGTCTTGACCAGATCGTAGGGCGCGAAATAGTTGTCGGCGCCGCGCGGATCGACGTGGATGTGCATGCGCTCGTCGACGACCAGCTGCACGCCCATCTGGCCCAGCAGCTCCATGGTGGTGGTGACGTCGTGCAGATGCGGCACGTTGCCGATGGTGACCGGACCGTCGGCCAGCAGGGTGGCTGCCAGGATCGGCAGCACCGCGTTCTTGGCGCCGGAGATCCAGACGTCGCCGTGCAGGGGTTGACCGCCCGATATGACGATCTTGGCCATCGAATCAGCGCTCCGATCCGTCCATGGTGGGATGTCCCGGCCCGTGCATCCGTGCACGGGCGCTCGCCGGGCCGAGCCTCCTGAGGTCGGCTCGGCAAGTCCCGGCTTGCCCACCCGATATGACGATCTTGGCCATCGCGTCAGCGCTCCGATCCGTCCATGGCGGGATGTCCCGGCCCGTGCATCCGTGCACGGGCGCTCGCCGGGCCGAGCCTCCTGAGGTCGGCTCGGCAAGTCCCGGCTTGCCCACCCGATATGACGATCTTGGCCATGCTTATCCTCGGCCGCGCGCGGCTTCGTCGGGGGTCTGGGTTTTCAGGGCCAGCGCATGGATCTCGTTGCCCATCAGCGCGCCCAGCGTGGCGTAGACCAGCCGGTGGCGCGCCAGCGGCAGCTTGCCGGCGAAGGCGGCGCTGACCACCCGCGCCTCGAAATGCACGCCGTCGGGTCCGTCCACCTCGACGCGCGCGCCGGGCAGTCCCTGTTCGATCAGGCTCTTGATGCGGGATGGGTCCATGGCTCTCGACGGCGGCGGGCAGGCTCACGGCCTGCGCGTGCGCTCAGGATAGAATGGCAATCGGTCATGTTAATGGAATTGGCAGGGCGCCGGAATGGCGTCCAGCCGCCGCCGATGAACCCGAGCCCCGCCCCTGCCATCACGCCGCCGTTCGACGCCGAAGCGCTGGTGCGCAGCGCGCGCGCGGTGATCGCCGGCGAAGCCGCCGCGCTCGTTGCGCTGGAGCCGCGCGTGGACGCCGCCTTCGTCAGCGCCTGCAGGCTCATCCTCGCCTGCAGCGGGCGGGTGGTGGTGTCGGGCATGGGCAAGTCCGGACACATCGCGCGCAAGATCGCCGCCACCCTGGCCTCGACCGGCACGCCGGCGTTCTTCGTCCATCCGGGCGAGGCCAGTCACGGCGACCTCGGCATGATCACGGCGGGCGACGTGGTGCTCGCGTTGTCTTACTCCGGGGAGACGGAGGAGCTGCTGACGATCCTGCCGCCGATCAGGCGCCAGGGCATTCCGCTGATCGCGATCACCGGCAGGCCGGCCTCCGCGCTGGCCCGCGAGGCCGACGTGCACCTGGATGGGAGCATCGCCAGCGAGGCCTGTCCGCTGGGACTGGCGCCGACCACCAGCACCACGGTGGCGCTGGTGCTGGGCGACGCGCTGGCGATCGCGCTGCTGGAGGCGCGCGGCTTCACCGCCGAGGATTTCGCCCTGTCGCATCCGGCCGGCAGCCTCGGCCGGCGCCTGCTCCTGCGCATCGAGGACGTGATGCACCGTGGCGCCGCGGTGCCGGCGGTCGACGCCGAGGCCAGCCTGATGGACGCGCTGCTGGAGATGGGCCGCAAGGGCCTGGGCATGACCGCGATCGTCGATGCAGGGCAGCAGCTGCTGGGCGTGTTCACCGACGGCGACCTGCGCCGCGCGCTGGACGACCCCGGCGTCGATCCGCGGCGGGCGCGGGTGCGCGACCTGATGACCCGCCGGCCGAAGACGATCGGACCCGGGCGCCTGGCCGCCGAGGCCGCGCAGATGATGGAAGCGCACAAGATCCACGCCCTGCTGGTGACCGCCGCCGATGGCCGTCTGGTCGGCGCGCTGAACATCCACGATCTGCTGCGCGCGCGGGTGGTCTGAGATGGCCTGGGACATGCTGGCCGCAGTGCCCGCCGCGACCGTCGCGCGCGCGGCCGGCGTGCGTCTGGCGGCGTTCGACGTCGACGGCACGCTGACCGACGGTCGTCTCTGCTACGGCGAGGACGGGCGCGAATTCAAATCCTTCCACGTGCACGACGGTCACGGCCTGAAGCTGCTGCGGGCGCACGCGATCGAGGTCGCGATCATCAGCGCGCGGGTCAGCCACACGGTCAGTCTGCGCGCCGACGAGCTGGGCATCGTCCACGTCTACCAGGGCCAGCGCGACAAGCGCGCCTGCCTGCTCGATCTGGCCGCCGCGCTGGGTCTGCAGCCGGCGCAATGCGCGATGGTCGGCGATGACATCGCCGACCGCGGCGCGATGGACGCCTGCGGCCTGGCGGTGGCGGTGGCCGATGCGCATCCGGCGCTGGCCGCGGTCGCACACTGGCAGACCCGCCGCGCCGGCGGCCACGGCGCCGTGCGCGAGGTCTGCGACCTGCTGCTGTCCGCGCAGGGTCACCTCGACGCCGTCGCCGGGCGCGCGCCGTGATGCCACGCCGCCTGCTGTTGACGATCGTGTTGCTGGCGCTGGCGGCCGGCGCGAGCCAGCTCCTGCTGTGGTGGCTGACGCCACCGCCGGCCGCGGACAGCTTTGTCGGCCCGCCACGTTCGGGCTACACGCTGCGCGACTTTCATCTGCTGGCACTGGGCCCGGACGGCCGTCCCAGCTTCACCCTCGGCGCGCCGCAGCTGGATCGCCGCGAGGGCGACGACTCGCTGTATCTCGATGCACCCGTTTTCAGCCTGCCCGCCGCGAAGGGTCCGGCGTGGACCGGCCGCGCCCAGTACGGATGGGTCAACGCCGACGGCAGCCTGATGAAGCTCAACGGGCGCGTGCATCTGGAGCGTCCGGCCGGCGCCGCGACCTCGGCGCTGACCGTGGACACCGCCAACGTCACCGCGTGGCCCAACCAGCACCGCATGGCCAGCGCGGCGCCGACCGTGATTCAGCAACCCGACGCTACACTGCGCGGCGTCGGCTTCACCGCCGCCACCGACACCCATCAACTGGAGCTGCTCGCCGATGTCCACGCCACGTTCCAGCCGCAGCGCGCGCATCCGCATTGAGCGGATCGCGCTGGGTCTCGTGCTCTCGGCGCTGGCGCTGCCGGCGTGGGCGCTGCAGACCGATCGCCAGCAACCGCTCAACGTCAATGCGCAGCACTTCACGGCGGTCAAGGATCCAGGCGTGTCGCGCTTCAGCGGCAATGTGACGCTCACACAGGGCAGCCTCAAGGGCGACGCCGCGCAGGCCACGGCCTACACCAACGCCGACAACAAGATCACCCGCGTGGTGCTGGAGGGCACGCCCGCGCATCTCAGCCAGCGGCAGGATGACGGCAGCACGATGCAGGCGCAGGCGCGGCGCATCGACTACACGCCGGACACCGACACCGTGATCCTGACCGGCGCGGCCCAGGTGGTGCAGCCGGGCCACGGCAGCTTCCAGGGCGAGCGGCTGGTCTACAACACCCAGACCGGCGCGATGCAGGGCGAAAGTGTCGCCGGCGGCGAGGTGCACGTGACCTTCCAGCCGCGGCCGAAGCCGTCCGCCCGGGTGCCCGCGGCGGCAGCCGGCGCCGGCAAGCCGGACGGCAAGACACCCGCGTCCGCGGCCAGCAGCGGCAAGCCGGACGGCGGATCGCGCTGACATGCTCAGCGCCACCGGCCTGAAAAAACGCTTTCGCGGGCGCGAGGTGGTGCGCGACTTCGCCTTCGCGGTGCGCGAGGGCGAGGTGGTCGGCCTGCTCGGCCCGAACGGCGCCGGCAAGACCACCTGCTTCTACATCGTGGTCGGGCTGATCGCCGCCGACGCCGGCTTCATCAAGCTCGACAACCAGGACATCACCGGTCTGCCGATGCACGCGCGCGCGCGGCTCGGCATCGGCTACCTGCCGCAGGAGCCGTCGGTATTTCGCCGCCTGAGCGTGGCCGACAACATCCTCGCCGTGCTCGAGCTGCGCGTCGGGCTGGCCGCGCGCCAGCGCCAGGCCGAACTGGAGTCGCTGCTCGACGAGCTCAAGATCGCCCATCTCGCCACACAGAAGGGCCAGAGCCTTTCCGGCGGCGAGCGCCGCCGCGTCGAGATCGCGCGCGCGCTGGCGGCGCGACCGCGCTACATGCTGCTCGACGAGCCCTTCGCCGGCGTCGATCCGATCTCGGTCGGCGAGATCCAGCGCATCGTGCGCCATCTCAAGGAGCGCGGCATCGGCGTGCTGATCACCGATCACAACGTGCGCGAGACGCTGGGCATCTGCGACCACGCCTACATCCTCAACGAGGGTGCGGTGCTGTCCCAGGGCACGCCGGCGCACATCCTCGCCGACGAGCGCGTGCGCGAGGTCTATCTGGGTCGCGAGTTCCGCCTGTAAACGCCGTGATACGGGGCACGCAGCCACACTAGCCGGGGCCGCGGGCCACGGTTAGGATGCAGACGTCATTCCTCGGCGTCCGTTCGCGATGAAACCCGGACTCCAGCTCCGCCTCAATCAGCAACTCGCGCTGACGCCCCAGCTGCAGCAGGCGATCCGCCTGCTGCAGCTTTCGCGCGCGGAACTGGAGACCGAGCTGCGGCAGCTGGCCGAGGCCAATCCGATGCTGGAACTGGGCGACGAGCTGGGCGAGGAGGTCGCCGCGGAGGACCTCGACCCGGAGGACGTCGCCGCGCCGCCCGCCGCGGAGGAATTCACCTACGACGCGCCCGCCGAACCGGTCGCGGTGGCCGCCACGGACGAGGTCGGCGAGTCCTGGGAGCCCTCCGAGCGTTACGAGGACGGGCTCGATTTCGGCAATCTCGGCGCGCACGGCAGCGCCGGCGCCGCCGGCGATGACGAGGATCGCGTCGAGGCCCAGGATGCGGCGCCCGAAGGCCTGCGCGAGCACCTGCAGTGGCAGATCAATCTGCTGCCGCTGTCGGTGCGTGATCGCGCCATCGCGCTGGCCATGGTCGATGCGCTCGACGATGACGGTTACCTGCGTGAGGGCCTGGAGCCGGTGCAGGCGGCGCTGGATGTCGGCATCGCCATCGCCGAGATCGAGGCGGTGCGTCATCGCCTGCAGCGGCTGGACCCGGTCGGGATCGCCAGCCTCGACCTGCGCGACTGTCTGGGCGTGCAGATTGACGCGCTCGATATGGCGACGCCGCAGCGTGATCTGGCGCGGCGGATCGTGGCGGAGGAACTGGAAACGCTGGCGCGCCAGGATCTGGGCCGCATCGCGCGCCGTCTGCGCGCCGAACCCGAGGATGTCGCCGAGGCGGCGGCGCTGATCCGCGCACTGGACCCGCGCCCGGGCGCGACGCTGTCGGCGCCGGCGGTCGAATACGTCGCCCCCGACGCCTACGCGATCCGCGACCAGGGCCGCTGGCGGGTGGCGCTGGCCGCGGGCAGCATGCCGCGGCTGGCGATCAATCAGCACTATTGTTCGCTGATCGCGCGCGCGCGTCGCGACGACGCCGCCTACATGAAGGGTCAGCTGCAGGAGGCGCGCTGGCTGCTCAAGAGCCTGCGCGCGCGAGCCGATACCCTGCTCAAGGTGGCCGAGGCGATCGTGCGCCAGCAGAGCGCGTTTCTCGATTACGGCCCCGAGGCGATGCGGCCGCTGGTGCTGCGCGAGGTGGCCGAGGAGGTCGGCATGCACGAGTCGACCATCTCGCGGGTGACCACGCGCAAGTATCTGCACACGCCGCGCGGCACCTTCGAGTTCAAGTATTTCTTCTCCAGCGGCGTCGGCACCGACGACGGCGGGAGTGCCTCGGCGACCGCGATCCAGGCGATGCTGCGCAAGCTGGTCGCCGCCGAGGACGCACGCCGGCCGCTGTCGGACCAGGCGCTGGCGGAGGAGCTCAAGCGGCGCGGCATCAATGTCGCGCGGCGCACCGTGGCCAAGTACCGCGAGGCGCTGCGCATTCCCAGCTCGTCTGAACGCCAGCGTGCCAGCTGACCGGCGTGGAGGAACCGGCTCACGTCCGTGTGTTCAAAACTTGAGGAGCGGTCCGGCCGTCTCCCGTCACGTCGCTGCGGCGGCGCCGTTTCCACGCGAAGGAGATCACCATGCAGGTCCAGATCAGCGGCCATCAGATCGAGGTCACCGCGGCGCTGCGCGATCACGTGCAGTCCAAGCTCGACCGCCTCGGGCGCCACTTCGACAACGTCACCGGCCTCAGCGTGGTGCTGTCTGTGGAGAAGCTGGTGCATCGCGCCGAGGGCACGTTGGCGGTGGCCGGTCGCACCCTGCACGCCGAGTCCAGTGACGGCGACATGTATGCTTCGGTCGACCTGCTGGTCGACAAGCTGGTCGCGCAGTTGCGCAAGTACAAGGAAAAGGTCACCGATCACCATCGCGACGAGGCGCGCGACGTGCGCACCGTCTGAACGACGCATGCACTTCGTGGAGCTGCTGGGCCCGGCGGCGTGCGCGGTCGGGCTCGCCGCCGGCAGCAAGCACCGCCTGCTCGAGGACATCGCCCGTCGGCTGGCTCCGGATGCGGCGGTGGCCTTGCAGTTGCTGGATGCGCTGAATGAACGCGAACGCCTGGGTGGCACCGGTCTCGGCGCCGGCGCCGCGTTGCCGCACGGCCACTGCGCGGGCCTGACCGCGCCACGCGCAGGACTGTTCCGGCTGGCCCGCGGCGTCGACTTCGGCGCGGCCGACGGCCTGCCGGTGGACCTGGTGGCGGTGCTGGCGGTACCGGTCCGGTACACCACCGCCCAGCTCGCGCTGCTGGCCGAAATGGCGGAGGCACTGGCCGATCCCGGCCTGCGTCAGCGACTGCGGGCCGCCGCGGATGCTGCGGTCCTGCGCGCCGAACTGGCAGAATGGACGCGCCGCGCCGGCTGAGCCGCGACGCCGGCACCGGGAGCCGTGTGGACCGACTGACCGCTCGACAGCTGTATGACGGGGTGCACGAGCGCCTGGCATTGCGCTGGCTTGCCGGCCTGCGCGGCGAGGCGCGCGTGCTGGAGCCCGGCGCTGCCCAGGCGCGACGACCCTCGCTGGTCGGCTATCTCAACGTCATTTATCCCAACAAGGTGCAGATCATCGGCACCGAGGAACTCGCCTACCTCGACGCCCTTGAGGCCCGCCAGCGCTGGGAGACCGTGCAAAAGATCGTCGCCCAGCGGCCCTTGGCGCTGATCGTGAGCAAGGACCAGGCGGTGCCCGCCGACTTGCGCGAGGCCGCCGACGAGACCGGCACGCCGCTGTGGATCAGTGCCAAGCGCGGCCACGAACTGCTGACCTGGCTGCAGTACCACCTGGCGCGCCTGCTGGCGCGTTCGCTGACCCTGCACGGCGTGTTCGTCGAGGTGTACTCGATCGGCGTGCTGATCACCGGCGAGTCCGGCACCGGCAAGAGCGAACTGGCACTGGAGCTGCTGACCCGCGGCCATCGTCTGGTCGCCGACGACGCGCCCGAGTTCACCCTGATCGCGCCCGACGTGATCGACGGCAGCTGCCCGGACATGCTGCGCGACCTGATCGAGGTGCGCGGACTGGGCGTGCTCAACGTGCGCGAGATGTTCGGCCATACCGCGGTCAAGGACTCCAAGTACCTGCGCCTGATCGTGCATCTGCAGCCGCTGGGCGCGACCGGCGATCCCGACGGCATGCTGCGGCTGACCGGCGTGACCGGTGTGCGCGAGCTGTTCGATGTGCAAGGTGCCGGTGATCACCATTCCGGTCGCGCCGGGACGCAATCTCGCGGTGCTGGTCGAAGCGGCGGTGCGCAGCCACATGCTCAAGGGCAAGGGGATCGATCCGGCACAGACCTTCATCGACCGCCAGGCGCACCAGTTGCGCCGTCTGCCGCCGTGGTGAGCGCATGAACGGCGAAGACCCCGCGCATCGTGGTGCTGACCGGCCTCTCCGGGGGCGGCAAGACCGTCGCCCTGCGGGCGCTCGAGGACCTCGGCTACTACTGCGTCGACAACCTGCCGGTGGCGCTGATGCCGGCGCTGGTGCGCGCCCTGGTCGCCGACGCCGCCGGGCCGCGCCGCATCGCCATCGGCGTCGACGTGCGTACCCGCGGCGGCGAGCTGGAGCGCATGCCGGCGGTGCTGGCCGAGCTGGCCGCTGCCGGCACCGCCGCCGCGCTGGTGTTCGTCGAGGCGCGCGACGAGGTCCTGCTCAAGCGCTACGCGGAGACACGCCGCCGGCATCCGCTGTCCGGCGCCGGGCTGTCGCTGGCCGACGCCATCGCGCGCGAGCGGATCCTGCTCAAGCCACTGGCGACGCTCGCCGACCGGGTGATCGATTCCAGCGATCTCAACGTGCACCAGCTGCGCCGGCTGATCGCGACCGGCTACGGCCTGAGCGAGCGCGGGCTGACGCTGATGTTCGAGTCCTTCGCCTACCGCAAGGGCCTGCCGCCCGACGCCGACTTCGTGTTCGATGCCCGCTGCCTGCCCAACCCGCACTGGGAACCGACGCTGCGGCCGCTGTCGGGCAAGGATGCGGCGGTGCGCGCCTATCTCGAGGCCCAGCCCGCGGTGCGCGATTACCTGGCCGATCTGATCAGCCTGCTCGACACCTGGTTGCCGCGTTTCGAGGGCGAGGACCGCAGCTACGTCACCGTCAGCATCGGCTGCACCGGCGGTCGCCACCGTTCGGTCTATCTGGCCGAGCGTCTCGCCGAGCACTTCCGCGACGGCCACGCGCACGTGCTCAGCTTCCATCGCGAGATCGAGTAGGCGATGACCGTCGGCATCCTGCTGGTCACTCACGAGGGCGTCGCCGGCGCGCTCAGCGCCGCCGCCCGGCACGTCCTGTCGCGGTTGCCGGATACCCTGGACCAGTTCGAGGTCGCCGCCAGCGCCGACCCCGATCGCGCGCTGGCCGATGCCGCTCACCATGCGCGCGATCTCGATCGCGGTGACGGTGTGCTGGTGCTGTCGGACCTGTACGGCGCCACGCCCTGCAATGTCGCCCAGCGCCTGCGCGAGCGCGGCGCGCGCGTACGCTGCGTGGCAGGGCTCAACCTGCCGATGTTGCTGCGCGTGCTCAATTATGCCGAGCGGCCGCTGGATGAGCTGGCCGAGATCGCCGCCAGCGGCGGCCGTGGCGGCATCGTTCCCGACGGTGTCGCGCCATGACCGCGTGGCGCGCCGGGCGCGGCTGAGGTCACGTCGCGCGGCGGGACTCGACGTCGCCACGCTATCCCAGCATGCTTGCGTCGGAGCCGGCTCCCGGTCCGGCGTTCGCGCGGGGGGATTCATGCAGCAACGGGATATCGTCATCAGCAATCGGCTCGGTCTGCATGCGCGTGCCGCGGCCAAGCTGGTGCAGCTGCTGCAGGGCTTCCGCGCCAGCGTCTGGCTGCTGCACCACGGTCGCGAGATCAACGCCAAGAGCATCATGGGCGTGATGATGCTGGCGGCTGCGCAGGGCAGCGTGCTGACCGTGCGCGTCGACGGCGACGACGAGACGGCGGCTCTGGCGGCGGTGGCGGATCTGTTTGCGCGCAAGTTCGACGAGGGCGCATGAGCGCCGACGCTCCCGACCACAGAGTGCCGCGATGAGACGCGTACTGACCGGGGTTGCGGTCGCGCCGGGCATGGCGCTGGGCCGCGCGCGGCGGGTCCAGCCGCGCCGCTACAGCGCCGATGCGCGACCGCTGGAAGCGTCCGAGGTCGAGGCCGAGATCACCCGCCTCGAGGCCGCGCTGGCGCATGCCCGCGCCGAGATCGCCGAGGTGCGCGGGCGTCTGCAGGGCGTGCTCCGGCGCGAGGCCGAGCCGTTTCTCGACGCCCACGCCCTGCTGCTCGAAGACCCCGAGCTGCACGCCGGACTGCTGACGATGATCCGCGGCGGCCGCTGCCGCGCCGGTGCCGCGCTGATCGCGCAGCGCGATCGTCTCGGCGCGCTGTTCGGGGCCATGGCCGATCCCTACCTGCGCAGCCGGCGCGAGGATTTCGATCAGGTGATCGGCCGCGTGCTGGCGGCGCTGGAGCGCGACACCAGCGTCGAGGAGCGGCGCCTCGCCGCCCGCGTCGGCGACATCCTGGTGGCCGAAAGCCCGACTCCGGCGGAGGTCGCCGCGCTGGCCAACCACGGCCTGCTCGGCGTGCTGGCGAGCAGCGGCAGCGCCTATTCGCACAGCGCGATTCTCGCCCGCAGCCTGCGCTTGCCGATGCTGACCGGGGTGCACGAGGCACTCGACGCGGTCGGCGACGACGATCTCGTGCTGCTCGACGGCGAGCGCGGCGAGGCGGTGCTGCATCCGACCGCGCAGGATCTGGCGCGCTATCGCCAGTGGCAGCGCGACGCGGCGCGCGACGAGCAGCGGCGTGCCGGGTTCGCGCATGCGCCCAGCCGCAGTCGCGACGGCCAGCGCATCGAGCTGCATGTCAATGCCGAACGCGTTGCCGAGATCGCCGCGGCGCGCGCGCTCGGAGCCGACGGCGTCGGCCTGTATCGCACCGAATTCCTGTTTCTGCACCGCGATGCACTGCCGGGCGAAGACGAGCAGTTCGAGGCCTATCGCGAGCTGGTGCTGGGCATGGGTGGCCGCAGCGTCACCGTGCGCACGCTCGACATCGGTGCCGACAAGGCCGACGGCAGCGGTCTGGCGTTGGCGGCCGAACCCAACCCGGCGCTGGGCGTGCGCGGCCTGCGCCTGTCGTTGCGCCAGCCCGCCGTGTTTCGCACCCAGCTGCGCGCGATGCTGCGTGCGGCGACGCTGGGCCCGTTGCGCATCCTGCTGCCGATGGTCACCACCGCGGCCGAGCTGCGCGCCGCGCGGGCGCACGTCGATGCCTGCGCCGCGGCGCTGCGCGGCGAGGGACATGCCATCCCCGACACGGTCGCGGTTGGCGCCATGATCGAAGTGCCTGCGGCGGCGCTGTGCGCGCGCGCGCTGCTGGAAATCGGCGATTTCGCCGCCATCGGCACCAACGATCTGACGCAGTATGTTCTGGCCGCCGATCGCGGCAACGACGCGCTTGGCGAGTTGTACGACCCGCTGCATCCGGCGCTGCTGCGGCTGATTGCGCATGTGGTCGCGGTGGGGCGCCGCGCCGGCCGGCCGGTCAGCCTGTGCGGCGAGATCGCCGGCGAGCCGGCGCAGTTGCCGCTGCTGCTGGCGCTGGGACTGACCGAGTTCAGCATGCATCCGGCGCGGCTGCTGGCGGTGCGTGAACGCCTGACCGGGCTGGATATCGGCTCGTTGCGCGCACTGGCGCCGCGGCTGGTGCGCGCGACCGATCGCGACGCGGTGGCAGCTCTGCTGCCTCTCGCCTAGCCGTCGCGATCGGCCCGGATTAGACGCGGCGGCGGCGCTTCGCCACGGCCGCGTGCGGCACCGTCGGGGCCGCGCGGGCCGCGGCGAGAAAGGCATCCAGCAAGGCGCCGCGGTAGCGGCCACGGCCGACCACCAGCTGCAGCGTGCGGCGCAAATCCAGAAAGGGCGTCGCCATCACCGCCAGACGGCCGGCGGCGACGCTGTCGTGCACCGCCACCGCCGGCAGGCAGGCGATGCCCAGTCCCGCCACCACCGCCTGCTTGATCGCCTCGGTCTGATCGAGTTCGAGCACCGTCTCGCCGGGCGGCAGCTGCGCGAGCGCGCGCTCGGCCAGCACCCGGGTCGCCGATCCGGGCTCGCGCAGGATCCAGCGCGCACCGGCGAAATCCGCCACGCGCAGCCGCTTGCGCCGCGCCAGCGCATGGTCCGGTCGCGCACAGACCACCAGCGTGTCTTCGCGCCAGGGCAGGGTTTCCAGGGCGGCATCGGCCACCGTGCCCTCGACACAGGCGGCGTCCAGCGCATAGTCGCGCAGCTGCGCCAGCACCGCCGCGGTGTTGCCCACGGTCAGCCGCACGGCCACCTGCGGGTGCGCGGCGACGAAGCCGCCCAGCAATTCGCCGATGCGGTAGTTGCCGACCGTGTTGCTGGTGCCGATGCGCAACTCGCCGCTCAGTGCTGACGTGGTGGCGTTGCCGCGACGCTCGATCTCCTGCAGCCGCAGCAGGGCCTCGCGGGCCAGCGGCAGCAGCGCGCGGCCACGTGCATTGAGGCGCAGGCGCCTCTGGGCGCGATCGAACAACACGACGTCGAGGCGACGCTCGAGTTCGGCCAGCGCCATGCTGGCGGCGGGCTGGGTCAGATGCAGCTGTTCGGCGGCAAGGCGCACGCTGCCGTGCGTGGCAACCGCGGCGAACACCTCGAGTTGACGCGGGCTGATGCCGATCATCAGTTTCAATTATGCCTGCGATCAGAAATCGCGAATAGGCTTATGGAGACCCCCGCCGCCAGACTGCGCACTCCAGAGAGGATGTCCGCATGCCCCTGCCACCCCCCGATGAATCCATCGCCGCAGTCGACCCCGCGGCAATCGACGTCACCGCCGCCGACAACATCGGCCTGTCGCAGGCGCCGGATCTGGCATCGCCGCTGGCGCACCTGCCGGGGCTGGCATTGACCGTGGGCATCGCCGTGCTGGCGCTGCTGCTGGGGCGCCTGGAGCCGCTGGTCGGCGGCCCGGTGTTCGGTATCGTGCTGGGAGTGCTGGTGCGCAACCTGCGCGCGCCCGGCGCGGCGTTCCAGCCCGGCATCCGCTTTGCCGCCCGCAAGGTGCTGCAGTGGTCGGTGATCGCGCTGGGCTTCGGTCTCAGCCTGAGCACGGTCGCGCACACCGGGTTGCAATCGCTGTCGGTAACCCTGGTGACGATGACGGCGGCCTTCATCGCCGCCTGGGGACTGGGTCGCCTGCTCAAGGTGCCCGGCACGCTGATGTTGCTGATCGGCGTCGGCACCGCGATCTGCGGCGGTTCGGCGATCGCGGCGGTGACGCCGATCGTGCGCGCCGACGAGCACGATACGGCGTTCGCGATCTCGACGATCTTCCTGTTCAACCTGGTTGCGGTGCTGCTGTTCCCGGCTCTGGGTCACCTGATGCATCTGTCGAACCTCGGCTTCGGAATGTGGGCCGGCACCGCGATCAACGACACCTCGTCGGTGGTGGCGGCGGCCTACAGCTACTCGCACGCCGCCGGCGACTACGCCACCATCGTCAAACTGACGCGTTCGACCCTGATCATCCCGGTGTGCCTGGTGCTGGCGTTCTACGAGGCCTGGCGGCACAAGCAGCGCGGCAACACCGGCTTCAGCCTGCGCCGGATCTTTCCGTGGTTCATCCTGTGGTTCCTGGTGGCATCGGCCGTGCGCACCGCAGGCCTGATTCCGGCGCCTCTGCTGCCGGGCATCCAGGGTGCCGCGACGTTCCTGATCATCGTCGCGCTCACCTCCATCGGCCTGTCGTCGGACCTGCGGCGCATGGCGGCGACCGGCGCGCGGCCGATCCTGCTGGGACTCGGCGTGTGGGCGGCGGTGGCGAGCAGCAGCCTGCTGGTGCAGCAGGCGATCGGCAAACTGTAGAAACCGCCCCTGCTGCTCCTGCCGGGCGCGTGGTGCGACAATCGCGGGTGCCTTTCCGGAGCTCCGCCATGCCCCTGCCGCCGCCGACTCCATCCGCGTCCGGGATCGTGCCGGAGCCCAGGCGCACCGGCGTCGAACTCACCGTCAACGGCGAGCGCTACATGCACACCGGCGATCCCGACATGCCGCTGCTGTGGTGGCTGCGGGACGTGCTGCGGCTGACCGGCACCAAGTACGGTTGCGGCGTCGGCGCCTGCGGCGCCTGCACGGTGCTGATCGACGGCAAGCCGGCACGCGCCTGCCTGACCCCGGTACTTGCGGCACGCGGGCGCAACGTCACCACCGTCGAGGGCCTGGCCGACCCGCTCGGTCGCCTGCATCCGGTGCAGCAGGCCTGGATCGACGAGGATGTACCGCAGTGCGGTTACTGCCAGGCCGGGCAATTGCTGGCGGCGGCGGAGCTGCTGGCGCGCAAGCCGCAGCCGAGCGACGCCGACATCGATGCCATTCCCAATCTGTGCCGCTGCGGCACCTATCCGCGCATTCGCCGGGCGATCCGGCGCGCCGCCGCGCTCGCCCGCGGGGAGACGCCGTGAACGCGGGCAGCGGGTTCTCCCGCCGCGGCTTCCTGCGTGTGCTCGCCGCCGCCGGCGGCGCGCTGGTGGTGGGCGTCCCGGCGCGGGCGTGGGCGCAGCAGGACGGCCGCGAGGATCTGGCCATCCTGGGAGACAGCTGGACCGCCTTGAATGCCTTCGTGCGCGTCGAGCCCAACGGCCGCGTGATTCTCGGCGCGCGCGCGCCGGACATGGGGCAGGGCACACGCACCTCGTTGCCGCGCATCATCGCCGACGAGATGGACGCCGACTGGATGCAGGTCAAGGTGATTCCCCTGCCGCTCGGGGTCGAGGACGACCAGGGTACCCCGCGCTGGCTGTACGGCCCGCAGAGCGCGGGTGGCAGCACCAGCATTCCCAACGCCTGGCGCGACCTGCGCCAGGCCGGTGCCGCCGCGCGCTGGCTGCTGGTGCAGGCCGCCGCCGCGCGCACCGGGTTGCCGCCCGACCAGCTGCGTACCGAGGCGGGCTGGGTGATCACCCCGGATGCGCGCCGGCTCGGCTACGGCGAGCTGGCCGGGGACGCCGGCCAGCTGAGCCTGCCGGATGCCGGCGTGACGCTGAAATCGCCGCAGGCCTATCGTCTGATCGGCAAGGCGGCCCAGGGCGTCGATGTGCCGGCGATCGTCACCGGCCAGCAGAAGTTCGGCTATGACCATTACTGGGGTGACGGCCTGATCGCGATGATCGTGCGCTGTCCATACTTCGATGGCGAGCTCGATCACCTTGACGCCAGCGCGGCGCTGGCGATCGAGGGCGTCGAGAAGGTCCTGCCGCTGCCGGCGATGCCGGCCGGCACCCTGCTCGGGCGCGGTCCGCTGGTGGCTGGCGTGGCCGTGCTCGCCAGGGACACCTGGTCGGCGCTCAAGGGCCGCGCCGCGCTCGACGTGCGCTGGAAGCCACGCAGCGGCGGGGCTGCGTCGACCACGGCACTGGAGAGCGAGGCCGAACGCGCGCTGCAGGGCGCGGCGACCACTCTGGTGCGACGCAACGGCGATTTCGCGCACGCCTTTCGCACCGCCGCGCGGCGCATCCAGGCGCGGTACGTGGTGCCGTTCGTTGCCCACGCCACGATGGAACCGCAGAATTGCCTGGTGCGCGTCGATACCGATCACGCCTACCTGATGGCGGCCACCCAGACGCCGCGCAGTGCCTTCGATGTGGTGCGCCAGATCACCGGTCTCGGCCCCGGCCAGATCAGCATCGAGATGCCGCGCATCGGCGGCGGCTTCGGACGCCGACTGGACAACGACTACGTCGCCGAGGCGGTGCTGCTGGCCAAGGCGGTGGGCAAGCCGATCAAACTGCAATGGACGCGCGAGGATGATCTCGGCCACGACGTCTATCGTCCGTTCGGCGTGCATGCGCTGGCCGCCGGCGTCGATCGCAAGGGCCATGTCGTGGCCTGGCGCCAGCATCTGGCCAGCACCTCCAAGCTGTGGCGGCGCGGTGTGCCGGACGACCGTCTGTGGACGTCCGAGCTGTATCCCGACGATCCGCCGGCCGGCATGGTGGCCAATCTCGAACTGGCCTGGTTCGCGCTCGACTTCCCGCTGCCGCGCGGCAACTGGCGTGCTCCCGGCCACACCGCCAACGCGTTCGCCGTGCAGAGCTTTCTCGACGAGATTGCCCATGCCACCCGCCAGGACCCGCTCAAGCTGCGGCTGGCGCTGCTGGGCGCGCCGCGCCTGCTGCCGTATGCCAGCCACGGCGGCCCGACCCTGGACACCGGCCGTCTGGCCAACGTGCTGCAGCTGGCCGCGCAGCGCATCGGCTGGGGCAGTCGCGCGCTTGTCGGGCACGGCCGCGGGCTGGCCTGCCACTTCACCTTCGGCGGCTACGTCGCGCACGCGTTCGAAGTGTCGGTCCGCGACGGCAAGCTG
This sequence comes from uncultured Pseudomonadota bacterium, assembly GCA_963794205.1. Classification (GTDB taxonomy): domain Bacteria; phylum Pseudomonadota; class Gammaproteobacteria; order Xanthomonadales; family Rhodanobacteraceae; genus Metallibacterium. Next base: position 432,773 of record CAWCCR010000015.1, read on the forward strand.
GCCATCCATCGCGCGGTCGCCGTCGCCGATGTCGGCCGCGTGATCGACCCCAATGGCGTCGACGCGCAGATCAGCGGCGGCACCCTCGACGCGCTGTCGACCGCGCTCAACCTGGCGATCACGGTGCGCAACGGCACGGTGGCGCAGCAGAACTTTCCCGATTACCCGCTGGCGCGCATGGCCGAGATGCCGCGCGAGGTCGAGGTGATCCAGGTGCCCTCGCAGGCCGATCCGGCCGGCGCCGGCGAGATGGGCGTCCCCAGCGCGGCGCCGGCGCTGGCCAACGCGATCTTCGCCGCCACCGGCGTGCGCCTGCGACGGATGCCGTTCAAGCCCGGGATCGCGCGCATCGGCTGAGGGGGCGACGGCCGGCGAGCGTGCCGTGACGCAAGTCGCGGCAGGCCCCATCCATCGCCGCGCCGATTTCCGGGACCGGGGCACGCATGTTCCGCGCCGGCCTCAGTGCGGCGCCTGCGCGCTGTCGGCCGCGGCCGGATTCAGGTCCGGCACCAGCGGGCGCGCCTTGGGCAGGGTCTGGATCCGATGCAGTTCCCGGATCGTCTCCGGCGTCAGGATCTCGGGCGCCGGGCCGAAACCGCAGCCGGCCAGCAGGGCCAGCGGCATCGCGACGCATTTCATCACCACGTTGCCGGGCAGCTTGACGGTTTTCTCGACCATGGTCTTGCGCACCAGCCTGCTCAGTGCATCCTCGTGGTCGGGCACCCACCATTTCTCGAACCGTGTCGGCTTGTAGGTCAGCAGCGGCCGGGGATGCAGATCAAGATTGCCCTGCGGACGCGGTGCGGCATACGCCGGTACAGTCGGCGGTGCGGCCGAAAAGTCGCTCTTCGGCAGCAGCAGCGTACCGTCGGGACCATACAGATGCAGCGGTGTCGCGGTGGTCGTCGGGACGGTTGCCGGCCTGGGCAACGGCGCCGCGCCGCGCTTCTCGATGCGCGCCACGGTGCGCTCGGCGGGTGGCAGCACGGGCGCGGCCGGCAGCGGCGGCGGCGCGATCATCGCGGACGCCGGCGACGGTTCGATCAGCTCCACCTCGATGGCCTGGCGCTGCGGCAGCGGCCAGTGGCCGCGCGTCGCCCGCGCTCCGGTCGCCAGGATGACGAACAGCAGCCCGTTCACGACCAGGGCGAGGATCGCGGCAAGTGCGATGCGCCAGCGGTCCGCTGGCGGACGACGTCGATACTGCGCGCGCAGCAGCGCGTGACCCGCGTGATCGAACCCCGCCGAGGATTGCGGCAGCGCGTCCGCCGCCAGCCGGAAGGGTTGCGGCGGGCGATACATGCGGACAGCGTCGAGGGCGGCGCGAAGGTTACCTGCGGGCATGAGCAGCCAGGATGGGGCGCGGGGCGGAGCGCCGCGCGCAGGTTACGCCGCGCACGCTAAGCCGACGTTAGCCGCGCCATCGCGTCCGGCGCGGTGCCGGGACGGGAGATCAGTTGACCGGCGTGACGTACTGGTCGACTCGCACGCGCAGGCGTTCGCCGGGATCATGAGGTGTGCGCGTGCGGTAGGTGCGACCGTCGTAACGATAGGTGACGTCGTAGCCGATCACGCGGTCCTGACGGCGCCATTGCGTCTGCACGCGGCAATCCTGATAGCCCGGCACATAGCCTTGCTGCGCCTGGTAGTAGCCGTCACCGCGCGTGGCATTGTTGCCGACCGCGCCGCCAATCACCGCGCCGGCAATGGTGGCCGCCGCGCGGCCGTCACCATGGCCCACTGTGTTGCCCAGCGCGCCGCCGATGATCGCGCCCAGCAGGGTCGCCGGGCCCTGGTCGGGATTGACGTAGCGTGTGCGCTGGACCTCGTAGCCCGGCTGCTGGTAGCAGACCTGGCGTGATACCGGCTGGCGGTCGGCGGCATAGATCGGCTGCGCATCGACGACCCGTGCCCAGGCGTAGCGGGCGCCGTCGTCCTCATGACTGCGCCAGTCATGCGCGGGCGCCCAGCCGGGCGGATCCGCCAGCGCCGGCGCAGCGACTGCGCACAACACGGCGGCGACGAGAATGATCGGCGTGACTTTCATGATCTGCCCCCGCAAACCGCATGTTCGGTCCCGGGACCTAAACTAGCGCCAGGCGCTGAATTGCGCTTGAACCGCGAGGCATCGGCAGGCCGCCATTCAGCCACCGTCGCCGCGACCATCATGGTGGTCATCGCCACCGTGGCCGCCGATCCATACGCGCGCGCCGGGATCGTGGTCCATGCGCCGGCGGAAGGTGCGGCCATCGTGCCGGTAAGTGACATCGTAGTAGGCGGGCGGGCCACCGCCTTCGTCGCGGCATTCGACCCGATAGCCGGGGCGCGGGGCGCTGTTGGCGGCGATCTCGTGCCCGACCACGCCGCCGACGACCGCACCGCCGACGATCGCGGCATTGCGGCCGCTGCCGTGACCCACGGTGCTGCCGAGTGCGCCGCCGACCACGGCGCCGAGCACGGTGGCGCCGGTGGTGTTGGCGCGGCGCTCGACCGGCACCTCGTAGCAGCGCCTGCGCGATCCGGCATAGACCGGCACGACCCTGACCACGCGTGCGTAGCCGCCACCCTCGTCGTCATGATGGCGGCCGTTCGACCATGGCGGCGGATCGGCGAACGCGGGGGCGGCGAGAAGGGCGAGCAGGGTCAGGGCAGGCAACGGGCGCAGGCGCATCGGGGCATTCCGTGGGATGGCGAGGTCAACTTATCACCGCAGCCGGCATCGTGCGGGTGCGCCGCAATGTCCGTGCAGCGGGCAGTCATCCGCGCCACGCCCGCTGCGGCGCCCGGTCGCGGCGTGTCTGCATGCGATCCGCTTGACCGCAGCGCGCGGTCGGACAAGGCTATGGGCGCAGGCGCGAGCGGCAACGATGCACGCGCCGCCCCGCCATCACCGCCCGTCATCGCGATTGCGCGAGGGGGCTCGCGCCCCGGCGCGGACGGAATGACGGCCTCTTTCGCAGCTATCGCAGCGAGGCAGGTCATGTCCTATTCCCCGCAACAGATCCGCAGCGTGGCGCTGGTCGGCCACGCCGGCGCCGGCAAAACCACCCTGTTCGAAGCCCTGCTGCATGCCGGCGGCGCGATCCAGACGGCAGGCAGCATCGAGCGCGGCAGCACGGTGTCCGACTTCGATCCGCAGGAGAAGGCACGCGGCCATTCGATCGGTACCGCGCTGGTGACCATCGACCGGCCCGACTGCCGCCTGCAGTTGATCGACACTCCGGGTTACGCCGAATTCCGCGGCCCGACCCTGGCCGTGCTGGCCGCGGTGGAAACCTGCGCGGTGGTGGTCAATGCCGCGATCGGCATCGAGCACGGCACGCGGCGGATGATGCATTACGCCCGCGACCGCGGACTGGCACGGGTGCTGGTGATCAATCGCATCGATGTCGATGGCGTCGACCTGCCGGGGTTGCTGGCCGCGTTGCGCGAGGAGTTCGGCGCCGAATGCCTGCCGGTGAACCTGCCCGCCGACGGTGGTCGGCGCGTGCTGGACTGTTTCTTCCATGCCGACGGCGCGACCGACTTCTCCTCGCTGGCCGCGGCGCATGCCGCCATCGTCGACCAGGTGGTCGAGATCAACGAGAAGATGATGGGCCGCTACCTCGATGCCGGCGAGGGCGCACTGTCGCGCGAGGAACTGCACGACGCCCTTGAGCAGTGTCTGCGCGAGGGCCATCTGGTGCCGGTCTGCTTCGTTTCGGCGCGCAGCGGTGTCGGCGTGCGCGAGCTGCTGGAGTTGGCCGAGCGTCTGCTGCCCAATCCGGCCGAGGCCAATCCGCCGCCGTTCCTGCGCGGCGCAGGAGCGCAACCGGTGACGGCGCTGCCGGATCCCGCCCGCCACGTCATCGCCGACGTGTTCAAGATCATCAACGATCCCTTCGTCGGCAAGCTGGCGGTGTTCCGCGTCTACCAGGGCACCGTGCGGCGCGACGCGCAACTGTTCGTCGACGACGGCAAGAAGCCGTTCAAGGTCGGCCATCTGTTCCGCATCAAGGGCAAGGACTACGTCGAGATCGAGCAGGCGGGGCCGGGCGAGATCGCGGCGGTGGCCAAGGTCGAGGAGATCCACTTCGACGCCGTGCTGCACGACTCCCGCGACGAGGACGCGATCCACCTCAAGCCGCTGAGCTTTCCGCAGCCGATGGTTGGCCTCGCGGTCGAGCCCGCTCATCGCGGCCAGGAGCAGAAGCTGGCGCAGGCGCTGGCGCGCATGGCCGAGGAAGATCCCTGCTTTCGCATCGAGCACCACAAGGAGCTCAACGAGATCGTCGTGCGCGGGCTGTCGGATCTGCATCTCAAGCTGATGCTCGAACGCCTGCGCGAGCGCTACGGCGTGGAGGTGCGCACGCATCCGCCGCGCATCGCCTACCGCGAGACGGTCAGCGCGACCGCCGAAGGCCACCATCGGCACAAGAAGCAGACCGGCGGCGCCGGCCAGTTCGGAGAGGTGTTCCTGCGCGTGGAACCGCTGCCGCGCGGCGGCGGCTTCGAGTTTGTCGATGCGGTCAAGGGCGGCACCATCCCGCACCAGTTCATTCCGGCGGTGGAAAAGGGCGTGCGCCAGGTGCTCGAGCACGGCGCCGTCGCCGGTTATCCGTTGCAGGACGTGCGCGTGATCGTGTTCGATGGCAAGTACCACCCGGTGGACTCGAAGGAGATCGCTTTCGTCAGCGCCGGCCGCAAGGCCTTTCTCGACGCGGTCGCCAAGGCACGGCCGCTGGTGCTGGAGCCGATCGTCGAACTCGAGGTCAACGCGCCCGAGCCGCATGTTGGCGATGTCACCGGCGGGCTCGCCGCCAAGCGCGCGCGCATTCTCGGCACCGACACCCTGCGCGGCGGCGAAACCGTGATCAAGGCGCAGGTGCCGCTGGCCGAACTGGCCGACTACGCCACCGAACTGAAATCGATGACCGGTGGCCAGGGCCGTTACGCCATGGATCTCAGCCACTATGAGCCGGCGCCACCGCCGGTGCAGAAGCAGCTGGCCGCGGCCTGGAAGCCGCGCGCCGAGGACGACTGAGCCGACTCATGAGCCGCGCCTTCACCCGCGAATCCGATCTGCCCGAGGCCCTGCCCGAGCGGCCGTTGAGTCCGCATCCCAACTACGTGACCGGGCGTGGGCTGGCGCAGCTGCGTCAGCAGCTCGCCGCCGCCGAATCGGAGCGTGAGCGGCTGCAGGCGGCCAGTGACCGTGCGGCAGATGCCGCCGCTCTGGCCGCCGTCGAGCGCGACCTGCGCTGGCTGCACGCGCGGCTGGCGACGGCGATCGCGGTGGACGCCACGGCACAGCCGCGCGATCGTGTCGCGTTTGGCGCGGCTGTCTGCGCCGAGGACGATGCGGGCGTGATCCATCGCTACCGACTCGTCGGCGAGGACGAGGCGGATGTCGAACAGGGGTGCGTCAGCTGGCGGTCGCCTTTGGCGCAGGCCCTGCTGGGCGCGCGGCCTGGCGATGAGGTCGTCTGGCGGCGGCCCGCGGGCGACCTCGGGCTGACCGTGCGGACGATCGCCTATCCGACCTGATCCGCGGCGCCGGCATCGACGCGGGCATTGGCGGGGCGCAGCGATTCGCAACGCGTCGCCAGCGTCGTGGCCACTTCAAACGCCGTCTGGTTGCCGGTCACGAGTGCGAAATGTCCGTTGCCGTACGGTGCGTAGGTCGCCAGGTCGGTGACGCTGAACAACCCTGCCGTCGGCACTCCGGACGCCACTGCCAGGTGCATCACGCCGCAGTCGGCGCTGATAAAGCGGTCCAGTCCTGCCAGCACCGCGGCGACCTTGCGCACATCGGGCGAATGGAAATTCGCCATGACTCCGGCCAGACGCGGCTGGCCGTCGACCGGCGCAAGCTCGAAAAAGGCAGCCGACGGCCAGCGCTGCGCCAGTGTCGCATGCAGTGTCTGCCACCACGCGATCGGAAAGGCCTTGGCACCGGTGGCTTCGGCAAACAGGCCGATGCGCGTCTGTCCAGGGTGACGCGCGCCGAGCCTGCGTTGCAGCTCGATCTCGCCCTGTGCCCGCTCGGTCGCGCTCAGGCGCAGATCAAGAGGGGGGCAGCGGGTTGCTGCAAACGGCTCGCCGCGCGCCGCGCGCAGCAGATAGACCGGCAGTTGCGCCATGTGCCGTGGCGCGGCCGGCACCGGCACGCCGTGCGTGAGGCTGCCGCGTTGGCCGGCTTCGGCGAAGCCGAGACGGAAGCGCGCGCGTGCGAACAGCAGCAGCAACCGGCCCGACTGCGAACCGACGCTGGGGTCGATGGCAAGGTCGTAACGGGCCGTGCGCAGCTGACGCAGCGTGCGCCACAGGCGGCGCGGTTCCCGCAGTGCGTGTCGCGGCAGCATGTGCAGCGTGCCGATGCGAAAGCCATCAGCCAGGGCCTGCGCGGCGATGCCACCGCTGACCAGCAGATCGATGCATGCGTCGGGGTATGCGCGTTCAAGATCGGCCAACAGCGGCGTCAGCAGCACGACGTTGCCCAGTCGATGGTTGGGGCGGATCACCAGAATGCGGCCGATCCCGTGCGTCGGCAGTGGTGTGGATGCCGCCGCGCTGACGTCCGCCAGCCGCGAGAACAGGCGCCGAACCAGCCGGCGACGCAGCTCCTGCCAGTCGCGGCGGCGATGCGGCGGACGTGAAGTCATCTCAGGCAAGGGTGATCCGCGTGCGCTTGGGCTGCAGCATGGTACTGGTGCAGGACACGCTGCCGCAGCGGCAGGCCCACAGGCGCTTGAGTCGCGGCGTCTGCCGGCACTCCAGGATGATGCCGTAGTTGTAGGTCAGTTCTTCGCCGGGAACGATGTCGCGCAGTGCCTCGATCAGCACGCGATCGCGGCGCGGATCGCCATCACGGCTCTCTTCGACGCAGGCGCGGCAGTTGGGCTCGCAGCTGTGGTTGATCCAGCGCGCGGCGTTGCCGTCGGCGTTGGCATCGACGATGTAGCGCGTGTTGAGAGTGAACAGGAAGGTATGGCCGCTTTCGGCGCCGTCGCCGTAGCGGCGGTCGGCTTGGGCGTGGGTGATCAGTCGACCCTTGTAGACGAGGATCAGGGCACCGCTGGGGATTGAAGTGCGGGCGAATACGCCCTGGCCGTGGATGGACGAACGGCGGGCGACGAATCGGACGGGCATGCGCGCATCGACACTGCTGAGGGATGCGCATTATCCGATGCGGCCGTGCGCCGTGCACGCATGCACGGCGCAGGCCGCATGATCGGAGCTTGCCGATGACCGCGCGGCGTGGCGGTCATGGTCGCGTGCGTGCGGCCGCTCAGGACATCCGGCTCGCGGCGTGTTCCCAGTTGACCAGCTTCCAGAATGCCTCGAGATACTTCGGACGCGCGTTGCGATAGTCGATGTAGTAGGCGTGTTCCCAGACGTCGCAGGTGAGCAGGGCGCGGTCGGTGCCGGTCAGCGGCGTGGCGGCATTGGCCGTGCTGACCAGGCCCAGCGAGCCGTCCGGACGCTGCACCAGCCAGGCCCAGCCGGAGCCGAAGGTACCGATCGCGGTCTTGCTGAATTCCTCGCGGAACTTGTCCAGCGAGCCGAACGCCTTGACGATCGCGTCGGCCAGCTTGCCCGACGGATCGCCGCCGCCGCGCGGCGACAGTGACTGCCAGTAGAATGTGTGGTTCCAGACTTGGGCGGCGTTGTTGAACAGGCCTCCGCTGGCCTTGCGCACGATGTCCTCAAGCGGCTGGCTCTCGAACTCGGTGCCCTTGATCAGAGTGTTGACGTTGGTGACGTAGGCCTGGTGATGCTTGCCGTGATGGTAATCCAAGGTCTCGGCGGAGATGTGGGGCTCCAGCGCGGTACGCTCAAACGGCAGCGGGGGAAGTTCGATCGCCATGATGCGTTCTCCTTGCGGCGGGGGGGGGGGCGGCGTCCGCGAAGCTCGGCGCAGGCATGCCGCTGATACAATGACTGACGGGCGCATGACGCCTGCAACCATTGTAAGCCCTGAAGCCTATGGACATTGATGAACGCATCAAGGGCATCCTCGATGCCCATCCGGTAGTGCTCTTCATGAAAGGCACGCCGCAGTTTCCGATGTGCGGCTTTTCCAGTCGCACGGCGCAGGCCCTGCGAGCGGTGGGCGCGGACTACCATTCCGTGAACGTGCTCGAGGATCCGGAGATCCGCGCCGGTTTGCCGCACTACTCGAACTGGCCGACGTTTCCGCAGCTGTTCGTGCATGGCGAGCTGATCGGCGGCTGTGACATCGCTCTCGAGCTGCAAGCTTCCGGCGAGCTCGAGCGCATCGTGCGCGACGCAGGAAAGGCGCGCGCGTGATCGCGTTGCCAGTGGCGCGCCTGCCCGGCGGCTGGACGGCGGGCACGGATACCCTCGCCGGCCGCGTGATCCTGGTGACCGGCGCGAGCGGTGGCCTGGGTCAGGCGGTCAGCATGGCGTGTGCCGCTGCCGGTGCCAGCGTGGTCCTGCTCGGCAGGAACGTGCGTGCGCTGGAGTCGGTGTACGACTCGATCAAGGCCGCAGGCGGTTCCGAACCGGCGATCTATCCATTGAATCTCGAGGGCGCCAGCCCGCGTGATTGCGACGGTGTCGCCGCGGCGATTGAACGCGATCTCGGTGGCCTCGACGGCGTGGTCCATGCGGCAGCGCGTTTTGACGGCCTGACACCGTTGGACGTGCTGCCCGCCGAGGAGTGGCTGCGCGTGCTGCAGGTGAACCTGACCGCGCCGTTCCTGCTGATGCAGGCGTTGTTGCCGCTGCTCCAGGCGCGTACCGACAGCGCGGCGGTGTTCGTGCTCGACGACCTCGAGCGCATGCGCCGTGCCCACTGGGGTGCCTACGGCGTGGCCAAGGCGGGTCTGGAGACACTGGCCGCGATCCTGCACCAGGAGCATGACGCCGGTCCGTTGCGGGTGCATGCGCTGCTGCCGGCGCCGATGCGCACGGCGCTGCGCAAGATGGCGTGGTTTGGCGAGGATACGCTCCGGCATCCGCTGCCCGCCGTCACGGCAATGGCAGTGGTCTATCTGCTGTCGCCGGCGGGCATGGATGCGCGCGGCGCGTTGCTCGACCTGCGTGACGCTGGTTGAGCCGGACGCCAGCTGATGGACGCGCAGGTCAACACGCTGTCCGCCGGGATTCTGCTGTTCCTGATCATGGACCCGCTGGGCAACATTCCGCTGTTTCTCAGCCTGCTGAAAAGCGTCGCGCCACAACGCCGGCGTCTGGTGCTGTTGCGCGAGCTGCTGATCGCGCTGGGCGTGTTGTTCGCGTTCCTGCTGGGCGGCCAGTACATCCTCAAGCTGCTCCAGCTCAAACAGGAGTCGGTCAGCATCGCCGGTGGCATCGTGCTGTTCCTGATCGGCGTGCGCATGATTTTCCCGCCCAGGGAAGGTCTGTTCGGCGCGGTCGGCGAAGGCGAGCCGTTCATCGTGCCGATGGCGATCCCATCGGTCGCCGGACCATCGACCATGGCGGCACTGCTGCTGCTGACCAATACCCAGCCCGGGCGCTTGCTGCAGTGGAGCGTGGCACTGTTCCTGGCCTGGCTCGCCACCGCGGCGATCCTGCTGTCGGCCACATATCTGTTCCGCTGGCTGGGCGAGAGCGTGCTGGCCGCGATCGAGCGCCTGATGGGCTTGTTGCTGGTGGCACTGTCGGTACAGATGTTCCTCGGTGGCGTCGCCGCCTATCTCAAGGGTGCCGGTTTCTGATCCGGCGCGCCTGACCGGGTCGCAACCGCAGCCCCGGCCCCGCCGCAACCCATTTTCTTGCAGTTCGTCAACAGGGGGCGACCTCAGGCGCCCTTTTCATGACGTTTCGGCATGATGGCCGCCATGCTGACGGCCGATATCCATGGCGACCATGGGCCGAAGCGCAGGTCGCTGTATTCCCGTAGGGGTGCTGCGTGCGGCGTTCGCTGCCATGCCTCGAATATTACGAAACAGGCATGTAGTTACAAATATGTAATAAGCCGCTGTTAAACTCGTGTTGAAGTCGTGCAGGGGATTCAGGCACGTCTTCCAATCGATCGGAATGACCCTTCGCGAATCCCTGTGACCGGCGGGGCGGCCCGCATCGCGGCGCGTGGCATCCCGAATTCCATTCCTGCAAGCAAGGGCTGACGAAATGAACCAGCGCATCAGGGTCAAGATCCTGCCATTTGCGATCGCATCGCTGTTGGCGATGGGATCGGCGATGGCGCAGAACACTTCCTCGTCGATGACCGGCCGCGTGGTCGACAACACCGGCAAGCCGGTTGTTGGAGCCACCGTGCAGATCGTCCACGTGCCTTCCGGCACCGCTCGCATCGTCACCACCGATGCCAACGGCCAGTTCAATGCCCAGGGTCTGCGAGTCGGCGGACCGTTCGATGTGATTGTCTCGAAGGCTGGCCTGGAAAAGACCGAGAAGGATGACGTCTACCTGAAGCTGTCGGAGACGGCCACCGTCGACCTCAGCATGGGCGTCGCGGCCAAGCAGCTTGCCGAGGTCAAGGTGACTGGCCAGCCGCTCAACCAGTATTTCCAGCCCGACAACAAGGGCCTCGGCACCACCATCACCAGCCGCGATCTGCAGGATCTGCCATCCACCGGGCGCAGCCTGCAGGACTATGTTCGCCTCGATCCGCGCATCGTGATCACCGATCCGACCCGCGGTGAAATCTCGGCGCTGGGTCAGAACAGCCGCTACAACAACATCAGCATCGACGCGGTGCCCACCAACGATCCGTTCGGCCTGGAATCGGGCGGTCTGCCGTCGCTGGGGCAGCCGATTTCGATCGACGCGCTCGAGGCGATCGATGTCTCCACCAACAACTACGACGTCACCAACGCGCGCAACGTCGGCGCGCAGATCAACGCGGTGACCAAGAGCGGCACCAACCAGTATCACGGCTCGCTGTATTACGTGTACCAGCCCAGCAAGTGGGTCGGTGACGACCAGCAGGGCAACGGCTTCACCGGTTACAACAAGCTGACCACCGCCGGTGGCACCTTCGGCGGTCCGGTCATCAAGGACAAGCTGTTCTTCTTCCTGTCCTATGAAAAGAGCACCACCAACACGCCGACTCCGGACATCGGCATCATCGGTTCGGGCAAGTCGAGCATCGTGCCGATCACCCAGGCGCAGCTGACGCAAATCCAGAACATCGCCCAGGGCTATGGTTTTCCGACCGGCAGTGCGAGCGCTTCGCAGCCGAACACCACCGAGCAGCGCTATCTGGGCAAGATCGACTGGAACATCAGCGACAACCACCGCGTCAGCTTCCGTTACGATCGCACCAAGAGCAATCTCGCGGTGGTCAACAACTTCTACGGCGGCTCCACAGGCTCGATCGGCCTGGCCAGCAACCAGTATGCGCAGGAGCGCGATTTCAAAAACTACGTTGTGAATCTCTATGACGACTGGAGCGACACCTTCTCGTCCGAGACCTCGATATCCTACGGCGACTACTCGCGCCTTCCGCTGCTCTACGGTCCGCTGTCACCGCAGGTGCGCGTGTATGCCCAGCAGGGGCCGGCGACCAATCCCAGCGGTCCCAGCGTCTACATGGGGACCGACTATTCCTATCAGGCCAACAGCCTCAATACCAAGACCTACACGGCGTTCTGGGCCGGGACCCTGTTTCTCAACAACCATACGGTGAAGTTCGGTCTCGATTTCGTCCGCAACAAGTACAACAACCTGTTCCTGCAGTACTACGCGGGGGCTTACGTTTTCAACAGCATTGCCGATTTCCAGAACGGCAACTACGCCAGCTACCAGGTACGACGCCCGGCGGACGGCAACCTGAGCACGGCATCGGCCATCTGGTCGTATGACAACTGGGGCTTCTTCGCCCAGGACGACTGGCAGATCGGCAATCTGGCCCTGCAGTACGGCCTGCGCTGGGATGTACCCATCGTGCGCCAGAGTCCGCCATTCAATGCCGGCTTTACGCAGGCTTTCGGCTTGACCAACCAGAGCACTATCAACGGTCACTCGGTTTTGGAGCCGCGCCTGTCGTTCAACTACAGCTTCGACACCGACTTGCGCACCCAGTTGCGTGGCGGCCTCGGTCTGTTCATGGGCGCGACGCCTGCGGTATGGCAGTCCAACCCGTTCACCAACTACGGTCTGAACGTGGCCACCTTCCAGGCCTTCAGCCCGGCCCAGGGTGGTCCGGTGTCCGCCAACCCGGCGAACCCGGTAGCGGGCTCGCTGCCGAGCACCCAGACCATCGATCTGCTGGCACCGAATTTCCAGCAGCCGACGGTGCTGAAGGCCTCGCTGGCACTGGATCGTGAACTGCCATGGTGGGGCATCATCGCCTCGGCCGAGTTATCGCACCTGAGTTCGCAGGACGCGATCTATTACCAGAATCTCAACCTCGGCACGCCTCGAGCGTTTGGTCCGGATGGCCGTCCGTTGTTCTGGAAGGTCAACAGCAACGGGACCCTGTGCACTACCTCGTCCTGCGCCGCTGCCTATCGCAATCCGAATTTCGGCAGCGTGATCGAACTCGGCAACACCAATCTCGGGGAGGCCAACTACATCACCCTGCAATTGCAGAAGCCCTACGGCAATGACTGGAGCTGGTCGCTGGCCTACACCCATGGCAATTCCACCGAGGTCAACCCCGGCACCTCGTCTGTGGCTTACTCCAACTGGCGTTATTCGCAGGGCCTGAACCCGAACGCCGCCGTCGCCTCGCCATCCAACTACAGCATCCCCAACCGCATTACCGCATCGCTGACCTGGTCGCACCGTTTCTTTGGCGACTATGCGACGCGCGTGGGCACGTTCCTCGACGCCCACACCGGCCGGCCCTACAGCTGGACGTTCGGCAACGATGCCAATGGTGATCAGGTATACGGCAACGATTCGATCTACATACCGAAGGGGCCGGGCGACGTGCTGTTCACTTCGACCACGACGGCGCAGATGCAGCAACAGTTCTTCCAGTACATCCAGGCCGACAGTTACCTGCGCAGCCATGAAGGTCAGGTCGCTGGCCGCAACGCCGTGCGTTCACCATGGGTGCATGAGCTTGATCTGCGCATCGCGCAGGAGATTCCCGGTCTGTTCAAGGGCAACAAGGGCGTGATCCAGCTCGACATCTACAACCTGCTCAATCTGGTCAACAAGAACTGGGGACAGTTCGATCAGATCGGGTTCCCTTACGGGCGCTCGCTGGCAGACTTTGCGGGCATCGACCCGGCGACTGGCAAGTACATCTACAACCTGAGCAGTTCGGCGTACAAGGATGCCAATGGCAACTACGCGCCGTCGTCCTTTCAGACCGCCGATACCAGCTCGAGGCCGCTGTCGCGTTGGTCAGTGCAGCTGACCCTGAACTACAAGTTCTGATCCACGATTCTATCGCCTCCATCGCCGGCGCCCGTGAGGGCGCCGGCTTTTTGTCGGCGCCGTGCTTGACCCTGTCGGCGCAGCCGTGGATGCTCGTGCGCCCATCCTGACGACGATCCCGGCAAAGGGGTCGGAAAGGGTCGCGATGGTTGCCGCAGCCGCGCCGCACGGAGAATGCAAGGCGATGAACGACTACCAGCCCCTGCGTGGCGCCGTCTCTCCCACGGTCAATGCCCGCGTGTCTCCGGCCGGAGGCCTCGACGTGCTGTCGCGCAACGAGGTCGTGCGGCTGCGGGACGCCACCAAGTCCGGCTTGCACGCGCTGCTGCGGCGCTGCGCGCTGGCGGTGCTGACCTCGGGCAGTGAGGCGGACGACCCGCGCTCGCTGCTCGATCGCTATCCGGATTTCGACATCCAGGTGCTGCAGCAGGATCGCGGCATCAAGATCGAGTTGGTGCATGCGCCGGCGCAGGCCTTTGTCGAAGGTCAGATCATCCGCGGCATCAACGAATTGCTGGTGGCGGTGGTGCGCGACGTCGCCTATGTCGCCGCCCAGATCAGCGCCGGGCGCTTCGATCTCGGTGACTCATCCGGCATCACCCACGCCGTGTTCGACATTTTGCGCAATGCGCGCATCCTGCATCCGCACGTCGATCCCAACCTGGTGGTGTGCTGGGGCGGGCACTCGATCTCGCGCGAGGAATACGACTACACCAAGCAGGTTGGCTATCAGCTCGGGCTGCGTGGCTTCGACATCTGTACCGGCTGCGGGCCAGGCGCGATGAAGGGGCCGATGAAGGGCGCGACCATCGCCCATGCCAAGCAGCGGCACAAGCACAACCGCTACGTCGGCATCACAGAACCCGGCATCATCGCAGCCGAATCACCCAATCCGATCGTCAATCACCTGGTGATCATGCCGGACATCGAGAAACGCCTGGAGGCGTTTATCCGCATCGGTCACGGTGTCATCGTGTTTCCCGGTGGCGTGGGTACTGCCGAGGAAATCCTCTACCTCCTTGGCATCCTGCTGCATCCGGACAATGCCGCGATCCCGCTGCCGCTGATCTTCACCGGGCCGCGGGTATCGGCGGCATATTTCGAGCAGATCGACCGCTTTCTCCGGCTGGCGCTGGGCGATGCTGTTGCGGCGCGTTACCAGATCATCGTTGACGATCCGACGGCGGTTGCCAGGGCCATGGCGCGTGGACTGGAGCGTGTTCGCAACTATCGCCTCGACACCAAGGACGCGTTCTTCTTCAACTGGACGCTGGCGATTCCGTTCCAGTTCCAGCAGCCGTTCATGCCGATCCACGCTGCCATGTCGGCGCTGCAGATCCGCCGTGAATGCCCGCCGCATCTGCTGGCAGCAGATCTGCGACGGGCGTTTTCCGGCATCGTCGCCGGCAACGTCAAGGAGGAGGGTATGCGCGCTATCGAGGCGCACGGGCCGTTCGTGATCGACGGAGATGCGCAGATCATGCATGCGCTGGATGAACTGCTGCAGGCCTTCGTCGCGCAGCAACGCATGAAGTTGCCGGGCGGCAACGCCTATGTGCCCTGTTATCGCGTCTTTGGCGCCTCCTGACGACTGCTGCCGCTTGGCCTTGTCTTGACATCGATCCGTGCTGCCGCGAGCATATGCGGCTGGCCCGAATAGCTCAGCCGGTTAGAGCACCTGACTGTTAATCAGGGGGTCGTAGGTTCGAGTCCTACTTCGGGCGCCAGCCACCCTTCCGACCATGTCCGCAGCGGTCCGGAAATCCAGCAGAAACCCAAGCAAACACTAGCTTTCCCCGTCCGGGGAACGCCGAGGCTGTCCGCGTGCAGCCGGCCGCCGAAACGAGTAGCTTTCCGAGTAAGCCGAAAAAAGCGGCTTTCCGAGTCGCCCGTCATGCTCACTGACACCAGGCTCAAGGCACTGCGGCCGCGCGTGAAGCTCTACCGCGTCGCCGACGAGCGCGGCTGTGTGTCGTCCGGAAATCCAGCAGAATGCCGAGCGGATAATCGCCCCCATCCGGAAAGTCCTGGGGCTATTCGCAAGCACGCTTTATGCAGTCTGGAATGCTTCGTCCACCTCGCCGAAGCCGGGCTCAAGGTCGGATGAGCGCGAGCGATGCTCGGCCGCGTCATTGACGAGCAGGAGTCGTGTGCCGGCGTCAGATCCGAACAAGCCCTGACGTGATTTGGAGCCGCGACTGGCTGGGATCGGGACCATCATGGACGCTTATGCCATCGCGCGAATACCGCTGCTCAGGTGTCCGCGAGGCAAAGCTGCAGCTGGGTGGCGTTCAGGCCCGCCTGCCGGATGCGGCCCGAGTTCGACACCACGATGCCTCGACCGCTGCGCCCGTCGGGCTGGCAGATCAGAAAGGTGACGTTGCTGCCGCCGGAGCTGCCGTCCGGCTGGAATACCACGCGCGGACGTCCGGCAGAGGATTGCATGCGCAGTCGTGGCGCCCGCCGGACGCTGCCGTGGGCCGCATCGCGATCGCTGCGCAGCAAGGGTACCGAATCCGGCTGGCCGTCACGATCACGATCGATGGCAACGATCCAGCCCGCTTCCCAGCGGCCATCGTCGATGCAATGTGTACCATCGACGCTGGGACAGACCAGCGTGCGTGCTGCGCTACGCGCAGCGGTTTCCCGGGCGAGATGCAGCGCCGTCACGAAGCCCTGATCGGCCGCTCGTACGCGGCCACGTTCCAGCAGGCTCGCGAAAGCCGGGGCCGCCAGTGTTCCGAGCACGGCCAGTACCAGCATCGTCATCAGCAACTCGACCAATGTAACCCCCGCGGCTGCGTGCGGCCTCATCTCGCACCCCCGTTTCTGCGGCGATGATTGCGCTGTGCGGGGGGCGTGCGACAGCGGGCATGGGTGTCTTGCTTTGTGCGCGCGCGCCTACACGGTAAGTAGTCAGGCGCCACCTATACTTGCGCAAGGAACAACGGGATCTCCATGAACGAGCGTTTCCGGCTGGTTGCGCCCTATAAGCCGGCGGGCGATCAGCCCGAGGCGATCCGGCGGCTGATCGCGGGCTTCGATGCCGGAGTGGCGCAGCAGACCTTGCTCGGCGTCACCGGGTCCGGCAAGACTTACACCATCGCCAACGTGGTCGAGCACGTGCAGCGGCCGACCTTGGTGCTCGCCCCCAACAAGACCCTGGCAGCCCAGCTCTACGGCGAGTTCAAGAATTTTTTCCCGCACAACGCGGTCGAGTACTTCGTCAGCTACTACGACTACTACCAGCCCGAGGCCTATGTGCCGGCGTCCGACACCTTCATCGAGAAGGACGCCAGCATCAACGAGCATATCGAGCAGATGCGCCTGTCAGCGACCAAGGCGCTACTGGAGCGCAAGGATGCGCTGATCGTGGCCACGGTCTCGGCGATCTACGGACTCGGCGACCCCAACGAATACTTCCGCATGGTGTTGCACCTGGTGCGCGGTGATCACATTGACCAGCGCGAGCTGATCCGCCGGCTGACCGAGCTGCAGTACACGCGCAACGAGACCGAGCTGCGACGCGCCAGCTATCGCGTGCGCGGCGAGGTGATCGATGTGTTTCCGGCCGAGAACGAGACCGATGCGTTGCGCATAGAGCTGTTCGACGGCGAGATCGAGAATCTGGCCCTGTTCGATCCGCTGACTGGCGAAGTGACGCGACGGCTGCCTCGCTACACGATCTATCCGAAGTCGCACTATGTCACCACGCGACGTACCGTGCTGGAGGCGGTCGACACCATCAAGGCCGAGCTGGCAGAGCGCCTGGAGCAGCTCTACCGCGACAACAGGCTGGTCGAGGCGCAGCGTCTGCAGCAGCGCACCCAGTTCGATCTGGAGATGATGGCCGAGGTCGGTTACTGCCAGGGCATCGAGAACTACTCGCGCCATCTCACCGCGCGCATGCCCGGTGAGCCGCCGCCGTGCCTGTTCGACTACCTGCCCGCGGATGCGCTGCTGGTGGTGGACGAATCGCACGTGACCATCCCGCAGCTGGGCGGCATGTACAAGGGCGACCGCTCGCGCAAGGAAACGCTGGTGCAATTCGGCTTTCGCCTGCCGTCGGCGTTGGACAACCGGCCGTTGAGGTTCGAGGAATGGGAGCGCCGCGCACCGCGCACCATCTTCGTCTCGGCGACGCCGAGTCGTTACGAGCTGGAGAAGTCGAGCGATCAGGTGGTCGAGTTGCTGGTGCGTCCGACCGGACTGGTCGACCCCGATGTCGAGGTGCGTCCGGTGCGCACCCAGGTGGATGATCTGCTGTCTGAAATCCATGAACGCGTCGCGCTTGGCGACCGCGTGCTGGTAACGACGCTGACCAAGCGCATGGCGGAGAATCTCACCGAGTACCTTGGCGAACACGACGTCAAGGTGCGCTACCTGCATTCCGACATCGAGACCGTCGAGCGCGTCGAGATCATCCGCGACCTGCGCCTGGGCGTATTCGACGTGCTGGTCGGCATCAACCTGCTGCGCGAAGGCCTGGACATGCCCGAGGTGTCGCTGGTGGCGATTCTCGATGCCGACAAGGAAGGGTTTCTGCGTTCCGCCGGCTCCCTGGTACAGACCATCGGCCGCGCCGCGCGCAACCTGCGCGGCAAGGCAATCCTGTATGCCGACAGCATCACCCGTTCCATGCGCGTGGCCATCGACGAAACTGCACGCCGCAGGCAGCGACAGGTGGATTACAACCTCGAACATGGCATCGTGCCGAAGAGCATCGTGCGCGCCGTGACCGACGTCATGGAAGGTGCCCGCAGCGAGGGAGTTCCGGGTGGGCGTCGCGGCCGCGGACGCGGTGCTGCAGCGTCCGCTGCTGTCGCCGAGGATGGCGCCGCTTATCGTGCGATGGACCCGGTCGCGGCTGCGGCTGCCATCCGCAAGCTCGAAACGCAGATGTACCGGCATGCGCAGAACCTCGAGTTCGAGCAGGCGGCGCAGGTGCGTGACACCATCCGGAAGATCAGGTCCATGGTTCTGGCGGGATGAAGGGACTGCTCAGCTTCCGGCGGCTTCGAATGCATAGCCGTGACGCGCGATCACCGCGGCATCCCGTTCGGCCACCAGGGCGCGCAGGGTTGCATCGTAGTAATCGGCGTAGTGCCCGTGCTCACTTGAGTTCAATGCCGGCGTGTGTGCCAGGTACTGAAGCATCGCCGCAGTGATCGGCACGCCGTTCTGCTCGAGCAGCACGGGCAGGCCTTCGCGCAGCGCATGCATGTCGAGTATGGATACGTCGCTGGCCTCGCCATAGATGTGCCGATAGAGGAAGCTGTAGAAGCCAAGCCGGCTGCCGGCGAGTGGTTTGAGACAGTCGCGCGTGAGATTAATGCCGCGATTCGGGAAGGTGTCCGGCAGGCAAGTGCGCACCGCGTCCAGGAGTGCCGGCTGCTCTCCGAGCGTCAGCAGGTTGCGGACAGAGTCAGCGAATCCGAGTCGACCTTGACCGCTGACCACCCTGAACACCGGGTTCGGTCGCGGCATCACGGACTGGAACGCATACCAGGACACGTAGTAGTCCCAAGGATTGCGCACACTGCCGAGCAGCGGCAATGCGGTACAGGAGGCGGGCAGGTAGGCGCGAGGGAGGTGGTAACCAATCTGATGCGAATCGGGGAAAAATGCTTGCAGGAACCGATTGACGAAGGTGCCCCCCGATTTGTGCAGATGCAGAAAGACGAACCGATCGGTGACGATCATCGCGCGGCGGACTGAAGAGCAAGTCGATCAAGGCGCGCGGCAAGGTCGGGTATGTCGACGTCAAGTGCGCGGTCACCCGCAAGAATCAGTGTTTCCAACTCCGGAGTCGGCAGAAAGTCGCAGATCAGATGTGTGCGTGCCTGTGTCCCGTCGTGCAGTACCGCGTGCTGGTTCGAATTGTTGAGTGCCCACACTTCGCCTTCCCGCATGTGAAAGGCTCGACCACGGCAGACCATGAGCACGCCGGGGTCGGTGAAGATCGGCACATGGATGCGCACGGTGTGGCTGAAGTAGTCGGCCCGGTCGATATGCGGTGCGATCGTTGCGCCAGGGTTGAGCCTAGCCAACAGGCATCGCTTCGGTGGCGCGGGAATGAGTTCATGGATGAATGCGCGAATGCACGGCATCCGTTCGAGTGCCTCCCGGTCCTCGATCGCATGTTCGCCGTCGGCTGGCGCGTAACCGCGCAGGAAGATGGCCTCGGCGGAGGAATGTACGCCAACGCGCCCACCGCGGGTTCCCCAATACCCCGTGGGGAGCTTGGCGACCTCGTGCTGCAGGGCAGTCAGGTCCACACGAACCTTCAAACGGGTGCATGCGCCGATCAATGTGTCCTTGTCGAGTGTCCTGATCGGTACTGCAAGCATGATGCCTTTGCCTCGGTGCAGAGCGCGTGCGATTTTAGCCGATGAAAGCGCAGACGCGCTTGCTGTGCGGCCCGACGAGCGACTAGACTTGCCGGCCGATTCGGGCGGTTAGCTCAGCGGTAGAGCACTTCCTTGACATGGAAGGGGTCACAGGTTCGATCCCTGTACCGCCCACCAGATGATTTCCTCACGGCGCGCCTTCCATGGCGCGCCGTTTTCGTTTGGGCGGAGCCCATCCTCCGTCCATACGCATGCGTATGTTAAGGAATTCCATCAAACATTACGAAATGTGATATATCTGAAACACTCAATGGGCGTATGGCTCGTGCAGTGGCAACTCCCGATTGCCAGGAGGTTCAGTCCACGCGGCCGGTAGATCGCAACGAGGGACACGCGCGGACGGGTTCCGATCGTCACCGAGCCACGCAGTCCGGAGCGGCGCAGCCGGCCGGCGGCACGGCGACAAGGAGTGGGGCGATGACGACGGTTCCGATCGCGGTACGCAGCTTCATCCATCTCGGCACCATGGTGGAGGAATTGGAAAGCTCGCTGCTTGCCGGCGGCTGGCAACGGATCCCCGTAGCCACACTGGCCCATGTGCCCGCAGCCTTGCGCAAGGCCGGCGCGCACGTGGCTCTGGTGGATCTCGGTGACGGCGATGCCGCGCGCCTGCGCGACGTGGCCGCGCTGATTGCCCGTCACGCCGATGTCGAATGGCTGGCGCAGGTTGCACCGACAGCGCTCGAAAGCGCAGCGCTGCGGGAGGTCATCTACAGCAGCTTCTTCGATTTCTGCACGGCCCCGCTGGACGTGGAGCGTCTGCGGGCGGCGCTCGGACACGCTTGGGGCATGTCCGAACTGGGGCCGTGCGCCGATGCCGAATCGCAGGCGGGGCTTGGACTGGGCGGCATGGTGGGCGAGAGTCCTGCCATCCGCACGCTCCTGACGCAGCTGCGCAAGCTGGCGCCGATCGACGTGCCGATCCTGATCACCGGCGAGTCCGGCACCGGCAAGGAAATCGCGGCCCGCAATCTGCACGCGCTGTCGCCGCGCAAGGACGCACCGTTCATCGCCATCAACTGCGGCGGGCTGTCGGAGAAGCTGGTGCCTTCGGAGCTGTTCGGCCATGAGCGCGGCGCCTTTACTGGTGCCACCGCGCGCAAGATCGGCCGCATTGAGGCCGCCGCGGGCGGCACCGTGTTTCTTGACGAGATCGGCGATCTGCCGCTGGATGCGCAGGCCAACCTGCTGCGCTTTCTGCAGGAGGGCACGATCGAGCGCGTGGGCAGTCATGTGTCGATCAAGGTGGACGCCCGCGTGATTGCGGCGACGCATGTGGATCTGGAGCGCGCGGTCGCGGAAGGCCGCTTCCGGCAGGATCTGTACTACCGACTCAACGTGCTGCGTCTGCGCATGCCGCCGCTGCGTGAGCGGGGCAGCGATGTCGAGCACCTTGCGCGCTATTTCCTCGACCGTTACGCGCGCGAACTCGGCATCCGCATCCGCGGCTACAGCCTGGCCGCGCTGCGTGCGCTGAGCGCGCATCCGTGGCCCGGCAACGTACGCGAACTGATGAACCGCGTGCGACGTGCCGTGGTGCTGTGCGAAAGCGGCCTGATCCGGCCCGCCGATCTCGAGCTGGACGGCGAACACGAGGACGCGCGCATGTTGTCTCTTGACGAGGCGCGTGCCCATGCCGAGCGCGAGACCATCGTGCGCTGCCTGCAGGAAACACGCTTCAACGTCAGCGAGTGCGCGCGCCGCCTACAGGTATCGCGCGTAACGCTCTACCGCCTGTGCAAGAAGCTCGAGGTCAGCCTGGGCTAGGCCCTGCAGACACGGGTATCGGCCAGTCCGGCGCACCGGCGTGACCATCGAGTCTGCGGTCGCCGCTTCCTTCGGCGCACCACGAGGGGCTCTCCCTGTCTTGCGAGTGCGACGCGCTGTGCTGTATCGATCTCTCAACACCACTGCGTGAGTACCAAAACCGCATCGAACATGGATCGACGCGCGATAACCCATCGCAGTCTGTAGCGTCGGCGCAACACCGGCGCCGATTTCGGCGCGCCGGCCGCCCATCGCTTCTTCGCGTAAACAGTCACTTGCATGTTTGGCATCGCTCTTGCCTCTAGGACCGTGCGATGGACCGAGGGGATGCACACATGCATATGGCTGGCGGAAACACCCGCATCACGTGGCTGGCGGGCTGCAAGGCAGCGCTGCTGATTCTTGCCTGCGGTTTCGATCAGGCTGATGCCGCCGGCGCTCGCCAGGGTGTGTATCCGTGGCTGGGTGAAATCGTGCTGCTGCGCGACGTACCTGCGCGCGCCGCCGTCCGGCCTGCCCCACCCGGCATGGCGCTGATCGTCGACCCCAGTCCGCGCGGTGAGCTCGAGTCCACCCTGGTTGCGCGCGAACTCGACGACGGCGATCTGCAGGCCACTGCCACGGCAGCGCCAATGGCCGGCTCTGCGCTGCAGGGCATGCCCAGCGTCCACAGTCTGATCGGCCCGCCGCTCGGTATCGCGCCGGCGCGCGATGCCGGTCCCGGTGGCGCGCTGACCGGACCCTTGGGCGCGCTGCGCGGAGCCACACGCGGCGTTGGCGGCTCCGTCACCGGCGCGCTGCAAGGTGCCGGACTGCTGCCACCCGCAGGCGGCCACTGAGATGACGGGTATGCGCTCACGTCGGCTGATGATGCTGATCCTGCTGCCTTGCGCAGCCCCGGCGTTCGCCGACGACTACACCGCCATGCTGCAGTACCTGACGCGCAGCAGCCTGGACGGAAACGCACTGGCCGGCGCGCATGGCGTGATCGCGGTCAACCTCGCGGCCGGCGACGCCAATCTGCAGACCAACCTCGGTGCGATCGGCGTTGGTGATCGCGCCGTTGCCATCGCGCTGCCCGCGCAGCAGATCGATCACCTGACCGCGACGCAACCCGACGCCATGAGTGCGCGCATCGCAGGCAACGCGCTGGCCGGCGCGCGCGGCATCGTATCCATCAATCAGGTCAGCGGCATCGCCAACCGGCAGGTCAATGCGCTGACGATGCAGCTGAGCCAGCAAGGCATTCACGAGGAGGCGGCGGACGACTGGTTCGCCGCCTCGTTCGCGAATACGGACGCGTCACGCGCGCGTCCGGCAGGGGCTTCTTCCAGCGAGCCAAGGTCCGCGACGGTGTCGTCGTCGGCCCTCAGGGGGTTGGAAGGAGTCGTGCAAATCAACCAGGTCGCGGGCATGGGCAACCTTACGGGCAACCAGATGGTGCTCAACGTGGAAACGCCCCCGCACTGATTCCTCAAACAAAGGCAGGAGATGAACATGAATACTCGACTGAAAAGGACTGCGCTCGCCGTTGCCGCTGCGTCGTTGTTTGCCGCGGCACCCGCCGCAGTGTGGGCGCAGAGCTGCGACGAAAGTGGCGTGACCTGCAACATCAACATCAACTACACGCTGGATCAGGTGGATTGGGTACGCAACTACACGCTGAATGCATACGCCAACATCGTTGGCCAGGTCTATTACGACGAAAACGTGGATATCAACACTGACACGCAGATTCGCCGCGTTCGCATGAACAAGGACATCAGCCTGGTCAGCGACATCACACTCAGCGGCAACCCAACCGTGTCGGGCAACATCGAGGTTGATTCGGCGGCGATCGCCGTGGTCGACAACCGCCAGTCGATCAGCAGCGAGCTGGGCGAGAACTATCTGCTGGAGAACAATGCCAGCATCGGGGATGCGGTCGGCTCGGCTGCTTCCGGCAATCTCGGCTTCAACGTGGCTGCCGGCGACAACAACGCTCAGGACAACGCTGCCGCACTGTCGGCGACGGACGCCCAGTACGCCTTCGGCATGGCCGATGCCGAGATCTTCGTCGAGCAGGCCAACAGCGGCAACCTCACCGCCAACTACGGCGTGACCAACAGCGCCAGCCTGAGCGGTGATGCCTTCCAGAATGCCTCGGGCAACATCGGCATCAACATTACCGCCGGCAACAACAACATGCAGAAGAACGCCCTCGCGGCGTCGGTGGCCACCACCAGCATGGCGCAGGCGAACGTCAGCTCGAACCAGAAGTCATCCGGCAACGCGACGCTGAACACCGGCTACTTCGATACGCTGGTCAGCACCTTGTACGTCACGCTGGGCGGCACGGTGTCCGGCAGCAATGAGGATGGTTCGATCAAGGGCAGCTATACCGGCACGTCGGACCAGCGCTACAACATGTATCCGGACAACTGGGGCAAGGGCGCGAACGAGACCCCGACCTCGGCCCATCCGACCACGGGCCCCTGGCTGGGTCACACGGACTTCGATACGAGTACCCAGCTTACCGACATCAACGGCAATCCCATCGTTCGTACCCCGGGTAGCGATCCGGGCGATCCCAGCAACGACGGCGGCTCGCTGGTCATGAACGAGAACGGCCAGCTGACCATCGAGGAGATGGCGGCCACGCTGAGCGGCACCATTTCGTACGTGCAGCAGATCGCGGTGCTTGCCTCCAACGATGCCTCGCTGTCGGGCAACGCGTTGCAGAACGCCTCCGGCAACGTCGGGGTCAACGTGTCAGCCGGCACCGGCAACATGCAGGCCAACAGTTTGGCGCTGGCGGTTGCGCAGCCGACTACCTCGGGCGGTCCTCAGGAATGATCGTTGGCAATAACCGGAACGGGGCGGCATGCCGCCCCGTTCTCTTCGCGATGGCAACAAGAACAACCGTTTCGGCAGCGAGCGGCGGAGAGCAACGATGGAGCAGACCCTGGTCCGTGCGCTCGCCGTGGCGGCGGCCTTTCTCGTGAGCTGCGGCGTCGATGCGGCGGACGTCCGTTTCGGCGGAGTGCTGCCCGACGGAAGTCTGCTGACACGCAATGTGGTGAGTCTGCGCGAGTCGCGCTACGTCAACATGATCCCGCAGCGGACCGACTTCAGCTGCGGCGCGGCGGCGCTGGCGACCTTGCTGCACTACGCCTACCGCATGGATGTGAACGAGAACATCGTGATGCAGGGCATGCTCGCCGTCGCCGATCCGGCACTGGTTCGCGAGCGCGGCTTTTCGCTGCTCGACATCAAGCGCTACGTCGAAAGCCTAGGCATGCGAGGGCGGGGTTATCGCGTCGATCTGCAGCGCCTGCAGAGCCTGCGCATTCCCACGATCGTTCTGCTGGACACCCAGGGTTACAAGCATTTCGTCGTGCTCAAACGCGTTGCCGGGGACCGCGTCGACGTGGCCGACCCGGCACTGGGCAACAAGTCCTATGCGCTGGCCGACTTTCAGCGCATGTGGCCCAGCAAGGCCGTGTTTGCCGTGATCGGCAGCGGCTTCGATCGCGACACGGTGCTGTTCGACCGTTCCGGCCCGCCCAGCGCACGCGCGCTGTTTGCGCTGCAGGGCCCCATTTCCGACGGTGAATTGCTCGACTTCGGATTCACCCATGCGGACCTGTTTTGAGGGAGTGTGCGATGCAGATGCGAGTGATGGGTTTGACGGTGGCGTTGGCGCTGGCGTGTGCCAGCTGCCTGGGTGGTACCGCAAGCGCCGCGGACGCCGATCGCCCATTGGCTCGCGGCCTGCAGGAATTGCCCGAGACCACCTTGGGTGACATGCGCGGCCGCTATCAGGTCGGCAGCAACACCGTGCTCTATTTCGGCGTGCAGATGCTGTCGAGCTGGCAGATGCCGGATGGGCGCCTGCTCAGCGGCAGCGCGCTGGTCAATATCGATTTTCGCGGCGGAGCGCCGGTGGTCAGCTTCACGCCCACGGTGAGCATCGTCAACACCGGACTGGGTGGCACGCTCGCCGACACGCACGCGCGTGCGATCGACAGCAGCGGCGTCGCCAATGCCTCCGGCCTGGTACAGAACATCCAGGTGGCCGGCGATCACAACCGCGTCGGGAATACGTTGCGTCTCGACGTGCTGGGCACGGTGCCATCTGGTGCTGGTGCCGGTGGCGGCAGCGGTCCGGATTCGGCGCAAACCGTCAGCGGCGGCGCCAGTGCGAGCGTGACGCTAACGCCGGACGGCATTGGCGTGACCTTGGCGCTGGCCGATCAGGGGCTGGTCCAGCAGCTGATCCGCGGCAACGGCGCCGGCATGGGCAGCGTGCTGCAAAGCGTCGCCGTACTTGGCGACGATCATCTGATCACCAACCAGTTGCAAATGACGTTGGTGCTTCAGCAGCTGGATCCGGCGAATCTGCTGCGACAGAACGTAGCGCAGTCGCTGTCCCAGATGCGCTGGCTCGACCACCCCTGAGAGGGTGGGAATGCCCCTGGGCCGGACTCGCGCGGTTCACCATGATCATTATCGGAGAGGGAGTTTTGTGCATGCGCACCATCCATGGACGCAGGTTGCTGGGGCTGATGGCGCTGTCGGCGTTGACTACGGAGCCGCTGCTCGCGGCCGAGGAAGATGCGGGCGCCGATGCGGCGCAGGTACAGGCGCTGCAGCGCGAGTTGCAGACGCTCAAACAGCACTACGCTGAAGAGGTGCGCAAGCTGCGCGAGATTGATGTCCGCCTGCAGGCGCTGACCGCACGGATGGGCGGCAGCACGGCCGCCGCCACACCGGTTGCGCCTTCGCCGGCATCACCGATGATCGAAGCCGGCTCCGGATCAGCGGCGCCTGGCGCCAGCGCGATGGCGCAGGCGCCTGCCGAGGGCGCCAGTCGCCCGCCGGTCGGAACCCGCTCAGCTGGCGCCACGCGCAGCGTTGAAGACGTGCTGCTGCAGGAGCATGCGGTCTTCAATCAGCCGCTGATCCTCGAAGCCGGCATGACCTATGCGCGCTATGACCGCAAGCAGCTCACCCTGAACGGATTTCTCGCGCTGGACGCGATCTTCCTCGGCAATATCGCGATCGAGAACGTCGAATCCGACACCTTTACCTTCACCGGCTCCGCGCGCTACTCGCTGACACCCAATCTGACCGTCAACGTCGAAGTTCCCGTGCTGCAGCGCTGGACCACCTATCAGAAAGGCGGTGCCGGCGGCGCGGCGGCGGTGGTCGCGGAGAAGCAGGTGGGGTCGGAGGCCCATATCGGTGACGTCAGCGGCGGTGTCAGCTATCGGCTGTTCGCCGAGACCGCGACCCGACCCGACATCGTGCTCAACACCAGCGTCAGCATCCCGACCGGACGCGCGCCCTACGGCATCAGCTGGCGCGTGCTCGAAAGCCAGGGCGACTATATCCAGTTTGCGGTGCCGGAGGCGCAGCCGACCGGCAACGGCGTGTGGGGCGCGTCAGCGGGGGTGTCATTCGTCAAGACGCTGGATCCGGCGATCCTGTTCGCCAGCATCGGCTACACGCACACCTTCGCGCGCCACTTCGACGATCTCGACACCAATCCCGCCACGCGCAACCCGGGCCGGGTCGATCTGGGCAATGCCTTCAACTATGGCGTCGGCGCGGCGTTCGCGCTGAACGAGCGCACCAGCCTGAGCATGGCGCTCACGCACCGGTTCAACGGCGCCACCCGCGTCCGCGCCGACACTCTCGGCTACTGGCAGGGCGTGATCGGCAGCGACGGCAACGCCGCGGCGCTGAATCTGGGCATGACCTACGCGATCAGCCCCAAGTTCACCCTGGTCGCTTCGCTGGGCATCGGTCTGACTCCGGACGCACCCGACGTCACGATGGGTTTCAAGATTCCGTTCATGCTCTGAGCAGATTCACTCCACGGTGACCGATTTCGCCAGGTTGCGCGGCTGATCGACGTCGGTGCCGCGCAGCACCGCGACGTGATAGGCCAGCAGCTGCAGCGGCACGGTGAACACCGCCGGCGCGATGAAGCTGCCGCCGGCATCCAGACGCAGCGTATGCGCGGCGTCTTCGTGCTCGAGCGTGGCGCTGCGGTCGGCAATCACGTACAGCTCACCGCCGCGGGCGCGCACTTCCTGCAGATTCGACTTCAGCTTGTCGAGCAGGTCATTGTTCGGCGCGACGGCGATCACCGGCATGTTCTCGTCCACCAGCGCCAGCGGGCCGTGCTTGAGTTCAGCGGCCGGGTAGGCCTCAGCGTGAATGTAGGAAATCTCCTTGAGCTTGAGCGCGCCTTCCATCGCCACCGCATGCTGGGTCCCGCGGCCGAGGAACAGCGCGTGCTGGCGATGCACCAGGCGTGCCGCCATCGCCTCGATCGCCGGCTCCAGCGCCAGTGCGCTCTCGATGGCGCGCGGAAGATGCATGAGCTCGGCGCACAGCGCACGATAGTGCTCGCCGTCCAGACCGTGTATAGCGACCCAGCTGCAGCGTCAGCAGGGCGAACGCGGTCAGCTGGGTGGTGAAGGCCTTGGTCGAGGCGACGCCTATTTCGGGGCCGGCGCGGGTCATCAGCCTGAGGTCGGCTTCGCGTACCAGCGAGGACTCC
Source organism: uncultured Pseudomonadota bacterium (assembly GCA_963794205.1). GTDB lineage: Bacteria > Pseudomonadota > Gammaproteobacteria > Xanthomonadales > Rhodanobacteraceae > Metallibacterium. The sequence continues at coordinate 460,826 of CAWCCR010000015.1, forward strand.
GGCACATTGCACAAGACCAGCGAGCCGAGATAGCCGCGCCGGCGCGACTCGCGCAGCGCCGCGAGAGTGTCGGCGGTTTCGCCCGATTGCGATACGGCGACGAACAGGGTATCGGCAGGTACCACCACGTCGCGGTAGCGGTATTCGCTGGCCACCTCGACGCTGACCGGCAGCCGCGCCAGCTGCTCGATCCAGTATCTTGGCCACCAGACCGGCGTGGTAGCTGGTGCCGCAGGCGACGATGTGCAGCCCGCGTGCGCGTTCGAGCAGACGGTTGCTGTCGTTGCCGAAAATGTTCGGCAGCACGCCGTTGCCGCTGATGCGACCTTCGAGCGTGTCGGCGACCGCACGCGGTTGCTCGAAGATCTCCTTCTGCATGTAGTGCCGGTATTCGCCGCGCTCGACCGCGTCAACGGTCAGCTCGCTCTGATGGATCGCGCGCGAGACCGGCTGGCCATCGAGCGTGTAGGTTGCCACCACCTCGCGGCTGATTTCGGCGATGTCGTCCTCCTCGAGATAGATCACGCGGTTGGTTACCTTGATCAGCGCCTGCACGTCCGAGCCCAGGAAGTTTTCGCCGATACCGAGGCCGATCACCAGCGGAGCGCCGCGACGTGCGCCGACCACGCGGTCGGGCTCACTCTGGCTGATTACCGCGATGGCATAGGCACCTTCGAGTCGCTGCGCCGCCGCCAGCACGGCCTCGCGCAGGCCGCGGCCCTGGCCGATCTGATCGTCGATCAGATGCGCGATCACCTCGGTGTCGGTCTCGGAGGTGAACACGCGACCGCGTGCCTGCAGCTCGCTGCGCAGCGTCGACGTGGTTTTCGATGATGCCGTTGTGCACCACGGCGACGCGGCCAGCCGTCTGCGGGTGCGCGTTGATCTCGCTGGGCGCGCCGTGCGTGGCCCAGCGCGTGTGTGCGATGCCGGTGCCGCCGGGGAACGGATCGGCCAGGTACAGCGCTTCCATCTCGCGCACCTTGCCCTTGGCGCGCACGCGACGGATACCGCCGGCGCCAAGCACGGCCAGGCCCGCCGAGTCGTAGCCGCGGTACTCCAGCGCCTTGAGGCCCTCGATCAGGATCGGCGCGACATCGCGCTGGGCAACGGCTGCGACGATTCCGCACATGGTCAGGATCTCCGGGAAGGGCGGTGGCAATGATCCGCCAGCATAAGGGCAGCGTGCGGGCGCTGTGCAGGCACGATGACGGCGCTCATGCGCGATGGTAGTCGCGGTACCATGCGCCGAACCGGGCGATGCCCTCCTCGATCGCGGTCGACGGCGCCCATCCGGTATCGCGGCGCAGCGGCTCGACGTCGGCCCAGGTGGCTTCGACGTCGCCGGGCTGCATCGGCAGCAGGCGTTTCTCGACCGTGCGGCCCAGCTCACGCTCGAGCAGCTCGATGAAGCGCAACAGCTCGACCGGCGCATCGTTGCCGATGTTGTACAGCCGGTAGGGTGCGCCCGACGTTGTCTCGGCACCGATGGCGGGTGGGCGATCGAGCACGCGCAGCACGCCCTCGACGATGTCGTCGATGTAGGTGAAGTCGCGGCGGTGGTGACCCTGGTTGTACACGTCGATCGCTTCGCCGCGCACGATGCGCTCGGCGAACTGCATCGGCGCCATGTCCGGTCGTCCCCAGGGTCCGTACACGGTAAAGAAGCGCAGCCCGGTGGCCGGCAGTGCATACAGATGACTGTAGGAGTGTGCCATCAGCTCGTTGGCGCGCTTGCTGGCGGCGTACAGGCTGAGCGGATGGTCCACCGCATCGCCGACCGCGAACGGCAGCTTGCGGTTGGCGCCGTAGACCGAACTTGACGAGGCGTAGACCAGATGACCGACCGCGTGGCGGCGACAGGCCTCCAGCATGTGACCGAAGCCGACCAGGTTGCTCTGGATGTAGGACTCGGGATGCGTCAGCGAGTAGCGCACACCGGCTTGTGCAGCCAGGTGCGCCACCTGCTGCGGCCGGGCTTCAGCGAAAGCGTGTTCGATCGCTGCGGCATCGGCCAGATCGGCGCGCTGATGACGATAGGCGGGATGGCTGGCGAAGCGCGCCAGCCGTGCCTCTTTCAGCGCCGGGTCGTAGTAGGCGTTGTGATTGTCGAGACCGAACACCGCGTCGCCGCGGGCGAGCAGCCGCTCGACCAGCGCCGCGCCGATGAAGCCGGCGGCGCCCGTCACCAGGATACGCATCACAGAAGTCCGTTGCGGCCGCTGCCGCCTCAGCAGCGGCAAAGTTTAGCAGGGCTGCGCGCTGTCGCCGGCACGACACACGTGGCGCGGAGGCGTCGCGCGTTGACAGCGTGCGGATGCTGCTCTAGCTTGGGCAGCAGTGGAACACGGCATGGGTGACACGCGGGTAGCCGCGCGTCGAGGGTGTGACATGGAGACGCGAATCGACTGAGCATCGCACGCTGGGCCGCAGCATCCACGAGGGCGCCCGGCGCCCTTTTTTGTTTCCCGCACCGCCCCCTGTCGCAACTATCGTGCGCGGCAGAGGCTGGCACTGCCGGACCACCACCATCCAGTCCATTCCATGATCACCATCACGCTCCCCGACGGCAGCAAAAAGTCCTTCGACCATCCCGTCACCCTGCACGATGTCGCCGGGGCGATCGGCCCGGGCCTGGCCAAGGCCGCCATTGCCGGCAAGCTGGACGGACGCACGCTCGATCTCGGGCAGCGCATCGAGCGCGACGGGCATCTGCAGATCATCACCGGGAAAAGCCCCGAGGCGCTGGAGATCGTCCGCCACTCCACCGCGCACCTGCTGGCGCAGGCGGTGCAGCGGTTGTATCCCGGCGCGCAGGTCACCATCGGTCCGGTGATCGACAACGGCTTCTACTACGACTTCGCCTACGAGCGGCCGTTCACGCCCGAGGACCTGCCGAAAATCGAGGCGGAGATGCAGAAGATCGCCGCCGAGGCGTTGCCGGTCTCGCGCCGCGTGTTGCCGCGCGACGCGGCGGTGGCGTTTTTCCGCGGGCTGGGCGAGGAATACAAGGCGCAGATCATCGAATCGATCCCGGCTGGCGAGGAACTGTCGTTGTACAGCCAGGGCGAGTTCACCGATCTCTGTCGAGGCCCGCACGTGCCCGACACCGGGCGCCTGAAGGCCTTCAAGCTGATGAAGGTGGCCGGCGCCTACTGGCGCGGCGATCACCGCAACGCGATGCTCTCGCGCATCTACGGCACCGCCTGGCTCAGCGACAAGGATCTCAAGGCCTATCTGAACCAGCTCGAGGAAGCCGAGAAGCGCGATCACCGCAAGATCGGCAAGGCGCTGGGTCTGTTCCACCAGCAGGAGGAAGCGCCTGGCATGGTGTTCTGGCACCCGAACGGCTGGGCGATCTGGCAGCAAGTCGAGCAATACATGCGCCGCGTCTACAAGCGCCTCCGGCTATCAGGAAGTGCGCTGTCCGCAGATCCTCGACGTGTCGCTGTGGAAGACGCTCGGGGCACTGGGACAATTACAAGGAAAACATGTTCTTCACCGAGTCGGAGAAGCGCGACTACGCGGTGAAGCCGATGAACTGCCCAGGCCACGTGCAGATCTACAACGCCGGCCTGCACAGCTACCGCGATCTGCCGATCCGCTACGGCGAGTTCGGCGCCTGCCATCGCAACGAGCCCTCCGGCGCGCTGCACGGGATCATGCGCGTGCGCGCCTTCACCCAGGACGATGGCCATATCTTCTGCACCGAAGACCAGGTCGAGTCCGAGGTCACGGCGTTCCACCGGCAGGCGATGCAGGTCTACGCGGACTTCGGTTTCAGCGATATCGTGCTGAAGATCGCGCTGCGTCCGGATCAGCGCATCGGCGCCGATGCGGTGTGGGACAAGGCCGAGGACGCGCTGCGCCGTGCGCTGCGCGCTTCGGGTGTCGAATGGCAGGAGTTGCCGGGCGAGGGTGCGTTCTACGGCCCCAAGATCGAGTACCACATGCACGACTCGATTGGCCGCGCCTGGCAGGTCGGCACCATGCAGGTCGATTTCATGATGCCCGAGCGCCTGGGCGCCGAATACGTCGACGAACATTCGCAGCGTCGCCATCCGGTGATGCTGCACCGCGCGATCGTCGGCTCGATGGAGCGTTTCATCGGCATCCTGATCGAGCACCATGCCGGCAACCTGCCGCTTTGGCTGGCGCCGCTGCAGGCCGTGGTCCTCAACATCACGGATGCCCAGGCTGATTATGCCGACGAGCTTGCGCAAACCCTTGTCGGGAAAGGCTTCCGGGTCGAGGCCGATTTGCGCAATGAGAAGGTCGGCTATAAAATCCGCGAGCATACGTTGCAGAAAGTGCCCTACCTGCTGGTAGTTGGTGACCGCGAGCGGGAGACGGGGCACGTTGCTGTGCGCACGCGCAATGGGGAAGATCATGGCAGTCTGTCCGTCGCTGATCTTGCCCGACGCCTGGAGGCCGAGGCCCTGCACTGAGGCCGCGGCATTGCATCGAACATTTGGAGGACGCTGGTATCGCTACCCCTGAGAACAAGGCCAACCGCCGCAACCAAGAGATCCGCGTGCCGCGCGTGCGCGTGATCGGGGAGGACGGCGAAATGGTCGGCATCCTGTCACGCGACGACGCACTGCGTCAGGCCGAGGAGGTCGGGCTCGACCTGGTCGAGATCCAGCCGAATGCGGATCCGCCGGTCTGCCGCATCATGGATTTCGGCAAGTTCAAGTTCGAGGCGCAGAAAAAGGCCAATGCCGCCAAGAAGAAGCAGAAGCAGGTCGAGATCAAGGAACTGAAATTCCGGCCGACCACTGATGTCGGCGATTACCAGATCAAGCTGCGCAACCTCCTGCGCTTTCTTGACGAGGGTGACAAGGTCAAGGTCAACATCCGTTTCCGCGGTCGCGAGATGTCGCACCAGGAGCTCGGCTACAACCTGGCCAAGAAGATCGAGACGGATGTGGGCGATCAGGGCGTGATCGAGCAGTTTCCGCGCCTCGAGGGTCGGCAGATGGTGATGATGATCGGCCCGAAGAAGAAATAACCGCCGGTTGCTTGCCTTCTGCGGGAGCTTTTGCAGTAAACTGAACGACTTGGCCCGTCGGACGGGCCCTGTTTCGCCGACCCGGGCAGGATGGAAAGCGCGGTTACGCCGCCGCCCGCGTCAGTCAAGAACGATCGGAAGGAACACGACCATGCCCAAGATCAAGACCAACCGAGCCGCTGCCAAGCGGTTCCGCAAGACCGCCAGCGGCAAGTTCAAGGCTGGCCACGCTTTCAAGTCGCACATCCTGACCAAGAAGTCGACCAAGCGTAAGCGCAGTCTGCGCGGCCCCAACCATGTGCACGCATCCGATCACGAAGGGTGTTGCGCGCATGCTTCCCTACGCTTAAGGAGGTAAGACCATGGCTCGTGTCAAGCGTGGCGTTACCGCCCGTCGTCGTCACAAGAAAATCATCGGCCGTGCCAAGGGCTACTACAACGCCCGGCGCAAGGTCTTCCGCGTTGCCAAGCAGGCGGTCACCAGGCAGGCCAGTACGCCTATATCGGCCGCAAGCAGCGCAAGCGCCAGTTCCGCGCCCTGTGGATCGTGCGCATCAATGCCGCGGCGCGCCAGTTCGGCCTGTCCTACAGTCGCCTGATCAACGGCCTGCTCCAAGGCCGGGATTGCCGTCGACCGCAAGGTCCTCGCCGATCTCGCCGTGCACGACATCAAGGCGTTTGGTGCGCTGGCCGAAAAGGCCAAGGCCAGCCTGGCCGCGTAATCCGGTGCCATCGATGGGGAGGCGCCGTCTGCGGCGCCGCGGATCAGCGTGGGGAGGAGGGCTTGCCTTCCTCCCCACGTTCGTTTCCGGGACCAGGAATCGCGATGGACGCATTCAATACCCGCATCGAGCAGGCCCAGGCTGCGATATCGCCGCGGTGGCCGATCTCGAGACGCTCGATGCTCTGCGCGTGGCCCTGCTCGGCAAGAGTGGTCTGGTCACTGCCGAGCTCAAGGCGCTGGGTGCGATGACAGCCGAAGCACGCAAGGTGCGTGGTGCCGAAGTCAACCGCGCTCGAGGATGTACTGATCGCGCGACATAGCCGTGCGCCGGGCGGTACTGGAGGATGCGGCATTCACCGCGCAGCTCGCGGCCGAGCGGATCGATGTCACCCTGCCGGGACGCCGCGGCGAGCGTGGCGGCCTGCACCCGATCACGCGCACACTGGAACGCATCGCCGATCATCTTCGCGCCGTCTCGGCTATGCGCGCGCGGACGGCCCTGAAATCGAGGACGACTGGCACAACTTCGAGGCGCTGAATTTCCCGCCGCACCATCCCGCGCGGGCGATGCACGACACGTTCTATTTCGGCGACGGTCGCCTGCTGCGCACGCACACGTCGCCGGTGCAGGTCCGCGCCATGAGCGGCCGCCGGCCACCGATTCGCCTGATCGCTGCCAGGCAAGGTGTATCGCAGCGATTCCGACCAGACCCACTCGCCGATGTTCCACCAGATCGAAGGTCTGCTGCGTCGGGGAAGACATCGAGTTTCGCTGATCTCAAGGGCACGCTCGCCGACTTCGTGCGCGCGTTTTTCGAGCGCGATTTCGACGATGCGTTTCAGGCCCAGCTATTTTCCGTTCACCGAACCGTCCGCCGAGGTCGATATCCGCTGGGACGACGGCGGCGCCACGTCGCGCTGGCTGGAGGTGCTGGGCTGCGGCATGGTGCATCCGAAGGTGCTCGAGAACTGCGGCATCGATCCGGAGCGTTACACCGGTTTCGCCTTCGGTCTCGGCGTCGAGCGATTCGCGATGTTGCGCTACGGTGTTGGTGATTTGCGCGCGTTCTTCGAGAACGACCTGCGTTTCCTGAGACAGTTCGCATCATGAAGTTCTCTGAAAACTGGCTGCGTGCGCTGGTCGATCTGCGCGCGGATCGCGCGGCGCTGGTGAATGGCCTGACCATGGCCGGCCTCGAGGTCGAGACGGTCGCCGTGCTGGGGGACGGTTTGCAGCAGGTGCGCGTGGCTCACATCGTCGATTGCCAGCCGCACCCGCAGGCCGACCGCCTGCGCGTCTGCCGGGTCGAGGTGGGAGAGTCATCGCCGCTGACGATCGTTTGCGGTGCGCCCAATGCGCGCGTAGGGCTGAAGGCCCCGCTGGCGATGATCGGCGCGAGCTTGCACGACGGCATGGTGATCAAGGCCGCTGCGCTGCGCGGGATCGAATCGCAGGGCATGCTCTGCTCGGCACGTGAGCTGGGTCTGGATGCCGACGCGGCCGGTCTGCTGGAACTGGCCGATGATGCGCCGGTGGGCATGTCGCTTGCCGATTATCTGGGGTTGCCGGATGCCAGCATCGAGCTCAAGCTGACGCCGAACCGCCCGGATTGCCTGGGTCTGCTCGGGCTGGCCCATGACGTCGCTGCGCTGTTCGACGCCCCACTGCGCCCGCCGCCCCTGCAGGCCGTGCCGGCACAATCCGGCTCGCGACGCGAGATCCGTCTCGAGGCTGGCGCTGATTGCCCGCGCTACCTGGGTCGCATCGTCGAGGATATCGATGCCACCGCAGCGACGCCGGTCTGGATGGGCGAACGGTTGCGTCGGGCAGGCTTGCGCTGCATCAGTGCAGTCGTCGACGTCGCCAATTATGTGATGCTTGAGCTGGGTCAGCCGCTGCACGCTTTCGACAACGACATGTTGCGCGGCGAGATCGTGGTGCGCCACGCTCGCGAGAACGAGCATCTGATCCTGCTCGGCGGCAGCGAGGTTGTTCTTGATCCGCGGTTTCTGCTGATCGCCGATGGCAGCGGCCCGCTGGCGGTCGCCGGCGTGATGGGTGGTCAGTCTTCCGCAGTCAACGCAGCGACGCGCAATGTCTTGCTGGAGAGTGCGCATTTTGCACCAGCCGCCATCATGGGCCGCGCGCGTGCGTTGGGATTGCACACGGACGCCTCGCACCGCTTCGAGCGTGGCGTCGATCCCGAACTTCCCGAGCGCGCACTGGAGCGCGCCACCGCGTTGCTGCTGGCGATCACCGGCGGTCGTCCGGGCCCGATTCTGCGCGCCGAGCGGACACAGGATCTGCCGCTGCGCGCGGAGGTCCGCCTGCGACGTGCACGACTGGCGACGGTGCTGGGTACCGCCATTGACGACGGCGAGGTCGAGCGCATCCTGCGTGCGCTGGACATGCAGGTTGCCGCGGACGACGCAGGCTGGCGGGTGCGCGCACCGGCGCGCCGCTTCGACATCGGGCGCGAGGAGGACCTGATCGAGGAGGTCGCGCGCATCCATGGCTACGACCGCATTCCCTTGCTGCGCCCGTCCGGTGAACTGGCGCTGGAGGCGGACAGCGAGGAGCGGCTTCCGGTCAGCGCATTGCGTGAACAGCTCGCGGCGCGCGGTTATCACGAGGCGATCAGCCTCGCCTTCGTGGCTGCGGCTCAGCTCGAGATCTGGAAGGCTGATGAGGGGGCCGTGGCGCTCAGCAACCCGTTGTCGGCCGACCTGGCGGTGATGCGGACCACGTTGCTGCCCGGCCTCGCGCAATCGTTGATTGCCAACAGGAACCGGCAGTTGACCCGGGTGCGTCTGTTCGAAACGGGGCGCTGTTTCCTGGCTGGTAGCGATGCGCCGATCGAGACGGAACGTCTGGCCGCGATCGCTTCGGGCACGGTCGATGCCGAGCAATGGGGGCTGCCTGATCGGGCGCTGGATTTCCACGACATCAAGGGTGATCTCGAATCGCTGCTGTCTCTGGGGTCCGGACCCGCGGAGTACCAGTTTGATGCCGGTGGGCTGCCGGGTTGGCTGCATCCCGGTCGCGGTGCACGAATCCGTCGCGGAGACCGCGTGCTGGGCGCGCTGGGCGCGCTGCATCCGCGCCTGCTCAAGGCGCTGGGCCTGGATGCGGAGACTTACGCGTTCGAGATCGAGCTTGATCCGCTGCGTACTCGCGCTTTGCCGCGCGCCGGCGAGTTGCCGCGATTCCCGGGCCTGCGTCGTGATCTGGCGCTCGAAATGCCGCAGGATGTGCCTTGGGCGGCGGTTGCTTCGAGCATCCGTGGCGCGGTCGGTGAGCGGTTGGCCGAGCTGCGGCTGTTTGACCAGTACGCGGGACAGGGCGTGACCGCAGGCCATAAAAGTCTGGCTATGGGCTTGATTTTGCAGGACCGTTCCCGCACGCTTACCGACGAAGACGCGAATGAGAGCGTGCGCGAGGCTGTCGCTGCGCTGCAACGCGACTGCCACGCACGACTCAGGGGATAGGCATGGCGCTGACGAAAGCGGAAATGGCGGAGCGCCTGTTCGATGAGGTCGGCCTGAACAAGCGGGAAGCCAAGGAATTCGTGGATGCCTTTTTCGAGGTGATCCGCGAGGCCTTGGAAAAGGGGGAGCAGGTCAAGCTGTCGGGTTTCGGCAATTTCGACCTGCGCCAGAAAAACCAGCGACCGGGGCGCAACCCGAAGACGGGCGAGGAGATTCCGATCTCGGCCCGGCGTGTGGTGACGTTCCGTCCCGGTCAGAAATTGAAGATGCAGGTCGAGGCCTATGCTGGACCCAGGCAGTAACAGCGAGCTGCCGGCCATCCCGGCCAAACGCTACTTCACCATTGGTGAGGTCAGTGAGTTGTGTGGCGTCAAGCCGCACGTGCTGCGCTACTGGGAGCAGGAATTCACTGGCCTGAAGCCGGTCAAGCGGCGCGGCAACCGGCGCTACTACCAGCGCCATGACGTGCTGATGATCCGTCAGATCCGTTCGCTGCTCTACGAGCACGGCTTTACCATCACTGGTGCTCGGCAGCGTCTCGAGGGGCAGCAGGCCCGCGAGGAGGTGAGCCTGACGACCCAGGTGGTGCGTCAGGTGCGCATCGAGCTTGAGGAAGTGCTGCAACTGCTGCGTCGCTGAATTCACCCGCAGGCGCGGCGCCCTGCTAGAATCTCGCGCTTGAAACCGCCGTCGGGGCGTAGCGCAGCCTGGTAGCGCACCACAATGGGGTTGTGGGGGTCGCGAGTTCGAATCTCGCCGCCTCGACCAATCGCGGTTTCATGCACTGCTCCGGCGCCCATTCGGCGCCGGTGTCGTTTCGGGAGCCGGCGATGGACACGAGCACACGACGCACGCTGTATCCGGAGATCGAGCCTGGTACCAGCGGCATGCTGCCGGCTTCTGCGCTGCACACGCTCTACTACGAAGAGTGCGGCAATCCGCGGGGCAAGCCGGTGGTATTCCTGCATGGCGGGCCGGGCGGCGGTATCAACTCGCGCTGCCGGCGTTTCTTCGACCCCGAGGCTTATCGGATCGTGCTGTTCGACCAGCGCGGATGCGGACGATCGACACCGCATGCCGAGCTGGCCGAAAACACGACCTGGACCCTGGTTGCCGATATCGAACGCCTGCGCGAACACCTTGGCATCGAGCGCTGGCAGGTCTTCGGCGGTTCCTGGGGTTCGACGCTGGCGCTGGCCTATGCGCAGACCCATCCTGAACGGGTGACCGAGCTGGTGCTGCGCGGTATCTTCCTGTTGCGGCGCCGGGAACTGGAGTGGTTCTATCAGCAGGGTTGCGATGCCCTGTTTCCGGACGCGTGGGAGCACTATCTGGCGCCGATCCCGCAGGCCGAACGCGGCGATCTGATCGGCGCCTACCACCGACGCCTGACGCATGCCGACCCGGCCGTGCGCATCGCCGCAGCGCGGGCATGGTCGGTGTGGGAGGCCGCGACCAGCTTTCTCTATCAGGATCGCGAGCATATCGACGCCAGCGCCGCGGATGATTTCGCGCTCGCCTTCGCGCGCATCGAGAGCCATTACTTCGTCAATGCCGGCTTTCTGGAGCGGGACGACCAGTTGCTGCGCGACATCGGGCGGATCCGCCATATCCCTGCGGTGATCGTGCAGGGTCGCTACGATGTGGTCTGCCCGTTGCGATCGGCATGGGATCTGCATCGCGCCTGGCCCGAGGCCGATCTGCGGATCGTGCCCGATGCCGGCCATTCGGCGTTCGAGCCCGGCAACCTGCACGCGCTGGTCGAGGCCACGGATCGCTTCCGCTGAATGGTGCGCGGCGCGCGACGGCGTCGCGTGCCGCGACTGGCGTCGATCGCCCTTGAGGCAGGGGCTGAGGATGCAGCGGCGTTCCTCGCTCTCGGTGCCCATGGTCCGGGCGCGCTACCGGGCGTCACCTCTTTGCAGTGAAGCGTCGTCGTGGGGCCGTTGCGGCGGTTGCGTGCGACGCCGCCGGCGCCAGATCGCCAGCGGCGTGGATCTCCGCGGGGATCAGGATCAGGCGGCCGCCGCGGTCGCGGGTGCGGCGGCGGTGGCGGTGGCGCCGGGACCCTCCAGCAGTGCCTTGCGCACCTGCTGGACGATCAGGTCGACCTCGGCGCTGGTCACGCGGAAGTGGGGGGTGAAGCGCAGCGAATTGGCGCCGCCGTGGATCACGCCGATGCCGTGTTCGCGCAGCCATTCCTCGATCGAGCCGGCCCCGTAGCATTTGAACTGTGGCGCCAGTTCGCAGGAAAACAGCAGTCCGGTGCCCTGCACCTTGGTGATCAGGCCGGGCAATTCGTCCTTGAGCCGGTTGAGCTTGTCCAGAAACTCGCGGCCGCGCGCGCGGATGTTCTCGCGCATGGAATCGCTCAGCATGCCGAGTACCGTGCAGCCGATGTCCAGGGCGCGCGGGTTGCTGGTCATGGTGTTGCCGTAGATGCCCTTGCGGTAGAGCGCGGCGGTACGCGCATTCACCGCCAGCACCGAGAGCGGGTAGTGGCCGGCGTTGAGCGCCTTGGAATAGGTCTCCATGTCCGGCGCGTCGAGGCTCTCGAAGCCGGGGTAATCGACGATCGACAGCACGCCGTGCGCACGCAGTCCGGCCTGGATCGAATCGACCAGCAGCAGGGTGCCATGCGCCTGCGTCAGCTCGCGCGCGGCACGGTAGAACTCCGGCGTGACCGCCCGTCCCGGGTCGCCTTCGCCCATCACCGGCTCGAGGAACATGGCCTCGATATGCCAGCTCTCGTGCTCGGCTTCGGCGAAGATCCTCGTGAGATGCTCGACGCTGTAGGGCTCGACGGTGATCAGTTGCGACTCGTGGTGCCGATAGCTGCCGAGATGCTGCGCATAGGCCTTGCGCGACGAGTCCGAATACAGCGCCGGCAGTTCGGTGCGGCCGTGGAAGGCGCCCTTGACCGCGATGCGCTTGACCTTGCGCCCGGCATGCGGCGCGCCCGGCTCGGTCATCAGCTTGGTGTTCACGTCGGCGAAACGGCCGGCCAGGCTGACCGACTCCGAGCCCGAGTTCAGACACAGGAAGTGGCTGTAGGGACAACCGCCGCGCGTGCGGCCGATCTCGCGACGCAGGGCCCGGTCGAAGCGCAGCTGCGACAGACTCGGCGTCATCACGTTGGCCATCACCTGCTGTCCGGCCATGGCGTCGATCACCGGTTGCGGCGCGTGGCCGAAGCCGAGCATGCCGTAGCCACCGCAATCCTGGATCACGGCGCCCTTGAGGGTGACGATCCATGAGCCCCGCGCCGCCAGCGCGATGTAGGGATTCACCGCGTCGTCGGGGTAGAAGTTGACGAAGCCGGACTGCACGCGATCGATCTGTTCCTGCTCGTCGAGGCACAGGAATTCGGGCATCTCGATCTGCAAGCGCTCGAATTCCACGCATGCGGCACCGACTGCCTGCACCAGCGCGGGATCGAGCGTCGCGAAATGGTCGATCGCCGCATCATCCAGGCCATGGGTGCGGATCGTGCCGCCGGCATGGCGCAGGCTGGCGAGTCGGCTGGTCAGGTTCATGGCTCCTCCGGAGGCGTCTTCAGGGCTCGGTTGCGAGCCAATTTGACGCGCTAAGTCTTTATTGGAAAAGGGAAATAGACTGCAAGCATAACACCGGGCCGGGGCTGCTGGTACCCCGGATGACGGCTGTCAGGCGCGCGCACTGACGCCAGCGACTGCCGCGACGTCCCTCGCGCATCCACACTGCCGCCATTGGTGGAGCAAGCCCATGGCAGCTGCAGATTCGCCCTTCGCCGCACTGCGCAATGCGCGCAAGAACTTCGGTGCCCAGTGCGCGCTCGACGGTATCGACCTTGTGCTGCGGCGGGGCGAGCTGCATGCGCTGCTCGGCCCCAATGGAGCCGGCAAGACCACGGCCATCGCCCTGCTGCTCGGACTGGCGCGACCGGACAGCGGCCGCGTCGAGCTGTTCGGAGCGGACCCGCAAACGCTGGCTCCACGCCGTCGCGTCGGCGTGATGCTGCAGTCCGAGTCGCTGCCCGAGACACTGCGTGTCGGCGAACTGCTGGCGATGACCGCCAACTACTACCCCCATCCGCGGCCGCTGGACGAATGCGCCGAGCGGTCCGGCATCGCCGACCTGATCGAGCGACCCTATGGCAAATTGTCCGGCGGTCAGCAGCGCCGCGTGCAGTTCGCTCTGGCGCTGTGCGGGCGGCCCGAACTGCTGTTTCTCGACGAGCCCACGGTGGGCATGGACATCGAAGCGCGCGAGCGCCTGTGGACGACGATCCGCGCCCTGGTCGCCGAAGGCTGCGCGGTGCTGCTGACCACGCACTATCTGGAGGAAGCCGGGGCGCTGGCCGATCGCGTGACCGTGCTGGCGCGCGGACGCGTACTGGCGGAAGGCAGCGTCGAGTCGATCCGTGCCCGCGTCGCCCGCAAGCGCATCCGTTGCCGCAGCGCGCTCAGTGCCGAGGCGGTGCACGACTGGCCGGGAGTGTGCGAGAGCCGGACCGATAATGGTCTGCTGACCATCACCACGCTGCAGCAGGTCGAGCCGGTACTGCGGCGCCTGCTGGCCGAGGACGCCACGGTCAGCGCGCTGGAAGTGCAGCGCGCCGGGCTGGCCGAAGCCTTCACCGAACTGACCCGCGAGGCCGCCTGATGAATGCTGTCGATGCGATGCCGCTGCCGCGCCAGGTGCGCATCTATGCTGCCGATGCCGGCTACGAGTTCCTGCGTCTGCTGCGCGCGCCTGGCGCGTCCGTCCCGATGCTGGCATTCCCGGCGATGTTCTATCTGCTGTTCGGCGTGGTCTTCGCAGGCCACGGTCCGCAGCAGGCGGTCTATGTACTGGGCAGTATGGGCGCCTTCGGGGTCATGGCACCGGGCCTGTTCGCGCTCGGCATCGGTGTGGCGATCGATCGCGAGCGCGGCCTGCTGACGCTGAAGCGCGCCCTGCCGTTGCCGCCGGGCGCCTATCTCGCTGCCAAGATGGTGATGGCAATGCTGTTCGCGGCGCTGATCTTCGTGATCCTGGCGGTGCTGGCGGCGGCCATCGGTGGCGTGCGTCTGGCGCCGCCGCAGTGGCTGGCCCTGGCGCTGGTGATGGTGCTGGGTGTGCTGCCGTTCTGCGCCATCGGGTTGCTGGTCGGTACATGGGCCAGCGCGCAGGCGGCACCGGCGATCGCCAATCTGATCTACCTGCCGATGTCGTTCCTGTCCGGGCTGTGGGTGCCGCTGCAGGCGATGCCGCACGTCTTGCAGCAACTGGCGCCGCTGTGGCCGGCCTATCACCTGGGCCGGCTCAGCCTGCATGCCGTAGGCGTGGTGCCCGTCTCCGTGCTGCCGCATGTCGAGACGCTGCTGCTGTTCACGGCGGTCTGCTTCATGCTCGCCGCACGGCGCCTGCGCAGCGCAGGCTGAGCGCAAGCGCGACGCGCCAATGATGGCTGTGCCGCGATTCTGGAGGACGCATGCGGTTCGACATCGCACCTGATTCCATCCTCGGCTATACCCGTGGCGCGCAGCCGCCGCACAAGGCGTGGCGCTTCGCGCTGGCCAATCTGGTGTGGGGCGTGTGGATCGTGGCCGTGCCGGTGCTCAATTCCATGCCATGGCGCGACTGGTTGCCGGCCACCACGCTGTCGTACGCGCTGTTTCTATGGCTGTATCTGCGTGCCTATGCCATACCGATCCGTCAGATCAAGGGTTATGTCGCCGCGATCGCCGCCCTGGGTTTCGTGCTGTCGCCGATCAATCCCGGCGCGTTGACCTACGTCATCTACGCCTGCGTGTTCTCCGGTTTTGCTTTTCGCAGCATGCGCATCTCGTTCCTGGTGATGCTGGGCCTGCTTGCGGCGTACACCGCCGAAGCGCTGACACTGGGCTGGTCGTGGCCGACCATTCTCAGCGTGACGTTGTGGGCGCTGGTCATTGGCGGAATGAACATGATGTATCGCAGCAAGGGTCAGGCCGACGCGCAGTTGCGCCTCAGCCATGAGGAAATCCGCCGCCTCGCCGCTACCGCCGAGCGCGAACGCATCGGCCGCGATCTGCACGACCTGCTGGGTCACACGCTGTCGCTGGTGGCGTTGAAGAGCGAGCTCGCCGCGCGCCTGGTCGAGCGCGACGCCGCGGCGGCCGGACGCGAGATGCGCGAGGTCGAGCGCGTGGCACGCGAGGCGTTGACGCAGGTGCGCGCCGCGGTCAGCGGGCTGCACGCGCCGCAATTGCTGGCCGAGCTGGCCAGCGCGCGTCTGCTGCTGGAAACCGCCGGCATCCTGGTGGACAGTCGCACCGATACTGCCGACCTGCCGCCGGTCCTGGACGCCGCACTGGCCATGGTGTTGCGCGAGGCCGCTACCAATATCCAGCGCCACGCCGGCGCGCGCCGCGTCGGCGTCGTGCTGACGCGCTCGCGCGAACGAGTGCGCCTGTGCATCGAGGATGACGGCCGCGGCGGCGTCCTGCGTGAGGGCAATGGCCTCATCGGCATGCGTGAGCGGCTGGCGGCGCTGGGTGGCATCCTGCAGATCGATTCGACGCCGGGTCGCGGCACGCGCCTTTGCGCCGAGCTCGGCTGCCCGCCTGCCGGGGCCGGATTGGCCGAGGATACGTTGACGCCAGGCAGTCCGTGTGCCGCTGCTGCGCTGCCGGCGCAGCTGGCGACCATCGCGCGAGGCGCCGACAGCGCGGCGGCCGGAAGTGCGCGGCGGGGGGGCGGGTGATGATCCGCATCCTGCTGGCCGAGGATCAGGCCATGGTGCGCGGAGCGCTGTCGGCGCTGCTCGGTCTCGAATCCGACATCGAGGTGCTCGGCACGGCCGCGGATGGCGAAGCCGCCTGGCGCGAACTGCAGCGCCTCAAGCCCGACGTACTGGTCACCGATATCGAGATGCCCGGCCTGACCGGTCTGGAGCTGGCGCAGCGCCTGCAGCGCCACGCGCTGCCGACCAAGGTGGTGATCGTGACCACCTTCGCCCGCGCCGGCTTCCTGCGCCGTGCGCTGGATGCCGGCGTGTCGGGCTATCTGCTCAAGGACGCCCCCGCCGAGCAGTTGGCCGAAGCACTGCGCACCGTGCATCGTGGTGGTCGCGCCATCGACCCGCAGCTGGCGCTGGAAGCCTGGAGTGAAGCCGATCCGCTCAGCGATCGCGAGCGCCAGGTGTTGCGTCTGGCCGGTGAGGGGCTGGCTGCCTCCGACATCGCCGCCCGATTGAACCTTTCCCACGGTACCGTGCGCAATTATCTCAGCGAGGCGATCGGCAAGCTCGGCGCCGGCAACCGCATCGAGGCTTACCGCCTGGCACGGCAGAAGGGCTGGCTGTAGACCGGTGGCTGGAAGCCGGGGCCGGGGCCGGGGCCGGGATCTGGGTCTGGGAGCTGGCACGCGCCGCATGATTGTGGCTGGCTTCGCGAGCATGCCATGTCACGGTCCTTGGCCCGGAGGCCCCCACAGCGCGCGATCGAGATCGGGGTCGAGTCCGAATGCGGCCAGCGCCACACGTCCGTTGCACACGGTCACGCCTTCGGCGGCAAGGCGCCGGCATTGCTCGGCGAATCCGGCGCTTCCCTGCGGCAGGGCGACATGGCCATCCGCGCGCAGCACGCGATGCCAGGGCAGGGCAGGTGCAGCCGGTGCCTCGCGCAGCGCGCGTCCGACCAGGCGCGCGCGGCCCGGCAGGCCGGCGCGGGCGGCGATCGCGCCGTAGCTCGCCACGCGCCCGCACGGGATGGCGGCGACGGCCTCGAGGATGCGAGCGTGCTGCGGATTCATCATGGGCGGCGGGCACGCTACCATGGCAGCCCTACCTGGGGCCGGGACGTCGCCATGCTGACCTTCGAGAACATCCGCTCGCATATCGGCGGTCGGCACAGTCTGGGGACCAACGACCCGTACCTGATCAGCTTCGATCTCGCGGTCGGTCAGCGTCACCAGGGCATCTACCTGATCGAGCTGGACGGTGAGGATGGCCGCAAGTCCCTGCGCGTGTCCACGCCGATCGGCCCGCTCGCCGGCATGGACGCGCAACGCTGCCTGCGCTTCAACTGGGAGCAGCGCATCGGTTATCTCGCGGTCAGTGATCTGGAAGGCTCGCCGTACCTGCATCTGTGCGAGAACCGCCCCTACGAGATCCTTACCGTGCACGAACTGGATCGCCTGATCGGCGAGCTGGGTGCGCTGGGCGATCAGCTGGAGCAGGCCATGGCGGTCGAGGGCGACGCGCTCTGAACGGCTGTCGCGGCAGCGGCGGGTGCTCTTGCTACACTCGCGGCATGCCTCGAATGCGTCCGCCCCGATGCTGAGTGAACTCGGGCTCGTCCTGCTGCTCGCGCTGGTCAACGGGTTTTTCGCGCTGAGCGAGATCGCGATGGTCGCGGCGCGCAAGTCGCGCCTGAAGGCGCTGGCAACGCGCAGTCGCCGCGCCGCGGTGGCGCTGCGCCTGGTCGAACGGCCCGAACGATTTCTGCCCACCGTGCAGGTGGGCATCACCCTGCTGGCGATCATCACCGGCGTGGTCACCGGTGCCAGCATCGGCCAGCGCCTGTCGACCTGGCTCGCGGCCCTGGGCCTGCCGTGGCTGGCCGCCTACGCCCTGCCGCTGGGGCTGATCCTCAGCATCAGCCTGATCACCTTCATCAACATCGTGGTCGGTGAGCTGGTGCCCAAGCGCGCCGCGCTGGTGGCGCCCGAGCGCCTGGCCGTGATGGTCGCCCTGCCGATGCTGGTGCTGGGCAGTCTGACCGCGCCGTTCGTATGGATCCTCAACGCAGCCAGCTCGCTGCTGCTGCGCCTGCTGCGTCTGGATCGGGCCAGTCGCGAGCAGGTCAGCGAGGAGGAGATCCGCCTGCTGGTCGCCGAGAGCGCCGAGCAGGGCGTGCTCGACGAGGACGAGCGCAACATGGTCAGCCGCGTGCTGCGTCTGGGCGATCGCACGGTGGACAGCGTGATGACGCCGCGTCCGCGTATCGCCTGGCTGGATGCCGCCGCGCCGCTGGCTGAAAACCTCGCGGTGCTGCACGCCACGCCTTACTCGCGTTATCCGGTCTACCGCCGCAGCGAAAGCGACGTGCTCGGCGTGCTCGAGGTCAAGAGCCTGCTGCAGGGGATCGTCCGCGGCGAGCAACCGGCCGACCTGTTCCGCGTGCTGGTCAAGCCGCTGTACGTGCCGTCCAGCGCGCGCGCGTTCGATCTGCTGGAGGAGTTTCGCGATGCCGAGACGCCGCTGGCGCTGGTGGTCGACGAGTACGGTGACATCGAGGGTCTGGTCACCCTCAACAATCTGCTGGAGGCGGTGGTCGGCAAGAGCATGCCCGCCGAGGGCGCCAGCGCGACCCGGGACGCGCCGATCGTGCGCCGCGACGACGGCAGCTATCTGGTGGACGGCGCGCTGGCCACCGATGACCTGCGCGAACTGCTCGCCATCGAGCAGCTGCCCAACGAGGAAGACCACGATTTCCGCACCGTTGCCGGCATGATGATGGCCGCGTTCGGCCGCATTCCGCAGACCGGCGAGGCCTTCAGCTGGCACGGCATGCACTTCGAGGTTCTGGACCTGGACGGCGCACGCATCGACAAGGTGCTGGTCGTGCCGCCGGCCGGAGCCGGCGCGGCTGAAGACTGAATGCGTCGCGCCGGCCGACCGCGATGAGCGACCGAGGGCATGATCCGCGCACCAGCGAACTGCTTGCCGCCGCGTTGCGTGCGCATCCCGGCGACGCGATCCGTCTCGGCGCGCTGGTCGAGCCGCTGCACGAACGTGCGTTCGGCTTCCTGCTGCTGATTCTGGCGTTGCCCAACTTCGTGCCGGTGCCGATCGGCATCGGCGGCCCGATGGGCGTGCTGGTGGTCCTGGCCGGCCTGCAGATGCTGCTCGGTCTGGACCGCCCCTGGCTGCCGCGCCGCATCGCCGACTACACCCTCAGGCGCAGCATCGCCGAGCGCGTGGTCAGGGCCGGGCAGCCGCTGCTGAAGCGACTGGAGCGCCTGTGTCGGCCGCGACTGGAAGCACTGACGCGGCGCCCGGCCAGTCTGTTCAGCGGTCTGCTGCTGGTGCTGGTCGGCATCCTGCTGACCTTGCCGATCCCGTTCACCAACTGGCCGATCGGCGCGCTGCTGCTGCTCTACGGAGTCACTCTGCTGGAGCGCGACGGTGTCCTGCTGCTGGTCGCCTGGGGGCTGTCACTGGCCGCCATCGGCACCTTCGCCAGCGCCAGCGGTGCGATCCTGACCCTGCTGCGCCGCCTGTTCTGATGCCGTGCGCCCGGCCAGCCGCGCCATGCGCTCGGCGTCGCCGAGAATGCCGTGCAGCACTCGCAGTTCGCGCGCGTCGGGCTGCGCGCGCAGGAACAGCTTGCGCAGGCGTTGCTCGATCGTGATCGGCGCGCGGCCCTTGTGGAAGCCGATCGTGTGCAGCGCTGCGAACAGATGGTCGAAGAAACGCTCCATGTCGGCGCCGCCGGCCGGCGGTTCGCGGGCGGGAGGCGCGATGGTTGCGACGGTCGCATCGGCGAGCCCGGCCATGCGCAGCTCGTAGGCCATCACCTGCACCGCCTGCGCGAGGTTGAGCGAGCTGAAATCGTCGACGCTGGGGATGCGCACCATGGCGTGGCAGCGCGCCAGTTCGTCGTTCTCCAGTCCGGTGCGTTCGTTGCCGAACACCAGGGCCACGGTTTCGCCGTGATGCAGCGCCGCCCATGCGGCGGCGGCGGCGGCGCGCGGATCAAGCTCCGGCAGGCTGACGCCGCGGCGGCGCGCGCTCAGACCGAGCGCCAGTGTGCAGTCGGCCAATGCATCGGGCAGCGTGGCGTGCAGACTCGCCGCCGCAAGCACGGCGTCGGCGCCGACCGCCAGCGCGGTCGCCTCGGGATCGGGAAAGCGCGCCGGCGCCACCAGCGCCAGGCGCTCGAAACCCATGGTGCGCAGGGCGCGGGCGGCCGCGCCGATATTGCCCGGATGCGATGGGCGGGTGAGCACGAAGCGCAAGCGCGCAAGGTCGGGATCGGTGGTGGAACGCATGAGGCAGGCCCGGGGCGGCGGCGCGGTGCGCGACAGGCTGGCATAATGCGCGAGCCGCGTCCCGCGCGGAACCGTTCTTTCGAGTCCCCGCCATGCCCAGACCCGCCGTCACCATCGCGGTGCGCGCCGCGCGCGCCGCAGGCAGCGTCATCCTGCGTTACATCAACCGCCTCGAGAGCGTGACGGTGGTGGAGAAGCAGCGGCTCGACTTCGTCAGCGAGGTGGATCGTCTCGCCGAGGCCGAGATCATCCGCGAGCTGCGCCGCGCCTATCCCGACCATGGCATTGTCGGCGAGGAGTCGGGCGAGGTCAGCCGCGGCAGCCGGTTCACCTGGATGGTCGATCCGCTCGACGGTACCCACAATTACCTGCGCGGCATCCCGCATTTCTGCGTCTCGATCGGCCTGCTCGAACGCGGCGAGCCGACCCACGGCGTGATCTTCGATCCGCTGCGCAGCGAACTGTTCACCGCCAGCAAGGGCGATGGCGCGTTTCTCAACGACCGCCGCATGCGCGTCACCAGCCGCGAAACGCTAGACGGGGCACTGCTGGCCACCGGCTTCCCCTGGCGCCAGCGCGCGCATCTGCCGGCCCAGCTGGGCATGACCCGCGCCCTGCTGGGCAGCGCCGAGGATCTGCGCCGCTCGGGCTCGGCCGCGCTTGATCTCGCCTATGTCGCCGCCGGGCGCTACGACGGCTATTTCGAGATCGGCCTCAAGCCCTGGGACATGGCCGCCGGCTGCCTGCTGGTGCGCGAGGCTGGCGGCAGCTACGCCGATTTCGCCGGCCGCGACGGTCTGCCCGCCAGCGGCAATCTGGTCGCCGCCAACCACAAGCTGATGCAGGCGATGATCCAGACTATCGGCCCGGAGCTGCCGCCGGAGCTGCTGCGCGCCTGAGGATTGCACCGCAAACGGACAGCCGGCCGTCAGCCGGCGATGTCCCGCGCGGCGATTCCGGCGCCGCCGGGCCGAGCATCAAAAATCCCCGTGCAGTGCCTGCAGTACAGCCAGCGCGGCGAGGCCCGCGGTTTCGGTGCGCAGCACGCGCGGCCCCAGCCGCAGTCCGGCGAAACCCGCCGCCTGCAGCAGTGCGTGGTCGGCGGGCGCCAGCCCGCCCTCCGGACCGGCCACCAGGCATGCCGCCGTGAAGGCGGGCAGCGCGCGCGGGCCATCGGCGGCGCCGGGATCCAGGCGCAGCCGCAGGCCGTCGATCGCGTCCACGGTGGTCGTCCACTCCGCCAGCGACCGTGGCGTCGAGAGTTCGGGCAGGCGCGCGCGGCCGCACTGCTCGCAGGCGCCGGCGATCACGCCGCGCCAGTGGTCCATGCGCTTCCCGCTGCGCTCGGCGTCAAGCCTGATCTCGGTGCGGTCGGTGATCAGCGGCACGATTCGTGTCACGCCCAGTTCGGTGGCCTTCTGCAGGATCAGGTCCATCTTGTCGCCGCGCGCGATGCCCTGCGCCAGGGTGAGGGCCAGCGGCGATTCAGGCGCGGCAGGCGCGGTGCGTGCCGCGATGCGCACGCTGGCGCCGGCGCGGGACACGCCCCGAAGATGCGCCGGATAGTCGTGCCCGTCGCCGTTGAACAGCACCAGCGCGTCGCCGCTGCGCAGCCGAAGCACGCGCGTGGCGTGCCCGGCGGCGGCAGCGGGCAGGGTGACGTCGGAGTCCGGCGTCAGCGGCAGATCCACATGGAGGCGAATCGTGCGCATGGCGGCACTCAGCGGCAGGCGGCGTCGATGCCGGTGGCGATCGCATCGACGATCAGGTCGATTTCCTCCGGAGTGGTGCAGTAGGGAGGCATGGCGTAGATCACCTCGCCCAGCGGGCGCAGCACCACCCCGCGCTCCAGCGCGGCCAGGCGCGCGCGCAGGCCGCGGCGCTCGGCGGCGGGGTAGGGCGCGCGCGTGATCTTGTCGGCGACCAGTTCGACGGCGGCGATCAGGCCGGTCTGGCGCACGTCGGCGACATGCGGGTGCTCCGTCAGCGGCGCGAGCCGCGCGGCGAGATGCGCGGCCAGCGCGCGGTTGCGCTCGAGCACCGGCTCGTCGCGGAAGATGTCCAGCGTCGCCAGTGCCGCGCGGCAGGCCAGCGGGTTGCCGGTATAGCTGTGCGAATGCAGGAAGGCCTTGCCGGAGCTGTAGTCCGCGTAGAACGCCTCATAGACGCGCTGCGTGGTCAGCACCGCCGACAGCGGCAGGAAACCGCCGGTCAGGCCCTTGGACAGGCACAGGAAATCCGGCGTGATGCCCGCGCGCGCGCCGGGCGCGGCCGGTGGTGCCTGCTCGCAGGCGAACAGCGTGCCGGTGCGCCCGAAGCCGACCGCGATTTCGTCGGCGATCAGGTGCACGCCGTATGCGTCGCAGAGCGCGCGCAGGCCGCTGAGGTAGCTCGGATGATACATGCGCATTCCGCCCGCGCACTGCACCAGCGGCTCGACGATCACCGCGCAGATCTGAGCGGCGTGACGCTCGAGCAGGGCTCGCAGCTCGCCGAGGCGCCGTGCCGCGACATCGGCAGCGGGCTCGCCGGGCAGTCCCTCCTAGGCGTCGGGCGAGGGCGCCAGAAGGCGCTCGAACAGCAGCGGCGCGTAGGTTTCGCGGTACAGGCCGACGTCGCTGACCGAAAGCGCGCCCAGGGTCTCGCCGTGATAACCGCCGCTCAGTGCGACGAAGCGCCTGCGCTCGCCTTCGCCCCGGTTGCGCCAGTAGTGGAAGCTCATCTTCAGCGCGACCTCGACCGCGGCCGAGCCGTTGTCGGCGAGGAACACGCGGCTGAGCCCCGGCGGCGCGATCGCCAGCAGGCGTTCGGCCAGTTCGACGGCGGGTGCGTGCGTGTGGCCGGCGAAGATCACGTGTTCCAGTGTGCGCGCCTGCTCCGCGATCGCGGCGGCGATGCGCGGGTTGGCGTGGCCGAACAGGTTGGTCCACCACGAACTGATGGCGTCGAGGTAGCGGCGGCCGTCGGTGTCGATCAGCCACGCGCCCTCGCCGCGAGCGATCGGGATCATCGGCACGCGCTCGTGATCGTGCATCTGCGTGCAGGGATGCCAGAGCACGGCGAGGTCGCGTGCGGCCAGTACGGCGGAGGAGTCGTCCATCCGCCTATCATCCGCGCGCGCTGGCATGCGGCTCAAGCGCCGCGAACGGCGCGGGCACGGCTACAATCGCGCGCATGTCCAGCCTGCCGCGCATCCTCGCCACGCATTCCGCCGATTCCACGCCGTTCTTGCGCGTCGAACGCGTGGACCTGGAGTTCTCCAACGGCGAGCGCCGCACCTTCGAGCGCCTGATGCCCTCCGGCCTCGGCGCGGTGATCATCGTGCCGATGCTGGACGCCGACACCGTGCTGCTGGTGCGCGAGTATGCGGTCGGCGTCGAGCGCTACGAACTCGGCTTGCCCAAGGGCCGTCTGGATCGCGACGAGACCGTCGAGCAGGGCGCAAACCGCGAGCTCAAGGAGGAGGTCGGTTTCGGCGCGCGCCATCTGCGCATCCTCACCACGCTGTCGCTGTCGCCGGCCTACATGACGCACATGACCCACGTGGTGCTGGCCGAGGATCTCCATCCCGAGCGCCTGCAGGGCGACGAGCCGGAAGAGCTGGAAGTGGTGCCGTGGAAGCTCTCCGAACTGCATACCCTGCTGACGCGCGAGGATGTCAGCGAAGGCCGCTCGATCGCCGCGCTGTTCATCGCCCGCGAGCATCTGGCCGGTCGGCTGCGGTCGCGATGAGCGGGCTGCCCGCGCTGTCGCGCGCCGTGGCCGATCTCGCGCGGCGCGCGGGCGAAGCGATCATGGCCGTGTACGCCGGCGCCTTCGCGGTCGAGCTCAAGGATGACGCCTCGCCGCTGACCGCGGCCGATCTCGCCGCGCATCGCATCCTGGTCTCGGGGCTGGCCGCGCTGGCGCCGCCGTGGCCGGTGCTGTCGGAGGAATCCGTCGACGTGCCCTGGACCGAACGCCAGCGATGGTCACGCTACTGGCTGGTCGATCCGCTCGACGGTACCCGCGAGTTCGTCAAGCGCAACGGCGAGTTCACCGTCAACGTGGCGCTGGTCGACGGTCACCGGCCCATCCTCGGCGTGGTGCTTGCGCCGGTCAGCGGCAAACTGGCGCTGGCCTGGCAGGGCGGCGGTGCCTGGTGCGAGGCCGAACCGGGCGCGACACCGCAGCGACTGCGCAGTCGCGCGTTGCCGCAGCGGCCGATGGTGGCCGGCAGCCGATCGCACGCATCCCGCGAGGAACAGGCGCTGCTGGCCCGGCTCGGGCCACATGACGCGCTGGCGCTGGGCTCGTCGCTGAAGTTCCTGCGCCTGGCCGAAGGGGCGGCGGATCTTTATGTCCGCCTCGGCCCGACCTCGGAGTGGGACACCGCCGCAGCGCAATGCGTGCTCGAGCAGGCCGGCGGGGCGGTACTCGGCCTTGCCGGCACGGCGCTGGCCTACAACACCAAAGAGTCCCTGCTCAATCCGCACTTCATTGCCGTCGGCGATCCGGCGCAGGATTGGCGCACGAAACTCGGGCCGGTCTCCTGACGAAGGCTTGGACCGCGCCCTTCCGGACGTGCGGGATGCGCCGCGCCCGGCGCGGACCCGGACTCGGCGCCGCCGCATCCGGCTGAAAGACATCCGATGCGCGAGCAGCCCATCCATGGGCCGCGCGCCGCCTGCCTTGATCCGTGTTTCCTGCGACACTTCTCGCATGACCGATACGCCCCGCTACGACACCGCGGCCCTGCTCGCGATCATGGCCCGCTTGCGCGATCCCCAGGGCGGCTGCCCCTGGGACGTGCAGCAGGATTTCGACTCCATCGCCCGCTACACGCTGGAGGAAGCCTACGAGGTCGTCGATGCCATCGAGCGGCGCGACTTTGCCGATCTGCGCGACGAACTCGGCGATCTGCTGTTGCAGGTGGTCTTCCATGCGCGCATGGCCGAGGAGGCGGGGCTCTTCGTCTACGCCGACGTGGTGCAGGCCATCGGCGCCAAGCTGGTGCGCCGGCATCCGCACGTGTTCGGCGAAGTGCGTTATGCCGACGTCGACGAGCAGACCCGTGCCTGGGACGCGATCAAGGCAGACGAGCGCCGTGCCCGCGGCGAAGCCGCGACGGAGAGCGTGCTCGACGGCGTCGCCCGCGGCCACTCGGAATGGCAGCGCGCCCTGAAACTGCAGCAGCGTGCGGCGACGGTCGGCTTCGACTGGCCCGGACCGGCCCCGGTGCTGGACAAGCTCGACGAGGAAGTCGCCGAGCTGCGTGCCGAGTTCGCCCACGATGATGCCGCGGCGCGCAGCAGCGAACGCGTCGAGGACGAACTGGGCGACCTGCTGTTCGTCGCGGCCAACCTGGCCCGCCATGCCGGCGTCGATCCGGCGCGCGCGCTGCGCCACGCCAACGCCAAGTTCGAGCGCCGCTTCCGCGCCATGGAGCGCATTGCCTGCGAACGCGGCCTTGATCTCGCCGTGCTCCCGCTCGCCGAGCAGGACCGGCTGTGGGACGCCGCGAAGGCCGAGGAGAAGGCCGAGGCGGGGCAATCGCCAGCCGCGCCTGCCTGAAGGGGTCGGGTGCGAGCAGGAGGACAGGACAGGCCGTTGCCGTGACGGCCCACGTCGCGCAGGTCGCGGGTGCTCGATCACGAATGGCCCGGCGATCCATCCGCGCGCCGTTGCCCTGGTGGGGCATGCGACGGCGTGTGCGCGCAATCGCGTTTCCCCGATCGGGTTGTGGCGGATCGTCAATCAGCGCCGCGGCCGCCAGCGCGGGGACCGGTCAAGTCGCCAAGGGGGTGCCGGCGCGATGGCACCTGCAACCGGCTTGCCCACGAGGGTCGTGCGAGGGAACGACCGCGCCAGGACTGTTCACGAGTGACCGATCGCCATCTGCTTGCCCGGGCCGGGATTCGGCTGGCGTTCGGCGTGCCGGTCCTGGACTGCCGTCTTGCCCGCGATGGGCATGCCTTGACCCTGGGCGCACGGTGAGGCGGACCACTATCGGGCGAGTGTTCACGGGCGACCGCGCCAGTGACCGTTTGCCGCGGGCATCCGGCACCTGCGAATCTCGAGCGGCGAGGTGTTGGCAGGCGCGTGCGGCCCTGCCGCCGTGGCGATTCCTGTCCCTGACGCAACCGCACGCCCCCGCGCCGCATCCAAATCGGCAACTATCGCGAAAGGTTCGCGAAGGAGGCCGTATGGATGAGCTGACTGATGTGCTCGGCGTGGTGCTGAGTCTGGGGATGCCTGTCATCATCGTGATCGCCGGACTGATCTACAGCTATCGGCGGACGAAGCTGCGCCAGCAATTGCTGCTGAAGCTGATTGAATCGGGCCAGCCGATTCCGGCCGAGCTGCTCAGGCCGAGCGCGGCGCCGCGCTCGCCGCTGCGCGCGGCGGTCGTCTGGGCCGCGGTCGGCCTGGGCCTGATCGTTTTCGGTGCCATGAACGATCAGCGCCCGATCCTGGCGGCGGGCTTCATTCCGCTGCTGGTCGGTCTCGGGTTGCTGCTCGTGCACTGGATCGAAGGCCGGCGCGAGGCGCCGCGCACGGGTGCCGGCACGCCGGAACGGCTGTCCTGACGACATTGGCCTTGCGCGGCGGAGGATCGCGGATGGATGCGGACGCGGGCGCCGAGGCGCTGCTGGTCCGGCAGGCCGTGGCTGGCGACCGCCAGGCCTACGGCGAGCTGGTGCGTCGGCATCAGGGCCGCGTCCGTGCACTGCTGCGCCGATTGTGCCGAGAGGATGCGGCACTTGCGGACGACCTGGCGCAGGATGCGCTGGTCCAGGCCTGGCGCAGGCTCGGGCATTTTCGCGGCGAGGCCGCCTTCGGAACCTGGCTCTATCGCATCGCCTACAACACGTTCCTGATGCACGCGCGTCGCCCGTCCGTCCGATCCACTCAGGCACTGGACGAGCGCTGGATCGATGACGACGCAGGGCCGGCCGCGGAGTCGGTCGGGACGGACCTGGTGGAGCAGGGCGAAGTGCGACGCGCGCTGGCCTGCCTGAGCGAGCCCGAGCGCGCGGTCATCGTGCACTGCTATTACCTCGACCTCAGCCACAGCGAGGCCGCCTTCGTCATCGGCTGCCCGCTGGGCACACTGAAATCGCATCTCGCGCGGGCCCTGCAGAAACTGCGCAGGCGGCTGGGCGAGGATATCCTGGTGAGGACCTGACATGAACGGCCACTGGCATCCGCCCCATGACTCTTCCGGTCCGCCGGACGCATCCGCGCGCGTCGAGGCCCTGCTGCGCGCGGATGCGCGCCGCGATCCATGGCCCGCGGACACCGGCTTCAGCGAGCGCGTCATCGCGCGCATCGCACCGCGCATCGCGACGCCCTGGGCGCGGGCCCTGCCCGTGCTGGGCATGTTCATGGTGATCGCCGTTGCCCTCGTCGTCACCGGGTTCCGGCTGCCCGGGCTTGCCGGCCTGGCGATGCCGCGGGATCTGCCGCTGGTGGTGCAGGCGCTGTGGCCCTCCCTGGTGCTCTGCGGCGCACTGACGATCGGTGCGGTCCTGACCTTCGGCGAGGATGACTGGCCGGGTCTCCCCGACCCGGTCCGGCACCGCCGCACCCGTGGCTGAGCAGCCTCATCCGCCACCCGGCCTCCCTGCACGCTTCATGCGAATCTCCAAACCTCCGAAGGAACCCGCCATGCGCCGCCTGCTTGCCTGTCTCGCCCTGCTGTGGATGCCCGGGTTCGCCGCGGCCAGTCCCTGTCCCCATGAAGCGCTGCGCACGCTCGATCTCGACGCCACGGGCCTGAAGCAGGTGCGTTTCGTGTTGGGTGCGGCCGATCTCCAGGTGGTCGGGGTGCCCGGGCTTGCCCGGATCGAGGTACGCGGCCGGGCCTGCGCCGCCGATCCAAAGCTACTGTCCGGCATGACCCTGACATCGCGGCGCCAAGGCGATGGGATGGTGGTGACCGCCCGGATGCGCGGCGGCGACGGTGGCTGGTTTTCCTGGGGCCGTCGCAGCTTCACGCTGAGCGTGCGCGTGCCGGCGAAGCTGGCGCTGGCGGTGGACAGCGGTTCGGGCGATGTCGACGCGCGTCAGGTTGCGGCACTGGACCTGACTTCGGGTTCGGGGGACCTCAGCGCGAGCGGCATCGCGGGCGCGGTCGGCCTGCGCCTGGACTCGGGCGATGCGCGCCTGACCGATATCGGCAGCCTCGACCTGCGCGGCACCGGTTCGGGCGATGTGCATGCCGAGCGCGTGCGCGGCGATGCGCGCGCGGGCCACTCCGGTTCGGGTGATCTCGACTTCGCTGACGTCGGCGGCAGTGTCGAGGTGGCCGGCACCGGTTCGGGCGACATCGCGGCGCACGACGTGCGCGGCAACGTGCAGGTCGGTTCCACGGGATCGGGCGATATCGACGTCAGCGGCGTCGGCGGCAACCTGACGGTCGGTGCTACCGGCAGCGGCGATATCCGCTACCGCGACGTCAAGGGCCGCGTCGATGTGCCAAAGAGCGGGGACTGAGCGCGCAACAAAAAGGCGGACCATCCGGGTCCGCCTGGAAGTTCAGGCAAGGGGATTTTCTTGTCGGCGGCGAGAGGGAGCCGCCATGCCTGACAACGCGCCGCGGCAGCGGCGGTTGACACGTTGCCGGATCAGCCGCGACGCAACAGGGCCAGCGGCGAGGTTGCCAGCACGCGGCGGGTACCGGCCAGACCCAGCAGCATCACGCCCAGCGCCGCGGCCAGCGCGGTCAGCCCCAGCGTCGGCAGGGGCGGAACGAAGCCGGACAGGTCCATCACGCTGCCGGCGATCCACATTCCGGTCGCAGCCGCACCCAGCGCGGCGGTCAGGCCGGCGATCAGGCCGAGCAGTGCGAACTCCGCGGCCGCCGCGGCGCGCAACTGGACCGAGGACGCGCCCAGGGTGCGCAGCAGCG
Source organism: uncultured Pseudomonadota bacterium (assembly GCA_963794205.1). GTDB lineage: Bacteria > Pseudomonadota > Gammaproteobacteria > Xanthomonadales > Rhodanobacteraceae > Metallibacterium. The sequence continues at coordinate 489,944 of CAWCCR010000015.1, forward strand.
CGGCTTCACGGCGGCGCTCGGTCGCGCTGGCCGCCAGTGCCGCGGCCAGCACCAGCGCTCCGGCCAGCAGGCTGAAGCCCAGCACCCAGCGTACCGCGGCGGTCACGCGCGCGATGATGCCGCGCACCCGGTCGAGCAGGGCGTTGACGTCGATCAGGCTGAGATTGCCGTAGCTGCGGTTGAAGGCGGCCAGCGCCGGTGCGTTGCCCGGCGGCAGATACCAGCTGGCCAGCCAGCTGTGCGGCAGCGCGCGGGCGTGCGCAGGATCCAGCAGCAGGAAGAAGTTCACCCGGAAGCTCGTCCAGTCGACCTTGCGCAGGCTGCTGATGCGTGCGGCATAGGTGTCCTCGCCGATGCGGAAGCCCAGCGTGTCGCCCGGCTTGACACCGAAACGCTGTGCCCAGCCCTGCTCGACCGAGACCTGGGGTTGCGCGGGAACGACCGTGAACCAGCGGCCCGCGGTCAGCGTGTTGGCGGGCGGAAGCACCGCGCTCCACGACAGTCGCAACTGCTGCTCGGCCCAGTCGCGCGTCGCACGGTCGCGGAAATGCACCTGCGCGACCGGCACGCCGTTGATGCTGGCCAGCTTGCCGACCGCCAGCGGCAGCATGTTGAGATTGCGCGCGCCCAGGCTGTCGAGTGCCGTCGCCACCGGCGTACGCTGGTCATCCTGGATGTTGAGCGCGAACCAGTTCGGCGTGTCGGCCGGCAGCTCGGTCCGCCAGCGGTCGAGCAGGGCCGGAGCGATCACCGCGAGCAGCAGCAGCGCGGTCAGGCCCAGGGCCAGCGCGGTGGCCTGGATCAGGCTGAGCGCGCGCCGTCGCGCCAGTGCGGCGAGCCCCAGCCGCAGCGCCGGATGCGCACCCGGCGCGAGGCGGCGGATCAGCGCCAGCAGCAGCGCCGCCAGCAGGGCTGCGACCACGGCCACGGCGGCCAGACTCGCGGCGAGGATACCGGCCAGCCGAAACGATCCGCTCTCGAACCAGGCCAGGCCCACCGCCACCAGCACCGGCAGCAGATACAGCGCATCGAGGGCGCGCACACGTTGCCGTGCACCGCGCCGGAACACCGCGACCGGCGCGACCTCGGCCAGGCGCGCCAGCGGCGGCACTGCAAAACCCAGCAGCAGGGCGAGGCCGGCGATCGCCGCCGCCGCCGCGGGCAGCAACGGCAGGCCGCCTGCGGTGCCGGGCAGCAGCCCGCGTGCCAGCGTCCATGCCGCACTCGACAGACCCAGCGCCAGCAGCACGCCCAGCAGCAGCGCCGGCAGCGCCATGCCCAGCAGGGTGACCAGCACCAGCGCGCGCACCTGGCCGCGCGGTGCGCCCAACGCACGCAACAAGGCGATCTCGTCGGTCTTGCGGCGCGCGTAGCGCTGCGCCGACAGCGCGACGGCCACACCGGCCAGCAGCGCCGACAGCAGTGCCGACAGGCGCAGGAAGGCACCGGCACGGTCGAACGCGACGCGCAACCGCTGCTGCGTGCGCTGGGGCGTGATCAGCTCGGCATCCGGCGGGCGATGGGCTTTCAGCCAGCCCACGAATCGAGTCACTGCCGCCGCCGGTCCCGCGACCAGCAGGCGATGCTGCGCACGGCTGCCGACGCCGAGCAGGCCGGCGGCTTTGGCGTCGCCGAGATTCATCAGCGCACGCGGGGCGATCGCAAACAGCTCGCCGCCGTCCGGTTCGCGCACGATTTCGGCGCCGATGGTCAGCTCGCGGCCGCCGATCTGCACGTGATCGCCGATGCCGAGGCCCAGCGCCACCAGGGCGCGATGATCGAGATCGACCATCCCCGCCGCGGGGCCGTGGCCGTCGACGATGCGCCCGGCCGCGTCGGCCAGTTGCAGTGTGCCGCGCAGCGGATAGGCCGCATCGGTCGCGCGCACGTCGAGCAGCTGGCTGCGCGTGTTGTTGAAGGCGACCGAGGGAAACGTGCTGCTGCGGTTGATCGTGAGCGCGAGGCGCTGCGCTTCGGCCGTGACCGCCGGCGGCAGCGGGTTGTTGTCGCTGATGCCGGCGTCGCCGCCGACCAGTTCGGCGGCGCTGGCCAGCAGCGCCGCCTCGACGCGCGCGGCCAGCGTCGCGACCGCGCCCAGCGCGGCGACCGCCAGCAGCAATGCCGCGGCCAGCGTGCGCAGCTCGGGCAGGCGCCACTCGCGGCGCAGGGTGCGCAGCCCCAGGCGCAGCGTGTTCATGCCGGCGCGCCGTCAACCAGTCGACCGTCGACCAGCTCCAGCGTGCGTCCGCAGCGCGCGGCCAGCGCGGGGTCGTGGGTCACCAGCACCAGCGTGGTGGCGTGCGCGCGGTTGAGCGCGAACAGCAACTCGGCAACGCCGGCGCCGGTGCGGCGATCGAGGTTGCCGGTGGGTTCGTCGGCGAACAGCAGCCGCGGCCGGTGCACGAAGGCGCGCGCCAGCGCCACGCGCTGCTGTTCGCCGCCGGAAAGCTGGTACGGGTAGTGACCGCCGCGCGCGCCGAGGCCAACGGCCTGCAGAGCCTCGCGCGCACGCGTGCGCGCTGCGGGCTCGCCCTCGAGCTCCAGCGGCAGCATCACGTTTTCCAGCGCGGTCAGCGCCGGCAGCAAATGAAACGACTGGAACACGAAGCCGACCAGGCGCCGGCGCAGCGCGGCACGGGCTTCCTCGTCCAGCGTTTCCAGCGCGTGGCCGTCGAGGCGGATGCTGCCGCTGCTCGGCAGGTCGAGTCCGGCGAGCAGGCCCAGCAGGGTGGTCTTGCCGGAACCCGAGGCGCCGACGATGGCGACACTGGCGCCGACCGCGACCTCGATGTCGATGCCCGCCAGAATGTCGATGCGGCCCTCGGGGCCGACCAGCGTCTTGCTAACATTACGGGCACTGAGCAAGGGAGTGGCGATGGTCATGCGGCGTGTCCTGGTGCTGCTGCTGTTGTTCTGGCTGCCTCAGCTGGTGTCGGCCGTGCCGGTCGCCGCCGCGCGCCCGATCCTGGTGCTTGGCGATTCGCTGTCCGCCGCGCACAACATCGCCGAGCAGGACGGCTGGGTGCATCTGCTCGGATCGCGCCTTGCCAACATGCGGCCGCCGCGCGCGGTGATCAATGCCAGCGTGAGCGGCGCGACCACGGCCGACGGCGTCAGCCGCCTGCCCGGGCTGCTCAAACGCTACCGGCCGGCGCTGGTGCTGCTGGAGCTGGGCGCCAACGACGGCCTGCGCGGACTGCCGCTGACCGGGATTCGCGCCAACCTGCAGACGATGATCCACGACTGCCGTCAAGCCGGCGCCAAGGTCGTGCTGCTTGGCATCGAGCTGCCGGTCAACTACGGTCCGCCCTATCGTGACGGCCTGCAGGCGATCTACGCCGACCTCGCCCGCGAGCACCATCTGCCGCTGTTGCCGTTCCTGCTGCAGGGCGTGGCGCTGGATCCGGCGCTGATGCAGCCCGACGGCCTGCATCCCGTCGCGGCCGGCGAGCCACGCGTGCTGGCCAACGTGTGGTCGGTGCTGGCGCCTGCGCTGAAAACCCTGTGACCCCGCGCTTTGCGGCTCTTCACGGCAGGATCACCCGTGCCCGGTTTCAATCTTCACATTGGTGAAGCCACCCGGAGCCGCCCGATGAACGCACGCGACGAACAGGCAGGCCTGATCCTGCTGATCGAGGACAACCGCAGCATCGCCGAGATGGTGGGCGAGTTCCTGGAGCGCCGCGGCTATTCGGTGGACTACGCCGCCGACGGCATCACCGGCCTGCATCTGGCGGTATCCAACAGCTACGACGTGGTCGTGCTGGACCTGATGCTGCCGGGCATGGACGGGCTCGACCTGTGCCGCAAGCTGCGCCAGGAGGCCAAGAAGTCGACCCCGGTCCTGATGCTGACCGCGCGTGACACGCTCGATGACAAGCTGGTCGGCCTCGATGCCGGCGCCGACGATTACCTGATCAAGCCCTTCGAGATCCGCGAGCTCGAGGCGCGGGTCAAGGCACTGATCCGCCGCGACCGACGCCAGGTTTCGGCCGAGGTCCTGAAGGTGGGCGACCTGGTGCTCGACACCGCCACCCTGCGCCTGACCCGCGCCGGGCAGGACCTGCAGATCTCGCCGATCGGCCTCAAGCTGCTGACGATCCTGATGCGCGAATCCCCGCGCGTGGTCAGCCGGCGCGACATCGAGCGCGAGATCTGGGGCGATCTGCTGCCGGACTCCGACACCCTGCGCAGTCACCTTTACAACCTGCGCAAGGTGATCGACAAGCCGTTCCAGAAGTCCCTGCTGCACACCATTCACAGCGCGGGCTATCGCCTGGCCGATCTCGACAGCGAGGTTTCCGGCGCCGCCCGGCAGGTCGGCTGAGCGCGCAGGGAATTCTCGCCGGTCTCGCCTCCGTGCGCAGGCCGATCGCGTAGATTGCCGTTACCCGCGACTTCCGCGCGTGGCGCGACCGGCTGGCGCGAACGCGCCGCACCTGCAAACGGGTTCCAGCTGTCCACCAAGAGGCTCCGATGCGTCGTCCCGCCGGCATCCGTCGCAAGCTCTGGGTCGTGTTCGTGATGCAGCTGGCGGCGATCAGCTTCGCCACGGTGCTCAGCGTGTATGGCGCCGCGACCATCCTCGAGGATGTGCTGATCAAGCAGGCGCTGAAGGAGGAGGCCGCGCATTTCTGGGCCTACCGTGCCGCCGATCCCGCGGCTCAGCTGCCCAATACCGCCAACATGCGCGGCTATCTGCTGGCGCCGGGCGGGACACGTTCGGCGCTGCCGGCGGCCCTGCGCACGCTGGCTCCCGGGTATCACCGTCTGGGCGCGTCCGGGCACGAGGATCTGGTTTACGTCACCGACGCCGCGCCCGGCCAGCTGTACCTGGTGTTCAAGCAGGAGCAGGTCGATCGCCTCGCCTTCCTGTTCGGCTTCGTGCCGCTGTCGGTGGTGCTGCTGATCATCTACATCACCCATTACCTCACCTACCGCGCGTCACGGCGCGCGCTGTCGCCGGTGATCGGCCTCGCCAGCGTGGTGCGGCGCTGGGATCCCAAGCATCCCGATCTCGCCGCGCTGGAACCCGCGAACCTGCCGCCCAACAGTGACGGCGACGTCGAGGTCCTGGCGCGCGCGCTGCATGGGTTCGCCAGCCGCATCGAATCGTTCATCGAGCGCGAGCGCAACTTTACCCGCGACGCCAGCCACGAGCTGCGCACGCCGCTGACCGTGGTCAAGGTGGCCGCCGGCGTGCTCGAGGAAGAGTCCGCGCTGTCGCCGTTCGGCCAGCGCTCGGTGCATCGCATCCGCCGCGCCGCACGCGACATGGAGGCGCTGATCGAGTCGTTCCTGATCCTGGCGCGCGAGGACAACACCGGCCTGCCGGAGGAGGACTTCATCGCCAACGAGGTGGTGCGCGACGAGCTGGAACGCGCCCAGGACCTGGTGATCGGCAAGCCGGTGCAGTTGCTGCTGGAACAGCCGCAGCGCTTCGCGCTGCACGCATCACCGCGCGTGTTCGCGGTCCTGGTCGGCAACCTGATCCGCAACGCCTGCCTGTATACCGAGCGCGGCAGCGTCACCGCCACCATCGGCGATGGCACGGTGCGTATCGCCGATACCGGCATCGGCATGAGCGCCGAGGAGCTGGCGCGCGTCACCCAGCCGTTCTTCCGAGCCGGCCGCAGTCGCTCGGACGGCCATGGCGTCGGCCTCACCATCGTGCGCCGGCTGGCCGACCGTTTCGGCTGGCAGGTCGAGTTCGAGAGCGAACTCAAGGCAGGCACCGCGGTCACGGTGCGCTTTCCGCATCCGCAGCCCGCCGAAGGCTGAGCGCGCCTGCCGCCGTCCGCTGGCCGGCGCGCCCTGCGCTCGGCGAATCGATTCGGACCGTGCAGGATGGCGGTTGCCGAACAACCCGCCCGGCACCGGCACCGGCATCGCCGCTCCGCGACCTATGGCGCTTGCGCTGAAAGCGGGCGCTGGCTAGCGTCATGATTGGTCCGTTGCCATGGGAAGCCTGCATGAATCCGACGTCCCTGCTGACCGCGATCGCGATCGCCGCGGCGCCGCTGCTGGCCGTGGCCGCCGAGGCGCCCGAGCCCAGCCGCGGCGCGCATCCGTTCGATGTGCGCGATCTGGTGATGATGGACCGGGTATCCGATCCGCGGCTGGCGCCGGATGGTCACGCCGTGGTCTTCAGCGTGCGCAGCACCGACTACGCCGCCAACAAGGGCGTGATTTCGGTGTGGCTGCTCGACTTCGCGCGGGTCGACGCGACGCCGGTCAAGCTCGCCACGGGCAGCGATCCGCGCTGGTCGGCGGATGGCGCTTCGATCTTCTATCTGGCTGATGCCAGGGACAGCCGCCAGGTCTGGCGCGTCGCGGCCGACGGCGGCACGCCGCTGCAGGTGACCGACTACCCGCTCGACGTCGGTACCTTCCGGGTTTCGCCGGATGGTCGCCATCTGGCGCTCTCGATCGATGTTTTTCCCGAATGCGGAGATCTCGCCTGCAGCAAGGCCCGGCTGGATGCGCATCTGCCGGCCCGGGCCAGCGGTCGTCTCTACGACAAGCTGTTCGTGCGTCACTGGGACCAATGGGCCGATGGCCGCCGATCGCAACTGTATCTGGCCGTCCTCGGCGCCGACGGCAAGTCCGCCGCCGAGCCGCGCCGGCTGACGCCCGGCATCGACGGCGACGTACCCTCGAAGCCGGACGGCAGCGCCGACGAGTACACCTTCAGCCCCGATGGCCGCACGCTCTACTTCGGCGCGCGCATCGCCGGTGACGACGAGCCGTGGTCGACCAATTTCGACGTCTATGCGGTGGCGCTCGACGGCGCCGCCGCGCCGCGCAACCTCACTGCCGGCAACCCCGCGTGGGACGCCTTTCCGCTGCCGTCGCCCGACGGCCGCACGCTGTACTACCTGGCGATGCGGCGCGCGGGTTTCGAGGCCGACCGCTTCGCGATCATGGCGCTGGATCTGGCCAGCGGAATCCGCCGCGAGGTCGCTGCGCACTGGGACCGCTCGGCAGGACCGCTGACGATCAGCGCCGACGGTCGCACGCTCTATACCGTCGCCGATGACGAGGGCCAGCGTCCGCTGTTCGCGATCGACGTGGCGAGCGGCGAAGCGCGACGCGTGGTCGCCGGAGGAACCGTCACCGGCTTCGCGGTCGGTCCGCGCGGGCTGGTGGTCGCGCGCCAGGACTTCATCCACCCGACCGACCTCTACACCGCCGATGCGGACGGGAAAAACCTGACGCCGGTGACGCATTTCAACGCCGAGCGCCTGGCCGAGGTGCGCTTCGGCGACGCCGAGTTTTTCACCTTCGAGGGCTGGCACGACACGCCGGTGCAGGGCTACGTGGTCAAGCCGGTCGGCTATCAGCCGGGGCGGAAATATCCGGTGGCCTTCCTGATCCACGGCGGGCCGCAGGGTGCCTGGCACAACGATTTCCACTTTCGCTGGAATCCGGAGATCTACGCCGGCGCGGGCTTCGCCGTGGTGGCGATCAATTTCCACGGCTCGACCGGCTACGGGCAGGCGTTCACCGATTCGATCTCGGGCGACTGGGGCGGAAAGCCGCTCGAGGACCTCAAGCGCGGCTGGACGGCGGCGCTGCGGAAATACCCGTTTCTTGACGCCGATCGCGCCTGCGCGCTGGGCGCGAGCTACGGCGGTTACATGGTGTACTGGATGGCCGGCGTGTGGAATCAGCCGTGGAAGTGCCTCGTCGCCCACGACGGCGTGTTCGACAGCCGCTCGATGTACTACGCCACCGACGAACTGTGGTTCGAGGAGTGGGAGCACGGCGGGCCGCAGTACGCGCAACCCGCGAGCTACGAGCAATTCAACCCCCTCAATCACGTTGGCGACTGGCGCGTGCCGATGCTGGTGATCCAGGGCGGCCGTGACTACCGCATCCCCGACGAGCAGAGCCTGGGCGCGTTCACCGCCCTGCAGCGGCGAGGCATTCCCAGTCAGTTCCTGTATTTCCCCGACGAACACCACCACGTGCTCAAGCCGCAGAACAGCGTGATGTGGCACGACACCGTGCTGGCCTGGATCCGGCGCTGGACGGCAACGACAGGCAAGGAGTGAGGATCGCGGGGCTGGCGCGATGTCGCGTCGCGGCAGCTACAGCCAGTGCGCGCGGCGCAGGATGACGAACAGCGCGCCGCAGATCGTGGCGGTGATGCCGATGATCACCGGATAGGCCCACGGCGAGTCCAGTTCGGGCATGTGGCGGAAGTTCATGCCGTACCAGCTGGCGATCAGGGTCGGTGCGGCCAGCAGGGCGGCCCAGCCGGCCAGGCGCTTGACCACCTCGTTCTGACGCACGGTCACCAGCGACAGCGACACCGTCATCGCCGCGCCCAGCATCTCGCGCATCGCATTGACCGTCTCGTTGAGGCGGCTGACGTGATCGAACACGTCGCGGAAATACACCCGCAGTTTCGTCACGCACCAGCGTCGGATACAGCCGCATGAGCTGGCCGAGGATGTCCTGCAGCGGCGCCAGCGTGAGGCGCAGCGTCATCAGCTCGCGCTGCATCTCGTACAGACGGCGGATGCCGTCGCGCTTCCATTGCGCTGCGAAGATATCGCTTTCCAGCTCGCGCAGTTCGGCGCGGTAGGCGTCCACGATCGGCATCAGGTTGTCGACGATGAAATCGAGCACCTTGTACAGCACGTAACTGGGACCCAGGCCCAGCAGTTCGGGCGACTGCTCGGCGTTGCGCCGGGCGCCGGCGTAGGACAGCGAGGCGCCGTGGCGGACGCTGACCAGATAGTTCGCGCCCATGAACACATGCGTCTCGCCGAAGGCGATCGTGCCGGCGACCAGCTGCGCGGTCTGCACCACCACGAACAGCGAGTCGCCGTAGATCTCGATCTTCGGCCGCTGGTGCGCGTTGCGCGCGTCCTCGGTCGCCAGGTCGTGCAGGCCGAACTCCTGCTGCAGGGTGTCCAGCAGGGCCGTCGTCCGGTTCGTGCAGACCGATCCAGACGAAGCGGTCGCCCGCCGCCAGCACGTCGCTGATGGCGGCGAGATCCTGGATCTCGGCGACGCGCCGGCCCGCGCGGTCGTAGGCGACGCAGTTGACCACCATCGGCGCGGGCGTACTCATGTGCCGATCATGCCCGCGGCGGCGGGCGCGCTCAACGCCGTCGCCACAGCAACCCGGTCAGCGCCAGGTCCGGCGGCAGGCCGAGCAGGATCCACGGCAGGTTCTGCTGCGGGAATCCGGGCAGGATCTTGGAGAACAGCGCGAAAGCGGCCGCCAGCGCGAGCAAGATCGAAAGCCGGCGCGCGAACACGCTGTCGCGTGCAGCGGTGCCGCTCTGTCGCAACAGCGGCACGATCAGCAGCAGCAATGCGGGGTTGAACAGCCACAGGTTCTCGTTGCCCCAGGCCGCGCGATGCGCGGTCAGGGTCCACAGCGCCAGCATCAGCAGCCCGGCCAGCCCGCCGAGCAGGGCATACAGCCCGCCCGCGATCGCGCCGACCCGGCGCAGGACGCGGCGCTGCGGCCAGCGCAGGGGCAAGACGATCAGCGCCGCCCACAGCAGGCCCGTCGCCAGCAGCGGCAGGCGCAGGTCGGGCGGCAGCGCCGGTGGCGCCGTGATGCGGTTGGGCGCCAGCAGGCGATCGGAGACCACCAGCGGACGCGTGCCGCCGCCGGCAACCGGCACCTGCACTTCGCGCAGCACCCGCGCCAGCACCATCGGCACGAAGCTCTCGTCCCAGTACGACAGCGGGCGGTCGGCGTAGGGGCCGAGACCGAGATCCACCAGCAGCATCAGCGCCGGGTCCGGTGCCAGCAGGCGATCGGTCTGCATGCGGTAGGTGAAGCCGCTGGAGGGTGCCCGGGTCTGCGCAAGGATGACGCCGCCGAGCGCGCGGTCGAGCGCGTCGCGCACCTGCGTCGAGCAGTTGGCGGTGAAGTAGTCGTAGCGGTAGCGCGTGTGCTGCGGCTCGAGATTCCAGTAAAGGAAGTCGCGCAGCGCAGCCGCCTGGGCCGGTGTGAATGCCAGCACCTCTTCGCGCACCGAGCGGCCCTGGCCGATGTACGACGCGATGTCGTCGTCGGCCGGGTCGGAATCCATGCGGTAGACCATGCGGCCGCGCGCGAAGTTGAGGTAAAAGTCCTTCTGCGCGAAGTCGAAGATGCCGTAGTTGAAGGTGCGCGCCTCGCCGCTGGCGCGATCGCGCAGCAGGATCGCGATGTGGCCGAAGCGCTCCCAGACCGCGGTGCCCGGACCGTAGGTGACGAGCGCCACCTCGAGAACGGCCCCCGGCGCGTCGGCCAGCCCGGCGCGGGCGGTTCCGGGCAGCAGCACGGCAAACGCCAGCAGGACCGCCAGCAGGGTCGCGCGTACCCCGAATCGCTCAGGCCGCATCGGGGGTGCGCAGCCTCAGCCGGATCACGCGTCGGTCGTCGGCGGCGATGACCTCGAAGGCGTAGCCGTCGATGCTGGCGCTCTCGCCGGCTTCCGGAAGGTGTCCGATCGAGGCCGTGACCAGGCCGCCGACGGTGTCGGATTCAGCATCCGGAAAATGCGTGCCGAAGCGCTCGTTGAAATCGTCGATCGGCATCAGCGCGTCCACCAGATGGCTGCCATCGGGCTGCGACTGCACGCGCGGGGTGGCCTCGGCGTCATCGTGCTCGTCGTCGATGTCACCGACAATCTCCTCCAGCACGTCCTCGATGGTGATCAGCCCGGCGACGCCGCCGTACTCGTCCATCACGATGGCCATGTGGTTGCGGGTGAGCTTGAACTCGCCCAGCAGCACGTTCAGCCTCATCGACTCCGGAATCAGGGCCGCCGGCCGCAGCAGCGTGCGGATCGCGCAGCTCGCGGCGTCGCCGAAATAGCGCAGCAGATCCTTGGCCAGGAGGATGCCGAGGATCTCGTCCTTGTCCTCGCCGTGGACCGGAAAGCGCGAGTGGCCGGATTCGACCACCGTGGCCAGCAGGTCGGCGAACGGCGCATCGACGGCCAGCATCACCATCTGCATGCGCGGGATCATGGCGTCGGCCACGATCAGCTCGCTGACCTCGATCGCGCCCTCGATCATCGCCAGGGTATCGCGCGCGAGCAGGCCGTTGTCGTGGGCTGCGCGCAGCTCGGCGAGCAGTTCCTCGCGGTTGCGCGGCTCGCCGGAAAGCATGTGGCCCAGACGGCCCCAGAAGGAGCGCGCCGGGCCGCTGGTACTCGGGTCCTCGCTCATCGCCGGCGTGGATCGTGTCGGTGGGGTGGAACCTGAAAGTCTAGCCGAAAGGGCGGCGCCCGCGTTCATTCGCATAGGGATCGGGGATTCCAAGACCGGCCAGGATCCGCGTTTCCAGCGTCTCCATGCGCCGCGCCTGCGCTTCGCGCTGATGATCGTGGCCGAGCAGGTGCAACACGCCATGGACGGTCAGATGGGCATAGTGCGCGGCTGGCGGTTTGCCCTGTTCGCGCGCCTCGCGCGCCACCACCGGCGCGCAGATCACCAGGTCGCCCAGCAGCGGCAGGCGCAGTCCCGGCGGCAGCTCGGCGGTGAACGACAGCACGTTGGTGGCGTGGTCGCGGTCGCGGTAGCGACGGTTGAGCGCACGGCCCTCGGCGGTGCCGACGATGCGGACCGCCAGCTCGGCCGGTGCGCGCCGGCGCGCGCCAGCCAGCGTCGCAGCCACCCAGCGCTGGAACGACGCCGGCGCCGGCAAGCCGCGGCGGGGCAGGGCGTAGCTGAGGTGCACGATGGAACTGCCGGGACTTGGAGCGCCGGGCCCCGGGACCCGGGACCCGGGACCCGGAAGAGCAGAGTGCGCGGGGTGCCGGGGCATGGCGCGTGCCTCAGTCCGCCGCGCCACGCGCATCACCCCTCGGGACGTCAGGAGCTTGATCCTCGATATCCGAGTCCCGGCTTTCGTTCTGCCTTTCCCGGGTTCCGTGCCCCGGGTCCCGGACTCCGTTCTCCTCAAACGCCTCGTACGCCCTCACGATGCGTGCCACCAGCGGGTGGCGCACCACGTCGCGCGAGGTGAAGAAGGTGAAGCTGATGCCCTCGACCGCGCGCAGCACCTCGATGGCGTGGCGCAGGCCCGAGCGCACCTGGCGCGGCAGGTCGATCTGGGTGACGTCGCCGGTGATCACCGCCATCGCGCCGAAGCCGATGCGCGTCAGGAACATCTTCATCTGCTCGACGGTGGTGTTCTGCGCCTCGTCGAGGATCACGAAGGCGTCGTTGAGCGTGCGCCCGCGCATGTAGGCCAGCGGCGCGATCTCGATCACGTTGCGCTCGATCAGCTTGGCCACGCGCTCGAATCCGAGCATCTCGTAGAGCGCGTCGTACAGCGGGCGCAGGTAGGGATCGACCTTCTGGGTCAGGTCGCCGGGCAGGAAGCCGAGCTTCTCGCCGGCCTCGACCGCCGGACGTACCAGGATCAGCCGCTGCACTCGGTTCTGCGCCAGCGCCTCCACCGCGCTGGCCACCGCCAGATAGGTCTTGCCGGTGCCGGCGGGTCCGACGCCGAAGCTGATGTCGTGGCGCGCGATCGCATGCAGGTAGCGCGCCTGGGTCGGGCCGCGGCCCTTGATCATGCCGCGCTTGACCCGGATCAGCACCTCCGGTGCCTCGCCAGCGACGCGTTCGGCGCCGTGCTCGATGCCGGATTCGGCCAGCAGCAGATGCACGCGCGCACCGTCGAGAGTCGCGTCCGCGGAGGCGTCATACAGCGCGCGCAGCACACGCTCGGCGGCAGCGGCGGCGCGCTCGTCGCCGATCACGCGAAAGACCGCGCCACGGTTGATGATTTCGACGCCGAGGCGCAGCTCGATCTGGCGCAGGTGTTCGTCGAAGGGTCCGCACAGGTTGGCCAGCCGCACGCCATCGTCGGGGGCGAGCGCGAAATCGCGGTGCATGGGGGTATCGGTCATCGGCTCGGATGGCGGGCGGATTCAGGCCGCGACACCGTCCGCCTGGCGGATGCGTGCGCGCAGCGAGTTGGCACGGGCCTCGGTGATGGTGACGTCGACGAACTGCCCGATCAGCCGCGGCTGGCCGGGGAAATTGACGTCGCGCATGTTCTCGCTGCGCCCGGTCAGCTCGTTCGGATTCTTCCGGCTCGGGCCTTCGACCAGCACCACCTGCGCGCTGCCGATCATCGCCTCGCTGTAGCTTGCGCGCGTTGGCGTTGAGTCGCCGCCTGCAGGCGTGTCAGGCGTTCGTGCTTGACCGCATCGGACGTGTCATCGGCGAGATTGGCCGCGGGCGTGCCGGGACGGCGCGAGTAGATGAAGGAGAAGCTCTGGTCGAAACCGATTTCTTCAACCAGCTTCAGGGTCTGCGCGAACTCGGCCTCGGTCTCGCCGGGGAAACCGACGATCAGGTCGGTGCTGATCGCGATGTCCGGGCGCACCGCGCGCAGACGGCGGATCTTCTGCTTGTACTCGAGCACGGTGTAGCCGCGCTTCATCGCTGCGAGAATCCGATCCGAACCGGCCTGCACCGGCAGATGCAGGTAGTTGGCCAGCTTGGGCACGTCGCGATAGGCCTCGATCAGGCTGTCGCTGAATTCCAGCGGATGCGAGGTGGTGAAGCGGATGCGGCCGATAGCGTCGAGTTCGGCGATGGCGCGGATCAGCAGCGCCAGGTCGGCGTCGCCGCCGTCGTGCAGCGGCCCGCGGTAGGCGTTGACGTTCTGGCCCAGCAGGTTGACCTCGCGCACGCCCTGCTCGGCGAGCGCGGCCACTTCGGCCAGCACGTCGTCGAACGGCCGGCTGATTTCGTCGCCGCGGGTGTAGGGCACCACGCAGTAGGAGCAGTACTTGGAGCAGCCTTCCATGATCGAGACGAAGGCGCTCGGACCTTCGGCGCGCGGCTCGGGCAGGCGGTCGAATTTCTCGATCTCGGGAAACCTGATGTCCACCTGCGGACGGCCGCTCGCGCGGCGCGCATCGATCATCTCCGGCAGGCGATGCAGGGTCTGCGGGCCGAACACCAGGTCCACGTAGGGTGCGCGCTGACGATCGCCTCGCCTTCCTGGCTGGCGACGCAACCGCCGACGCCGATCACCAGGTCCGGATTGCGCCTGCTTGAGCCGCTTCCAGCGGCCGAGCTGGCTGAACACCTTGTCCTGCGCCTTCTCGCGGATCGAACAGGTGTTGATCAGGATCACGTCCGCCGCGGTCTCGTCGTCGGTCAATCTCCAGCCCGTGCGCGACCCGCAGCACGTCGGCCATCTTGGCGGAGTCGTACTCGTTCATCTGGCAGCCGTGGGTCTTGATGAAGAGCTTGCCGGGCATGATCGGTGCTGGGTATTCGACGAACGTGGCAGTTTACGCGTGCCGCCGCCGCCCCACCAGCCGCGTGACCCGGTCGCTTGGAACCGCGCGCTGTCCGTAGCAGACTGCCGCCCATGACGGTCCTGCCACTGCCCTGTCGCCGCTTCGGCCTGCTGCTGCTCGCCACGGGCGGCCTGCTGCTGGCTCGGCAGGGGCATGCCGGTGCGCTGTGGCGCTGCATCGGCACCCACGGCGAAACCGTCTTCAGCACCAGCCGCGGCGGCTACAGCCAATGCCGACGCATGAGCTACCCCTCCGAACGCCGTGCTGTTGCCGGCGCGACGGTGGGCAGCGGTGGCGCCGATGCCAGACCCGGCGGCGCGACGGCCGGCTCCACCGCGGCGCAGCCTCTGGTTGCCGAACTGCGGCCCGATCAGGTCACCACGTTGCCGCAGCTGCGCCGACATGCGCGCATCCTGCGCGGCAGCGTCTATCGCGTCACCCTGGCCGACGGTACCGTCGAGTACACCAACGTGCGGCCAGTCGGCATCACGGTCAAGCGCGTGGACATGCTGTTCACCTACATATCCACCTGTTTCGCCTGCAGCGCGCATTCCGGCATCGACTGGGCGACGACGCCGTTGCGAGTGCACGCCTATGCACCCGAGATTGCCGCGGCCGCCAGCCGTTACGGCGTCGATCCGGCGCTGTTGCGCGCGGTCATTCATGCCGAAAGCGCCTTCGATCCGCGCGCGGTGTCGGACAAGGGCGCGCAGGGGCTGATGCAGCTGATGCCCGGCACCGCTGCCGACATGGGCGTGCGCGACGCCTTCCAGCCCGTGCAGAATATCGACGGTGGCGCGCGCTATCTGGCTCAGCTGCTCAGGGACTTCCACGGCAACGAACGTCTCGCCACGGCGGCCTACAATGCCGGCGAGGCGGCGGTGCGCAAGTATGACGGCGTACCTCCCTACGATGAGACGCAGCTGTATGTGCAGCGCGTGGCGCTGCTGCACCGGCGCTATCGTGCGGCCACCGAGCCCGTGCTGGCGCAGGGCGGCTGAGTCAGGGTGCTGCCAGCGGTCAACCGGCAGGGGCCAGGCCCATCGGCTGCGGCGGCCGCTCCGCCAGTTGCACACGGACATGAAACGGCACTCCGAGCCGCAGGCCGGACAGCGTGACCTCGCTGCCGGGCGCCAGCGCCGACTCGCGCTGGCGCAGATCGGCGGGGTCGAGGATGTCGGTCCTGTCGATGCGCAGAAGTACGTCGCCGGGATGCAACCCCGCCTCGGCGGCCGGCCCGCCGGGATAGACCTCGGTGACGATGGCGCCGCGCGCCGCCATCGGCAGGCCGCCGCGTGTCAGCGCGATCGGCGCGTAATCGGCACCCATCCAGCCGCGCACCACGCGGCCGTGGCGGATGATCTGCTCCAGCACCATGCGCGCGGTGCGCACCGGGATGGCGAAGCTGATGCCTTCGGCGCCCGAGGCGCGGCCGAGCATGGCGGTGTTGATGCCGACCAGCTCGCCCAGCGAGTTCACCAGCGCACCGCCGGAATTGCCGGAGTTGATCGCGGCGTCGGTCTGGATGAAGTCCTCGTCGGTGGACAGGCTGAGCTGGCGGCCGAGCGCGCTGACGATTCCCATCGTCACCGTCTGGCCGATACCCAGCGGATTGCCGATCGCCAGCACCACGTCGCCGACGCGCACCGGACGCGGGTCCTCGATCGCCACCGCTGGCAGCGGATGGACATCGATCTTCAAAACCGCAAGATCGGTGTCACGGTCGCTGCCGATCACCGTGGCCTTGGCCACGCGGCCGTCGTAGAGCATCACCTGGATGTTGTCGGCGCCGGCGATCACATGGTTGTTGGTCAGCACGTAGCCCTTGCCGCTGACGATCACCCCCGAGCCCAGGTTCTGCACCCGCCGCGCGCGCGCCGGGCCGTAGGCCTGCGGACCCAGCAGTTGCTGCAGCAGGGGATCGGAGAACGCCCGCAGCGGCTGTTCGAGCACGGTGCGGTTGGCGTAGATGTTGACGACCGCTGGCGCCGCGCGCGCGACCGCGTCGGCATACGACGCCGGTGCCACGACAGCCGCCGGCGACGCCGGTTGCGGAGGCGTGGCGAGTCCGAGACGCGTGCGCAAGGCTGTTCCGGCACCCGGCCACACCAGAATCACCAGTATCGCCATGGCCAGTCCCGCCACCGCGGCGCGCAGTGCAAACGCAAGCAGTTCGTAAGGGCGCAGCATGCGTAAAGTCGCCGCAGAGAGGCAGAACTTGATTGTAAGGGGGCCAAGCCACTCGTTACACTAGGCCGTTTTTTGGGGATCCTCGTCCCTTCCCACTGTCGCAATGCCGTTCCGGAGAGCCTGATGGCGAATGAAGGCGTAGACCACGGCCGCCGCCGCTTCCTCACTGCCACCACCGCCGTGATCGGCGGCGTGGGTGTGGTGGCCGCGGCGGTGCCGTTCATCGAATCCTGGGAGCCGAGTGCGCGCGCTCTGTCCGCGGGAGCCCCGGTAACCGCGGACATCAGCAAGATCGAGCTGGGCCAGATGGTGCGCTTCGCCTGGCGCGGACTTCCGGTGTTCGTCGCCAACCGCACCAAGGAGCAGCTGGCCGATCTGCCGTCGCTGGATCCGCGCCTGCGCGATCCCACATGCGAGGAAGACCAGCAGCCTTCCTACTGCAAGAACGCCTGGCGTTCGATCAAGCCCGAGTGGCTGGTGATGATCGGCATCTGCACCCATCTCGGCTGCGTGCCCGACTACTACGGCAAGATCGAGCCCGAACCCTTCGACGCCCACTGGAAGGGCGGCTACTTCTGCCCCTGCCACAAGTCGCGCTACGACGTCGCCGGCCGCGTGTTCCAGGGCGTGCCTGCGCCGCTGAACATGGTGATCCCGCCCTACCACTTCATCGACGATACCCACGTGCGTATCGGCGTCAGCCCGAAAGGAGCCGCGTGATGGCCGCCGCGCACGATGCCTACAAGCCGGACAACAAGGTGCTCGCCTGGATCGAGGAGCGCCTGCCGATCATCGGCTTCATGCGTTCGGCGACTACCGACTACTACGCGCCGAAGAACTTCAACGTGATGTACTACTTCGGCTCGCTGGCGCTGCTGGTGCTGGTCAACCAGATCGTCACCGGCATCTTCCTGACCATGAACTTCAATCCGAGCGCGGCCGGTGCCTTCGCTTCGGTGCAATACATCATGCGCGACGTGGAGTGGGGCTGGCTGATCCGCTACATGCACACCACCGGCGCCTCGCTGTTCTTCGTGGTGGTGTATCTGCACATGTTCCGCGCCTTGATGTACGGCTCCTACAAGAAGCCGCGTGAACTGCTGTGGATCCTCGGCATGTTCGTGTATCTGGCGCTGATGGCCGAGGCCTTCATGGGCTACGTGCTGCCGTGGGGGCAGATGTCATTCTGGGGCGCCAAGGTGATCATTTCGCTGTTCGGTGCCGTGCCGGTGATCGGCAACAAGCTGGTGGAATGGATCATGGGCGACTTCCTGCCCGCCGATGCCACCCTCAACCGCTTCTTCGCCCTGCATGTCATCGCGCTGCCGCTGGTGCTGCTGATGCTGGTGGTGCTGCATCTGTGGGCGCTGCACGAGGTCGGCTCCAACAACCCCGACGGCGTCGAGATCAAGGAGAACAAGGACGCCGCCGGCAAGCCGCTGGACGGCATTCCGTTCCATCCTTACTACACGGTGAAGGATCTCTTCGGTGTCGGCGTGTTCCTGCTGATCGCCGCCTTCATCATTTTCTACCAGCCGACCTTTTTCGGCTTTTTCCTCGAGCGTGACAACTTCGTGGCCGCCAACAATCTGGTGACGCCGGCGGCGATCCACCCGGTGTGGTACTTCATGCCCTTCTACGCGATGTTGCGCGTGATCCCCAGCAAGGGTCTGGGCGTGCTCACGCTGTTCGCGGCAATTGCGGTGCTGTTCTTCATGCCCTGGATCGATCGCGGCAAGGTCAAGTCGTGGCGCTATCGCGGCGCCAGCTACAAGGTCGCGCTCGGCCTGTTTGGGCTGACCTTCATCTGGCTGGGCAAGATCGGCGGCAGCGAGAGTACCTGGATCGGCGAGACCTACATCGGCCGTGCGCTGACCGGGGTCTATTTCGCCTTCTTCATCTTCCTCTGGGCCTATACCTACTTCGGCTGGGAGAAGACCAAGCCGGTTCCGCTGCGGGTGACCACGCATGACTAAGCCATTCTTCCGCTCCCTGGTCCTCGCGCTCGGCCTGCTGACGGCCACCGCCGCGCTGGCCGCGGAGGGTGACGCGCTGGATGCGGCGCACACCAACATCCACGACGTCGCCGCGATGCAACGCGGCGCGCGCACATACTTCAACTACTGCTCCGGCTGCCACTCGCTCGAGTACATGCGCTACTCGCGCATCGCCCAGGATCTCAACCTGAGCGATGCCCAGGTGATGACCAACCTCGACATGACCGGGGGCAAGTTCGGTGATCCGGTGATCTCGGCGATGCCCGCGGCCGACGCCACCAAGTGGTTCGGCAAGCCGCCGCCGGATCTGTCGCTGGAAGTCGCCGCCAGGGGGCCGGACTGGGTTTACACCTACCTGAAGTCGTTCTACGTCGACCCGACGCGGCCGACGGGCTGGAACAACACGGTGTTTCCCAATGTATCGATGCCGTTCCCACTCTGGGAGCTGCAGGGCGTGCAGACGCCGGTTTATGCTCCGGCGCTGCCGGGGCACGATCCCCTGGTCGAAAAGCTGCAGATCGGCCAGCCCGGCCTGCAGACGCCCGCGCAGTACGACCGCACCATCCGTGACCTGACCACCTTCCTGCAGTATGTATCCGAGCCGGCGGCGCTGCAGCGCGAGCGCCTTGGCGTATGGGTGCTGCTGTATCTGGGGTTGTTCACCTTTCTGGCGCTCCTGCTGAAGCGCGAGTACTGGAAGGACGTACACTGATGCGGACGCGCGGCGGGCGGGGACCCGCCGCGCACCCGATCCGCGGTTGAGGGGGGAGAGTCGGCATGGCCCTGAGTGCCCGTTCGCGAACCATATTGACCCTGTACACCGCGCCGGATGACATCCAGTGCCATCGAGCGCGTCTGGTGCTCGCCGCCAAGGGCGTGGCCTACGAGCGCGAGCTGGTCAATCCGGACAAGCCTTCCGCGGACCTCGCCGATCTCAATCCCTACGGCACGCTGCCGACGCTGGTTGATCGCGATCTCGTGCTCTATGACACGGCCGTGGTCTGCGAATATCTCGACGAACGCTACCCGCATCCGCCACTGATGCCAGTGGACCCGCTGGCGCGGGCGCGGTTGCGTCTGGCCTGCGTGCGCATCGAGCGCGACTGGATGCCTCTGGTCGCCACCATTCGCGCCGGGGGGCGGCCCGCCGAGACCGGGCGCCGGCGTCTGCGCGAGGCCCTGCTGGCGGCGGTGCCGCTGTTCAAGGCGTCGAAGTTCTTCCTCAACCCCGAAATCAGCCTGGCGGACTGCCTGGTGGCGCCGATCCTGTGGCGCCTGCCGGTGTTTGGCGTGCAACTGGCTCGCGAGGCCAAGCCGGTGCTGGACTACGGTGAGCGCATGTTCGCCAGCCAGGGCTTCGCGCGCAGTCTCACCGCGGACGAGCGCGCATTGCGTGACTGAGCCGCCGCCGGCGATGAGTTCCAACCGTCCCTATCTGCTGCGCGCGGTGGCGGACTGGATTAGCGACAACGGCCTGACGCCCTACCTGCTGGTGGACGCGGCGGTCGCGGGCGTGCGCGTGCCGCCGCATACCGTGCGCGAGGGTCGCGTGGTGCTCAACATCGCAACGCGGGCGGTCGCCCAGCTCGAGCTCGGCAACGACGCCGTGCGCTTCATGGCTCGCTTCAGCGGGGTCAGCCACAACGTGGTTGTTCCGATCCAGGCCGTGCTTGCCGTTTACGCGCAGGAGAATGGCCAGGGCATGATGTTCGAACCCGAGCCCGGTCAGCCGGCGGATGACGCCAGCACCGCCGGCGCGGCCAATGTCGGCGCCGTGCCCGCGATCGCCGACGCGCCACTCCGCGGCGAGGAGACCGGCGGCAGCGAGGATGGCGAGCCGCCGCGACCGAAAGGGCCGCCGCGTCTGCGCGTGGTCAAATAGCGGCGCGGTTCTGTTGCCGCAAGGCTGACGCCGCGATCGCTGCGCAAAACCGCGGGCGCCCGCACCGACCGATCACGCGATCCTTCAACCCGTTGCCAGCAGCCGCAGCGACAGATCGATGGCGCGCACATGCTTGGTCAGCGCGCCGACCGAGATGAAATCCACGCCTGTCTCGGCGATGCCGCGCACACAGGCCAGATCCACGCCCCCGGAGACCTCTAGCGGCACGCGCCCGGCGACGCGCCGTACGGCCGCGGCGATGCCGTCGAGGTCGAAGTCATCGAGCATGATGCGGTCGGGCGCTGCGGCCAGCGCCTGCTCCAGTTCGGCGGCCGACTCGACCTCGATCTCCACCGGCAGCCGGGGCCGCAGCTGTCGGGCAGCGGCGACCGCGGCGGCGATGCCGCCCGCTGCAGCGATATGGTTTTCCTTGATCAGCACCGCATCGAACAGGCCCATGCGGTGGTTGCGGGCACCGCCACAGCGCACCGCGTATTTTTGCGCCTGACGCAGGCCCGGCAGAGTCTTGCGGGTGTCGAGGATCACCGCACGCGTGCCGGCGACCGCCTCGACGTAGCGCGCCGTGATGGTGGCGGTGGCGGACAGCGTCTGCAGGAAGTTCAACGCGCTGCGCTCGGCACCGAGCAGAGCCCGCACGTCGCCAGCGATGCGGCACAGCATGCCTCCGGCCGTGACCCGCTCGCCGTCGGCTGCGCTCCAGTGCAGCGAAACCTCCGGATCGAGCGCGCGGAAGCATCCGGCGAACCAGTCGCGACCCGCCAGCACCGCTGTCTCGCGGACGTCAAGCTGCATCACGCCCCGCGCGCCGGCGGGCAGCAGCGCGGAAGTGGCGTCACCAGAACCGATATCCTCGGCGAGGGCGCGGCTGACGTCGTCCGCGACCCATGCCGGATCGGGTGGAACGATCCTCGGTCCGCTCATGGAGCCTTGACGGTGCTCTCGGCCTGGGTGTGCCCTTGACGCAAGCGCTCGACGATGGCATCCAGGGCACGGTCAAACAATGGCACTTCCTCGAGGATCTGGGCCGTGCCGGCCTGCAGTTCGGCGCTCAGCTGGGCCACCGTCTTGTCGGCCACCTTCAGGCCGCGCCGGTTGACGAACAGGTAGCGGCCGCTGATCGGGCTGATCCACGACAGTTTGGCGCGTTCGCGCGCACCCTGGGCATCGATGAACTCGATCCAGGAGCCCGGCTTCAGTTCGCGCACCAGCGCGGCTTCCGGCGAGGCATTGCTGTCCACGTCCTCTGCGGCCGCCGCAACATCGGGTACCGCGATGGCCTCGATCGACTCGGGCATCGACAGCGGCCGGACCGGGGGCGCGCCCGGTTCGCTTGCTGCGGCGATGCCGTCGGGCATGAGTGGTGCGGCCTGGCCCAGCTGCTGGCGGTAGAGCAGGTTGAGCTCGCCCATCAGACGGGCGACGTCGGCCTCCTGGAAGGCCACGGTCGCCAGGCCCTGCCGCAGCATTTTCTCCAGGCCCGGCAGCAGATTGCGCAGCCGCTCGCGCTCGATCTCGTCGTGGCGCGGTTCGGCGCTCCAGACGAAGTCATCGACAAAGCGCAGCGTGGCGCGGAACTCCGGCGAGTCCTCACCGTGTCGCAGCAGGGTCAGGACCATGTAGTTGGCCCATGGCCTCACGAGCACATTCTGTACCAGCGGCGGCAGCGCACGGCCCTCGATGCGGGCGAGGATCTCGCGCGCCGCCCGGCGCCGCGCATCCTGCAACTTCTCGCGTCCGCGCGCGGCCTCGGCTGCGCGCTGCTCGGCGAGGTCGGCGCGCTTGCGGTGGCTGTCGAGAAACGCGGCCAGCTCGTCGTGCAGCTGCTGGAAAATGCCGAGGTCGTCGTCGAATTCCTGCAACAGGCGCTCGACGATGCCGCGCACGCAGCCCAGCAGCTGCTGGTCGCGATCGGATTCCTGCGACCAGCCCTTGGCTGCATCGGCGAGCGCATCGAGCAGGCGTCGTGCCGGGTGATTGCGCTGGCCGAACAGGCGGCGATCAAGGATTGCCACCTTGAGGTAGGGGATCTGCAGGCGCGCCAGCAGCACCTGCATTTCGGCGGGCAGGTTGCGGTCCTTGAGGATGAACTCGAACAGCATGCCGACCAGATCGATGGTGTCCTCGTCGGCGCCGGAAACACGGCCCTTGGCCTGACCGCTGAGTTGCGCCACCTGGGCCAGCAGCTGGTCCTTGATCTGCTGGACTTCGTTCAGCAGGCCGGCTTCGCCGGCGTCGGCGTAGTTGTGGGCCTTGGAGATTTCGCCCTGCAGCAGGCTCAGCGCACCCAGCAGCTCGGCGGGGCCGGGCAGCGTGGCGTGACTGGCTGCCGTGCCGCCCTGATGCACGCCGCCGCTCGCATGACCACGGCGTGCCGCCAGCAGATTGCCCAGGGTCTGCACCAGTTCGGTCTGCAGCGCGGTGTCCCCGGGATCGGCTTCGGATGCCTGCGCGTTGCCGACTGCCGCTGCCGGCGCGCGCGCGCGATCCGCTGGTCGTAGCGCAACTGTGGCAGCACGCCGGCGCGCGCCAGGGTGATGTTGAGTTCGTCGTAGAGCGGATCCAGTCCGCTCATGACATAGCGGTCGAACAGCTTGTAGATGATCAGGCGCACGCGGAGTCTCGACGGCCAGCTCGCGCTGCGCCATGCGAAACGCCTGCGCGATCGCCGCTGGCGCCAGCGGGTTGCTGGTGTCGTCCAGCTTGACTCCCCCGCAGATCACCGCCAACCGCTGATGCAGCGCGAACAGCACGCGCGACAGGCGCATTTCCGCCTTGCTGCCCATGCTGCCGACGGCAAGCGACTCCTCGAGCTCACTGTCCTCGACCAGGCTGAGCTCGCCGCCGCCACGACTCTGCTCGGTGGTGCTGCGCGAGCGCAGCTTGCCGGTTGCAAGTTCGGCGACGCCACGCGCGACCTCGTCGAGAAACAGGCGCTCGGTCAGCGTGCGCTTCTTGCGCACCTCGCGCATGCCGTCGAAGAATTGCGTTTGCGCTGCGTTGCTTTCGGCCTTTTCGGCGAGATCGAACAGGGCATCATCGACGTTGTCGAACAGCGTGCCGGTCAATGACTGCAGATGACGATGGGCGATGCCGCGCGCTGCAACCAGCAGCTCGCCCACGCGCTCGCCCCGCGCATCGCTGCGAGGGCCTAGCGGAACGATCTTGCCGGGTGCGGCGTCAGGTGGCTGATTCATGGCGGTTTCTGGCCAGACCGCGGGGTTACATTGTCTTACATTGTGCTCTTGAAAGTGTGGCCGCGGTCACGCCGCGCGGGGTTCAACGCGGAAAGCCGCCGAGCTGGATGGTGCCGATGCTGGCTTCGCTGAGCATCACAGGGATGTCGTCGACCACCGGGTAGATGACGTGGCCGTCGCGCGTGATGAGGCCCGCCACGAGCGGCATGGCGACGGCGGCGCCGGTCACGGTGGCTACTTCGCCGGCGCTGATCGCGCGGTTGAGGACGGCCAGCTCGCCCACGCTCAGCGGACGCAGCGGCGCCTTGCTCACCGGGCACACGAGCAGGTCGAGCAGGCGTTTGTCCATGGGCGGCGCATCGCGTGGAGCGGGAGCCGTACAATAGCGTTTTTCGGGCAGGATCGGCCATGGCATCGAGCGAGCAGGCGCCGCGCGTGGGCGTGGTGATGGGGTCGCGTTCCGACTGGGAAACCATGCAGCACGCGGTAGAGGCGCTGTCGCGGCTGGAAATCGGCCATGAAGTGCGCGTGGTCTCGGCGCACCGCACCCCCGATCTGCTGTTCGATTACGCGGGCCAGGCGGTTGCCCGCGGACTGGCCGTGCTGATCGCCGGCGCCGGTGGCGCGGCACACCTGCCGGGCATGCTGGCGGCCAAGACACGCCTGCCGGTGCTCGGCGTGCCGGTGCCCACACCGGCGCTCAACGGCATGGATTCGCTGCTGTCGATGGTGCAGATGCCGGCCGGGATACCGGTGGGCACGCTGGCGATCGGACGCGCCGGCGCGATCAATGCAGCGCTGCTGGCGGCCTCGATCCTGGCGGTGACCGACGCTGCGCTGGCGGTGCGTCTGGAACAGTGGCGCACGGCGCAGACCACCGAGGTGCTGGCCTGCCCGGATCCGCGCAAGGCATGAGCCGTCGCCAGCCGACCCTGGGTGTTCTCGGCGGCGGTCAGCTGGCGCGCATGCTGGCGCTGGCGGCGGCGCCGCTGGGCGTGCGCACCCTGGTGGTCGACAGCGCGGCTGATGCCTGTGCGGCCCAGGTGGCGCCATTGCTGGTCGCGGACTGGCGTGACTATGAGGCCCTGGCGCGTTTCGCCGAACGCGTCGATGTCATCACCTTCGATTTCGAGAATGTGCCGGCCGCGACCGCGCAATGGCTGGCCGCGCGCGCGCCGGTATTCCCCAATCCGCGCGCGCTGGCCGTGGCCCAGGACCGGATCGAGGAAAAGACCCTGTTCCATGCCATCGGCCTGGACACGCCGGCGTTCGCCGCGGTCGCCAGTCGCGAGGATCTTGCACGGGCGCTGGCGACGGTCGGCGCCCCGGCGATCCTGAAGACGCGCCGGCTCGGCTACGATGGCAAGGGCCAGTTCCGCATCCGTGCGGTGGCCGATGCCGACGCGGCCTGGGCCGCGCTGGGCCCCCAGGCTGGCGCCCACGGCCTGGTACTCGAAGCCTTCGTGGCGTTCGAGCGCGAACTGTCGGTGCTTGCCGCGCGCGGTCGTGATGGCCGTTTCGTCACCTGGCCGTTGACCCAGAACTGGCACGACGACGGCATTCTCGCGGCCAGCCTGGCGCCGGCGCCGCGTGTCGAGGCACTGCAGCCCCAGGCCGCAGCCTATGCGCGCGCACTGGCCGAGCGGCTCGATTATGTCGGCGTGTTCGCGCTGGAACTGTTTGTCGACCAGGGACGTCTGCTCGGCAACGAGATGGCGCCGCGCGTGCACAACTCGGGACACTGGACCATCGAGGGCGCGGTCACCAGCCAGTTCGAGAACCATGTGCGCGCGGTGCTGGGACTGCCGCTGGGTGATACCGATGCGCGCGGGTACAGCCTGATGTTCAACTGGATCGGCGAACTACCCGCGGCGACGCCAGTACTGGCGGCGGCGGATGCGCACTGGCACGACTACGGCAAGTCGGCGCGCCCGGGTCGCAAGGTCGGGCATGCGACCGTGTGCGCCGTTGATGCCGCCACCCTGCGGGCGCGGGTGCAGGGCGTCGCCACGGCTCTGGGCCGCGAGGCGCAGGTGACCGGCGTACTGCGGGCGCTCGGCGCCCCGAGCTGATATCCCGGTACTCGGATTCGCTCCAGCCGATGCACGCGGCGCGATCGATTGCCCGTGGCCGCGATTCGAGCAGCAGCGCGCGCCGCGCGTGCGACACGGCCAGCTCCGCCATGTTGTGCGCGAACGTATCCGCGCCCACGGCGATGCAGCTTGCGGCCGGGCGTCGCCAGATCGCCGCCGGTCCGCGGTGATGCGCGGCGGCGCGGCGGATGCGCGAGGTCATGGCGGCTCTCCGGCGCGGGCAGCGCGGCATGCGCGCGCCGCTTTGCAGCCGTGCGCCCGATCATGATGTCGCCGTGACGCCGGTTCAGTCGCGCCGCCGACCCAGCAGTACCGGCAGCAGCGCCAGCAGGCTGAGCGCGCCGAGCGGCAGAAGCACGTGCGGTTCCAGGACCAGGCGCATGCCGATCGGCTCGCCGCGTGCCAGCGCTTCGCTGAGACCGGCACCGATGGCGCTCTCGAAGGCTTCCATCACCATGCCGCCGGCAGCGGTTGCGGCCATGAACAGCCACAGCGGGCAGCGCAGCCAGGCCAGGGCCAGGGTCACCCCGCCGAACGGAAACACCGGAACCAGGCGCAGGAACAGCGTGTAGCTGGCCGGATGATGCAGAAAGCCGGCGCGGATGCGTTCCGCCAGCGTGGGTGCGGGCCTGTCGCTGTTGCCCAGCGCGTAGCGCGCGGCG
This sequence comes from uncultured Pseudomonadota bacterium, assembly GCA_963794205.1. Lineage (GTDB taxonomy): Bacteria > Pseudomonadota > Gammaproteobacteria > Xanthomonadales > Rhodanobacteraceae > Metallibacterium. Next base: position 516,274 of record CAWCCR010000015.1, read on the forward strand.
AGGAACAGCAGCAACGAGCCCAGCGCCAGACCGAGCGTTGACAGCAACGTGCCCTCGACCAGTCCGAAGATCAGCCCGCCGGCGATGGTCACGAACAGCAGACCCGGTACGCCGCTGGCGACGGCCAGCACCATGATGCCGAGATAACTCAGCCGAGCCAGCCACGGCGCCGCCTGGACCAGACGGCGCAGGTGCGCGTGTTCGGCGGCGAGATGCTGCGGATCGAAATGCCGCAAGGTGCCCGAGCTCACCAGCACGATGCCGGTGGCGAGCAGCAGCAGCAGCGGGAGAAGGGCGCGCAGACGTTGCATCGGTGTGGGTGTGGACGGATCAGGCGGGCAAGCATAGCCGCAGGGCGCGGAGCACCCAATGCGCCGAAGGTCAGGCTGGCGGCAGCGCGAGCACGGTGATCTCCTCGCGGTCGTGATAAAGCTGGCGCGCGCGCAGCTCGACGCCCGGTACCGTGTCGCGGATCAGGGCCAGGCACAGGCGTACCTCATCGAGCCGCTTTTTCATCGGCAGCTTGAGATTGAACAATGCGCGCCGGCAGCGGCGCTCGCCCAGCCACGCCGCCATCAGCGCTGCGATCCGGCGCGGCTGCTCGACCATGTCGCAGACCAGCCAGTCGACCGGCTTCGCCGGCCGGAAGCGGAAGCCATCCTCGCGGCGATGCTCGACCAGTCCCGAATCGAGCAGGGCGCGATCCATCGGCCCGTTGTCCACCGCGATCACCCGCAGCGAGCGGCGCACCAGCTGGAAGGTCCAGCCACCCGGCGCGGCGCCAAGATCCACCGCGGTCATGCCGGCGCGCATCCAGCGTTCGCGTTCGCGATCGCTCAGCAGCACCAGCAATGCTTCTTCCAGTTTCAGCGTCGAACGGCTGGGTGCTCCGGCTGGAAAGCGCAGGCGCGGGATGCCGCCGGCGTCGGGCGCGGCATCAGCGGGAACGGTCGCGGCCAGCGTCAGGCTGTCGCCGGCCAGCAGCAGGACGTGCAGATGCCGCGGCGCGGCCGCATCGAGCAGGCGGGCCCGTTGCAGCGCCACGCGCAGTGGCGGCGTCAGGCTGCGGGCGAGGCCGGCCAGTTCGCGCCCCGCGTCGCTGTCAGTGTGTTCGATGCGGATGTCGCCGAAGCGCTCCCCGCGCTCCGCCAGCGCCGCGATCAGCGGGCCGACGCGATCGATCGGATCGAGTCCCTCGAACCGTGCGATCAGGTCCAGTACCTGGCGCGCGAAGATCAGCGCATTCCAGCGCGTCGCCGCGGTCAAGGCACCGGCGTCAGAGCCATCGTGCAGGATGAACTCGGCGCAACCGCTTGCTTCGCGGGCACGCGCATAGCCCGCGAGGCCGGCGTCACGCGCGGCCTGCTCCAGCTCCTGCACGCACTCGCGCTCGAAACCCGGCCGGCACAGCGCAAGGCGGCCACGCAGAGGCGATATGACGGGCGCGTTCAATACGTCGCGCCGGCCGCGGCGGCGTAGGCGGTGAGCACCGAGCAGGCCTCGTCGCGGCGCAGGTCGCGCTTGACCGCGATGCCGCGGCGCTCGAGTTCGCCGATCCAGTCCGCCGGCAGCGGGCCCTCGTCGAAGGCGGTCAGATGCATCACGTCCTCGCTGCGTGCGCCGATGAGCAGCTCGTCGACACCGGCCCAGAACGTGGCGCCGTAGCACTGGCAGCAGGGCTGCGCGCTGGTCGCCAGCACCACACGCATGCCGTCCTCGTTGAGCCGATGCCGCGCCAGCCGTCCCTGCGCACACATGAAGGCCATCATCTCGGCGTGTGCGAGCGAGCAATTCTGCTCGATCACGCGATTGACGCCGACACCAAGCAGGCGTCCGGCGCCGTTGAACAACGCGGCTCCGAAGGGGCCTCCGGTGCGGCGTTCGACGTTGCGGCGCGCCAGTTCGATCGCGAGCGCGATGCGCGCATCATCATCGGCATAAAGCCTGCCCTCGAGGTCCAGCTGGTGCACCCATGACGGCAGGGTGAGGTGGACCTGGGCGTAGAGCATGGTCAGCTCGCCGTCGCCTTCGCCCACGAGTCGCGCAGGGTCACCACGCGGTTGAACACCGGGTGCGCCGGTGCATGGTCGTGGCGGTCGGCGACGAAATAACCCAGGCGTTCGAACTGGCAGCGATCTTCCGCGGCCAGTTCGGCCGCTGCGGGTTCGATGTAGCCGGTGACGATGCGGCGCGAGTGCGGATTGAGATGGTCGCGGTAGGTTCTGTCGCCGGCTTCTTCATCGGGATTGGCTACGTTGAACAGGCGATCGTAGAGGCGCACCTCGGCAGCCACGGCGTCGCGGGCGCTGACCCAGTGAATGGTGCCCTTGACCTTGCGCTCGGCCTCTGCCATGCCGTGACGGGTCCGGGGATCGAGCACGCAGCGCACTTCGGCGATGGTGCCGTCACCGCGCTTGATGAGCTCCTCGCAGCGCACGATGCCGACGCCGCGCAGGCGTACTTCGCCGCCCGGCACCAGGCGATGAAAACCCTTGACCGGCGTTTCCATGAAGTCCTCGCGCTCGATCCAAAGGTCATGCGCGAACGGCACGGAACGCGTGCCCAGGGCATCATCCTTTGGATGATTGGCCAACGAGAGCCTCTCGGTGTGGTCGTCGGGCAGGTTGCTGATCACCAGTTTCAGCGGATCGAGCACCGCCATGCGCCGCGGCGCGCGGACGTCGAGATCCTCGCGCACGCAGCCTTCGAGCACGCCGAGGTCGATCAGGCTGTTCTGCTTGCTGATGCCGATGCGCTCCCAGAACGCGCGGATCGCCGCCGGCGTGTAGCCGCGCCGGCGCAGCCCGGACAGCGTGGGCATGCGCGGATCGTCCCAGCCGTCGACCAGCCTGTCCTGCACCAGCGCCAGCAGCTTGCGCTTGCTCATCACCGTGTAGCTGATGTTGCCGCGTGCGAACTCGATCTGCTGCGGCACGCTGGGCTGCAACCACAGCCCCTTGTCGCGCAGCGGCGCGGTCAGCGCGGGGTCGCCCGGCAGGTCCAGCTGCTGCAGGAACCAGTCGTACAACGGGCGGTGGTCCTCGAACTCCAGCGTGCACAGTGAATGCGTGATGCCTTCGACCGCGTCGGACACGCAGTGGGCGTAGTCGTACATCGGATAGATCGGCCAGGTGTCGCCGGTGTTCTGGTGCGTCACCTTGCGGATGCGGTAGATCGCCGGGTCGCGCAGGTTGATGTTGCCGGCGGCCATGTCGATCTTCGCGCGCAGGGTACGGCTGCCGTCGGCGAATTCGCCGGCGCGCATGCGCCGGAACAGGGCCAGGTTTTCCTCGCTGCCGCGCTCGCGGAAGGGCGAGTTGCGCCCTGGTTCGGTCAGCGTGCCGCGGTAGGCGCGCACCTGCTCGGCGTCAAGGTCGTCCACGTAGGCAAGACCCATGCGGATGAGTTTCTCGGCCCCCAGGTAGAACACCTCGAAATAGTCCGACGCGTGGCGCAGCGCATCCCACCGGAAGCCCAGCCAGCGCACATCGGCCTGGATCGACTCGACGTATTCGACGTCCTCCCGGGTCGGGTTGGTGTCGTCGAAGCGCAGATGGCAGCGGCCGGCGAACTCCGCGGCGAGGCCGAAATTCAGACAGATCGACTTGGCGTGGCCCAGGTGCAGATAGCCGTTCGGTTCGGGCGGAAAACGCGTGACGACCCGTCCCTCATGCTTGCCGGAGTCCCGGTCGGCCTGCACGATCTGGCGGATGAAATGCTGGGTGACGGGCGTGTCCTGCACCATGTCGGTTTCTGCGTGAGGTCGAGCCGCGAAGTGTAGCGTCTGGCATGGCCATCGCGTGCCGGCTTGCCGTGCGCACCACATCGGATTAGCGTCGCCGGCATGCGCATCGTCTATCACGCCGAGTCGCTGTTCGATGCCCAGCTCGTCAAGGACGCGCTGGAGACGGCGGGCATCCCGGCCTTCATCAGCGGTGCCTATCTGACCGGCGGCATCGGGCAGTTGCCCGCGCGCGATCTGGTCACGGTCATGGTGCCGGATCCGGCGGTCGAGGAAGCGACACGCATCATCGCCGACACCCTGCCGCCGGCCGACCCGGAGGCCGCGCCGGTCGCGGGCAGTGGCCATCTCCTGCTGACCTGAACCGCTCCGCGGTTTCCGCCTTGGTTTCGCTTGTACACAGTTTTGCTCGGGACTAGCATTTGTCGACCGTTTATTACTCACATCGAGCATAACCATGCCGGCTACGACCCTACCGCTCCCGCTCGATGCACTGCGCGAGCGTACCCGCTCGGTGATCCCCGATCTCGAATGGGAAGCGGACCGCCCGCTGATCGAGGCCATCCGCCATCTCAAGGTCGAGCGCCATGCGCTGATCCTGGCGCACAACTACATGTCGCCGGCCATCTTCCACGGTGTCGCCGACATCACCGGCGACTCGCTGGCGCTGGCGCGCGAAGCCGCGCGCGCCGAGGCCGAAGTGCTGGTGGTGTGTGGGGTGCACTTCATGGCCGAGACGGCCAAGGTGCTCAATCCTTCGCGCACGGTCCTGATTCCGGACCCGCGGGCCGGTTGTTCGCTGGCCGAATCGATCACCGCCGCCGACGTGCGCGCCCTGCGCCTGCAGCATCCCGGCGTGCCGGTGGTGACCTACGTCAACACTTCGGCGGCGGTGAAGGCGGAGTCGGACATCTGCTGCACTTCGGGCAACGCGGTGCAGGTGGTCGAATCGCTGGGCGTGCCGAGGGTGATCTTCCTGCCGGACCAGTATCTGGGGCGTTACGTGGCGGCGCAGACCGCGGTCGAGATCGTGCGCTGGCCGGGTGCCTGCGAGGTGCATGAACGCTTCAGCGGCGAGCAGCTGCGGGGCCTGCGCGCCGAGCGGCCCGGCCTGCATGTGATCGCCCACCCCGAGTGCCCGCCTGACGTGCTCGCCGAGGCCGACTTTGTCGGCTCCACCCACGGCATGGTGCAACACCTCGAGCGGGCGCGGCCCGGGCAGGTGGCGTTGATCACCGAATGTTCGATGAGCGCCAACGTCACCGTGCAGTTTCCCCACATCCAGTTCGTTCAGCCGTGCAACCTGTGTCCGCACATGAGGCGTATCACCTTGGGCAAGATCCGCGATGCGCTGCAGTTGCTGCAGCATCCGGTCGAAGTGGATGAGGCGGTCGCCGGTGGCGCGCGGCGGGCAGTGGAACGCATGCTGGCGCTGCATTGAGCGCGGCACCGCGCGGCAACCGCCGGCCAGCTCCGGGAGATGGATCCGATGAGCAACGCTGCCTTGTTTGACGTGCTGGTGATCGGCTCGGGCGTGGCCGGTCTGGCGACCGCGCTGGCCTCGGCGCCGCGGCGGGTGGCGGTGCTGACGCCGGGCCCGGCGCCGGCGGTTGACGGGGCCAGTTGCTGGGCGCAAGGCGGCATCGCCGCCGCGCTGGCCGACGACGACAGTCCGCAACTGCACGCCGAGGACACGCTGGCCGCCGGCGCGGGCTTGAATGATCCGCTGGCCGTCGCGCGCCTGACCGCGGCTGCACCCGGGCTGATTGCATGGTTGCAGATGCTGGGCGCGCGCTTCGATCGCGCTGGTGAAACGCTCGCTCTGGGCCGTGAGGCCGCGCACCGCCGTGCCCGCATCGTCCATGCGCAGGGCGATGCCACCGGCGCCGAAGTGATGCGCACGCTGGCGGCCGCCGCCGCAGGGCATCCGCATCTGACCTTCGCGGCCTGCCGCACCGCGTATGCGTTGGCGCGCGACGCCGACGGCCGCGTGGTCGGCGCCTGGGCCTGCGGGCCGGAGGGCGGAGAGCTCTGGCGCGCCCGCGCGGTAGTGCTGGCGAGCGGCGGGTACGCCGGACTGTATCGCTGCACGACGAATCCGCCCGGCAGCGATGGCAGCGGCATCGCGTTGGCGCTGGCGGCCGGCGCGGAGCTTGCCGATCTCGAGTTCGTGCAATTCCACCCCACCGCGCTGGCCCCGCGCGACGGGGTGCATGGCCAGCTGCCGCTCCTGACCGAGGCCCTGCGCGGCGCCGGTGCGGTACTGCTCGACGCGCGTGGCAAGCGATTCATGCCGGCCCTGCATGCCGATGCGGAACTGGCGCCGCGCGACGTCGTGGCGCGTGCGGTGTGGCGCGAGACGCAGCGGGGCGGTGCCTGGCTCGATGCCACAGCGGCGGCAGACGCCGGCTTTGCGCAGCGCTTTCCGACCGTGTTCGCCGCCTGCATGGGTCGCGGCATCGACCCGCGTGCGCAGCCGATCCCGGTGGTGCCGGCGGCGCATTACTGCATGGGTGGCGTGCGCACCGACGCCGCCGGCGCGACGTCGCTGCCGGGCCTGTACGCGGTCGGCGAGGCCGCCCGCAGCGGAGTGCATGGCGCCAACCGGCTGGCCAGCAACTCGCTGCTCGAAGGCCTGGCGCACGGTCGTGCGCTGGGCGCGGCACTGGCATCGCAGCCGCGGTCCGAGCCGGGCGCGGCGCTGCCGCCGGAGCGCCGCTGGCAACCCCTGCCGGTCGCGCTGCGCGCGCGTCTCGGCGACCTGCTCTGGTGCGACGCCGCGCTGCAGCGCAGCGACGATGGCCTGGCTCGCGCCGAAGCGGAGCTGGCGACGCTTGCGGCCGAGGTGCCGGCTGCGTCCAGCGGAAGCGATGTGCTGGCGCTGGCAGCGGCGATGCTGACTGCGATGCGCGCGCGTCGCCGCAGCGTCGGCGCGCATTTTCGCGTCGATGACGGCGCCGTCGCCGCGGCTTGAGCGGCCGCGCGCGGCGATCTGCTAGCCTGCGCGGACCTGCCCGCGCCCAGCGCGCCGATCGCCTTCGGAGACCGACGATGACGCTTCCCATCCTTGTGATCGGTGACAAGAACCGGTCCTCGTGGTCGCTGCGACCGTGGCTGGCGCTGCGCGCGTTCGGCGTCGATTTCGAGGAACTGCGCCTGCCGCTGGACACGCCCGAATTCCGCGCCCGCATCGGCGAGTTCTCGCCGACCGGCAAGGTGCCCGCGCTGCTGCACGATGGCGTCGTGGTCTGGGAGTCGCTGGCGATCCTCGAATATGTCAACGAGACCTTTCTCGCCGGCCGCGGCTGGCCGCGCGAACGGGCACCGCGCGCGCATGCACGCGCCATCGCCGCCGAGATGCACGCGGGATTTGCCGCTCTGCGCCGCGAGTTGCCGCTGAATCTGCAGCGTCGCGGTCCGCCTGCGACACCGGGCCCCGAGGCGGCGCGCGACATCGCCCGCGTGCAGCAGTTGTGGCAGGAAGCGCGCGCGCGCTTCGCCACGGCCGGACCGTTCCTGTTCGGCGATTTCGGCCTGGCGGACGCGATGTATGCGCCGGTCGCATTGCGCTTCGTCGCGTACGGCATCGTCCTGACCAAAGAGGCGCAGGGCTACGTCGAGGCGATCACCACACTGCCGGCGGTGATCGAATGGCGGGCCGCCGCCGAGGCCGAGCGCGAGCGTGGCTGAAGCGGTCGCGGCGCGGAGTCGCGATGTCGTGCCCGGACCAGGGGCGCGAGTACCGGTCCCGGCCGTCCGCGGCGGACCGGATCGCCTCCGACTGCCCACGCGCCGGGGATTCGCCGTTGCATGAGCTGACCGCCTACGTCCGCGACGTACCCGATTTCCCGAGGCCTGGGGTGATGTTCAAGGACCTCGCACCGCTGCTGGCGGATGCGCGCGCGTTTGGTCTTTGCATCGGCGCGCTGGCGGCGCCCTGGCGCGGCCAGCGCGTGGGCGTGGTCTGCGGCATCGAGGCTCGCGGCTTCGCGCTGGGTGGCGCGCTGTCGCACGCGCTGGGTGCCGGATTCGTGCCGTTGCGCAAGGCCGGCAAGCTGCCCGGCGAGCGCGTCGGCGTGGATTACGTACTGGAGTACGGCGTCGACCGGCTGGAGGCTCACGTCGATGCGCTGGCGCCCGGCACGCGCGCGTTGATCGTCGATGACGTGCTTGCCACCGGCGGCACCCTGCAGGCCGCGCAGCGGCTGGTCGAGCATCTCGGCGCCGAGATCGTCGGCGCGGCAGTGGTCCTGGAGATCTGCGCGCTGGGCGGGCGCGCGCGCTGGGTCGGCGGGGAGCCGCTGGTGACGCTGTTGCGCTACTGACCCGTCGCGTCGCCGTCGGGCACGAACGCCAGCGCTGCCGAATTGAGGCAGTAACGCAGGCCGGTCGGCGACGGCCCGTCGGGGAATACGTGGCCGAGATGGCCGTCGCAACGGCGGCAGCGGATCTCGGTGCGGCGCATGCCAAGGCTGTCGTCGACGATCTCGCGGAGGTGCTCGGGATCGCAGGGCGTGTCGAAGCTGGGCCAGCCAGTGCCGGAATCGAACTTTGCTCCAGCGCGAAACAGCGGCAGGCCGCACAGGCGGCACGCGTAATGGCCGGGTGCCTTCTGTTGCAGCAGGACACCACAGAACGGGCGCTCGGTGCCATGCTCGAGCAGGATGCGGCGCTCCTCGGGGCTGAGCCGCCGTGCCAGACGCTCGCGTTCGACGGTGGACAGCGGCCCGAGGTCATGGCCGGAACGCGAACGTGGGTTCGTGTCGGTGCTCATGGCGGCTCCCGGTCAGGCTTGGTCGTACCGGCGTTTCAGCCAGTCACCGAAATAATTGCGGAGTTTTTCGACCTTGGGCATCGAGACCGCGGCGATATAGGGCTGCTGCGGATTCCGGGCAGCGTAGTTCTGGTGGTCGGGTTCGGCCGCATAGAAGCCCGTCATGGGCTCGATGGTGGTCGCGATCGGCGCGGCGAACACGCCCGCAGCATCGAGTTGCCGGATGTAGGCTTCGGCGACCTGCCGCTGGGCGTCGTCGACGGGGAAGATCGCCGAACGGTACTGGCTGCCGACATCGTGGCCCTGGCGGTCGCGCTGGGTCGGATCGTGGGCGACGGCGAAGAACACCTTGAGCAGCTGGCCGTAGCTGAGCCGGCGCGGATCGAAGCGCACCTGCACGGCTTCGGCGTGGCCGCTGCGTCCGTCGCAGACAGTGCGGTAATGGGCGTCCTCGGCGCGGCCTCCGGCGTAGCCGGAGGTCACCTCGAGCACGCCGTCGAGTTCGCGCAACACGGCCTCCACGCACCAGAAGCAGCCGCCCGCCAGTACCGCGGTCCGTGGACCGGCATCACCGGCATCGAGATCGCGCGGCGGATCGGGGAAGCGGTCCGGTGGCACGATCAGGCTGACGCCGCGCAAGTCACAGCTGGCATTCATCGGGGTCTCCATTGGCACCGCGCACGCTGCGACCGAGCGGGCGGTTCCCGTGAGGATGGGTTGTCATGTGCCGATTGCAAGCCGCGCCGCGCGTTCAGCCCGCGTGGCGTCGCCGCAGGCGTCCGAGCAGCGCATCGAGCGATACCGCGCCGGGTCCCCAGGCGATCACGGCCAGCAGCATCATCGCCCACACCTTGTGGTCGTTGAAGCCGTCCCCGATCAGGCCGGTCCAGAAGCCGTGCGGCCACAGATCGGGGTACGAGATCACGGCGATGATGTTGTAGACGAACAGGAACAGCGCGGTCAGGCGGCCGGCGATGCCGATGACGAGCAGCCACGGCGTGATCAGCTCGATCCAGGTGCCGAGGAAGGCGGCGACGTCGCCCGACAGCAGCGGCACGTGGTACTCGTTGTTGAACAGGTATTGCGTGCCGTAGGGGTCCTCGATCTTGACCACGCCGGCGCGCCAGAACGCGAGTGCCACCCAGAACCGGAACAGCAGCAGCGCGAGCGGGCCGAGCCGGCCCAGCGCGGTGGCGAAGTCGTCGTAGAAGGCGAAGCCGCGTTTCATCATGGTGTTCATGTGGGACTTTCCCCGGTTTGCGTGAAAGCCACGACCAGACCCTGCGCGATCAGGCTCTGCAGGCAGGCGGCGAGGTCGAAATCGGCGTCGGCGGCGAGCGCTTCGGCGTGCGCCGCATCAAGATCGCGCCCGGCCGCGAGCGCGGCGACGCAGGCGTAACTGGCCGCCTCCATCGCCGCCAGCGCCACGTCGCCGCCGTCGCGCCAGAGCAGGACCTGCTCGCCGCGGCCGTCGAGTTGCAGGCGCCCACCCTCGGGCGCGATGGCGTAGCGCCAGATCGTCAGCAGCGGATGCGCGCTGGCCAGCAGGCGCAGGCTCGGGTGCAGGGCCGGCCGCAAGGGTCCGTCATCGTCGAGGGCGGCCAGCGCGGCAGGGTCGAGAGGCGCCGCATCGGCCGCCAGGGCGCACTCCTGGCGCAGCCACTCGAGGCGCGCCACGTCGGGCAGGTAGGCCAGCGCGGCCGCCTCGGGCATCCCGGCGAGAAACGCCGGAAACTCGGCGCCGAAGGCCTGCAGATTGCCGCGCGTCGAGGGATGCAGCCGGCGATAGCGCGCCGCCGCGGCCTCGAAGAACTCGGCGCCGACCAGCGCCAGTACCGCGGGATAGGCAGCGCGCAGGGTGTCGATCTGCGTACTGGCGATGGCATTGGCATAGATCTGCAGCCGCGCCGCCGGTGTGAGGCCCGCGCCAGCCACCCAGCGTGCGGCGTCGCCGCCGCCGTGTCCGAGCACGGCATCGGCGAAGCCGCGCTGCAGCTCACGCAGCGCGGGCGCGGCGGGCATCGAGCAGGGCCTCGGCGCGGCCGGCTTCCGCCTGCAGCACCTCGAGTTCGGGAAGGTCCTGATCCCATTCGATCAGGGTGGGCAGCGGCCCCAGCAGGGCCAGCGCCTCCGTGTACAGATTCCACACCGCGGCGTCCACCGGCCGGCTGTGGCTGTCGATCAGCAGCGGCACGGCGAGATCGGTCTTGCGCGTGAAACCGGCCAGATGGATCTCGCGCACCGCGGCGACCGGCATCGCGCGCAGGTAGGCATGGGCGTCGAAGCCGTGGTTGATGCTGTTGACATGGACATTGTTGACATCGAGCAGCAGGCCGCAGCCGGCGCGGCGCACCAGCTCGGCGACGAATTCCCATTCGCTCATGTCCGCATGCTCGAAGGTCAGATAGCTGGAGACGTTCTCGACCAGGAACTCGCGACCCAGCGCGTCCTGAACCTGCTGCACGCGCGACACCATCAGGTCCAGCGCCTCGTCGGTGAACGGCAGCGGCAGCAGATCGTTCAAGTGGACGCCACCGATCGCGCCCCAGCAGATGTGATCGGAGACCAGCCCCGGCTGGTAGCGCCGCACCAGGGCGCGCAGCGTCGCCAGATGCTCGTTGTCGAGCGCGTCGGCCGAGCCCAGCGACAGGCCGACGCCGTGCAGGCTCAGCGGATAGTCGGCGCGCACGCGCTCGAGCGCGGCATGGATCGCGCCGCCGGCGCCGAAGAAATTCTCGGTGTGCATCTCGAACCAAGGCACGCGCGGGCGCTCGGCCAGCACGCGCTGCAGGTGCGGCGCACGCAGGCCGATCCCGGCCGCTGCCGGGATCGGTCGCGTCGCGAGTGTGCTCGCGTCGTGCATCAGCGGATGCTCAGCCCTTCTGCGCCGGCGCCAGCTTGCCGCCGTCGATCTTCTCGCACAGGCCCTTGGGTACGGCGATGAAGGCGTTGGGATCGCGCGCCATCTTGTCCTGGCCGGCACAGGAGTGCCCGATCGTGTGGCAGTCGTTCTTGTGCGCGGCATTGATGCCGTAGCACTTCTGGACCGCCATCTTGTCGGCGGCGTGCGCCGGTGTGGCGGCTGCAAGGCCGAGCGCGCCGACGGCGATGGCACTGAACAGGGCATTCTTGAGCAGGTTCTGGCTATTCATCGAACAGTCTCCGTAGGTGACCGGGTTCGTCCCGGCGCTGATCAAGACCCGGCTGCGCTGGAAAACCTTTCAGCATTTTCGCGCCGCCGCCGCGACCACGATGCGTGCTGGTGCCGTACCCGGGGCTGCCGGGGCGCAACCGGCACACGCCAGCAGGCGGTTGGACTCAGCGCGAAGTGATGCCCAGTTGCTCGACGTACACCAGCTCGCAGGCGCCGGCGCCGGTGTCGTCGCGGGTAAGTGACGTGCGCCAGACGAAACCGTCGGCACGGCGCGCATCGACCAGGTAGCCGTCCAGGCTGATCACGTCGCCGACACGCACGTGCTCGAGCTCGCGCCGCACTTCGGCGTCAGCGGGAATCAGGTGCATGTTCGCGCTCTCGGTTTCGATCACGCGGCGCGGGATCGGAAACCGGCGCACGCTCCAGTAGTAGAAGCGGTTGGCCTGGCTGATCTCGATATGGTCGAGCACCGCGCTGTCCGACATCTGCTGCCAGCCCAGCGCGAGGTCGGTCGGCACCAGATCGGCGCCGGCATCGAAGCGGTAATCGGCACGCGCCAGTACGCGGGCGCTGAGGGCGAAGTGCGCCCGCGGCGTCAGGCGGTAAGCGTCGTCGTCAGGCAGCGACAGCGGGCCGTCCAGTGGCAGTTGCCGCGGCGCTTCGGTGACAAGTACTCCGGGCGGATGCTGCAGCGGGCGCGATTGCCACCACGACAGGCCGCCCCAGGCGGCCAGCAGCAACAGCAGGACCAGCAACAGAGTCGGGCGGCTCATGCCCGCATTCTGCCAGCGCCGGTGGTCAGTCAGGCGAAGTCGGCCGCCAGTGCATCGCGCGTACTCGCGTCGATCTCGATGCGCGCGTCATAGCCCGCATGGCTGACCGCCAGCGTCACGGCTGCGCCACGCTGCCATGCGGCGATCATCGCCGGCGTCAGTTCGAAGCGCAGGAAGTGCACCGCCGAAGTCTTGCTGTCGTTGCTGCGCTCGAGATCCTCGTCGGCGATCGCGGTGACCGCGGCGTGGCCGGCGACGACGAGCTGGATCATGTGCTCGACGCCGCGCAAGGCCGACAGCGCCCGCTGGCGCTCGTCGATCTCGGGATACTCGATCAGCAGCGTGGCCTTGAGATTGCGCCCGTCCGGGATCAGCGGGTTGTAGGCCGCGAGCTCGTCGGCGATGCCCTCGGGCTCGAAGATGCGCTCGACGCGCAGCATTTCCTGCACCTGGTACTGGACAGTCAGGCGATCCTCGAACAGCAGCGTCATGTGTTCGCCGAGATGCACCGAGCGGCGCTTCTTGTGCGCCATCACACGTGCGCGAAAGTCCTTGCGCTGGCGTGCGTAGGACTCGAGGGTCTGCAACTGGTCGTGGGAGAGCTTGTCCATGGCTGACTCCGCGGGCGATGCGGCCCGCACGGGGAAATCAATCCGGACCGGCCGCTCGGCCGCATCCGCGTGTCTTCGCTCCAGCCACTGTCCCGGCCGGAATGCTGATGTTTCAGATGCCGTAAGCGCGGCGCAGCAGGCTCAGCGGATGCTCGGCGACGGGCGCATCGCCCAGGCCATGCGCGATGTGCGCTCCAGCCATCGGGCAGTCGCTGGTGAAGTGGGCGGGTTCTTCCTGGCGCACGCGCGCCTCCACCGGCCGGGCGATCTTGCGCGCGATCGGGTAGGTCGCGGTCTTGACGCCGTAGGTGCCATCGTGGCCCGAGCAGCGTTCGATGGTGGCGATCTCGGTACCCGGGATCAGCGCCAGGATCTCGCGCGTCTTCGGGCCGATGTTCTGCACGCGCTGGTGGCAGGCCACCTGCCAGGCGACCTTGCCCAGCGGGTTGCGGAAGTCGGTGCGCAGCCTGCCGGCGCGGTGGCGCTCCATCAGGTACTCGAACGGGTCGTAGAAGTGCCGTTTGACCAGCTGCACGTCGGCGTCGTCGGGAAACATCAGCGGCAGCTCCTGCTTGAACATCAGCACGCAGGAGGGTATCGCGGCGGTGAGGTCATAGCCGTCGCGCACCGCGGCGGCCAGGACGGGGATGTTCTGCTCCTTGTACTTCGCCACGCTGTCGAGATCGCCCAGCTCCAGCTTGGGCATGCCGCAGCAGACCTCGCGTGCGACCAGTCTGCAGGGGACGCCATTGTGTTCCAGCACGGCATGCAGATCCTCGACCACGCCGGGTTCGGACACGTTGCAGTAGCAGGTGGCGAAGATCGCCACCCTGCCGAGCGTGCGCCCGGCCGGTTCGGCGAGCACCCGACGCGGTGGCGTGCTTGAGCCGCTTGCGCGCGGTGTCGCTGTGATAGGTCGGCACGCGCGCGTCGGGATGCACGCCCAGTGCCTTGTCGAGCAGCTTGCGCGCCGTCGGACTGCGGTTGGCGGCGTTGACGGCCTCGACCACAATGGGGATCGACGCGAATCGCCCCATCGCCATGGTGCTGGACAGCACCCGCGCCTTGAGCGGCACGCCCTCGGTGCGGAACGACTGCGCCTTGGCGCGCAGCATCAGGTGCGGGAAGTCCACGTTCCACGCATGCGGTGGCACATACGGACACTTGGTCTGGTAGCACAGGTCGCACAGATAGCAGTGCTCGACGACCTTGGCGTAGTCGGACTTGGCCACGCCGTCGACTTCCATGGTGCCGGATTCGTCGATCAGGTCGAACAGGGTGGGGAAGGCATGGCACAGGCTGACGCAGCGGCGGCAGCCATGGCAGATGTCGAACACGCGCTCGAGCTCGCTTTCGAGAGCGTCCCGGTCGTAGAAACCCGGCTCGGTCCAGCCCAGCGGGTGGCGCGTCGGCGCCTCCAGATTGCCCTCGCGGGACAGGGTGCGAGTGTCAGTCATCGTGCCATTCCTTGTGTGCAGCGGCCCGTCACGGCGCCCCCGTGGCCGATGCGGCAGGCCACGTATCCGGGGAAGACCTGTGCAAGTTCAGGTCTTCCTCATGCCCGGGATGGCCTGCCGCGCACCAGGCGTGCTTGTGCCTGACGCTGCGCAGTCGGGTCCGGATCCGCGCCGGACCCGGTGCCCTTGGCAAGTCCGTGATGGATTTGTTCAGAGGTTTTCCGGGGGGCGCGGCCGACGCGCTTTACTTGACCTCGTCCAGCGCACGCTGGAAGCGATTGGCATGCGAGCGTTCGGCCTTGGCCAGCGTTTCGAACCAGTCGGCAATCTCGTCGAAGCCCTCGTTGCGCGCGGCCTTGGCCATGCCCGGGTACATGTCGGTGTACTCGTGGGTCTCGCCGGCGATCGCGCTCCGGAGGTTGTCGCCGGTGGCGCCGAATGGCAGGCCGGTGGCCGGATCGCCGCACTGCTTCGAGATACTCGAGATGGCCGTGCGCATGCCCGGTCTCGCCTTCGGCGGTGGAGCGGAACACCGCGGCGACGTCGTTGTAGCCCTCGACGTCGGCTTTCTGTGCGAAGTACAGGTAGCGGCGGTTGGCCTGCGACTCGCCGGCGAACGCGTACTTCAGATTCTCTTCGGTCTTGGAGCCCTTGAGCTTGCTCATGGTGTCACCTCGTGGCGGCGGCTGGGGGATGAGCTTGATCGACGTGGCCGATCAAGCTGTGCAAATGTAGCGCCGCGGTGCGGCACGGGGAAATCGACATCGGCAATGGTCGCGATAGGGCCTGCCTATGCCGTGGTCCGTCGCGGTCGCCGTGGCCGCGGCGTTTCCGCAGCGACCCGCAGCAGCGCCGGCGGCAGTTCGCGGAAGGTGGCGGCGAAGCGCTTCAGGAATGCGGTCATCGCCGAGCTCTTGCGCCAGGCCATGGCGATGCGGCGGCTGGGCGGCGCGCCGCGAAACGGCACCAGATGGACGTTGCCGGTCTGTGCCACCGGGGGATGCACCGCCAGTATCGGCAGTAGGGTGATCCCGACATTGGCAGCCACCATCTGGCGCAGGGTTTCCAGGCTGGTGGCCCGGAAGCCGGACTTTTCGCCGGCGCCGGCCAGCTGGCAGACCTCCAGCGCCTGATCGCGCAGACAGTGGCCGTCTTCCAGCAGCATCAGGTTATGGTCGGCCAGATCCGCCAGCCGCAGCTCCTTCTTGTGCGCCAGTGGATGGCCATCCGGGGTGGCCAGGACGAAAGGCTCCTCGAACAGAAACTCGGTGTGCAGCGAATCGTCGTGCAGCGGCAGGGCGAGAATGCCGGCATCGAGCTGCCCCTCGCGCAGCCGTTTCAGCACGGCTTCGGTCTTGTCCTCTGTCAGCAGCAGTTCCAGGCGTGGAAACCGCTCGCGCAGCTGCGGCACGACGTGCGGCAGCAGGTAAGGTCCGAGGGTCGGGAAGATGCCCAGCCGCAGCGTTCCCGATTCCGGATCGAGGGTACGCCGTGCGATTGCGCGGATCTGCTCGATCTCGTTGAGCACTTCGCGCGCGCGCTGGGCGATCTCGCGCCCGCACTCGGTCAACAGCACCTTGCGCGGCGTGCGCTCGACCAGGGCGACCCCCAGTTCATCCTCGATCTTGCGGATCTGCGTCGACAGCGTCGGTTGGCTGACGAAGCAGGCTGTGGCAGCGCGCCCGAAATGGCGGTGCTCGGCGAGGGCGACGAGATAGCGCAGGTCACGCAGGTTCATGGCATTCGATTCACGATATCTATCGTTTGCATCCTAGCAATCGTCGCGATCGATGGAAATGCATGCCGCGGCACGGCGCGCCGATGCGCATCGTCCGCGGACGGTCCCGTTACCATCTGCGGCTGTCGCCGCCCTTCCTCCCGCAGGCCTCCGTGATGACCGACGTGCGCACCCTGCTCACCGCCGCGACGCAGGCGCTGTCGGGCCCTGATGCCCGTCGCGAGGCCGAGCTTCTGCTCGCGCACGCGTTGCACCAGCCGCGTGCCTGGCTGTATGCGCATGCCGGCGATACGGTGGATTCCGCGAGATCCGCCACCCTGCGTTCGCTGCTGCTGCGGCGCGCGGCGGGCGAACCGCTGGCCTACCTTACCGGCACTCGCGCATTCTGGACGCTGGATGTCGAGGTCGGCCCGGCAGTCCTGATCCCGCGGCCCGAAACCGAATGCCTGGTCGAAGCGGCGCTGCATCGACTGCCCGAAGACAAGGCCGTGCGGGTGGCGGACCTGGGTACCGGCAGCGGCGCGATCGCGCTGGCGCTTGCTCGCGAACGGCCGTTTGCGCAGGTGCTGGCCACCGATGCCAGCACCGCCGCGCTGGGGGTGGCGCGCGGCAACGCCGCGCGGCTGGGCCTGGACAACATCGGCTTTGCCCGCGGCGACTGGTGTGCGGCGCTGGGCGGGGCCGCCTTCGACCTGATCGCGTCGAACCCGCCCTACATCGCCGCGGGCGATCCGCATCTCGCGATTGGCGATCTGCGCTTCGAGCCGGCCGCCGCACTGGTCGCCGGCGACGACGGCCTCGATGCCATCCGTATCATCGTTCGCGATGCGATCCGGCATCTGCGCCCTGCAGGCTGGCTGCTGCTCGAGCACGGATGGCAGCAGGGAGCCGCCGTGCGCGATCTGCTTACGGCCGCGGGCTTCGCGCAGATCGCCAGCGAGCGCGACCTCGAGGATCGCGAGCGTGTCAGCCTGGGCCGGCGTCCGCGGTGAGGGTGCCGAAGTTCGCCGCGTCAAGCCATAATGCAGGGGTTCGCGATGGGGCGGGTGTCGCGAGCGCAGTTGCCGTCCCGCCGCACGGGAGAATGTGATGGGGAAGATCGCATGCAGCATGGCCGGCTTCGCGCTGGCTTTCGCGGGAGTGGTCATGGCGCAGACGCCGGTTGCCGGATTGCTCAGCTATCCGCCGGCCGAGCGTGCCGCGACGGTGGACACCTATGGCACGATCAGGGTACCGGCACCGTATCAATGGATGGAAAACCTCGACAGTCCGGCGGTGGCCCAATGGGTCGCCGCCGAGAATGCGTTGACAGCGCGCTATCTCGCGACAATTCCGCTGCGCGCATGGATCAGGCAGCGGCTGACGACGCTGTGGAACTATCCCAAGGTCGGCGTGCCGACGCTGAAGGGCGGCAAGTTGTTTTACGGCAAGAACAGCGGCCTGCAGAACCAGTCGGTGCTGTACGTTCAGGACGGCCTCGACGGCACGCCGCGCGAGCTGCTCGATCCCAACGCGCTGTCCAGGGACGGCTCGATCGCCCTGCTCGATGACCAACCATCGCCTGACGGCCGCTATCTCGCTTACGGCCTGTCGCAGGGGGGCTCCGACTGGGAAACACTGCACGTGCGCGATGTCGCCACCGGCAAGGATCTGGCCGACGACGTGCGCTGGGTGAAGTTCTCGGGCATCGCCTGGACCCGGGACGACAAGGGCTTTTTCTACTCGCGCTATCCCGCGCCGCCCAAGGGCCAGGTGATCAGCGACCGCGTGCGCGACCAGGCGCTGTACTACCACCTGATCGGCACGCCGCAGTCGGCCGATCGCCGGATCTACGCGCGCCCGGACCTGCCGGAGTGGATCATCGGCGGCAGTGTCAGCCATGACGGCCGCTACCTGTTCGTGTATCTGGTCAACGGTACCTCGACCCACAACGAACTGTACGTCGCCGATCTCGGAGATCCGACGCATCCCGACGTGGGCGCACCGTTGCAGCCGTTGTTCACCGGCAACGATGCCGGCTACACGCCGGTCGGCAATCTTGGCGACACCGTTTACATGCTGACCACGCGCGATGCGCCGCGTGGCAGGATCGTCGCGTTCAAGCTCGGTCAGCCGGACGCGGCGCACTGGCGCACCGTGGTGCCACAGGGGAAGGACGTGATTCAGGGCGGACTGCTGGCCGGCGGCGACGTGGTCGTCGAGCGTCTGGTGGACGTCAAGAGCGAAGTCAGCCTGTACGCGCCCGACGGCAAGCTCAAGGGCACGCTGCCGCTGCCGGGCATCGGCTCGGTCGGCGGGCTGTCGGGTCAGGCCGACTCGCCGCAGCTGTTCTACGCGTTCACCTCGTTTCTGTATCCGACCAGCGTCTACCGCTATGACGTGGCGACCGGGAGCAACAGCGTGTTCTTCAAGCCGCAGCTGCCGTTCGATCCGTCGCAATACGAGACGCGCCAGGTGTTCTACCGTTCCAAGGACGGCACCCGCATCCCGATGTTCATCACCGCGCGCAAGGGCCTCAAGCTCGACGGCAGCAATCCGACCCTGCTCTATGCCTATGGCGGCTTCAACATCAGCATCACCCCCGGCTACAGCCCGATGGTGCCCGCCTGGCTGGAGATGGGCGGCGTCTATGCGGTGGCCAACCTGCGCGGCGGCGGCGAATACGGCGAGGCCTGGCATCACGCGGGCATGCTCGGCCGCAAGCAGAACGTGTTCGACGACTTCGCCTGGGCGGCCAAGTACCTGATCCGCGAGAAGTACACCTCGACGCCGCATCTGGGCATCGAGGGCTATTCCAACGGCGGCCTGCTGGTCGGTGCCAGCGTCACCGAGCATCCGCACCTGTTCGGCGCGGCCTACGCCGGCGCCGGCGTGCTCGACATGCTGCGCTACGAAAAGTTTTCCGGCGGCGCGCTGTGGGAGCCGGAGTACGGCGACCCCAACAATCCTCAGGCCTTCAAGTGGCTGATCAAGTATTCGCCGCTGCAGAACGTGCGCACCGGCACCTGCTACCCGCCGACCATCATCAGCACCGCCGACCACGATGATCGCGTCGTGCCCAGCCATTCGTACAAGTTCGCGGCGGCGATGCAGCATGCGCAGGGCTGCGCCAACCCGATCCTGATCCGGGTCGAGACGCAGACCAGTCACGGCTACATGCCGACCGACAAGCGCATCCAGCAGACCGCCGACATCGCGGCCTTCATGGCCTGGAATCTCGGCATCAGGAAGGCCCCGGCCGCTGCTGCGACCGGTCACTGAGTCCGGCCAAGGAGGGAACGCCCGCGTCGACCGGCGCGGGCGTTTCCCATGACCGAGCGCCTGCCCGGGAAAGCGAGCCGAAGTCCGGCCGCGGCGGTCACCGGTCAGCCAGCAGGAAATCGGCGTACTGGAAGCGGTCCTCACGGCGCACGCTGATGCCGCGTTCGAGGCGCAGGGGCGCGGTGAACAGCGGCCCGGCGTGGCTGAGCGTGTGGAATTCGCCGTGTTCGCCGCAGGGATCGCAGCTGGCCGGCAGCGTATCGAGCAGGTCGGCGTCGAATTCGCGGCCGGCGAAATCGGCATCGAGCCGGGTGGTGTCGACGCAGGTCAGCACGGCGCGGTGGCCGGCGGCGACGAAACGGCGGGCGAGGCCGGCGGTGTCCTCGCCCCACAGCGGAAACACGCCGTGCCATCCGCAGCGTTGCAGCAGTGCTGCGCGCCAGGCGCGCACATCGGCGAGAAACAGGTCGCCGAAGGCGATCCGGTCGAGGCCGGGCCAGCGCTCGTGCGCCGCCGCCAGCGAAGCGGCGAACGCCGTTTCATAGCTGGCGTTGGATGCCGGCCAGTCCAGTTCCGATTCGATCAGCGGCAGCCCCAGTGCAGCGGCCTGCGCCTGCAGCACGTCGCGGCGGATGCCGTGCATGGCGACGCGATCGAATTTTCGCGTGAGCGTGGTCAGCAGGCCGACGACACGCCAGTGCGGATCGCCAACCAGCCGCTCCAGCGCCATCAGGCAATCCTTGCCGCCGCTCCAGGCCAGCAGCACGTTGCGCCGCGAGTTGTTCACGAACGCCGTCCGTGGGGCGCAGGTGCTTGCGGCGCGACAGGCAGGCTTGGATGATCGAACGATTGACTCGGGCAACGGAGCGCGGACATGGGCATTGGCTGGATCGTGTGGTGGCTGGGATTGATCGTGGTCGGGGCGCTGGCGATCGCGCTGCCGCTGCTGGCGGGTCTGCTGGCGGCACTGGTGATGGCGTGGGCGCTGATCCTCGGCGGCGTCCTGCAGCTGGGCGGCGCCTGGCATCCGCAGCGCCTGCGCAGCCGCCTCTGGCATATTCTGCTGGGATTGCTGTATCTCGCCAGCGGCCTCTATCTGGCCCTGGTCCCCGGACTGGCCCTGGCCAGCCTGACCCTGCTGCTGGCGCTGGTGTTCCTTGCCGGCGGCATCATGCGACTGATCGCCTGGAGCCGTCATCGCGGCGCGGCCGGTGCCGGGTGGTTGCTGGCGGACGGGTTGGTCACGCTGTTGCTGGGCCTGATGATCGGCTTCGGCTGGCCGGCCAGCAGTGCATGGGCGCCGGGGACCTTGCTCGGCATCGCGCTACTGTTCAACGGCGTCAGCGGCATGATGTTCACGCTGTCGTTGCGGCGCAGCGGCCAGCGTCGCATGTAGCCGCTCAGGCGACCCGCTGGCGTTCCAGCAGGCGCTCGATGTCGGCCGCCGGCATCGGGTGTGCGAACAGATAGCCTTGGCCTTCGCCACAGCCGGCGTCCAGCAGGAACTGGCGCTGGGCTTCGGTTTCGATGCCTTCGGCGATCGGCTGCAGGTTGAGGCTGGCGGCCAGTGCAAGGATCGCGCGGGTGATCGCGACGTCGTTGCTGTCGTGCGGAATGCCGGCGACAAAGGATTGGTCGATCTTGATGTAGCGGATCGCCGGCAGCTTGAGGTAGGCGAGCGACGAATAGCCGGTGCCGAAGTCGTCTACGGCCACGCCGACACCGAGCGCGTGCAGGGCGTCCAGCGTCTGCTGGGTGCGCTCGCCGATGCGCAGGATCGCGCTCTCGGTGATCTCGATCATCAGCGTCGACGGCGGGCAGCGGTGCTTTTCCAGCGCCGCCTGCACGCGCTCGGCGAAGCGCGGGTGACGCAGATGGCTGGCCGAAATGTTGACCGCGATGCGGATCGGCGGCAGACCGGCGTCGAGCCATGCGCGGCTCTGGCGACAGGCCTCGTCCAGCACCCATTCGCCGATGGTGCGGATCAGGCCGAGATTCTCCGCCAAGGGGATGAATTCAGCCGGCGCGATCGAGCCGCGCTCGGCATTCTGCCAGCGCAGCAAAGCCTCGACCGCGACCACGCGGCGGTCATCCAGGCGCACGCTGGGCTGATAGGCCAGGCGGAACTCGCCGCGCGTCAGCGCCTGACGCAGCTCGCCGGCGAGCGTCAGGCGGGTGCGAGCCGAGGCATGCATCACCGGCGCGTAGTAGCGGAAGCTGTTGCGCTCGTCGGCTTTGGCGGCGTACATCGCCGCGTCGGCGTTGGCGATCAATGTCGGCACGTCTTCGCCGTCGCGCGGGAAGTTGGCGATGCCGATGCTGGCGGACAGAAATACCTCATGCTCCAGCATCGGATAGGGTTCGCCCAGCGTCAGCAGCAGCCTGCGCGCGACCTGGGTCGACTCCTCGCGGTCGTGCACCTGATCGAGCAGGACGGTGAATTCGTCTCCGCCGATGCGGCCGGCGAAATCGCCTTCGCGCAACTGGCTGTTGATGCGCTCGGCGACCATCGACAGGAGGCGGTCACCGAAGGCGTGACCGTAGCTGTCGTTGACCGCCTTGAATCCGTCCAGATCGACGAACAGCAGGGACAGCTGGCTGCCGTTGCGCGCCGCGCCGGCGATGCTCTCGCTGGCGCGCTGTTCGAAATGCTGCCGGTTGGCCAGTCCGGTCAGGGCGTCGTGATGCGCCAGGTGTTCGAGGTGCTGCTGATAGCGGTGACGCTCGGAGATGTCGCTGAACACCGCGACGTAGCGCTGCACGGCACCGTTGCGATCACGAATGGCGCTGATGCTGAGCCATTCGGGGTAACGCTCGCCGTTGCGACGCAGACTCCAGACTTCACCGCGCCAGTGACCGCTGCGTTCGACTGTTTCCCACAGATCCGCCGGCAGCGGCCTGCCATCCTCCAGACAGCGCCAGGCGGTGAAGTCCAGACCGACCGCCTCGCCACCGCTGTAGCCGCTGATGTTGCGGCAGGCGGCGTTGACGGCCAGCACACGATGCGCGCTGTCGGCGATGATCACTCCCTCGGCGATCGTGCCCAGGGCTTCGGCCGCGGTGCGTCGCTCCTGCTCGAGGCGCAGACGCTCGCTGAGATCGTGGATGACCGCCATTCGCACCGTGTTGCCGGTCAGGCTGGCGCCACTGCTGCGTACTTCCACCGGCACCGCGTTGCCATGCGCATCCAGCATCACCCGTTCGGCCCCGTCCGCCGGACCGTTGGCCATCTCGGCATGCACGCTGCTGCTGGTGCGTTGCGCGAACAGCCCGTCGAAGTCGATTCCCAGCAGGCGATCCTGCGGAAATCCGGTCAGCGCGATCGCGGCGCGATTGGCCTCGACGATGCGCCCGGTACGCTCGTCGATCACCACGATGGCGTCCTCTGCGCCCTCGAGCAGGGTCCGGTAACGCTCGTCGGAGCTGCGAATGCCCGCCAGCGTGCGGCGCGCGAAATAGAGCCAGATCAGGACCACCAGCGCGGAGGCGCCGACCACGGTCCAGAACAGGATGCTGGCCAGCCAGGCGGCGCCCAGCGCGATGCTGCGCGAGAAGACATTGGTGAGCGGTCCAACGGTATTGTTGATCGCGAGGATGCGTTGCGCCTCGCGATCGAGCAGGGCGCGCGCAGGCCGTGGCTCGGCGTATTCGCGCTGCAGCCGCGTCGCGATGGTCGCGAGTTCATCCATGTACGGATCGGTGGCGCGCCAGCTTTGCAGGGCATCGCGAACAAAGGGTGCCGAGCCGACATAGACGATGATGAACATCGTCCCGGGGATGGCCGGTTTCAGGAAGGTGCCTTTCAGAAGGGCAGTCCTGGCCAGCGTGTAATCGGGGTGCGAAGTGGTCAGGGCATTGCGTGCCAGGCGGTCGGAATCGACGATGATCATGCCGCGCTGGAACAAGGCCAGATCGGCAGCGTCACCGCTGACCGCATAGGCATAAAGATCGATGGTCGCCTGCTTCTGCGCCTTCGACCAGGTGCTTTCGGCGTTGAGGATGCCGGCGACGGACACCTGCAGCTGCAGCGCAACCCAAGTCAGCCACAGCACGAACGCCACGATGCCGATCAGGCCGTAGATCAGCGGCCGCAGCCGTCTTGCGAGATCCGAAGACAGAAGACTGCTGTGCATCTCCCGCACGGCGGTGGCTCCCGGTCAGATTGCGGCGGCGGACGATCCCGCCCGCCGCAGCAATTCGGTCGCCATGCGCGGCTCAGGCCGCCACGGAGACTGGCTTGCGCTCCACGCGCGCATGCTCGTAGCAATGATCAAGGCTTGCACGCATGTATGTGTAGGATTTGACAACGCACTGGCGCAGATGCTCCACCTCGCCCGGCGCCGGGTCATTTCCCTTGAGCGTGCAGACAATGTCAAGCGCTTCCCAGGGATGGGAGTCATCGTAGTCGGCATGCAGGGTCAGCCAGCGCATGGCCTTGGCGCGCACGCGGGCGTCGAAGCCGTAGGCATAGATATCGTCCTGGGTCACCAGGACGGCGCCCTCACCGGTGGTCCCCTCGACGGCGAAGTTGGTGGCGATGATGCCGGCGGCGAGATTGTCGTTGTGACAGACCTGCCAGCACCAGTGGCTGAGCAGTTGGGTTTCCGGCGCGACGGCGCCGCGCATCACCTCGGCACGCGGCACGCCCGCCGCATCCGCCCAGTCCAGCCAGTAATCGGCATGGTTCTGCTCGATGCGGATATTGCGCACCAGCCAGCGCCGGGCCATCGTTTCGCCGCGGCTGCGACCGTAATGGGTCTTCAGCAGGCTCATGGCCATGTAGCGGGGAAACTGCTCGATCACCGGCCAGATGCCTGCCATGAAATTGCGCATGGAAGCAGGATCGAGGCGGCCTTCGCGCATGTCGGGCCAGAGCGGGTGTGCGAGCACCTCGCGCTTGACCTCATCGCTCGATTGCATCAGATCCTGCGCCCACTGCGGATAGCTGGCGGGATCTTTCAAGGCTCCGGTACGGACGAAATCACGACTCATGACGGGTTCTCCAGGGTGGCCCGAGATCGTGATAACACAATTGTGAACGATTGTGTCGAGACAGCTTGGACGCTTGTGCAAGGCGTAATCCGCGCGTCATGGCGGCGGCACGGAGCAGGGGCGGCCCGGTGCTTGCCGCGCGCGACGGTACGGGTCTACGCCACCTGCCGCGACGAACGCTTGCGGTCGTTCTCGGTGAGGTACTTCTTGCGCAGACGCACGGCCTTGGGCGTGACCTCGACCAGCTCGTCGTCCTCGATGAACTCCAGCGCCTGCTCGAGCGACATCTTCACCGGCGGCGTCAGCGAGACGTTTTCGTCCTTGCCGGCGGCGCGGATATTGGTCATCTGCTTCTCGCGCAGCGCGTTGACCGTCAGATCGTTGTCCTTGGCGTGGATGCCGACGAGCTGGCCCTCGTAGATGTCCTCGCCGGCGCCGATCAGCAGGCGCCCGCGTTCCTGCAGGCTCATCAGCGCATACGGCGGCGCGCGGCCGGTGCCGTTGGAGATCATCACGCCGTTGGGGCGCTTGGCGATCGCACCTTCGCTCCGCGGGCCGTAGTGGTCGAAGACATGAAACAGGAGGCCGGTGCCGGCGGTGATGGTGCGGAACTCGGTCTGGAAGCCGATCAGGCCGCGCGCCGGAATGATGTAGTCGAGGCGCACGCGACCGCGGCCGTCCGGCTCCATGTTCTTGAGCTGGCCTCGCCGGTTGCCGAGGCGCTCCATCACGCCGCCCTGGTACTGCTCCTCCATGTCGACCACCAGCTGCTCGAACGGCTCATGCAGCACGCCGTCGATCTCCTTGATGATGACCTCGGGTCGCGAGACCGCCAGTTCGTAGCCCTCACGACGCATGGTCTCGATCAGCACCGACAGGTGCAGCTCGCCGCGACCGGAGACGCGGAACTTGTCGGGATCCTCGGTTTCCTCGACGCGCAGGGCGACGTTGTGCAGGATCTCGCGCATCAGGCGATCGCGGATCTGGCGGCTGGTGAGGAACCGGCCGGCCTTGCCCGCGAACGGCGAATTGTTGACCTGGAACGTCATGCTGATGGTGGGCTCGTCCACCGTCATCACCGGCAGGCCTTCCGGTGCGGACGGGTCGCACAGGGTGTCGGAGATGGTCAGCCCTTCGACGCCGGAGATGGCGACGATGTCGCCGGCTTCGGCGGTGGGCACCTCGCGGCGCTCCAGGCCCATGAAGCCAAGCACCTGCAAGACGCGACCCGGGCGTTTCTTGCCGTCCTTGTCGACGACCGCGATCGGCATGTTGGTGCGCACGCTGCCGCGCTCGATGCGGCCGATGCCGATCAGGCCGACGTAGCTCGAGTAGTCGAGCTGGCTGACGCGCATCTGGAAGGGTCCGTCGGGGTCGACCTGCGGCGGCTTCACATGCTGCATGATCGCCTCGTACAGCGGCGTCATGTCGCCGTCGCGCACGTCAGCGTTGAGTCCGGCGTAGCCATGCAGGGCGGAGGCGTAGACCACCGGGAAATCGAGCTGCTCGTTGGTGGCGCCGAGGCGGTCGAACAGGTCGAAGGTGGCGTTGAGCACCCAGTCCGGCCGCGCGCCGGGACGGTCGACCTTGTTGATGACCACGATCGGCTTGAAGCCCATCTGGAACGCTTTCTGGGTCACGAAGCGCGTTTGCGGCATCGGCCCGTCCATCGCGTCGACCAGCAGCAGCACCGAGTCGACCATGCTCAGCACACGCTCGACCTCGCCGCCGAAGTCGGCATGGCCGGGCGTGTCGACGATGTTGATGCGGTTGCCGCGCCAGGTGATCGCGGTGTTCTTGGCCAGGATGGTGATGCCGCGTTCCTTTTCCTGGTCGTTGGAGTCCATCACGCGGTCGGGCACGACCGTGCGCGCGCTGAACGTGCCCGACTGCTTCAGCAACTGGTCCACCAGCGTGGTCTTGCCGTGGTCGACGTGGGCCACGATGGCGATGTTGCGCAGGTTTTCGATCGACATGCGGCGTCGCCCGGCTTTGCATCCGGGCGCCTGACAATGGAGTGGACTGCCGAGTATAGCGGGGCTCGGCGCCCGACGGCCAAGGCCCCGCTGAACGCGTTTCGCCCGCGCACGGCCGGCCCGGAGTGCTCCGGGTGCTGGCAATGCCAACACCAGCCCGCCTTCATCATGGCAGCCAAGGGTGATCCATCCTGGTCGAGTGTGCCGCTTTGGCGGCGAGTCTTCGCGCAACGGCAGGTGATGCCGGAACCGCTAGATTCGCTTTTGTGAGGCGCGCCGTGATGCCGTTCGTCCTAAGGTTGGCGCAACCGCCGGGAGTACGGCCATGGATTTTCTGATCAGCCCGGTGCGCGAGACCGTCCATCGGCAGGGCGACGATCTGCTCAGCGGGGGGCTCGGACTCGCGAGCCTGCGCGGCGCGCCGGCTGCGTTCGCCGGTCCCGGGCAGCCGACGCCGGTGGAGCTGCGCCGGCGTGCCATCCAGATGAGCTGGAAGGGCATTGCCGATCTCGGCCCGCTGGGGGGTTACGGCAGCGTCTACGCTGCCATGCCCGATGTGCCGGGACGCGAGTACCAGGCCCTGGCGCGCATCCCGGGTGCGCACGCTCCGCATCGCGTGCTGGTGCAGGTGCCCGACGCCTTCGACGTCAAGGCACGCTGTCTGGTCGTCACGGCCTCGTCAGGCTCGCGCGGAGTCTATGGCGCGATCGCGCTGGCCGGTGCCTGGGGCCTGCCGCGCGGCTGCGCGGTGGCCTGCACCGACAAGGGCACCGGCAGCGATTATTTCGATACTGCCGACGCGACCGGCGTCACGCTGGACGGCACCCGCGCCAAGACCGGAGCGGCGCAGCTCGCGTTCGAGCCCGGACACCATGCCGCGGATGCCGGCATCGCCATCAAGCACGCCCATTCCGGCGACAACCCCGAGGTCGACTGGGGCCGCGACGTGCTGCAGGCCGCGGCGTTCGGTCTGGCCATGCTCGACCGTGCTTTCCCGGCGCAGGCTCCATTCACGCCGGCGAACACGCGCATCATCGCCACCGGCCTGTCCAACGGCGGCGGTGCGGTGCTGCAGGCGGCGGGCCTCGACGACGCGCACCTGCTCGACGCGGTGGTGGCGCTGGAACCCAACGTCAACACGCCCGGCCACGGCCGCGCACTCTACGACTACGCGACCGAGGCGGCGTGGCTGATGCCCTGTGCGCTGGCCGCTGCGCGCTTCAACGCCACGCCGCTGGCGCGCCTGCCGGACGGCACGCTGCCGCCGGCCACGCTCGCGCGCTGCGCCACCCTGCGTGCCGCGGGCATGCTCCACGGTGACACGCTCGCGGCGCAGGCCGGGCAGGCGTTGGCCATGCTGCACGCCTCGGGCTGGACGGACGACGCGATCGCCGCCGCGGCGAGTTCGGTGGCGTTCGACCTCTGGCGTGCCATCGCGGTCACCTGCGCATCGTCGTATCTGCGCGCCGGCGTCGGTGCCATGCCCTGCGGTTACGGTTTCGTCCTGGCGGTGCCGCCCAACGAAAACGCGGCGGCGGTGCGCGCTGCATGGTCGGCCGATGCCGCCGGCATCCCGCCCGGCTCGGGCGTGGTCATCCGCGATGCGCTCGCGTCCGGTGCCGATCCGACCGCCCCCGGCCTGCGCTGCCTGCGCGAGCTGTGGACCGGCGACAGCACCGACGCCCGTCGCCTGCATGCAGCGGTCGCCGCGACCGCGGTGCGGCTGCCGCGCCGCGAGCTGCCGATCTGGGTCATTCACGGCGCCGCGGACGGCCTGTTGCCGCCGGCCTTCAGCTCGCAGCCCTACGTTGCGTGGCTGCGCACCGAGGGGCGCCATCCGCTGTTCTGGCGGGTGCCCTACGCCCAGCACTTCGACGCGTTCCTGCCGCTGCCGGGCTTCGGCGACCGGCACGTGCCGCTGCTGCCCTTCGGTTATCGCGCGCTGGATCAGGTGTTCGACCATCTCCTGCACGGCACACCGCTGACCCAGCCGGCGCAACCGCACACGCAGCCGCGCGGGCCCGGATCGCTCAGTCGCAGGAATCTGGGCTGGCCGGTGCACGGCTGACAGCGGCGCGACTTGCGGCTACCGTGTGCGCCCGCACTCGTCTCCGGAATCCGTCATGGCCATCACCGTCACCTTCAACACCGCGCGCGGCGCGATCCATGTGCGCCTGCATGCCGATCAGGCTCCGGTCACCGCGGCCAGCTTCGTCAACCTGGTGCGGCGCGGCTACTACAACGGCCTGACGTTTCATCGCGTGATTCCCGATTTCATGATCCAGGGCGGCTGCCCCGATGGCGACGGGCGCGGCGGCCCCGGCTACCGCTTCGAGAACGAATGCCGCAAGGACCTCGGCCACGACCGCCCCGGCGTGCTGTCGATGGCCAACGCCGGGCCCGGCACCAACGGCAGCCAGTTCTTCATCACCCACGTCGCCACGCCATGGCTGGACGGCAAGCACACCGTGTTCGGCGAGGTGGTCGGCGCTGCCGATCAGGCGGTCGTGGACGCCATCCGCGGCGGCGACCGCATCGAATCCGTCACCGTGGACGGCGACGTGGACGCGCTGCTGGCCGCGCAGACCGCGCGCGTCGCCGAGTGGAACGCGGTGCTCGACGCGCGCCGCTGACCGGGTGTGCGTGCGGTTGGCGTGCGACCGCGCGGTGCCGGGTTCCGCCGGCGCCAGCGCAGGACGTTGGCGTCCGGCATGCTGACAGTGACGCCATGTCCGGATGCGGCGGCCAGGCACGGGGCGCGTGATAACATTCGCGCATCCCACCGTGCGAGAGTCCCCATGCTCAAGCTTGCCCAGCGCATGGGCCGCGCCAAGCCCAGCGCGATCATGGTGATCGCGGACAAGGCCAAGAAACTCAAGGCCGAAGGCCGCGACATCGTCAACTTCTCGATCGGCGTGCCCAACTTCCTGCCCGGGCCGCACGTCTACGAGGCTGCGCGCAAGGCGCTGGACGCCGACACCGGCCAGTACGGCTCCAATCGCGGCCGCGACGACCTGCTCGACGCTTTCATCGCCCATCTGGCGCGCGCCGGACTGCCCGGCTACCGGCGCGAGAACATCGCGGTCGGCATCGGCGCCAAGCAGGTGATCTACAACCTCGCCGAGGCGCTGCTGGACGAAGGTGACGAGATCGCCTTTCCCACGCCGTACTGGACCAGCTACCTCGACATCGCGGACATCGTCGGTGCCAAGGTCAAGCTGATGCCGTGCCCGTCGTCGCAGAACTACAAGCTGACGCCGGACCAGCTCGACGCCGCGATCACGTCGACGACCCGGGTGTTCCTGTTCAACAATCCGTCCAATCCGACCGGCATGGTCTACACGCGCGAGGAGATCGCCGCGCTGGCATCGGTGCTGGCGCGCAAGCCGGACACCTGGATCATCACCGACGACATCTACCACCGCATGGTGTTCGACGGTCTGGGCTATCACAACTTCGTGCATGCGCGGCCGGAGCTGCGCGAGCGCGTGATCTTCATCGACTCGCTGTCGAAGACCTACGGCATGCCGGGCTGGCGCGTGGGCTTCATGGCCGGGCCGGCCGCGGTGGCCAAGGCCGTGGTCACGCTCAACTCCAACCACATCACCAACATTCCCGAGATCACCACCGCCGCGGCGGTGGCCGCGTTCAACGGTCCGCAGGATGTCACCGAGCGCCAGTGCGCCGATTTCGCACTGCGGCGCGACCGCGTGGTGGCGGCTCTGACCGCGATCCCGGGCGTCTCCTGCCCGCGCCCGCAGGGCGCGTTCTATGCGTTCCCCGACATCTCGTCAGCGTTCGGCAGGCGTCACGGCAGCACGCGCATCGACAACGACGTCGATTTCTGCGCGGTCCTGCTTGAATCCAAGGGCGTGGCCTGCGTGCCCGGCTCGGCATTCGGCGAACCACGCGCGCTGCGCATCTCCTACACCTGTCCGCTGCCGCAGCTTGACGCGGGTTTGAAGCGCATCCAGGAGTTTTTTGCCGAATTGCAGTGAGGATGGAACCGGATGACACGGGTTCGCCCGGGACCCGGAAAGGCAAAAGCCGCGAGCTGATGACGAGGGGCCTCGATATCCATCACCATGCCCCGCAACGTCGATTCGCGATCCGCGCGAAGACTGCAGATGCCCGTCGCGGATCACGCCCGGAATGTCGTTGCCGAATGAGTTCAACCCGCCGCGCGGATTGGGGTCGGCAAGCTTGTCTGGCGCACGCGGTTCACAGAAACGCAGGCGTTTGAATCCGGGCCCCGGGTCCCGGCGCCCGAATCCCCCCGCATCACCCCAGGAGTCTCCACGATGAAATCCCCCGTCCGCGTTGCCGTCACCGGCGCTGCCGGCCAGATCGGCTATGCCTTGCTGTTCCGCATCGCCGCTGGCGACATGCTGGGCCCCGACCAGCCGGTGATCCTGCATCTGCTCGAGATCACGCCGGCGTTGCCGGCCCTGAGCGGCGTTGTGATGGAACTCAACGACTGTGCCTTCCCGCTGTTGCGCGGCATCGTCGCCACCGACGACGCCAACGTCGCGTTCAAGGACGTCGATTTCGCGTTGCTGGTCGGCTCGCGGCCGCGCGGCCAGGGCATGGAGCGCAAGGATCTTCTGGAGATCAACGGCGGCATCTTCGCGCCGCAGGGCCGGGCGCTGAACGCGCACGCCAAACGCACGGTCAAAGTGCTGGTGGTCGGCAATCCGGCCAACACCAATGCGCTGATCGCCCAGGCCAGCGCGCCCGATCTCGCCCCGGGCTGCTTCACCGCCATGGTGCGCCTGGACCACAATCGCGCGCTCTCGCAGCTGGCCGAGAAAACCGGCGCGCATACCACCGATATCCGCAAGGTGACGGTGTGGGGCAACCACAGTTCGACGCAGTATCCCGATCTGCACCACGCCACGGTGGGCGGGAAGCAGGCGTTGTCGCTGGTGGATGCGGCCTGGTACGAGAAGGAGTTCATCCCGGTCGTGCAGCAGCGCGGTGCGGCCATCATCAAGGCGCGCGGCGCATCCTCGGCGGCCAGTGCCGCCGGTGCCGCGATCGATCATATGCGCACCTGGGTGATGGGCACTGCGGAAGGCGACTGGGTCTCGATGTCGGTGCCGTCCGATGGCAGCTACGGCATCGCACCGGGGCTGATCTTCGGTTACCCGGTCACCTGCAAGGATGGCAAGTACACCATCGTGCAGGGGCTGGATATCAACGCCTTCTCGCGGGCACGCTTGACTGCCACCGAGCAGGAACTGCGCGAGGAGCGCGCCGGCGTCGAGCACCTGTTCGGACAGCGCTGAGCCCGCTGCACAGGGGCCGAGTCCCTGCCGGGGCGGCCTCGGTCGCCCCGGCCATGCCCGCGCGGCCTCGGCGGCAATCGCGCCTGGCCGTGCGCGACGGTGCGCCGCTTCGACCATGGTCGCACCGCGCCAGCCGCGCCCCCGCACTGCGCCGGCTGCCGACTGCTGCGGAGTGACCGCGATGCGCTCGAGGAACTGCATCGCCGTTCGATCGAGCAGCCCGAGACGTTCCGGGCCGAAGAGGCGCAAGCGGTCCGTTGGCGCGGACCGCCCCGGCGCATCCTCGATTACGCCAAGCCGCCGTTTCGCGCGTGGCTCGCGGGTGGCGAAACCAACCTCTGCGGCAACGCGGTCGATCGGCATCTGGCCGCGCGTCCCGACCAGCAAGCGCTGGTGGCGGTTTCCACCGAGACCGGGGTAACCCGCAGCGTCACCAGCTCTATCGCGTGGTGAATGCCTTTGCCGCGATGCTGCTGGAGTTGGGCGTGGCGCGTGGCGACCGCGTGGTGATCCACATGCCGAACGTGGCCGAGGCGGTGTTCGCCATGCTGGCCTGCGCGCGTATCGGCGTGATCCACTCGGTGGTGTTCGGCGGCTTCGCCGCGCACAACCTGACGCTGCGCATCGACGACGCGCAACCGAAGCTGCTGATCGCCGCCGACGCAGGCATGTGCACCGGCTAGCTGATCCGCTACAAGGCGCTGGCGGACGGGGCTTGCACGCAGGCACGCACGCCGCCGCCGAAGGTGCTGCTGGTGCGCCGCCGCCTGGATCCCGATCTGGCGATGACGCCCGGCCGCGACATCGACTGCGCGCCGCTGCGCGAGACGCATCGTGACGCCGATGTGCCGGTGGCGTGGCTGGAATCGAACGCGCCGAGCCACCTGCTCTGCACCTCGGGGACCACCGGCAAGCCCAAGGGCGTGCGGCGCGACGTCGGCGGTTATGCGCTGGCGCTGTCGATGCGCACGGTCTTCGACGTCGGCCCGGGACAGGTGATGTTCCCGAGCTCCGATGTCGGCTGCCGGGTGCGGGTGATCAACGAGGTCACCGGAGGCGAGACCGGGCCCGACGAAAGCGGCGTACTGGTGATCCAGCCGCCGCTGCCGCCGTTGCCGCCGGGCTGCCTGACCACGATCTGGGGCGACGACGCGCGTGTGCGTGGTGAACGCGTTGCCGAAGACGCGCTCGGGCAAGCTGGTGCGACGTTCGCTGCTGGCGCTGACGCAGCAGACGGGTCCCGGCGACGTGTCCACCCTTGACGTTCCGGGTGCGCTGGAGGAGATCGAGCGCGCGCAGGCGCGAGGTCCGGAATGGAGTGCCTGAGGCTCGTGGCAGGGACACAGGCACAGGCACGGCCCCGGCTCTGATCCGGCTGCGGCGGATCAGCTAAAATCGCGTTTTGCCGCGGAGGCCGCATGAGCCTGACTTCCACACCGGGCGCGCGTTTTCGCGCCGCCGTCGCCGCCGAGAGGCCGCTGCAGATTGTCGGTGCGGTCAACGCCTACGCCGGCCGGCTCGCCACCGCCGGCGGCTTCAAGGCCCTGTATGTGTCGGGTGGCGGCGTCGCCGCCTGCAGCCGCGGCATTCCCGATCTCGGCATCACCACGCTCGAGGATGTCGCCATCGACGTCGAGCGCCTGACCAGCGCGACCGACTTGCCGGTGCTGGTGGATATCGACACCGGCTGGGGCGGGGCGTTCAACATCGCGCGTGCGATCAGGACCATGATCCGCGCCGGCGCCGGCGCGGTGCATATCGAGGATCAGGTACAGGCGAAGCGCTGTGGCCATCGCCCGGGCAAGGAGCTGGTGTCGCGGGTGGACATGGCCGATCGCATCAAGGCGGCGGTCGACGCGCGCAGCGATGATGCCTTCGTGATCATGGCGCGCACCGACGCGATCGCGGTCGAGGGCCTGGACGCGGCGATCGCGCGCGCGCGCCTGTGCGTCGAGGCTGGCGCCGACATGATCTTCGCCGAGGCCGTCACCGAGCTGCCGATGTACCGCGCATTCAAGGACGCTGTCGGTGTGCCGGTGCTGGCCAACATCACCGAGTTCGGCAAGACCCCGCTGTGGAGCACGCAGGAACTGGCGGCGGTCGGCGTCGACATGGTGCTGTATCCGCTGTCGGCATTCCGCGCCATGGCCAGGGCGGCGCTCGACGTGTACGGCGCCATCCGTCGCGACGGCCATCAGCGCGCCGTGGTCGAGGCCATGCAGACGCGCAGCGAGCTGTACGACACGCTTGGCTACTGGGACTACGAGCGCAAGCTCGATGCGCTGTTCGGCAAGGACGACAAAACAGGCGATTGAATGGTGTATCCCGCTCCCCGGGGAGCCAGTCGACGAAAGTCCCCGAGGGGAGGGTGCCCGGATGGCTCGCGGGTACGCCCATGAGGCAGCTGGATCTCTCCGGATTCCCACCCCCGCCCTCTCGCCGGGGACGTACAGGAGGCAAGTTTCGATGAGTGACATGGCTCAGCAGGTGCTCCCCAAGGTCAAGAAATCGGTCGCCCTGTCCGGCGTCGCCGCCGGCAACACCGCGATCTGTACCGTCGGCCGCAGCGGCAATGATCTCCACTACCGCGGCTACGACATCCATGATCTGGCGACCCGGGCCGGTTTCGAGGAGGTCGCGTTTTTGCTGGTCTACGGCGTATTGCCGACCTGGTCCGAGCTCAATGCCTACCGGCTCAAGCTCAAGCGCCTGCGCGGCCTGCCAGCTCCGGTGAAGCGCGCGCTGGAGCTGCTGCCGGCGTCCACGCATCCGATGGACGTGATGCGCACCGGCGGCTCGGTGCTGGGGACCGTGTTGCCCGAAAAGGACGACCACAATCCCACCGGCGCGCGCGACATCGCCGATCGCCTGCTGGCTGGCTTCGGATCGATGCTGCTGTACTGGTACCACTGGAGTCACAACGGCAAGCGCATCGAAACCGAAACCGACGACGACTCGATCGCCGCACACTTCCTGCACCTGCTGCATGGGAGCAAGCCCAGCGAGCTGCACGCGCAGGCGCTCGACAAATCGCTGGTGCTGTATGCCGAGCATGAGTACAACGCCAGCACCTTCGCCGCGCGCGTGATCGCCGGCACCGGCTCGGACATCTACTCGGCGATCACCGGCGCGATCGGCGCACTGCGCGGACCCAAGCACGGCGGCGCCAACGAGGTGGCGATGGAGATCATCGCCCGCTACCGCAGCGCCGACGAGGCCGAGGTCGACATCCGCGCACGCGTGGAGCGCAAGGAGATCGTGATCGGCTTCGGACATCCGGTGTACACCATCGGCGATCCGCGCAATCCGATCATCAAGGAGATCAGCCGCAAGCTGTGCGCCGAAAGTGGCAATCCGCGCCTGTTCGAGGTCTCCGAGCGCATCGAGCAGGTGATGATGCAGACCAAGAGGATGTTCCCCAATCTCGACTGGTACTCGGCCAGCAGCTATCACATGCTGGGCGTGCCGACGGCGATGTTCACGCCACTGTTCGTGATCTCGCGCACCTCGGGCTGGAGCGCGCACGTGATCGAGCAGCGCGAGGACGGCAAGATCATCCGTCCCGGCGCCAACTACATCGGACCTGATGATCGCGCCTTCATGCCCATCGAGAAGCGCTGAGTCTTCCGCGCGGCGTGGCGTGACGCGCGCCGCGTCGCGAGTTACAAGGTCGCCGCCAGCGCAGTGGCCTGCGCGATCGCGCGCTTGGCATCCAGTTCGGTCGCGACATCGGCGCCGCCGATGCGGTGCACGGCCACCCCGCGCGCGGCCAGGGCGTCGGCCAGATCGCGGCGCGGCTCCTGGCCGGCGCAGATGACGACGTGGTCCACCTCGAACAGGCGAGACACGCCATCGATCACGGTGTGCAGGCCGGCGTCGTCGATGCGCTGGTACTGCACGCCGCCGAGCATCTGCACACCCTTGGCCTTGAGCGTCGCGCGGTGCACCCAGCCGCTGGTCTTGTTGAGGCGCGCGCCGGGACGGCCGGCGCTGCGCTGCAGCAGCAAGACCTTTCGCATGGGCGGTTCCGGCACGGGTTTGAGCAGCGCGCCGCGCGCCGCGAGCGTCATGTCCACGCCCCACTCGTGCGCCCAGCGTGCGATGTCGGTGGTGGCCGAGGGCGCCGATTGCACCAGAAACTCGGCAACGTCAAAACCGATGCCTCCGGCTCCGACGATGGCGACGCGCGACCCGACCGGGGCATCGCGTGCCAGCACGTCGAGATAACTCAGCACCCTGGGGTGATCCTCGCCTGGAATGCCGGCGCGTCGCGGCATGACGCCGGTAGCGACGATCACAGCGTCGTAGCCTGCAGCCAGCGCGTCGGCGGTGGCTTCCTGTCCCAGTTGCAGCTTCACCCCGGTCTGCTCGATGCGGCCCGCGAAGTAGCGCAAGGTTTCGGCGAACTCCTCCTTGCCGGGAACGCGTTTGGCGAGATTGAACTGGCCACCGATGCGGGTGTCGCGTTCGATGAGAGTCACCGCATGACCGCGCTCCGCCAGCGTGGTGGCGCAGGCGAGACCGGCCGGTCCGGCGCCGACGACGGCGTAGCGCCTTTTCTGCGCGGTCCGCACGATCACCAGCTCGGTTTCATGGCAGGCGCGCGGATTGACCAGGCACGAAGCGCGCCGGTTTTCGAACACGTGATCGAGGCAGGCCTGGTTGCAGGCGATGCAGGTGTTGATGTCGGTCGCGCGTCCGGCGTGCGCCTTGGCGACCCAGTGCGAATCGGCCAGCAGCGGCCGCGCCATCGACACCATGTCGGCGTCACCCGCGGCCAGCACGCGCTCGGCCACCGCGGGCATGTTGATGCGGTTGGTGGTGATCAGCGGGATCTGCACCTCGCCCTTCAGTCGCCGCGTGACCCAGACGAAGGCCGCGCGCGGCACGCTGGTGACGATGGTCGGCACGCGCGCCTCGTGCCAGCCGATGCCGGTGTTGATCAACGTCGCACCGGCCGTTTCGATCGCCTTGGCCAGCGGCACGATCTCGTCCCAGGACTGGCCGCCCTCGACGAGGTCCAGCATCGACAGCCGGTAGATGATGATGAAGTCCGGACCCACGCGTTCGCGCGTGCGGCGCACGATCTCGACCGCGAAGCGCATGCGGTTCCCGCAGCTGCCGCCCCAGCGATCCGTGCGCCGGTTGCTGCGCGCGGCGAGGAACTGGTTGATCAGGTAGCCCTCCGATCCCATCACCTCGACGCCGTCGTAGCCGGCGTCCTGCGCGTGCAGGGCGCAAACGGCGAAATCGTCGATCGTACGTTCGACGCCGCGCCCTGTGAGTGCACGCGGGGTGAACGGCGTGATCGGCGATTTGATCCTCGACGGCGCCACCGACAGCGGGTGATAGCCGTAGCGCCCGGCGTGCAGGATCTGCAGGCAGATGCGCCCGCCCTCGGCATGCACCGCGCGCGTGACCTTGCGATGGCGGGCGACGTGCCAGGGCAGCGACAGTCGCCCCGAAAACGGCTTCAGCCAGCCCGCGACGCTGGGCGCGATGCCGCCGGTGACCATCAGGCCGACGCCGCCGCGCGCGCGTTCGGCGAAGTAGGCCGCCAGCTTGTCGTAGTCGCGCGCGCGGTCCTCAAGACCCGTATGCATCGAGCCCATCAGCACCCGGTTGGGCAGGGTGACAAAGCCGAGGTCGAGTGGCGCGAACAGGTGGGGGTAGGCGGTCATGGAGGCCGGCGTGATTCAAACGATCGTTCGATCATCGCCGCTGGCCGGCGCGACGGCAAGCGCTGCGAGCACTCGCGGTTGATATCTCCGCCGTCCGCACGGTATTCCGGCAGCTCGCCGGGCCGGCACTCCGGTGCGGCACGGATCGCTGCCAGGGTTTCGAAACGCACGTCCTTGACCCGGTCCTGCTTGAGCAGCGAGAGGTTGGCCCAGGTGATGCCGCTGTGCGCGGCGAGGTCCTTCGACTTCATCTTGCGTCGCGTCAGCATCACGTCGGGAATGACCGGGATCGGCATCTGACGGACACGTGGTATTCGTCGGCGGCGCGCCTTCGCGCACACTGCCCGCAACGGCGCCGCAGAAACCGATCGCGATCAGCTTAGCGAAGAAGCCCACGCTCAGTCCGGCTGCAAGGCGGTCCAGCCAGGGTTCCAACAAACCGCGCGGCACGAGGGATCGGAGCAGCAAAGCGGCGAGCAGATTCAACACGAGCATGCGCCCCGGCCGGCAGAATCGCTCCGCGATGCGGTTGCTCGCCAGCGGCAGGGCGCACGGCGATTTGCCCTGCATCCGCAAAGCGATCAGTGGCGCGAGCGCGGCTGCAGTCGCCAGAAGGGTCAAGGGGCGACGAGGGTGGAACTCGCTCTGAGCAGGCCGGCGACCTCGAATGAGGAGAACAGGGCTCCCGATTCCACGGTGCCGGCTTCGAGTTCCCGGTCACCCTGCAATGCCTGCAGAACGACGCTGGCTTGCACGAGTCCGGCGATCGTCACGACGAGCCTGCCGGTGCTGGCCAGCGACATCAGATCGCGCGCGCATGCGCTCGCTTGCAGTCGTGCCGCGCAGCCCCGGAAACCGCGCCCGGTGCGAAGGGCGCCGACGGAACTCGGCAGGCCCATGGTTCATCCCCTGCAGCAACGATTGATTATCTTGCTGCGATGAAAGTCGTCGCACAAAAGGGTTGCAGCGTCGGATGCGTCGGCGTGCCGCGGGGGGCTCAGCTGGCGTTACCGTGTGCATCGCGGCGCTGCATCCACCACCCGCCACCGCAGAGGATCAACACCAGCGCGGCTTCCAGCGCATAGCCAGCCCACGGCCGCGGTGCGAACCAGGGCCTGACCCAGAGGTCGTGGCTGAACATGCGCCCTGCGGTCCAGGCGATGGCTGCGGAGCCGAGGTAGACCACGACGGGGAAGCGCTCGATCAGCTTCAGGATCAGGGTCGAGCCGTAGACCACCAGCGGCACGCTGATCAGCAGCCCCAGTACCACCAGTGACATCTTGCCGCGAGAGGCACCGGCAACGGCGAGCACGTTGTCGAGGCCCATCAGCGCGTCGGCAATCACGATCGTGCGAATCGCCGCCCAGAAGCCTGCCGCCGGCTTGACCGCGTGCCTGCCGTCATCCTGGCGCAGCAGCTTCCAGGCGATCGGCAGCAGCAGCAGGCCGCCGGCCAGCATCAGTCCCGGCAGGCGCAGCAGGGTCACCACCACCGCGGTCATCGCCACGCGCACCGCGATCGCGCCGAGGGT
The DNA here is from genome assembly GCA_963794205.1 of uncultured Pseudomonadota bacterium. Classification (GTDB taxonomy): domain Bacteria; phylum Pseudomonadota; class Gammaproteobacteria; order Xanthomonadales; family Rhodanobacteraceae; genus Metallibacterium. The sequence goes on from CAWCCR010000015.1 coordinate 555,252, forward strand.
GCCCCAGAAGATCGCCTGCTTCTGCAGGTGCCTGGGCAGATTGCGCGCGGCCAGCGCGATGACGATGGCGTTGTCGCCGGCCAGCACCAGGTCGATCAGGATGATCGCGGCGAGGCCGGACCAGAAGGTGGATGCGAGGGGATTCATGCCGGCTCCGGCGCGCCATGGGGGACAGCGCCGGAAGCAGGCGCGTGCCTGTCCGCCGCCGCCCATGGTCTTGCTCGCGACCACGCCGATGGCGGGGCGCCGCGACGACCGGAGTTCGCGCTCGTGATGACGGCCGTCATGCGGGGAACCTCGTGCGAAGTTCCTTGGGAGCTACTCCCCGTGGGAGGGATCAGGTCATTGTTGGGGCCGCGCGTGCCGAGGTCAAGCCGCGCCATCGAACCGGAACGCGTGCAGCGCCAGGGTGCCCAGTTCCCACGCCGCGTGCAGCCGCCAGCCGCGCCCGCCGGCCGCGCCCCAGGCGACGAACAGGGGCAGCAGGTGCTCGGGCGTCGGGTGCGCGGACAGGGGCTGTGGCGCCTGCGTGCGCCATGACGTCGCCGCAGCGACTTCGCCGGCGACGACATGACTCTCCATCCAGTCCGCGAAGCCGGACGCCCAGGACGCGGTCGGCACGGCGCCGGCCTGCCAGTCCAGCGCGCCGAGGTTGTGAACGAATCCACCGGAGCCGATGACCAGCACGCCCTCCTCGCGCAGCGGGTCCAGTGCCGCACCCAGGGCGTAGTGCCAGGCGGCGTCGCGCGCCGGGCTGACGCTGAGCGCGATCACGGGGATGTCGGCTGCGGGGTACATCCGCAGCAGCGGTACCCAGACGCCGTGGTCGATCGGTGCCCCGGCATCCGTGGCGGCATCGAAGCCGGCGTTTTGCAGCAGCGTTGCGGCGCGGGCGGCCAGTGCCGGGGCACCCGGTGCGGGATAGCGCAACGCGTAGAGTTCGCGCGGAAAGCCGCCGAAATCATGCAGCGTTGCCGGTGCGGCGCTGGCGGTGAGCGCAGGCTGCGGTGCATTCATGTGCGCCGAGACGACCAGGATCGCACGTGGTCGTGGCAGCGCCGGGCCGAGCGCATCGAGGAAACGTCCGGTCGGGCTGTCAGCCAGCGCCAGCGTCGGCGCGCCGTGGGATACGAACAGGCTGGGCAGGGCGGCGGGGTTGTTCATTGCGTCAATATGAGGGCAGTCCGGGCGTCATGCGAGCCCGCAGCATGCGACAAGCTGTTGCCCGCAGCGAAAGAGTTGCGCCGTGATTCCCGGCGTCAGGCGCTGTCGATCTGGCAAAATTGCCTGCTGACGCGTGCTTGCCGGCGCGCGCCTTCCCTTCCTCCATGGATTCCGAGCCCATGTCTCAGCACGATATCCGCTCCGCCCAGCGTCCCGCACCCGACGCGCCGATGATCGCCATCGCCGACTATGTTGCCGACGCCGAGGTTGCGTCGCGAGAGGCCTATGACACCGCGCGCTACATGCTGATGGATTCGCTGGGTTGCGCGTTGCTGGCGCTGAAGTTTCCCGAATGCGTCAAGCATCTCGGCCCGGTGGTGCCTGGAGCCACGATGCCCGGTGGAGTGCGCGTGCCCGGCACCAGTCACGAACTCGACCCGGTGCAGGCGGCATTCGCCATCGGCACCCAGATCCGCTGGCTGGACTTCAACGACACCTGGCTGGCCGCCGAGTGGGGTCATCCGTCGGACAATCTCGGCGCCATTCTGGCTGTGGCCGATTACCTCAGCCGCAAGGCCGAACGCGAAGGGGGCACGCCGCTGACCCTGCACGACGTGCTGGGCTGGGCGATCAAGGCGCACGAGATCCAGGGCGGTTATGCGCTCAAGAACAGCTTCAACCGTGTCGGCCTCGACCACGTGATCCTGGTGCGCCTGGCCTCGGCCGCGGTGGCGACTCGCATGCTCGGTGGTGACAAGGACGCCATCGTCACCGCGGTGTCGCACAGCTGGATCGACAACGGTGCGCTGCGCACCTACCGGCATGCGCCCAACACCGGGCCGCGCAAGAGCTGGGCGGCGGGCGACGCCTGTCGCCGCGCGGTGATCCATGCCCTCAACGCCGTGGACAAGGGCGTGGTCGGCTACCCCTCGGCGCTCAGCGCCAAGACCTGGGGTTTCTACGATGTGGCCTTCAAGGGCAAGCCCTTCGAGTTCGAGCGACCGTTCGGCAGCTACGTGATGGAGAACGTGCTGTTCAAGATCAGCTACCCGGCCGAGTTCCACGCCCAGACCGCGGTCGAGTGCGCGATGCAGCTGCATGCGCAGGTGGCTGGCCGGATCGACCAGATCGAGCGCATCGAGATCGAGACCCAGGAAGCCGGCGCTCGCATCATCGACAAGACCGGCCCGCTGGCCAACTACGCGGATCGCGACCATTGCATCCAGTACATGGTGGCGGTGCCGCTGATCTTCGGTCGCCTGACTGCCGATGACTATGGCGATGCTGCGGCCGCAGATCCGCGCATCGACATGCTGCGCGCGAAAATGACGGTGCGCGAAAATCCGCGGTTCACGCGCGACTATTTCGATCCGGACAAGCGCTACATCGGCAATGCCGTGCAGGTGTTTTTCACGGATGGCAGCCATACCGCCAAGATATCGATCGACTATCCGATCGGTCACCGCCGGCGTCGCGAAGAGGGCATCCCGGTACTGATCCGCAAGTTCGAGGAGGCGCTGCGCGGGCACCTGCCGGTCCACCGGGTACGGCAGATACTGGCCGTTTGCGGCAGCGCAGCACGTTTCGAGGCCACCCCCGTGCACCGGTTCCTGGATCTCTTCGCCGCATGAACCCCTGAGTCGAATGTGAACGCCGTTCGCCCAATCACGCCTAAATGTTTGTTTTTTGCTAAGCTGCGTCCGCCCGCCTGACGGGAGCCAAGAGCTGGGACAAGCTCCGTTCGACACATTTTCCATGTTGCGCGTGGCGCCCTGGCAGGGTGGTTCGGGCGCGGAATTCAAACCGAGGAGATAACGATGAAACACAAGAGCCTTTACGCTCTGATTGCCCTGGCGATTGCCGGTGGTGCCGCAACCGGTACGGCCCAGGCTGCCGATTATGGCAACTGGTATCTGGCACCGCGCATCGGCGTGGTGATCCCGGACTCGCACCGCCAGACCCAGAATTCGCTGCTGGGCGGCTTCGGCGTCGGTTTCTGGGTCAACCCCAACTTCGCCGCCGACATCCAGTACACCATCACCAACGCTGATTACAAGAACAGCTCGCCATTTGCCACCCGGCAATGGGAAACCCAGGGTCTCGACGTGGCTGGCCGTTATTTCTTCGGCACTCCCGCCACCAGCTGGCGTCCGTTCGTGATGGGTTCGCTCGGTGCCGTTTCGCACCGCGCCTTCATGGCCCAGAATGGCTGGGGTCCGGCGGTTGCCGTCGGCGTCGGCGTGCAGCACGCGCTCAGTGACAACATCGCCCTGCGTGGCGAGGTCGACTACCGCCGCAATCGTGACACCGTGTCGATCCCCGGTCGCGCCAGCTATGGCGACGTGCTGGCGACCCTCGGCCTGGTGATCTCGATGAATCATCCGGCCCCGCCGCCGCCCGCTCCGGCACCCGAGGCCGCTCCGCCGCCGCCACCCCCGCCGCCGCCGCCCGCGGCCGAGCCGCCGGCTCCGCAGAAAGTGGTGATCGAGCTGCGCGGCGTGCAGTTCCAGTTCGACCGTCCGCGCCCGGGCCAGACCGACCTCAACGGCATTCTCGACAAGCCGGTGTCGGATTCGGTCGCGATCCTCGATCAGGCGGCCGATACGCTCAAGCGCTATCCGGACACCCAGATCCAGATCGACGGTTACACCGACTCGATCGGCAGCCAGGCCTACAACCTGAAGCTGTCCGACCGTCGCGCCGAGTTCGTGGCCAAGTACCTGGTCGCGCACGGCGTCCCGGCCAGCCAGATCACCGGCACCAAGGGCTACGGCGAGGACGATCCGGTGGCCTCCAACGCCACCGCCGAGGGCCGCACGCGCAACCGTCGCGTCGAGTTCAAGGTCCAGAATGCCGGCAGCATGGAGCAGCCGCAGCAGTAATCGATCGACGCCGATCGAGCGTGACGAAAAGACCCGGCTCCGGCCGGGTTTTTTCTTGCTGCGCGGCGTGCCGGCCGCGGGGGTGCCTGCGGTTGCTGCCGGGCGTCAGCGGCGACGGTTGCCGAAACGGTAGTGGCCCACCATCCACTCGCGGCCACCGCGGCAACCGAACAGCTCGGCGCAGGCCATCCAGAAGATGCGCCAGCGCTGGAACCACAGCGCGGCCTCGGCGCCATAGGCTTCTCGCAGCACCGCCATCACCGCATCGTGCTGGCGGTCCTGGTTGGCCAGCCAGTGGTTCGCCGTGCGTTGGTAGTGGATTCCGTCATACGCGCCACTGCTCGCTCGATTGCGAGGTCATCGGCTGGAAATGCAGCAGGGTGTCGGCTGCGGGCATCAGGCCGCCGGTGAAGAAATGCCGGCCCATCCAGTTGTCAGTCGCCCTCGGTCTCGAACGGGTACATCAGTGTCGCGGTGGCAGAAGATGTGCACGAACAGCTTGCCGTCGGGCTTCAGCCAGCCGGCGATGCGACTGAGCAGGGTCTGGTAGTTGCGCATGTGCTCGAACATCTCGATCGACACGCACGCGGTCGAAGGCGGCCGGCCGGCAGGTCGAGCACGTTGACGTCGCAGGTGAGGACTTGCACGTTGCGCGAGTCCGCGCACGCGGCATTGTGCCTCGATGTGCAGGCGCTGCGGGCGCGAGTTCGATACCGCGGTGATCCGCGCATGCGGATAGCGTTCGGCCATCCACAGCGTGAGCGAACCCCAGCCGCAGCCGAGCTCGAGGATGTCCTGGCCGTCGGCGAGCTGCGCGCGCTCGCCGTACAGTGCCAGCATGGCGTCCTCGGCCTGCGTCGAGCGATTCGCCTCCGGTCGGGTAGTAGCCGCTGGAATACTTCAGCCGTCGGCCGAGGCAGAGCTCGAAGAACTTCGGCGGCAGTTCGTAGTGCTGGGCATTGGCGGCATCGGTGTGGATGGCCACCGGTGCGCGCCGCAATTCGGCCAGCAGTGCACGGAAGCGCGCCCAGGACGCTTGCGGATCGTCAGAACGCTCCTCACGCAGGCGCTGCGCGCACAGCCGGCGGATGCCGGCGCGGATCAGCACGTCGGGCAGCAGGCCGCGTTCGGCCAGGGCAATCGGAGCGAGCCGATTGGCGGAGGGCAACGCTTCGGCGGATGCGGGCATGGCGACCTCGTGTACGGATGTCTCAGGGATGGCGGTGCCTGTCGCGCACGTGCGGCAACTTCCTGGGGAACCAGGGGATCAGCGCACTGGTGCTGCGCTGGTATTCGCGATAGTCCTCGCCGCGACTGCGCAGGGCCTGCGCCTCGGTGAACGGTATGCCGGTCACCCAGCACAGGAATACCAGCATCAGTGCCGGCCCCAGCCATGCCAACCAGGCGATCGGTGAACCCACGGCGAGCAATACATAGGCGAACCAGTGCAGCCATTCGAAGAAATAGTTGGGGTGCCGCGAGTAGCGCCACAGGCCCTCGCGGCAGGTCAGTCCCTGATGCCCGGGATCGTGGCGGAAGCGCGCCAGCTGCAGGTCGGACGCGGCTTCACCGGCGATGCTGATGGCCCACACGACGACGCCGGCCAGCATCCACGGGGTGGCTGACATCGCCGGATTCTGTGCCACCGCATAGAACGGCAGCGAAAACAGTACTGTCAGCAGAGCCTGTACCTGGAAGAAGCCCAGGAACTTGCCCTGGTGATTGCCCCAGTGTTCGCGAAGATGGCGATAGCGCCCATCCTCGTGTTCGGTCAGTACCCGCGCCAGGATGTGCATGCACAAGCGGAAACCCCAGAAGCCGCCGAGCATGGCGACCATGAAGCGGGCAACCAGGCCGCCATCACCGACAGTGGCGTAGTAGAGCGCGCTGGCACTCATGCAGCCGGCCCAGACCACGTCAACGATGCCGGCGTTGTGCGTGCGCCGCTGCAGCAGCCAGCCGCCGGTCATGGTGATGGCGGCGGCGAGCCACACGATCAGTACGGGCATCAGTTCGATGGGCATCAGCGGGCGGCCCGCGCGTGCAGCGTCGGCCGCAGCCGGTCCGCGCGATATGCCCATGTCGCCAGCCACAGCGCGGCGGGCAGTGCCAGCGCCCAGCCAGCGGCCAGCGCGGCCATGGCTGCCGCCTCGCCATGCGGAAAGGTCACGGCATGCCAGCCGCGGGCCGCGGCGAGATAGGCCAGCGGCGCGCCGACGGCACCCAGCAGCGCGGCCAGCCAGGGGTGCCCGTCAAGGAAGCGGAACGTGGTGGTCAGGGTAAGTGCGAAGGCCATCCAGATCGCGACGATCCAGATCGGCGCCAGTGCCGGTGTCTGCAGCGCCACGGCAAAGGCCAGCACGCCACTGCCGGCATAGAGCGAATCCAGCAGGCAGCCCAGCAATCCGACCACCAGCAGCAATCGCAGCTCGGCGCGCGGTTGCAGGCTGCGGGCGATCTGCCAGATGGCGAACGGAAGCAGTGCCAGCGGGCCAGGCCACCACAGGCCGTGTCCGGCGCCGATCACGGCGGTCAACCAGACGCCCTGATAGCCGAACACGCTGATCAGCTGGTTTTTCATCACGCCGCGTCCGCGAGATCGGGCAGCCACGGGGCACGACGACAACCGGGCTTGACGAGCAGCAGGTGCGACATCGCCGATCGAGCGCTCGCGGAAGCCGCCCTCGCAGTAGGCCAGGTAGAACTCCCACATGCGGATGAAGCGCTCGTCGAAGCCCAGTGCGCGCACCTCGGACAGGCGCGCCAGGAAGCGCTCGCGCCAGGCCTCCAGGGTGCGCGCGTAGGATGGGCCGAAGTCCTCGAGCATTGACCAGCGCCAGGTCGCTCGCGCGGCGCCTTGGCGCCGAGCATGGCGCTGCATCGACGGGATGAAGCTGCCGGGAAAGACGTGCCGCTTGATGAAGTCCACCGACCGCAGCGCCTGCTGGTAGCGATGGTCCTCGATGGTGATGGCCTGCATCAGCGCCAGGCCGTCGGGCTTGAGCAGGCGCGCCGGCGGTCGCGAAGTAGGTCTCGAGGTACTGTGCGCCGATCGCCTCGATCATCTCGATCGACACCAGCTTGTCGTAGCGGCCGTTGAGATCGCGGTAGTCCTCGAGCAGCACCGTGACGCGGTCCGCAAGGCCCGCTGCGGCGACGCGCTGCGCGTGCGAGCGCGTACTGCTCGCGCGAGATGGTCGTGGTCGTGACGCGGCAGCCGTAGTGGCTGGCGGCATGCAGCGCGAAGCCGCCCCAGCCGCGTGCCGATCTCGAGGAGGTGATCGCTGGGCCTGAGCTCGAGCTTGCGGCAGATGCGCTCGAGCTTGCGCGCCGACGCCGCCTCGAGCGTGTCGTCGTCGCCGGCCCAGATAGGCCGAGGAGTACATCAGGTCGCCGGAGAGGAACAGCCCGAAGAATTCGATTGCCGAGGTCGTAGTGCGCGGCGATGTTGCGCCGGCTGCCGCCGCGGGTGTTGCGGCGCAGCGCATGCCAGCCGCGCAGCAGCCAGCCGCCGAGGCGGGCCAAGCCGCTGCTCCATGCCGTCGAGCAGCGTCGCGGTTGCGCACCAGGATGCGCACCAGCGCCACCAGGTCATCGCAGCGCCAGAGGCCGTCCATGTAGGCCTCGCCGGCGCCGACGCTGCCGCCGGCGCGGCCACGGCGCGGTAGAAGCCGGCGTCACGCACGCTCGATGCCCGCATGCAGCGTGTCCGCGGCCAGCGGTCGCCGGGCGTGCCCGAGCACGACGCTGCCGCAGCGCGTCCTCGCAAGGTCAGGCGGCAGCCGCTGCAGCGCGCCGCATCGCTGGCGACCAGGCGATCGCGCAGCAGGCGATCCAGCGCGTTCGAGGCCGGCTCGGCGGCGCGGGCTGCGCGGGCGATGTCGATCGCTCATGCGGATCCGCCTTCGGAGTGTCGGGATGGTCGTGGACGGGGTTGCGCTTGCAGCCACAGGCGCAGCGCCTGCCAGTAGATCGCGGCGACCACCTGAGCGGTCATCAGCGGATAGCGCAGCAGCACGCGGCGCAGCGACGCGGCCGTCGAGCGGCCGGCGCCGCAGCGCCAGGGTGGCGTCGAATTCGCGCTCGGCGCCCGTCGCAGCACGTCCATGTGCACGCGCAGGTCGTTCGCCCGGCACGGTGAAGCGCCACTCGTAGTCGCGCTCCATCGGCATGAACGGCGAGACGTGGAAGGCCTTGGCGAATCGCCACTGCCAGCGCCGACCCCGCGCCTGCGCGCGTCGCGACCGGCAGCACGTAGGCGTGACGCTCGCTGCCAGGGCGTGTTGGTGATCTCGGCGACGATGCGTCTGCAGCGTGCAGGCGTCCTCGGCGTAGCAGTAGTAGAAGCTGACCGGATTGAAGCTGTGGCCGCGATAGCGCAGATGCGTGAGCAGCCGGATCGGGGCCGCGCGGCCGCGTGCCCGGTCGCGCGCTCGACGCAGTCGCGCACCGCCTCGGCCAGCGGCAGCTCCGGCGGCCCGAGGTAGTCGCTGCGGCGGAATTCGGCGAGGTTGCGGCGCATCGACCGACCACAGCCAGCGGCCGGCGAAGACGCGGTCGAGCTCGTCGAGGTCGAGGTACAGCTGCGCCATCCGGTAGCGGAAGGCGTGCGCATGCGGCGCGTGGCGGCGATGGCGCACCGAGCCTTCGTAGACCGCGCTCGACGAGCCGGGCTGCGGACTGCGCGAGCGGCGCATGCGCGCGAGCTGCCGGCGCGCGTGCAGTCGGCCGCCGCGCCATGGCGCGCGGCATCGCGCGGCGCGTCGCCGCGCGCGCCATGCACGCCGAGCGCGGCGGCGCACCTCGACGCGCGCTGCGCAGGCCGTCCTCGTGGAATCCCCAGCCCCAGTAGGCGCCGGCGAACCAGGTGCGCGCGCCTGCCCTGGATCTCGGCGCGGCGCGCCTGCGCCGCGACCGATCGCATGCGTAGTAGAGCGGATGGCGGTACTGCATGCGGCGCAGGACCTCGCGCCGGATCGATGGCGCGCCGTGCGATTCAGCGTGACGATCAGCGGCTCGCGGGCTCGCAGCGCCCTGCAGCAGATTCATGCAGTAGCTCACCGTGCAGGCTCGCGCCGGCGTGCGCCGGGATGCAGGCATTCCAGGCCGCCCAGGCCTTGCGGTTGCGCGGCAGCAGCGACGCGTCGGTGTGCAGCACGACTTCGTTGGCCTGGTAGGCGATGGCGCCGAGGATCTCGCGCTCGCGCTCGCTCGGCGTCGGCGAGCAGCGCCAGCGCCTGGTCGCTGTGGCAGGCGAGCACGACCTGGTCGAAGCGCTCGGCGCCGGCGCGCGCTGATCGACGCTGCACGCCGCCGGCATCGCGCCGCACCGCGACGCACCGGGCAGGTCAGGCGCTCGTCGCACGCTGCCAGCGCGCGCGCAGCGCGCCCACGTAGCTGGCGCGAGCCGCCGCGCACGACGCGCCACGGCGGCGCGGCCGCGCAGCTGCAGCATGTGGTGGTTGGCCATGAAGCGCACCAGGTACTGCGCCGGGAAACTCCAGGATGCGCGCGGCCGGCGAGGACCACAGCGCCGCGGCCATCGGCACCAGATGCTCGTCGCGGAAGGCGGCGCCGTAGCGCATGCGCGCGCCAGATACTCGCCCAGCGTCGGGACCGGCGACCTGCGCCTGCGAGCAGCGCGGGCGCCTCGCGGTAGAAGCGCAGCAGGTCGCGCAGCATGCCCCAGAAGCGCGGCGAGAGCAGGTTGCGGCGCTGGCAGAACAGCGTGTCGAGCGTGGTCGCGTTGTACTCCAGGCCGCTGCCGTCGTTGCGCACCGAGAAGCTCATGGTCGTCGGCTGCGATGCGCACGCCCAGCTCGGCGAACAGCCGGGTCAGCAGCGGATAGTGCCGCTCGTTGTAGACGATGAAGCCGCGTGTCGACCGCGAGCTGCGCGCCGTCCAGCGTCGACGTCGTGGGTGTGCGTGTGGCCGCCCAGATAGTCGTTGGCCTCGAACAGCGTCACGTCGTGCTGCGCGCGACAGCAGCCACGCGCTGGCGAGGCCCGCGATGCCGGAACCGATGACCGCGATGCGCATGCAGGCGCGCGCCTGCGCCAGGACGCGGCCGGGCACCGGCTTGAGCGCGTAGCACCAGGCCCAGCAGCGGCCAGTCAGCCGCAGCCCGTAGTAGGTGAGGTCGATCTCCCACCAGCGGAAGCCCTGGCGCACCGAGCCCGGGAAGAAGTGATGGTTGTTGTGCCAGCCCTCGCCGAAGGTCAGCAGCGCCAGCCACAGGTTGTTGCGGCTGTCGTCGCGGGTGTCGAAGCGGCGGGTGCCGAAGCGATGCGCCAGCGAGTTGATGGTGACGGTGGCGTGGAACAGCACGACCGTGGAGACGAAGAAGCCCCAGACCAGCAGCTGCGCCGCCGCTCGGTGCGCAGGTGCGGAGCGACGTGGCGCAGCAGGGCGCCGAGCACGAACAGGCCCGCTGCGAGCGGCGACCGGCACCAGGATGTCGTAGCGATCGAGCCAGCGCAGCTCCGGGATAGCGCGCCAGGTCCGGAATCGCGCTTCCAGTCGGTGCGAAAGCCGCTGACGGGTCAGGAACCAGCCCATGTGGCTCCAGAGGAAGCCGTGCACGCGCGGCGAGTGCGGGTCGCGCTGCGGTATCGGCGTGGCTGATGGTGGTTGCGGTGATGGGCGGCCCACCACAGCGGTCCGCGCTGCACGCTGGAGGCGCCGATGCAGGCGAACAGGAACTGCACCGCGCGCGAGGTGCGGAAGGTGCGGTGCGCGAAGTAGCGGTGATAGAAGCCGGTGATGGCGAACATGCGCAGCACGTACAGCCGCGCGGCGACCGCGAGCGCGGTGCCGCGAGACGCCGACCCAGAGCACGCCGAGGCAGGCCAGGTGCATGCGCGACGAACGGCGCGGCGCGCAGCCAGTCGATGCGATCATCGCCCGCATCCTCGGCGCCGCCAGCACTGGAGTCGAACCAGCGCGCGACGGCGAGCAGCATGCGTCGCGCGGGACGTGGGCGGATAGTGGCTGCGGTGGCGGTCATGGGCGCATCGGGGCGGGGGCTCGTGGGGGATCTTCCCGGTATGGAGTGAATATCCGGTGCAGGGCGCCGCCCGCCCGCGCCCGAGGCGCCCTCAGAGCGCCAGCTCGATTTCCGATTTCACCGAATTGGCGATGAAGCAGGCGTGGTGGGCGCGTTCGTGCAGCTTGCGGTAGTCCTCGGGCGTGGGTTGCTTGTCGCCGCCGAAGCGCACCTTCGGCGCCAGGGAAACGCGGGTGACGGCCATCTGCCCCTCGCTGTTTTTCTCCAGCCGCGCCGTGGCGGTGTCGTCGTAGGCGTCGATCACGTAGCCGCGATTGGCGGCGACGGCGAGGAACGTCAGCATGTGGCATGAGCTCAGTGCGGCCGCCAGCAGCTCCTCGGGGTTGCTGGCATGGCCGGCGCCGCCGAAGTCTCCGGCGGCGGAGTTCTCCAGCGTCTGGCCGCCTTCGAAACGCAAGCTGTGCTCGCGCACGTAGTTGCCGCGCTCGAACGGACCATCGGCGCGTGACCAGCTGAGGGTGATGTGATGCTCGGACATGGTTGTCTCCCGGTGGATTGCGCGCCGCGGACCGCGGGCGGATGCAGCGCATCGAGGCGGCGCTGCTAATCTCCTAGGATGCCTCAATCAGCCCCTCCTGCGCGGCGCCCTGCGGTCGACCCCGGCCACGGTCTGGCGCGCGTGCTGGCCCGGCGCGGCGTCTGCTCGCGCAGCGAGGCCGAGCGCTGGATCGCGGCGGGTCGTGTCGGCGTCGAAGGGCGAACGGTGCGCGACGCCGAACGCCGCACGCGGGCGGATGCGCGCATCACGGTCGATGGCCGCGAAGTGACGGCGATCGCGCCGCGCTATCTGGCGCTGAACAAGCCGCGCGGCCTGATCACCAGCGCCGCCGACGAGCACGGTCGCGACACCGTCTATGCGCTGCTGGCCGCGGCCGGGCTGCCGTGGCTGGCGCCGGTCGGCCGCCTCGACCGCGCCAGCGAAGGCCTGCTTCTGATGAGCAACGACAGCGGGTGGGCCGCGGCGCTGACCGATCCGGCGACCCACGTCGACAAGACCTACCGTGTGCAGGTGCGCGGCGTTCCCGACGCGGCGGCGATGGATGCCATGCGCGCCGGAATCAGCGATCGCGGCGAGCGGCTGGCGGTCAAGGAGGTCGCGTTGCTGCGCAGCGGTGGCCGCACGGCGTGGCTGGAGATCGTGCTCGACGAAGGTCGCAACCGCCATCTGCGCCGCCTGCTGGCGGCGCTGGGCTTCGAGGTGCTGCGGCTGATCCGGGTCGGGATCGGTCCGCTGGCGCTGGGCGAGCTGGGCAAGGGCTGCTGGCGCGAGCTGGGCATGCCGGAAGTGCAGGCGCTGGCGCGCGCTGCCGGGCGCGGCGAACCCTGATCAGCCGATGCCGGCGTGGTGCAGCACCATCAGCAGGAGCAGCAGCGCGATGATCGCCAGCAGCGCGAGGCGCAAGCGCAGCGCCAGCGCACCGCGTGGGCGTGCTGGCCGGGCAGCCGATGGCAGCGTCGGCGCGGGCAGGGCATCGGCATGGCGGCCCTGCGGCTCGATGCCGATCTCGCGCAGCAGCGCGCGCGCGCGGGTGAAATCGTCGGCATGCACCACCCATACCTTGGGCCAGCCGGTGCCGCTGTCGCGGGCGGTGTAGCTGGGGCGGTCGTAGCTGGCGTGCCGATAGTTGCTGCGATCGGTGACCGAGGTCGCGATGCCATGCTCGGCCATCAGCGCGACGATGCGGTCGATGTTGTGCAGGCGCGGGGAGGTATAGATCTGGCGCACGGATCAGCTCGCCTCGTGCAGGCGCATCAGGCCTTCCTGCGCGCTCGAGGCCACCAGCCGGCCGTCGCGGCTGTAGATCAGCCCGCGTGTCAGGCCGCGCGCACTCTGCGCGCTGGGGCTGTCGCAGCTGTAGAGCAGCCAGTCGTCGACACGGAACGGGCGGTGGAACCAAAGCGCGTGGTCCAGGCTGGCCACCTGCAGCTCGTGGCTGAGGTAGGACACGCCGTGCGGCAGCATGGCGGTGCCGATCAGATGGAAGTCCGACGCATAGGCCAGCATCGCGCGCTGCATCAGCTCATCGCCCGCGGTCGTGCCGATCAGGCGAAACCAGATCTGCTGGTAAGGCGGGCGCATGGCGGGTCGCAATTCGTCGCGCGGATGTACCGGGCGAAACTCGAACGGGCCGCGCCGTGTCAGCCAGCGCTGCACCTTTTCCGGCAGCGTCGCCAGCTCCGCGGGCGGGAGCGTCGCCGGCGGCTGCAGGTCCTCGGGCCGCGGCACAACGGGCATGTCGATCTGGTGTTCGACGCCGGTCTCGGCGATCTGGAACGATACCGAACCGTTGAGGATCGGCTGGCCGTGCTGGATCGCCAGCACCCGTCGCGAGGAGAAGCTGTGGCCGTCGCGAGCGCGCTCGACGGCGTACACGATCGGCGCCTCGATGTCGCCGGCGCGCAGGAAATAGGCATGCAGCGAGTGCGCCTGCCGCAACGGATCGACGGTCTGCTGCGCCGCCGAAAGGGCCTGCCCCAGCACCTGGCCGCCGAAGACATGGCGGGTGCCGATGTCGCGGCTCTGGCCGCGGAACAGATTGTCCTCGAGGCGTTCCAGGGTGAGCAGGTCGGCCAGCTCGTCGGCCACGCTCCGGGTCATGGTCGCGGAATCCTTGCGCAGGGGAGTGCCAAGTATGCCAGCGCGGAGCGCGTCAGCGCAGGCGCGCCAGCCCGATCCGCGCCAGCACCCGTGACCACGGAAACAACGGTCCCGGATCGAGCTTGCGGCGCACGCTGCGGGTGGCGTCGTCACTGGCCGGCACCATGCCGGTGTCGAGGTCCTCGTGCCCGGCCACCTGACGCAGCGCCGGCAGCTCCGCGCGCAGGTTCCGCAGCAGCGCGCACAGTGCCGCGATCTGCGCATCGGGGTAGGGGTCGGTCATGGCCTGGCTGCGGCTGTCCAGCCAGTCGGGCCAGCGCCCGCGATTGACCAGCTCGATGCCGAGCGCTCGATCGTTGAAGCCGCGCACGTGATGGGCCACGCGCGTGGCTGCCACGAAGCGATGCACGCTGCCGTCGCGGTCGATGTAGTAGTGCCCGCTGTTGCCGCTGCCGGAGGGATGCAGCACGCGCTCGCCGTAAGTCCGTGCAGTGGCGAGGTCGGGCAACTCGGTGCAGTGGATCACCGCCAGGTCCACGGCGGCCGGATCGCGCGCGGCGAGGCGATCAACATAGGGCAACGGCCAGTCGCGCACGGGCAGCGTTGACGTGTTCGCGGGGCTCATGCGTGCAGTCTCGCACAGCCTCGTCGCGGCAAGGCCGCACTGCGCCGCTGTTATCATCGCGGTCATGAATACCGGCGCCGCGCTGCGGGAACTGGCCGCAAATTTCCCGCGCGCGGGCACGCTGCGCTGGATCGGCCTGCGTCCCGCCAGCGGGGTACCGATGCAGCTGGTCGCGGCGGCCGATGCGCGGGCCGGCAGCGGCCTTGCCGGGGATCGCTATCGCGGCAACGGCCGGCGCCAGGTGACGCTGATCCAGGCCGAGCACCTGCCGGCGATCGCCGCGCTGGCCGGGATTGCCGAGGTCGATCCCGCCTGGCTGCGCCGCAATCTGCTGATCGCCGGCATCAACCTGCTGGCGCTTGGATCCGCGCGCTTTCGCATCGGCGACGTGCTGCTGCAGGGGTCCGGTCCCTGCGAGCCCTGTGCGCGCATGGAGCAGGCGCTCGGCGCGGGTGGCTGCGTGGCGATGACGGGTCACGGTGGCATCACCGCTCGCATCCTCGAGGGTGGCACGCTGCGCGTGGGCGATGCGGTGCGCTTCGAGGCGCTGGACTGATGGAGCGTGCATGAAAGGCTTGGCGATTCTTTCCCATGGACTCGAAAGCGGCCCGCAGGCGACCAAGGTCAGCGCGCTCGCCGCGGTCGCCGAGCGCCAGGGCTGGCAGATCCTGCGACCGGACTATCGCGATCTCGACGCGCGCGGACTGGCGGATGCCGCGGCGCCGCGCCTGCAGCGGCTGCTGGACGCGATCGACGCGGTTCCGGCCGGCCAGCGCGTGGTGCTGGCGGGATCGAGTTTCGGCGCTTTCGTGTCGGGCCTCGCCGCCTGCGAACGCGCGGTCGCGGCGGTCTACCTGCTGGCCACGCCGCTGCGCCTGCCCGGTTATCCGCGGCCGCTCGCGCTGCCGGCAGGACTGTCCGCGGCCCTGCTTCACGGCTGGGATGACGAACTGTGCCCTGCCGCCGAGGTGCTGGCGTTTGCGCGGCGCGGACGCTGCATGCTGACCATGGTCGATGACACGCACCGTCTGGAGCGGCATGTCGCTGTTGCTGCGCAGCAGTTCGGCCTGCTGCTCGAACAGGCCGGCGCGTGAGCGCGCTGTTCGCCACCTGCCCGAAGGGGCTGGAATACCTGCTGCGCGACGAGCTGACGGCGCTGGGCGCGACCGCAGCGCATGAGGCGCTGGCGGGCGTGCATTTCGAGGGTGATCTCGAGATGGCCTATCGCGCCTGCCTGCACTCGCGACTGGCCAGCCGCATCCTGCTGCCGCTGGCGAGTTTCGATGCCGCTGACGCCGACGCGCTGTATCGCGGCGTCGCGGCAGTCGACTGGGAGCGCCATCTCGCGCCCGATGGCAGTCTCGCGGTCGATGCGGTGGTGGCGCAGAGCGCGATCAGCCACAGCGGTTTTGCCGCGCAGCGGGTCAAGGACGCGGTGGTCGACCAGCTGCGCGAACGCTTCGGCGTGCGCCCCAGCGTGGTGCTCGAACGCCCGCAGCTGCGCCTGCATCTGCATCTGCGTCGCGATCGCGCCGATCTGGCGCTGGATCTGTCCGGCGAGCCGTTGCACCGGCGCGGCTGGCGCGTCGATCAGGGCGCGGCGCCGCTGAAGGAGAACCTTGCCGCGGCGATGCTGCTGCGCGCCGGCTGGCCGGCGCTGTACGCCGAGGGCGGCGCCCTGGTCGATCCTCTGTGCGGCGGCGGCACGCTGCTGATCGAGGCGGCGCTGATGGCGGCCGGTGTCGCCGCCGGCCTGCGCCGCGACTACTACGGCTTTCTCGGCTGGCGCGGCCACGACGCCGCGCAGTGGGCGCGCCTGCATGCGCAGGCCATGGCGCAGGCGCACGACGGCCTGACTGCGCTGCGGCCGGTTTTCTTCGGTCGCGACCAGGACCCCGGGGCCATCGCCATCGCGCGGCGCAACGCCCAGGCGGCCGGAGTGGCGGGCTTCGTGCACCTCGAGCGTGGCGACGTCGCCCATCTCGCGCCGCCGGCGGGTTTCGCGCGCGGGCTGCTGATCGGCAACCCGCCCTATGGTGAGCGCCTCGGCGAACGTGACGAGGTGATCGCGCTGTACCGCGTGCTAGGCGAGCGCCTGCGCGCAGGCTTTGCCGGTTGGCGCGCGGCGCTGCTGATCGGCGAGTCCGAGATGGGCCACGCCTTTGGGCTGCGCGCCGACAGGCGCTACGCGCTCTACAACGGCGCGCTCGCCTGCACCCTGCTCACCTTCGAGATCGCCAACCGCGACGGGCCGGCGACGGAACCGCGCCCGCTGGGCGTCGGCGCGGCGATGGCGGCCAACCGCATCGGCAAGAACCTGCGCCACCTGCGCAAGCGGCTGCAGCGGGAGGCCGTCAGCTGTTTCCGCGTCTATGACGCCGACCTGCCCGAGTACGCCGCCGCGATCGACGTCTATCACGGCTGGCCGCTGGACGCAGCCGGTCGCGCGCAGGCCGGTGCTGGCGATCCTCCGCGCTGGCTGCATATCCAGGAGTACCAGGCACCCGCCGACATCCCCGAGGCGACCGCCCATGCCCGCCTGCGCGAGCTGGTGCGTGCGGCGGGCGCGTCGCTGGAGGTGCCGCGCGAGCGCATCGCGGTCAAGACCCGCCAGCGTGGCCGCGGCGGCGAACGCTACGGCCGTCTCGACCGGCGCGAGGCGGCGATCGAAGTGGCCGAGGGCGGGCTGGCGTTTCGCGTCGACCTGTTCGACTACATCGACACCGGCCTGTTCCTCGACCACCGGCTGGTGCGCCAGCGCTTGCGCGAACTGGCGCGCGGCCGGCGCATGCTCAACCTGTTCGCCTATACCGGCACCGCCAGCGTGTACGCGGCGGCCGGCGGTGCCAGCGAGACCGTGAGCGTGGACCTGTCGGCGACCTATCTCGAGGTCGCCTCGTGGAATCTGGCGCGCAACGGCTTTGCCGGATCGCGCCATCGGCTGGTGCAGTCGGATGCACGGGCTTTTCTGGCCGCCGACCGCGCGCGCTACGGGCTGATCTACGTCGACCCGCCGACCTTCTCCAACTCCAGGCGTGCGGACGACTTCGACGTCCAGCGCGACCATGCCGCGCTGCTGCACGCTTGCGCCGAGCGTCTGGCGCTGGACGGCATGATCGTGTTCTCCAACAACTTCCGCCGTTTCCGGCTCGACCGCGGAGCACTGGATTCCGCGTTCGCGATCGAGGACTGGAGCGCGCCCAGCATTCCCTTCGATTTCACCCGCCGCGGCGACATCCACGGTTGCTGGCTGCTGCGCCCGCGCGCGCTGTGATCCGGATCACGCCGGGCAAGGCGTTGTCCCCGTCTTTACCAATCGGTAAGCGGCCGCAGCGCGAAAATCGTGCGGATTTAAGGACTGATTCATCCTCGCGGCGCCAGCATGGACTCGCACCACTACGGAGGTGAGTCATGAACATCGCGACAAGCGGTCTGCTGCGTGCGGTCGGACTGGCACTGGCCGGAACCTTGGCGCTGGCGGCGCCCGCCGTTTCCCGTGCCGACGGCATCGGCTACAGCATCAGCGTCGGTGGCCCCGGTTTCGGCGTCAGCTACGCCGGCTGCGGAGACTGCCGCGGCTGGGGCGGTGGCTGGGTCAGCTCGGGTTGGGGTGACGGCGATGGCTGGTATCCGGCGCGCAGGGTCTATGCCGCGCCCGTCTATTACGGCGGCTACGGCGACGGCTACTACCGGCGTCCGGTCGTGGTTTATCGCGGCCACGAGGATGACGGCTGGCGCGGTCGTGGCGACTGGCATCGCGAGCGCGGCTGGCACGATCAAGGCTGGCGCGGCGGTGACCGGCGCGGCGGCGACCGCGGCTGGCACGATCGCGGAGGCCGCGACGGCGGCGGGCGCGGCCATCATGACGGCGGCGGCGATTGAGAGTTTCCCCGCTGGCAGATCCCTCCCTCCTGTCTGCCAGCACCCGGGCCCGGCCACGCAAGTGGCCGGGCTTTTTCACGTCTGACGCGGCGTCAGCCGCTCTTGGCGGCGAGCAGGGCGGCGTAGCTGCCCGGGTCGAGTCGGCGCAGGGCGGCGATCGGGCAGATATTGCCGCTGGCGGTGATCGCCGATTCGCCGCTGTCACCGCACAGCACGTTGCTGTTGCCGGCTGCCATCTGCCATGCCGCCGGACGGCTGCGGTCGTTGCCGCAGTCGTCGCCGAAGCGGATTTCGAAGTAGCTGTCACCGGCGATGACCGCCGCTGCGCGTGCGCCGAGCGACTGCCAGCGGGTGATTTGCGACGGGTTCAGGCACTGCTGCAGCGGCCGGATCGGGCCCGTTGCGGGGACGGGTACCGCGCTGGCTGCCGATGCCGCCGATGTCGCCGCTGCCGTCGAGGCGGGTGCGGCGGGGGCATCCTGCGCCTGTGCGGCGCCGAAGCCGAGCAGGCCGGCGAAGGCGGCGACGATCAGTGTGGTGCGGATCATGCGAATTCTCCGGAGCGTGGCTGTCGGACGCGTTCAGCATGCGCCCTTGTGAAGGCACTGTAACGCGGCGTAAGGCGCGACCCTGCGGTTTGCCCTGTTCGCGGCCAGCATAATCAACGATGATCGCCGCACCAGCGGGAAAATTTCCTATGCCTGATCGCCGCCCCTCACCCAGCGCAACCCATTGGCCATCGGCACCGGCCTATGCGTTCTTTCGCGCCTGGCTGCGTGATCCGCTGGCGGTGGCCGCACTGTCGCCATCGGGCCGGCAGCTGGCGCGGCTGATGGTCGAGCAGCTGCCGTCCGGCGCCGAGCGCGTGATCGAACTGGGTGGCGGCACCGGGGTGTTCACGCGCGCCCTGCTGGATGCCGGCGTGCGCGCCGATCGCCTGCTGGTGCTGGAACTCAACGAGCCGCTGCACCAGCTGCTGCAGCAGCAGTTTCCCGGTGTCGGCGTCGTGTGCGCCGATGCGCGCGACCTGCGTGGCGTGGCTCGGCGCAGCGGGTTTCTCGATGGTGGTCCGGCCGATGTCGTGCTGAGCGGCCTGGGACTGCTGTCGATGCCGCGCCGCACCCAGCGCGCGATTCTCGAGGCGGCATTCGCGGTGATGCATCCGGGCGGACGCCTGATCCAGTTCACCTACGGGCCGGTCAGTCCTGTACCGCGGCCGCTGCTGGATCAGCTGCGGCTGACGGTGCATCGCGGGGGCTTCGCGTGGTGGAACATGCCGCCGGCGTCGGTGTACGTGTACCGGCGTGCGGACGGCGCGCCGCCGCAGTAAGCCGGCGCGGCTCATGCGCCGCGCTGATGCCACCGGATGAGCCCCGGGTTCAGGCCGCGGCGCGCTGGCCCAGCGCCGTCAGCAGTTCGCGCGCGACGCGCAGGCGCTCCGCCGCACCGGGCAGATCCATGCGCAGACGCAACTTGTCCTGGCCGTCGAGCTGATACACCCGCGGCTGGCGCTGGATCAGCCGGATCACCGCCATCGGGTCGAGATCGGGCCGGGCTTGAAACTGAACGCGGCCGCCGCTGGGGCCCAGCTCGAGCTTGCGGATGCCCAGCGGCGTTGCCGCCAGCTTCAGCTCGGCGACCGCGAACAGGTGCTTGACCGGCTCGCGGCAACAGGCCGAAGCGGTCGATCATCTCCACCTGCAGCTCGCGCAGGGCTTCATCGTCGCGGGCGCTGGCGATGCGCTTGTACAGCGTCAGCCGCGCGTGCACGTCGGGCAGGTAGTCGTCGGGGATCAGCGCCGGCAGGTGCAGTTCGATCTCGGTCTCGTGCGCGCCGCCCAGTTCGAAGTCCGGCAGCTTGCCGCTCTTGAGCGCGCGCACGGCACGGTCGAGCAGCTCGGTGTAGAGCGAGAAGCCGATCTCCTGGATCTGCCCGGACTGTTCCTCGCCCAGCAGCTCGCCGGCGCCGCGGATTTCCAGATCGTGCGTGGCCAGCGTGAACCCGGCGCCCAGCTCCTCCAGCGCGGCCAGCGCGTCGAGGCGCTTTTCGGCATCGGCGCTGATCGCCCTGCGCTCGGGCACCACCAGATAGGCGTAGGCGCGGTGGTGCGAGCGTCCGACGCGACCGCGCAGCTGGTGCAGCTGGGCCAGCCCGAAGCGGTCGGCACGGTTGATGATGATGGTGTTGGCGGTCGGAATGTCGATGCCGGATTCGATGATGGTGGTGCACACGCAGCACGTTGAAACGCTGGCGGTGGAAATCCAGCATCACCTGTTCCAGTTCGCGCTCGGGCATCTGGCCGTGTGCGATGCGCACACGGGCATCCGGCATCAGTGCTTCGAGCTCGCGCGCCATGCGCTCGATGCTGTCGACCTCGTTGTGCAGGAAGTACACCTGGCCGCCGCGTGCCAGTTCGCGCTGCAGCGCCTCGCGGATCAGCGCCGTGTCCCACGGCGCGACGAAGGTCTTCACGGCGACGCGGTGCGCCGGCGGCGTGGCGATGATCGACAGGTCGCGCAGCCCGGCCATCGCCATGTTCAGCGTGCGCGGGATCGGCGTCGCGGTCAGCGTCAGCAGATCGACCTCGGCGCGCAGCTTCTTCAGCTGTTCCTTGTGGCGCACGCCGAAGCGGTGCTCCTCGTCGACGATCACGCAGGCCGAGATCGCTTGAGCTCACGTCGTCCTGCAGCAGCCGGTGCGTGCCGATGATCACGTCGACCTCGCCGTCGGCGAGCTTGCCGAGAATATCGGCGACTTCCTTGCGGCCCTTGAAGCGCGACAGCACCTCGACGCGGATCGGCCAGTCGGCGTAGCGGTCGCGGAAGTTCTGGTAGTGCTGCTGCGCCAGCAGGGTGGTCGGCACCAGCACCGCAACCTGGCGGCCGGCGATGGCGACCGCAAACGCCGCGCGCAACGCGACCTCGGTCTTGCCGAAACCGACGTCGCCGCAGACCACGCGATCCATCGGCCGCGGCCTGGCCAGATCGGCCAGCACGGCTTCGATCGCGCTGGCCTGGTCGGGCGTTTCCTCGAACGGGAAGGTGGCGGCGAACTGCTGCGTACAGCGTGCGCTCGATCGCGGTCGCCACGCCCGGCCGCGCCTCGCGCTGGGCGTAGATCGCCAGCAGCTCGGCGGCGATGTCGCGCACCTTCTCGGCGGCGCGGCGCTTGGCGCGTTCCCAGGCTTCGCCGCCCAGCTGATGCAGCGGCGCCAGCTCGGGCGCGGCACCGGCGTAGCGGCTGATCAGCGCCAGTTGCGCCACCGGCACGTAGAGCTTGTCGCCCTTGGCGTATTCGAGCGCCAGGAATTCGCCGGCCGCGCCGCCGACGTCGAGCGTGACCAGGCCGCGATAGCGGCCGACGCCGTGATCGAGATGCACGACCGGCGCGCCCAGCGCCAGTTCGGAGAGGTCGCGCACCAGCGTCTCGGGATCGCGTGCCGCGCCGCGCCGGCGCCGGCGCTGCTGGCGCACGCGCTCGCCGAACAGTTCGCGTTCGGTGAGCACCGTCAGTGCCGGCGACGTCAGCGCGAAGCCCTGCGCCAGCGGCGCGACGGTGATCGCCAGCGGCATCGTCGCGGTCGCGAACGCCGGCCACGATTCGACCACCGGCGGTCGCCGGCCGGAAACCGCCAGCAGTTCCAGCAATGCCTCGCGGCGGCCGGCCGACTCGGCGACCAGCAGCACCCGCCCGTTGCAGGCCGCGATGAAGCGGTCAAGGGCGGCGGCCGGCTCCTCGCCCTTGCCCTGCAGCGTCATCTCCGGCGCCGGCTGCGTAGCCCAGCGCGAACGCATGTTCGCTGCCGGCGGTCACGAGCTCGACCCGTGGCCGGCGGTTGAGCTGTTCGCGCAGTAGCTGCGGCGACAGGTACAGCTCGGCCACCGGCAGGATCGGCCGCTCGATGTCGTGCGCGCGCTGCTCGTAGCGTTCGCCGGTCTGCGCCCAGACCTGTTCGGCGGCCTCCAGCGCGCCTTCGCCGAGCACGAACAGGGCGTCGTCGGCGAGGTAGTCGAACAGCGTTTCGGTGTGCTCGAAGAACAGCGGCAGGTAATACTCGATGCCGCCCGGCGTGACGCCTTCCTTGATGTCCTGGTAGAGCAGGGCAGCGCCGCACGTCGATCGCGAAGCGCTCGCGCAGACGCGGCGCGGAAGCCCTTGATCGCCGCCTCGGTCAGCGGAAACTCGCGCGCCGGCAGCAGTTCGACGGCATCGACCTGGTGCATGCGAGCGCTGGCGTTTCGACGTCGAAGGTGCGCATCGTGTCGATGGTCGTCGTCGAACAGCTCGATGCGATACGGCTCGGCGCTGCCCATCGGGAACAGATCGATCAGCGCGCCGCGCACGGCGAAGTCGCCGGGCTCGGCCACCTGCGGCACGTGGCGATAGCCGGCGGCCTCCAGCCGGCGCTGCTCGGCGGCAAGGTCGAGCTTCTGCCCGCGCCGCAGCATGCAGCCCGGCGCCGGCGAGGAAGCCGCGCGGCGCGAGCCGCTGCAGCAGCGTCGCCACCGGGATCACCAGCACGCCGCGGCGCACGCCCGGCAGGCGATACAGCGTGGCGATGCGCTGCGAGATGATCTCCGGATGCGGACTGAACAGGTCGTAGGGCAGGGTTTCCCAGTCCGGGAAATGCAGCACCGGCAGGCTGCCGGCGAACACGCCCAGTTCGGCTTCGAGGCGCAGCGCCGACTGCGTGTCACGGGTCACCGCCACCACCAGGCCGGGCTGGCGCTGCGCGGCTTCGGCCAACGCCAGCGCCAGCGCCGCGCCATGCGGCGACACCCAGTGCCGACGCTGGCGGGCATCGGGCGGCAGCGGCGGATTGAGCAACGGGGCTTCGGGCATCGTCATCGCGGGATCGGCGCTGCGTCGCGCAATCGCCAAGTCTAGCGCGCCGCGCCGGTGGTCAAGCGTGATGGCCGCGCGCGGCGACGGACGCGACGGGTGCGGATCGGGGCTAGCGCGCCAGCGGCAGCGCCGTCGCTGACGGCGTCAATCGCGGGTAGCGTGCCAGCACCGACCGGCGCACACCCGCAAGATCGAGTCCGGCATCGGCCAGCAGCTCCTCGCGGCTGCCATGCTCGAGGAAGCGGTCGGGCAGGCCCAGCATCAGCAGCGGCAGTTCGATGCCATGCGCGCTCATCCATTCGGCGACCGCGCTGCCGGCGCCGCCGGCGACGGTGTGGTCCTCGAGGGTGACGAAGGCGCCGTGGTCGCGCACCAGGCCGGCCAGCAGGGTTGCGTCCAGCGGCTTGACGAAGCGCATGTTGACGACCGTGGCATCCAGCTCGGCGCCCAGCTTCTCGGCCACCGGCACCAGGGCACCGAAGGCCAGCAGGGCCAGTCCGTGACCGTGGCGGCGAACCTCGGCCTTGCCGATCGGCAGCGGTTCCAGCGCGCGGCCGGCATCGATGCCGGCGCCGACTCCGCGCGGATAGCGCACCGCGGCCGGCCCTGCGTGCAGGAAGCCGGTGGTCAGCATGGCGCGGCATTCGCGCTCGTCGGCCGGTGCCATCACCAGCAGGTTGGGCAGGCAGCGCAGATAGCCGAGATCGAAGCTGCCGGCATGCGTGGGGCCATCGGGACCGACCACGCCGGCGCGGTCGAGCGCGAACAGCACGTCGAGGTTCTGCAGGGCGACGTCGTGCACGAGCTGGTCCCAGCCGCGCTGCAGAAAGGTCGAGTAGATCGCCACCACCGGCTTGGCTCCTTCGCAGGCCATGCCCGCGGCCAACGTCACCGCGTGCTGTTCGGCGATGCCGACGTCGAAGTAGCGCTGGGGGAACTCCTTCGAATAGCGCACCAGCCCCGAGCCCTCGCGCATCGCCGGGGTGATCGCCAGCAGGCGCGCATCGGCCGCGGCCATGTCGCACAGCCAGTCGCCGAAGACGTCGGTGTAGGTGGCCTTGCCCGGCGCCTTGGCGACTACGCCGCGCGCCGGATCGAACGGTCCGACGGCGTGATAGTCGATCTGCGCCTGTTCGGCGGGCGGATAGCCCTTGCCCTTGGTGGTGATCACGTGCAGCAACTGCGGGCCCTTCAATTCCTTGACCGTGCGCAGCGAATGCAGCAGCTGCGGCAGGTCGTGGCCGTCGATCGGGCCGGTGTAATGGAAGCCCAGCTCCTCGAACAGGGTCGAGGGCACGAACATGCCCTTGGCGTGCTCTTCCCAGCGCTTGACCACGCGCCACGCGAACGAGTGCCGGGGCATCGCGCGCTTGGCGCGTTCGCGCAGCGCGTTCAACCGCTTGCTGGTCATCAGCCGTGCCAGCATCTTGGTCAGGGCGCCGACGTTCTCGCTGATCGACATGCCGTTGTCGTTGAGGATCACCAGCAGATCGGGCTCGACGTCGCCGCCGTGGTTGAGCGCCTCGTAGGCCATGCCGGCGGTCAGAGCGCCGTCGCCGATCACCGCGACGATGCGTCGCGGATCGCCCTTGCGCTGTGCGGCGATCGCCATGCCCAGCGCCGCCGAAATCGACGTGGAGGAGTGCCCCACGCCGAAACTGTCGTAGGGACTTTCGGCGCGCTTGGGGAACGGCGCCAGGCCGTCCTTCTTCTTGATGCTGGTGATGCGCTCGGCGCGGCCGGTCAGGATCTTGTGCGGGTAGCACTGGTGGCCGACGTCCCAGACCAGCCGGTCTTCCGGTGTGGCATAGAGGTAGTGCAGGGCCACGGTCAGCTCGACCACGCCCAGTCCGGCGCCGAAGTGGCCGCCCGAGCTGGCGACCGAGGCGATCAGGTAGCGGCGCAGCTCGTCGGCGATCGCCGGCAGCTCGCCCTCGGGAAGCTGGCGCAGGTCGGCCGGGGTGGCGATGCGTGCCAGATGCGGGTAAGCCGTCGCGTCGATCATCGGCCTATTGTTGTGCCGCGGCGGGGCAGCGGCAAGTGATGGCGCGGCCATCACGCTGGCGCAACGCGGGCAGGATGCCGCGGGCGCGGATCAGGTGCGCCCCCGCCCGAGATGCCGCTCGGCATGCCGCTCCTCGCGCAGCCGCTGCCGGTGCGCGGCCAGCAGATCGCTGCGGGTGAGGATGCCGAC
The DNA here is from genome assembly GCA_963794205.1 of uncultured Pseudomonadota bacterium. Lineage (GTDB taxonomy): Bacteria > Pseudomonadota > Gammaproteobacteria > Xanthomonadales > Rhodanobacteraceae > Metallibacterium. The sequence goes on from CAWCCR010000015.1 coordinate 580,511, forward strand.
CATGCGCCGCGGGTCATCCGCGGCCACCACCACCAGCCGACCGATGTCGGCCGCGATCATGTGATCGGCGGCTTCGCGCAGGGAATGGTCCTCGCGCACCACGACGGGTCGGGCTTGCCGCAGCAGGCCGCCGATCTCGGCCGTGTCCGCCAGCTGCGGATCGAGCAGCACGCGGCGCGTGACCACGCCGCGCACGTGCCCTTGCGCATCGAGCAGCGGAAAGCCCTGGTGCTGTGCGTCGCGGCCGCCGGCCTGCAGCCAGGTGCGCACCTCGGACACGGTCTGATCCAGGCGCAGGCTGATCACGTCACGGCTGCACGCGTCGCGCACCAGCACCTGATCGAGGTAGTCGGCCACGTATTCGCCGGGCACGCGCACGCCGCGGCGCACGATCTTCTCGGTCATGATCGTGGTACGCATCAGCAGGCCCGACACCAGATACGCCGCCATGCAGCCGCCCAGCAGCGGCAGCAGACCGTGCGGCTGCTGCGTGGTCTCGAAGGCGAATACCACCGAGGTCAGCACCGCGCGCGAGGCGCCGGCGAACAGTGCCGCCATGCCCACCAGCGCGGCGAGCCGCGGATCCAGATGCAGCCACGGCGCCCAGCGCGCCGCGGCGAGGCCGAGCAGCGCGCCCAGCGCGCCGCCGATGGTGAACAGCGGCGCCAATGTGCCGCCCGAGGTGCCGCTGCCCAGTGCGATCGACCACGACAGGAACTTCAGCAGGCACAGCGACGCCAGCGCGGCGAGTCCGACCTGCCCGGCGACGATCGCGGCGATGTTGGCGTAGCCCACGCCCAGCGTAAGCGGCGCGAAATACCCGATGACACCGACGACCAGACCGCCCAGTGCCGGCCACCACATCCAGTGGATCGGCAGCTGCTCGAAGGCGTCCTCGATCGCATAGACGATGCGCGTCACCGCCACGCTGACCAGTCCGACCAGCAGGCCGAGCACCACGCAGGCCGCCAGTGCCGCGAGTCCCGGCGTGGCGACCCCGGGCATCGGAAACATCGCGGCGCTGCCCTCCAGCACGAAGCGCAGGCCGGTCGCGCTGACCGCGGCCAGCGCCACCGGAATCAGCGAGCGTGCGCGACGCTCGAACAGCAGCAGCTCGATCGCCAGCAGCACCGCCGACACCGGCGCCGCGAACACCGCCGCCATGCCGCCCGCGGCGCCCGCGGCCAGCAGCGTCTTGCGCTCGTCGGCGGTGACGTGCAGCAGTTGCCCGACCAGCGAGCCCAGCGCGCCGCCGGTGGCGATGATCGGTCCCTCGGCGCCGAACGGCCCGCCGGTGCCGATCGCGATCGCCGAGGACAGCGGCTTCAGCCAGGTGACGCGCGGCGGGATGCGGCTCTCGTTGAGCAGGATCTGCTCCATCGCCTCGGGAATGCCGTGGCCGCGGATCGCGCGCGATCCGTAGCGTGCCATCACGCCGACGACCAGACCGCCGGCCACCGGCACCGCGACCACCCACCAGCCCAGATGATTGCCGGCCGGACTGGCGAAGCTCGCGCTCAGACGCCCGTGGAAGGCGAGGTTGGTGATCAGTCCGATCAGCGCGGTCAGCGCGCGCGCCACCAGCGCGGCGGCGAGGCCGATCGCCATCGCCAGCGCGCTGATCCACAGCACGCGCCGCTCCAGCGGACGATACGGACGCGGCATGTGCACGGCGGCCAGCGTCGGATCCGGCGCGGGCGCCACCGGCAAGGGCGGCTGCGCGTGCGGAGCGGGAGCATCGTTGCGCACGCGGGGTTCCTCGACGCGAAAACCCGCAAGGCTACGCGGATGCAGGCTGCGTAGCTGGCTGGAAAATGAACGGGCACGCCACGACTACCACACGGCTGCACCCCGCCCGTGGCGCTACATGCGGTGGGCACTACGCCCAGGCCAGATGCGTGGATCCGGCCCCTGATGCAGCAGCGTGATCACGGCATCGAGGTGGCGATGCAGCGACAATCACGTCGAAGAGCGCTGCGAGACCCAAGGCATAGCCCACCCCGGCAGTAATTTCCACCGGCCGAGCATCTTTCCGTGTTATGGCGCCTATCGGGGCGAACAGCGATCGGTTCGCGGCCGCACCAATCCAACAAGTCCGCCGATTGAGCCGGGTGCGATCGAGCGTTCGCAGCGCCGTGGCGCGCGCTTCCATACCCTTGGCGATCCGCCGTCCGTCGACTTCTTCAACGATGCCCAAGACGCGGCTGCTCGCGTGATCGTTAGCTCACTGCCGCACGCTAGCTCACGCGCCGCTTCTTCGGCAGATGCCCGACCAGGAACTCCATCTGGTCGGCGAGGATGTTGCGGTTGGACAGGATCAGGTGCTCGACCCAGCTCGGGCGATAGGGCACGGCCAGCAGCGGCATCGCGGCCTGCTGCGGGGTGCGGCTGCCCTTGCGCAGGTTGCAGGCGACGCAGGCGGTGACGACGTTTTCCCATTCGTCGCGGCCACCGCGCGAGATCGGCATGACGTGGTCGCGGGTCAGTTCGCCGCGCATGCCGTGGCTGCCGCAGTACAGGCACAGCTGGCGATCGCGCGCGAACAGCGCGGCGTTGGTCAGTGCCGGCGCCGGGTCGATGGCGTGATCGCGGCAGTGGCCGGTGCTGGCGATGATCGGGTGCAGTTCGATCAGGCTCTGGCGTCCGCTGTCGCGGTTGGTGCCGCCGTGCACGGTCAGGCAGGGCTCGCCCAGCGTCCAGGCGACCGCACCGCGCACGTACAGACACACGGCGTCCTGCCAGCTGATCCAGTCGAGGATGCGGCCGCCGGCGTCCAGCGACAGCACGCGGGTGCTGCCGAGTTCGGGACGTGGATTGACGACGGTCTGCATGCAGTCCTCCCCGCGGTTTGACCGGCCGCCGACACCAGCTCCGGACGGCGTGTCGCATATCGCTGCGGAGCATAGTGCAACTGCATGACGGCGGGAAAACGGCGCCCTGGCTCAGCGTGCCGCTGGATTGGCCGGTGTGCGCGCCGCGCGTTCGGCGCGCGCGGCGATCAGGAACAGGAACACCAGCACGTAGAGCGTGGCGGTGCCCAGCACGTCGCCCTTGTTGCCGGTGGCGCCCGCGGCGTAGGGACCGCCCCAGCCCTCGGCGGTGGTCCACAGGACGAGGCTGTAGATCGCGCCCAGCGGCAGCATCCAGTCGAGCAGCACGTCGAACAGCAGGGTCAGCGCGATCACGCTCTCGGCGAGGGCCACCGCGATGCCGAAGGTCAGCGGGCCCACGAGCTGGATCACGCGGATGAAAAAGCCGATGTAGGCCACGATCCAGCCCGGCTGGCCGGCCTGCGAGGCGGTCAGATTGTCGACGCCGTGCAGCAGGAAATCCGGCTGCCATTTCCAGTACGCGTCGAAGGCCCACAGCAGCCCGAAGCCGATCTCGCCCAGGCGCAGCTTCCAGCGGGCCGGCGCCTGCAGCGGGCCGTGGCGGAAGGTGCTCAGTGGCCGCCACGCGTGCGTCAGCAGGACCAGCGCGAAGGCCAGCACGTAGGCGATCGCGGTGCCGGGATCGGTGGCGCCGGTGGTGTAGGGGCCGCCCAGCCCGCCGACCGTGCTCCACAGCCACAGGTTGTAGGCGATACCGACCCAGGCCAGCCGGTGCAGCCAGGCGCCGGTCAGCAGCGACAGTGCCAGCACGGATTCGATCACCACCATCGCGGTGACCACGACGCCGACGCCCAGCGTCTGCACGCCGGCTGCCATGGCGTGGCCCCACGCCGCCAGCCACGCAGGCTGGCCGGGCGCCCAGTCGGCGGCGAGGCTGGCGAGAAACTGCGCGCGATAGGCCGGATCGAGGTGCAGCAGCACGTTGGCCAGACAGATCGCGCCGAACAGCAGGCGCGCCAGTCCGACGGCGGTTTCGGCGATGAGGCGGGGTCGCTGGGCATTCATCGGGGGTGGCTCCGCGCGGCGCCGGAGTCGCGCCACCGCTGTGGTGGACCGCGCCGGCGGCGCGGGGTTCACTTCACCGGCTTGGCCAGGCGCAGGGTGTCGCTGCCGTAGCCGCCGGCCTCGTACAGCTGTCGCCCGCGCGTGTTGCCGGGAAACACGTGCAGGGTGACCAGCGCGCAGGCATGCTCGCGCGCCCAGCCCTCGGCATACGCCAGCAGGGCGCGGCCGATACCCTGGCCGTCGCGGCCATGTGCCGCCGCGAGATCGGAGATGTGCGCATTGCTGCGGCCGGTCAGCACGTCGGTGACCTTCTGCATGTGCAGCAGGCCGACGCGCTCGCCTTCGGCGTCCTCGGCCACGAACATGTAGCTGCCCGGCGGTTCTTCGCGCAGATGGTGGGTGAGATCGCGGCGGATGCCGGCGGCGCATTCGCCGCGCTTGCGCCACGGCGGCAGCTCGAAATCGACGAAGCGCTCGCTCAGGCCGAGGATGAAATCCTCGTCGCCGGCTTCAGCCAGGCGCAGGTGCAACTCGGCGACGTCACTCATGGGGTGGTCTCGCGCAGGATCGGCCGGGGGAGTTCTACCGCGCGCCGCGTCCGAGGGGAAGGGCCGGACGCACAGGCCGGGCTCGTGCCGGGCGAAGCCGGTCTCAGCCGAACAGCTCCGCCGGCAGGTCCATCAGGCTGGCGGCGCCCGCCTTGATTGCCGCGCCGTGGGTCTGCGTGCGCGGCAGGATGCGCGCGAAATAGAACCGCGCGGTGGCGCGCTTGGCCTGCTTGAACGCGGCACTGCGGGTCGAGGCGTCGGCCGCGGCGACGCTGCGCGCCCAGAAATAGGCCAGGGCCACGTAGCCGGAATAGAACAGGTAATCGACGGCGGCGGCGCCGATCTCCTCGGGGTCCTTCATCGCGCGCTGGCCGATGCCCTGGGTCAGGGCGCCCCAGGCCTGCGCATGCGCGGCCAGCGGAGCGATGAACTCGGCCAAGGCGGCATTGCCGGCGTGTTCCTGGCAGAACGCGCTGATCACGCCGAGGAACTGCTCGAGACCGACGCCCTTGAGCTGCATCACCTTGCGCCCGAGCAGATCCAGCGCCTGGATCTGCGTGGTGCCCTCGTAGATCGTGGTGATGCGCGCATCGCGCGCCAGCTGTTCCATGCCCCATTCGGCGATGTAGCCGTGGCCGCCGAAGATCTGCATGGCGTCGTAGGTGCACTCAACCGCCGCTTCGGTCATCAGCGCCTTGACGATCGGGATCAGGAACGACAGCTGCTGCTCGGTGCGCTCGCGCTCGCCGGCGTCGCCACTGCGCAGGAAGATGTCGGCCAGCGTCGCCGCATACAGCACCATGGCGCGTCCGCCCTCGGCGAAGGCCTTCTGCGTCAGCAGCATGCGCCGTACATCGGGATGGACGATGATCGGGTCGGCCGGCTTGTCGGGAAACTTCGGACCTGACAGCGCACGCATCTGCAGCCGGTCGCGGGCGTAGGCCAGGCTGTTCTGGTACGCGCGCTCGATCAGCCCCAGGCCCTGCAGGCCGACGCCGAGGCGCGCCGCGTTCATCATGGTGAACATGGCCATCAGGCCCTTGTGCGGCTGGCCGACCAGGTAGCCTTCCGCGCCGTCGAAGTTCATCACGCAGGTGGCCGAGCCCTTGAGGCCCATCTTGTGCTCGATCGAGCCGCAGGCGACGGCATTGCGCGCACCCATGCTGCCGTCGCGCGCCACCTTGAACTTGGGCACCACGAACATCGAGATGCCGCGCGAACCGGCGGGCGCGTCGGGCAGCCGCGCCAGCACCAGATGGACGATGTTCTCGGCCATGTCGTGTTCGCCGGCGCTGATGAAGATCTTGGTGCCGCTGATCCGGTAGCTGTCGCCGGGTGCCGGTTCGGCGCGCGTCTTGAGCAGGCCGAGATCGGTACCGCAGTGCGGCTCGGTCAGGCACATGGTGCCGGTCCAGCGGCCCGCGACGATCGGCTTCATGAACGCCTGGCGCTGCCATTCCTCGCCGTGCTGGGTCAGCGCCTCGGTGGCGCCCGAGGACAGCAGCGGATAGGTGCCCCAGGCGACGTTGGCGGCGGCGATCATCTCCTTGAAGGCGACGCCGACGGTTTCCGGCAGATCCTGGCCGCCGTAGGACTCGGGTGCGTTCAGGCCCATCCAGCCGCCGTCGACGTACTGCCGGAACGCTTCCTTGAAGCCCGCGGGCGTGGTCACCGCGGCGGTCGTCTTGTCGTGATGGCAACCTTCCTGATCGCCGATCTGGTTGAGCGGTGCCAGTACCTGCTCGTTGAACCGGCCCGCTTCCTCGAGGATGGCGTCGATCAGCTCGCGGGTGGCGGCGGCGCAGCCGGGCAGGCGCGCGAACAGCGCTTCGGCGCCCAGCACGTCGTAGAGCGCGAAGCGCATGTCGTCCAGCGGCGCGGCGTACTTGGTCATGATCGATCCTCGGGGATGGAGTTCAGCGCCAGGCGTCGGGCAGGCCCGGTACCGGAGAGAGGTAACCCGCGTGCCGGGCCGCGTAATGTTCGGGCTGCTTGGCGTCGGGCAGGCCGGCCACCACGGTGCCTGCCAGCACGTAGGCCACGCTGCCGTAAGCGCAGCTGCCGGCTGCAGGCTGCACCGCCTCCTTGCCCGCACCAGCCGCTGCATTGGCCGCGCCTGCGTTGGCGCAGGCATTCAACGCCGCCGCGGCCGCGGCGGCAGGCATCAGCGTGAAGCGGGCGACGTCTCCGCTCAGTTCGGGAATCGTGATGCCGATCGGGCCGCCGAGTCGACCCGCGGACTTGCCGCCGACGCTGAGCCCGGCGTCGAGCGCGTCGAAGCGCAAGGCGCGATAGGCGTAGTTGTCGAAACGTACCGTCACCTGCCAGCGACCGTCCTTGAGGACATGCAGCGCCTGCACGCTGATCGCCGGCGGATAGACGCTGCGCGTCGGAGTGCAGGCCGTCAGGACCAGTGCGGCAAGAATGAGCAGGGGCGGCAGTCGACGCGGGTTCATGGCCGGCGGCTCCTCGAACAGTTGTTTGAATATAGCCCAGACCGGTGACATCCGGTGCATCGCCAAGGCCATGGCGACCGCGTGCCGCAGGGGTGGGCCGTCGCCGTGGCAGCGAGCGCTTCGGCTAAGCTTGCACGCATGACTTCCACCCCGACGGATGCGTCCGTTCCCGCGCTGGCCGTGGTCGTGCCGGCGTACAACGAGGCCGAGGTACTGGCGGCCTTCCAGCGCCGGCTGGCCGCCGTGCTCGATGGGCTGGATCTGCCGGCGTGGGTGATTTACGTCGATGACGGCAGCCGCGACCGCACCTGGACGGTGATCGGGGAACTGGCCGCCGCGGATGCGCGGGTGACCGGCCTGCGCTTCAGCCGCAACTTCGGCAAGGAGGCGGCGATGACGGCCGGTCTCGATGCGGTGCCGGCCGGTTGCGCGGCGACGGTGGTGATCGACGCCGACCTGCAGGACCCGCCCGAGCTGATCCCGCAACTGATCGAACGCTGGCGCGACGGCTACGACGTGGTCTACGCGACGCGCAGCGAGCGCGAGGGCGAGAGCCGGCTGAAGAAGCTCACCTCGGCGGCGTTCTATCGCGTGATGGAGCGCATGTCCGACGTGCCGATTCCGCGCGACACCGGCGATTTCCGGCTGCTGTCGGCGCGTGCGCTGGCCGCGCTGCGCGAGCTGCGCGAGCGCCAGCGCTTCATGAAGGGCCTGTTCGCCTGGGTCGGATTTCCGCAGACGCGCGTGCTGTACCGTCGCGACCCGCGCGCGGCTGGCACCACCAAGTGGAACTACGCGCGCCTGTGGCGCTTCGCGGTCGACGGCATCACCTCGTTCTCGACGGTGCCGCTGCGCTTCGCGATGTGGACCGGCGTGCTGACCTCGCTGTTCGCCTTCGCCTACGGCATCGAGGTGGTGATCAAGGCGCTGCTGTGGGGCAACGCGGTCGCCGGCTACCCCTCGCTGATGGCGGTGGTGCTGTTTCTCGGCGGCGTGCAGCTGCTGGCGCTGGGCGTGATCGGCGAGTACGTCGGCCGCACCTACGGCGAGATCAAGCAGCGGCCGCTGTATCTGATCCAGGAAGCGACCGTGCCGGCGCCCGCGCCGAGACCGCGCGAAGTCTGAGACCGGCGCTCCGCGCGTCGGGCGATCGCGTCGGCGTTTCGTCCGCGCGCCGCGCGCCGGTTACGATGCACTTCCCGTCGAGCGAGTCCGCCGATGTCTCTGCCTGCCTCCGTCGCTGCATCGCGTCCGCTGATCCGCTGGCTGCTGGCCGCGCTGGTGCTGCTCTGGCTGGGGCTGTGGTTCGCCGGCAGCCAGTATCGTTCGCTGCTGGAGCCGGACGAGGGCCGCTACGCCGAGGTGCCGCGCGAGATGGTGGCCAGCGGCGACTGGGTCACGCCGCGCTCCGACGGCATCAAGTTCTTCGACAAGCCGGCGCTGCAGTACTGGGGCACCGCGCTGGCCTACGAGACGTTCGGCCTGCACAACTGGACCGCGCGCCTGTGGGGTCTGCTGACCGGTCTGGCCGGGATGCTGGCGGTGGGCTGGGCGGGCGCGCGGGTGTTCGGCCGCCGCGCCGGCGCGATCGCGGCGCTGGCGCTGGGCGGCTCGCTGCTGTGGGTGTTGGGCAGTCACATCAACACGCTGGATCTCGGCGTCAGCGCGTTCTTCGCCATCGCACTGGGCGCGTTCGTGGTGGCGCAGCACGCCGGCACGAGTGCGCGCGCGCGCCGCGGCCTGATGCTGGGGATGTGGGCGGCGCTGGCGGCGGCGGTGCTGTCGAAGGGTCTGATCGGCGTGGTGTTTCCCGGCGGCGCTCTGTTTTTCTACCTGCTGTGGACGCGCGACTGGGGCCTGCTCAGGCGGGTCGAACTGCCGTGGGGACTGCTGCTGCTGCTGGCGCTGACGCTGCCGTGGTTCATCGTGGTCAGCCGCGACAATCCGCAGTTCTTCCACCACTTCTTCATCCGCGAGCACTTCACGCGCTTTCTCACCGACAAGGACGACCGCGCGCAGCCGTTCTGGTTTTTCCTGCCGGTGGCGGCGCTGGGGTTCTTTCCGTGGACGGCCTTCCTGACGGCGGCGCTGCGTTTGCCGCCGCGTGCCGCCGGCTTCGACGCGCGCCGGCTGCTGTGGATCTGGACGCTGATGATCCTGGTGTTCTTTTCCGTCTCGCATTCCAAGCTGCCGCTGTACATCCTGCCGATCTTCCCCTCGCTGGCACTGCTGATCGGTGCCACCGCCGCGGCCATGTCCGGGCGCGCGCTGGCATGGCGGCTGGGCATCGGTGCCGTGCTGCTCGCGCTCGCGGTGCCGTTCGCGCTGCGCGCGCACGTGCCGGTCAAGCTCGCCATGCTGGCCGCGCCGTACCAGGGCTTCATGCACATCGCCGCGCTGGCCGCCGCGCTGGGTGCGCTTGCGCTGCTGAGCGCCGCCGCGCTGGCGCTGCGAGGACGCAAGCGGTCCGCGCTGGTGGTGACGGGCCTGATCGGGCTGGCGCTGCCGCAGACGCTGCTGCTCGGCTTCCAGGCGCTGGCACCGATCTATTCGGCGGCGCCGATGGCCGAGGCGATCGCACCGCATCTCGCAGCCGGCGAGCCGGTGTACACGGTCGGCGCCTACCGCCGCGGACTGCCGTTCTACCTCGACCGCACGGTGACCATCGCCGCCGAGGATCCCTACGACCTGCGCGCCGGCGTGCGCTGGAATCCCGAACGTCTGATTCCGGACCTCGCCGACTTTGCCGCAGCCTGGCGCGCGCGTGTCGACGGCGTGGCGGTGATGCGTCCGGATCTCCACGCCGAGCTGGCCGCGCAAGGTTTGCCAATGCATACCCTGGCGCGCGGGCCGGACTGGATCGCGGTGCAGCGTCAACGCGCTGCCGGCACCCGGCCGTGACGTGATCCGCGTCCCGGGCGCGGTGTCGTGAACAAGGTGCGGGGGTCTGGCCGGGATGGCGGCCGCCGGTTTTTTCAGCGCCCTGTAAACGCGGCTGCATACAGTCCCCGATCGCCTGCCACGAGAGAACGCCATGACTGACGCCGAAACCGGCATCCGGGTGAAAGTATGGGATCTGCCGACGCGCCTGTTCCACTGGACGCTGGCGGTGCTGGTGCTGCTGCAGTTCGCCACCGCCGACTGGGGCCTGCTGAACATGCAGTGGCACTTCTACTTCGGCTACGCGACGCTGGCGCTGGTGCTGTTTCGCCTGCTGTGGGGGTTGTTCGGCTCCGAGACCAGCCGCTTCCGCCACTTCCTGCGCGGGCCGCGCGCGGTGCAGGCCTACATCCGCAGCACGTTCTGGCAGAAGGCCGGACATCCGGTTGGTCACAATCCGCTGGGCGGCTGGTCGGTCGCGGCCATCCTCGCCTGCCTGATCATCCAGGCCGTCACCGGCCTGTTCGCCAGCGACGACATCACCGAATTCGGCCCGCTCAGCGGCAAGGTCTCGGACGCCAGCGTGCACCTGCTGACTGCGATCCACAGCTTCAATCAGAGTGTGCTGATCGCGCTGATCGGCCTGCACGTCGCGGCGGTGCTGCTGCATGCGCTGGTGCGCGGGGAGAACCTGGTGCGGCCGATGCTGCACGGTCACAAGTGGCTGCGGAGTGATCCCGGCCTGCGCATCGCGTCGGCCGGACGCGCGCTGCTGCTGGCGCTGCTGGCTGCGGGCGCGGTGGCCATGGTGGTGGCGTGGGGCCAGGGCAGCTGGCCGTTCTGACGCAGGCTCAGACGTCCAGCGCGCGCCAGCCATCGGCGCCGAAGATCTCCAGTGGCCGGAAGCGGCGCTTGTAGTCCATCTTCGGATGATCCTCGATCCAGAAGCCGAGATAGACGTGGTCGAGACCGCGCGCGGCGGCGTAATCGATCTGCCACAGGATGGCCCGCGTGCCGAGGCCGCGCGCGGGCTCGTCGGGGTCGTACCAGGTGTAGACCGCCGACAGCGCGTCCGCGGCCACGTCGGTCGCCGCCACCGCCAGCAGACGGTCGCCCGCGCGCAGTTCGAGAAAGCGCGTCACGCCCCAGTTCGCGGTCAGGAACTGGGTGAAATCCGCGATGCTGCCGTCGTCCATGCCGCCGCCGGGATGACGGCCGCTCTGGTACTTCGTGTACAGCGCGTAGCGCTCGGCCGTGAAGCCGGGTTCGGCGTCGATCAGGGCGAGATCGGTGTTGCGGGCGAGGCAGCGGCGCTGCGCGCGGTCCGGCCGAAACCGCGCGACCGGGATGCGGCAGGACACGCAGGCGTGGCAGCGCGGGCAGGCGGGCCGATAGACGTGCCCGCCGGCGCGACGGTAGCCGCGCGCCAGCGCCGCCGGATAGATCGCCGGCAATGCGGGGCTGGCCGGATCGAGCACGATGTTCTGCGCCGTGCGTCCGTGCCAGTAGCCGCAGGTCTGCGGCAGGGTCTGGAACACGCGGATGCGATCGGCGCGCATGCGGCGGATCTTAGCAAGGCCGCGGCAGGCTGCCGGGATTCTCAGCCAGCGAGCACGCCCAGCCGGCGGCCGACGCGGGTGAAGGCGTCGATCGCGCGATCCAGGTGCTCGCGCGTGTGCGCCGCCGACATCTGCGTGCGGATGCGCGCCTGGCCCTGCGGCACCACCGGATAGAAGAACCCGATGACGTAGATGCCCTCGTCGAGCAGGGCCGCGGCCATCGCCTGTGCCCTGGGCGCATCATGGATCATCACCGGCACGATCGGATGCACGCCGGGCCGCATCTCGAAGCCGGCGGCGGTCATGCGCTCGCGGAAGTGGCGGGTATTGGCCGCCAGCCGTGTCGCGCAGCTCGCCGGCCGAGCCCAGCATGTCGAACACCTTGATCGCCGCGGCCACCACGTGCGGCGGCAGCGAATTGGAAAACAGATACGGCCGCGAGCGCTGGCGCAGCAGCTCGATGACCTCGGCGCTGCCGGCGGTGAAGCCGCCCAGCGCGCCGCCCAGCGCCTTGCCGAGCGTGCCGGTGTACGATGTCGATCCGGTCCATCACGCCGTGGACCTCGGCCGATGCCGCGACCGGTCGCACCGAGGAAGCCGGTGCAGTGGCATTCGTCGATGTGCACCAGGGCGCCGTATTGCGCCGCCAGCGCGGTGATGCGGTCCAGCGGCGCGATATAGCCGTCCATCGAGAACACACCGTCGGTGGTGATCAGCTTGATGCTGCGCGCCAGCGGCATCGGCGGCCTGCAGCTGCTGTTCCAGATCGGCCATGTCGCGGTTGGCGTAGCGGTAGCGCTGCGCCTTGCACAGGCGGATGCCGTCGATGATCGAGGCGTGGTTGAGCGCGTCGGAGATCACCGCGTCGTGCTCGCCGAGCAGCGGCTCGAACAGGCCGCCGTTGGCGTCGAAGCAGGCGGCGTAGAGGATGGCGTCCTCGGTGCCGAAGAAGGCGGCGATCGTTCGCTCCAGCTGCTTGTGCAGGTCCTGCGTGCCGCAGATGAAGCGCACCGAGGCCATGCCGAAGCCGTGGCTGTCGAGCGCGTCCTTGGCCGCCTGCGATCACCTCGGGATGGTCGGCCAGTCCGAGGTAGTTGTTGGCGCAGAAGTTGAGCACGCGACGGCCGTCGGCCAGCGTGATTTCGGCCGACTGCGGCGAGGTGATCACGCGCTCGGTCTTGAACAGGCCCTGGGCGCGAATGGAGTCGAGTTCGGCGGCGTAGCGGCGGGTGGCGTCGGCCATGGGAGTCTCCGGGGTTGCGATGGCAATGGAGTGCGCGCGCGTTCAGTCCGCGGCGTCGGCGCGGCTATCCGCGTCCGCATCCGCGGTACCTGTATCCGCTTCGGCGCCGTCGAGTTCGCGCAGCGCGCGGAACAGGGCGCGACAGGCGTGTCCCGGTGCCTGTCGCGCGCGTTCGCCGCGGGCCTGGCGGATCAGCGCGCGCAGATGCTGGCGATCGGCCTGCGGGTGCGCGTCCAGCAGCGGCTCGAGCGCGCTGTCGCCCTCGGCCAGCAGGCGCTCGCGCAGCGCTTCCAGCCGGTGCAGCCCGGCCGCCTCGCGGTGCTGCCGGGCGCGGTCGTTGCCGAGCGCCGCGCGCGCGGCGGCAAAAACCTCGTCCTCGTGGCGGCGCATCAGCTTGGCCAGGAAACCCAGCTGACGCTTGCGCGCGACGTGGGCGTCGATGCGGCGCACGTTGGCGATTTCGGCGCGCACGTCGTCGGGCAGCGCGATCGCGGCCAGCCGCGACGCCGGCAGCGCCACCAGCTGCTCGCCCAGATCGAACACCGCCAGCGCCTCGCGCCGGCGCTGGCTGCGGCTGGGACCTGGGTCGGGGAGGTCGTCGAAATCGTCGGAGCGGTGCATCATCGGCGGATCGGCAGCGGCATGGGTGACCATTGTCGCCGATCGCGGCCGCCACCGTTCCCCGCAGGCTCCAACCACAGGAAGACCCGTGAACACAGCCCTCGATGCGCGCGATGACAGCCAGGCCGAACTCGATCGCCTGGCCGAACAGGCGACCGATCTGATCCGTCGTGCCCGCGCCGCTGGCGCCTCCCAGGCCGAAGTGGCCGCCAGCGTCGAAACCGGCCTCAACCTCAATGTGCGCCTCGGCGCGGTGGAGACGGTCGAGCGCACGCGCGACCGCGGTTTCACGCTCACCGTGTACTTCGGTCAGCACAAGGGCAGCGCCAGTACCGCCGACCTCAAGCCCGAATCGATCACTGCGACACTGGAGCAGGCCTGCGCGATCGCGCGCTATACCGAGGCCGATCCGGCGGCGGGTCTGGCCGACGCCGCGTTGATGGCCCGCGCCGTGCCCGATCTGGACCTCTGGCATCCGTGGGCGCTGGACGTGGACGATGCCATCGCGCTCGGGCAGCGGATCGAGGATGCCGGCCGCGGGCTGGCAGGGATCAGCAATTCCGAGGGCGCGACGGTCAGCAGTTCGGCGCAGATCGGCGTGTACGCCAACTCGCACGGCTTCGTCGGTCGCGAGCGCGAAACCCAGCACTCGCTGTCGTGCGTGCTGATCGCCGGCAGCGGCGAGTCGATGCAGCGCGACTACTGGTGGGACGCGGCGCGTGCGGCACCCGACCTGATGGCGCCGGAGGCGCTCGGGCGCAGGGCCGCCGAGCGCACGCTGGCGCGACTGGGCGCGCGGCGGCTCAGCACGCGCCAGTGTCCGGTGCTGTTCGCGCCGGAGGCCGCGCGCTCGCTGCTCGGCCACCTGGTGTCGGCGGTCAGCGGCGGTGCGCTGTATCGGCGCGCGAGCTTTCTGCTCGATCACGTCGGCAAGGCGATCTTCCCCGCGCACGTGCATCTGACCGAGCATCCGCAGCTGCCCCGGGGGCCGGCTTCGGCCGCTTTCGATGCCGAGGGCGTGGCCACGCGCGAACAGCCACTGGTGCGTGCCGGCGTGCTCGAGCGCTACGTGCTCGGCAGCTACTCGGCGCGCAAGCTCGGACTGACCACCACCGCCAATGCCGGCGGCGTGCGCAACCTCGCCATCAGCCCGGGCACCCAGGATTTCGACGCCCTGCTGCGTGGCATGGGTCGCGGGCTGGTGGTTACCGAGCTGATGGGGCAGGGCGCATCCACCATCACCGGCGACTACTCGCGCGGCGCCGGCGGTTTCTGGGTCGAGAACGGCGCGATCGCGCATCCGGTCGAGGAGGTCACCATCGCCTCCAACCTGCGCGAGATGTTCATGGGCATCGAGGCTGTCGGCGCCGACCTCGATCACCGCAGCGGACTGATCACCGGCTCGCTGCTGATCGGGCGCATGACCCTGGCGGGGGATTGATATTCGTGCCCGTGGCGCGCCGGATCGTCGTCTCCTCCGTCGAGATTTCCGGTGATCGGCCTGGGCGACGCGAAGGATCTGCGTGGCGCGGCATCCGGCCTTGGCTGCGACACTGACGCATCGTCCGGTTCAGCTCGCCTGCGGCCGCCGACTTCGAAGCACAGCCGCCACTCGCCCAGCCGACGCGGCCAGTGAAAGCGGCGGCTTGACCGGGTGCGAAGCGCTATCCGCCGCCGCGGCCCGCCGAACTCTCAGGGCGCTCCCGGTCAACGCCCGTCATCGCGGCGCGTTGATCTGGAGGGCCGGCGCGTGCCGGCATGATCCGCGGAGTCTCAACCGTGGCTAACGATCAAGCGCGTGCGGTCGCGAGCGCCGCCAACCGTTTCGGCCTGGGCGCACGGCCCGGTGATTTCCCGCAAATCGGCGACCCCGTCGACTGGCTGCTGGCGCAGACGCGTCGTCCGCCGGCGGGCGGCGCGGCATTCGCCGGTCTGCCGAGCAGTCTCGACTACCTCAAGCTCGAGGCCGACGTGGCGCGTCAGCGCCGCGAGCTCAAGCGCGAGGGCCTCGGCAGGACGACCGCCCCCGGACCTGACGGCAAGCCGGTGAACCCGCTGGCGCGGATCTACGCCAAGACCTTCGGCGACGATCTGCGCCGCGAGTCGGTCGCACGCTGGCAGGTCGCGGCGGGCACCGATACGCCTTTCAGCGAACGCCTGGTGCGGTTCTGGTCCAACCATTTCGCGGTCTCGGTCGACAAGGGGCCGGCGCGCCTGTACGCGGCACCGATGGAGCGCGAGGCGATCCGCCCGCACGTCAACGGCCGCTTCTTCGACATGCTGCTGGCGGTGGAGACGCATCCGGCGATGCTGCGCTATCTGGATCAGGCGCAGTCGGTCGGGCCGGATTCGCCGCTGGCCGAGCGCATGGACCGGCGCCTGGCGCGCCGCGCCGACGGCAAGCCGGCGCGCACGCTCGGCCTCAACGAGAATCTGGCGCGCGAGATCATGGAGCTGCACACGCTGGGCGTGAACGGCGGACTATACCCAGGCCGACGTCACCGAGTTCGCGCGCGCGCTGACCGGCTGGAGCACGCCGTTTCCGCTGCAGATCGAGCGCGGCATCGACGACGGCAGCGCGTTCGTGTTCCGTGCCGCGGCGCACGAGCCCGGCACGCGCACGGTGCTGGGGCGGCGCTATCCCGATGACGGCATGGGCCAGGCGCGCGCGATTCTCGCCAATCTGGCGCTGCACCCGGCGACGGCGAAGCACCTGGCCACCCAGCTCGCGCAACACTTCGTCGCCGATCAGCCGCCGCCGGCCCTGGTCGCGCGCATGGCGCGCGCCTATCTCGACAGCGACGGCCAGCTGCCGGCGCTGTATGCCGCGCTGATCCGTTCGCCCGAAGCCTGGTCCGGTGACGCACGCAAGTTCCGCACACCGCAGGATTTCGTGATCGCGGGCCTGCGCGCCGGCACGATCGCGATCGGCGAAAAGCCGCAGCCGTGGGAGGGCTTCCTGCAGCGTCTCGGCCAGCCGACCTTCATGCCGCGGGCGCCGTCGGGATTCACCGATGTCGCCAGCGACTGGATCGCTCCCGATGCGCTGTGGAAGCGGGTGCAGGTCGCCGAGGCGATGGCCGAGCGCGTGCCACGTGCCGGTCTTGACCCGCAGAGGCTGGCGCGTGGCGTCGTCGGTCCCGGACTCGGCCGCGAAACCGGCCTCGCGCTGGCCCGCGCCGAGGCCCCGCAGCAGGCGCTGGCGATCCTGTTCGCCAGTCCCGATTTCCAGTGGAGGGTGTGAGATGACCAGCCGTCGCCAATTCCTGCGCCTGCTCGGCGCCGGTGCCGCGGGTGCCGCCACGCTGACGCTCTGGCCCGGCATCACCCGGGCCGCGACCGGTGCCGACACGCGCTTTCTGGTGCTGATGCTGCGCGGTGGTCTCGATGGCCTGCACGCGGTGCCACCGTGGGGCGATCCCGCCTACGCACGCCTGCGCGGGCCGATGGCACTGACGCCCGCCGGCCCGGCCGTCGATGGCGCGCCGCCGGCGCTGAAGCTCGACAGTACCTTCGCGCTGCATCCGGCGCTGGCCTTCGCGGCGCAGCTCTATGCCCGCGGCGAGTTCATGCCGCTGATCGCCGCGGCACCGCCGTACTGGGGGCGTTCGCACTTCGACGCCCAGGACTGCGTCGAGAACGGCACCGCCGTGCCGCACGGCGCGCAGACCGGCTGGCTCAATCGCGCCGTCGCCGCGTTGCCGGGCGCGGGCGGTCTCGCGGTCGCGACGGTGATGCCGCTGATGATGCGCGGTCCGGCCGAAGTGGCCAGCTGGTCGCCGCCGCTGCCGATGCAGGTCAATCCGATCCTGCTGCAGCGGCTGGAGCCGCTGTACGGCGAAGATCCGCGTCTGGCCGCCGCGTTTGCGCAGGCGATCGCCAACCAGGGCCAGGATCGGGCCATCGATCGCGACATGCAGGGTGCGATGGCGTTGCCGACGGGACCGCAGATGAACGCGGTGTGGGGCCGGGCAAGCCAGCCCGGCGCAAGCCGAAGACGCAGGGGCGGCTGCCCGATCTGATGCGGGCCGCCGGCACCTTCATGGCCCGCGACAATGGCCCGCGCATCGGCTTCGTCGAGGATTACGGCTGGGACACCCATGCCAACGAGGCGCCGATCCTGGCGCGCAAGCTGAAGGAACTCGACGACAGTTTCGCTGCCTTCCACGCGGCGACGGCGCCGGTCTGGCCGCGTACCGTGCTGGTGGTGGTCACCGAATTCGGCCGTACCGCGGCGATCAACGGCACCAGCGGCACCGACCACGGCACCGGTGCGGCGATGTTTCTCGCCGGTGGCGCGGTCCGCGGCGGCCGGGTCGGCGGCCAATGGCCCGGCATGGCGCCCGACGAGCTGTACCAGCGGCGCGACATCCATGCCACGACCGACATCCGCGCCGTGTTCAAGGACGTGCTGGCGGAGCACCTTGGACTTGGCGAGGGCGTGCTGGCGACGCGGGTGTTTCCCGGCAGTGGCGCGCTGGCGCCGGCCGGCGGCCTGCTGCGCCGGGCCCGCCGGCGGCATGACGATACGGCCTTGACGCCGCGCCCGCGCCGCAGGACGCTGGCTGCTCCAAGGCTAGGGGAGTCGCGTCATGAGCACGCCTGATCCGGTCGCCACCGCATCATCACCATCCATGCCCGGTGCCGAGGAGCGCAACTGGGCCATGGCCGCCCATCTCTCGGCGCTGGCCGGCGGACTGCTCAGCGGGTTCTTCGGTGGCCTGGGCGTATTCATCGGCCCGCTGGTCGTCTGGCTGATCAAGAAGGACACCATGCCCTTCGTCGACGAGCAGGGCAAGGAAGCGCTCAACTTCAACATCACCTGCGCGATCGCGTTCCTGATCCTGATCGTGTTCTCGGTGATGACGCTGGGCATCGGACTGCTGCTGACTGCGCCGCTGTGGCTGGCGGTCGGCATTTTCTGGCTGGTCGTGACCATCATCGCCACGATCAAGGTCAGCAACGGCGAGCACTACCGCTATCCGATCTCGCTGCGGCTGATCAGCTGATCCGCGCCGCGGCGTAGCGGGCCAGTTCGCGCAGCCGGTCGGCTTCGGCTCCGAAACCGGCGAGCGCCGCGAGGGCTTCGGCCGTGAGCGAGGCCAGCCGCGCGCGCGAGGCTTCCAGCCCGAGGAGCGACGGGAAGGTCGGCTTGGCCGCGCGCGCGTCCTTGCCGGCGGTCTTGCCGAGGTTGGCGGTGACGCCTTCGACATCGAGGATGTCGTCGCGGATCTGGAAGGCCAGTCCGAAGGCCGCGGCGTATGCATCCAGCGCGGCCAGCCCTTCGTCGCCGGCACCGGCGGCCAGCGCGCCCAGGCGTACCGCGGCGCGGATCAGCGCGCCGGTCTTGCAGGCGTGCATGTGCTCGAGCTCGGCGAGATCGAGCACACGCCCGACCGCGGCCAGGTCGAAGGCCTGGCCGCCGGCCATGCCCTCGGCACCGCAGGCCGCGGCCAGCGTGCGCAGCATCTCGATGCGCGTGGCGGCGTCGACATCGAGCGTGACGGCGTCGGCCAGCCGCTCGAACGCAAGCGCCTGCAGGGCGTCGCCGGCGAGGATCGCCGTGGCTTCGCCGAACGCCACATGGCAGGTCGGCCGGCCGCGGCGCAGAGCATCGTCATCCATCGCCGGCAGGTCGTCGTGCACCAGCGAATAGGCGTGGATGATCTCGACCGCGCAGGCCGGCGCGTCCAGCCGCGCCAGCGGCGCCCCCAGCGCCTGGCCGCTGGCGTAGGTCAGCAGCGGCCGCAGACGCTTGCCGCCGCCGAGCACGGCGTAGCGCATCGCGCGGTGCAGTTCGGCCGGCGATTGCCGCGCCGATGGCAGCGCGCGGTCAAGGGCCCGCTCGGCGCGCGCGCCGAGCGCGGCGAGCGCGGGGCTCAGCTCGGGCGGGGACGATTCGGAGATGCTCAAATCAGGGTGGGTCGGCGGCAAACGTTTCGGCGCTGTCGGGGGCTTCGGGATCGAGCAGCTTGCGCACGCGCAGTTCGGCCTGGTCGAGCGCGCCCTGGCATTGCCGATACAGGGCCACGCCGCGCTCGAAGGCGGCGAGCGAATCGTCGAGACTCATGTCGCCGTGTTCCATGCGCGCGACCAGCTGTTCGAGTTCGTCCAGCGACTGCTCGAAGGCGGCGACAGCGGGCGGAGAGGACGACGCGGCGGCGGTCTTGGCCATGGCTGCGAACGCTAGCGCAGCAGTCGCGCGGAAGCAATCGCGCGCGATTCGTGCTGCCATCGCACGTGCACGCCGAGACGCTCGAACAAGGCGGTGCCGGCGGCCGTGCAGGCAAGATCGGCCACCGCCAGCAGGTGGCCGTCGGCGTCCTCGATCAGCGGGCAGCGGTCGCGCCGCCACGGCGGGACGCCCCATTGTTGGAACAGGTCGTGCAGCGCGCGCGTGTGGCGATCGCCGGCGGGCTGCAGGCGCTCGCCGACGTGGCGCTGGCGGACGCAAAGCAGGGGATCGAGGACAGCGGACTGCGGCTGCAACTCCAGCCTGCCGCCGCCGGGCAGCAGCAGCGGCCGCCCATTCCAGTCCAGCCGCCAACCGCGCGGCGGATCGGGGGTGACCGGCTGCGCATGCAACCGGCCACGCCAGACGTGCAGCTCGGCGCCGGGCCAGGCCACGCGCGGTACACGGTCGCGGCGCGTGCCGGCCAGTTGCTGTTCCAGCGTGGCGCGCTGCGTTCGTGTCGGTGCCGGCAGGCCCAGAGCGTGCAGCCAGCGCTCCAGCACCAGTCCGCGCAGCGCGGCCGGCAGCGCGCGCCAGCCAGCCGCATCGAGGCTGGTCGCAGCGAAATCCGCACGGTCGTGGCCTGCCGAGGTGTCGGCGTGCAGCGTGGCCAGCGCGGCCGCGGCCTCGGCTTCGAGATGCGCGGCGGCGTCCCGGCAGAGCGCCGCGCTGGTCGCCAGCGCCTGCGCCGGGTCCGGCCAGTGCCGGGCCAGCTGCGGCAGGATCGTGTGACGCAGGAAGCTGCGGGCAAGCCCCGGCTCGGCATTGGCGGGATCGTCGATGCAGGCCAGGCCGTGCGCCGCGACATAGTCGGCCAGCGCGCGTCGCGGCCGATCCAGCAGCGGTCGCCACAGCCAGCCGCCGGCGAACGCGCGCAGCGGGCGCATGCCGCCGAGCCCTTCGGGTCCGGCGCCGCGCAGCAGCTTCAGCAGCACCGTCTCGGCCTGGTCGTCGCGGTGGTGCGCCAGCGCCAGCACGCCGCCCGCGGGCAGCGCGCTGGCGAATGCGGCATGGCGCGCCGTGCGCGCGGCCGCTTCGAGGCCGTCGCCTCGATAACGAGCCACGTTCACGCGCGTGGTCGTCAGCGGCAGTCCCAGCGCGGCGCAGAACGCGACGCAGTGCGCGGCCCAGGCCGCGCTGTCGGCATGCAGGCCGTGATCGACGTGGATCGCCGCCAGACCGCGCGCGCGCGCCTCGGGCAGGCTGGCCAGCGCATGCAGCAGCGCGCTCGAATCCGGGCCGCCGCTGAAGCCGACCCATACGGGTCCGGCCGGCGCCGCGGCCAGCGCGACGGCGAGACGGGTGCGCAGATCGGGATCGGCCATGCGCGCATCACGCCAAAGCGGCGCCGCGAATGCAACCCGCGCGGTTGCCAAGCCGCGCCGGCATGACCATCCTGCGCACTCGTCCGCAACCGATCCGGCCCATGCCCCGCACGCTCGCCGAGTGGCTCGATTACCAGCAGCGCGTGCATCCACGTGCCATCGAACTGGGGCTGGAGCGCGTGCGCGCAGTCTGGCAGCGCCTCGGTGCGCCGCAGCCGGCGCCGGCCGTGATCAGCGTCGGCGGCACCAACGGCAAGGGTTCCACGGTCGCCTTCCTGCAGGCGATGCTGATCGCTTCCGGCAGGCGCGTCGGTGCCTACACCTCGCCGCACCTGCTGCGCTACAACGAGCGCGTGCGCATCGCCGGCCGCGAGATGGACGATGCGGCGCTCTGCGCGGCGTTCGCGCGCATCGAAGCGGCGCGCGGCGATGTCGCGTTGACCTATTTCGAGTTCGGCACGCTGGCCGCGCTGCTGCTGTTCGCCGAGGCCGCGCTGGATGTCGCGGTGCTCGAGGTCGGCCTTGGCGGCCGTCTCGATGCCGTCAACCTGATCGACGCCGACGTCGCGATCGTGACCACGGTCGACCTTGACCACCAGGACTGGCTGGGCCGCGATCGCGACAGCATCGGCCGCGAGAAGGCCGGGATCTTCCGCGCCGGACGGCCGGCGGTGATCGGCGAGCGCGACCCGCCGCAGGGCCTGCTCGCGGCCGCGGCCGAAGCGCGGGCGCGGCTGCTGCGCGCCGGGCGTGATTTCGACGTGCGGGCGCAGATCGATGCCTGGCGCTGGTGGTCGCAGGCGGGCGTCGAGCGGGCTGACGAAGGCTATCCCTTCGCGGATGAAGAACCCGGCTCGGCGCTGACGATCGGGGAGCTCGCGCTCGCGGCACCGCATCAGATCGACAATGCCGCCGCCGCGCTCGCGGCACTGTGGGCGCTGCGCGACCGCCTGGGCTGGAACGGTGCGGCCTGTGTCGAAGGGCTGGCTCGGGCGCGCCTGCCCGGGCGTCTGCAGCGCCTTGCGGATGCGCCCGAACTGCGCGTGGACGTGGCCCACAACCCGCAGGCGGCGCGCGAGCTGGCGGCGTGGCTCGACGCGCATCCCGCACGCGGGCGCACGCTGGCGGTGTTCAGCGCGCTGTCCGACAAGGACATCGCCGGCATCGCCGCGGCGCTCGGCGCGCGCATCGCGCACTGGCATGTGGCCGGCATCGCCGACGCCGGCGCGCGCGGACTCGACGCCGATGCGGTCACGGCGCGGCTGGCGCCGGTGATCCCCGCCGACCGGCGCAGCACGCATGCCGATCCCGCCGCCGCGCTCGCTGCCGCACGCGCCAGCGCGGCGCCCCGGGATCGCATCGTCGCCTTCGGTTCCTTCCACGTGGTGGCGGCGGTTCTGGCCGGGAGCGAAGCCGGCGCGGGGGTATAATTCACGCGCCTCGGTCCCGGGTGGTCCCATGGATGCAGCCTTGAAGCAGCGCCTGATCGGATTTGCCGTCCTCGCCGCGCTCGCGGTCATCGTGGTGCCGATGTTCTTTTCCGGCACGCCGCCCACCGGTACCGCCAAGGTCAGCCTCGGCATCCCGCCGGCGCCGGACGCCAACCTCAAGACCCGCACGCTCGATCTGGCCTTGCCCGGCAGTTCCTCCGCGTCGGCGTCGACCGCGGCCGACGGTTCGATCCAGGTGCCGTCGGACAAGCTGGCCACGGTCGATCTCGGTGGCGGCAAGTCGGCCGAAGTGCTGCCGGCAGTCCCCGCGCCGATCCCCGCTTCCGCGCCGCCGGCGACCGCGAAGCCTGTCGCGTCGCCTGCGGCGGCTCTGCCGGCGCCCGCGGCGGTCACCACGGCCGCGCCGGAGCGCAAGGCCGCGGCGCGGCCCAGGCCTGCCGCGGCGCCGCCACCGTTGCCGGTCGGCACCGCCGCGCAGGGGCGCTTCCTGGTCAGCCTCGGCGCCTATGCCGACGCCGGCAATGCACGGGCGTTGGCCGCGCGCGTGCGCAAGCTGGGATTCGCGGTGACGACGCAGCCGATGCGGGTCGGCGGCAGACCGGCGACCCGCGTCGAGGCCGGCCCGTTCGGCAGCCGTGCCGCCGCCGAGGATGCGCGGCTGCGCATCAAGCAGGCCGAACCTCGCGCAGCGGTGACCTTGCTGTCGGCGCCGGTGAGCCTCACGACGGATGCGCCGACGCCTGCGTCGAGCGCCGACCGGGCCGGCGGCTGGGTGGTGCAGCTCGGTGCGTTCGGAGCCGAGAAGGACGCCCTGGCGCTGCGCGACCGGCTGCGCGCCGCCGGCTTCGCGGCCTACACCGACCATGTCTCCGGACTTTCCGGACAGTTGCTGTACCGGGTGCGCGTCGGACCCCAGACCCGGCACGAGGCCGCATTGAGCCTGCGCGACCGCATCAAGGCGCAACTGGGCCTGAGCGGGATCGTGGCCAGTTACCCTTGAGTGCCCAAGCGCCACCGCGATGAACGTCGCCGATTACGCCATCCTCGCGTTGCTGGCACTGTCGGTGCTGATGGGTCTGTGGCGCGGCCTGATTGCCGAAGTGCTGGCGCTGGCGGTCTGGGTTGCGGCGCTGTGGGCGGCCTGGAGCTTCGGCGAGACCATCGCCGCCCATCTGCCGGCCGGCATCCGCGAGCCTTCGGCGCGCATCTTCATCGCCTGGGGGCTGATCTTCGTGCTGGTGCTGGTCCTCGGTGCGCTGCTGGCCTGGCTGATGCGCATGCTGGTGCAGGGCACCGGGCTCAGCGGCAGCGATCGCCTGCTCGGCATGCTCTTCGGGCTCGGCCGCGGACTGATGGTCGTCACCCTAGGCGTGCTGCTGCTGGGATTCACCCCGTTTCCGCGCGATCCATGGTGGCAAGACTCGCAATTGATCCCCACCTTCCAGAAGGCCGCCGCGATGGTCGGTGCGCGGCTTCCGGCGGGCGTGGCCCGCTACATCTCGTTCGCGCCGCCGTCGCTGCCCGCGCCGGCGGTGCCGCCGCCACCGCGCGAAGCGGCGGCATCCTCCGGGCCCTGAAGGTCATCGCATGTGCGGAATCATCGGAATCGTCGGTACGTCGGATGTCGCCCCGCTGCTGTATGACGGCCTGACCGTCCTCCAGCACCGCGGCCAGGACGCTGCCGGAATCGCCACCCTCGACGGCTCGCGCCTGCGTCTGCACAAGGGCGGCGGGCTGGTGCGCGACGTGTTCCGCCAGGAGCACATGCTCAAGCTGCGCGGACGGGTCGGCATCGGCCACTGCCGCTATCCGACCGCCGGCAGCGACAACGATCCCGGCGAGGCTCAGCCGTTCTACGTCAACTCGCCCTACGGCATCGCCTTCGCCCACAACGGCAACCTCGTCAACACCGATGCCCTGCGGCGCGCGATGTTCGAGGACGACCGCCGCCACATCAACACCGACTCCGATTCCGAGGTGCTGCTCAACGTGCTGGCGCACGAACTGCAGGGCTCGCCGCCGCGCACGCTGACGCCCGAGCATCTGTTCCGCGCCGTTGCCGGCGTGCACGCGCGCGCCCGTGGCGGCTATGCCTGCCTGGCGCTGGTGGTCGGGCAGGGCCTGCTGGCGTTCCGTGACCCCAACGGCATCCGGCCGCTGGTGCTGGGCGAGCGCGAAGGCGCGGGCGGCCGCGAGTACGCGGTGGCATCCGAATCGGTGGCGCTGGACATCCTCGGCTTCCGCCGCCTGCGCGACGTCGCGCCGGGCGAGGCGGTGTTCATCACCCTCGACGGCCAGCTGCATGCGCGCCGCTGCGCCGGAGATGCGCCCGCACACACCGTGCATCTTCGAGTACGTGTACCTGGCGCGGCCCGACTCGATGATCGAGGACGTCTCGGTTTACAAGGCGCGCCTGCGCATGGGCGAGCGGCTGGCCGAGAAGCTGCAGCGGCTGATGCCCGATCATGACATCGACGCGGTGATCCCGATCCCGGACACCGCGCGCACCGCGGCCAGTTCGCTGGCGGCGGCGCTGGGCGTGCCGTTCCGCGAGGGCTTCGTCAAGAACCGCTACATCGGCCGCACCTTCATCATGCCGGGGCAGGGTGAGCGGGCGAAATCGGTGCGCCGCAAGCTCAATCCGATCGAGCTGGAGTTCCGCAGCAAGAACGTGCTGCTGGTCGACGACTCGATCGTGCGCGGCACCACCTCGCAGCAGATCATCCAGATGGCCCGCGATGTCGGCGCGCGCAAGGTCTACTTCGCCTCGGCGGCGCCGCCGGTGCGCTACCCCAATGTCTACGGCATCGACATGCCGGCGGTGTCCGAGCTGGTGGCGCACGGCCGCAGCGAAGAGGAGATCCGCGATCCTGCTGGGCGCCGACGGCCTGATCTACCAGGACCTCGACGACCTGATCGCCGCGGTGGCCGAGGGCAACGACAAGCTCGCCCACTTCGACACGTCGTGCTTTTCCGGCGAGTACGTCACCGGTCTCGACGACGGCTACCTCGACGCGCTGCAGATCGGCGCGCTCGGACGATGCCAAGTCGCGCCGCCGCAGCGCCTGAGCGGATGCCGCGCCTGCTCGATCTGGCGCGCGAGTGCATCGACTGCGCCGATCCGGCGCGCAAGCTCGAGCTCACCGCCGCCGCGCATCAGGCGCTGTGCCAGGGTCGCGCGTCGCCGGCCGTGGACGCCGCGCCGCCGCCGCGGGCGATCGCCGCGCCGGGCCGCCCCGAGCGGCCGCGGCTGGTGCCGCCGCGCGACCTGGCGCGCCGCGGCCTCGGCACGCCCGATGGCCGCGCCGCGCTGGTGCATGCGGTCGCGCACATCGAGTTCAACGCGATCAACCTGGCCTGGGACGCGGTCTACCGGTTTCGCGGCCTGCCGGATGACTACTACCGCGACTGGGCCGCGGTCGCGGCCGACGAGGCGCGCCATTACGCGCTGCTGAGTGCGCGCCTGGCCGACCTGGGTCACGTCTACGGCGATTTCGACGCCCACGACGGCCTGTGGCAGATGGCCGAGGCCACCGCCGGCAGCGTGCTGGCGCGCATGGCCCTGGTGCCGCGCGTGCTGGAAGCGCGCGGGCTGGACGTGACGCCGGGGATGATCCTGCGGCTGCGCACGGCCGGTGACGACTGCACCGCCGACATCCTCGAGGTGATCCTGCACGAGGAGGTGGCCCACGTCGCCGCCGGCTCGCGCTGGTTCCGCTGGTGCTGCGCGCGCGACGGGCTGGAACCCGCGGCCACCTTCCGCGGTCTGCTGGAGCGGCACCTGCGCACAGGCCTGAAGGGACCGTTCAACCTCGACGCGCGGCGCGCAGCGGGATTCGGCGAGGATGAACTGGAGGCGCTGGGTGCCACGGGTTGAGCGAGCCGGGGTGCGCGCGCTGCAACGGGGAGGGGATCATGGAACGTTTCGCATTCGACCGCTGGGCCGTGCTGCGCCTGGTGATTGGCGTGCTGGCCGTGATTGGCTTTGCAGTGACCCTGGCGGTACCGCGCCGCGAGCTGCCCTTCCACCTGCGCCTTGATGCCACCGGTGGCGTGATCGAAGCGCGGGCCTGGACGCCGCTGCCGGCCGGACTGCAGGCGGGCGACCGCGTGGTGCTGGCCCAGCAGACGCTGCGGATGCGTGCCGTGCTCGTCAACGAAAACGTGCCTGCGAGCCGCGTGTATAGCCTGCGGGTTCAGCGGGCGGGGCGTGTGGTGTCCGTCGCGGTACGCAGCGTGGTGCGAGCGCGAGCCCCCGGGCAGGATCCCATGCGCTGGGCGTCGCGGGCGGAACAGGCCATGATGCTGGCACTGGGCCTGCTGACGCTCTGGCGTGGTCGCGACTGGGCGGCGTGGGGCCTGGCGATGTTCGCCCTGGGTATTGCATTCGGAAACATCCTCGCCGAGCTGCCCAGTCCGCCCGTCCCTGGTCTCGCGCTGCTGCAGCTGGAGCGATGGTTGTACGGGCCGATGGCGTTCCTCGGTCTTTACCTCACTGCGGCTGCACTGGTGGGCTGGCGGCCGCGCCTGCTGCGCTTCCCCGGGGTGATCTATCTGCTGGTGCTGCTGTTGCTGTTCGCGCTGGAAGCGGGCGGCTCCCTGGCGTTCGTCCTGCTGGCGGTGATCGACGTGCCTCCGGCAGTTCAGGCCGTGATCGTGGCCTCCGGGCTAGTGGCTCTGGCGGTGCCGCTGTGGGTCCTGCTGCGCGGCTACGTCCACGCCGGGGCGGATGCGCGCCTGCGCATCCACTGGATACTCAGCTGCACCGGCCTGCTGCTGCCCTTGATGCTGATCGAGTTCGCGATGCAGAACGCGGCGATCCAGCAGTCGGCGGCTCTGGCGTGGCTGCGCTGGACGGGCGTGGCGCTGAGTTTCGTCGTGCTGGGCCTGTACACCTACGCCGTGCTGCGCCAGCGCCTGGTCGAGGTGCGCGTGGTGCTCAACCGCGCGCTGGTGTTCGCGCTGTTGATGGGCCTGGTGGTGGGCTTCTTCGCCCTGATGGAGAGCCTGATCGAGCGCAGCGCCGTGGGTGCCGGCGCGGGACTGGCGTTGGAGGTCGGGGTGCCGCTGGCGCTGGGCGTGCTGTTTCACCAGCTGCATCGGCGCGTGGAGGCGCTGGTCGATCGCGTGTTCTTCCATCGCGAGCACAGCGCGCGTGCGGCATTGGGCGATTTCGTGCGCGACGCCGGTTTCGTCGAGTCGCCGCAGACGTTGATCGCGCGTACGGTCGAGGCGTTCGGTCGCCACGCGGGCGTTGCCGGTGCCGCGCTGTATGAGGCGCGCGAGGGTGGGCTCGAATGCAGCGGTCGCGATGGCGCCGACTCGACTTACCCCGATCGTCTCGACCAGGACGACCGCGCGCTGGTGCGTCTGCGTGCGACGCTGGCACCGCTGGACCTGCACGGTGTGGGCAGCGCACTGGGCGCCGAGGGCCTGGCGCTGCCGCTGGCCCTGCGCGGACACCTGTTCGGAGTGCTGGTGCGCGGTCCGCGTCCGGCTGGACGCCATGCCCAGGCCGACATCGAGCGGCTGGGGCATGCCGCGCACGAGGTCGGTGCCTCGCTGTTCGCGCTGCGCGCGCGTGCCAACGAAAGCCTGGTCGAGGCGCTGGCGCGCGGCGTGTTGCCGCCGGCGCAGGCGATGCTGCAGGCCCGCGAGCTGGCGGGATCATCGACTTGAGGGCAGCGCTTCGCGCATGTCGGCGGCATGCGCAAGCCCGCGCCGGGTCTTGCGTCGGGCCGCGGCCGCCCGCACCTGAGGGAGTTCGAGGTGTCGCATGTCGGTGCTGGAACGCCTGATCGAGCATTACGGCCTGCTGGTCGTGTTCGCCAACGTGCTGGCGGAGCAGCTGGGCGCACCGCTGCCGGCCTATCCGGCGCTGATCCTGACCGCGGCGTGGATGACGCGCAGCGGGCAGCCGCTATGGCCGATCTTCGCGCTGGCGCTGGCGGCCACGCTGCTGGCCGACAGTGCCTGGTACGTGGCCGGCAAGCACATCGGGTCGCGGGTGCTGCGAACGCTCTGCCGCATCTCGCTGTCGCCGGATTCCTGCGTCAGCAACACGCGCCGGCTCTACGGGCGCTGGGGCGCGCCGTCCCTGCTGGTGGCCAAGTTCATTCCCGGCTTCGCCTCGATCGCCACCGCGATGGCTGGCGAAACGCGCACGCGATACGCGAGCTTTCTCGTCTTCGATACCCTGGGCGCCGCGCTGTGGGCCGGCGTGGCGGTGCTGCTGGGGCGGATATTCAGTGGCGCGGTCGACCAGTTGCTGGCGACGCTGGCGGGACTGGGCCACCTCGGCCTGATCCTGGTGCTGGCCGCTCTGGCTTTGTATCTGGCGCGCAAGGCCTGGCTGCGACAGCGCTTCCTGCGCGAGATCCGCATGGATCGCATCGGCGTCGACGATCTGGCCGCGCAGATCGAGCGCGGCGAAGCGCCGGTGATCCTCGACGTGCGCCCGCCGATCCACCGTGAGCGCGAGGGCTGGATTCCCGGCGCGCTGGCGATCAGTGACGTCAGCGACGTCGATGCCGACCCGCAGCGGGATCTGGTGATCTATTGCGCCTGCCCCAACGAGGCCTCGGCGGCCAGGCTGGCGCAGCAGCTGAAAGCCCGCGGCTACCGGCGGGCGCGGCCGCTGGCCGGTGGCATCGATGCCTGGGTCGCGGCGGGGCATCCGCTCGCGCAGGCGCAAGCCCCCGGGGCGCGGCAGCGGCCTGATCGCGCGCCTGCAAATGCGCTGTTACGGCTCGTCCGCAGGCGCTTGCGCGGCATTCCGCGGCGTGCCCGGCATCGCCGCGTCGAGCCCGGGCCCGGCTCGCGGGGGAACGTCGCCCGTGGGTTGCGCGATCGCACGATGCACATGGCCACCATCAAGCACCCCGGCCGCAAGGGCAGGGCGAAAGGCACGCGGGAGTGGGTGCTGACCGGCGCGCCATACATCGTGGTGTACGTCCACCGCGTCGCCGGCATCGAGGTATGGCGCGTGCTGCACGGCGTGCGGCAGTGACCGAAGTAGTGTCTATCGACGCATAAGCGAACTGCGCACCGAGCACCGCCGCGGATGAGCCTGCATGCGATGAGCGATGCCGACCTGCGGTCGGTCTGCCGCTGCGTCCGCCGCCTCGGGCCCGCGGGCGAAGCCGCGCCGGCCTGTGTGCCGTCTTGAGCCGGGTCGCAAACGCCGTGCGTGCAGTTCCCCGCGCCGCCCGCACCCGTCGGGGCGCCTGCAGCGTCGCGGCAAGGCCGTCGCGGCACGCGGGTCGCCATGCGGCGCAGCCCGCATCTGGCGCAAGGCACGGATCACCTGCACAATCGCCGCGGGCGTCACGGCGCGGTCATCGGCGGCGGCGACCCTGTGGACATTCCCGCAGGCACCGGGGCGCGGATCGTGCCGCTGGTGCCTGGACGACGCACAGGCCCGCGGAGATCCGAAACGGTGGAAAAATCGCCCTCGCAGCATGCGCTGCACGTTCTTGACCAGACGCCGTTCTCCGGCTTCCATGCGCGCGCCATGATCACCACCGGCATGGGCGTGTTCACCGACGGCTACGACCTGATCTCGATCAGCGTGGTGCTGCCGCTGGTGCTGCACAGTCTCGGCGTCGCCAAGCTGACCGGCTTCGACGCGTCGCTGCTGGGCGCGGTCGCCCTGCTGGGTTCGGCCGCCGGCGCGCTGCTGTTCGGCGCGCTGTCCAATACCGGACGCAAGCGCTACTACGGCATCGACGTGATGCTGATGGCGGTGGCCGCGCTGGCCCAGGCCTTCGTCGGCAGCCTGTGGCAGCTGATCGCGGTGCGTGCCCTGCTCGGCGTCGGTGTCGGCGCCGACTATGTGCTGTCGCCGATGATCATGGCCGAGCACGCCAACGCGCGCGATCGCGGCAAGACGCTGACGATCGGTTTCAGCCTGATGTGGGTGCTGGGCGCGGCCTCGGCGGCGCTGCTGCAGATCGTGCTCGAACACATCGGGCTGCCGCCCGACCTGCAGTGGCGCATCACGCTGGCCGCGGGCGTGATTCCGGCGGCCTCGGTGATCGTGATGCGCCGGCGTCTGCCGGAGACGCCGCGCTACTACGCGCACATCAGGGGCGACGGCGATGCGCTCAAGGCGGTGGTCGCGCATGTGGCCGGTGACGATGCGGCGGCGACGGTCGATACCGGCGGTGTCGGTCTCGGCATGCGCGACTACTTCGCGCGCTACTGGCGGCGCTTCGCGATGGTCTGCATCCTGTGGTTCGTCTACGACATCGTGATCTACGCCGCCGGCCTGTTCGGGCCGTCCCTGCTGAGCCGCAGCGTCGGGCTGACGCCGGCCGAGTTCCAGCTGCTGAATTTCCTGGTCTTCAGCGTGCCCGGCAGCCTGCTGGCGGTGCTGCTGGTCGATCGCTGGGGCCGCAAGCCGCTGCAGGCCTGGGGCTTCGTGCTGATGGGCGTGATGCTGGGGATCTACGCGCTGACCTACCGCCCGCAGGCCGGCGCGCCGCTGTGGGGCGTTGCGTTGTTCGCGTCGCCGCTGTGGGCGCTGGCGTTGTACGGGCTGTTCATCCTCAGCAACCAGGCCGGGCCGGGCTCGATCAGCGGTGCCGGCATGCTCGGGGTCGAGATGGCGGCGACGCGCGCGCGCGGCCTGGTGCAGGGCCTGAGCGTCACCGCCGGCCGCCTCGGCGCGGCGCTGGGCGTGTTCGTGTTTCCGGCGCTGTTCGCGGCCAAGGGCCAGGGTTTCGCGATGGGCTTTCTCGGCGCGATGGCCCTGCTGGGCGCGCTGCTGACCATCGTCGGCGTGCCCGAGACCAGCAAGGTCAGCCTCGAGCACAGCGGCGGCGACGCCCACGTTGGGGCAGGCGGCTGAGCGTCCGCGATCAGTCGCCGTCATCTCCGGCGATCAGGCTGCTGACCGGCCGATGTTGCTGCGTGGCCAGCTCCCGCACGTGCGCCAGCATCGCGGCATAGGCTGCCGCGCCGCGGCTGGCCAGCCACGCTTCGCGCATCTGCACCGGTCCCGGTACTTTCAGCAGCGTCACCGGTGTGTAGTGCATCACGCCGGTCGCGGCGATCGCATGCCCGGCTGCCAGCGGGTAGGCGCGCAGCGGCGAGTCGACGGGGCAGCGCCCGGGATTGCGGGCGAGCGTCACTTCACGCGGCAGCACCGGCACCTCGGCGAGGTCGGGATGCGCGCGCCAGAGACCGCCGAGCACGCGCGCGTTGGCGTCCCACTGCGACATCGGCGGCACGCCGGCGACCGCCTCGATGGTGCGCAGCAGGTCGACTTGCGAGGTGCGTGTCGTGACCAGCGCGCCCGGCCGCACCCATGGTCCGGCGGCGACCGCCAGCGTGCGGTGCGCGTCGATGTGATCGGCGCCTGATTGCGCATCGTCCTCGGTGACCAGCACCAGCGTGTGCTTCCAGGCGGCCAGTGTGGACAGCGTGTGGATCACGTCCGCGGTGGCGCGGTCATTGTCGGCGACGTAGGAGTCCGGGGTCAGGTAACAGGGTGTCGCGCCCGCGGTGTGATCGTCCGGCAGCCACAGATAGAGTACGCGTGGCAGGTGATCGGCGTGGGAGCGGATCCAGCGGTCGGCGATCGCGGCCCGCTGCGTGTCGAGGACCAGGCGGTCCCATGCCGGATAGTCCACGGCGAGGTGCGCGCGCAGCGCCGGCGAGATGGCGCCGAGCCGCGAGCGCGAGGCGAACTCACCGAAATCCTCGAACGGAACCCGGTGCGCGAGGAGATCGTTGAACAGGAACAGTCGTGCCGGGTAGCTGATCCACGGATTGGACCAGTGGTCGAGCGCGGACAGATCGCGGTAGATCGCGAACGGATTGCGCGCGCCCGGAGCGCGGGTATCCAGAGCCTGGGTCCAGCCGGAATCGGCGACCAGTCCGCGGTTCGAGTAGTACTGCGGCCAGGTGCGCTGCACGAAATCCGAGTCGACACCCGCGGTCGTCCACTGGTGGCCCTGCGAAGTGACTTCGCCGTCGGCATCGAAGTTGACGAACAGCGCGCCGCGCGCGGCCAGCGCATAGAGGTTGGGCAGTTCGCGCGGACCGTACAAATCGAGTTCCGGATCGGCCCAGGCACCGGCGGCGGTGTAACGGCCGAAATCCTCGTCGAAGGTCTTGTTCTCGCGCAGGATGAAGACGACGTGGCGGATGTGCGCGTGCAGCCAGCGGGTCGCCGCGACGTTGGTGGCGGCCAGCGCGGCGCGCTGCGCGGGCGCGAAGCCGTCGTTGCGCTGCGCGTTGGCCGTCCATGCGGGCAGCGACGCCGGCAACCCCGCGAGATTCACCCGCTGCAGCAGGCCGTGCATCATCGTGCCGACCCACTGGTGCCGGAGATTGGGGCCGCTGCCCAGGCCCTTGGCGGCGGTCACGTAGAGCGCGCCGTCGGCGACGGCGAGTGCGCTGGGATACCAGCCGGTCGGGATCAGACCCAGCCGCCGCCCGTCGCGCAGCGCATAGACGGCGACATCGTCGTTGCCGGCGTTGGCGACGAACAGGCGCCCCCCGGCGATGGCGAGCGCATCCGGCACG
Source organism: uncultured Pseudomonadota bacterium (assembly GCA_963794205.1). Lineage (GTDB taxonomy): Bacteria > Pseudomonadota > Gammaproteobacteria > Xanthomonadales > Rhodanobacteraceae > Metallibacterium. The sequence goes on from CAWCCR010000015.1 coordinate 613,255, forward strand.
CTGCCCGGCGGCGCGCCGGGGTAAGGCGCGTCGTCGATGCCGCGCACCATCCGCAGGTGACGTGCGTCCACCGCCACGACGCGGTCGAGATTGCTGTCGGCCACCCACACGATGGCGCTGCCGGGTTCGGCGACCAGTGCCGTGGGATGGGCGCCGCCGGCCGTGCTGTGCGCCGCGAGCCGCGGTCCGGTGGCGACGTGCCCGGCGACGCGCCAGGCGACGCGGTCGATCACGGTCACGCCGTTGCCGCCCCAGTCGCTGACCACCAGTCGCGCGCCGCCGTCCGCGAGCGTTACCGCGAAGGGATAGGCGCCGACATTGAGGTAGTCGACCGCGCCGCTGGCGAGATCGACGCGGGCGAGGCTGTTGGCCAGCAGGCCGCTGACGTAGGCATGCGCGCCGCGCGGACCGAGCACCACGCTGTCGGGATAGAAATGCCGCGGCTGCGAGTGATCGCCGGCGTACTGGTAGGGATACTGGCTGACCGGAAACGGCTGCCACTGCAGGGCGTAGCGCCGCGCCACCTGCAGCCGGCCGTCGCTCCGGCGCAGCGCCAGCAGGTCGTCGCTGGCGCCGCCGGTGACGTAGAGCGTGCCGTCCGCCGCCGCGGCCATGCCCTGGAACAGGTTCTGCCGCGGCAGCACGGTATCGTCCCGCGCCTGGACCGTGCCGGCATCCGCCGCATGCGGCAGCACAGTGGCTCCGGGAGCCGTCCCCCGGGGTGCCGCTCGCAGCGCATCCAGCCCGCCGCGCGCGGCAAGATCGCTGGCGGCGAACAGGCGGATCGTCTGCGCCGGACCGGCGCCGTTGCCGATGACCGCGAGCGTGTCGCCGATCGCCACCACCCCGGTGGGAAAGTTGGGCGTCGCGACGAGCGTGCCCACCGGAGTCAGCTGGCGTCCGCTGGGCAGGCGCGCGCCGGCTGCGTCGGCCGTGGCGTGCCGGACGCTCAGTAGCACCAGCACCGTCAAGGCGATGCCGGCGCCACCGCGATGGCCTCGCCGTTGCGGGGTCCGGGCGCCGGCGCGCGGTTCGGAGCAGGATGCGGGACGGAATGCGGACGGGATCATCATGGCAACGACTCGCGTGGTGAAAGCGACGCCGCATCAAAGCCCGGGGGCATGACCCGCGGGTTAAGCGCGCCGTACGAAGGGCTTACGATACCTGCAGATCCTGCAGCATGGCCTGATCGCGCGTCACCCGCAGCAGCGAGCCCTGCTCGTACCAGTCGCCCAGCACGATGCGCTGCGCGGGCACGCCGTCGAGCACCAGGTCGTGGATCGCGGGACGATGGGTGTGACCGTGGATCATGCGGCTGACACCGGCGGTGCGCAGCGCGTGCGCGACGGCATCGGCGTTGACATCCATCAGAGCCTCGCGGGCGCCCCGCTGATGGTCGCGGCTGGCGACGCGCGCCTGCGCGGCGAAGTCCTTGCGCTCCGCCAGCGGCCGGGCGAGGAAATCGCGCTGCCAGGCGGGATCGCGCACCTGGCGCCGGAATGCCTGGTAGGCCGCGTCGTCGCTGCACAGGGTGTCGCCGTGCAGCAGCAGGGTCGGCGTGCCGGCCAGCGTGTGCACCACGCCGTCCTCGAGCAGGGTCATGCCCGCGCGCCGCGCATAGCCGGAACCGAGCAGAAAATCGCGATTGCCGGCCAGGAAGTACACCGGCACGCCGTGCGCGCGCAGGTCGGCCAGCGCGGCGGCGACGCGCGCAGGCAGCTCGCTGTCGTCATCGTCGCCGACCCATGCCTCGAACAGGTCGCCGAGGATGTAGAGCGCCGTCGCCTGGCGTGCCTGTTCGCGCAGAAAGCGTTCGAGCAGCGCGGTGATCTGCGGCCGCGCCGCATCGAGATGCAGGTCGGAGATCAGCAGGATCGTCATGCTGCGGCGGCAGCGCGCACGGCGGGCGGGGGCGGCCGGTGCCGGCGCGTCACCGGCTCAGTGCCGGACCGCGGTGTGCCGGCCGGCCTTTTTCACCGGCGCCGTGGCCGGCTTCGCCGCCGGCAGCGGCGCGCCTTCCGGCAGCACGCTCACCGACTCGATCACCGGCAGCGGGTGCGGCACGTCGGCGGTAAACGGGCCCTGCGCGGCGGTCGGCAGGTCACCGATCCTGTCCACCACGTCCATGCCCTGGATGACCTTGCCGAATACGGTGTAACCCCAGGTGGCGCCGCTCTGGTCGCTGACGAAATCCAGACGCGGATTGTCCACCAGATTGATGAAGAACTGCGCGGTCGCCGAATTGGGATCGGCGGCGCGCGCGGCGGCGATGGTGCCGCGCAGGTTGCTGAGGCCGTTGTTGGCCTCGATCGCGATCGGCGCGCGCGTGCGCTTGGCGGTCAGCGCGCCGGTGTACAGGCCGCCCTGCACGAGGAAACCCTTGATCACGCGGTGGAACACAGTGCCGGGGTAGAAGCCGTCGTGCACGTAGCGGAGAAAATTGGCGACGGTCTTGGGCGCTTTCTCCGGGTACAGCTCGAACACGATGTTGCCCATCGATGTCTGCATCAGCACGCGCGGATCCGGGGGCGCCGGAGCGGCGACGCTGGCGGCGCCCGCGGGCTCCGCGGCGGACTTGACGGCGGCGGGCCTGACCGGCGCGGCGGACGCGACCAGCGGAAGCAGGGCGGACAGCAGCAGAGTCAGCGGGCGTTTCGACATGGCCGGGGAGTCGGGTGGACGATGCACGGATGATACGCGCACGTCGCGCCCGCCCGGCAGGCCTCAACCGGGTTCGCGCTCGAACACCGCCAGCTCCAGCCGCAGTCCCAGTTCGCCGATCTGCGTGCGTTCGACCTCGAGATCGGCCACCGTCAGCGGGTGGTGCTCCAGCCAGTCGGGCGGCAGCGCCAGCCGCAGGCGGTGATCGTGGGCATCCAGACCCAGTGGCGGCAGCGGTTCGGGACGCCGGGCGCGATGAAACAGCACGGCCAGGCGCAGCAACGCGGTGATGCGCCGCGCCAGCAGCTTGTGCCGCACCGGCAGTGTCGCCAGCACCGCCTTGTCGGGCTTGCGTCGATGGCATTCGACCGCCACCGCCAGCAGCTGCTGATCCTGGCGCGAGAATCCGGCCAGGTCCGAATTGCGCAGGATGTAGGCGCCGTGGCGGTGATGCTGGCTGTGCGCGATCGCCAGGCCGATTTCGTGCACGCGCGCGGCCCATGACAGCCATTCGCGCGCCTCGCTGTCGAGCGACCAGTCGGGCGCCACCTGGTCGAACAGCGCCAGGGCGGTGGCCTCGACGCGGGCGGCATGCCCGTCGTCGACGCCGTAGCGGCGGGCAAGGGAGGCGATGCTGGCGGCGCGCGGATCGCGGCCCTCGGCGCGACCGATCAGATCCCAGAGCATGCCCTCGCGCATCGCCGACTCGACCGCGACCAGGCGTTCGATGCCGAGGGCCTCGAAGGCCGCCTCGAGAATCACCACGCCGCCGGCCAGCACCGGCGCACGCTCCTCGACCAGGCCCGGCAGGTGCAGACGCTCGATATCGCCGAGCGTCAGCAGAGCCTCGCGCAGGCCGGCCAGCGCGGCGCGGGTCACGCCGTAGTCACTCAGGCCCATCGCCAGCGCCACCGATTCGATCGCCTTGGCGGTGCCCGAGGAGCCGTAGACCTCGTCCCAGCCGGCCTCGCGGTAGTTCTCGACGAACTGCTGCAGCAGCACGCCGATCTCCTCGCGTGCGCGCTGCCAGCGCTTGCGCGTCAGCTTGCCGCCGGGGAAGAAGCGCAGGGTCGAGGCCACGCAGCCGACCTGCACGCTCTCGGCGTGCAGCGGTGCCAGCTCGCGGCCGATGATGAACTCGGTGCTGCCGCCGCCGATATCGACCACCAGGCGGCGCCGTTTCGAGCCGGGCAGGCCGTGGGCGACGCCGAGAAAGATCAGACGGCCCTCCTCGCGCCCGGAGACGATCTCGACCGGATGTCCCAGCGCGGTCTCGGCCGGCAGCAGGAAAGCCTGCGGCGAGCGCAGCTGGCGCACGGTGTTGGTGGCGACGGCGCGCACATGCTGCGGCGCCAGTCCGGTCAGGCGCTGGCCGAAACGCGCCAGACAGGCCAGCGCGCGGGCACGGTGCTCGGCGTCCAGGGTGCCGTCCTGGCGCAGGCCCGCGGCCAGCCGCACGCTGTCGCGCAGGCGATCGATCACCCGCGGCTCGCCGTGCTGATAGCGCGCCACCACCATGTGAAAGCTGTTGGAGCCGAGATCGACCCCGGCCAGCAGCTCCCCCTCGCGGATCTCGACGTTGCGCGGCGCGGACACGGCATCCCCTTCAGCAGCGCGCGGATTCTCGCACGTGGCTGTCACGCGAAGGAACGCCGGATTGCCGCAACCCGTGCCTTCGTCCGATCATGCCTCGACGCCACGCGGCTGCAGTACGCAGTCCCGGCACAAGCCGGCACGCTTCCACTCAGTGAGCAACCACCATGCCCCGCCTCTATTACGTCGAGCTCCCCGTCCGTGACCTCGAACACGCCAAGGCGTTCTATGCCAATGTCTTCGGTTGGACTCTTGCGGACTTTGGTCCCAGCTATGCCGCCACCACAACGGGCGCCGTCGATATCGGCTTGCAGGCCGACCCCTCCGAGGCGACGAAGGCGCCGCTGCCGGTAGTACAGGTCGATGATCTTGAAGCCGCATGGGTCGCGGTGACGCGTGCCGGAGGCCGGATCATGAAGCCGATTTTCGCGTTTCCGGGCGGGCGGCGCTTTCAGTGCCTCGATCCCTCCGGCAACGAGATTGCAGTCATGCAGACGGATTGAGCACGCACGGGTTGCGCGGCCGGCCGTTTCAGCCCTTTTCCGATCCGCCTTCGCGACGCGACTTCACGCGGGCGATCGCGGCGAGCACGGCGGCGCGGCCGGCGCTGGCCTGATCGGCCGCCGCCTGGCGCTGGCCGCGTTCCCGCTCGCGCAGCAGGCGTGCGTTGCGTGCCGCGAAGCGCTCGCGTGCCGCGTCGGCGCGCTGGCGGCGCTCTGCCTCAGACTCCGCCGCGCGACCGGCGTCCGCCATCACGATGCAGTCCACCGGACACGGTGGCAGGCAAAGCTCGCAGCCGGTGCAGCGATCGATCAGCACCGTGTGCATGAGTCTGGACGCACCGACGATGGCGTCCACCGGGCAGGCCTGGATGCACTTGGTGCAGCCGATGCAGTCGGCTTCGACGATCCGCGCGATCCGCGGCGGTTTCTCGACGCCGCAGGCCGGATCGAGCGGCAGCGGTGCGCGCGCGAGCAATGCCGCGAGATCGGCGATGCCGGCCGCGCCACCCGGCGGGCAGCGGTTGATCGCGGCGCCATCGCATGCGATGGCCTCGGCATAGGGCCGGCAGCCGCCGTAGCCGCACTGGCCGCACTGCGTCTGCGGCAGCAGCGCGTCGATGCGGTCGATCAACTGGGCGGCAGGTGTGGACGGCATGTTGCTGGCATCGCTCGGCGGAGCGCCGGGATCGGAATGCTGCGCGGCTGGAGAACCATCATCCCCCGGGAGCGGAGGCGTTCGCAGCCGCTACTTGACCGGCATGCCGGCACTCGCGCCGGCGTCGGCGTCGAGCAGGTACAGGCTGCTGCCGCCGCTGCCGGCCGAGAGGATCATGCCCTCCGACACGCCGAAGCGCATTTTGCGCGGCGCCAGGTTGGCGATGAACACGACCTTGCGGCCGATCAGCTTCTCCGGTTCGGCGTAAGCCGCGCGGATGCCGGAGAAAATCTGTCGCCGGCCCAGTTCGCCGGCGTCCAGCTCGAAGCGCAGCAGCTTGTCCGAGCCTTCGACGGCTTCGCAGGCCAGCACCGTGCCGATGCGCAGGTCGAGCCTGGCGAAATCGTCGATGGAGACAGGCGCGGGACCCGGGATCCGGGACTCGGGACCCGGAGGTGCGGAGGTGGAATTCATCGGTCGTGCCTTTGCTGTGGCAGCGGGTGCTGACGGCTGCAGCGATTCGGTGGACGCCGCGACCATCGCCTCGACCTGCTTGCGGTCGATGCGGCCGAGCAGCGGCGTGAAGGCGTTGATGCGGTGGTCCAGCAGCGGCCGCGCGGCGTCGTCGAAATCCTCGATCGGCGCATCCAGGAACGCTTCGGCACGGGTGACCGTGGCCGGCAGGATGGGTTTGAGCCAGCCGGCCAGCAGCCGGAAAGCCGACAGCGCGAAGGTGCAGACCTGATGCAGTTCCGCGCGCCTGGACTCGTCCTTGGCCATCTGCCAAGGCGCCTTCTCGGCGATGTAGGCGTTGACCATGTCGGCCATCAGGACGAAGTTGCGCGCGACCTCGGCGAACTCGCCTTCCTTGTAGAGCTTCGGCACGTTGTCCAGGTGGCTGATCATCAAGTTCAATCGGCGCTCTTCTTCCTCTGAAAGCGTTGCAGCGGTGAGTCCGTCGAAGTGCTGGTGCACGAAGCCCGCGGTACGGCTGGCAATGTTCACCCACTTGCCGACCAGGTGCGAGTTGACGCGCTCCTCGAAGGCGACGAGATCGAGATCGACGTCGGTCGGCGCCGGACCCAGCATGCTGGCGAAGTAGTAGCGCAGGTACTCCGGCTCCAGACCCGCGTCGAGGTAGGTGCGCGCCAGGATGAAGGTGCCGCGCGACTTCGACATCTTGGCGCCGTTGACGGTCAGGTAGCCGTTGACGTGCAGCGCGGTCGGCACGCGGCAGCCGGCGCCGTGCAGCATCGCCGGCCAGAACAGGCCGTGGAAGTTGATGATGTCCTTGCCGATGAAGTGGTGCAGTTCGGTCACGCTGCCGGCGCCGAGGAACTCGTCGAAGCTCGCGGGCTTCAGGCCGAGCGATCGGCCGTGCTCGCTGTCGCACAGCGCGCGGAAGCTGGCGAGATAGCCGATCGGCGCGTCCAGCCAGACGTAGAAATACTTGCCCGGCGCGTCGGGAATGGGAAATCCGAAGTAGGGCGCGTCCCGCGAGATGTCCCAGTCGCGCAGGCCGCCGTCCAGCCATTCGCGCAGCTTGGCCTTGACCGTCGGATGCGCGACGTCGCCGGCGAACCACTCGCGCAGCAGGGTCTCGAAATCGCCCAGCTTGAAGAAGTAGTGCTCCGAATCGCGCAGTTCCGGCGTCGCGCCCGACATCACCGAGCGCGGCTCGATCAGATCGGTCGGTGCGTAGGCCTTGCCGCAGACCTCGCAGTTGTCGCCGTACTGGTCGGGTGATTTGCAATGCGGGCAGATGCCCTTGATGTAGCGATCGGGCAGGAACATGCCCTTGATCGGATCGTAGAACTGCTGGATCGAGCGCCGCGCGATGTGGCCGCCATCGCGCAGGCGCGTGTAGATCAGGCTGGCGAGCTGCTGATTTTCGGGGCTGTGCGTGCTGTGGTAATGATCGAAGGCGACGCCGAACGCGGCGAAGTCGCGCTCGTGGCCGCGCTGGATGTCGGCGATGAAAACCTCGGGCGCGACACCGGCTTTCTCGGCGGCCAGCATGATCGGCGTGCCGTGGGCGTCGTCGGCGCAGACGAAATGCGCGGTGTTGCCGGCCATGCGCTGCGCGCGCACCCAGATGTCGCCCTGGATATAGCCCAGCAGATGGCCCAGATGCAGATGGCCATTGGCGTAGGGCAGGGCGCAGGTGACCAGCAGGCGGCGGCTCATGGCGCGGACGAATGTCCAGACGAAACAGCCGCGGATTATGGCATGTGCTGGCGGGCCGGCCGCAGCTGACAGCGCGGGGAGCTGGCGCCGCGCGCCGCGGTGGTGCGCGCAGTGCCGGCAACGGCCCCGCTCGCTCTCGACGGCCCGGGCGGGCTGTCATTCCGAGCGATGTGTCACCCGCGACGATATGCCATCCGGAAGCCGGACTCACCGCTGCGCCCGGGGTGGCAATTCCGTTGCCATCGCGAACGCAGTGAAGGATCTGCGCGCATGGCCGCGCTCCGGCGCGGCGCACCGGCGTGCCGGCAGGACAGACCCTTCGCGTCGCTCAGGGTGACAAGCTTGAATCCGAGTCCCGGATCCCGACCGGCGTCGCCGACTATCCCTCGCGCAGCCAGGTCTGGCTGCGGCCGAACAGCGAGAAGCCGATGTAGCCGCGCACCGACAGCTTCTTGCCGCCGTCGATCACGTGCATGCTGCACTTGTAGATCTTGCCGGTCTTGGGGTCGAGGATCTGGCCGCCGTCCCACTCGTTGCCGTCCTGCTTCATGCTCCACAGGATGGTCATGCCGACCACCGGCTGATTGTGGCGGGCGCCGTCGCACTGGTCGCAGATCGGATGCGGGCCCTGCTTGGACTTGAGCACCTTGACGACCTTGCCCTCGAGCTGGCCGGCGACCTCGCTGATCTGCACCAGCGACTTGGCTTCGCCGGTCTTGTCGTCGATCGTCTTCCAGGTACCGACCGGCGTCATCAGGTCACCGCCCGGGCCCGCCGCCGGCGGCTGTTGCGCCTGGGTCGCCAGCGCCGTTCCCAGCAGCAGGGCGGTCGCGAGGGCCATACGATGGATCGTGTGCATGATGCCTGCTCCCTGGTGGTCAAGATCGGGCCAGACTGATCGCGGCACCTGGTGGCGTCAAGGCGCACTGCGGCGAGGTCGCGCTCTGGCATACTTTGTGCCTTGACGGAGGCCGGCCGTGCGCGCGCCGGTCCCGCGCCCCGCACGCGCCGTCGATCGGCGCAGTCTGGTCATGACAAGGCAGCCATCCCGATGAGTGAAATGATCGAAGCGCGCGCGCGTGCGCTGCTGGCCGGCATCACCGATCCGCATACGGGCGTCGATCTGGTCGCCTCCGGCATGCTGCGGGCGCTCGGCGTGGACGGCGATCGCGTGGCGGTCGATCTGCTGCTCGGCTACCCCGCGGCCGGCTGGAGCGACGCGCTCAAGCGCCTCGTCAAGACGACCCTGGAGGCCGATCCGGCCATCGGCACCGCCACCGTTTCGGTCAGCACGCAGATCGTCGCGCACAAGGTGCAGGGCGCGCTGGCGCCCCTGCCGGGAGTCAAGAACATCATCGCCGTCGCCTCCGGCAAGGGCGGCGTCGGCAAGTCCACGGTCGCGGCCAATCTGGCGCTGGCGCTGCTGGCCGAGGGCGCCGCGGTCGGCGTGCTCGACGCCGACATCTACGGCCCCAGCCAGGCGCTGATGCTGGGTCTGAGCGGGCGCCCGCAATCGCCGGACGGCAAGAGCCTCGAGCCGATGCGTGCGCACGGCCTGCAGGCGATGTCGATCGGCGTGCTGGTCGGCGCGAACACGCCGATGATCTGGCGCGGGCCGATGGTCACCCAGGCGCTGCAGCAACTGCTCGGCGAGACGCGCTGGAAGGATCTCGACTATCTGGTCATCGATCTGCCGCCCGGCACCGGTGACATCCAGCTGACGCTGGCGCAGCGCGTGCCGGTGGCCGGTGCGCTGATCGTCACCACGCCGCAGGACATCGCCCTGCTCGACGCGCGCAAGGCAGTGGCGATGTTCCAGAAGGTCGAGGTGCCGATCCTCGGCATCGTCGAGAACATGGCCACCCACGTCTGCACCGCCTGCGGCCACGAGGAGCACGTGTTCGGCGAAGGCGGCGGCGCGCGCATGGCCGCCGAGTACGGCGTGACCCTGCTGGGTTCGCTGCCACTGGACATCCGCATCCGCGAACAGGCCGACGGCGGCACGCCGACGGTGGTGGCGATGCCGGATTCCGACATCGCCCTGCGCTATCGCGAGATCGCCCGGCGCACCGCCGCGCGGCTGGCGCTGCAGGCCAGGAACAAGTCGATCCAGTTTCCGAAAATCGTGATCCAGGACCACTGAGCGCGCCGATGAGCATCAAATCCGACCACTGGATCCGCAGCATGGCCGCGCAGCACGGCATGATCGAGCCGTTCGCGCCGGACCAGGTGCGCGAACACGAGGGCCGCAGGCTGATCTCCTACGGCACCTCCAGCTACGGCTACGACGTGCGCTGCGCCGACGAGTTCAAGGTGTTCACCAACATCAACTCGACGATCGTCGATCCCAAGGCCTTCGACGCGCGCAGCTTCGTCGACGTCAAGGCCGACGTATGCATCATTCCGCCCAATTCCTTCGCGCTCGCGCGTACCGTCGAGTACTTCCGCATCCCGCGCTCGGTGCTGACGGTGTGCCTGGGCAAGAGCACCTACGCGCGCTGCGGCATCATCGTCAACGTCACCCCGCTGGAGCCGGAATGGGAGGGTCACGTGACGCTGGAATTCTCCAACACCACGCCGCTGCCGGCGAAGATCTACGCCAACGAGGGCGTGGCGCAGATGCTGTTTTTCGAGTCCGACCAGGTCTGTGCGACCAGCTACCGCGATCGCGCCGGCAAGTACATGGGCCAGCGCGGCGTTACACTGCCGCGCGCCTGAAATCGCCGCCGAGGAGAATCCCCGCATGCTTCGCATCCCATCGCCGTTTCGTCTGCTGGCCGCGCTGCTGGTCCTGGCCGGCGTCATCGCGCTCGCCGGCTGCAACCCCAATATCCGCCGCGGAGCCAATGTCGAGGTGGTGGCACCCAGCCACTACGACATGACCCTGCAGAGTTACAAGGATGGCCAGTTCCTGCTCCACGGCGCGCTGCTGTCGGCGGACGATCTCGCCAGCCACTTCCGCTACCTCGACGGGCAGAAGAAGCTGCCCAAGCTGGTGCTGCTGGAGCCGAGCTCGGACTACAAGATCAAGGACGGCCAGCTGCGCTTTTTCGCCAGCCTGCAGCTGACCTACGGGTTCACCGGCTACGTCATGCTCGACGGCAAGCTGACCCTGCTCAATGCCAGGGCCGAGGCGGCGCCGAAGAAGAAATAGGTCGGCCTTGCCGCCGGCATGTCGGCGCTCAGTGCGTGGCGCCCGCGGCGATGCGGGCGTCACCTTTCGTGCGCAGCGACACCTCGATGATCAGGCGCAGCGCGGCGATCACCGTGTCCAGCGTCATGCTGGGTGCGCCGCGATGGTGCGCGGCCTGTGCCGGCAGGAACGGGATATGCACGAAGCCGCCGCGCGCCCCGCGTCGCTGCGCCAGGGCATGCATCAGGCCGTAGAAGACGTGGTTGCAGACGTAGGTACCGGCGCTCTGCGAGATCGCGGCCGGGATGCCGGCGTCGGTCAGCGCCGCCAGCGCGGCCTTGATCGGCAGCGTGCTGAAGTAGGCCGCGGGCGCGCCGGCGATCACCGGCTGGTCGATCGGCTGCCGACCCCGATTGTCGGCGATGCGCGCGTCGTCGACGTTGATCGCGACGCGCTCCAGTGACAGGCGGTCGCGGCCGCCGGCCTGGCCGACCGCGATCACCAGCCGCGGCCGGGTCGCGATCAGCGCCGCATCGAGTTCCGCCAGCGCCTCGCCGAACGCGGTCGGCAGCCGCGCGACTGCGACGCGATGCCCGGCGATGCGCCGGCCGCGCAGTGCGCGCACCGCTTCCCACGAGGGATTGACCGTTTCGCCGCCGAACGGCTCGAAGCCGGTCAGCAGCACGCGGGGCGGGGCGGGTTCGGGTCGTCGGGGGGCCATGCGGTTCTCCGGGTTCAGCGGAACACGAGCACGCGCATCAGGACCAGATTGAACACCAGCAGCAGCAGCGCCGTCGGCCATTGCGCGCGGATGACGGCATAGGGACTGTCGAGTTCCAGCAGGGCCACCGGCACGATGTTGAAATTGGCCGCCATCGGCGTCAGCAGCGTGCCGCAGTAGCCGCAGAGCATGCCCAGCGAACCGACGATCGCCGGACTGGCGCCGTGCAGCTCGATCAGCAGCGGCAGGCCGATGCCGGCGGTGAGCACCGGAAACGCGGCGAAGGCGTTGCCCATGATCACGGTGAACACGACCATGCCCAGGCCGTAGGCCAGCACGCAGGCGAGCCGGCTGTCGACCGGGATCAGCAGGCCGACTCCATGCGCGATGTCCTGGCCGACCCCGCTCTGGGTGAACACGCCCCCCAATGCGGCCAGCACCAGCGGCAGCAGCGCCGCCCAGCCCAGCGTGTCCAGCAGACGACGACCCTCGCGTACCGCGGCCGGCGCCGGGGCATGGGTCAGGCGCAGCGCGGCGAACACCGCCAGCAACGAAGCCAGCGCGAGTCCGGTCAGGGTCATCTGGTTGGCGGCGAACAGGCGGTGGCCGTCGGCGACCAGGTAGCCACCCAGCACGGCCACCAGCAGGGTGACGCCGGGGATCAGCAGCGCCGGCAGGAACAATCGATGGCCCAGGCGCATCGCGTTCGACAGGCGCATCTCCGGCGAGACTTCCTCGACCTGCACGCGGCGCATGCGCGGAGCCAGCACCGCCAGCAGCAGCACACCGACGCCGGCGGCGCGGGCGGGCAGGGGATTGCCGGCAGCATCGGCCGCGAGCACCCAGGTGCCGCCGCCGAACAGCAATGCCAGCAGCGTCCAGAACGCCGCCGCCGCAAGGCGGCGCTCGCGCAGGTTGATCCATCCCGCCGCGGCGAGAAACGCCGCCAGCAGCCAGTAGGCGTATTCAATCCTCAGCATGCGCGGCCTCGGCGGCGGCGGCGGCGCGGCGACGGTTCAGCGCTCGCTCGAACAGCAGCACGCGCAGGGCGTGGATCACGAACGCGGCGATCGCCGTCGGCAGCGCCCACAGCGCGATCGCCAGCGGTGCCAGCACGATGCCATGGGTGGCATAGAAGCCCTGGATCAGCAGCACCGCGCCGAGCGCGAGGAACACGTCCTCGCCGAAGAACAGGCCGATGTTGTCGGTGGCGGCGGCCATCGCGCGCACGCTCTGGCGGTCGGTGTCGCCGAGCGGCGGTCCGCGCAGTTCGACCGTGGCCTCGCACATCGGTGCCAGCAGCGGGCGCACCGTCTGCGCCTGCCCGGCCACGTTGGTCAGACCCAGCATCGACAGCACCTGGCGCAGCAGCAGGTAGCTGGCCAGCAGTCGCGCCAGGGTCAGGCCGCGCAGGCTGCCGATCCAGCGCGCGGCGTGCTCGCGCAGTCCGGCGCGCTCCAGCACGCCGATCGCCGGCAGGGTCAGGGCGTACAGCAGCAGCGCGCGGTTGGAAACGAAGCTGGTGCCGAGCAGTCCGAGCAGCTCGGGCACGCTGAAGCCCGCGGCCAGGCCGCTGACCACGCCTGCGGCGACCACCACCAGTACCGGGTTGTCGCGGCGCACGAAGCCGGCGATCACCACCGCCACGCCCAGCAGCGGCCAGTAGTTCACGGGCTGCGCTCCGGCGACGAGGGGGCGCTCACGCGCACGCTCGCCGCCTGCAGCGCTTGCCGCAGACGGTGCGCGAACAGCGCCGCGTCGGGGCGGTCGCCGTGCACGCACAGCGTGTCGGCGGCGATCGCGATGCGCGTGCCGTCGCTCGCGATCGCCGCGTCGCAGGTCGCGAGCAGGAGCGCCTGCGCCACCGCGGCGTCGACGTCGTCGAGCACCGCGCCGGGCTGGCCGCGCGGCGTCAGCGATCCATCCGCCTGGTAGCGGCGGTCGGCGAAGGCTTCGCGCGCGACCGTCAATCCGAGCGCCTGCCCAGCCTCGATCAGGGCGCTGCCGGCCAGGCCGAACAGGATCAGGCGCGGGTCGAAATCGCGGACCGCCTGCGCGACGGCGTCGGCCAGCGCGCGGTCGCGCGCGGCCTGGTTGTAGAGCGCACCGTGCGGCTTGACGTGCGCCAGACGCGCGCCAGCGGCATGCGCGAACGCGGCCAGCGCGCCGATCTGATAGAGCACGATGGCGTAGGTCTCGGCGGGCGTGGCCGCCAGCGCGCGGCGGCCGAAGCCGACCAGGTCCGGCCAGCCGGGCTGCGCGCCGGGTGCGACGCCATGCGCGAGCGCCAGCGCGACGGTGGCCTGCATCGTCCGCGGATCGCCGGCATGGAAGCCGCAGGCGATATTGGCCGAGCTGACGTGCGGCAGCACGCCGGCGTCGTCGCCCAGGTGCCAGGCGCCGAAGGACTCGCCGAGGTCGCAGTTGAGGTCGAGGATGCGGGTCATGATGCGGCTCGGCGGCGGGCGATCGCGGTCTCCATGCGCGCCAGGCGCTGTTCGCGGGCTTCCAGCAGACGCGCAGCCTCGCCGGCGTCGACCGGCGCGAAGCGTAGCGCATCGCCGGGCCGCCGCTGCGCAAGGCGCGGCAGATCGACCGCGGCCAGCTGGCCGATGCGCGGATAGCCGCCGCTGACCGGATGCTCGCAAAACAGCACGATCGGCTGGCCGTTGGGCGGCAACTGCACGGTGCCGGCGACCACGCCTTCGGAGATCAGCTCCAGCGGCGCGTGCAGCGCCAGCCGCGGCCCGTCCAGCCGGCAGCCGACGCGGTTGGATGCGGTGGCGACGCCGAACGCGGCGGCAAACAGCGTCGCGCGCGAGTCCGCATCGAGCCATTCGGTGTGGGTGCCCGCCAGCAGTCGCAGCGGTCGTGCCGCGGCGCCGTCGAACCAGGGCCGCGGATCGAGCGACCAGGCGGCGTGGCCGGTGGCGCCGGCGGCGGCGTCCGACGGGCCCAGCGGCAGCCGGTCACCCGCGCGCAGCGGGCGGCCCGCCAGCGGGCCGAGGCCGGCGTTGAGATCCTGGCTGCGGCTGCCCAGCACCGCCGCGACATCGATGCCGCCGCGCACGGCCAGATAGCTGCGGCAGCCGTGGCGCATGCCGCCGAGCCGCAACACGCTGCCCGCCCGCAGTCGCAGCGGCGTCCAGCCGGGCAGGGCGCGGCCGTCCGATTCGGCGGCGACCGGTGCGCCGGTCAGCGCGATCTCGACATCGCGGTGCAGGCGCAGGGTCGGCCCGGTCAGGGTGATCTCCAGCGCGCAGGCATCCGGCGGATTGCCGACCAGCGCATGGGCCAGCCGCAGCGCGGGCAGGTCGGCCGCGCCGGCGCGACCGATGCCGAGATGCGCCAGCCCCGGCCGGCCGCGATCCTGCAGGCTGGTCAGCAGGCCGGGCGTCAGCACCTCGATCATGCGTCGTGCTCCGACCGCGCCGCGAAGGTCGCCGCGTCGATGGCGCCGAAACGCACGCGCAGGCCCGGCGTCAGCCGTGCCGGGGGCGCACGCGCGGCATCGAACAGCCGCAGCGGCGTGCGCCCGATCAGGCGCCAGCCGCCGGGAAGGACGGATGGATAGACGCCCGTCTGCGCGCCGCCGATGGCGACGCTGCCGGCCGGTACGCGCAGGCGTGGAGCAGCCAGCCGCGGCACCGTCAGCGCCGCGTCGAGGCCCAGCAGGTAGGCGAAACCCGGCGCGAACCCGAGCATCGCCACCCGGTAGTCACCGGCCACATGGCATGCGATCACCTGGTCCTGCGTGAGGCGCGTCAAGGCGGCGACTTCGGCCAGGTCCGGCCCGTGCTCGCCGCCGTAGCAGACCGGCAGCTCGACGACCGCGCTGGCGGCCGGCCCGGCCGCGGGCCCGGCGTCACCCTGCCGGGCCAGCACCTCGCGCACGGCGGCGGCCAGCAACAGTGCGTCCGGCCAGCTGCGCGGATCGAAACGCAGCAGCAGGCTGGCGTAGGCCGGGGCGATGTCCTCGATGCCGGGCAGCGCGGCCGCCCGCAATGCGGCCGCGGCCGCGTGCACGCGATCGTTGAGCGCGCGCTCGATGACCTGGCCGAAGCGCAGCAGCAGGGCGGATTCGCCCAGCGGCTCGATCGCGCAGTCGGCGCCGCTCATGCGCCTCAGCCCGTGCCAAGTCGTGCCGCGATCGCGCCGACGCGCGTGGCCCGCGCGCTTTCGCCGTACGGTTGCCGCGAGCCATGGCCCCAGACCGGACCCGGCCAGGCGGCATCGTCCTCGCGCCGACCGACCACGTGCACATGCAGCTGGCGCACCACGTTGCCCAGCGCGCCGACGTTGAGCCTGGCGCAGGGCGCGACGGAGCGCAGCGCATGCGCTGCCAGTTCCAGTTCATCGAACAACAGCGTGCGTTCGGCCGGACCCAGATCGCACAACTCGACCAGGCCCGCGCGCCGCGGCACCAGCACCAGCCAGGGAAAGCGCGCGTCGTCCATCAGCAGCACGCGGCACAGCGCGCGATCCGCCACGAATGCCGTATCCCGGGCCAGTTGCGGATCGAGCGCGAAGCCGTCCTTCATGCGGCAGGATTCATGCGGCCAGGTGCCTGGCGAAGAAGGCCAGCGTGCGCTCGCGCGCCAGCCTGGCCGCGGTCGCGTCGAAACTGGCGCGGGCATCGCAGTTGAAACCGTGGTCGGCGTCGTAGACGTGGAATTCGGCGGTCGGGTTGGCCGCGCGCACCTGCTCGCGGTCGGCAGCGCTGATGTGCGCGTCCTTCAGGCCGTAATGGAACATCAGCGGTGCCCTGGCCTGCTGTCCGGTCAGCTGCGTGTTGCGGCCGCCGTAGTAGCTGACCGCCGGCAGGCCGAGCCTGATCGCGGCCAGGTAGGCAATGCTGCCGCCCCAGCAGAACCCGACCACGCCGATCTTGCCGGCGCTCTTGATCGCCTCGGCGGCGCTGGCCACGTCCTCCAGCGCGCGCTCGAAGCCGAGTTCGCCGATCAGGGCCATGCCCTTCTGCATCCCGGCCGGGTCGTAGCCCAGCTCCACCCCGGTTTCGAGATGATCGAACACCGCCGGCGCGATCGCGGTGTAGCCGGCCTCGGCATAGCCGTCCACCACGCTGCGGATGTGCGCATTGACGCCGAAGATCTCCTGCACCACGACGATGCCGCCCCTGGGCGCGCCCTCGGGCCTGGCCACGTAGGCGCTGATGCACTGGGTACCGGTGGTGCCGATATTGATGATGTCGCCCATGGGCCTGTTCCTTGGTGGATTCGTGGTGGATTCGGGGATCAAGGCGCGAGCGTAAACCGCGAACCCGCGAAGTCAACGTCAAGGCGCCGGCGAACCGTGCCGCAGACCTTACAATCGCGCTTTCCTCCCGCGGTCCGCGTCATGTCCCGATCCAGCCCCAGTGTCGGTTTCGTCAGCCTCGGCTGCCCCAAGGCGCTGGTCGATTCCGAGCGCATCCTCACCCAGCTCAAGGTCGAGGGCTACGAGATCGTGCCCAGCTACCGGGACGCCGACGCGGTGGTGGTCAACACCTGCGGCTTCATCGACGCCGCGGTGCAGGAGTCGCTCGACGCCATCGGCGAGGCCTTGCACGAGAACGGCAAGGTCATCGTCACCGGCTGCCTGGGCAAGCGCGCCGACCTGATCCGCGAGGCCTACCCCGACGTGCTCGCGATCAGCGGCCCGCAGGACTACGCCAGCGTGATGACCGCAGTGCACAAGGCGCTGCCGCCGAAACGCAACAAGTTCATCGACATCGTGCCCGACACCGGCGTGAAGCTGACGCCCAAGCACTACGCCTACCTGAAGATTTCCGAAGGCTGCAACCACCGCTGCAGCTTCTGCATCATCCCCTCGATGCGCGGCGACCTGGTCTCGCGGCCGGTGGACGAGGTGCTGCTGGAAGCCGAGCGGCTGGTCAAGGGCGGCGTGAAGGAGCTGCTGGTGATCTCGCAGGACACCAGCGCCTACGGCGTGGACCTGAAATACGCCGAGCGCGAATGGCGCGACACGCAGCTGGCGCACGCGCATGAGCGAGCTGTGCGCGGGCCTCGCCGAACTCGGCGTCTGGACGCGGCTGCACTACGTCTATCCCTATCCGCACGTGGACGAGGTGATGCCGCTGATGGCCGCGGGCAGGCTGTTGCCCTACCTCGACATCCCCTTCCAGCACGCCAGCCCGCGCATCCTCAGGCTGATGAAGCGGCCGGGCAACATCGACAAGACGCTCGAACGCATCGGCAACTGGCGCAAGGCGGTGCCGGATCTGACGCTGCGCAGCACCTTCATCGTCGGCTTCCCCGGCGAGACCGACGCCGAGTTCGAGGAGCTGCTGGATTTTCTGCGCGAAGCCCAGCTCGATCGCGTCGGCGCCTTCGCCTATTCGCCGGTGGACGGTGCCCGGGCCAACGATCTGCCCGACCCGGTGCCCGAGGAACTCAAGGAAGATCGTCTGGAACAGTTCATGGCGGTGCAGGCGGAGATCAGCGCCGCCAGGCTGCAGCGCAAGATCGGCCGCCGCCTGACCGTGCTCGTCGACCGCGTCGATGCCGGGGGCGCCGTTGCGCGCTCGACCGCCGATGCCCCCGAGATCGACGGCGTGGTGCGCATCCGCGACGGCCGTCGCCTCAAGCCCGGCGCCTTCGCCGAGGTGATCGTCGAAGGCGCGGATGCGCACGATCTGGAAGCGCGCTGCATCGACGCGGACTGAGCAGCGCGACCGCCGCCAGCCGGGGCGCCGCCTTACGACATTGTATGGGCCGAATTTCAGCCGTCGGACGCGAGTCTGGGGCAGAGTGACGGCATGCGCTACGCAGTCGTCGGTCCAGTCCGATCAGGAGTCCTCATGGCAGGCACCGGCAATCCCCGGCGCAGCGCCGGTCTGATGGTTGCAGCCGGTGTCTTGTTCCTGCTTGCCGCGGCCCTCGGAAGGCAGGTTGCCTTCGCTGGTGTCGGTGTCGCGTTCCTGGCGATTGGGGCTTCATTCCTGCGCAAGCCGAAGCAAGGCGGTGATGGAGATGCGTCCGACTGACTGCCGGCCCCGTGCCCTGGCGGCGCAGCGCCGGTTGCTTCGGGTCTGCGGCGACGGTCACGGCGCGAGCCGCGGCAGCCGGTCGGGAATGATCCGGCGCAGTGGCTTGTCGGTGCCGGGACATGCGCTTTTGCCCGGTTGGTATCGCTCCCGCGAGGTTTGCCATGCTTGATCACGATCGAATGGGCCGCCGGTTCGGGGTGGCACTCGTTGCCGGCCTGTGGGTTGCAGGGGCGGGGATGCTTGCAGCCACGCCGGCGAGCGCGAAGGCGCAGACCCCGTTTCTCGGCCCGGTGCCCGGACCGCTCTGCCAGCCGGGGGATCGGACCGCGGCGGGGGTCGACGGCCAGCTCACCAGCGCCGAGCGATCCAGCGGCGCCTCGACGCAGCCCTACAACTGCAACCTCGCCATCGTGGGCGAGTACGCCGGACAGGGCGCCGGTCACCAGCTGATGTGGTACGGCCACTGTGCCTACGTCACCACCGAGGGCTTCGAGGCCGGGCAGCGGGGCGTTCCGCCGCTGCGGCATCCCGGTATCCAGGTGCTCGATGTGACGAACCCGCACGCGCCCCGGTATGTCACCCACCTGGATGATCCGGCCTCGCTTTATGACTGGGAAGACGGGTCGATCAATCCGCAGCGCGCGTTGCTGGCCAGCGCCGAAAGCTGGGTGGGCGCCGGCCCGCAACCCGCCGTCTCCTTCTACGATCTCTCCGATTGCGCGCACCCGCGGCTGCTGTCGAGCGTGCAGCTGGCCGACCCGGATCTGGTGGCGCATGGCGGCAACTTCGCGTTCGACGGCAAGACCTATTGGCTCACGTCGTACACCAAGCGCCGCCTCTACGCCATCGATGCCAGCGATCCGAAACACCCGAAAGAGCTCCTGGACTGGGATTTCCCGGACAGCCAGGCAGGCGGCATCGGCGCCGACCAGACCTGCCACCGCATCTCGCTCAACCAGTTCACCGTCGACGGCCATCCGCCCGACACGCTGCTGTTCTGCGGCGTGGTCGGCCACATGGTCCGTCCGGGCGTCTACAGCTCGGGCAACGGGCTCGTCATCTATGACGTGAGCCAGGTGCAGGATCGCCGCCCGCATCCGGTCATCAAGGTGATCAGTTCGCTTTACTGGGTGAACGGCAATATCGCCATCGAGCCCGATCTGGCGTTCATCCACGGAACACCCTACCTGGGCGTCGGCGACGAGTGCGGGTCCGGCGGCTGCAGCTATCCCAAGAGCGCCATCGACGCCTGCAAGGCGGGACTCCCGCCGAACGGATTCGAGCGGCTCATCGACATCAGCGACCTAGCCAGGCCCAGGCTCGTGGCACAGCTCATGATCGGTGCGGACGATCCCCGGAACTGCGCGCAGACGGAAGGGGACATCACCGCCACGATGGGCGGCTACGGCTACAGCATGCACGACTGCACCTTCGACAACCCGCGCGACGCGACCTTGCTGGCCTGCTCCGCGCACCAGGCGGGCATCCGCGTGTTCGACATCCGTGATCCGGAACAGCCGAGGGAGATCGCCTATTTCATCGGGCCGGCGCCGCCGGTTCCGACCGAGATCGATCCGGGCTCGCTGCTCAACACCTTCCAGGGCGTCCGTCCGCCCATCAACTTCGCCTGGTCGAAGGCGCACAGCCGCTTTGTCTGGCAACACGGCCAGCTCTACCTCTGGGTCACCTCCAGCCATGGCGGCTTCTATGTATTGAAGTTCGAAAGCCGGGCCGGCATCGCGAAGCTGAAACCGGTACCGACTCCCGGAAACGAGGACTACCAGGATTGAGTGCTGCGGCGTGCCATCGCGAATCGGCCGGCCCCTTCATCGCGGAAGCCGTGTGCGCGGGCGTCCCGGAGTCGGGGTGAGATGGTGCGGCCTGAAATGGCCGATGGCGTCCATCGAGGTCGCCCGTAAACAAGTCTGCAGTACAGCGTAAACACGCCAGCTGCGCGCTTGATGCGCAACTCCGGAGCCGATTTCATGCACCCTGATCCTCGCGCGCCGATCCAGATCCTGCTCACGCTCGTGGCCTTCGGCGCGATCCTTTTTGTCTTGCTCGTTTTCCAGGCATTGCAGAAGGCCTGGTCACGGATCAGTGCGCACCAGCGTGTACTCGCGGGGTCGTTTGTTGCCGTCAACCTGCTGCTGACCGCGTCGATCTGGATCGCGCTGGATCGCGGTTCCAACGACCTGTCGCGCACGGGTCTCATCGGCATTGGATACCTCTGGTTCGCGACGCTGCTTGCACTGAAATGGGCAATCGCGCCGGAACCTGGCCGTTCGCTTATTCAATCGCGTGCGCGGATCGGGTTCAACGCGCTGATTTTCGCCTGCTGTGGAGCAAGCTGGCTGCTGATCGCTCCAGCGCGCAAGCATCTGGATATGCAGGCCGTGTTCGGGCTGTATATCCTGTGCATTGCACTGCCCGTCCTTGTGGCCAGCCACCGCGCAAGAGCCTGGATGCAGGGGGCCGTGCGCCGATTCAAGCCGGCGGGAAAGGAAAGCATGACGACCATTCTGGAAAATCGACGTCTTGTGATTGCCGCCCGCATTTCGGAGCTTGAGGCGGAACTGAAACGGCTGCGTGCCGAGCAGCGCGAACTGGCAGACCACGTTCCCGCCACGGACGGCCTTGATGAAGACGAAAATGGCGCAGGTTCGCCCCGCCCGGCCTGATCGGTGCAGCGAGTGAATCGAGCGCTCGAGCGCTGGAGCGAGCCGCACTGGCGTCATTGCGATTCGGGCGACTTGCCGCGACCCGAGGAAAACGGTCAGGGGCAGTGCGCTCTGACTCGAGTTTTGCGACGTATCGACTGATCACGGCAATGCTGGAGGGGAGTGCGCCGGCGTCTCGCGAGTCGTGCCGACCCGGGCGTGATCCAATGCCGACGTTTGAACTGGAGTCCGCATGACCGAGCAGCCAGGCAAGTATTGGTTCCCTGCCAAACGCTACGGATGGGGCTGGGGCATTCCGGGGACCTGGCAAGGTTGGGTTGTCCTTGCTGCTTACGTGGCGGTCCTGGCGGGTGCGGTTCACTTCCTTCCTCCTGCCCGCGATGCGCTGCCGTTTTCGGCGGTGATCGTCGTTGCCACGCTGGCCCTGTTGCTGGTGTGCCTGAGAAAAGGCGAGCCGCCGCGGTGGCGCGGGGGCGAACCCTGAACCCGCCTCGATTCGCCGACTCGTGTCGGGAAGTCGTGGGTGGCAAGCTTCGACCCGAAGGAGACGATCGACATCAACCATGTCACCCAGCTGGTGTCGGACCCATGGGTGATCCATGGTCAATAGCAACCGGGCTGGTTCCTCGAACACCGATGTGCGAATCGAACCATGCGTGCACGGGGTCTACATGATGCTCGACATCCCATACGGTTGTTGGAACTGAAATGTCAGGCCGGACCACTGATTGCGACGGGATGCCCGGCCAACGATAGGCCTTCGTGGGCACCTGAAACGCTACACCTGACGCAGGGTGCATGAATATCTTGATGTTACCGTACCCGCCTACGGTCTCGCCACATGGCGTACCAATGACCTTGCCGATCCGATTAAATTTGACGTCAGCTGCAAAGCTCATAGCGGAGCTGAAACAATTTGGGCCCGTTACGACATAGAAGTTGCCATGATAAGCCTTCTGAGCCGGGACGCTCATGGGATACGGCAGCCCGCCGTGCTTAAAAAAACGCGCGTAGATGACGGAATCGTTCTTCTGGATGAAGGTGATCCCGCGGTTGATCCTCTGCGCCACGGTCCTCACATTAAGTTTGTGGACATGGCCAAAGTCGTCGAATTGCCTGACTCCCAAATAGTCGAAAAACGGCATTTCAGCCATCGTCCACCCACCGCCATTGTGCCGTAGATCGACTGCAACGCGGGTAATTCTGTCGTGTTCCACCGCATTGAAGAAGTGCGTAACGGCCTTCTCGTATGGGGCCGTCGGCATCATCTGATTCAAAGTGAACCATCCGATGTCGTGAGCGGGATCGACGCGCCAGCGATACCAGTTGCGATACTGGGATGCGATGTTTGCGCTAAGCCAGTCCGAGGGCACCCTGACCAAGGGAAGTGCCATCGATTGAATCCGCCCCGACGGCGTCTGAAGAGTGATGGATACCTTGCCATCAGGACGAACGGCGCCGATCCAGTGCAGGTAATACGCAGGAAGTTCGGTAAACCACGTGCGCACGAAACTGGGTGGGCCCGAAATCAATGTCTCCGTCCGTTGCAGCAGTGCCGCGGGTGTGTAACCGGCTATCTGCAGTAATCGGCTTTGCTTGGGGACAGAAAACCGGGTATCAAATTTGACCGGCGAAACGACGATGCCATCGGATACCCAGTGGATCCTCGCTGGCAACACCTCATCCTCCTTCGTGTCGAAATACAATTGGGCGTGTGGATCGTTCAGTGTTCTGACCAGTTGCTGCTGCACCATCCAGTTTTTCCACGCTGGTATCGAAGCACCTTCGATGGAGGCTTCCAGCTTCCGTGCTTCGGCCTGGAACTCGGACTTCCTGGCGCCGTCTCTAAGCTCAGGGTCGAGCCGTTCAATGGTCGACGAGAGAGCATTCAGTTGCTCCCGCACGACGGACGACGCAACCGGCACCATGTCCGCAGTACGAGCAAGACTGCAGGTCGGCATCAAAGCAAGGAAGAGTAGACCGTTCGAGACGAAGCGCGTCATGGTAAGCCCCACGATCAAGATCAATGCAACGCTATCGATTTCTCGAGCGCACCAACAAGTGCCAGCTAGATACGTTTTCGTAATTGAGGGCCGTACCTGATCGTTCACCGCAATGCGGCAACTTGATGACCAGTGGAACGATTACAAGATGCTGGAGCTACACGCCGAACGTATGGCGAGCATCGCGCTGATGAAACCCCAACTCCGCGATTTGTGGCACACGTCAATCCGGCCGACACCCTTCCGAAAGAGCTGGTGAACGTGAAACTTGGGGATCCACCGTCCACAGACCGGATGCTATCGCGAGTGGCAGATGAGTCTGAATGCCGACCGTCTGCAAAGGGCCGGCCGGTGCCGATCCGCTTCGTCTGAATCAGTGGCACTGGCGCCTTGGCGCCTTGTCGGCTTGGGAGGCATGCTGCTAGAAGCGGCAGGTCGCCTGACACGCTGAAGCGCGTGCATCCGAATCGCGACGCGCTGCTGCATCGGTCAATGCCCTTCGCCTCGCAGCCTGCGCGTGATCGCATCCCCGGATCGGCGATACTCGCCGACACTTGACGATCGCCGGGCGCGCGGTCGTACCGGGGTCGCTACGGGGGAGGGGGCTTGCCATGCATCGTCGCCACGGGGTGTTGATCCTGCTTACCGCTCTCATCCTGCTGGCCGGTGGATACGGCAGCATCAGCGCATTTGGACCGTCGAGATTCAAGGGGCTGCCGTTTTTCGTCCAGGTCGTCGATGCCCATACGGCAATCATCGAGCCGCTTCCCGGACTCCCGCTGCCTTCGGCGCTGCACGCCGGGGACCACATTGATCTGGCCGCGTTGCCATTGGCGACCCGCATTGCAATCGACTTGCCACTCAATCTCGCAACCCTTCCCCCTGGTCGGACCTATACGTTCGTGATGCGCCGCGGCGGCGCGCGTCTCGCCCTCCCGATCACGAGCGTCGGTCGGAATGCAGTGGCGGGTTCCTGGGCGCTCAAGTCGGGTGACCTCTGTTTCACTGTGCTGCTCAGTGCAATCGCCCTGTTCGCGCTGTGGCGCGGGCGGGACCGGGCCGCCGCGGGCCTGGTGCTCTGGGCGATGGCCTTTCTGATCGGAATGGCCCTCAACGCCTTGCCGTCCGACGGTGTGGCGGGGCTTGGCCTGATGCTCGGAGCGAACATCCTGTTCCTGCTTGCACGGGTCGGTTTCTATGTGATGGCGGAGTCCATGGCCGGTGGCGCGCTCAGCCTGCGGGCGCGGGTGTGGTGGCGCGCGAGTTTCCTCCTGCTGCTCGGGTTTGGCGCCATCGAATCGCTAGGCGGGCCACTTGCCTTTGTCGTCACTGGTTGGGCAGAACCTCTGCGTCCCGAGTACGGTCTGCTCTTGAGCGCCAGCTATCTGGTTCCGGTCGCTCTGCTGTCAGTCAGCTATCACGGCGCTGAGGTCACACAGCGGTTGCGGCTGCGCTGGATGGTGGGGAGCGGTGTGGTGTTCGCCGCGGGCATTGTCCTGAACAACACGCCGATCCTCGGTTTTCCGGCTTCAGTGATCACCTGGCAATCCATGTTCGCCATGGCCGCGGCCGGTTTCCTGTATGCGATCCTGCGCCATCGGGTGGTGGACTTCACCGTGGTCCTCAACCATGCGCTGGTGTATGCGGCGACCACCAGTTTCGTGCTGGGGCTGTTTGCGCTGTTCGAGAGCCTGATCGAGCGCACCGCGCTCGGTCATGGCGCGAGCCTGCTGCTGGAGCTCGCCGTGCCGCTGGGTCTTGGCGTGTCCCTGAGCGCCGTCCACCGGCGCATCGACCGCACGGTTGAGCGGTTCGTGTTCCGGCGACAGTATCGCGAAGAGGTCGCGCTGCGCAGTTTCGCCAGGGAATGTGCCTTCGTGACCGATCCGGAGAACCTGCTCGATCTGACCGTGGATCAGATTCGTCTCCACGTCGGCGCACCCTGGGTGGCGCTGTACGAGTACGCCAAGGACGGCTACGTACGGGCGCGACAGCACGGCACCCAGGATCTGCCGGCGCGGGTGGACCCCGATGATCTGGCCCTGGTCAAGCTGCGTACCCATGACACCGAGGTCGCCCTGCATGACACCCCGAGTGAGCTGGGCCGGGGCGGCCATGCGTTCCCGCTGCGGGTGCGCGGCAGTCTGCTGGGCGTACTGGCGGTCGGCCCGCGTCCGGGCGAGCACTATGCGGCCGAGGAGCGCGAGTTGATGGCGCATGTGGCGCATGAAGTGGGCGCGGCCCTGTTCGCGCTGCGCGCGCAGGCCAGTGAAGTACAAGCGCAGGCGAGCGAGGCTCGGCTGAAACAAGCGCAGGCGCAGGCGCAGGCCAGCGAGGCGCTGCTCAACGAGGTGCGTGCACAGGCACGGGCAAGCGAGGAACGCGCCCGCGCCAGTGAAGCTTTGTTGTTGAGGATGGTGCCGGCACTCGGCCCCGCTGCAGGGACGTAGCGATTGACGCAAGGCGACCCATAGCAGCCGTTGCCATCTTCACTCAGGATCAGAATGCGGATAGCAGTTTCTAGCATCGCTGGTTGTCAGGAGCCGGCATGCCATTGTTACGCGACGTTGCCATTGGCGCTTTTTTTCATGGGCGAAGTTCGGGGCTGATCAAGTGAAAGGGAAGAATTGCTGCGTATCTGATGCTCAGCATTGCCCTGGCAGCGACGGTCTTTTGTTACACGCTCCTGCAAGGAATGGCAGGCATCCACATCGCAGGCGCTTCGTCGCAACGGCGCTATTTCACGCTCGGTGTTCAAATGACGAGCGGCGTGAATTACGCGGTTAGCGCCGAACTCGTCGCCCAACTGGCGCAGCGGTTGCCGCGCTCGTTTGCAGTCGCGACATTATCGGACAGTCCGCCTGAGTTCTCCAGGCTCGCTTTACCGGACGGCTCGAAGCGGCATGACGTTGCGCTGGATATGGTCGGCGGACATTACTTCAAGGCCGTGGCTTTGCGCGATGTGCTGGGGCGAGTGATCTCCCCGGCCGAGGAACGCGTGAAGGCGCCCGTGATCGTGATCAATCGCCGGTGTGCAGACGCGCTGTTTGGCGGCGCACAGGCAGCACTCAACCGTGCGCTGATCGTCCACGTCGGCGGTGGTTATTCCGGTGGGCCGTTGCATGTGCATGTCATCGGTGTGATCAGCAACGCCTTCACCGGGCTCCGTGCGTCCGAAGAGCGGTTTTCGCATGGGCCGGTGGCGTGGGTGCCACTTCCGTTCCAGATCGGTATGACGGCATTGCTCAGCGTTCCCGCGAACGTACCGGATGCGGAAATCCGGCACGACCTGGACATGGCCTGGCGCAGCCTACCGGAAGCGGTCAAGGGCAAGGGCAGCCGGGGCCTGGTCTTCAGCCAGCCGTTTTCCGCTGAGCCTGGAGCCGTGGCCACCACAATGCACAAGCTTGGGCTCTATCTGGATCTCGCCGGCGCGGCACTGTTGCTGACGCTGGTCAATCTGGTGGCAGTGAACTTCTCGAGGCCTGGCGCCGCCGCGCGGTGCATGCCATCGAGCGCACCCTGGGTGCGACACGCTCCTGGCAGATGCGGCGTGTGCTGTATCGCGCGCTGCTGGGGGCGATGGTGACACTGGTGGTCAGCGGCGCGCTGCTCGGAATGGCCATGGCAGCCACGCAACGCGCGATCGCTGCCATCGGCCGGATCATGCTGATGCTCTCACCATGGGGGCGTGTCGGGCGAGTTCTGCATTGGCCCCACCTGTTGGTCCCGGCACTTGTACTGATCGGGGTGGTGGTCCTGATCGAGGTGCTGGTCCACGGCATGCTGTTGGCGCTTGACCCGAAGGATTTCGGTTCGCTGCGGGTCAGCAGCCCACGCGGCGAGCGGCAGGTCGGCGGAGTGATCCTTGCGCTCGAGTTCACCCTGGCTGCGTTGCTCGCGGTGCTGGCCGGCTGGGGCATGCAGTACGCATGGCGGATGGCGCACGAGAATCTGGGCATGCTGCAGGGACAACGACTCACGTTGCTGTTGACGAAATTCAACACGGTCTATTCTTCCGCGCATCCGCATGCATATGCGCATACGGTCTCGAACGCCGTGTTGAGTGCGGATTTGCGGCACGCCATCGCTGGTATCGATCCGCAAGCGGGCGTCGCCTTCGGCCCGGTGGTTGGCGTCCCGTTTCGCCATGGTGGTAATTTCTGGAGAGGGTCCCCGAAGCTGGAGGCGGGCCAGGCCGGTATCATCACCTATGAATTTGCGGCCTCGGCAGGGTGGCTGCCGGTCGGCGAGGTGCAACTGTTGGCCGGGCGCGATTTCAGCCACAACCACCCGGATCCGCACGCTATCCTGATCGATGCCGAGGTGGCGCGGACCTTGTTCGGCAGTGTGCGGGCCGCTGTCGGACGGCTGGTGCACATGAAAGCGTTACCCAACGAGCCACCCCTCCAAGGATTGCACGTACGTGGGGTGATTGCGCCGCTGCGTCTGGATGGTCCGGGACATGCGCCAGTGGCAAGCTTCATCGAGCCGATGCGGGGCGGCGATAAGGCCTTCCGTTTTGCTGGCCGGGGATCTCCTTATCCGGCCTGAGATTCCCGTCGCGCGCGACCAGGCGCTGCAGAGTGCGGTGCAGCGCGTCTATGCCAAAGATGTGCCTGATATCGAAGTGAGAGGGATCCAGTCGAGCGCGCAGTTGCTGAGCCGGCTCAATCGTCCGCAGCGTGTCTTGGCGATGGTGTTCGGCGTGGTGGCGGGTTTTGCCCTGCTGATCGCCCTGACAGGCTTGGCCGTGTTCTTGCGGCTGTTTCTGGCGCTACGCAAGCGGGTGGACGCGATCCGGCAGGCGCTCGGGGCGAGTCCGCGCCGGTTGTACACCGAGGTGCTGGGCGGCTCGGTGATCCTGGGTTTGGCGGGGGCGTTGCTCGCGCTGTTGTTCACACCCTGGCTGGCGCAACAGTTCGCGCGGCTCTCCGGCGCGCAGGTGGCGCCGTTTGGCTTAGCCACGTTGATCGCTCTGGCAGTGCTGCTGCTGGCAGTGTTTGCGATGGCGCACTTCCCCGCGCGCCGCGCCGCGCGTGCCGAACCGGCGCAGAGCCTGCATGAGCTTTGACCGAGTCAACTTGACGCTTGCCACAAGCGGCGCGATGTTGCAGCGCTTCGGGTGGCATGCTGCGACCCGAAAAGGACGGTCAGCGAAAGTGAGTCTGAGCCCGGCTTCGGATTGACACCACGTCACGCGAGGCTGAGCATCCGATGCTACCCGAATCTGGGTCTACTTCTTGTTAGGTGAGTCATTGAAACTCGTCAGGCTACTTCTAGTGATCTCGGTCGTACTTCTGACTGCTTGCTCAAGTGGCAAGCCGGACATGACGGAAGTGCGGGTTGACCTCCCTCTTGGAACCAACAACGAAAATGCAACTCAAGTGGCAGATTCTCTGCTCACCGAGGCGGCATCAAAGTTGTGCGGCAAGAAAGTCTCCGTCACCGCCGACAAGATTGTAATCACAACAGATGAGAATGGGGGTTCAAAGATCTATCGGGCCAGTGCAACGATAGATTGCGGCTGAGCGATCTGGTTCCTACGAAAGTTGTTCTCTCCAACAGTCCATCGGCTGCGACGTTGCTGCACTCCAACTGAGCGTCTGCAAATGGCCGGTCAGCGCCCGTGCTGGTGGAACTCGCGCGCGGAAATCTGCAACGGACGACATGCGACCCGTTGCGGACAGTCGAGTTCGGCCCGATGTGCGCGGTAGTGAGCGATACATGCTCTCCAAGCAGGGCGATTCCAATGCGCGGCACGGTGAACTTGCGCAGATCACGGCGCAGCGCCTTGCCGCCGGGACAGCGGTACTCATCGTCTTGTTCGTGCCACTCGAAGTCGGATCGCGAGAACGTGCCGTCGTTGCGCTCGCTCTTCTCCCACACCGGCACATGCGGCTCAATGGCCTTTTCGTCGACCATCCAGTGCAGCATCTCGGCGGTGCCGTACGCCGTGTCCCCGATCAGGCGCGCCGGGTTGAGGTCGAAGCGTTGCTCGACCCGCTCGATCATCGTCTTGGTGGAGTTGACCTCGTCGGTGCGATACGCCGGAGTCGCCTCCACATCGACGATGACGCCGGCCTTCACATCGATCAGGTAGTTGGTCGAGTATGCGAAGAACGCCGGGCCGCCCGGCGCGGCGGTCCACCGCGGGCAGGATCCGTGAGCGACACGTTCTTGGGTGGCAACTCGGGTTCCTCCGCCGCATCCAGCGCATCCAGATACTCGCGAACTGGCCGTGCCAACGATGCCGGTTCGATCGAATGCCGCTTCGGTACCCGGCACGCCACGCTGACGACTGGCATCCGCCCGGACCACGCTCGCATCAACCGCGAAGCCTTCGCCTCCCACCAAGCCCTCTTCCAGGCAGCGAGCCAACACCTTCTCGAACACGAACCGTAACGTATCGTTGTCGCGGGAACCGGCCATGCCGGTTCTTCGAGAACGTCGAGTGGTCCGGTACCTTGTCCTCCAAGCCCAGCCGGCAGAACCAGCGGTACGCCAGGTTCAGGTGCACTTCTTCGCAGAGCTGACGCTCCGACCGAATGCCGAAGCAGTAGCCGACCACCAGCATCCGGATCAACAATGCCGGATCGATCGAAGGACGACCGGTACTGCTGTAGTGCGGTGCGAGATGAGCGTGCAGCTCGCTCAGATCCAGGAAGCGGTCGATGCCGCGGAGCAGATGATTGGAGGGAATGTGGGCGTCGAGGTTGAAGTTGTAGAACAGCGGGGCTTGCGCAACTTCTTGGCGTCCCATCATCGCGGCAACCTCGATCTGCGTCAGACACTTCTGACCACGCTGCCCGCTGCGCGTTCCGCAAACCGTTGGGTTTTTCAACAGAATCGGCCGCAACCTGACGTTCAATTCGATGCCCTGTGAAGTGCAGCCGCGCTGCTTCGCGCCCGCGCGATCGTCAGGTCATCCTGGTCGGTGCCGCGTGATGGTTCCGCGCCTCATGGCCCAGCGCCGCGGCTGTTGCGGCCCGCTGCCGGCGCCGAGCGAGCCCCGGCCCCGGGCGGTCACCGCGTTCGCGTCGATAGATCAGGGGCCTTGTTCGGGCTGGGCGCCTGCATCAGCAGCAGCGTAGATCTCGACACGATTGCGCCCGGCTTCCTTCGCCGCGTACAGCGCCTGGTCCGCAGCGGCGATCAGGCCGTCGCCCGTTTGCGCATGCCTGGGAAAGCAGGCGACACCGAAGGACCCGGTTACGCTGATGAGAGACTGCTCGAACTGCACGGGCGTGGATGCCAGTGCCTCGCGCAGCGTCTCGGCGCGCTCGCGGGCGGATTGCTCGCTCATGCCCGGCAACAGCAGCAGAAACTCTTCGCCGCCGTAGCGGCAATCGACGTCGCTGCCGCGCGAGCAGGTCTTGAGCAGCTTGCCGAAGGTCCGCAGCACTTCGTCGCCGGCGCGATGGCCGTACTGATCGTTGACGAGTTTGAAATGATCGAGGTCGCCCATGATGGCGCTGATGCTGTGGCCCTTGCGTCTGGCGATGATCAGCTCGCGGGCCAGGACCTCCTCCAGATAGCGCCGGTTGTAGAGGCCGGTCAACGGATCATGGATGGCCTGTTCGCGCAGGAGTTTCTGTAGCGCCTGCAACTCCTGCTCGGCCTGCTTGCGCTCGGTGATGTCCCGCGCAACGGATACGTCGTAGGGCTTGTCCAGGACGATCCTCCGCAGACTCAGTTCCACCGGAAATACCGATCGGTCCTTGCGCCGGTGCAGGGACTCGATCACGATGAAGCCATCCTGCTCCAGGCGCTTCCCGATTTCGCTGAACCCCACCGGGTCGTCGGAGGCGTCGATATCGGATACCGAAAGGGACAAGAGCTCCTCACGGCTGTAGCCGAGGTCAATGCATGCCCTGTCGTTGACATCGATCACGCGCCGCGTCTGCGCATCGACGACTTCGATGGCATCGTTGGACTGATCGATCAGGGCGCGGAACAACATGAGCTTTTTTACGGTAGCGTCGCGTTCGGTGATGTCCTGACCGAGGCTTGCCGCGCCGATGATGTCGCCGTCCGGCGAGCGCAGCGCGGTGTTGTTCCAGAAAATGGTCCGGTATTCGCCGTTGCGCATCACGATCCGGTCTTCGTGGTGCCAGGCGGAAGGTCGATCCGCAAGCAGGTCCGAAAAGACGGCGTGCATCTGTTCGGACGGACTGCGGAGTGTGGAACACGTCGTCCCAGCGGCGTCCGATGATCTCCTCGCGTTGCCAACCCGAGATGCGCAGCAGGTAGTCATTGCAGTACGTCAACCTGGCTTCGAGATCCAGCATGACGGAAATCAGCTCGACGTTGCCGAGTATGCTGCTCAGGCGCTGCTCGCTTTCGCGCTGTGCCCGCTCGGCCTGCAGCCGCGAACGGGCGAGAAGTGCCAGTCCGATCCGGCCGGCCACCTGCGTCGCGAACGCGATTTCATCGTCCTCCCAGTGACGGGGCTGGCGCAGGTGCTCCAGACACAGCAGGCCCAGATGCTTGCCGGATACCTCGATCACCGAGTCCAGCATCGCCGCGATGCCGAGTGGCTATCAGATAGGTTTCGGCGTAGCCGCTGGTTCGCGCATCGGTCAACGCGTCGTCCGCAGCAACGCAAGCGGCGCTTTTCAGGGCCTGGAACTCGGATGCGAATTGATCCTGCAGCAGCACGGCTCCAGCGGTGTGGCGGGCAGCGCCGGGCTCGTAGAGATCGCTGCAATGAAGCTGTGTTTCCTCCGCGTTGAACAGCCAGATGCTGGCACGCGCCACGCCGGTGGCGCGGGCAGCCTGTTCGGTGATGACGCGATACCATGCGTCGATGTCGGTATTGCATTCCTTTTCGGCAGTCGTGATGGCATCAAGCGCGGCTGCCTGCGCAATCATCCGGTCCGAGTGCTCGCGTCGCGTCCGCTCCAGCAGCTCGCGGTCGGTGATGTCTCGAACGATGCCGATGGCATTCCATTTGTCACTTGAGGTTGACGGCCGAGAGGGATAGTTCGATCGGGAACTCCGTGCCGTCCTTTCTTGCGGCGCTGAGCTCGCGCAGCGTGCCAATCGCCGCGCCCTTGCCGGTTTTCCGGAAAAGGGCGAATGGCTCGCCGTAGCTTTGCCGGTATTGGGGTGCGGCCAGCAGCGCGTGCAGATCCTGGCCGATGGCCTCGGTGCGGGTGCGACCGAAGATGGTTTCGGCGGCTTCGTTCCAGAACGTGATCCGGCCGTCGTTGTCCATCATCAGGATGGCGTCGCGCGCAGAGGCTGCGATGACCCTCAGGGTTTCCTCGCTCTCGCGCAGCGCCGCTCGGCGGTGGTCCGTCGCGTGATGTCTTTGGTGAGTATGACGAGCGACTGCTTTCCGTTCAGCATCATGGCGTTGCCGGAGAGTTCGATGTCCAGCAGCATCCCGTCCTTGCGTTGCGCGCGCAGCGTGACTTCGGCGCGTTCAATCTCGGAAGCAAGTGCATGACGCAGCATTTCGGCGGCAAAGGCACGATCGCCCGGTGCGACGGTGGCAAGCGGATCGAGCAAAAGCATCTCATCGGCGCTGTAGCCGAGGAGTTCATTCAGTGCGGGATTCGTATAGGTGTACTTGCCGTCCACGATGATCGAAATGCCGAGCAGGAAGTCATGGGACATCCTGCGGAATTGCGCTTCGGATTCGCGCAACAACGCACTGATCCGTTCCGCTTCGCGCAGGGCAGTCTCCAGCTCGGCGGTTCGTTGGCGCAGCTGATCCTCCACCGCAATCGCCGGCCGGAGCGATCCGGTCCCGCTCTTTCGGCCGCTGGCGGTGGATTTGGCTATGGCGCTCTCCGATTCATGATTCATGACCTGCCGGCGGTACTCCGCTTTGATGCCGATTTCCCCGGCATCTGCCGGGCCTCGGCCTCGGCCGCGAACGGACCGGGCACCACGATGCGACAGGCGTTGCAAAGAGAGATCCGGCGGCCCGGATGGAGCGCGCCGAAGCCAGCGTCTTGCACGGACGCGGGTATTCGACGGGCCTCGGGCGTGCACCGTATTACGGGCAACTCGGATTCTGACCGTGGGTACGCGATGATGAGCTGGCTCACCGGACATCTTACGCTTCGGCAGTGTCTTGATCCGGAAAGATGCACTGGATGCGCCGCTTTCCTGTGCGGCCCTCCTGCCGGCTTGATCCTGCCTGATTCGCCCTGGCTCCCGGCCCGCCGGCGCGTGATTTTCGACGGCGCCGGAAGACGCCGTCGCCCTCTCCGCCGCCGAGGGCACACGCCACGTCGATCGATCGCGTGCAGGTCCGGCAGGGTCGGTCGAGGAGGGCGTTCACGCAGCAGTGCGGCGCCATGGCGAAGGCCTGCCGCAGGCTGCACTGGGCACGCTGGCCGCATGGCTTCCGCTGCCTGGCTTGCCTTGGCAGGGGCCGCGCGGGATGACGCCGGCTTCCGGATTGATTCGTGTCAACGAGGCCGTCGAGCAAGAGCGTACGATCACTCTCTGTTACTCCTTCCGGAGTTTGGAGTGGCGCATGTCAGTGTCGAGGGAATCCGCGGTGCCGATATCTTTCGAAGATTCCATTCGGTGGCCGGTGCCGATGCTTTTCTCGCCGGCTGCCGCACCCGCCGAAGGCCATGGCCCGGACTGCACCGTCGAGCTCTTGAACGGACGCACCCTGGAAGCCGAGCTCCTGCAACTGGGCCCGGATGCCGTATCGATCGGGATGGCGGCTCCCGAGCACCAGCCCGAAAGGCGGCGTATCGATTTCGAGCATGTCCGCATGATCCGCCTCACCGTTCCGTTGCTGCCGACAGGCCAGGCCCGTGCGGCGGATGCCGGCGGTGCCGACGACAGGACGGTCTCGATCCGCTTTCGCGACGGCAAGCGGTTTTCCGCCCTGAGCCGTGGTCTGGTGCGAGATGAATCCGGACTGTTTCTCTATCTGCCCGGCAGCGATCCGGGGCAGGCGCTGCGCTGTTTCATCCCCGCACGACAGCTGGAGGAGGTACAGATTGATTCCGTGCGGCAGGACTCGTCGACAGCTGTGACCTCGGCAAGCAGCAAGGCCATCGCGGAAGAACTCAACCAGCAGGCCGAACAGCGCCAGGAAAGGCTGGGCAAGCGGCTTTCGGAGCGCGCGGCCAGCACGCAGGAAGAGCTCAGGCACATGCTGCACGTGCAGAAACGCCACCCCGGCGCGAAACTGGGGGATGTACTGGTAGAGGCCGGTCTCATCAGCACCGAACAGTTGGCGGAGGCCCTGGGGCAGCAGGCGGAACGACCCCAGCGACGACTGGGCGACATCCTCGTCGATATGGGCGTGGTCACGCTGCGGCTGGTGCAGATGGCGTTGTCGGAGAAACTGGGCATCCCGTTGATCAACGTGGCCGATTTCCAGTTCGATCCCGAGGCATTGGCGCTGGTAAGCGCCAGCTTCGCCAAGCGTCACCAGGTGCTGCCGGTATTGCGCCTGGGCGAAGAGCTGGTGGTGGCCATGGAAAATCCGCTGATCATGGACTTTGGCCAGGAACTGGCCTTCCTTGCCGGTCGGACCGTGGTGCCGGTGATCGCCAATCCCGATGATCTGCGGCAACAGATCACCCGGCAGTACGCGAAGCTCGAGCTGGGCCGGGCGATGGCCGACACGGGCACGCGGTCGACCGCCGCGAGCGGGAACCCGCTGGACGCACCGCCGGCCCGTGTCCCGGGGGAGCCGAGGACCGGACTGGACAGGCAGACGCCGTTGCCGCCGGAATCCGGGGACAGCGCAGTCGATCCGCGGGTGACGGACAACGCGTTGGTCCGGCTGATCAACAAGATCATCGTCGAGGCGCATGCACAAGGCGCCTCGGACATTCACATCGAGAGCAATGCGGGCACCGCAAAGACCCGCATCCGCTTTCGCAAGGACGGCGAACTGGAAGACTACCTCGAGCTTCAGTCGGCGTATCGCAATGCGCTGATCTCGCGCATCAAGATCATGGCCGATCTCGACATCTCCGAGCATCGACGTGCGCAGGATGGAAAAATCGCCTTCGCGAAATTCGGCCCGCTGCAGATCGAGCTGCGGGTCGCCATCGTGCCGACCTCGAACGGTCTCGAGGACGTGGTGCTGCGGATTCTGGGTGGGGTCGATCCGCTGCCGCTGGAAAAGCTCGGGCTGGTCGGGCGTGACCTGGACGAGATCAGGAAGATGGTGACCCGAAGTTACGGCTTGATCCTGGTCTGCGGACCCACCGGATCAGGCAAGACCACCACGTTGCATTCCGTGCTGCACAGCATCAACCGGCCGGACATCAAGATCTGGACCGCCGAGGATCCGGTGGAGATCACCCAGGCCGGCCTGCGCCAGGTGCAAATCAATGCGCGCATCGGCTGGACATTCGCCGCGGCGATGCGCTCTTTTCTGCGTGCTGATCCGGACATCATCATGGTGGGCGAGATGCGCGACGCCGAGACGACCGAGATCGGCATCGAGGCTTCGCTGACCGGCCATCTGGTGTTTTCCACCCTGCATACCAACAGTGCCGCGGAGAGCGTGGTCCGGCTGCTGGAATTGGGGATGGATCCGTTCAACTTCGCCGACGCGCTTATCGGCATCCTGTCCCAGCGACTGGCGCGCAAGCTGTGCCTGGCCTGCAGAAAATCGCGCGTGGCCACCGACGTGGAAATCAATGCGCTGGCGCAGGAGTATTGCGCCGGATCGATGCGCGATCCGGCAGTCGTCGAAGCGCAATGGCGCGCGACCTATGGCGGCCAGGGCGGATTGCTGCTGCATGAAGCTGTCGGCTGCAAGGCATGCAACCACGGGTACAAGGGTCGCATCGGCGTGTACGAGCTGCTGTGCGGCACGCCGAAGATCAAGAACCTGATCCGCGCCCGCGGGTCGGTTCCGCAGGTGGTGGAGGCCGCGCTTGAAGACGGCATGCATCTGCTGCGTCAGGACGCGATCGAAAAGGTGCTGACCGGGATGCTCGATCTCGCCAGCGCCAGGGCTGCCTCGACCTGAGACCAGGGCTTGTGCACCGGGACGGTCGTTCTCGGCGGACTGCTTGCGAATCCGCGGACACCCGATGAATCCGCGAGCCTCGGCCTCGGGCCGCAAGCCGGGCGCAGGCAAGAGGCCGAAAGCCCTGTTCAGGCCAGAACGGATCGTTCGAAGTCAGCCACGGGCATCGGGCGCCCAAGCAGGAACCCCTGCAACTCGTCGCAACCCATCCGGCACAGCAGCATGGCCTGCTCCTCGTCCTCCACGCCCTCGGCAACGACGGCAAGTCCGAGGGAGTGCGCCAGCTCGACGATGTTTTTCACCAGCGCGAGCGTGTCGCGGTCGGTTGCCAGCCGGGCGACGAAGGCCTGATCGATCTTGATCGCGTCCGCCGGCAGTCGCGAGAGGTAATTCAGTGACGAATAGCCGGTGCCGAAGTCGTCGATCGCGATCCGGCATCCGAGTGCGCGCAGCCTGTGCAGGACCGCGATGCTGCGTTCGATGTCATCCATCAGCAGACTCTCGGTGATTTCCATTTCCAGAACGAGCTCATCGCCGGCGACGGTCAGCAATGCCTCGTAACTGCTGATGAAGTCAGCCTGCCGCAATTCCCGCGCCGAGACATTGACGGCCAGGCGCATCCCCGGCGCGCGGACCTGCCAGCGCCGGGCAATGCGCAGGCTTTCCCGGCGCACCCACGCGCCGACCGCGACGATCATCCCGGTGACCTCGAGCACCGGGATGAACTCAGCGGGCGGTACCAGCCCCTGGGTCGGATGTCGCCAGCGCAACAGAGCCTCGGCGCCCGTCAACTGTCGTGAAACCGCGTTGTACTTCGGCTGGAAGTGAAGTTCGAACTCGTTGTTGTCCAGCGCGAGCCGCAGGTCACGCTCGAGCGTGACCTGCCGCACCATGCGCTGATGGGCGCCCTCCGTGAACGCCAGGATCGGGCGGTCGAGTGCCTTGGCTTCGGCCAGCGCGGCGACCAGTCCGCGCTCGATGGCGTCCGGGGTCTGGGCTTGCCGTGGCGCCATCAGCACGCTGCCGTGGAATCGCGCGTGGACTTGCTCTCCGTGGACCATGAAGGGCTGGTCCGCGCAGCGGCTCAACAGCGTTTCGATGGCACGATTGCCGTCGTCGTCACCGGTTTGCGCGAGCGCAAGCACGAAGGCATCGTCGCCCGGGTGCGCGAGGATCGCGCCTTCGGGAGCGAGCGACTGCAGGCGCGCTCCGACCTCGCGCAGCAGCGCGTCGCCAAAGCGTTGCCCGCGCGTGCTGTTGAAGTAGCGGAAGCGATCGATGTCGATCATCGCGACCATCTGCGGCCCGTCTTCGAGGCGGGAAAGGAGAAGATCGCGGAAGGCGGTCCGGTTGGGCAGGCTGGTCGTCGGGTTGTTGTACGCCAGGAATTCCAGCCGCTCGCTCTTGGCGAGAAAGTCGCGCGCATAGTCGATTTCGTCGGTAAGCCGCTTGAGCAACCCGATCTCGTCGGCGTCGAATGTCTGGGGAGTGTCGGCAAACAGACTCATCACTCCCCAGGCGTCGGCGCCGATCGGCAGCGATATCTGCGCAGCGATGCCGGCGTGCGCCATCGCTGCGGACCATCCGGCGGGCGTTTCCGCAGCGGATCCGTCGCGGATCACGATGATCGAGGCCGTCCGGATCGCCTCCATGAAGGGCGGCTCACCGACGCCGGCCGGACCCGGCGACAAGTGATCATGGCTCGCGACCAGGGCCAGCATGACCGGGTCACCGAAGCTGCTCGTCAGGGTCAACGTGTCCGCGGACGCTCGGGCCATGATGGCCGCCGCCTTGAACCCCCCCTGGTCGACCGCCAGTCGGCAGGACAGATCGAACAGCTCCGCCGTGTCACGCGAGCGCAGGACCGCATTGCCGAGGGCGCTCAGCACCGCGTGGATGCGCGCCAGCTGCCGGATCTTGGCTTCCTGCTGGACGCGTTCGGTCACGTCGCGATCGACGCCGCGGTAGCCGGTCAGCGCATCCGGTTGCGTCGAGCACCGGATGCGCGGTGCTCTCGAGGACCCGGATGCTGCCGTCGTGATGGCGCCAGCGCAGGGTCCAGCGGTGCCAGCCTCTCCTTGTCGCCACCAGATTCGGCAGGACCCGTTCGACCCTGGCGCGATCCTCGTCAACCATCAGCTCCAGCGCATCGCGACCGATGACCTCGGCGGCCGGATAGCCGAGGATCTTCATCACGCTGCTGTTGACGTAGTTGTGGATGCCGTGCAGATCCATCTCCCAGACCCAGTCCTCGGTCGTTTCCACGATGGTCCGGAAACGCTCCTCGCTCTCGCGCAGGGCACGCTGCATGGACTGCATTTCCCGGTAGGCCGCGGCAGTGCGCAGTGCGCGTTCCACGGCCGGCTGCAGCCGGCGCAGGTTCTCCTTGAGGACGTAGTCCACCGCGCCCTGCTGCAGCGCATCGATCGCCGCCTCCTCGCCGATCGTGCCGGACACGAAGATGAACGGGATCTCCGGCGCCAGCTCCCGCACGATTTCCAGGGCGTGCATGCCGCTGAAACCGGGCATGGAGAAGTCGCTGAGAATCACGTCGGGACTCGATCGGCTCAGCGCGTCGCGCAGGGCGTCAGCAGCCGACACGCGAGTGATCGACAACTCGCGCCCGAGCCCTCTGAGCTCGCGCAGGCTCAGTTCAACATCGAGCGTGGAGTCCTCGACAAACAGGATGCTCAGCTCATTGGTGGCGGGCATGTGCATGGCGACAGCCGGGGCTCACCGCGCCTGAGTCGGCGTCTGGTTCGCCAGCACCCAGTACATGCCGACCTGGGCGACGGTATCGGCAAACTGCTCGAAATCGACCGGCTTGACGATGTAGCTGTTGACGCCCAGCGCGTAACTCTTGAGCAGGTCGCCCTCCTCGCGCGACGAGGTCATCATCACCACCGGAACCCATCGGGTGCGCGCGTCTTCGCGCATCGCCTTGAGCACCTGCAGCCCATCCATGCGCGGCATCTTCAGGTCGAGCAGGATCAGTCTGGGGTTGCCGTTCTTGCGGCCTGCAAAGCTGCCCTCGCAACGCAGATAATCGAGCGCCTCGACGCCATCCCTGACCCAGGCGATGTCGTTGACGATGCCGCGCTTCTTGAGCGTGCGCTGGGTCATCTCGGCATCGGCATGCGAGTCCTCCACCAGCAGGATCTCGACGCTTTGATAGTCGTTCATGTTGTCGCCTCGGCGATGGGAAGTTCGAACGAAAAGGTGGCGCCGTGATCCGGCTTGCCGACAGCATCGACGCGCCCCCCGTGACGCGTCACCACCCGATGGACGATGGCAAGGCCGACGCCGGTACCCTCGAACTGCTCCGGGGTATGCAGCCGCTGGAAGACTCCGAACAGCTTGTCGGCATAACGCATGTCGAAGCCGACGCCATTGTCGCGGACACGGTAACGAGCCCAACCTGCGCCGGATTCGCCGGCGATCTCGATTTCCGCCGCGGCACCGCGCGGTGCGCTGTACTTGATGGCGTTCGACAGCAGATTGATCCACACCTGCCTGATCAGGGCGGGGTCGCCGATGCAGGGCGGAAGCGCCGATACCTCGATGCGCGCCAGCGCTGCAGCGCCATTGCCGCGGGCACCGCCAATCTCCTTGATGACATCTTCGACAAGGTTCTGCATGTCGATCGGCTGCTTGTCCAGGGGTTTCCGCCCCAGTCGCGAGAAAGCCAGAAGATCGTCAATCAGCGCCCCCATGTGCCGGGCGCTGTCGGCGATCACATTCAAATGGCGAAGGCTTTCCGGATCGAGCCCTTCCGGTGCGTCTTCCAGCAGCATGCTGGCATAGCCGGTGATATGCCGCAGGGGTGCACGCAAGTCATGGGATACGGAATAGCTGAAGCTTTCGAGGTCGCGCACGGTCTCTTGCAGCGACTGCGTTTTCCGATCGAGATCGTCGTTGAGGCGTTCGAGCTGGTGCTGGGTTTCGTCCGAGCGGCGAATCTGCCTGCGAATCTGCGCATAGATGACCAGCGAGAGGATCAGCGCGAAACATCCAAGTGCCACGAAAAGCGCGCTGACGATGTGCCGCAAGCGTTCCTCCTCGGAACGGCGCTGCAGCAGGAGCCGCTGTTCCACCGCATGCATGTCATCCAGGACGCCACGCATCGCCGTGGAGGTCACCGCGACGTGGCGCTCATGCACCAGCGCCGCCGCTGCCGCAAAGCCCTGGATCGCTCGCGTGCGTTCGACGTCGCCCAGTCGCAGACGCCACGCACCGGCCAGCGTCATCAGCGCCCGGACATGCGCCTGCTCCGTCGCGTTGTCCGAGGTCATGCGCTGCAGCTGCGCCAGCTGTTGCAGAAGGTCGGCGACCTTCCTGTTCTTCACGGCGAGGAACGCGGTGTCGCCCGTGATGACATAGGCGCGTGTGTCAGACAGCGCCTGGGCAAGGTCGGTCTTGGCCGTCTCGATGGTCGCCATGACCGCATAGGTATGGCTGACCCAGCCCGACGTGGCGGTCATGTAGCGTGTGAAGGCAAACGCCATCGCGATCGCGACCAGCAGCGCCGCGAACATCGCCAGCAGCACGCCCTGCACCCTGCGTTCGATGGCGACCATCGTAGTCATCAAATGCTCCGGCGGGCCGTGCCCGGTCTTCCGCAAATGTAGTCGGGAACGGCATCACTCGCATGAGACCGGTTCCCCTGGCCGGCCGAAAGGCGGCACACGGTCGTCTGCGAACCGGTCACGCCGAAAGTGATGCATGAACTCCACACGCGCATGAAAGGTCCGGCGTCGAACGGCGGCTGATTGCGCCGCCGATGGCAGGTTGCAGCTGACAGATAGCAGCATTGACCCATCGGGGGGCGATTGATTACGAATATGTAACTTCATGTTCAGTATCGGCATCAGGCCGCAATCAGGCTCTCGCATTGGCTGTCCATGGCGCGTGGGCCTCGACCGGCCCGCGTCCTGCAACGGCAGGCCTGGCTTGAGAACGGGTCCGGCAGGGGCGGCAGCCGGCGGCGCGGGGCACCAGCGGCCGCCGCGGGGATCGCCGCGGCCCTACCGGCGCGATGGTGATGGCGTCCCGATCCGCGTTCGCGGCCGCGGGTTCGGACCTGGCGGTCGGCCGCGGATGTCCGAACCGACGGTCGTAGCAGGCCAGACGGGTCGCGTCATTGCGAATGGCGGCGCAGGCGGCGGCGCTGACCGGCGCGGTGGCCTGTTGCGCATGGGCGGTCGTCGTGCACAGCGCCAGCATCGCCGTCAGGCGACCCAGCATCGCGATGTCTGCCTGACGTCCGCGCATGTCGCTATTCCGGCCCGGCCCGCATGGACTTTAGCCGAGGCGCGGCGTGGCAGGCCAAACCGGCTGCCGCGCCGCGCCCGCGAGGGCGGGGGACACGAGCCGGATGCCGCGCCCGCGACGGTGCGCCTGCGCCGCCGTGCCCGGAGTGAACGGTCGGACGCATCGCCCCGCGATGCGGCGGGGCCGCGACGGCGGCACACACGGCACGGGAAAGTCCGGCCGTGCGGTGATCAGCGCGCC
Organism: uncultured Pseudomonadota bacterium; assembly: GCA_963794205.1. Classification (GTDB taxonomy): domain Bacteria; phylum Pseudomonadota; class Gammaproteobacteria; order Xanthomonadales; family Rhodanobacteraceae; genus Metallibacterium. Next base: position 654,885 of record CAWCCR010000015.1, read on the forward strand.
AGCGCGGCCTGGGCGTGGGCGCGGATCGTCTGCAGCATCGCGGCGAGCCCGTTGGTGCGGGTCGGCGAGAGATGCCGCGACAGGCCGATGGCGTCGATGAAGCCGGCATCGGTGGCGAGAATTTCGGCCGCCGGACGATCGTCGTACACGCGCAGCAGCAGCGCGATCAGGCCGGAGACGATGGCGGAATCGCTGATCGCGCGGAACGTCATCCGTGCCGCGTCGCCGCCCGGCACCAGCCAGACGTTGGACTGGCAGCCGGAGACCTTGTACGCCGCGATCTTCTCGGCAGCGGCCAGGTCGGGCAGCTTCCGGCCGAGATCGATCAGGTACTGGTAGCGCTCGCTCCAGTCGCCGAACAGGGCGAACTCCTCGATGATCGCCGCGGCGGCCTCGCGCGCGCCGACTTCGCGGGGCAGGGCGGCGTTCACGGCGCGGCGACCTTCCAGCGCGTGCCCTGCGGGCCGTCCTCGATGGCCACGCCCAGCGCGGCCAGTTCGGCGCGCACGGCATCGGCGCGGGCGAAATCCCTGGCGGCGCGTGCGGTATTGCGCTGCGCGATCAGCGACTCGATGTGCGCCGCATCGACTGCGGTACCCGGCGTCGTCTGCTTGAACCAGAGTTCCGGGTCCTGCTGCAAAAACCCGAGCAGGCGCGCTCCGGACACCAGTCGGGATTTGACCAGGTTGCGCATCTCCGCCGGGCCCGGTCCACTGACAAGGCGCCTCGCATCTGCGGCCATGCGGGCCATCACCACCAGCGCCTCGGGCGTGTTGAGGTCGTCGCGAAGTGCTTCGAGCAGATCGTGCAATCGGCTTCCGGAGGTTTCCCACGCGGGATCCGATTCCTCGAGCACACTGCCTTCGACGTCACCGAGATCGCGCAGCACGCCCGTACCAGCCGTCGAGCGTCGCCCGCGCCTGCTGCACGGCGGCATCGGACCAGTCCAGCGGCTGGCGGTAATGCGCCTTCAGCAGCAGGAAACGCAGCACCTCGGGCGGATGCTGGTCGAGCAGTTCGTGCAGCACCAGCGTGTTGCCCAGCGACTTCGACATCTTGCGGCCGTCCGAACGTCAGCATGCCGTTGTGCAGCCAGCAGCGCGCGAAGGTCCTGCCGCCGTGCGCGCAGGTGCTCTGCGCGATCTCGTTCTCGTGGTGCGGGAACTGCAGGTCGACGCCGCCGGCGTGGATGTCGATGGTCTCGCCCAGATGCGGCCTCGCTCATGGCCGAGCATTCGATGTGCCAGCCCGGGCGGCCGCGGCCCCAGGGACTGTCCCAGCCGGGCAGTTCCGGCGTCGGAGGGTTTCCACAGCACGAAGTCGCCGGGATTGCTTCTTGTACGGGGCCACCTCGACGCGCGCGCCGGCGATCATCTCGTCGGGTCGCGACCGGACAGCCTGCCGTAGTCGGCGTAGGACTGTCCACGTCGAACAGCACGTGGCCTTCGGCCGCGTAGGCGTGGCCGCAGGCGATCAGCGCTGCGGCACATCGCGACGATGGCGTCGATATGCGCGGTGGCGTGCGGCTCGATATCGGGCGCGGCGACGCCGAGACGCGCCGATGTCCTCGCGATAGGCGGCGACATAGCGGTCGGTGATGCTCTCGATGGGCACGCCCGCCGCCGCGCGCCGCGGCATTGATCTTGTCGTCGACGTCGGTGATGTTGCGGGCGTAGACCACATGCTCGCGGTATTCGCGCCGCAGCAGGCGCGCCAGCACGTCGAAGACCACCGGCCGGGCGCGCGTTGCCGATGTGGATGTAGTTGTAGACCGTCGGTCCGCAGACGTACATCGTCACCCGCTGCGGATCGAGCGGGACGAACGCTTCGATGCGGCGCGTCAGGCTGTTGTGCAGGCGGATCGGCATGAGGATCGTGGGCGGTTGCGCGGGCCTCCGATTCTAGCAGTCGACGCCCGCGGCCCCGGTCCGGCGGCGGGTCCGCCGATGCGGCACGCGGAACTTGGTTCCGGCCGTCCGCGCAGGCACCGTAGGTGGTTCTAAGCGGGATTCAGCGTGATTTGCTGGAATAGGCACATAGAGCACGTCCAGTGCCCCTGTCCGGATGGAGTCCAGTCATGCGCCGCATCCTGTTGTCTACTGCTGATCGTCGCCCGACGGCCGCACCGGCCTTCGCCCAGGACCGTGGTTACGGCGACGGCGGCTCCAGCCAGGACAACATCCACTACGCCTGGGCCGACGTGCTGCGCGTCGATCCGGTCTATGACGTGGTCCAGGTCGAGCCGCCCGCAGGAGCGCTGCTACGACCGCCAGGTCGTGCGGGACACGGGCGGCAGCACCGCCGGCACCCTGCTCGGCGCGGTGGTCGGCGGCGCCCTGGGCATCAGGTCGGTCACGGTCGCGGCAACGTGGCGGCCACCATCGGCGGCGCGGTGGTCGGCGGCGCCATCGGCAACAACGCCAGCAGCGGCCAGCAGGTGGAAAACCAGACCCGCTGCGAGCAGGTCGGCCAGGTCGGCGAGCAGCGCCGCATCGCCGGCTACGACGTCGAGTACCGCTATCGCGGCGACGTGTACGTCTCGCGCCTCAACTACGATCCGGGCGAACGCCTGCGCATCCGCATCAGCGTGGTCCCTGCCGACTGAGCAATCGCGCGGCACGCGCCCGGAGCATCGTTCCGCCAGGGACGCGAAGGCCGCGAAGGTCGTTGAGGACTCAGGCCGCTCTGCGTCATTCGCGGACACCGCCTTGCTTTCAAGGCCGCGTCAGACGCCGTGTGTTGCAGGGCGGCACGCGCTCGTGTCACCATCGCCCCGCCTTTCGCCGGACTCCGTCCATGGCCTGTCAAGCCGCCCAGCCCGATGTCCTGACCAGCGCCCGCATGGCCGCCGGCATGACCTCGCGCGCGCGTCGACCGGATCTCGCCACTCCGGCCGGGTAGGCTGTCGCGCACTGCTTCATGCTTCGACAAGACCCGGCCGCGCGCCGGGTTTTTTGTTTTCCCCCGCGGGGCTTCGGTCGCAGACCGGCGGTCGATGACCGGACCCGATCCACCAGACAGGTTTCTCCGATGAGCCTACGCCACTTTCTCAGCACCCAGGACTGGAGCCGCGCCGAGCTCGACGCGCTGCTGGACCAGGCCGCCGCATTCAAGCGATCGAGGACCGGACGCCAGCTCGCGGGCAAGTCGATCGCGCTGCTGTTCTTCAATCCGTCGATGCGCACGCGCACCAGCTTCGAGCTGGGCGCCTTCCAGCTGGGCGGCCACGCCATCGTGCTCGCGCCGGGCAAGGACGCGTGGCCGATCGAGTTCGAGGTCGGCACGGTGATGGATGGCGACACCGAGGAGCACATCGCCGAGGTGGCGCGCGTGCTCTCCCGCTACGTCGACCTGATCGCGGTGCGCGCGTTTCCGAAGTTCCTGGACTGGTCGGTGGATCGCGAGGATCGCGTGATCCGGGCCTTCGCGCGCCACGCCACGGTGCCGGTGATCAACATGGAGACCATCACCCATCCCTGCCAGGAGCTGGCGCACGCGATGGCCATGCACGAGCACCTCGGCGAGCTGCGCGGGCGCAAGTACGTGCTGACCTGGACCTACCACCCCCGGCCGCTCAACACCGCGGTGGCCAATTCGGCGCTGCTGATCGCCACGCGCATGGGCATGGACGTGACCCTGCTGTGCCCGACGCCGGAGTACCTGCTCGATCCGCGCTACATGGACGCGGCGGCGCAGAACGCGAGCGAGAACGGCGGCTCGCTGCGGGTGTCGCACGACATCGAGTCGGCCTACCGCGGCGCGCACGTCGTCTACGCCAAGAGCTGGGGCGCGCTGCCTTTCTTCGGGCGCTGGGAGCAGGAAAAGCCCATCCGCGACGCGCACCGGCACTTCATCGTCGACGAGGGCAAGATGGCGCTGACCGACCACGGCCTGTTCAGCCACTGCCTGCCGCTGCGGCGCAACGTCAAGGCCACCGATGCGGTGATGGATTCGCCCGCCTGCATCGCCATCGACGAAGCCGAGAACCGCCTGCATGTGCAGAAGGCGGTGATGGTGACGCTGGCGGGGCTCGGGACCCGGGACCCCGGAAGAGGCTGAGCCTTTCGCATGCCGGTCGATCGATTTTCTGCTGCTGCCATTCCGGGGAAAGCGCGGGTGTCACCACAAGCCAATCCCCCGAGCCCCGGCTAGCGCCCGAATCCATTTCCGCGTCCATCGGTTTCCTGTCCTTTCCATTCTGTTCGGACCATACACATGCCTACGCATCCTGCTTCCCCGGGTCCCGGCTCTCAACCCATCGTCCTCGCCTTCTCCGGTGGTCTCGATACCAGCTTCTGCGTGCCGTACCTGCGCGAGCAGGGTTATGCGGTGCATACCGTGTTCGCCGATACCGGCGGCGTGGATGCCGCCGAGCGCGCCGTCATCGAGGCGCGCGCGGCCGAGCTGGGAGTGGCCAGCCACGTCACCGTCGATGGCGGGCCGGCGATCTGGTCGGGTTTCGTCAAACCGTTCGTGTGGGCGGGGCAGGGCTACCAGGGCCAGTACCCGCTGCTGGTATCGGATCGTTATCTGATCGTCGAGGCCGCGCTGCGCCGCGCTGACGAACTCGGCACCCGCGCCATCGCCCACGGCTGCACCGGCATGGGCAACGACCAGGTGCGCTTCGATCTCGCGGTCAAGGCGCTGGGCGACTACACGATCGTGGCGCCGATCCGTGAGATCCAGAAGGAGCACACGCAGACGCGCGCCTACGAGCAGCAGTACCTGGAGCAGCGCGGCTACGCCGTGCGCGCCAAACAGAAGAGCTACACCATCAACGAAAACCTGCTGGGCCTGACCATGTCGGGCGGCGAGATCGACCGCTGGGAGGCACCCGGCGAGGGCGCGCGCGGCTGGTGCGCGTCGCGCGCCGAGTGGCCGGTCGCGCCGCTGCGTGTCACGCTGCGCTTCGAGCACGGCGAAGCCGTGGCGCTGGATGGCGAACGCCAGCCGGGTCACGTGCTGCTGGCGAGGCTCAACCGGGCTTTCGCCGCCTACGGCGTCGGCCGCGGCCTCTACACCGGCGATACCACCATCGGCCTCAAGGGCCGGATCATCTTCGAGGCACCGGGGCTGGTCGCGCTGCTGGCCGCGCACCGTGCGCTGGAAGAAGCGGTGCTGACCAAGCTGCAGAACCGCTTCAAGCCCGAGGTCGCCAAGCAGTGGGTCGAGCTGGTCTACGAGGGCTTCTTCCACGATCCGCTGAAGGCCGACCTTGAGGCGTTCCTGGCCAGCAGCCAGCGCATGGTCAACGGCGAGGTCGTGCTGGAAACCCAGGGCGGCAGCGTGCAGGCGGTGGCGGTGCGTTCGCCGCACCTGCTCAACGCCAGGGGCGCGACCTATGCCCAATCCGCCGACTGGGGCGTGGCCGAGGCCGAGGGTTTCATCCGTCTCTATGGCATGAGCAGCACGCTGTGGGCGCAGGTGAATCGGGAAGCCGGGAAAGCCGGGACCCGGGACCCGTGACCCGGGATGGAAAAGCATGAAGCGCGCGCGTGCCACTGCCTTGTGCTTCTGCTTGAGCCGCCTCGCGGCCTGATCGAGATGACTGACATGCGTAAGCCCTCCGGTAGCGGCACCTCTTCCCGGGCCCCGTCGATTCCGTCCCTGGCCCCGTCGCTGCTGACCGCCACGCTGCAGCACCTGCGCGCGCTGGTCGCCTGCGACACGCGCAATCCGCCGCGCGCGATCGGTACGGACGGAATCTTCGACGTGTTGCGCTCCGCGTTGCCGGGCTTCGATTGCACCCTGACCGACCACGGTGCCGGCGCGGTCAGCCTGCTGGCCGTGCGCGGCACGCCGCACCTGCTTTTCAACGTGCACCTGGACACCGTGCCCGATTCGCCGCACTGGAGTGCCAGCCCGTTCGCGCTGCGGGTGACGGACGATCGCGCGATAGGCCTGGGCGCCTGCGACATCAAGGGCGCAGCCGCCGCGCTGCTGGCGGCCGCGGCGCACAGCGACGGCGCCTGCGCCTTCCTGTTCACGACCGACGAGGAAGCCAACGACGCCCGCTGCGTGCCTGCATTCCTGCGCGCTTGTCCGCCTTCCCGGGCCCCGGGTGCCGGGCTCCGGCACCCGTGTTTTCAGGCGGTCGTGGTCGCCGAACCCACCCGCGGCGAGGCGGTGCTGGCGCATCGCGGCATCAGCTCGGTGCTGCTGCGCTTCGCCGGTCGCGCGGGTCACGCCTCGGGCGCGCAGGGCGCGGCCGACAGCGCCTTGCATCAGGCGGTGCGCTGGGGCGCGCGGGCGCTGGATTACGTGGATACGCAGGCGCACCAGCGCTTCGCCGGGCTGACCGGGCTGCGTTTCAACATCGGGCGCGTCGAAGGCGGCATCAAGGCCAACGTGATCGCGCCGGCGGCCGAGGTGCGCTTCGGCTTCCGCCCGCTGCCGTCGATGGATACCGATGCGGTGCTGGCGCAGTTGCGCGCGCTGGCCGATCCGGCACCCGCGCAGTTCGAGGAAACCTTCCGCGGCCTGCCTCTGCCGGCTGGCGACATCGCCGGGGCCGAGGCGCGGCGCCTGGCCGCCCGCGACCTTGCCGACGGGCTGGGGCTGACGGTCGGCAACGCGGTCGATTTCTGGACCGAGGCCGCGTTGTTCTCGCAGGCGGGCTGCACCACGCTCGTGTTCGGTCCCGGCGACATCGCCCAGGCGCACGGCGCCGATGAATGGGTGGCGCTGGAGCAACTTGCGGCCTATGCCGCCCACGTGCATCGCATCATCGACAAGGGTCTTGCCTGATGGACGCCCACAAGCACATGCGCCAGACCATCGTGCGCCTGCTCTCCAACATGGCCAGCGCCAAGGAGATCCAGCAGTATCTCAAGCGCTTCAGCAAGCTCGACGCCAAGCGCTTCGCCGTGGTCAAGGTCGGCGGCGCGGTGCTGCGTGACGACCTCGAGGCGCTGACCAGCTCGCTCGCGTTTCTGCAGCAGGTGGGATTGACCCCGATCGTCGTGCATGGGGCGGGGCCGCAGCTGGACACCGAGCTGGCCACGGCCGGCATCGTCAAGAAAACCGTCAAGGGTCTGCGCGTGACCCCGCCGGAGGCGCTGGCGATCGTGCGCCGGGTGACGCAGAGCGAGAACCTGCGTCTGGTCGAGGCGTTGCAGCAGGTCGGCGCACGCGCGACCTCGGTGCTGTCGGGCGTGTTCGAGGCCGACTTTCTCGGCCGCCGCACCTACGGCCTGGTCGGCAGGGTGACGCGGGTGAACCTGGCGCCGATCGAGGCCAGTCTCAACGCGGGCTCGGTGCCGGTGATCGCCTCGCTGGGCGAAACCGCGGGTGGCCAGATCCTCAACGTCAACGCCGACTTCGCCGCCAACGAACTGGTGCAGGCGCTGCAGCCGTACAAGATCATCTTTCTCACCGGCACCGGCGGGCTGCTGGACGGCGCGGGCCGGGTGATCGATTCGATCAACCTCGGCACCGACTACGAGATGCTGATGGCGCAGCCGTGGCTGCATTCGGGCATGCGCGTCAAGATCGAGCAGATCAAGGCGCTGCTGGATCGTCTGCCGCTGACCTCGTCCGTGTCGATCACGCGCCCGGCGGAGCTGGCCAAGGAGCTGTTCACGCACCGCGGCTCCGGCACGCTGGTGCGCCGCGGCGAGCGCGTGCGCCGCTGCACACGCTGGAGCCAGATCGATACCCGGCGCCTGCGCGCGCTGATCGAGTCGAGCTTCGGCCGCACGCTGCTGCCGGATTACTTCGAGCGCACGCGGTTGTATCGCGCCTACGTCAGCGCGAACTACCGTGCCGCGCTGATCCTCACTCTGGAGGACGGCGTGCCTTATCTGGACAAGTTCGCGGTTGCCGAGGACGCGCAGGGCGAGGGTCTGGGCCGCGCTGCCTGGCAGGTGATGCGCGCGGACAATCCAGTCCTGTTCTGGCGTTCGCGCCACGGCAACCCGGTCAATAACGACTTCTACCACGCCGAATCCGATGGTTGCATCAAGCAGTCGCGCTGGACCGCGTTCTGGTATGGACTCGACGACTGGGACCGCATCGCGGCCTGTGTCGAGCACTGCCGTACGCGACCGGCGACGTTGAAGGACTGAATGCAGGGCCGGGACCCGGGACTCGGGACTCGGGACTCGGGACTCGGGAAGGGCGGGCTGTTTGCGACGGTCATCCCGGGCGCGGCGAGGGCTCCGGCGAGCGGAAGCCGAACCCGCTGCAGATGCATCGAAATGACGAGGCGCTTGCGCCACGCTGACCACACGGGAATAGCGGCACATGAGCAACGACCCCATGAAAACCGTCGGCATCGTCGGAGCACGCGGGCACACCGGCGCCGAACTGATCCGCCTGATCGCCGCGCATCCGCGCCTTGAGCTGGCCTTCGTGTCGTCGCGCGAGCTGGATGGTCAGCGCGTGACCGGGCACGTCGCGGAATACGCGGGCGCGCTGCGCTACGAAAACCTCGACGCCGAGCAAGCCGCGCGCCGGGGCGCCGGGGCGGTGATCCTGGCACTGCCCAACGGCAAGACCGCGCCCTGCGTGGCGGCTCTCGATGCCGCGGCGCCGGATACGGTGATCGTCGATCTGAGTGCCGATCACCGTTTCGATGACGCCTGGTACTACGGGTTGCCCGAGTTGAACCGCGCGCGCTACGCCGGACAGCGCCGGATCAGCAATCCCGGCTGCTACGCCACCGCGATGCAGCTCGCCATCGCGCCTCTGATGGACCGCCTGGCCGGGCCGCCGGTGTGCTTCGGTGTCTCGGGCTATTCGGGTGCCGGTACCACGCCTTCAGACAGGAACGACCCGGACAAGCTGCGCGACAACCTGATGCCCTATCAGCTGACCGGCCACATGCACGAGCGCGAGGCCAGCCGCCAGCTGGGCCTGCCGGTGGAGTTCCTGCCGCACGTCGCGGCCTATTTTCGCGGCATCACCCTGACGGCCAACCTGTGGCTGACGCAGCCGCTGCGAGTCGAGGACGCGCGGGCGCTGTATCGCGAACGCTATGCGGGTGAACCGCTGGTCCGCGTGCTCGACGAGGCGCCGTGGGTCAGCCGCATCGCGCGGCATCATCATGCGGAGATCGGCGGCTTCACGACATCCGCCGATGGTCGGCGCGTGGTGGTGGTCGTCACCCTCGACAATCTGCTCAAGGGTGCGGCGACGCAGGCGCTGCAGAATCTCAACCGGGCGTTCGGATTCGAGGAAACAGCGGGGATTCCGCTGGCAGGCGAGCCGTGAGGGCCGCGCGGTTGGACATGGAGCGGCTTGCACGAGGAAGATCCCTCGGGCTGCGCCCCCGGGGCGGAAGGCGAGACAGGAAAATGGCCATCCCGAGCGCAGCGGGGGGTCTGACCGACCGCGCAACGATCTCTTCCGGCACCAGGACCGACCCATGAGCGATCTGCTGTGGAAAAAGAACGGCGTGCGCATCGACGCGCGGATCATGCGGTTCCTTGCCGGCGATGACGTGCTGCTCGACCGGGAATTCTTTGCGCACGACATCGTCGCCAGCGCCGCGCACGTGGGAGGTCTGGAGCGCATCGGCCTGCTGGATGCCGGCGAGGCATCCGCGCTGCAACGCGAGCTGGGTACGCTGGCGGACGATTTTCGCGCCGGACGCTTCGTGCTCGACGACCGCTACGAGGACGGCCATTCGGCGATCGAGGCGCGGCTGACCGAACGTCTCGGCGACATCGGCCGCAAGGTGCACACGGGACGCAGCCGCAACGACCAGGTCCTGGTGGCCACGCGCCTGTGGCTGAAGGACCGGCTTGCCGGGCTGGCGGCGATGTGTCGCGACGTTGCGGCGGGCTGCCTGGATCGCGCCGGACGCGAAGCGCTGCCGCTGCCCGGCTACACGCATCTGCAGCGCGCGGTGGTGTCGTCGACCGCGATGTGGTTCGCCGGTTTCGCGGAAGCCTTCATCGACAATGCCGCGCGCGCGGCGCAGACGCTGGCCTGGATCGACGCCAACCCGCTGGGCACGGCGGCCGGCTACGGTGTCAACCTGCCGCTTGATCGCGATTACACCACCGCGGCGCTGGGTTTCGCGCGTTTGCAGATCTCGCCGGTCTACGCGCAGCTTTCGCGCGGCAAGTTCGAGCTGGCGGCGATCGAGGCACTGGCCTCGGCGCTGCTGGATCTGCGCCGGCTGGCGTGGGATCTGAGCCTGTTCACCACCGCCGAATTCGGCTTCGTCACGCTGCCGCCGGAGTACGTCACCGGCAGTTCGATCATGCCCAACAAGCGCAATCCCGACGTGATCGAGCTGCTGCGTGCCAGCTACGCCACCGTCGCCGCGGCACGCACCGAGATCGAGCAGCTGCTGTCCCTGCCCTCGGGCTATCAGCGCGACCTGCAGTACAGCAAGGGCTCGCTGGTGCACGCCTTCGGGCATGGACTGGGCGCATTGGCGCTGCTGCCCGACCTGCTGGCGCGATTCGCCTGGAATCCGGAGGCGATGCGCGCCGCGATCGATCCGGCGATGTACACCACCGATGTCGCCATCGAGCAGGCCGTGGCCGGCATGCCGTTTCGCGAGGCCTATCGGCGCGCCGCCGAAGCCGCTTCGGCGACGGGGCAGGGTCGCACGCCCGAAGCGAGTCTCGCCGCGCGAGTCTCGCCCGGTGCCGCCGCGGACCTGTGTCTTGCGGTGCTGCGCGAACGGCTTGACGCGCTGGCTGCCGCGGATGCGACGCATGTCTGACCGGAACCCGGCTCGGCTGCGCGACGCCGGAAGGATGGCATGAGCATGCCGTCCCGCCGCCCGCTGGCCTTGTTGCCGTGGCTGCTGCTGACTTTCGCGGTCGCCGCGATCGGCGCGTTCACGCTGCCCGGCGCGTGGTATGCCGCCCTGCGCAAGCCGTGGTTCACCCCGCCGCCCTGGCTGTTCGGGCCGGTGTGGACACTGCTCTATGCGCTGATGGCGGTTGCGGCGTGGCGGATCTACGAGCGCGAACGCCGCTGGAGCGCGCCGCTGCGCCTGTGGCTGCTGCAGCTCGCGCTGAATGCATTGTGGTCGCCGCTGTTTTTCGGGCTGCATCGTCCGGGCTGGGCACTGCTGGATATCGGCCTGCTCGGGCTGGCGCTGTCCGCGACGGTGTTGCGGTTCTGGCGCCGCGATCGCATCAGCGGCGCCCTGCTGCTGCCCTATCTCGCCTGGACGGGTTACGCCGCGCTGCTCAATGCGGGGCTGTGGTGGCTGAACCGCTGAGCGACGGTCGCGGGTGTCGCGCACGTGTGCGATCCTTGCGCGCCCTCGCTGACCCGCTCCGGCACTCACCCGCATGCCGACCATCCCCGAATCGACCACCGCGCGCTGGCGCCGCGGACTGTTGCTTCCCGGCCTCGCGCTGCTGCTCGCGCTGCGTGTGCTGTTCGCCTGCACCTTGCAGGTCGATTCCGACGAACCCCAGCACCTGCACGTGGTCTGGGCCTGGACCCAGGGCCTGCTGCCGTATCGCGACGTCTTCGACAACCACACGCCGCTGTTCCAGCTGCTGATGTCCCCGCTGCTGGCGCTGCTGGGCGAGCGCGCCGACATCGTTCCGCTGATGCGGCTGGCGATGATTCCGTTCTACGCGCTGGCGCTGTGGGCGGGCTGGCGCATCGGCTGCGCGCTGTGGTCGCGCCGGACGGCCGCGCTGGCGACGCTGCTGACCGCGCTGTTTCCGTTCTACTTCGTGCTGTCGGCGCAGTTTCGCACCGACGATCTGTGGTCGCCGCTGTGGGTGCTGACGGTGCTGGTCGGCGTCACCGGCGCGCCGGGCGTGCGGCGGATGGTTGCCGGCGGCCTGCTGGCCGGCCTCGCGCTGGCGGTGTCGCTGAAGACCACGGTGCTGCTGATCGCCGGGGCGATCGCGCTGGCACTGGTGCTGCTGGTCTGGCGCCTGAGCGGGCGCCGCACGGACACCGCGGCGCTGATCCGCGGCGGGATCGCGTTCGCGCTCGCGGCAGCGCTGCCGCTGGCGGCCTTTGCGGCGTTCTTCGCCGCCGAGGGTGCGTGGGCGCAAACCTGGTACTGCACGGTGCAGCACAACATCGTGCCCGGACTCGGCGACTGGGGTGGGCATCGCCTTGCGCACGCTCTGCGGCTGAGCGTGTTTCCGCTTCTGCTGCTGCTCAGTGCCGGCGTGTTGTGGCGGACGCTGCGGCGCACGGCGGATGCCGGACGCTGGCTGCGGCGCAGCGTGGTGCTGGCCGGCGCCGTGCTCTACGTCGGCGCGCTGGTCAGCTACTGGCCGCTGGTTCCGGCGCAGGATCTGCTGCCGGTGACCCCGATGCTGATGCTGGGCCTGGTGGTGCTGGCCGAGCGCGATCACGATGCGCATGCGGCGCACGCTCTCCGGCGCGGCTTGCCGCTCTGGGTGCTGCTGTTCCTGCTGTTCGATCTCGGCGTGATCCTGGCGCTGCGCCCGCCGTGGCGCGATCGCGCGGCCGTGCAGGAAAGCCATCTCGCCGCGGTATTGCGCCTGACCAGGCCCGATGACGACGTGATGGATGCCAAGGGCGAGTCGATCTTCCGCACCCGTCCGATCTACTGGGCATTCGAGAACATCACCCAGCAGCGCATGAAGCTGGGTCTGATCCCCGACGATGTGGCGGCCGGCCTGATACGCACCGGCACGCCGCTGGTCGACGATTACCGCATGCCCGCGGGCGCGCAGGCTTTCATCGACGCCAATTATCTGGCCACCGGGATCGGTCGGCTGCGGGTGGCCGGACTGCTGCTGGATGTGGCCCGGGCCGGCGCGCCGCTGCGGTTCCGGGTGCGCGTGCCGCAGACGTATGTGCTGGTCGCTGCAAGCGGAACCGTCGCCGGCGTGCTTGATGGCACGGTACTGGACGGGCCGCGCAGGCTGGCCGCGGGAGCACATGTGCTGACGGTGTCGCGACCCGGTCGTTATGCCTTGGTGTGGGCACCGGCCATGGCGCGCGGCCTGCGCGCCGCCGGCCTGTTCGCGCACTAGCCCTGCCGGGCCTGTTCCGGCCGCAGCGCAGCGGGCGCGAGCGGCGGGTCCGGCGGCAGCTGACGCAGTGCCACGGGCCGCGGGACGCGCCGGGTCGCCGGCCTGCGGCTTTCCGTTCAGCGCGTCAGCCAGCCCTGCACGCGCGCGGTGAGCAGTGCGTAGGGGAAAATCCAGAACAGCGCGAAGGCCGAGAAGTACGAGTAGCCGATGCCATAGACGAAATCCCAGGACCGCTCGCCGCGCAGGTAGTAGAGCATGTTGAACGCGGACACCAGCAGCAGCGCCGAGCCGAAGCGCAGCAGCAGGTCCGGATGCTCCGGCGTCATGACCACCAGCAGGGCGAGAACCGCCCATGCGACCGGATAGCGCAGGTTGGTGATGACCAGATCCAGCAGCGCGATCAGCCGTGCCGGCAGCGGCCGCTTCCAGACGATGTGACGCGCGAAGCGCAACTCCTCGCGCACGTAGCTGCGGTCCCAGCGCAGGAACATCTTGCACAGCTGGCGATAGCGCGTCGGCACCAGGGTGTGCACGATGGCGGCGCGCTGATACACGCAGTCGTAGCCCTGTTCGAGGATGGCGTTGGTCAGCGCCCGGTCCTCGCCGAAGGTGCAGGCGCGGCCGAGAAAACGCTGCCCGATCCAGGCATCGAGCACGCGATGCACCACCGCGGCGCGGTAGGCCGCGAGCGCCCCGGGCAGCAGTAGACGGTGCCGTAGGTGCTCTGCACCGCGCGCAGGAAATCGAACGACAGCGCGTAGCGCACCTTGAGCATGCGCGGGATCAGGCCCTGTTCGCGGTTGTAGACACTGACCTTGCCGGCGACCGCGCCGATGCGCGGATCACGGAACGGGCCGGCCATGGCCAGCAGGGTGCCGGGCTCGATCACGCTGTCGGAGTCGATCGTCACCAGCACCTCGCCTCGGGCGCGACGGAATCCGGCTTCCAGCGCGGCGCGCTTGCCCCGGTTGCGCTCGAAGCGCAGCGTGCCGACCAGGCTCGGGTAATGTGCCGCGGCCTGCTCGATGTGCAGCCAGGTGTCGTCCGTGCTGCCATCGTCGACGACGATGATCTGGAGCCGGTCGCGCGGGTAGCGGGCCTGCGCGACCGAATGGATCGAGCGCGCCACCATCGGTCCCTCGTTGTAGGCGGGGATGATCACGGTCAGCAGCGGGGCATCACCCGGATCTGCGCTGCGCGGCGTGCGGTAGCGGAACCAGAGCAGGGTGCGAAACAGCAGCAGCAACATGCCCATGCCGGCCCAGAGCATCGCCGGGCGCACGATGAGCGCGGCCCAGCCGTGCTCGCGCGCCATGTGGATCACGCCGTGGAAGACCTGCAGCTGCCAGCTCGCCAGCATCACCAGGCCCAGACCCAGCAGGATCGCCAGCCGGTAGTAGCGATCACCCGGAATCGCGTGATAGTCGTGCGGGTCGATGCGTGCCAGCCGGTCAAGCGTCGGGACTTGGGTGTTCATCGGGCCGAAATGCCGGTGGGGAACGGCCGTTATACGCATGCCTTTGCGGCGAAGCATGAACACCGGGCGACTGGGCGGACGGGCCGCCCGGGGTGACGGCCCGCAGGATCAGCCGCCTGGACGCACGGGCATCAGAAACTCATGAAATAGCCGCCGTTGACCGGCAGGTTGGCGCCGGTGATGTAGCCGGCGTCGTCGGCGACCAGGAATGCCACTGCGCGCGCGATGTCATCGGGGCTGCCGAGGTGCCCGACCGGAATCTGCGCGGCGATCCGCGCACGGATCGCCTCCGGCACCGCCATGACCATTTCCGTCAGGCAGTAGCCCGGCGAGACGGTGTTGACGGTGACGCCCTTGGCCGCGACCTCGCGCGCCAGCGCCATGCTGAAGCCGTGCACACCGGCCTTGGCCGCCGAGTAGTTGGTCTGGCCGAACTGGCCGGTCTGGCCGTTGACCGAGCTGATGTTGACGATGCGGCCGAAACCGCGCTCGACCATGCCCTCGATCACCGCGCGGGTCATGTGGAACAGGCCGTCGAGATTGACCCGCATCAGCTGGTCCCACTGCGCGATGGTCATCTTGCGCAACGTGGCATCGCGGGTGATGCCGGCGACGTTGGCGAGGATGTCGATACGGCCGTGACGCTCGCCGACGCGTCGGGCGAGATCGGCGCAGCTGGCATCGTCGGCCACGTCCAGCGGCTCGAAGCTGATGTGTTCGGCATGCGCCGCGGTTTCCGCCCTGAAGGCCGCGATGCGTTCGCTGCGGCCGGGCAGGTCGGCGGCGATCACCTGGATGCCCGTGCGGGCGAGATGCAGACAAATGGCGGTACCGAGACCGCCGATGCCGCCGGTGACGACGGCAATGCGCTGGGACATGAGGGACTCCGTTATGCGGCGCGGCGCCATCTGTTGCGGCGCAACAAAGCCGGGATGGTAGGCAGCGCCGGCGGAGCTGTCAAACCGTCGCGATCGATCAGCGCGGCTTGCGTGGGCCCGGCGTGACCGGCGGCGGACCGGCCGACGGCGGCTCGTCGCCACGCGCACGTGCCTGGCCGGCGGCCGCCTCGAGGAAGCCGCGCTGCAGCGTCTTCCACATGTCGAGATTGCGCTCGGTGAGGTCGTTGAGCATGGTCAGCGGTGTCTGCCCGAGCAGGTTCGACAGCTGGCTGCGGAACTGCTGCTGCTGGTCGAGGAACACCTGCAGGCTCTTCTCGAGATAGGGACCCATGAAGCCCTGCAGCGAGTCGCCGTAGAAGCGGATGATCTGCGACAGCAGCCGCACCGAGAACATCGGTTGGCCGCGGTCCTCGTGTTCGGTGATGATCTGCAGCAGCACCGCGCGCGTGAGGTCGTCGCCGGTCTTGGCGTCGCGCACCTCGAAGGCCTCGTTGTCGATCACCAGCTGGCGCACTTCCTCGAGCGTGATGTAGCTCGAGATTTCGGTGTCGTAGAGACGGCGGTTCGGGTATTTCTTGATGATGCGCACTTGTGCCATGCGGAAACGCTAGCAGATGTTATTGCGTTGCACCAGCCGGAATGCTGCGCAGCATGGGGCACGAACGGAGGTTGCGGTGCGCTGCGTGCGCCATTGCGCGCCGCAAGCCGGCAGGCGCCCGAGGCCCACCCGGCTGCCATCCCCGGGGCGCGGTCCGTTCAGCATCCGTGCCGCATCGGGCAGTGCGCATCGCTGCAGCCACCGGCAGCTTCAAGTCATGCGCGTTACCAACCCATGTAGTGGCCGCCATTGATGGCGAGATTGGCGCCAGTGATCCAGGCGGCCTCCTCGCCGACGAAAAAACTGATCGCATAGGCGATCTCGGCGGGTTCGCCCAGACGTCCGAGCGGAATCTGCGCGACGATCTTGGCCCGCACGTCCTCGGGCACGGCCATCACCATCTCGGTGCCGACATAGCCCGGCGAGACCGTGTTGACGGTGATGCCGAAACGGGCGTTTTCCTGCGCCAGGGAGATGGTGAAGCCATGCATGCCGGCCTTGGCGGCGGCGTAGTTGGCCTGGCCGTACTGGCCCTTCTGGCCGTTGATCGAGCTGATCTGGACGATGCGGCCCCACTTGCGCTCGCGCATGCCCTCGATCACCGGCCGGGTGACGTTGAAGCAGGCGTTGAGGTTGGTGTGGATGACGTCATTCCACTGCTGGTAGGTCATGCGATGGAAGGTCGAATCACGGGTGATGCCGGCATTGTTGACCAGGATCTCGATCGGGCCCAGCGCCTTCTCGATGGCCCGCACCATGGCGACACAGGAGTCCGAATCGCAGACGTCGCCGGGCACCAGCAGTGCTTCGACGCCCTCGCTGCGCAATCGCGCCTGCCAGTCGCGGGCCTTGGCTTCGTCGCGGTAGTTGGTGGCGACGCGATGTCCGCTCGCGGCCAGTCGCCGCACGATCGCCGTGCCGATTCCGCCGGTGCCCCCGGTAACCAGCGCAACCCGTGATGTCATGAGCGTTTCTCCATGCGAACCGTGCGCGAGTGTAGGCGCGCACGCTCAGGCAAAGTCCCGCGGTGCAACACGGGCGGCCGCGCGCGGCAGGGATTCGCGCCGGAAGCGCTCGCGCGCCGCAGCGAGCAGCGCGGCCGGCGTGCCGGCTGGCGCGCGGGCGGCTTCGGCCTGACCGAGAAACGCCAGCGCGGCGCGCAGCGATGCCAGCGGATCGGCGTCCAGCGGGCGGTCGCCTGCCGATTTCGCCAGCTTGCGGCCTGCGGCATCGGTGGCCAGGGGCAGATGCAGGTAACGCGGCGTCGGCAGGCCCAGCGCGCGCTGCAGCAGGATCTGCCGCGGCGTCGAATCGAGCAGGTCGGCGCCGCGCACCACTTCGCTGACGCCCTGCCAGGCGTCGTCGACGACCACCGCCAGCTGGTAGGACCAGAACCCATCGGCACGACGCAGCACGAAATCGCCGACTGCCGCGGCGACGTTCTGCCGCTGCGGTCCCTGCAGGGCGTCGTCGAAGCCGATCACGGTGTCGACCGGAACGCGCAGCCGCCATGCGGCAGGCAGACCGGCGGTGTCGCCGCGCACGCAGGTTTCGGGATGGATGCCGGCGAAAGGCTCGAGATCGCCGCGTGAGCAGGCGCAGGGGTAGGCCGCGCCGGCCGCGACCAGCCGCGCCAGGGCATCGGCGTAGGCCGGATGGCGTGTGCTCTGGCGGATCGTCTCGCCGTCGCCGGCGAGCCCCAGCACGGCCAGCTGCTCGAGGATCCGGCGGTCGCTGCCGGCGGGTTCGCGCGGCGGGTCGAGGTCCTCGATGCGCACGCGCCACGTGCCGCCGTCGGCATGCGCGCACAGCCAGCTTCCGAGCGCGGCGACCAGCGAGCCGAAGTGCAGCGGACCGGTAGGCGAGGGAGCGAAGCGTCCGATCGTGACCATCGGCGGATCATGCCATCCGGCCCCCTTGAAACGCTGGCGCAGCGCCCCGAATCAGGACCCGCGGGATCGCCCGCGTTCATGACCGCCACAAGCGACAGCCATGCGCCGCATCGTCCTGTTTCTCGCCACCAACCTTGCCGTCCTGGTGCTGTTCACGGTCATCGCCCGTCTGCTCGGCATCGACCAGTGGGCCGCGGCCCACGGCAGCAGCTTCGCCGGCCTTCTGCTCTTCGCTGCCGTGTTCGGCATGGGCGGTGCGCTGATTTCGCTGGCGTTGTCGAAGTCCATCGCCAAGTGGTCCACGCACGCGCGGGTGATCACGCAGCCGCAGAACGAGTCCGAACGCTGGCTGCTCGAAACGGTCCGCCGGCATGCCCAGGCCGCCGGTATCGGCATGCCCGAAGTGGCCGTCTACGCGGGCCCCGAGATGAACGCCTTCGCTACCGGCATGAGCCGCAATCACGCCCTGGTCGCGGTCAGCAGCGGCCTGCTGCAGGACATGGATCGCGAGCAGGTCGCCGCCGTGCTGGGCCACGAGATCGGCCACGTCGCCAACGGCGACATGGTCACCCTGACGTTGATCCAGGGCGTGCTCAACACCTTCGTGATCCTGGCTGCGCGCATCGTCGGCCAGCTGGTCGACTCGTGGCTGTCGGGTGGGCGCGATCGCGGGGGCATCGGCATCGGCTATTTCGTCACCGTGATCGTGCTGGAGATCGTGTTCGGCATCTTCGCCTCGATGATCGTGATGGCGTTCTCGCGCTGGCGCGAGTTCCGCGCGGATGCCGCCGGCGCGCGGCTGGCCGGCCGCGGTGCGATGATCTCCGCGTTGCAGCGACTGAGCGCCACCTACGGCGAGTCCAGCTTGCCCAGGACCATCCAGGCCTTCGGCATTTCGGGTCACCTGGGTACCGGCTTCAAGCGCCTGTTCATGAGCCATCCGCCGCTTGCGGAGCGCATCGCCGCGCTGCGCGCGATCGGTTGAGCGCGGCCGCATTCATCTGGCGCCGCGCGCTGCGCGGCGCGTCTGCCCGGAGATCCGCATGACCACCACTGTCGCCCCCGAAACCCGCGCCTTCGAGGCCGAAGTCAGCCAGGTACTGCACCTGGTGACGCACTCGCTCTACTCGCACAAGGAAATCTTCCTGCGCGAACTGATCTCCAACGCATCCGATGCGCTGGACAAGCTGCGCTACGAGGCGCTGTCGAAACCCGAGCTGACCGCCGGCGACGCCGACCTGCGCATCGAGATCAGCATCGACAGGGACGCGCGCACGCTGACCGTGCGCGACAACGGGATCGGCATGCGCCGCGAGGAGGTGATCGAAAACATCGGCACCATCGCACGCTCGGGCACGCGGCGTTTTCTCGATGCGCTCTCCGGCGATGCCCGCAAGGACACCCAGCTGATCGGCCAGTTCGGCGTCGGCTTCTACTCGACCTTCATCGTCGCCGACCGCGTCGAGCTGGTGACCCGTCGCGCCGACGCGGACGCCGCAGCGGGCGTGCGCTGGGATCTCGAGCGGCAGCGGCGACTACACACTCGAGGCCGTCGAGGCGCCTGCGCGCGGCACCGCGGTGACCCTGCATCTCAAGGCCGATGAGGACGAATTCCTCGAGCCGTGGCGGCTGCGCGAACTGATCGCTCGCTATTCCGAGCACGTGGCTTTCCCGATCCGCGTGCCCAAGCTCGCCGAGGGCAAGCCGACCGCCGAGTTCGAGACCGTCAACGACGCCTCCGCACTGTGGGCGCGGCCGAAGAGCGAGCTCAAGGACGAGGATTACCAGGCGTTCTACCGCTCGATCTCGCACGATTTCGGCGACGCCCTGACCTGGACCCACAACCGCGTCGAGGGCAGCCAGAGCTACACCCTTCTGCTGTATGTCCCGGAAAAGCCGCCCTTCGACCTCACCTTCAGCGGGCGCGACGAACGCAAGGGGATCAAGCTCTACATCCGCCGCGTGTTCATCATGGACGCCAGCGAACAGCTGCTGCCGGCCTACCTGCGCTTCGTGCGCGGCGTGGTCGATTCCGACGATCTGCCGCTCAACGTCAGCCGCGAGATCCTGCAGGAAAACCGCCTGCTGACGCAGATCCGCGGCGCCTGCGTCAAGCGCGTGCTCGACCAGCTGGAAAAGCTGGCCAGGGACGAGCCGGAGAAGTTCGCCACCTTCCAGACCAGCTTCGGCGACGTGCTCAAGGAAGGCATCGCCGAGGACGCAGGCAACCGCGAGCGCATCGCCAGGCTGCTGCGTTTCGCCTCGACCACGAGCGAGGGCGATGCGCGCACGGTGTCGCTGGACGACTACGTCGGCCGCATGCAGGCCGACCAGAAGGCCATCTACGTGCTGACCGCCGACTCGCTGGCGGCGGCACGCGGCAGCCCGCAGCTGGAGGCCTTGCGCGCGCGCAACCTCGAGGTGCTGCTGCTGACCGACCGCATCGACGAGTGGATGCTGGGCTATCTGCGTGAATACGCCGGCAAGCCGTTGCGCCACGTCGGCAAGGGCGATCTCGATCTCGAGCCCGGCGACGCCGAAGCGCGCAAGGCCGCCGAAGCCGTGGCGGCGCCGCTGCTGCAGCGTCTCAAGGAGCTGCTGGGCGAGCGCGTACGCGAGGTCAAGCTCAGCCACAGGCTGACCGAATCGCCGTCGTGTCTGGTGCTGGAGGAGCACGACATGGCCCTGCACGTGCAGCGCCTGCTGCGCGAAGCCGGTCACACCCTGCCGACACAGCCGCCGGTGCTCGAGGTCAATCCGCAGCATCCGCTGCTCAAGCGCATCGAGGCCGAGGCCGATCCCGCGCGGGCTGGCGATCTGGCGCTGTGGCTGCTGGAACAGGCGCAGGTGGCCGCGGGCGTCACCCCCGACGATCCGGCCGGCTTCGTGCGGCGCATGAATCGCCTGCTGCTCGAGACAGCTGCGGGGTGAGTGGCCCTGCGCCTGCCGAGGCGATCGCGGTGCGCGCCGACGTCTGGCTGTGGGCGGCGCGCTTCTACAGGACCCGCGCGCTGGCCAGGCTGGCGCTTGAGACCGGTCAGATCGATGTCGGCGGACTGCGCTGCAAGGCGGGCAGGGCGCTGGGCACCGGCGAGACGCTGCACATCCGCCGCGGCGAAGAGCGTTTCGAGGTGGTCGTGCTGGCGCTGAGCGCAAAGCGCGGGCCCGCAGCGGCCGCGCAGACGCTGTATGCGGAAACCGACGCCAGCCGCCTGCATCGCGCGCTGGCGCAGGAGCGGAGGCGGCTGCAGCCGACACCGCATCCCGGAGGGCGCCCGGACAAGCACGATCGCCGCGCCCTGCGCGCGCTCAAGTCGGACACGTTCTAGCCAGCCGGTCAGCCCGGTCGCGGCGGTTGCTGCGCGCAGGCGATCGCGGCGGCACCCGCCCGACGCGCCCCGCTCAGGGCAGCAGCGACCGCAGCCGGTACAACGCCTGCAGCGCCTCGCGCGGGCTCAGCGCGTCGGGATCCAGCGCGCGCAGGGTTTCCTCCAGCGCCGAAGGCGGCGGTGGTGCGAACAGTCCGAGCTGGGGCGACGGTGCGGCGGGCGGTGGCATGCCGTGTGCCGGGTTGCGCTCCAGCGCCTCCAGCGTGTTCCGCGCGTCGGCGATCACCGTGCGCGGCAGGCCCGCCAGCGCGGCCACGGCGAGTCCGAAGCTGCGGCTGGCGGGGCCGTCCTTGACCGCGTGCATGAACACCAGCTGCTCGCCGTATTCGACCGCGTCGAGATGGACATTGGCGATGCCGGGCACTTCCCCGGCCAGCGCGGTCAGCTCGAAGTAGTGCGTGGCGAACAGGGCGAACGCGCGGTTGACCGTTGCCAGCCGCACCGCGCAGGCGCGCGCCAATGCCAGGCCGTCATAGGTGGAGGTGCCACGCCCGATCTCGTCCATCAGCACCAGGCTGTGCGCGGTCGCGTTGTGCAGGATCGCGGCCGTCTCGCTCATCTCGACCATGAAGGTCGACTGGCCGCGGGCGAGATCGTCGCCGGCGCCGATGCGGGTGAAGATGCGGTCGATCGGGCCCAGCACCGCGCGCTGCGCCGGCACATAGCTGCCGATGTGCGCCAGCAGGACGATCAGCGCGGCCTGGCGCATGTAGGTGGACTTGCCGCCCATGTTGGGGCCGGTGATCACCAGCATGCGGCGGCCGTCGTCCAGCTGCAGGTCGTTGGGCTCGAAGGGCTCCTCGCGCACCTGTTCGACCACCGGGTGGCGGCCCCGTTCGATGCGGATGCCGGGCGCATCGACCAGTTCCGGACAGGTCCAGGCCAGCGCCTCGGCGCGCCCGGCAAGACAGGCCAGCACGTCGAGTTCGGCGATTGCCGCCGCGGCATCCTGCAGCGGCGCGAGCCGCGCGACCAGCGCGTCGAGCACGCCCTCGTACAGCGCGCGCTCGCGCATCAACGCGCGCTCGCGCGCCGACAGCACCTGGTCCTCGAAGGCCTTGAGCTCGGCGGTGATGTAGCGCTCGGCGCCCTTGACCGTCTGCCGGCGCGTGTAGTGTTCCGGCGCGCGTTCGGCCTGCGCCTTGCCGATCTCGATGTAGTAGCCGTGTACGCGGTTGTAGCCGACCTTGAGCGTGGCGATGCCGCTGGCCGCCTTCTCGCGCTGTTCCAGCTCCAGCAGGAAGCGGTCGGCGTCGGTGGACAGCAGGCGCAGGCGGTCGAGCTCGGTGTCGTGGCCGGGCGCGATCACGCCGCCGTCGCGCAGCAGCGCCGGCGGTTGCGCGATGATCGCGGCCGACAGCAGGCGCACGCTCTCGCCGTGATCGCCGATGCGCTCCAGCAGCGCGCCCAGCCGCGGGTTGTCCAGGCCTGCCAGTTCGTCGCGCAGCCCGGGCGCGGCGGCGAGGCCGTCGCGCAGGGTAGACAGATCCCGCGGGCGCGCCGAGCGCAGCGCGACGCGGGCGAGGATGCGTTCGAGGTCACCGATCGCGCGCAGCCGCTCGCGCAACGGGGAAAAACACCGGCTGTCGATCAGCGCGCCGATCGCCTGGTGGCGTTGCCGCAGGGTGTCGCGGTCACGCAGCGGGCGATGCAGCCAGCGCCGCAGCAGGCGCGCGCCCATTGGCGTGACGCTGTGGTCGAGCACGCCGAGCAGGGTGAATTCGCTGCGTCCGCCGGGGTGCGTATCGAGCTCGAGATGCCGGCGCGTGGCCGCATCCAGCGCGACGGTCTCGGCCGAGTTCTCGACCCCGAGGCTGGCGAGATGCGGCAGCGCGCTCTTCTGCGTCTCCTGCAGGTAGGTCAGCAGCGCGCCGGCGGCACCGAGCGCCCGGGTCAGTGCCATGCAGCCGAAGCCGGACAGGTCGCGGGTGCCGAAGAAGCGGCACAGTTCGCGCTGCGCGCTGGCGGCATCGAAGTGCCAGGGCAGGCGCCGGCGCAGGCCGGGCAGGGCGGTGACCGCAGCCGGCCAGGCGACGTCTTCGGCGATCAGGGTTTCGGCCGGCGCCAGTCGCGCCAGCTCGGCGGCAAGCGCGTCCGGGTCGGCCACTTCGGCAAGCAGGAAACGGCCTGCGGCGAGATCGACCCAGGCCAGGCCGTAGCCGTTGCGGTCGGCGGCGATCGCCAGCAGCAGCGTGTCGCGGCGCTCCTCCAGCAGCGCCGCATCGGTGACCGTGCCCGGGGTGACGACCCGCACCACCTTGCGCTCGACCAGACCCCTGGCCTGGGCCGGGTCGCCGATCTGCTCGCAGATCGCCACCGCTTCGCCGGCCCGTACCAGCTTGCCGAGATAGCTCTCGACCGCATGCACCGGCACGCCGGCCATCGGGATCGGCGCGCCTGCCGACTGTCCGCGCTGGGTCAGGGTGATGTCGAGCAGACGTGCCGCCTTGCGCGCGTCATCGTGGAACAGCTCGTAGAAATCGCCCATGCGGAACAGCAGCAGCGTGTCCGGGTACTCGGCCTTGGCGGCAAAGTACTGCCTCATCAGCGGCGTGTGCTGCGCGGAGTCGTCGCGGGTCATGGTGCGAAAGCAGGGTTGGCGCGGGCGCGGTGCGGGAGTAGAAGGTGGGCTTTCCGATTCCGGAGTGTCGCATGGCCGCGAACCCCGTTCCCACCGATGCCGACCTGCACGCGCTGGCCGAAGCCGTCGCCGACGCCCTGCGCGCCCACGGACTGACCATCGTCGCCGCGGAGTCGTGCACCGGCGGGTGGATCGCCAAGACCCTGACCGACCTGGCCGGCAGCTCGGCATGGTTCGAGTGTGGGGTTGTCGCCTACAGCTACGAGGCCAAGGAAGCGCTGCTGGGCGTGCACCCGCATACGCTCGAACGCCACGGCGCGGTCAGCGAGGATGCGGTGCTCGAGATGGTTTCGGGTGCGCTGGCCCGCTTCGGTGCCGGCATCGCGGTGGCGGTCACCGGCATCGCCGGGCCTTCGGGGGGCACCCCGGAAAAGCCGGTGGGCACCGTGTGGATCGCCTGGAAACGGCGTGGCGGATACGCGCGGGCACAGCTGTTCCAGTTCGCCGGTGACCGCGAGGCCGTGCGTCGCCATACCGTGGCCGCGGCCCTCGTCGGGGTGAGGCGAATCCTTACGGAATCCGGCGGCGAGCTCCGGCGTTCCGCTGTCGATGCTGTGGGATAATCGACGCCCGGGCCATGGATGGTTTGTGGCGCATCGAACATGCAAGTGCTTGATGTGGAGTTGCCGGGTCCGGACCTGCGCCGGATCCGGCGTCCTCTGACAAGTCCCGGACAGGCTTGTCCAGAGGTTCCCTTGCAGCGTCGCGGCTTTTGCGACGGCGCCACGGCACACTTGCTTCAACCTGAAGACCCAAAGGGAATCACGATGGATGAGAACAAGCGCCGCGCGCTGACCTCCGCGCTCAGCCAGATCGAGAAGCAGTTCGGCAAGGGCGCGGTGATGCGCATGGGTGACCGAACCGACGACGTCATCGAGGCGATTTCCACCGGCTCGCTCGGCCTTGATGTCGCTCTCGGCATTGGCGGTCTGCCGCGCGGCCGGGTGGTCGAGATCTACGGCCCCGAGTCCTCGGGCAAGACCACGTTGACCCTGCAGGTGATCGCCAATTGCCAGCGCAGCGGCGGTGCCGCGGCCTTCATCGATGCCGAGCACGCGCTCGATCCGGGATACGCCGAGAAGCTGGGCGTCAATGTCGACGACCTGCTGGTGTCACAGCCCGACACCGGCGAGCAGGCGCTTGAGATCGCCGACATGCTGGTGCGCTCCAACGCGGTCGACATCGTGGTGGTCGACTCGGTCGCGGCGCTGACGCCCAAGGCCGAGATCGAGGGCGAGATGGGCGACTCCCACGTCGGCCTGCATGCGCGACTGATGAGCCAGGCGCTGCGCAAGCTCACCGCCAACATCAAGAAGTCCGGTTGCCTGGTGATCTTCATCAATCAGATCCGCATGAAGATCGGCGTGATGTTCGGCAGCCCCGAGACCACCACCGGCGGCAACGCGCTGAAGTTCTATGCCTCGGTGCGCCTGGACATCCGCCGCATCGGCGCGGTCAAGAAGGGCGAGGAGATCATCGGCTCGGAGACCCGCGTCAAGGTGGTCAAGAACAAGGTTGCGCCGCCGTTCCGCCAGGCCGAATTCGAGATTCTCTACGGCGAGGGCATCTCGCGCCTCGGCGAGGTGATCGAGATGGGCGTCAACAACGGACTGATCGAGAAATCCGGAGCCTGGTACAGCTACAAGGGCGAGCGCATCGGCCAGGGCAAGGAGAACGCCCGCCAGTACCTCAAGGAGCACCCGGAGATCGCCGCCGAGATCGAGGCGCAGCTGCGCGCGCGTCTGCTGACCGCCAAGTTGCCGGCCACCGCCGCCACCGACGCCACGGAAGTGGAAGAGGTCTGAGCGACAACCGCGGTCGCACGGCGATGGCAGTCACCATGTGCCGGCCGCGGATTCCGGAGGGCGTTGATCGCGCATGACCCGCCGCCGCGACCGCACCGAAGGCGACGCCCCGCGTCGCAGCGCCTACGACCGTGCGCTGGAGATGCTGGTGCGTCGCGAGCACTCGCAACGCGAGCTGCGGGCGCGGCTCGACCGCAGCGGTTGCGACGAAGCGGATGCCGATGCGGCGCTCGTGCGGCTGCGCGACCAGCACTACCAGAGCGACGAGCGTTTCGCCGAGATGCTGCTGCGCAGCCGTATCGCCCGGGGCTATGGCCCGCGTCGCATCCGCGCCGAGCTGGCGACACACGGCATGCCGGCGGCGACGGTGCAGCGGCTGCTTGCCGCCGCCGCGACCGACTGGCTGGTCCTGGCGACGGCACAGCTGCGCCGGCAGTTCGGCGCCGCCGGTTCCCGCAGCGCGGCCGAACGCGCGCGGCGCGCCCAGTACCTGCTGCGGCGCGGATTCGATGCTTCCACGGTAAGATCAGCCACTCACGCTGAGCTGGACGAGGCGGCCGACGACGCGGACTGATCGCCCGCTCGCGGCTCCCCGCCCGGAGCTGCGCCCCTCGTTCCGTCCGTGTCCGTGTCCATGAAAACCGCCGAAATCCGCTCCCGCTTCCTCGACTTCTTTCGTGCCCGCGGCCACAGCATCGTGCCGTCCGCCACGCTGGTGCCCGCCAGCGATCCGACCCTGCTGTTCACCAACTCGGGGATGGTGCAGTTCAAGAACGTGTTCCTCGGCAGCGAAAAGCCGGGTTACGTGCGCGCGGCCGACGTCCAGCGCTGCCTGCGTGCCGGGGGCAAGCACAACGACCTCGACGCGGTCGGCTACACCGCCCGTCACCACACCTTCTTCGAGATGCTGGGCAACTGGTCGTTCGGCGACTACTTCAAGCGCGAGGCCATCGCCTGGGCGTGGGAGCTGCTGACGGTCGAATTCAAGCTGCCGCCCGAACGGTTGTGGGTCACGGTCTATCACAGCGACGACGAGGCCTACGGCCTCTGGAAAGACGTCATCGGAGTGCCTGCCGGGCGCATCGTGCGCATCGGCGACAACAAGGGCGCGCCCTGGGCCTCGGACAACTTCTGGCAGATGGCCGACACCGGCCCCTGCGGCCCCTGTACCGAGATCTTCTACGACCACGGTCCCGGTGTGGCCGGCGGTCCGCCCGGTTCGCCCGATGCCGACGGCGACCGCTACATCGAGATCTGGAACCTGGTGTTCATGCAGTTCGATCGCGCCGCCGACGGCACGCTGTCGCCGCTGCCGGCGCCCTGTGTCGACACCGGCATGGGCCTCGAGCGTCTGGCCGCCGTGCTCCAGCACAAGCACTCCAACTACGAAATCGACCTGTTCGTGCATCTGATCCGCGTCGCCGGCGA
This sequence comes from uncultured Pseudomonadota bacterium, assembly GCA_963794205.1. GTDB lineage: Bacteria > Pseudomonadota > Gammaproteobacteria > Xanthomonadales > Rhodanobacteraceae > Metallibacterium. Next base: position 681,958 of record CAWCCR010000015.1, read on the forward strand.
TCTGACCGGCATGCAGGACCTGACCAACAAGTCGCTGCGCGTGATTGCCGACCACATCCGTGCCTGCGCCTTCCTGATCGTCGACGGCGTGCTGCCGTCCAACGAGGGTCGCGGCTATGTGCTGCGCCGGATCATCCGCCGCGCCCTGCGCCACGGCTGGATGCTGGGCGTGCACGACGAGTTTTTCTGGAAGATGGTGGCCCCGCTGGTCGCCGAAATGGGCAGCGCCTATCCCGAACTGGCGCAGAAACAGGCCACGGTCGAGCAGGCCCTGCGCGCCGAGGAACAGCGTTTCGGTGAAACCCTCGAACACGGCATGAAGGTCTTCGAGGAGGTCGCCACTGGTGCCGAGCAGGGCCGGATCGCCGGCAGCGATGCCTTCCGCCTCTATGACACCTACGGCTTCCCGGTCGACCTCACCGCCGACATCGCGCGCGAGCGCGGCCTGAGCGTCGACATGGCCGGTTTCGAGGCGGCGATGGACCAGCAGCGCGCACGCGCGCGTGCGGCCAGCCAGTTCGAGAGCAAGGGCCAGCTGCCGGCCGATCTGGCCAGCACGCTCGATCCGACGGCGTTCCTCGGATACGAAGCCCACGCGGCCCCTGATTGCGCGGTGCTGGCGATCGTGCGCGATGGCCGCAAGGTCGAGGCGCTGACCGCGGACGAGGAGGGCATCGTCATCCTCGACCGCACGCCGTTCTACGCCGAGTCGGGCGGGCAGGTCGGCGACACCGGTGCGCTTGCGAGTGCTGGCGGCAACTTCGCGGTGACCGACACACTCAAGCTCGGCGGCGTCTTTCATGGCCATGTCGGCCGCTGGCAGGGCGCCACGCCGTTGCGGGCGGGTGACCGCGTCGAGGCCGCGATCGACGTCACGCGCCGCCAGGCGACCGTGCTCAACCATTCCGCCACGCACCTGCTGCACGCCGCGCTGCGCAAGCTGCTGGGCGAGCACGTCGCCCAGAAGGGCTCGCTGGTGGCGCCGGATCGCCTGCGTTTCGACTTTTCGCATTTCCAGCCGATCGCGACCGGACAGCTGCGCCAGATCGAAGGTCTCGTCAACGCCGAGATCCGTCGCAACGTTGTCGCCGAGATCCGCCAGATGGACTATCAGGACGCGCTCGCCTTCGGCGCCATCGCGCTGTTCGGCGAGAAGTACGGAGACCGGGTGCGCGTGCTGAAAATGGGCGACTTTTCCACCGAGCTGTGCGGCGGTACCCACGTGACGCGCACCGGCGACATCGGCCTGTTCAAGATCGTCAGCGAATCCGGCGTGGCCGCCGGAGTACGCCGCATCGAAGCGGTGACCGGAGCCGGCGCCGAGGCGCACGTGCAGTCCGAGGAGCAGCGGCTGGACGAACTCGCGATGCTGCTGGGTAGCGGTGCCGGCGAGGTGCAGGACAAACTGCGGCAGATGCTGGAACGGCAGAAGAGGCTCGAGCGCGAACTGGATGCGCTGAAATCCAGGGCCGCCGGTGCGGCCATCCAGGATCTCGTGGCGAAGGCGGTCGCGGTCGGCACCATCAAAGTGGTCGCGGCCCGCGTCGACGGGCTGGACGTCAAGGCCCTGCGCGAGGGTGTCGATCGGCTCAAGCAGAGCCTCGGCGACTGCGTGGTGCTGCTTGCTGCCGGCGCGGAGGGCAAGGTCAGTCTCGCCGCCGGGGTGCACGGTGCGGCGCTGGCGCGCTACAAGGCGGGCGATGTCGTGGCTCATGTCGCGCAGCGGATCGGAGGCAAAGGCGGCGGCCGCGCGGATATGGCACAAGGCGGCGGCGACGACGGCCCCCTGCTGGACGCCGCGCTGTCGACTTTGCCGGCGTGGCTGGCCGCACAGGCCTGATGCCCTGATTTCATTGCGCAGGCAACTGCGCGTGGGCTAGTATCGTGAAGCTGCGGTGCCAGACCCCCATGTTTCGCCGCGGCAACACGACTCAATATCAAGACGCCGCAACTGATGTCATTTGACGGCGTTGACCGGCTTCCTGGACGCTTCCGACGATGGAGGTGACCGGCAGGAGCAGGCGAGCCAGCGAATCGGAGCACGACCCCATGTTGATCTTGACCCGCCGGGTGGGCGAAACCCTGATGATCGGCGACCAGGTGACGGTCACCGTCCTCGGCGTGAAGGGCAACCAGGTGCGCATCGGCATCAACGCACCGAAGGACGTTTCGGTGCATCGCGAAGAGATCTACCAGCGCATCAAGCGCGAACAGAGCGAACCCGGTTCGGCCGGCGTCGACGAAGGCAGCGCGGACAGCGAAGGCGCCGCGTGATCAGCAGGGTTCCGTCGGGGCAGTGCAGCCATTATGCTTGCGCACCCGCTGCGAACCGCAACGTTCCACGGAGAGATGCCCGAGAGGCCGAAGGGGCTCCCCTGCTAAGGGAGTATAGGGTCAAAAGCTCTATCGAGGGTTCGAATCCCTCTCTCTCCGCCAGTTTGTTCGACGCGTGTAGCGGTCGCGTGCGAAAGGTCTGATTCAGCGTCCGGGAGCGGGTGAGATCCCTCATGGATTGATGCATGCGCCGAGCGCGCATGCCGACGTCGCAGGCGGCTCCGAGCAGCCGACGCGAAGGACGCAGGCTCAGCTGAGCCGAACAGGTCCCTCTGCTCTCTATGTCAGCGGTTCCGGGCTGCAGTTCTCGCGCCGCGGCTTTTCATTGGCGCCGGCGATTTCGCCGCGTGCAGAGCCCCCGTGATCGTGTTTGATGCGCGCTGCCGCTGCTGCCGTCATGGCCTGCGCAAGCCGCGTGTCAGGCGGCATGGCGAACGGACAGCCAAAGAAAAAGGCCAGCGAATGGTGCATTCGCTGGCCTTCGTCCGGAGATGGCGCGCCCGGAGAGATTCGAACTCCCGACCACCAAGTTCGTAGCCTGGTACTCTATCCAACTGAGCTACGGGCGCGTGGTACAGCCGCGGCGCGGTGGCTGTGCCGCTCACCAGCGAGCGGGTTGAGCGCCACGCGGCGAGCAGCGGATTATTCCGTTGCCTCGACGCAACGTCAAGCCCTGATCCCGCGCGACTGCTGCTCAACGCATGCTGCCGAGCGCGCCGAACACGCCCAGCGCCGTGGTCAGCGCGACAATGGCAATGACCACCCAGCGATAGGTGCCGCGCAGTCGATGCGCAGGTGGCAGCGCCTTGATTGCCAGCGCGACGAGGAACCCGAGCACCAGCGGCAGCATCAGGGCGTTCATCACCTCGACTCCGATCGACAGCGCCACCAGATCAGGAGCCAGCGCCACGATCAGCGCGCCGCCGACGACGCCCAGCGTGTACACGACATAGAACCACGGCGCCTCGAGCGGATGGTCGGCCAGCGAGTGCCGATAGCCGGCGACTTCGCCGAAACCCCAGGCGGCAGCCAGACTGACCACGATGGAGGCCACCATCGCGGCGCCGAGCAATCCGATCCCGAACACGGTACGACCCAGTGTCTCGCCCAGCGCCGGGGTCAGCGCCTGTGCCACCTGGCCGACGGTGTCCAGCGGTGCGCTGCGGTGCCCGGCCCACAATGTCGCCGCGGTCACCATCAGCACGGCGGCCATCACCACCTGCGTCAGTATGGCGCCCAGGGCCGTATCCCAGCGCGCAGCGACATACTGCTGCGGTTGCAGGCCTTTGTCGGCGACCGCGGACTGCTGATAGAACACCATCCACGGCATGATCACGGCGCCGATGTTGGCGGCAACGAGATATGCAAAGTCGCCGCGGTGCAGCGGCACATGCAGCAGCCCGGACGTCACGTCGTGCAGGCGCACCGGCGACTGCACCGCCACGACGATGAAGACCAGCTCGAACAGGCCGAGCAGGATGGCCACGCGCTCGACGCGCCGGTAGCTTCCGCTCCATACCACCAGCAGCAGAAACCCGACCGCCAGCGCGAGGCTCCACAGGCGCGGCACGCCGAACAATTCGCCGACTCCGGCGACGCCGGAAAACTCGGTCAGCAGGGCGCCGACGGTCGCGACGGCCAGGCCGCTTACCGAGACCCAGGCCCAGAACGGCCCGAAGGTTTCGCGGATCAGTTCACCGTGGCCCTTGCCGGTGAAGATGCCCAGGCGCACCGTCAGTTCCTGCACCACGTACAGGACCGGGATCAGCAGCAACTGCAGGCCGAGCAGCTGGTAGCCCCACTGCGCGCCGCTCTGCGCGGCGGTCAGCACGCTGCCGACGTCGGTGTCGGCGAGCATCACCACGAGGCCGGGGCCGAGCACGGCAAGGAACAGCCGCCACGACGAAGCGGTCCGCGGCGAGGCTGGTCGATCGGCGGCGGGAATGCTCATGGGGCGGCAGGGGGCGACGATGGTTCTGCAAATGATACACGTTCGCGTATGCGTCTGGCCATGCCGCCGCGCCGCGTCAGCGAGCCGCGTCGCGCCGGCGATGCCGATGCACCTCGATGGCGAAGGTGCCCAGACCGACGCCGGCAACGCAGACCACCGCCAGCAGCAGCGGCAGATCGATCGCGCTCAAGCCATGCACGTGCAGCCCGGTGGCGAGGCGCCACTGCGCCAGCTGCGGGAACAGCGTGGCCAGCACGCCGCTGATCACATAGGCCAGCCCCCCCCACAGCAGGGTGCGCGCCGCCGTCAGCAGCGCGACATCGCGGATCGCCTGCGGTGACAGCTTGCGGCTGGCGGCGAGGCGTCCAAACAGGGCGCCCGCCAGCGCCTGCACGATCAGGGTGCCAAGTCCGAACAGGGCGCCCGGCAGCCAGCCCCAGGCCGCGCTGGGCATGACCGGGGCCAGCGTGGTGTACAGGATCAGTGCGAAGGCGCCGAATCCCCAGCCGGCGACGAAGCCGTGCACGGCGGGCATCCAGCCGGTCATCCGTGCCCAGCGTGCCGTCTCGGCCAGATCGTCTTCGTGACAGGCCCCCATGAGATGCAGGTGCAGCACCCGCCGCTGGCGCAGCATCAGCACGCCGCCAGCGGCCATCAGCAGTCCGACGGGCACGTACAGCGCCTGCTCCAGCCAGCGGTTCTGCATCCAGTGGGACAGGCCCAGCCAGGCCAGCTCGCTGGCGATCGCGCGCTGCACGGTGAAGCTCAGCGAGAACAGCAGTCCGGCGCGCAGGCCCTTGCGGCCGGAATGGCTGCCGATCGCATAGCTGAAGGTGATCGGCCAGGTGTGCTCGTCCGGGACCACGCCATGCACCAGACCCAGCAGCCAGGCTGTGACCAGCGCCGCCAGCACGCCCGGATGGGATGGATTCCAGAGATCGATCGGTGGCATCGGTGGCTCCGGGGCGGACGCCCCATGGTGCTGCGCGGCGGCAGTGTTCGATTACGGGAGCATAAGGAGTCTGTCAAGCCGCCCGGGCAGGTGGGCAGGTGCGACACGGCCCGGCTGATTCGCGCCTGCCGTCAGGCACGCTTGCCGGCCTGCGCGCCGCCCTCAGGGTGCGGACATGGCGGTGGCCTGCGCCGCCATCACCGCTTCCTCGTCCGCAGGCAGGCAGAGGATCGGGATGCGGCTGGCGCCGGATGCGATCCGTGGATGTCCGGCGGCGCTGGCTTCGGCATCGAGCGCGAGGCCCAGCCAGCCCAGGCGTTCAATGACCGCGGCGCGGATCGCGGGCTGATGCGTGCCGATGCCGCCGGTGAACACCAGAACATCCAGGCCGCCGATCGCGGCGACGACCGCGCCGATCTCGCGCACGATGCTGGCCACGAACACGGCGATCGCCTGTCGTGCGCGCGGGTCGGGGTTGTCGAGCAGGTCGCGCGTATCGGCGCTGATCTCCGATATGCCGAGCAGGCCGCTGTGCCGGTAGAGCATGTCGCTGACCGCGTCGGGTTGCAGGCCATCCTGCTGAAACCACTGCAGTACTAGGCCGGGATCGAGTGCACCGCAACGGGTGGCCATCACCAGACCGTCCAGCGCGGTGAAGCCCATGGTCGTGGTGACGCTCTTGAGCTCGCGCAGGCCGCACAGGCTGGCACCGCTGCCCAGATGCGCGACCAGCACCGCGCCCTGCGCCCGCGCGCCGAGCAGCGCCGGCAGGCGCCGGCTGATCGAATCGAACGAGAGCCCGTGGAAGCCGTAGCGCTGGTAGCCGCGCTCATGCCACACGCGCGGAATCGCATAGCGACGCTCGGCATCGCCCTGGCCCGCATGGAAGGCGGTGTCGAAGCAGGCCACCTGCATGGCTTGCGGCAGGGCGGATTGCGCCGCGCGCACGCCGGCGAGCCCCGGGCCCTGGTGCAGCGGTGCGAGTCGGGTCAGCGCCGAGAGATCATCGAACACCGCGGGCGTGATGCGCGCCGCCGCGGTGTAGTGCAGGCCGCCATGAACGATGCGGTGTGCGACCACGGCGGGTGCGGGTGCCTGGTGCTCGCGCGCCAGCCAGTCGATCAGCCAGGCGATCTCGGCGCCGATATCGCCGCGCACCGCATCGGGTTTCAGCGTTTGCGGCGGACCACCGGCCCGGGTGAACGTGAGCACAGGCGCGCCGTTCGGCGCGTCGATCTCCCCGCGCAGCAAGGCCGCCGGCAGGTCCGCGGGATGCCGTGCCGTGTCGGTGTCGAACAGCGCGAACTTCAGGCTGGAGGAGCCGGCGTTGAGTGCCAGCAGACGGGTCGCGGTCATCGTGGCGACTCGTTGTCGGTGTCCGCGCCCTCGGCCGCGGCTGCGACACGCGCCGGTTCCGCCGCCATGCACAGCACGGCCAGCGCGCACGAGGCCAGCCGCGCATCCGGCAGGTCGGCACGGCTGGTCAGCACCACCGGCACGCGCGCGCCGAGCACGATTCCGGCGATGCTGGCCTCGGCCAGATATTCGAGCTGCTTGGCAAGCATGTTGCCGGCTTCGAGGTCCGGCGCGACCAGGATGTCGGCCATTCCCGCCACCGCCGAGACGATGCCCTTGGTCTGCGCCGCGCGCAGCGACACCGCGTTGTCGAATGCCAGCGGGCCGTCGAGCAGGCCGCCGCTGATCTGACCGCGATCGGCCATCTTGCACAGCGCGGCCGCATCCAGCGTCGAGGGAATCTTGGAGCTGACCGTCTCGACCGCGGCCAGGATCGCCACCTTCGGCCGGGCGATGCCCAGCGCATGCGCGAGGTCGATGGCGTTCTGCACGATGTCGCGCTTGGCCTCCAGGTCCGGGATGACGTTCACCGCCGCATCGGTCAGCAACTGCAGGCGCGGCTGGCCGACCGCGTCGATCACGAACACGTGGCTGATGCGCCGTGCGGTGCGCAGGCCGGTCTGCGCATCGACCACGGCGTGCATCAGCTCGTCGGTATGCAGCGAGCCCTTCATCAGCGCCTGCACCTGGCCGGCGCGCGCCATCGCCACGGCTCTCTCCGCGGCGGCGTGGCTGTGCTCGGTGGCCACCAGCGGATAGGGCGAAAGATCGATGCCCGCGGCCTGCGCGGCGGCGCGAATCCTGGCCTCGGGGCCGACGAAGACGGGTGCGATCAGCCCGGCCCGGGCCGCGTCCACCGCGCCGCCCAGCGAGACGGCGTCGACCGCGTGCACTACCGCCATCGACAAGGGCGGCTGGCCCTTGCGCGCGACCTGCGCCTGCGCGATCAGCGCGCGCAGCTTGACGCCGGGGTCGCGCAGCTCCAGCTTGGGCAGGTGCATGCGCGGGCGGTTGATCTTCTCGGTCGGCACCCGCACCAGCGCGTCGCCTTCCACCACGGTTTCGTTGCGCTGGTTGACCACGACGCAGCGCAGCGTGGCACGCGGCGCGTGACCGGCGGCGCCGTCGATCGCGGTCACGGTCGCGCTGACCCGTACCGTGTCGCCGAGAAACACCGGATTGCGGAACTGCAGATTCTGGCCCAGGTACACCGTTCCCGGCCCCGGCAACTGGGTGCCCAGCACATTGGAGATCAGCGCGGCCGTCCACATGCCGTGCGCGACCACCTTGTGGAAGGGGTCGCTGGCAGCGAACTCGGCATCCACGTGCGCGGGGTTCACGTCGCCCGACATCAGCGCGAAGATCTGCACATCGTCCAGGGTGAAGTTGCGCGTGAGGCTGGCACTGTCGCCCACCCTCAGTTCGCTGAACGGGCGGTTCTCGATCGAATCGGTCATGCGGGCGTGGCCTTTGCAAGCGGCAGTCAGACGATGGCGAAGCGGGGGAAGACGAAGCGCTTGGCCTGATCGAGCACCAGCGCGAAGACGATCACGATGGCGATCAGCCCTGCCACGAGCCCTGTCGGCAGCGGCGCCATCAGCCAGCCAAGCGTCGCCAGCAGGCTTACGATCGCGATGTCGCCGAGGCTGGCCAGCGCCATCCAGCGCCCGGGCGCGAAGGACCACGGCCTGCCGTTGGTGCGCAGCACATGGATGCTGGCCTGATTGGTGAACACCAGCAGCAGAAACACCACGGACTGCAGTTGCGCCGCGCTCAAACCCTGTGTGCTGCGAGTCCACCAATAGACCGAGAATGAAAACAGCAGCGACAACGCCGCAAACACGAGTGCCGCGCCCACCAGTCGTCTCACCGCCCAGCGCTGCGGTCTGGCTGCGGGTTGCACGCGGTCGGTGGCGATGGTCATGGTGACGAAATCGTTGGTGAACAGCAGCAGCACGATCAGCGTTGCCGAGATGACGAAACCACCCGTGAGCCACAGTCCCAGGGTGAGGAAAACCACGACCTCGAAGGTCTTGAGCGTCTTGTTCAGCGTGTAGGTCAGCATGCGCCGGTGCACTTCGCGCCCGGTGCGCACCACGGTCAGCACACCGCCCAGGCCGGGGTCGGTGAGCACGACGCCGGCGGCGGCCTTGGCCACGTCGGTCGCGCTGGCGACGGCGATGCCCAGTTCGGCCTGGCGCAGCGCCGGCGCGTCGTTGACGCCGTCGCCGGTCATGCCCGTCACATGTCCGGCACGCTGCAAGGCCTGCACGATGGCGTGCTTGCCCTCGGGCAGGACGCGTGCGTAGAGGTCGCAGTCCTCGGGGTTTTGCGCACCCGCGCCCTGCGCTTCGCACACACGGGTACCCAGACCCAGCCTGGCACCGATGGCGCGCGCGGTTTCCGGCGCGTCGCCGGTGGCCATGCACACCCGCACACCGAGTTGCGTGAGCTGGGCGATCAGTGCGGCTGCGTCGGGCCGCGGCGGATCCGACAGGCCCACCACGCCCAGCAGTTGCAACGCATCGGTGGGGCCGGCCGCCACCGCCAGCACGCGCGCGCCGCTCCCGGCCAGCGTGCGTTCGGCGGCATCCAGGGCGGCTTGCCGATCGGCGGTCAACTTGCACAGCGGGCCAATGACGCTCGCCGCGCCCTTGATCGCGTGCCATGGGTGTCCGTCCACGGTGTACACGCCTTCGCTGCGGCGCGTGGCCGGATCGAAGGGATGGAAATCCTGTCTTGCGGGAGCGTCTCTCAGCAGGCCTTGCGTACGCGCCGGGCCGAGGATGGCGAGATCGAGCGGGTCCTGGGTGGCGGCATCGCTGGCCAGGGCGGCTGCACGCAACACGGCGCTTTCATCGGTGTCCGCCGCGAGCGCGGTCGTGCCGGCCAGGGTCAGGGTGTTCTGTGTGAGCGTACCGGTCTTGTCCGACACCAGGGTGTCCATCGCCGCGGCTTCCTCTACCGCGGGCAGGCGCGTGACCAGCACCCTCTGATGCGCGAGCTCGAGGCTGCTGACCGCGGTGGCCAGCGTATAGGTGGCCGGCAGCGCGACCGGCACCGAAGCGACCAGCAGCATCAGCGCGAACACGGCCGTTTCCAGCAGCGGCAGGTGATGCGACAGGGCGTAGGCCACCACCAGCACGACCAGCGCGGCGTCGAAGATCACCAGCCGCCTGACGATGGCGAAGATGGTGCGCTGCATGTGGCTGGGCGCGCTGGACGTGCGCACCAGTTCCGCAGTACGGCCGAAAAAGGTGCGCGCGCCGGTGGCGGTCACCTCGCCGCTGGCCTCGCCCTGGCGCACGATGGCACCGGTCCAGGCCGGCTTGCCGGGTCCGGCGTCGACCGGCAGCGACTCGCCGGTAAGCGCCGCCTGATCCAGCGCCACGGCGCCCTCGAACAGGGCGAGGTCCGCCGGCACCAGATCGCCGGCGCGCAGGTGCACGATGTCGCCCGGTACCACCTGTTCGGCCGGGACCTGACTCCACTTTCCGTCGCGCAGCACGCGTGCGTTCACATGCAACTGCCTGCGCAGCAGTGCCAGCGCGTCCCGGGCGCGCCGCTCCTGCACGAAGGCCATCACCGCGTTGAACACCAGCAGCACGGCGATCACCAGCGCCTCCAGCCGCCGCTGCAGCAGAACCTGCAGCACGATCACCGCTTCCAGCATCCACGGCACCGGCGCCCAGAACTTGCCCGCAAGCTGCCGCCACGCCGATACCTTCTTGTCGGCGATGGCGTTGGGTCCGTACTGCACGAACCGGCGTTGCGCCTCGGCGGTATCCAGCCCGCGCGCATGATCGGTGGCCGGCCCGGCGGTTGCGGCAGCCGGCGGCGTCATCGGCGCTCCGGTTTTCACCCGATCCACGCGACCCAGCCCAGCGACAGCAGCAGGGTGAGAGCCAGCCAGAGCGCCGCGGGCAGCATCGCCCGCTGGCGCGAGAGGGCCAGCGCGTAGCCGGCCTTGAGCAGATTGTTGCTGCCCGATGCGATCAGGATGGCGTCGACGACCAGGGCCGGGCTGATGGCACCGTGATCGGACAGCAGCGACAGGATGAACGGATCGATATCGGTGAAGCCGACGAGGAAGCTCAGGGTCTTGAGCCCGCCCGCGCCGTAGTGCGCGATGACGAACTGGGTGATCGCGGCGAAGGCCACGAGCAGCATGGCGAACAGCAGCGCGATCGGCAGGTCGAGGGGATTGTACGAGCCGAGCCGCGGCGTGACCGCAGCCGGCGCGGGCGCCTTGCCGCCGCGGCGCCACAGCCACGCGGCGACCAGCGCGCAGCCCAGCACCAGCAACGCGAACGGCAGCGCCAGCGCCCGCGCCACGCCGGCATGGCCGAGCACCACGATCAGCACCAGCAGGCGCAGGTACATCATCAGGGTCGCCAAAACCACGGCCGCGGGCGCCTGGGCGGCGATCCCCGGATCCGAACGCGCCTGCCGCGCCAGGACCACGCTGGCGGCGGTGCTCGAGTACAGACCGCCGATCAGTCCGGTGACCAGGGTCCCGGCCCGGGGCCAGACGTAGCGGTGCGCGACGTAGCCCAGATAGGACAGGCCCGAGATCGCCACCACCGCCAGCCAGACCTTCTGGTAGGTCAGCGTCGGCAGGATCGGCAACGCCGAATCCGGCATCAGCGGCAGCACCAGGCCGGCGATGATCAGGAACTTCGCCAGGGTCACGCCCTCGGCGCTGGGAAAGGCGTCCGACAGGCGCCGGATCAGCGGCATCTCGCCGAGCATCAGGATGGCCACCACCATCACCGCCGCCACCAGCCAGTCGGGCCCGGTCAGGACCAGCGGTCCCAGCGCGTAAGCCACCAGGGCGATCAGCGCCGGCAGCAGCGCGCCGCCGGCAGCGCGGGTCGGCGAGCGGCCCTGCCACTGATCCACCGCCAGCCACAGCGTCAGCGCCGCCAGCCCCGCCAGATACAGTCCGCGCGGCGTTGCGCCATCAAGCAGCCACAGCACGAAGCCGGCCGCGCCGATCAGCGTCAGCGTGCGCGTGGTGCCGAAGCCGATGCCCGCGTCCTGCGAACGGCGATAGCTGTGCAGCTCCAGCCCCAGCACGAAGCTCAGCACCACGGTGGCGGTGAACCGCAGCAGCAGCGGGGGCAGGGCGGCATCCATCGTCAGCGGCACTCGCGGCAGCAGCGCAGGGTGCGAGCATACTGCGGGCGCGCCGCCGCGCCGTCGCCGCTCAGGGGACCAGGGTCACCGGCACGCGTGCCTCGTCGAGCAGCGAACGCGAGACCGACCCCGTCAGCCAGCGCATCAGTACGCCCTTTTCGGTATGGCCGATGACGACCTGCACCGCGCCTGTCGCCTGCAGTTCCTGCAGCAACAGCAACGCCGGCGCCCCGACCATGACCCGCGAGGTCAGCGGGGTGCCCGCGGTCGCGGCCTGCTGGCGCAGCTGTTCGAGCGCATCCTCGGATTCCCGCACCAGCGCGTCATCGGCGCCGCCGGTGCCGGCCGCGAACTCCGGCGCCAGATCGAGCGCGGTCACCGCATGCAGCGGGCGCCGGGTCCGTTGCGCCAGATCGAGCGCATAGGCAAATGCACGCAGCGCAGGACCCGAGCCGTCGAAAGCCAGCAGGATGGGCGCGGCGGAAGTCGTCATCGCGGGCATGGCAGCATCTCCTGGGAGTCGGTGACACGGGCAGACGTCATCCGGTCGCGCGCGTCTGCATGTCCAGTGTGCGCGCGGCGGACCTGCCCGCATTGACGCGGGTCAACGCCAGCGGCGTGACGGTGCGACGGCGGGCGTCCGCGTCCGGGCGCATGATCCGGCCTTGATCGGCATCAATGGCCGTCGCGTCACGTGGAGTAACGTTTGCCGCATCGTTCGAGTCGCGTGCGAGGGATGTCGATGATGATCGCCATGCGGTGCCGGGCAGGGCAAGGCGGCGGATGCCGTGTCGCGGTCGCCCGCGGCGGCACGGCATGACCACGGTCACATCCGCGGCGCCCGCGGATGCGGGCGCGTTGCGCCCGCGGCGGCTCGGCATCGACACCCATCGCGAGCCGGTCGTGGTGCTGCGCGCCGACGCCCCGGTCTGCCGCGCCGAAGGCTTCGAGGCCCACGCCCGCGTCGCCGTCAGCGACGGCAGCCGCGAGATCATCGCCACGCTCGACATCCTGCGCGGCGCGGGCGATGGCCTGCTGGCGGCGGACGAGGCCGGCCTTTCCGAGGCCGCGTGGGCGATGCTGGCGCCGGTCGCGACCACGCGGCTGCGCTTCCGCCACGCGCCGCCCAGCGACAGCATGAGTCATGTGCGCGGCAAGATTTTCGGCCATGCCCTGGGCGAGACGCCGCTGCGCGCGATCATCGACGATGTCGTCGCGCAGCGGCTGTCCAACGTCGAGATCACCGCCTTCCTGGTGGCCTGCGCCACCGGCGGCATGAGCGCCGCCGAGACCACGGCGCTGACGCGGGCGATGATCCACTGCGGCGAGCGCCTGAGCTGGTCGCAGCCGCTGGTGGTCGACAAGCACTGCATCGGCGGCCTGCCGGGCAATCGGACCACGCCGATCGTGGTGCCGATCGTCACCGCGCTGGGCCTGATCATGCCCAAGACCAGCTCGCGCGCGATCACCTCGCCGGCGGGCACCGCCGACACCGTGGCGACCTTCACCCGCGTCGATCTCGATCGCGAGACGCTGCGCCGGGTGGTCGAGGCCGAGGGCGGCTGCATGGCCTGGGGCGGAGCGATGCACCTCAGTCCGGCCGACGATCTGCTGATCCGCGTCGAGCGCGTCCTCGACATCGACAGCGAAGCGCAGCTGGTCGCCTCGGTGCTGTCGAAGAAAGCCGCCGCCGGTTCGACCCACGTGGTGATCGATATTCCGGTCGGGCCCAGCGCCAAGGTGCGCAGCCTGGACGAGGCCCGGCATCTGCTGGCCGCGCTGCGCGCCACGGCCGACGCCATCGGCCTGCAGCTCGCCGGCCTGATCAGCGACGGCACGCAGCCGGTCGGACGCGGCATCGGCCCGGCGCTCGAGGCGCACGACGTGATCGCCGTACTGCAGCGGCGCCCCGAGGCGCCCGCCGACCTGCGCGAGCGCGCCCTGGCGGTGGCGGCGGCGGTGGTGGAGCTGGGCGGGCTGGCGCAGGGCGAGGCGGCGCACGCGCTGGTGCGCACGGTGCTCGAGGACGGTCGCGCGTGGCGCAAGTTCGAGGCGATCTGTCTGGCCCAGGGCGGTCTGCGCGAACCGGGCGTCGCGCCGCTGACCTGGCCGCTGCCGGCAGCCCGCGCCGGCGTGGTGAGCGCGATCGACAATCGCCTGCTGGCGCGCGCGGCCAAGCTCGCCGGTGCGCCGCACGCGCCGACCGCCGGCCTCAGGCTGGCGGTGCGCCTCGGTGACTCGATCGAGGCGGGACAACCGCTGTTCGTGCTGCACGCCGAGCACCAGGGCGAGCTCGAATACGCCCGCGACTTCATCGCCAGCCACCCGGCGATCGTGCACGTGGAGGCGCCGGCATGATGCGGATCTACCCCTGGCCGGGCCAGGGCGTGCTGGCGAACGCGCTGGCAGGAAGCCTCGCGGACCTCGACGCGCGCACCGCCGCGCTCGCGCTGCATGCCTTCCCCGACGGCGAGACGTTGGTCGAGGTCGAGCCGCCGGCGGTCGGCGGCGACGCGCTGATCGCCTGCACCCTCGACCATCCCGACGTCAAGACGGTGCCGCTGCTGCTGGCGGCGCGCACCCTGCGCGAACTGGGCGCGGCACGCGTCGGACTGGTCGCGCCCTATCTCGCGTACATGCGCCAGGACGGGCGTTTCCGGCCTGGACAGGCGCTGTCGGCGCACGGCTATGCGGTGCTGCTGACGGCGCACTTCGATGGTCTGGTGACGGTGGATCCGCATCTGCACCGCATCCGCGATCTCGCCGAGATCTACGCGATGCCGACGCGCGTCGTGCATGCGGCGCCGGCACTGGCGGCGTGGATCCGCGACCACGTGCGCGATCCGCTGGTCATCGGGCCGGACGGCGAGAGTGCGCAGTGGGCGGCCGACGTCGCGGCGCGCGCCGGGGCTCCGCTGATCGTGCTCGGCAAGCAGCGCTTCGGCGACACCGACGTGCGCGTCAGCGTGCCGGACCTGGCGCGCTGGCCGGGCCGCACACCGGTGCTGATCGACGACATCATCAGCTCGGGCCGCACCGCGGTCGCGACGCTGGCGCATCTGCGCGCGGCCGGCACGCTGCCGCCGGTCTGCGTCGCGGTGCACGGCCTGTTTGCCGGCGATGCCCTCGATCAGCTGCACAAGGCCGGCGCCGCGCGCGTCGTCACCACCACCTCGGTGCCTCATGCCACGGCGCAGATCGACATCAGCGCCCTGATCGCCGCCAGCGTGCGCGACCTGTGGCACGCACCCGATGCGGCCAACCCGGAGATCCGCCCATGATTCGTTTCAGCAGCCACGGCGCCGCCAAGCAGGTGACCGGCTCCTGCCATCTGGTCGAAGCGCAGGGCGCCCGCGTGCTGGTGGATTGCGGCATGTTCCAGGGCGGCCGCGAGATCGAGGAGGAGAACGCCGCCGATTTCGGCTTCGACGTCACCAGCGTCGACGTGGTGCTGCTGACCCATGCGCATCTGGATCACTGCGGCCGCCTGCCGCTGCTGCACAAGCGCGGTTTCCGCGGTCGCATCGTCGCCACCGCCGCCACCCGCGAGCTGGCCCGGCTGGTGCTGCTCGATGCCGCCGGACTGCAGGAGGAGGACGCGCGGCGCGCCGAGCGCCGCACCCGTCGCAGCGGCGAGCCGGCGGTGGCGCCGTTGTACGGGATCACCGACGCGCTGCGGGTGATGGATCTGTTTGATCCGCCGCTGGCCTATGGCGAGCGGCGCGAGGTCGCGCCCGGCTGCCACGCCACCTTCGTCAACGCCGGTCACATCGTCGGCTCGGCCTCGGTGTTTCTCGAGATCGACGACGGCAAAGAGCAGGCGAGCGTGCTGTTCTCCGGCGATCTCGGCAATCCCGGCCGGCCGCTGCTCGACGACCCCGCGCCGCCGCCGCGCGCGCCCGACTACGTGGTGATGGAAACCACCTACGGCGACCGCGACCATCGCCCCTGGGAGGCCTCGGTGGCCGAACTGGTCGAGGCGGTGGCCGCCACCCACCGGCGCGGCGGCAACGTGGTGATCCCGACCTTCGCGCTGGAGCGCGCGCAGGAGATCCTCTACGCGCTGCATCAGGGCATTGCCGACGGCGCGCTGCCGGCGCATCTGCCGGTGTTTCTCGATTCGCCGATGGCGATCTCGGCGACTGAAATCTTCCGCGATCATCCCGAGGCGCTGCGCGCGGCGGTGGTCGCCGAGTTCAACCGCGACCATCCGCTGGACCTGCCGGGCCTGCGCTTCACCCGCGAAACCGCCGAGTCGGTGGCGATCAACGCGATCCGCGGCGGCGCCGTGATCCTGGCCGGTTCCGGCATGTGCACCGGCGGACGCGTCCGCCACCACCTGCGCTACAACCTGTGGAATCCGGCCAGCAGCGTGATCTTCGTCGGCTATGCCGCGGCAGGCACGCTGGCGCGCCGGATCATCGACGGCGCCCGGCGCGTGCGCCTGTTCAACGAGGAGGTGCAAGTGCAGGCCGCGATCCATACCATCAACGGCTTCTCGGCGCATGCCGGGCAGAGCCAGCTGCGTGCCTGGCTGGGGCGCTGCGGCAAGCCGCGCCGGGTGTTTCTGGTCCATGGCGATTACGATCGCGGCATGCAGGCGTTCGCGGCACTGCTCGATCGCGACGGCTGCGCCTGGCAGATGCCCGGCGCCGGCGAGCCGATCCTGCTGGGCGGCGATGGCCCGGCCTGAGGCCGGCGCCGCAGCCCGCCGGGCACGCACGACCCCCTCCGTTGTCCGGAATGCTCCGATGACCGTTTCCCGTCCGCGTCTGCTGATCCTGCTCGTGGTGCTGCTCGGCGCGGTCGCCGCCGGGACCTGGCTGATGCTGCGGCCGCGCGCCGCGCCGACCGCGCTGGTCCTGTACGGCAACATCGATATCCGCAGCGTCGATCTCGCCTTCAACGACGCCGGGCGCATCGCGCGCGTGCTGGTCGAGGAAGGCGCACCGGTGCGCAAGGGCCAGCCGCTCGCGACGCTGGATGCAGCGCGCTTCGGCGACGCGGTGCATCAGGCGCAGGGCGTGCTGGCCGCCGCCGAGCAGCAGCTGGCCAAGCTGCGCGCGGGCAGCCGGCCGCAGGAAATCGCGCAAGCGCGCGCGGCGGTGGCCGCGGCGCTTGCGACCCGGCGCAACGCCGCGACCAGCTATGAACGCCAGCGCACGCTGGCGCTGGCGCATCTGCTGCCGCAACAGAGCGCCGACAACGCGCTGCAGACGCTGCAGACCGCGCGCGCCAGCCTGGACAATGCGCAGCAGGCGCTGAGTCTGGCGCTGCAGGGACCGCGCCGGGAAGACATCGCCGCGGCGCAGGCGACCGTGGTGGCCGACCGCGCGGCGCTGGCACTGGCGCAGCGGCAGCTCGCGGACACGACCCTGCTGGCGCCCAGCGATGGCGTGGTGCAGAACCGGATCCTCGAGCCCGGCGACATGGTCAGTCCGCAATCGCCGGTCCTGACGCTGGCGCTGACCGATCCGGTCTGGGCGCGCGCCTACCTGCCGGAACCGGTGCTCGGCCGGGTCGCTGCGGGCATGCACGCCACGATCCGCAGCGACAGCTTTCCCGGCCGATCCTTCGCCGGCTGGATCGGCTTCATCTCGCCCACCGCCGAGTTCACGCCGAAGAATGTCGAAAGCGCGGATCTGCGCACCGAGCTGGTCTACCGGGTGCGCGTGTATGCCTGCAATCCGGGCGCTGCGCTGCGCATGGGCATGCCGGTGACGGTGAGCATTCCCCTGCACGGCAACGCGCCGGGTCCGCTGGCGCCCTGCACGCAGCCGCGGCCGTGACGGCGCCGGCCCTGCGTTTCGCGCAGGTGCACAAAGGTTTCGGCCGCCGCGGCCGCCGCGTCGAGGCCCTCGCCGGGCTGGATCTCGACCTGCCGGCCGGCAGCATGACCGCGCTGGTGGGGCCGGACGGCGCCGGCAAGACCACGCTGATGCGGCTGGCCGCGGGGTTGCTGCTGCCGGACGCCGGGCAGGTGGATGTGCTCGGGCAGGACACCCGCGTGCACGCGCAACGGATCCAGGCCGTCGTCGGCTACATGCCGCAGCGCTTCGGCCTCTACGAGGATCTCAGCGTGCAGGAGAATCTCGACCTCTACGCCGATCTGCAGGACGTGCGCGGCGCGGCCCGCGCCGTGCGCTACGCCGAGCTGCTCAAGCTCACCGCGCTGGGGCCGTTTGCCGATCGCCGCGCCGGCGCCCTGTCCGGCGGCATGAAGCAGAAGCTGGGCCTGGCCTGCGCGCTGCTGCGAGCGCCGCCGCTGCTGCTGCTCGACGAGCCCACGGTCGGCGTCGATCCGATCTCGCGGCGCGAACTCTGGGCCATTCTGCTGGCGCTGCGGCAGGGACCGCAGCCGGTCAGCGTGCTGCTCAGCACCGCCTATCTCGACGAGGCCGAGCGCTGCGGGCACATCCTGATTCTCGAGCAGGGACGCCTGTTGCAGCAGGGCCCGCCGGCACAGTTTCGCGCGGCGATGCAGGGGCGCACCTTTGCCGTCACGCACGCGACGCGGTCGCGCCGCGTCCTGCACCAGGATCTGGTGCGGCGTGCGGGCGTGATCGATGCCCAGGTGCAAGCCGTCGGCGTGCGCGTGGTGCTGGCGACGGCGCAGGCGCCGAGCGCGGCGCCCGGTGAAACCTGGCAGGCCCTGCCGCCGCGCTTCGAGGATGCCTTTGTCGCCCTGCTGCAGCAGCAGCGCGGAGCGCCGACGGCGCTTGCGGCGGCGGACTCCGCGCCGGCGTCGCACGCCGTTGCCGTTGCCGCTGTCGCCGCCGCCGGGGACGCGCCTGCGGTGACCGACGCCGCCGGGGACGCCGGGCCCGAGGTGGTGCGCGTCGAGCAGGTGCACCGCTTCTTCGGCCGCTTCGAAGCGGTCAAGGGCGTCAGCTTCAGCGTCCATCGCGGCGAGATCTTCGGCCTGCTCGGCGCCAACGGCGCCGGCAAGACCACGATCTTCCGCATGCTCTGCGGCCTGCTGCCGCCCAGCGCGGGCCGGGTCGAGGTCAACGGCGTCGATCTCGGTCGCGCGGCGGCCGCGGCGCGCCAGGGCATCGGCTACGTCTCGCAGAAGTTCGCCCTGTACGGGCATCTGAGCGTGGCGCAGAACCTCGGATTCTTCGCCGCCGTGTACGGCCTGCGCGGCGCGCGCCGGCGCGAGCGTCTGGCGTGGGCCGGGCGCGAGTTCGAACTGGCGCCCTGGCTCGCCCGCAACGCCGGCGAGCTGCCGCTGGGCTTCAAGCAGCGCCTGGCGCTGGCCTGCGCGCTGCTGCACGAGCCGACGATCCTGTTCCTCGACGAGCCCACCTCGGGCGTCGATCCGCTGGTGCGACGCGAGTTCTGGGACCGCATCAAGGCGTTCGCGGCGCGCGGCGTCACCGTGCTCGTCACCACCCACTTCATGGACGAGGCGGAGTTCTGCGATCGCATCGCGCTGGGCTCGCTGGGCGAGATCGTGGCGCTGGGCACCCCGGCCGCGATCCGGGCCCGGGCGCGCAGCGCGGCGCTGCCCGACCCGAGCATGGACGATGCCTTCATCGCCCTGATCGCGGCGCACGAGGCGCCGACCCGGAGGTCGGCATGAACCCGCGGCGCCTGCGCGGACTGATGCGCAAGGAGGCGCTGCAGATCGTGCGCGATCCCTCGGCGATCGCGATCGCCTTCGTGATGCCGGTGGTCCTGCTGTTCATCTTCGGCTACGGCGTGTCGCTGGACGCGCACAAGGTGCCGCTCGCGGTGGTGGTCGAGCAGCCCACGACGCAGACCGCGAGCCTGATCGGTGGCTTCGAGCAATCGCCCTACTTTCGCGTCGAGTTCGCCGCCAGCCTCGTCGCGGCGCGCGCGCGGCTGCAGCGGCGCCGCGTCAACGGCATCGTCTGGCTGCGCGCGGACTTCAGCCGCAAGCTGCTCGCCGGCCGCGCGCCGACCATCAACGTGATCGTCAGCGGCACCGACGCCAACAACGCGCGCATCCTCGAAAGCTACGTGCAGGGCGTCTGGCAGACCTGGCTGACCCAGCGCGCCCGGGCGCAGGGCGCCGCCCTGGTGCTGCCGGTGCAGCTCGACAGCCGCGTCTGGTTCAACCCCGCGCTGCGCAGCCGCGACTTCCTGGTGCCGGGCCTGATCGCCATCATCATGACCCTGATCGGCGCGCTGCTGACGGCGCTGGTGGTCAGCCGCGAGTGGGAGCGCGGCACCATGGAGGCGCTGTTCGCCACCCCGGCGACGATGAGCGAGATCCTGCTCGGCAAGCTGATTCCGTA
Source organism: uncultured Pseudomonadota bacterium (assembly GCA_963794205.1). GTDB lineage: Bacteria > Pseudomonadota > Gammaproteobacteria > Xanthomonadales > Rhodanobacteraceae > Metallibacterium. Next base: position 701,954 of record CAWCCR010000015.1, read on the forward strand.
TTTCCTGCTCGGCATGGGCGGCATGACGCTGTCGGTGCTGATGGCGCGCTGGCTGTTCGCGGTGCCGCTGGTGGGTTCGGCGCTGCTGCTGTTCGCGGTCGCCGCGGTGTTCATGCTGGCCGCCCTCGGCATGGGCCTGCTGATCTCGACCGTGGCCCGCAACCAGTATCGTCGCCGCGCAGGTCGCGGTGGTGGTGACCTTCCTGCCGGCGTTCATGCTGTCGGGCTTCATCTACGACATCGGCTCGATGCCCGCGCCGATCCAGTGGCTGACGCACCTGTTCGCGGCGCGCTATTTCGTCACCCTGCTGCAGACGCTGTTTCTGGCCGGCGACATTCCGGCGGTGATCGTCGGCAACCTGCTGGCGCTGCTGCTGATGGCCGCGGTCTTTCTCGGCCTGACCTGGCGCCTGTCGCGCAAGCGGCTCGACTGACGTGCTGCAGCGCATCCTGGCCCTGGTGCTGAAGGAGTTTCGCGCGCTGCTGCGCGACAAGGCCAGCCGCACGGTGCTGATCGTGCCGCCGCTGCTGCAGGTGCTGGTGTTCGGCTACGCGGCGACCTTCGACCTCAACCACGTCGCCTATGCCGTGTACAACCAGGACCGCGGCGCGGCATCGCGGCAGCTGCTGGCGCGCTTCGCCGGATCGCCCACCTTCCGGCAGACGGCGGTGATCGGCGACGACGCGCAGATCGCGCCGCTGCTCGACCGCCGCGACGTGCTGCTGGTGCTGCACGTCGGGCCGCGCTTCAGCCGCGATCTGGCCCGCGGCCAGGGCGGCCGGCTGCAGGTGTTCATCGACGGCCGCGACTCCAATACCGCCGGTATCGTGCTCGGCGACGTCGCCGCCATCGTGCAGCAGTTCAACACGACCTGGGCGCAGGAGCACGGCGGCGGGGCGCCCGCGGCGCAGCTCGACTTCCGCGCCTGGTTCAATCCCGACCTGCTCTCGCGCTGGTTCATCATTCCCGGCATCGTCGGCCTGCTGACCCTGGTGATCGCGCTGCTGGTCACCGGGCTGTCGGTGGCGCGCGAACGCGAGGCCGGCACCTTCGACCAGCTGCTGGTGACGCCGCTGCGGCCGGTGGAGATCCTGCTCGGCAAGGCACTGCCGGGCTTCGTCATCGGCACCCTCGAGGCCAGCGCGATCATGGCCGTGGCGGTGTTCTGGTTCGGCGTGCCGCTGACCGGCAGCCTGCCGGCGCTGTATCTGGGCCTGCTGCTGTTCCTGCTGGCCGCGGTCGGCATCGGCCTGATGATCTCCTCGCTCGCGGTGACCCAGCAGCAGGGCCTGCTGGGGGTGTTCCTGTTCATGGTGCCGGCGGTAATCCTGTCGGGCTTCGCCACGCCGATCGAGAACATGCCCGCCGTCGTGCAGTGGCTGACGCTGGCCAACCCGTTGCGCTACTTCCTGGTGATCCTGCGCGGCGTGTTCCTGCAGGGCGACGGCATCGCGCTGCTGTGGAGCCAGTACCTGCCGCTGGCGGCGATCGGCGTGATCTGCATGAGTCTGGCCGCGTGGTTGTTCCGCAGGCGGCACTGAGCCCTGGCGCGGAGAGGAGCGGGGGGTCCTGGTGCGATCGGGAGTCCTGTGCCCAGGGGATTGGCACTGCGCGCGCGGCAGATCGCCGCGACGATGACCTGCATCGTCGTCAATCGCGCGGTTGTGATACGCATTGAGCGTCTTCTTGAGCTTCTCGCTGAAGATCTGGCTCTGCACGAGATTGCGCCTGGAGCGACCTTGAGTTCGTCCTTGAGCAGTTTCTCCAGCAGCTCGGCAGCGACGTTCTTGTGCTTGAGGCCGCGGACTCGGCGAGGAACGGGTCGCTCGGGATGCTGATGTCCGGCTTGGGCAATCCGGCCGCGGTGACGACGTCGATCACCTGGCCTTCGGTGGTGATGGCCTTGCTCACTCATTGAAGCGCTTTTCGGGTCACGGCAACGGTGGCAGGCCCAGTTCGCTGAGGAACGCATTGTGCTTATGCCGTGCCTCATCAATGTTTTGCTCCAGCGTGACTAATTCCGCATTGACATCTGCCAAGGCGATCTCATCCTCAGCGGTCGCCGTGCTGATGTAGCGCGAGATGTTCAGGTTGAAGTCGTTCTTCTCGATCTCCGCCATCGACACGCGCCGCGAGTAGCGCGTCTCTTCCGTGCGGAATTGGTAGGTGTCGATGATCTTGGCAATGTGCGCGTCCGTCAGTTGATTCTGGCGCTTGCCTTTCACGAAATGCTCGGCGGCGTTGATGAACAGCACGTCGTCGGGCTTCTTGCACTTCTTCAGCACCAGAATGCACACCGGGATGCCGGTGGAATAGAACAGGTTGGCGGGCAGGCCGATCACCGTGTCGATGTGGCCGTCCTTGAGCAGCTTGGTGCGGATGCGTTCCTCCGCGCCGCCGCGGAACAGCACGCCGTGCGGCAGGATGATCGCCATCACGCCTTCGTCTTTCAGGAAGTGAAAGCCGTGCAGCAAAAAGGCGAAGTCGGCGGCGGACTTGGGCGCGAGGCCGTGGCTCTTGAAACGCACGTCGTCGGCCAGCGCGTCGGTGGGCTCCCAGCGGTAGCTGAAGGGCGGGTTGGCGACGATGGCATCGAAGCTCGGCTTCTTCGCCGGGTTCTGCTCGCGCAGCATGTCCCACTCGTTGAGCAGAGTGTCGCCGTGGAAGATCTCGAACTCGGTGTCCTTCACCCCGTGCAGCAGCATGTTCATGCGCGCGAGGTTGTAGGTGGTGATGTTCTTTTCCTGGCCGTAGATTTTGCCGATGGCGCCGCCCGCCTTGGCCATCTTCTTGCGCACGTTGAGCAGCAGCGAGCCGGAGCCGCAGGCGAAATCCAGCACGCTGTCGAGCCGCTTTTTCGTGCCGGTTTTCGGCTCCTGGCTGTCCAGCGTGACGATGCCCGAAAGAATGCTGGAAATCTGCTGCGGGGTGTAGAACTCGCCCGCCTTCTTGCCCGAGCCCGCTGCGAACTGGCCGATCAGGTATTCGTAGGCATCGCCCAGCGCGTCGATGTCGGTGGAAAATTCCGCCAGCCCTTCGGCGATCTTCTGGATGATGGTGCACAGCTTGGCGTTGCGGTCGGCGTAGGTCTTGCCCAGCTTGGGCGAACCGAGGTCGATCTCGGAGAACAGGCCCTGAAAGGTGCTCTCGAACGACTCCGTCTCGATGTATTTGAAGCCCGCCTGCAGCGTGTTCAGCAGCTCCGCGTTCTGCGTGCGCGCCAGGTTGGCGATGCTGTTCCAGAGGTGCGCGGGCTGGATGACGTAATGCACCTTGCGCCGCATCTGCTTCTCGAACGCCGGGATGTCGTCCACGTTGCCGGCATACCAGAGCGCCAGCGGCACCTTGCGCGCGTCTGTGCCCACATCCGGGTAATCCCGCCCCAGCTCCTTCTTCGCCGCCGTCTCGTAGTTGTCCGAGAGGTAGCGCAGGAACAGGAAGGACAGCATGTAGTCGCGGAAGTCGTCCGCATCCATCGCCCCGCGCAGTTGGTCGGCGATGGCCCAGAGGGTGTTGCCCAGTTGTTTTTGGTTTTGTTCGGTCATGGTGTGTTTTCGTCCGGCTCGTCGGATAGGGGCCGCTCATGGCTGCGCTCCCCGATCAAGCGCTTCTCGCGCACGATCTCCGCGATCAGTTCGTCTTCGGTGGGCAAGATGCGCTGGTACTTGGACGCAAAAAGCTGCTGACTCTCCTGAATCACCGAGTACTTGACGACAAGTTTCATCCTTGCTGTCGCACAGAATGATGCCGATGGTCGGGTTGTCGTCCTCGCCGCGCTTGAGGTCGTCGAACATGCGCACATACATGTCCATCTGGCCAATGTCCTGGTGGGTGAGCTTGCCGGTCTTCAGGTCGATGATGACGAAGCACTTGAGCAGGTAGTTGTAGAAGACCAGGTCCATGAAGAAGTGGCTGGTCTCGGTGCTGATGCGCATCTGCCGCGCGACGAACGAGAAGCCCTTGCCCAGCTCCAGCAAGAATTTCTGCAACTCGTCGATGATGGCCTGCTCCAGCTCGCTTTCTCTGAGCTGCCCCGATTCCGGCAACTGCAGGAACTCCAGCACGTAGGGGTCCTTGATGAAGTCCAGATGCGCGGCCCTGGGCGTTGAGTCAGGCGGCGTCTCAACCTGGCTGGACAGCAGGCGCTGAAAGCTCTGGGTCTTGATGTGCCGTTCCAGCTGGCGCACCGTCCAGTTTTGCTCCCGTGCTTCCTTGCAGTAGTACTCGATGGCCTGCTGCGAGTCGGCCCGAATGATCAGGCGCAGATGGCTCCAGCTCAATCCTCTACACAGCGTGTAGAGAATCTGCTGGTCGGGAAAGACGGCTCCTCATCGTTTCGTGTGGAACGGGCGGGTCTGAGGGGTTGAGCTGTGCGGCGGCGTTCGGCACGCTGCGCCGATGGACAACACTCTCTTCTCGCAAGCTCTGGGCCTGACCGCGCCGTGGCAGGTCAGCGACGTCGACTTCCGCCAGGCGGAGGCCGCGATCCACTTCCAGGTGATCTGCGACGCGCAGCGCCTGCCATGCCCAGCCTGCAGCGCAGCGGACCAGCCGATCCATGATCGGATCGCACGGACCTGGCAGCACCTGCACTTCTTCCAGTTCCGGGCCTTTATCCACGCCGAGTTGCCGCGCGTGGCGTGTGGCCAGTGCGGCAAGACCAGCCAGGTCGAGGTGCCGTGGAGCCGCAAGGGCTCCGGCTTCTCGCTGACGATGGAGGCGTTCGTCGTCGCCCTGTGCCGGCAGATGCCGGCGCTGGTCGTGGCCCGCCTGCTGGGCGTCTCCGATGGCCGGGTTGGTGCGTGCTGGAGCATCACGTGCAGCGGGCCCGCGCCCAGGCCGATCACACGCAAGTCCGGCGGATCGCGGTGGACGAGCGCAGCGCACGCCGCGGCCAGCGCTTCCTGACCTTGTTCCACGACGCCGACCAGCGCCGGCTGCTGTTTGCCACGCCGGGCCGCGATGGCCAGACCTTTGCCGCCTTCGCCGCCGATCTCACCGCGCACAGCGGTGACGCCAAGGCCATCGAGACGGTCAGTCTGGACATGTCCAAGGCCTACCAGGCCGGAGCCCGCCAGCACTGTCCGCAGGCGACCCTGAGCTTCGATCCCTTCCACGTCGTGGCCTTGGCCCATACCGCCCTCGAAGAGGTGCGTCGGGCCGAGACCAAGACCCGGCCCGAGCTCAAGGGCAGCCGCTGGGCCACGCTCAAGGACGCCAGCCGCTGGAGTGAGCGCCAGCTCACCCTGATGCATCACCTGCAGCGCTCCGGCCTGCAGACGGCACGGGCATGGCGCCTGAAGGAAGCCCTGCGCGCCCTGTTCGCCCAGACCCGGGGTGCCGAAGACGCCGAGCGCGAGCTGATCGCCTGGATCTCCTGGGCCCGGCGCTCGCGCCTGAAACCCTTCAAGCGTCTTGCCGCCACGTTGCGTCAGCACCTCGCCGGACTCGTCGAGCACTTCCGCTCCGGCCTCTCCAACGGCTTTGTCGAGGCCATGAACGGCCTGATCCAGGCCGCCAAGGCGCGCGCCCGTGGCTACCGCACCGACCGCTGCCTGATCACCATCAGCTACCTCATCTGCGGCAAGCTCAAGCATCTCCCCTCCAACCCCTGGATCCCGTCATCCGTTTAGACGGCCAAACGACAGTTTCCACACGAATCGTTGAAGAACCGGAAAGACCCGGTAGAACTGGCGGAAGTTGTACAGGTTGGCATAGGAAAACCCCTTGCCGAATCTGCCGTCAAGGCAACGGACAACGCCTCCACAGGTGAATCGCCCCGGGTTTGAGGAGGCTCCAATTCTTGAGAGGATGGAGCCATGAACAAGAAATCGAACAAGTTTTCCCCTGAAGTACGAGAACGCGCAGTGCGCATGGTGCAGGAGCACCGCGGCGAGTATCCCTCGCTGTGGGCGGCCATCGAATCGATCGCGCCGAAGATCGGCTGCGTGCCGCAGACGCTGCATGAATGGGTCGCAAGCACGAGATCGACACCGGCGTGCGCGAGGCGTGACCAGCGAAGAGCGCGAGCGCATCAAGGCACTGGAGCGCGAGAGTGCAAGGAACTGCGCCGGGCCAACGAGATTCTGAAGCTGGCCAGCGCGTTTTTCGCCCAGGCGGAGCTCGACCGCCGACTCAAGTCCTGAGGGACTTCATCGACCAGCATCGCGACACCTTCGGGGTCGAGCCGATCTGCAAGGTGTTGCAGATCGCCCCGTCGGGCTATCGGCGTCATGCCGCGCAGCAGCGCAATCCGGCGCTGCGCTGTGCTCGCGCCACGCGCGATGACGGCCTGATGCCGCAGATCGAGCGGGTCTGGCAGGCCAACATGCAGGTCTACGGCGCCGACAAGGTCTGGCAGCAGCTGAACCGTGAAGGTATCCCGGTGGCCCGCTGCACGGTCGAGCGGCTGATGAAGCGGCTGGGACTGCGACGGCGTCCTGCGCGGCAAGGTCGTGCGCACGACGGTGCCGACACGGCGCGCCGTGCCCGCTGGACCGGGTCAATCGGCAGTTCAAGGCCGACCGACCCAACCAGCTGTGGGTCTCGGACTTCACCTACGTCTCGACCTGGCAGGGCTGGCTGTACGTGGCCTTCGTCATCGATGTGTTTGCCCGGCGCATCGTGGGCTGGCGGGTCAGCCGCTCGCATGCGCACGGACTTCGTGCTCGATGCGCTGGAGCAGGCGCTGTACGCCCGGCAGCCCGAACGTGACGGAGCCTTGATTCACCACTCGGACAGAGGCTCGCAATACGTCTCCATTCGCTACAGCGAGCGGCTCGCCGAGGCCGGCATCGAGCCCTCGGTCGGCAGCAAGGGCGACAGCTACGACAACGCGCTGGCCGAGACGATCAACGGGCTGTACAAGGCCGAACTGATCCACACGCGGGCACCCTGGAAGACCAGGGAAGCCGTGGAACTGGCCACGCTGGAATGGGTGTCCTGGTTCAACCACCATCGACTGCTGGAACCCATCGGCTATATCCCGCCCGCAGAAGCTGAGGCAAACTACTATCGGCAACTCGCCAAGACGGTCAGACCCTGCCAGCCGCTTAACTTAAACCAAACAGCCTCCACGAAACCCGGGGCGATTCAGAGAGTGGAATGTGGCCCGGAACGGCCAATTCGGGGGCGGCAGGCGAAGTCCGCAGGCTTCCGCAGGAACCCCCAACAACACGCGGGAACCGGCGGCGCAAACGGGCAAAAAAAGCCCCAACTGATAACAGTTGGGGCTCCAGTATTGGTGGAGGTGGCGGGAGTCGAACCCGCGTCCGAAGGCACTCCATCCCCGGCCCTACATGCTTAGCTCACCGTTTGGTCTCGCCCTGCGGCAACACGGTGTGCGAAGCACACCGCAGGACCAGCCCGTTTTGATTTGACCCGCGCTGACGGGCAGCGGCGCGGGCGATCCCGTGATGATGACCCTACATCCACGAGCACGGACACAAGTGGGTTCGGGGCTTAGGCCTTAAGCGGCCAGAGCGTAGACGTCGTCGTTGGCGTCTGAATGTTTGCGGCTGGATTAACGAGGAAAGCTGCCCCCTCGGCATGCACCAGGCGATTTCGCGACCCCCGTCGAAGCCGTATCACCCCCGGGAGAGCGTCCGCTCTGCTCCCAGTATGGGGCGCGCTGCGGGCGATCACAAGGCGGCGTGGGGGACTGCAGCGTGCGCATCGATCCGCTCGCCGACGGCTTGGGCGCGACCGGCGTGCGGACAGTCGTCCGCGCAGGGAGCGCGGCGCTCGGCGCGGCTGACACGATGGCTCTAGGCGCGCGGATTGTGCGCGCGCAGGGTGCGCTGCTTCTCGCGGTTCCAGTCGCGTTCCTTCTCGGCGGCGCGCTTGTCGTGCGCCTGCTTGCCGCGCGCCAGCGCCAGTTCCAGCTTGACGCGCTGGCCCTTCCAGTACAGCGCGGTCGGGATCAGGGTGTAGCCCTTGCGTTCGACGGCGCCGATCAGCCGGTCGATCTCCTCGCGATGCAGCAGCAGCTTGCGCGTGCGGCGGTCGTCGGCGACGACATGGGTGGAGGCCTGGATCAGCGGCGGGATCGAGGCGCCGAACAGGTACAGCTCGCTGCCCTTGACCAGCGCGTAGGCCTCGCTGATGTTGATGCGTCCGGCGCGCAGGGCCTTGAGCTCCCAGCCCTGCAGGGCGATGCCGGCCTCGTAGCGTTCGTCGAAGTGGTACTCGTGGCGCGCGCGCTTGTTGAGCGCGATCGTGCCCGAGCCCTTGCCGCTGTCCTTGGTCTTGGCCATGTCCGCCTGGGGCTGCCGTTAGAATCGCCACACCGCATCCACTGCCCGAGCCGCCGTGACCCGCATATGCCGCAGCGCGCTGGTGCGCTATACGCCCGCGCAGATGTTCGATCTGGTGAACAAGGTCGAAGGATACCCGATGCGTTTTCCGTGGTGCGCGGATGCGCGCGTGCTGGAGCGCGGCGACGGCTATCTGGTGGCCCGGCTCAGCCTGCGCATCGGCGGCATGGTGCAGTCGTTCACCACCCGCAACGAGCTCGACGCACCGCGGCGCATCGCCGTGCACCTGGTCGCGGGACCCCTGAAGCAGATGGACGGCGTGTGGACGTTCACCGCGCTGGGCGATGCCGGCTGCAAGGTCGAGCTCGATCTCGGCTTCGAGTTCGCCGGGCGCCTGACCGCGAGCGCGCTGCGGCTGGGGTTCCAGGGCCTGGCCGACCGCCTGGTGGACGATTTCTGCAGCGAGGCGCGGCGTGCCTACGGCTGAACCGATTCGCGTCGAGGTGGTGTACGCGCCGGCGCGGGGCGCTGCCTTCGGCGTGATGTTGACGCTGCCTGCGGATGCGCGGGTCGCCGAGGCCGTGCGTGCCAGCGGCCTGGTGCAGGCGCATCCGGAGACGGCGTGCCTGGCGGGTCGCGTCGGCATTCACGCGCGGCTGGTGACGCTGGACGCGGCGCTGGCCGATGGCGACCGCGTCGAGGTCTATCGGCCGCTGGTCCAGGATCCGCGCGAGGCGCGGCGCCGGCGCGCGCGGCGCTGATCAGCCGCCGCCGTCGCCCTGGCCGTTCTTCTTCGGGATCGTGGGGATGTACTCGCCCTTGTAGGCGTCGCTCTGCTTGAGCAGGTCCTTCGAGTTCTCGGCGAAGAAATTGCCCTCGGTACGGACCAGGGCGTCGTTCTTGAAGAACAGGGTGAACCGGCGCACGTCCACCGCGCCGCCGCGATGCTGGTAGCTGGCGACATAGTCCCAGCGATCCCGGGTGAACGGGTTCTGCACCGACGGCGAACCCAGCAGCGCCAGCACCTGGCGCTTGGTCATGCCGGGCTTGAGCTCCGTGACGTTTTTCTGCTCCAGCAGGTTGCCCTGCTGCACGTCCGGCTTGTAGATGATGCCGCAGCCGCTCAGCGAGGCGATGGCGAGCAGCAGGGCGAGAGTGCGATTGAACTTGGGCATGCGGCGGGCGTCGGCGGGGTCGAAACCCAATGATACACTGCGCCGGAATGGATCAGCGGCACCGGAGATGGCGGTGGATTCCGAGTCCCACGAATTGCGCAAGGCGGGCCTCAAGGTCACGCATCCGCGCATGCGCATCCTGCAGATCCTCGAGGAATCGGCGCAGCGGCACATGACCGCCGAGGATATCTATCGCCAGCTGCTGGGCAACCAGGACGACATCGGACTGGCGACGGTCTATCGCGTGCTCACGCAGTTCGAGGCGGCGGGCATGGTCGTCAAGCACAACTTCGAGAGCGGGCAGGCGGTGTTCGAACTCGAGCGCGGACGCCATCACGATCACATGATCGACATCGAGAGCGGCAAGGTGATCGAGTTCGTCAGCGAACAGATCGAACGGCTGCAGCGCGAGATCGCCGACAAGCACGGGTACGTGCTGGAAGAGCACAGCCTGGTGCTGTACGTGCGGCCGAAGAAACGCGGCAAATGAAAAACCGCGGGCGGTGATCCGTGACCGTCCGCGGTGCCCCGATCCCATCGATCGGGCATCGTCACCAGCGTCCTGCCGATGGCGAGCACGGCACCTCCCTCTGCCGTAGCAGGCAGGCTTCTAGCCCGCCGAGCGGACCGGCCGTCCCCAAACGGCCTATCCGCGACCGCCGCCACTGGCAGCGGTGCCCCCAAGCTGCATCAAGCGTAAACGCAATGTTAAGGACCCGGTATCGGAAAGATTCCTAGGCAAGGTCGGCCACCGCCGCGGCCTTGCTCAAGCCTGGGGCGGCCGGCCACGCATCGAGCGCGCACGGGCTTGATGCGGCCCTGCCGGATCCGCGTCCCGGATCGGGTCCATGGCCGGCTCCGCGCCGGAGCCGGCGCCTGCGGCAAGCCGCGGATGGACCGGAGGCTGCGCGGGCACCCGACGGGCCGATGCGGCCTCAGCCGAGACCGCCGGCCGTCTCTCCCCCGCCGTTGCCCAGCGGCTGGCGCAGCAGGACCCGCAGCCGCGCGCCACGCGGCTCCTGGCGCAGCCGGAACAGGCCGCCGAGTGCGAGCACGCGATCGCGCATGCCCTGCAGGCCGCGTCCGCCAGCGCGCCCGGGCTGCAGGTTGAGACCGACGCCGTCGTCGCGCAGGTCGAGCAGGACCAGCAGGGCATCGCCGTGACGGCCGGCGCGCAGGCGCAATTCGAATTGCCGCGCACGCGCATGCCGCACCGTGTTGGTGGCGGCCTCCTGCACGATGCGGTAGACGGTGGTGCCGGTGTCGTCGTCGAGCATGCGCAGATCGCCGTGCAGTTCCAGCCGGTAGCGGATGCCGGCGCTGCGCAGCAGGTCGCGGATCGGACCGTCCTCCAGTGCCCGCGCCAGACCGAATTCATCCAGCGCGACCGGGCGCAGCGACTCGAGCAGGCCGCGCACGCTGCGGCGCATGCCGGCGAGGATTTCGTTGATGGCAGCGGCGACATCGCCGAGCCCGGCCTCCTGCAGGCGCCCCTGCGCCAGCTTGACGCGGGTCTGGATCGCGGTGAGGCTCTGACCCAGCTCATCGTGCAGCTCGCCGGCGATGCGGCGGCGCTCCTCCTCCTCCTCGCGCAGGTTGCGGCGCGCCGCCGATGCCAGTTGCTGGGCCAGCTGGTCGAGGCGCCGGTTGGCGCCCTCGACGCGCGCATTCTGCAAGGCCAGTCGCGCGCCGCTGCGGCGCAGGGCGTCGGTGGCGGCCCCCAGCAGCAGCGCACCGGTGCCGGCCACCGCCATGAACAGCTGGGCCTCGGCGGGCGTATGCGGGTGCAGCGCCTGGGCGGCACGCAAGGTCACCGCGGTGCTCGCCGCCAGCATGGCGATGCAGGCGCCGCGCCAGCCGTGGCGGAAGGCGAAAAACATCACCGGCACCAGCGCCAGGATCCGCGCGTAGCGCGCCAGCGGCGCGCTCCCGCCCATCGCCAGCAGCAGCAGGGCGACGACCGGCAGCAGGAACCACAGCATGTCGGCGAGCATGCGCAGGCCGGCCTGTTCGCCGGGCGGCGCCCGCAACAGCATCATCAGCAGCGGCGCGATCAGCAGGATGCCGACGTAATCGCCCAGCATCAGGTTGGCCAGCGCGTACGGCAGGCCGACGGAAGGCGTCGGCGCCAGCGCGGCGACGAAGCCCGCATTCAGGGCGGTGACCGTGATCGCGGCCAGCAGCGCCGCGGTCAGGATGCGCGCCAGATCCTCGGGCAGGTCGATCGACGCGCGCAGGCCGAAACGGCGCAGCAGGACGATCACCGCCGCCACGGCCAGCGGCGGTGGCAGGCTGATCAGCAGCAGCATGCTGCCGTGGACCGGCCGCAGCGTCGTGTTGAGCAGCAGCGCCGCCGCCCATTCGCCGCCGATCAGCCAGGGCCACAGTTCCAGCGGTGCCAGCAGCAGCACGCCGAAGCGCAGCCCGGCCGGCAGAAACCAGTACGACTGCGAGATCTGCCAGAGAGCCAGCCAGAGCGCGCCATAGACCAGCCCTGCGGGCAGCCCACGCGACAGCGGAGTGATGCGGATGCGCATCCGGTTTCGATAGCACAGCATCCGGTCGGGCGCCAGCGCGCCGTGCGGCGGCGCGCGCCACCGGGCGTGCGCCACTAGACTAGGACGATGAGTCGCATCGTTCTGGTTGATGATCACGCCATCGTGCGCGAAGGGTTCAAGCGCCTGATCGAGCAGGAGCCCGGCCTCGAGGTGATCGCCGAATGCCGCAGCGCCGACGAGGCGCTGGAGACGGTGGTTCAGCGGCGCCCGGATCTGGTGGTGCTGGACCTGTCGCTGCCGGACGGCGGCGGCCTGCCGTTGATCGAGCACATGCACAATGTCGCGCCGACGATCCGCATCGTGGTGCTGAGCATGCACGACACCGAGCCGTACGTTTCGGAGTCGTTGCGCCGCGGCGCCAGCGGCTACGTGACCAAGGGCGTGGCGCCGGAGGAGCTGGTGGCCGGGCTGCGCGCCGTGCTGGCCGGCGAACGCTTTCTCAGTTCGGACATCGTGCTGCGCCGCGCCGAGCGCCCGCACGAGGATCTCGATTCGCTGAACCGGCTGACCGTGCGCGAACGCGAGGTTTTCCTGCTGCTGGCGCAGGGACTGACGCCCAAGCAGGCCGCGGCCGAGCTCGGCATCGGCCAGAAGACGCTGTACATCCATCGCGCCAGCCTGATGGGCAAGCTGGGTGCCGGCTCCGAGTTCGACCTCTACCGGCTGGCGCGCGAGCGCGCGCTGCTGCGCGACTGAGGTTCGCGCCGGCGGCATCCGCGTCGCGCGACCGCCGGCTGCGCGCCACTCAGTCCGCCTGCGCCTGCTCGAGCATGCGCCGCGCGTGCGCGCGGGTCTCGCGGGTGATTTCGACGCCACCGAGCATGCGCGCCAGTTCCTCGCGACGGCCCTCGGTCGCGAGCGCCTCGATGCGTGTGCGCGTGGCGCTGCCGTCGCTGTCCTTGAGCACGCGCAGGTGCGCATGTCCCTGCGCCGCCACCTGCGCCAGGTGGGTCACGCACAACACCTGTCGCTCGCTGCCGAGCGCGCGCAGTTTCTGCCCGACCACCTCGGCCACGGCGCCGCCGATGCCGCTGTCGACCTCGTCGAACACCATCGTGCCGACGGCGTCATGGCCCAGCGCGGCGACCTCGAGCGCCAGTCCGATGCGCGCCAGCTCGCCGCCGGAGGCCACCCGGCGCAGCGGACGCGGCGGCAGGCCCGGATTGGCGCTGACCATGAACTCGCAGCGCTCGCGGCCCTGCGGATCGGGATCGGCGTTACCCGACGCCTCGAGTTCGACCGCGAACCGGCCGCCGGCCATGCCCAGCTGCTCCATCAGTGCCGACACCGCGGCGCCGAGGCGTGCGGCGGCGGCGGCGCGTCCGCTGCCGAGCGTCGCGCTGGCGCTCGCGCAGGCCGCGGCTGCCGCGGCGCGTTCGCCGGCGAGCCGCTGCAGTGCCGCGCCGGCATGATCGAGGCGTTCCAGCTCGTCGCGCAGCGTCCGCGCGTGCGCGGCCAGCGCGTTGATCGGCTGCCGGTGCTTGCGGCCCAGCTCGTGCAGATGGGAGAGATGGGCATCCGCTTCGGCAAAGCGGGCGGGATCGAGATCCTGGCGCTCGGCGTAGCGCGTCAGCAACTCGCTGGCCTCGCCCAGCTGGATCGCGGCGCCGGCAAGCAGCTCGGCGGCGTCTTGCAGTCGCGGGTCCAGTTCGACCAGCCGTGCCAGCTCGCCCTGGACGCGCGCCAGCTGGCGACCGAGCGCCTGGTCGGCGTCGCCGTCGCAACGATCGACCAGGGCCGCCGCGCCGCCGACCAGGCGCTCGGCATGGGCAAGGCGCCGGTGCTGCTGTTCCAGTTCGGCCAGTGCCTCCGGCGCGAGCGCCCAGCGCTCGAGTTCGTCCAGCTCGTGGCGCAGCCGTTCGATGCGTGCGTCGCGATCATCGTCGCCGGCCAGCCGGTGGATCTCGGCATCGAGCGCGCGCCAGCGCAGGGCCTGCGTGCGCACCTCGGAGAGGTCCGCCTGCAGATGACCGAACGCGTCCAGCAGCTCCAGCTGATGCTCGCGCTGCAGCAGCGCCTGGTGCTCGTGCTGGCCGTGGATCTCCAGCAGCCGTTCGGCAAGCGCATTGAGCTGGGCCAGGCTGGCCGGCCGGCCATTGATCCAGGCGCGCGAACCACCCTCGGCGGCGATGACGCGGCGCAGCCGGCATCCGCCGTCGTCGTCGTCGAGCGCCTCGTCCCGCAGCCACGCGCGCGCGGCGGGCAGGGCGCCGATGTCGAATTCGGCGGCAAGCTCGGCGCGCGCGGCGCCGCTGCGGACCTGGCCGGCGTCGGCGCGCGCGCCGGCGAGCAGGGCCAGCGCATCGACCAGCAGCGATTTGCCGGCGCCGGTTTCGCCGGTGACCACGGTCAGGCCCGGGCCGAAGCGGATTTCGGCTTCCTCGACCACGGCGAACTGGCGCACATCGAGCAGTTTCAGCATGAGAGGGGCATCGTGCGGGTTGGCGATCGGGACACCGTGCCGGACCCGGATTCTAGTGGACTCCGGCCGGGCCGGCGGTCGTCCGATGCCCCGACGGGTATCGGTCGCGGTCCGGCGCGCATCGCGGGACTTGCATCGCGACGCGCAAGGCCTTATCCATGCGGGGCCGGTTTGATCGTCCGAAGCCGACGTCCGAGTCACGAACCGCGAGTCCGGCCCGATGCTCGATGCCCGCGCACGCCAGCTGTTGCGCACCCTGATCGCCCAGTACCTGGTCGACGGCGAGCCGGTCGGCTCGCGCACGCTGTCGCGCGCGTCCGGCCTCGACGTCAGCGCGGCGACCATCCGCAACATCATGTCCGACCTCGAGGAGGCCGGTCTGCTGGCCTCGCCGCACACCTCGGCTGGACGGGTGCCGACCGCGCAGGGCCTGCGCGTGTTCGTCGACAGCCTGATCGAACTCAAGCCGCTGCCGCGCGTCGAGATGGATCGCCTCGAACGCGAGGTGCCGCGCGACGCGACCAATGGCCGCGAGCTGCTGAGCAACGTATCCACCCTGCTGTCGGCGGTGACCCACTTCGTCGGCGTGGTCACCGTGCCGCGCGAGGGCGACATGCCGCTCAAGCACATCGATTTCGTGGCGCTGCCCGACAATCGCGTGCTGGCGGTGCTGGTGTTCGCCGACCAGCAGGTGCAGAACCGCGTGCTGCAGATGACCCGGCGTCCGCACGCGGTCGAGCTGGAACACGCCGCGGCGGTGCTCAACGCCCAGTTCGCCGGCCTGCGCCTGGACGATATCCGTGCGCGCCTGCTGGCCGAGCTGCGCGCCGCCGGCGGTGATCTGCACCGCGCGCTGGGCGCGGCGGTGGACATGGCCGCCGGTGCCTTCGCGCCGCCGCCGCACGAGGGTCTCGACATGCTGGTGTCGGGGCAGACCAACCTGATGGGCCAGCAGGGCCTGGCCGATCTCGACCGTCTGCGCGACCTGTTCGAGGCGTTCCAGCAGAAGCGCGGACTGCTGGCGTTGCTGGAAACCTGCGCACGCGCGCCCGGCGTGCGCCTGTTCATCGGCGAGGAATCGGGCTTCGCCGCGCTGGATGGCTGCTCGGTGGTCACCGCGCCCTACGGCGCCGGCGGCCGCGTGCTGGGCGCGATCGGCGTGATCGGGCCGACGCGCATGGCCTACGACCGCGTGATCCCGGTGGTGCAGGCCAGCGCGCATCTGCTCAGCGATGCCTTGAATCGCGTCGTCACGGCCTCATAACGCTTCCCCGGGAGGGCATTTCGCCCGATCATCCGCGCCCCGGCCGTCCCGGGTGCGCCGACCGACTGCGGAAATCCGACGATGCACGACAGCAATCCCTCCGCGCCGGATCCGGCGCAACCGAGCACGCCGGCCGATGCGGCCGTGCCGGCCGCGCGTCTGGCCGCGGCCGAGGCCGCGGTGGCCGAGATGCGCGAAACCGTGCTGCGCGAACGCGCCGAGCTGGAGAATCAGCGGCGCCGACTGCAGCGCGATCTGGAGCAGGCGCGTCGCTTCGCCAACGAGAAGCTGCTGGCCGATCTGCTGCCGGTACTCGACAGCCTCGAGCGCGGTCTCGGCATCGCCAACGCCGATGGCGCGAGCCTGCGCGCCGGCATGGAGCTGACCCTGAAGGCGCTGGTCAAGGTGACCGAGTCGGCCGGCCTGATGGCGCTCGATCCGCTGGGGCAGCCCTTCGATCCCGAGCGGCATCAGGCGATGAGCATGGTCGAGAGCAGCGAGCACGCGCCCGACACGCGTGGTCAGCGTGCTGCAGAAGGGCTATCGTGCTCAACGACCGTCTGCTGCGGCCGGCGCTGGTGGCGTGTCGAACGCGCCGCGCACCGCGGACGCTTGAATCGCCGCGCCCGCAACCCCAATTTCCAACCCAGCGCGGCCATGGGGCCGCATCGACATTCGCGGGAGCGTGAAGCCATGGGCAAGATCATCGGTATCGATCTCGGCACGACCAACTCGTGCGTCGCGGTCATGGAAGGCGACCACGGCGCGCGTCATCGAGAACGCCGAGGGCGACCGCACCACGCCGTCGATCGTCGCCTTCACCAAGGACAGCGAGGTGCTCGTCGGCGCGCCGGCCAAGCGCCAGGCGATGACCAATCCGAAGAACACGTTCTACGCGGTGAAGCGCCTGATCGGCCGCAAGTTCACCGACGCCGAGGTCCAGAAGGACCTCGACCTGGTGCCGTACAAGATCGTCGCGCACGACAACGGCGACGCCTGGGTCGAGACCGGCGACGGCCGCAAGATGTCGCCGCCGGAGATCTCGGCCAAGGTGCTGCATGAAGATGAAGAAGACCGCCGAGGACTATCTCGGCGAGCCGGTCACCGAGGCGGTGATCACGGTGCCGGCCTACTTCAACGACAGCCAGCGCCAGGCGACCAAGGACGCCGGCCGGATCGCCGGGCCTCGACGTCAAGCGCATCATCAACGAGCCGACCGCGGCCGCGCTGGCCTACGGCCTCGACAAGAAGGGCGCCGATCGCAAGATCGCGGTCTACGATCTCGGCGGCGGCACGTTCGACATCTCGATCATCGAGATCGCCGAGGTCGACGGCGAGAAGCAGTTCGAGGTGCTGGCGACCAACGGCGACACCTTCCTCGGCGGCGAGGACTTCGACAAGCGCGTCATCGACTACCTGGTCGAGGAGTTCAAGAAGGAGCAGGGCATCGATCTGCGCAAGGATCCGCTCGCGCTGCAGCGTCTGAAGGACGCCGCCGAGCGCGCCAAGATCGAGCTGTCCAGCGCGCATCAGACCGACGTGAACCTGCCGTACGTCACGGCCGACGCCGTCGGGCCCGAAGCATCTCAACATCAAGCTGACGCGCGCCAAGCTCGAGGCGCTGGTCGAGGACCTGGTCAAGCGCACCATCGAGCCGTGCCGCACCGCGCTCAACGACGCCGGCCTGAACGATCGGCGACATCGACGAGGTGATCCTCGTCGGCGGCCAGACCCGCATGCCGCAAGGTGCAGGAGGCGGTCAAGGACTTCTTCGGCAAGGAGCCGCGCAAGGACGTCAATCCCGACGAGGTCGTCGCCGTCGGCGCCGCGATCCAGGGCGGCGTGCTGGCCGGCGACCGTCAAGGACGTGCTGCTGCTCGACGTCACGCCGCTGTCGCTCGGCATCGAGACGCTGGGCGGCGTGTTCACCAAGCTCATCGAGAAGAACACCACGATCCCGACCAAGCGCCGCGCAGGTCTTCTCCACCGCCGATGACAACCAGACCGCCGTGACCGTGCACGTGCTGCAGGGCGAGCGCGAGCAGGCGCGGTACAACAAGTCGCTGGCGCAAGTTCGATCTCGCCGGCATCCAGCCGGCGCCGCGCGGCATGCCGCAGATCGAGGTCACCTTCGACATCGACGCCAACGGCATCCTGCACGTCTCGGCCAAGGACAAGAAGACCGGCAAGGAACAGAAGATCGAGATCAAGGCCGGTTCGGGCCTGTCCGAGGACGAGATCCAGCGCATGGTCCGCGATGCCGAGGCGAACACGCGAAGACGACAAGAAGTTCCACGAGCTGGTGGCGGTGCGCAACAAGGCCGACCAGCTGGTGCATGCCACCCGCAGCGCGCTCAAGGAACACGGCGGCAAGGTGCCGCCGGCGCAGATCGGCAGCATCGAAAGTGCGCTGTCCGAGCTCGAGAAGGTGATGAAGGGCGACGACAAGGCCGCGATCGAGTCGCGCACACCAGGCCCTCGAGCAGGCGGCCCAGCCGCTGTACGCCGCGGCGACGTCCGGCGCCCAGGGCGGCGCGACGGGCGGTGATGCCCCCGGCGGCTCCGCGCAGCCCGAGGACGTGGTCGATGCCGAGTTCACCGAGGTCAAGGACGAGCCGGGCAAGAACCAGTAACGTCAGGCATGCCGGGCGGGACGCGATCCCGCCCGGGCGGATGCCTGCCGCGGAAGTCCGGGCGGGAGCATTGCGCCATGGGTTGCCGCGCGTCACGAGCGGGATGTGCGTATGGGCAAGGGGAGGCTTGAAGCGTTCAGCGACGGCGTGATCGCGGTGATCATCACGATCATGGTGCTCGAGCTCAGGGCGCCGCACGAGGTCACCATCGGGGCGCTGGTCGGCATCTGGCCGACGCTGCTGAGCTACGTGCTGAGCTTCGTGTTCGTGGGGATCTTCTGGGTCAACCACCACCACATGCTGCAGACGGTTGAACGCGTCGATGGCCGCTCCCTGTGGGCCAACCTGCATCTGCTGTTCTGGCTGTCGCTGTTCCCGTTCGTGACCAGCTGGATGAGCGCGGCCGAGCCGATGCCATCGTCCATCCCGGTCGCCTGCTACGGCGTCGTGCTGCTGATGGCGGGCGTTTCCTGGATACCGCTGCAGCGCGCGCTGATTGCCGCCAACGGCGGTGCGGGCAGCGAACTGGCGAAGGCGGTCGGCAGCGGCGGGAAGGAGTATCTGTCGCTGACTCTGGATGTGGCGGCGATCGTGCTCGCGTTCCTTGTACCGGTCGTGTCGTGCATAGTGTTTGTCGCAGTCGCCGCCATCTGGTTCATTCCGGATCGGCGCATCGAGGGACGGCTTTCCCGTTGAGCAAGGCGGTCGGGACGACCCCCGTTGGCATTCGCGATCAGAGACCGATCGCCAAGGAAATCGAATGAGCAAGCGCGACTACTACGAAGTCCTCGGTGTCGAGCGCGGCGCGACCGACGAGGAGCTCAAGAAGGCCTTCCGGCGGCTGGCGATGAAGTGCCATCCCGACCGCTGCCCGGACGACCCGCAGGCGCAGGAGCGATTCAAGGAGGCCAAGGAGGCCTACGAGGTGCTGTGCGACGCCGAGCGGCGCGTACTTTACGATCGCCACGGCCACGCCGCCTTCGAGGGCGGCGCCGGCCGCGCCGGAGCCGCCGGCTTTGGCGATGTCGGCGACATCTTCGGCGACCTGTTCGGCGACATCTTCGGCATGGGCGGTCGCGGTCGCGCGGCGCGCGGCTGCGGACCTGCGCTATCTGCTCGATCTCGATCTCGAGGACGCGGTGTTCGGCTGCGAGCGCCAGATCGAGGTGCCGACCGCGGTCGCCTGCACCGTCTGCAAGGGCAGCGGCTCCGAGGACGGCCGCAACGCCACCTGCGGCACCTGCCGCGGTCACGGCCGGGTGCGCATGCAGAACGGCATCTTCTCGGTGCAGCAGCCGTGTCCGCATTGCGGCGGCTCCGGGCGCGTGATCGAAAAGCCCTGCAGGACGCTGCCGTGGCGAGGGCCGCGTCGAGGACACGCGCACGCTGTCGGTGCGCATCCCGGCGGGTGTCGACAGCGGCGATCGCATCCGCCTTTCCGGCCAGGGCGAAGCCGGCCCCGCCGGCACGCCGGCCGGCGATCTGTACGTCGAGGTGCGGGTGCGCGCGCATCCGATCTTCCAGCGCGACGGCAACGATCTGCACTGCGAGGTGCCGATCCGCATCGCGCCAGGCCACGCTGGGCGCGACCATCCCGGTGCCGACGCTGGAGGGCGAGGTCGAACGTCAGCGTGCCGCCGGAGACGCAGACCGGCCAGGTGTTCCGGCTGCGCGGCCGCGGCGTGAAGTCCGTCCGCAACGGGCGTTCCGGCGATC
Source organism: uncultured Pseudomonadota bacterium (assembly GCA_963794205.1). Lineage (GTDB taxonomy): Bacteria > Pseudomonadota > Gammaproteobacteria > Xanthomonadales > Rhodanobacteraceae > Metallibacterium. The sequence continues at coordinate 721,978 of CAWCCR010000015.1, forward strand.
TGATCTGCCGCGTCGTGGTCGAGACCCCGGTGCACCTGACCAAGGCCCAGCGCGAGCTGCTGCAGGCATTCGAGGCCAGCTTCGACGATGAAAGCGGCGCCCGGCACACGCCGCGCGCCCACTCCTTTCTCGACGGCGTCAAGCAGTTCTGGTCGCGGGTGACGTCCTGACGGCGGTGTGCGGTACGGCGGGCCTCAGAACTTTTTCGAGTAACCCACCATGAAACCGCCCGGCAGCCACGACACGATCAGCGGCTGCCGGCGCTCGTGCGCCCAGAGGCCGAAGCCCACGCCCAGCGCCGCGCCCGCCAGCACGTCGGTCTGCCAGTGGCCCCAGGTCTTCATGCGCGCCTCGGCGTCGTAGGCCGGCAGCAGGGCCAGCGCCCACACCGCCGGGTGGTCGCTGTGGTACTCGGCGATGATCGGGGTGACGAAGCTGGTCATCTCGGTGACCTCGCCGCTGGGGAAGCTCTGCCCGCCGCTGAACCAGTTGCCGGGATCGGGGCCGGCGCTGGGGCGCTGACGGCCGAAGGTCCACTTCAGGCCCTGCGAGGCCAGGCCCGAAAACGCCATCGCGTCCACCGATTCCCACAGCGTGCGGCCGAAGCGACTCTGGCTGCCCGTCCACGAGGCCGCGCCCAGCGTGCCCAGGGCCACGCCCCAGGCCACGTCCTTCTGATAGCTGCGCTTCCAGATGCCGGCATTGTCGTAATGCAGGCGGGTGTCGATGCCCAGCGGGCCGCCGCCGGCGTGGGCCAGAGTCGGCAGCAGGGCGAATGCGAACACGACGAGGTAACGGCGCATGGCGGTTCTCCGATCGAGCGCGCCAAGCATGCACCCGGCGCGCTGGCGCGCAATGCTCGTTCAGCGTTTTGTATCGGCGGCGTAAGCGCGGCGTGCAGCCCGTCGCGGCACCGTTGCAGGTGCTCGATCCCGTCGCCAGGCCAGCCGCTCGCGCGCAAACGCCACGTCGAGCGCCTCCGTCGCGTCGTGCGGCTTCAGTCGCATCGCGCGGTCGCAGGCTTCGGCGGCCTCGTCGCCGCGGCGTTCGGCCTCGAGTCTGAGCGGGGCATTGCCGGTCGCGACCCCGGCGATCGGCGCGGCGGGCGTCAGTTCGCGGGCGGTCGCGCGATGCCGCCCGGCGGCCGCGGCGCTGGCGTCGCAGGTCAGCCTGGTCAGCATCGATCCCGCCTTGCCCACGATTTCGGCGGGATGGACGTCCATCGCCAGGTGCGCTTCCGCGTGTTTCGGTGCGATTTTCATGGTGGCTTCGCGCGCGCGCCGACCTTGCCGGCATGACCCAGGGGCGTGGGCCGGGTCGGGGTGTGGAAAGGCGGCCGATTACCAGGCGGCCATGGCCGACCTCCGGGATGCGGGGGCGGGCACCCTGCGCCACGCGAGGGCAGGCGGCAAGCCGTTAAACTGGCGGCTTGCAACGGATTCTCCCGATGACGCCCGAACCGGATTCCGCCGCGATCGCCGCCCGTGCCGCCGAGCTGCGCGTGCGCATCGAGGATGCCAACTACCGCTATCACGTGCTTGACGATCCGGCGATTCCGGACGCCGACTACGATCGCCTGCTGCGCGAGCTCGAGGCGATCGAGCACGCTCATCCCGATCTGGTCACGCCCGACTCGCCGACGCGCCGCATCGGCGCCCGGCCCGCCGAAGGTTTCGCCGAGGTACGCCATGCGCTGCCGATGCTGTCGCTGAACAACGCCTTTGACGCTGCCGATGCCGCCGACGACACGGCACGCTTTCGCGAAGTGATCGAATTCGTGCGCCGGATCGAGGAGGCGCTGGGCGCGCGGGATCCGGAGTTTTCAGTCGAGCCCAAGCTCGATGGTCTGGCGATCAGCCTGCGTTACGACGACGGCATGTTCGCGCTGGGGGCGACGCGCGGTGACGGCAGCCTCGGCGAGGACGTGACCGCCAACCTGCGCACCGTGCGGGCGATTCCGCTGCGCCTGCGCGGTACCGGCTGGCCGCGCGTGCTGGAGGTGCGCGGCGAGGTGATCATGCCGCGCGCGGCCTTTGCGGAATTCAACGCGGCGGCGCTGGCGCATGGCGAGAAGCCGCTGGCCAACCCCCGCAACGGCGCCGCCGGCAGCCTGCGCCAGCTCGATCCGGCGGTCACCGCGCGACGGCCGCTGGGCTTCTATGCCTATGGCGTGGGCGAGGTCGGTCCGCGCGATGCGTTGCCGGACACGCATTCGGCCACGCTGGCGCGATTGCGCGACTGGGGTTTTCCGGTATCGCCCGAAGTCGACACCGCGCGAGGGTGGGGCGGGCTGATCGCCTACTACCGCCGCATCGGCGCGAAGCGCGCGCAGCTGCCGTACGACATCGACGGCGTCGTCTACAAGCTCGACCGCTACGACCAGCAACGGGTGCTGGGCTTCGTCGCGCGCGCGCCGCGCTGGGCGATCGCGCACAAGTTTCCCGCCGAGGAGCAGGCGACCACGGTCGAGGCGATCGAGGTGCAGATCGGCCGCACCGGTGCGGTGACCCCGGTCGCGCGTCTGGCGCCGGTGGCGGTCGCAGGCGTGGTCGTCACCAACGCCACGCTGCACAATGCCGATCAGATCGCGCGCCTCGACGTGCGCGTCGGCGACCGCGTGATCGTGCGCCGCGCCGGCGACGTGATTCCGGAGGTGCTGCGGGTGATTCCGGAGCAGCGACCGCCGGACAGCGTGCCGTGGACGATGCCGGCGCACTGCCCGGTCTGCGGCTCGCAGCTGGTGCGCGGGGAGGGGGAAGTCGCCTGGCGCTGTTCCGGCGGGCTGACCTGCGCCGCGCAGCGCCGCGAGGCGATCCGGCACTTCGCCTCGCGCCGGGCACTGGACATCGAGGGCTTGGGCGAGCGCTACGCCGAGGACCTGATCGAGTTTGGCTACGTGCGCACGCCGGCCGATCTGTACGCGTTGCAGTTGCAGGATCTGCTGGCGCTGAAGCGGCGCGTCGACGAACGCGATGGCACCACTCCGGAGACGGTGCGCAAGGGCAGGATCGCCACGCGCTGGGCCGAGAATCTGCTGGATGCGATCGCCGCCAGCAAGCGGCCGACGCTGGCGCGGCTGCTGTTCGCGCTGGGCATCATGCACATCGGCGAGGAAACCGCGAAGACGCTGGCGAAGACGTTGGGGAGCCTCGATCGCGTGCGCCGCGCACCGCCCCTGGTGCTGCGCGCACTGCCCGACATCGGCGTGGAAACCGCATGTTCGATCGCGGCCTTCTTTGCCCAGCCCGGCAATCGCGCGGCGGTCGATGCATTGCTGGCGGCAGGCGTTCGTCCGGTCGATGAGCAGCCTCCCCGAAGCAGCCTGCACCGGTGGTTGAGTTTCGCCAATCTGGTTGAAATGAGCGGCATCCCGCAGGTGGGCGATGTCGGTGCGGTCCGCCTCGCCGCCGCCTATCCAGGCGTGGCCGCGCTGCGCGCCGGGGCGGCGCAGGACTGGACGGCTGCGGCACCGAGCGCCAAGGCGGTGGCCTCGCTGCACGCCTGGCTGGCCGGTCCGGGGCCGCAGGCATTGACCGAGGCCGAGGCCTTCGTCCGCGCGCTTCCGGCATCGGGAGTCATCGAAACGCCGGCCGGCCCGCTGACCGGCCGAAGCGTCGTGCTGACCGGCACCTTGAGTTCGATGACCCGCGAAGACGCCGGTGCGAAGCTCGAATCGCTGGGGGCAAAGATAACCGGAAGCGTGTCGAAAAAGACGACGTTCGTGGTCGCCGGCGAAGCGGCCGGCTCCAAGCTGGACCGGGCGCGCGAGCTGGGCATCGAGATCTGGGACGAAGCGCGGCTGCAGGCGTTTCTCGATGACCATGCGGCCTGAGCGCGGTCGGGCATGAAGACCCGCGCGGTTCGCGATGCCCTGCTTCTGCGCGCGCGGCTGTATGCCGCGATCCGCGCATTCTTCGCGGCGCGCGCCGTGCTCGAGGTGGAAACGCCGATGCTGTCCGCGGCGGCCAATACCGAGCCCAACATCGAGAGCTTCGCGACGCGTTTTTCAGGCCATGTCGATGTCGGGCCGCCCGGGCGCTGGCTGCGCACTTCGCCGGAGTTTCCGCTGAAGCGTCTGCTGGCGGCGGGTGTGGGGGATTGCTACGAACTGGGCCGCGTGTTCCGCGATGGTGAAGCGGGACGCCGCCACAACCCCGAGTTCACCCTGCTCGAGTGGTACCGCGTCGACCTCGATCATCGCCAGCTGGCCACCGAAACCGTGGCGCTGGTTCACCACGCGCTGGCGCTGACAGGACGGCGCGCCGTGGTGATCGAACGCAGCTACGCCGCGCTGTTCATCGAAAGCCTTGGCCTCGATCCGCACCGCGCGGGCATCGCTGACCTGCGCGCACCTCTGGCGGATATCGCCATCGATCCGACCGGTCTGACCCGCGACGACTGGCTCGATCTGCTGTTGACGCACCGCATCCAGCCGACGTTCCCGGCCGACCGCATCACCGTGATCCACGACTACCCGGCCAGCCAGTGCGCGCTGGCGCGCATCCACGCCGGCGACCCGCCGCTGGCCGAACGCTTCGAGGTGTATCTCGGCACGCAGGAGCTGGCCAACGGCTATCACGAGCTCAATGATGCCGCCGAGCAGCGCGCGCGTTTCGAGCACGACAACGCGCGCCGCCGTGCGCGCGGGCAACGCGAGCTGCCGCTCGACGAGCGCCTGCTGGCGGTGCTCGATGGACTGCCCGATTGCGCCGGCGTCGCAGTGGGCATCGAGCGCCTGCTGATGGCGATGCTCGGCAGCGATGCCATCGCCGACGTGCTGGCCTTTCCATTCGATCAGGCCTGAACGCGGGCACTGCCGCTGTTGGCTTATCGCCAGCACAAAACCGGCGGCATCTGCATGACAAGGGCCGCGTTATTACAGATCGTATTGACGCCGTATGCCATTGGTGATAACCGTCGCCGGCTGCAGCGTTCGATCAGGACGCATGCCCGCGTCCGGGCCACGCTGCTCCAGGGAGGAATCAGGCCATGAACAAGAAGCATGCAGTACGCCGAATGCTGGCGGTGGCGGTGGTGGTGATCGCGGCGGGAGCCGTGCCGGCGCATGCGGCGGAATCGGGGTCGGTGTCGCGCTTTTATCTGGTCGAAGTTGCACCGGCCCAGGACCAGGCGTTTCAGGCTGGCATGAAGACATGGTTGACGTGCCTGCACGAACATGCGGACACGCGCAGCATGTGGGCCTGGAGCGCCGAAACCGGCGACCTCGGGCGCTACGTCTTCCAGAGCGATACCAGGACCTGGGCCGGCATCGACGAGCGCAGTCCCGCAGGCAAGGCCTGCAGCGGCGACTTCAACACCGGCGTGATGCCGCACATCCGCAAGGCGATGAGCTGGGTGGCCCAGGACATGCCCAAGCTGAGCCATGACGACCCCATGGGCGGGATACCGGCCTATGTCTTCGTGGCCAACATCAAGCTGAAACCGGGGCAGGGCCCGGCTTTCGAGGAAGCCCTCGGCAAGTTCGCCGCCGCCGCCAACAAGGTCAAGTGGGACGGCTACTGGTCCACCCAGCAGGTCGTCGCCGGCGGCCATGGCGCGCCGGACTACGACATGGTCTGGCCCAACAAGTCCTGGGCCGAGATCGGCCAGGATCCGAATCCGTCCGCGAAAGCCATGATGGAAAGCGCCTACGGCAAGGCCGGAGCGGCCGCAAACCGCAAGCAGTACCTCGATGCCATCGAGCACTCGTGGTCGAGCATCTACAGCTACGACATGGAGTTGAGCTACCTGCCTGCCAAGTAGGTGCCGCTCGTGGACGGCGGCCCGGACTCCGGGCCGCCCGTCCACACGGGTCGGTCAGGACTCGGCGGGCAACCCGCGCAGCGCCACCAGGGCACCCAGCAGGCACAGCGCGGCCGCCATCAGGAAGGCGCTGCGACCATCGTCCAGCGCCCACAGCCGGCCGGTCAGCAGAGCCCCGAGCACGCCGCCCACGCCCGAGGAAAAGCCGTAATAGATGCCCTGGCCGTGGCCGAGCAGGCGACCGGGGAAGTAGCGCGTCAGCAGGCGCATCGCGGCGGCATAGAACGCGGCGAAGTTGAGCGCATGCAGCAGCTGCGCCAGCACCATCACCCAGGCATGCTGCGGCAGCAGCGCGGTGGCGGTCCAGCGCGCGGCCGCGCTGAGCAGCCCGGCCAGCATCACCGTGCGCGGCGCGAAGCGCAGCAGGAAACGCGCAGCCAGAAAGAACACCACGATCTCGATGCCGACGCCGACCGCCCACAGCGCGCCGATCGCGCCCGAGCTGTAGCCGTGATAGCGCAGGTACAGCGAAAACAGCGTGTGGTACGGGCCGAAGGCCATCTGCATCAGCAGCGTAATGACGAAGAACGCGATCACCTCGCGCCGGCGCAGGATCGTCCCGACGCCCTCGACGGCGGCCGGTGCGTCGCGATGTCCCGGTCCGTAGTCGTTGCCCAGACTCAGGACCAGCATCAGCACAATCCATGGCAGCATCAGCGCCGGCAGCCAGCGCAGGTCGAGACGATCGAACACCTGGCCATACAGCAGCACCACGGCGATGAATCCGATCGAACCCCAGACGCGGATGCTGCCGTAGCGTTCGCTGCGCCCCGGCAGATGGGACAGCGTCAGCGCCTCGAACTGCGGCATGATCGCGTTGGCGAAAAACGCATAGACCAGCATCGCCAGCGCCAGGCCGGCGTAGGGCAGCGGCCACAGGAAGGGCACGAAGCCGGCCAGCATCAGCAGCGCGCCGCCACGCAGCCAGCGCACCGGCCGCGGCGAGCGCCCGGCGGCCCAGCTCCAGGTCGTGGGCGCCAGCACGCGCGTGGCGTACCACAGGCTCATCACCGTGCTGATGGCGACGGCACTCAGACCGCGCGCGTGCAGGTACACGCTGAAGTAGGGCGTGTAGGCACCGAGCGCGGCGTAGTAGGCGAAGTAGAAGCCGGCGAGGCGGCTGGCGGGCACGCGATCCATGGCCGCAGCCTGCCACAGCGGCTGCGTGCGAAGGCGGTCAGAACTCCAGATCGAGCCCGGCGCAGAGGTAGTCGAGCAGGGGTGCCAGGGCGCGGAATGCCGCGGTCACCGTGGTCAGCAGCGCCGGGCTGCAAGCGACGGCATCGCTGAAGCCCTCGCCGGCGGCGAAGTTCTTGCGCTTGAGGTCGTCGATCAGCGGATGGCCCGGGTCGAAACCGCGTGGTGGCCGCGTCAGCGACTCGCCCCAGAACTCGAACCGCTGCGCGAACGCCTTGCCGTGCACCGCGCGCTGCCAGGCTGCCGGATTGTCGGCGATGAACGCGCGTATCTGTCGCAGCACGGCCGGCTCCGGATGCCACAGCCCGCCACCGACGAAGCAGTCGCCGGGCTGGATGTGCAGGTAGAACGACGGCGCCGGGCGCTCGCGGTGGCGTTCGTGGAAGAAGCGCGCGCCGGCCCAGGTCTTGTATGGCTGCTTGTCGCCGGAGAAGCGGGTGTCGCGCTGGATGCGAAACAGCGAGCCGCCGACCTTGCGCGGATCCGCGCGCAGATGCGGACTGATCTTCGCCAGCGCGGGCGCCAGCGCCCCGATCACCGCCTGGAACGGTTCGCGCACGTCGCGCTCGTAACGCTCCTGATGCGCCTTGAACCAGGTGCGATCGTTGTGTGCCGCAAGCGCGCGCAGGAAGCGGAACGTGGCGGGGCTGAAGTGGGGCGCGGCGGTCATGGCGGCATCACGGCGGATCGGGGCGGACAGGTTAACGCCGGTCACCCGGGTGTGCCGCCGGCGCGGCTGCATCAGACCGCGATGGAGGCGGCCATCTGGCGTCCCCAGGCCTCCAGCTGATCGAGCACGCTCGGCGCGGCCGGACCCGGTTCCGGCGCGGCGCGGCGTGCGGCGATCAGGGCAAAGTAGTCGTCGAGGGTCAGTACGGTCAGCGGCGTGGCGCGGGTCAGGCGCGCGTGGCGGAAGCGCTCCCAGCGCGTGCGCTCGGTGTCGTCGAGCGTATCCGGGTAGTGGCGGGCGCGATAGCGGAACAGCAGTTCGCGGTAGCGCGGGTCGTGGAAGCCGGCGGCGAGCGCGGCCAGTGCCTGCGGCGCCGCCGCGCGCACGGCGTCCCGCTGCGGCCGGTCGCGGTCGTCGAGAAAGCCCTCGTAGAGCGCCAATTCCGGATCCTCGGCGGCATTGCGCGCGTTGCGTGCATAGAGATCGCGTACGCGCTCGGCCAGGCCGGCCACGCCGCGCAGCCGCTCGCCATGCGCCAGGGCGCGATCGAGATCGAGGCCGATGCGCGCACGGTCGACGTGCTTCAGCGCCGACAGCGGCGCCAGCGCCGGCGAGCGATTGGCGTGGACCAGCTTCAGCGGCGCGCGCTCGATGCCTTCGGGCAGATCGGCGCGCGCGGTGAACAGGCGGTCGGCCAGCTCGTCCGCGGCGAGGCCGCTCCACGACTCCGGATCGGGATCGAGGTCGGCGACGATCACCGCGTTGGGCTGGGTCGGATGCGCCGCGATCGGCGCCACCACCGCCAGACAGCCGCGTTCGGCGGGATAGCGCTGCGATACATGCAGCAGCGGCGTCATCCGCGCCGGATCCAGCAGTCCAAGCACGGTGCGCTTGTTGCGCAGCGTGTAGTGCCAGTCCCACAACCGGGGCTGCGCGGCCTTGAGCCGGCGCGCCAGCCCGAGCAGCGATTCGACGTCCGACAGCGCGTCGTGAGCCTGTCGCGGCTCGAATCCGTTGGCCCGTGCCAGATGCTCCAGCTTGAAGCTGGGAGCGCCGTCCTCGCGGCGCGGCCATTCCATGCCCTGCGGGCGCAACGCATAGGCCATGCGCGCGAGATCGATCAGATCCCAGCGGCTGTTGCCGTTTTTCCACTCGCGCAGGTAAGGATCATGGAAGTTGCGGTACAGCAGCTGGCGGGTGAACTCGTCGTCGAAGCGGATCGAGTTCCAGCCGACGCCGCAGGTGCCGGGTGCTCCCAGCTGCTCGTGCACGCGCGCGGCGAATTCGGGCTCGGGAACGCCCTCGCGCGCGGCCTGCTGCGGCGTGATGCCGGTCAGCAGGCAGGCATCGGGATGCGGCAACACGTCGTTCGCCGGCTGGCAGAAAAAGCTTACCGGTGATCCGACCGGGTTGAGATCGAGATCGGTGCGCAGGCCCGCGAACTGCGCCGGCCGGTCGCGGCGTGGATCGGCGCCGAAGGTCTCGTAGTCGTGCCAGAACAGGCTGGGCTGCTGCATGGAGTGCCGCCGCGGGGAGTGCGGCGAGCGTAGTCGCCGCCGGCTCCGTCCGGCAAATGCCGATCGCCTGATAAACTCGCGTCGTGAAGGAGACGCCATGCCCAGTGCCAGTGACGATCATCTGATCTGGATCGATCTCGAGATGACCGGGCTCGACCCGGACGCAGATTCCATCATCGAGATCGCCACCGTGGTCACCGACCGCGATCTGGCCGTGCTCGCCGAGGGTCCGGTCATCGCCATCCATCACGCCCCGGAGCGGCTGCAGGCGATGGATGACTGGAATCGCCACCAGCACCGCAAGACCGGTTTGTGGGAGCGGGTGCTGGCATCCGCCGTCGATCACGCCGCCGCCGAGGCCGCGACCCTCGATTTTCTCGAGCACTGGGTGGCGGCCGGCAAGTCGCCGATGTGCGGCAACTCGATCTGCCAGGACCGCCGCTTCCTGCATCGGCAGATGCCGCGCCTTGAGCGCCATTTCCACTACCGCAGCCTCGACGTGTCGACGCTCAAGGAGCTGGCACGACGCTGGGCGCCGGATGTGCTCAAGGGCGTGACCAAGGCCTCCATGCACACCGCGCTCAGTGACATCCATGACTCGATCGGCGAGCTGCGCCACTACCGCGCGCACTTGGCCGCCTTCGCGCGCGTCGCCGACGCGCCTTGATTTCCGCCTGCCCGACGATTCCATCATGAGCCTGCTTGCCGTGCCGGTGTCCTACGGCGAACTGCTGGACAAGATCACCATCCTCGAGATCAAGGCCGAGCGCATCGCCGATCCGGCCAGGCGCGCCAACGTGCGCGACGAGCTGGACCTGCTCAACGCGACATGGGCGACGCACCCGGCTGCCGCGATCGACATCGCCAGCGAGCGCGCCGCGCTGAAGGCGGTCAACGCGGCGCTGTGGGACATCGAGGACCGCATCCGCGTGCAGGAGAAAGCGCAGGATTTCGGCGCCGGGTTCATCGAGTTGGCGCGTGCGGTGTATTTCCGCAATGACGAGCGCGCGGCGATCAAGCGCGCGATCAACCTCAAGCTGGGCTCGCGCCTGGTCGAGGAAAAGTCCTACCAGGACTACCGGCCGGGCTGATCAGCGCGCGAACCCGCGCGCCGCAGCCAGTGCCTCCAGCCGCTCGATGACATCGTCCACCGCGATCAGGTCCATCACCCCGGGACGCTCGATCTTGCTGCCCCACGGGATCTCGGTGGCCGGGCGCCCCAAAAACAGCCGCGCCGCGGCGTCGTAGCGATCCACGCACCAGCGGCGGTCGGAATAGGGGCCGGAACGCGCCGGATTGCTGGCGGCGTGCAGGCCCAGCACCGGCGCGCCGGTGGCGTTGGCCATGTGCATCGCGCCCGAGTCCGGCGTCAGCACGACCGCGGCGCGGGCATACAGCGCCAGCGCGCGCTTGAGCGTGTCCTTGCCGACCAGATCCAGCGGCGACGTGCGCATGCTCGCGAGCACGGCGTCGGCCAGTGCGCGTTCGCCGGCGCCGGGGCCGCCGCTCAGCACCACGCGCATGCCCAGCGCGCGCGCGGCATGATCGGCGACCGCCGCGTAGCGCTCGGGCCGCCAGTTGCGCACCGCGTGGCTGGAGTTGGCGCTGATCAGCAGCCATGGCGCGCCGGGTCCGAGCTGCTGCGCGGCCCAGGCGCGGTCGGTCTCGGCGACCGGGATGTCCCAGCGTATCGAGGTCTGGCGCAGGCCAAGTGGCTCGGCAAAGCTGCCGATCGCATCCAGCACATGCACGCCGCTGCGCGCCGGAATGCGCTCGCGCACGACCAGGCCGTGCAGATCCTTGGCGCGGGCGCGGTCATATCCGATGCGACGGCCCGCGCTCACCGCGAGACTGAGCAGGTTGGCTCGCAGCGCGACCTGCATGTGCAGCAGAGCATCGAAGCGGCGCCCGTTCAGCGCCCGGCGCACGGCGGCGATCCCCGCCAGTCCGCGCGACTTGTCGAACACCACGAACTCGACCCCGGGCAGATCGCCCACCAGCCGATGCTCGAGCTTGCCGATGACCCAGGTGAGACGCGCCTGCGGCAGCGCGGTCTGCAGCGTGTGCACCAGCGGCACGACGTGGGTGACGTCACCCAGCGCCGAAGTGCGCAGCAGGCAGAGCGAGGCGGGAGACAATGCGGCCGGCATGGCGCTTGATTAGACTCCGGGGATGCGAAAGACAGGCATGGCACCACGCGGGTGGCGGATGGAGGCGATGTGACGGTCGACGCGCGCGTGCGCCGGCAGGGCGATGCATCGATTCTGTTCGACGCCGGTGCATTTCCACAAGTCGAGACGTGCTGGTTCGAGCCGGACTGGTGGCAGGCGGCCGGGCGTCTGCGCATGCGGCAGGGCGGTCGCGCCGCGATCGGATTCCTCGACACCCCCGCCGGGCCGCTGGTGCTGCGCCATTTCCGCCGTGGTGGCGCGCTGGCGCGACTGCTCGGCGATCGCTACCTGTGGCTGGGGCTCGAGCGCTCGCGAGGCTTTCGCGAGTTTCGCCTGCTGGCCGCGCTTCGGGCACGCGGCCTGCCGGTGCCGGTCCCGGTGGCCGCGCGCTGCCGGCGGCGCGGCGCGGCCAGCTATACGGCTGACCTGCTCACGCGCGAACTGCCAGCCGCCGTGACCCTCGCCGAGCGGCTGGACGCGGGCCAGGCGACACCGGATGACTTCGCCGCGGTGGGCACCCTGCTGGCGCGGTTCCACGCGGCCGGCGTGTACCATGCCGATCTGAATGCGCACAACATCGTGTGGTCTGACCAAGGCATGCATCTGCTCGATTTCGACCGCGGCCGCCTGCGCCGCCCCGCGCGTGATTGGCAGCAGGCCAATCTCGCGCGGTTGCAGCGATCGCTGCTGAAGATCGCCGATGACGCAGCCGGCATTGAACGCGACCTGTGGCCGTCGTTGCTGGCGGCCTACGCCGCCGGGGTCGCCGCCCCATGAGTTTCGCGCTGCATGTGCTGGGGGCGGGCGCCGCCGGTGCGCGCGGTCTGGGAGCATCCGCCGCCGTGATCGAGCGCGACGGCCGTCCGCTGCTGCTGATCGATTGCGGCCCCGATACGCTCGGCCGCTATCTGGATGCCTACGGCGAGCCGCCGGGGGCGCTGTACATCACGCACTTGCACATGGACCATGTGGCCGGCATCGAGGGGCTTTTCTCTCGGCTCTGGTTCGATGCGGCCTGGCGCGGGCGCACGCGGGTGTTCGTGCATGCCGCGCTGGTGCCGCTGCTGCAGGGGCGTGTCGCCGATTATCCGGGCGCGTTGGCCGAGGGCGGAGCCAACTTCTGGGAAGCCTTCCGATTGCTGCCGTGCACGCGCGGCTTCTGGCTCGAAGGACTCTGGTTTGACCTGATGTCGACCCGGCACCATCGCCCGGGCACCTCGTTCGGCCTGGCGCTGCGCGGCGCGCTGGTGTGGACTGGCGACACCCGCCCGATTCCCGAGGTGCTGGCCATCCATGCCGGGCATGGCGAGCCGGTCGCGCATGACGCCGGACTGGTCGGCAACCCCTCGCACACCGGCCTTGACGACATCGAGCGCGAATATCCGCCGATGCTGCGCGAGCGATTGTGGCTTTATCACTATGGCAGTGCCGCGGAAGGCGCAGCGCTGCGGGCACGCGGCGCGCGCGTGCTGGCGCCGGGGCAGCGGTTGCCGCTGCCAGACCCTCTGCCCGTACCGCCGGAGGCCGGCTGATGGGTGCGCCGCTGCCGACGCCTCTGCGGATCCGGGCCGTCGCCGATGCGCGCGGTCGTTCGTTGCGCGATCTGCGCATCTCGGTGCTCGATCGCTGCAACTTTCGCTGTCCGTACTGCATGCCTGCGGACCAGTACCCCGAACACCATCCCTTCCTGCAGCGGCAGGAGCTGCTGTCGTTCGAGGAGATCGAGCGCCTGGCGCGCGTATTCGCAGGGCTGGGCGTGCGCAAGCTGCGCCTGACCGGGGGCGAGCCGCTGTTGCGTCGCGACCTGCCCGTGCTCGTCGCCAAGCTCGCTGCCATTCCCGGCGTCGAGGATCTGGCGCTGACCACCAACGGCGTGCTGCTGCCGCGGATGGCCGCGTCGCTGAGGGCGGCCGGCTTGCAGCGCCTGACGGTCAGCCTGGATGCGCTCGACCCGGCGGTTTTCAGCCGGCTTTCCGGACATCGCGGCGAAGTGGCCGAGGTGCTCGCCGGCATCGCCGCCGCCGAACGCGCCGGTTTCGCCGCGATCAAGATCAACTGCGTGGTGATGCGCGGCGTCAACGAGGACGAGGTGCTGAAGCTGGCCGCACATTTCCGCGGCAGCGGCCACCTGGTGCGCTTCATCGAATACATGGACGTCGGCACGCTCAACGACTGGAGCGCCGAGCGGGTGGTGCCCGGCGCCGAGCTGCTTGCGCGCATCGCGGAGCGCTGGCCCCTGCGCACGCTGGACCCCGGCTATCGCGGCGAGGTGGCGCAGCGCCATGCTTATGCCGATGGCGCGGGCGAAATCGGCTTCATCAGCTCCGTCAGCGTCCCGTTCTGCGGCGAGTGCACACGCGCCCGGCTGTCCGCCGACGGCCGGCTCTACACCTGCCTGTTCGCGCGCGACGGTTTCGACCTGCGCGCGCCGCTGCGTGATGGTCACGACGACGCGGCGCTGACCGCGCTGATCGCGGAGCGCTGGTCGTTGCGCGCCGACCGCTACAGCGAGCGTCGCGCCGAGTTGCGCAACGCACCTCGCGACCGTGTCGAGATGTACCACGTGGGGGGGTGAATCGGCGCGCTTGCACGATGCCAGTGGCATCGTGCGCGCCGATGAACGCCATCGGCGTGATGCCGATGGCAGGGGCGGCGAGACGAACACATGGATGTGTGAGTCCGCCGCCGGGTCCGGTCTGGCCAAGCCGCGCGCGGCGTCGACGAGGCGCGCAGGAGCGCGCCCGAACGCCGCAGGCGGCCCGCAGGGCGAGCGCCATCGCCGCGGCGTGCGCGGGCAGGATGCCGTCTCGCGCAACCGGACTACCTGCGCCACAATCGGCGTCATGACGCGCTCGCCGAAGATCACCCACCTCGACGCCTCCGGTCATCCGCGCATGGTGGATGTTGGCGCCAAGCGTGCCGGTCGCCGCAGCGCGGTCGCGGAGGCGAGGGTGCATTTCCCGCTGGCGGTGGCGGACGCATTGCGTGCCAGCGGGCTGCGCGCGGCCAAGGGACCGGTGCTGGATACCGCAATCATCGCCGGTACCCTGGCCGTCAAGCGTACCCACGAACTGATCCCGTTCTGTCATCCGTTGGCGATCGAGCGCTGCGTGATCAGCGCCGAGTTCGTCGGCGCCGCGGAACTGGCGATCCGCTGCGAGGTCGCGGTGACCCACAGGACCGGCGTCGAAATGGAGGCGCTGACCGGGGCAACGGTGGCCGCGCTCACTGTTTATGACATGTGCAAGGCGCTCAGCCACGCCATCGTGATCGGTCCGGTACGCCTGCTCGACAAGGTTGGCGGCAAGCGCCGCATCAGCGCGGGCCGTGAGCTGCGGCGATGAATATCCGGCTGCTCTATTTCGCGGCACTCGCAAGCGCGGCCGGATGCGACGCCGAATCGGTACAGACAACCTGTGACAGTGCCGCTGCGCTGTATGACGAGCTTGCCGTGCGTCACGGGTTCACCCTGGCGCGCGACCGCCTGAGGGTGGCCGTCAACGGCGTGTTCGCGCCTTGGACACAGCGTCTTCGCGAAGGTGACGAGGTGGCCCTGTTGCCACCGGTGTCGGGCGGATGAGCTGGTTCGCGCTCACTGACGGGCCGATCGATGGCGCCGCTCTCGAGCGTTCGCTGCAATCGCGGGCGGCTGGTGCGGTGGTCAGCTTTGCCGGCTGCGTACGCGATCACAACGATGGGCGCGAGGTGCGTGCCCTGACCTACCAGGCTTACGCGCCTCTGGCTGCCAGCGAGGGGAATGCGATCCTCGAGGAGGCACGGCAGCGATTTGCCGTGCTTGACGCGCGCTGCGTGCACCGGGTCGGCGACCTGGCGCTCGGGGATTGCGCCGTGTGGGTAGGCACCAGTGCGGCCCATCGCGATATCGCATTTGCCGCCTGCCGATGGATCATCGACGAGATCAAGCGGCGGGTTCCGATCTGGAAAAACGAGCACTACGCCGATGGCGAATCGGGCTGGCTGCATCCCGACGGCATGCCGCGCGACTGAACCCGGGCAGCCGGCAAGTCGCCTGCGGTATGGCCGGCGCATGCTGCGGTCGCGGCTGCCGGCGCGCTTGACGGAGTCGAGTGGCGCGGGCACCATGACGGGCTTGTTTCGCTCGCGTTGCGCCGGATCGGAGGCCGGTGCGCGCGAAGTCCACAGGTCTCGACCGATTGACGCTTTGCGAGGGCGACCGTACCATCCCCGATCTTCGGATTGCTGTATCGCCGAGGGTTGCAAATGTCGGGGTATAGCGCAGTCTGGTAGCGCGCCAGCTTTGGGAGCAGGATGTCGGGGGTTCGAATCCCTCTACCCCGACCAAAGCGCGTTCGCCGAGTCTGCGCCTGTAGCTCAACCGGATAGAGCACCGGCCTTCTAAGCCGGGGGTTGCAGGTTCGAGTCCTGTCGGGCGCGCTAACGTTTGATGGTGGGCGTAGCTCAGCTGGTAGAGTCCCGGATTGTGATTCCGGGTGTCGTGGGTTCGAGTCCCATCGTTCACCCCAGCTCAGTACAATGACAACGTGGGCCGTTAGCTCAATTGGTAGAGCAGCTGACTCTTAATCCGTAGGTTCTAGGTTCGAGTCCTAGACGGCCCACCACCCCGGTTGCACGGCTCTCGCAATGTTCCCCGAAGGCGTTCCGGCGGTGGCCGGTCTGGCGAAAGTGGCGGAACTGGTAGACGCGCTGGATTTAGGTTCCAGTGGGGTAACCCGTGAGAGTTCGAGTCTCTCCTTTCGCACCACAGTAGAGCGACCGCCGCACGCGTTGCGGTGGCGCAGGCAGGAGTATGCATGCACGCTTCGCTTGAAAACGTGGGCGCCCTCGAGCGCCGGCTGACCGTCCGCTTCCCCGCGTCGAATCTGGATGCGCGGGTGCGTCAGCGCATGACCGAGCTTGGACGCACCGTGCGCCTGAACGGCTTTCGCCCGGGCAAGGTGCCACCGAAAGTGATCGAGCAGCGGTTCGGCGCGCAGGTCCGCGGCGAGGCGCTGTCCGAGCTGATCGGCAAGACGTTCGAGGAGGCGGCGACGGAACACCGGGTGCGCCCGGTGGCCAACCCGTCGATCAGCACGTCGGGTGCGCCCGAGGATGGCGAGATCGCCTACATCGCGACCTTCGAAGTGATGCCCGAGCTTCCGGCCGTCGATGTTTCCGTGCTCGAGATCGAGCGCGTCCGCGCCGAGGCCTCCGATGCCGACGTCGACCACATGATCGAAACCCTGCGCCAGCAACGCCGCCGCTTCGAGCCGGCCGAACGCCTGGCTCGCGAAGGCGATTTCGTCGCTTTCGACTACAGCGCGCAGACCAGCGAAGGGCGCTATCCGGAGCAGGGCACTGAGCGCGCCGGCAGTGTGCTGGGCAGCGGCAGCCTGATGCAGGAGATGGACGCTGCGATGACCGGGCATGGGGCGGGCGAGACGCTCGAACTGGATGTCGCTTTCCCGTCCGAATTCCGCAATCCGGTGCTGGCGGGCAAGCTCGCGCAGGTGCGGCTGAGCATCGCCGAGGTGCGCGAGCCGGTGCTGCCGGAACTGGATGCCGATTTCATCCGAGGCTTCGGCGTCGCCGACGGCGAGATCGGGAAATTCCGTTCCGAGGTGCGCGCCAACCTGGAGCGCGAGCTGCATGGCGCGTTGCTGGCGCGCTTGAAGGGCGAGGTTGCGCAGAAGCTTGCCGCCGCCCATCCGGATCTCGAGCTGCCGAAGGTGATGATCGAGGCCGAGGCACGCGCCATCGCCCGCACGGGCCTGCCCGAGGGCAGCGAACCAGGCACCGAGATGGTGGTTGCGGCGTACGCGCCGGCGCGCATGCGCGTCGCGGCCGCGCTTCTGATGGGCGAGATTGCCCGTCGCAACGACATCACCGCCGACAGCAAGCGCGTTGCCGAGATGCTCGCGGCGATCGCATCGACATACGAGGAACCGCAGCGGGTGGTTGAACTCTATCGCAACGATCCCCAGTTGATGGAGGGTTTGCGCAACCGTGTACTCGAGGACCAGGTGGCGGAGTGGGTGGCGGAGCATGCCCGCGTCACCGACAAGCCGATGAGCTTCGACGAACTGTTGCGACCGGGCCGCGCCGGCTGAGGAAGACCTGAACCAGTTCGGGCCTTGCCCAGGCCATCGGCGGCCCGTCACGCAGCAGGCGCGCAACTGCCTGATGCGGCGTAGCCGAGTCCGGACCTGAGCCGGACCGGCGCCCTCTGACAGGCCCTGATGGGCTTGCCCGGAGGTCTACCGAGCGGCGTCACCCGAGGAAGTAGCACATGTCCAAGATCGTGCAGCCGGCGCAGGGCCTGAACCTGGTGCCGATGGTGGTGGAGCAGACCGCTCGCGGCGAGCGCGCCTATGACATCTACTCGCGCCTGCTGAAGGAGCGGGTGGTGTTCCTGGTCGGTCCGATCGACGACTTCATGGCCAACGTGGTGGTGGCGCAGCTGCTGTTCCTCGAGTCCGAGAATCCGGACAAGGACATCAGCCTGTACATCAACAGCCCGGGCGGTTCGGTGACCGCGGGGCTGGCGATCTACGACACCATGCAGTTCCTGAAGTCCGAGGTCAGCACGATGTGCATCGGGCAAGCCGCGAGCATGGGTGCATTCCTGCTTGCCGCGGGCGCCAAGGGCAAGCGTTACGCGCTGCCCAACTCGCGGGTCATGATCCACCAGCCATCGGGCGGCACCCAGGGCCAGGCGAGCGATATTGCCATCCAGGCCAAGGAAATCCTCTATCTGCGGCAGCGCCTGAACGAGGCCCTGGCCCGCAATACCGGCCAGCCGGTCGAGAAGATCGAGCGCGACGTCGAGCGTGACTACTTCATGGGCGCGGATGACGCCAAGGCCTATGGCCTGATCGATGCGGTCCTCGAGCGTCGCCCGCTGGAAACGGTCAAGACCGCCTGATCGCCTGATTCCCTTCATTTTGCGACCGGCCGCTCCGGCCCGCTTGCGCGGCGGGTTCCGGACGTTATGCTATCGTCGCGATGCACGCAGAGAGCGCGGATACCAGTCAGCATGAGCGACGAGCGGCAAGGCCGATCCAGCGACAGCGGCAAGATCCTGTACTGCTCCTTCTGCGGCAAGAGCCAGCATGAAGTGCGCAAGCTGATCGCCGGCCCGTCGGTATTCATCTGCGACGAGTGCGTGCGAGCTGTGCAACGACATCATCCGCGAGGAGCTGGAGGAGAAGGCCGCCGGCACGCGCAACCACCTGCCCAAGCCGCGCGAGATCATGGACGCGCTCGATCAGTACGTGATCGGCCAGACGCGCGCCAAGAAGGCTCTCTCCGTAGCGGTTTACAACCATTACAAGCGGCTCGAGTCGCGGCAGAAGAAC
Organism: uncultured Pseudomonadota bacterium; assembly: GCA_963794205.1. Lineage (GTDB taxonomy): Bacteria > Pseudomonadota > Gammaproteobacteria > Xanthomonadales > Rhodanobacteraceae > Metallibacterium. Next base: position 740,693 of record CAWCCR010000015.1, read on the forward strand.
GACGAGATCGAGCTGGCCAAGTCCAACATCCTGCTGATCGGACCGACCGGTTCCGGCAAGACGCTGCTGGCGGAAACGCTGGCGCGGCTGCTCAACGTTCCGTTCACGATCGCCGATGCCACCACGCTGACCGAGGCGGGCTATGTCGGCGAGGACGTCGAGAACATCATCCAGAAGCTGCTGCAGAAGTGCGACTACGACGTCGAGAAGGCGCAGTCGGGCATTGTCTATATCGACGAGATCGACAAGATCTCGCGCAAGAGCGAGAACCCCTCGATCACCCGCGACGTGTCGGGCGAGGGCGTGCAGCAGGCGCTGCTGAAGCTGATCGAGGGCACCATCGCCTCGGTGCCGCCGCAGGGAGGCCGCAAGCATCCGCAGCAGGAATTCCTGCAGGTCGACACCCGCAACATCCTGTTCATCTGCGGCGGCGCCTTCGCCGGTCTCGAGAAGATCATCCAGCAGCGCTCGGAGACCACAGGCATCGGCTTCAGCGCCGAGATCCGCAGCAAGAATCGCACCGCAGAACATCGGCAAGCAGCTGGCCGACGTCGAGCCCGAGGATCTGGTCAAGTTCGGCCTGATCCCCGAATTCGTCGGCCGCCTGCCGGTGGTCGCGACGCTGGAGGAACTCGATGAGCCGGCGCTGGTGCGAGATCCTCACCGAACCCAAGAACGCGATCACCAAGCAGTTCAAGAAACTGTTCGAGATGGAGGGCGTCGAGCTCGAGTTCCGGCCCGAGGCGCTGGCCGCCGTTGCGCACAAGGCGCTCAAGCGCAAGACCGGCGCGCGCGGACTGCGCACCATTCTCGAGCACGTCCTGCTGGACACCATGTACGAGCTGCCTTCGCTCGAGCATGTCAGCAAGGTCGTGGTTGATGACGCGGTGATCAATGGCCAGGCCGAGCCCTATCTGATCTATCGCGGCAATCTGCAGCCGCGTCTCGGCGAGAGCGCCGGCGGCGCCGCCTGAACCCCTTGCGGGACCACGGTCCCGCCTCCACTTGACCCTCTGAGGACACGGGCGCAGGCTCGTGCCGCACCCCTTTGCCGATGCCGGAATGACGATGCCCGAGACGACTGCCGCCCCCGCCGCCTTGCCCGTGCTGCCGCTGCGCGACGTAGTGGTGTATCCGTACATGGTGATCCCGCTGTTCGTCGGCCGTGAAAAGTCGATGCGCGCGCTGGAGGCGGCGATGGACGGTGAGCGCCAGATCCTGCTGATCGCGCAGAAAAGCCCCGATATCGACGACCCCGGCGAGGACGACCTTCATCGCATCGGCACGCTGGCCAGCGTGCTGCAGCTGCTGAAATTGCCGGATGGCACGGTCAAGGTGCTGGCCGAAGGGCGCGGTCGCGCGGCTGTGAGCGCTTTCCATCGCGAAGGCGACATGCTGATGGCCGACTACACCGTGGTCGAACCGGTCTACTCGCGCGAGGAGCGCGAACTGGACGTGGTTTCGCGCACTCTGGTCAGCCTGTTCGAGCAGCTGGTCAAGCAGAGTCGCAAGCTGCCGCCCGAGGTGCTGTCCACGCTCAGCGGCATCGACGACTCCAGTCGCGCCTCGCCGACACGATCGCCGCGCACCTGTCGGTGCGCATCGCCGACAAGCAGAAGCTGCTGGAGACCGCCGACGTCGGCGCGCGCCTGGAGCAGCTGATCGGGCTGGTCGACAGCGAGATCGACCTGCAGCAGATCGAGAAACGCATCCGCGGCCGGGTCAAGTCGCAGATGGAGAAGAGCCAGCGCGAGTACTACCTCAACGAGCAGATGAAGGCGATCCAGAAGGAACTGGGCGAAGGCGATGACGGCGCGCAACGAGATCGACGAGCTGGCGAAGAAGATCGAGCAGGCCGGGATGCCCAAGGCCATCCTGGCCAAGGCACGCCAGGAACTGGGCAAGCTCAAGCAGATGTCGCCGATGTCGGCCGAGGCCACGGTCGTGCGCAACTACCTCGACTGGCTGGTCGGCGTGCCGTGGAAGAAGCGCAGCAAGGTGCGCAAGGACCTGCGGCTGGCGCAGGAGGTGCTCGACACCGATCACTTCGGCCTGGAGAAGGTCAAGGAGCGCATCCTCGAATACCTCGCCGTGCAGCAGCGTGTCGACAAGATGAAGGGCCCGATCCTCTGCCTGGTCGGGACCGCCCGGCGTGGGCAAGACCTCGCTGGGCCAGTCGATCGCCAAGGCGACCAACCGCAAGTTCGTGCGCATGAGCCTCGGCGGCGTGCGCGACGAAGCCGAGATCCGCGGTCATCGGCGCACCTATATCGGCTCGATGCCGGGCCGCATCGTGCAGAACATGACCAAGGTCGGCGTGAAGAATCCGCTGTTCGTGCTCGACGAGATCGACAAGATGTCGATGGACTTCCGCGGCGACCCGTCGTCGGCGTTGCTGGAGGTGCTCGATCCCGAGCAGAACCATGCGTTCAACGATCACTACCTCGAAGTCGATTTCGATCTTTCCGAGGTGATGTGGATCGCGACCGCCAACTCGCTCAACATCCCCGGTCCGCTGCTCGATCGCATGGAAGTGATCCGCATCCCGGGTTACACCGAGGACGAGAAGCTCGACATCGCGCAGAAGCTACCTGGTGCCCAAGCAGCTCAAGGCGAACGGCCTCAAGCCGGAAGAGCTCAGCTGTCGGCGAGGACGCGCTGCGCGACATCGTGCGCTACTACACGCGCGAATCGGGCGTGCGCAACCTCGAACGCGAGATCTCCAAGATCTGCCGCAAGGTGGTCAAGGAGCTGACACTGGCCGCTGCGCCTCAGGTGCCGGATCCGGTCGCCAAGGCCGCAGCCGGCTCGAGGAAGACCAAGCCGGCGAAGGCCGCCAAGACGCGCAAGCCCGCCGCGGCGCGGCATGCGGACGTCCGTTCCGACAACCTCGAGCAGTACCTCGGCGTGCGCCGGTTCGACTTCGGTCGTGCCGAACAGCAGAACGAAGTCGGTCTGGTCACGGGTCTGGCCTGGACCCAGGTGGGCGGCGATCTGCTCAGCATCGAGGCCTCGGTCGTGCCCGGGCAAGGGCAAGCTGATCCATACCGGCCAGCTGGGCGACGTGATGAAGGAGTCGATCCAGGCAGCGCTGTCGGTGGTGCGCGCGCGCGCCGATCGCCTCGGCATCGATCCCGAGTTCCATCAGAAGCTCGACTGCACGTGCATGTGCCCGAGGGTGCCACGCCCAAGGACGGCCCGAGCGCGGGCATCGCCATGTGCACCGCGCTGGTGTCCGCGCTGACCCGGTGCCGGTGCGTTCCGAGGTGGCGATGACCGGCGAGATCACCCTGCGCGGGCGCGTGTTGCCGATCGGCGGCCTGAAGGAAAAGCTGCTCGCGGCGCATCGCGGCGGCATCACCACCGTGATCATTCCCGAGGAGAACGAAGGATCTGGCCGAGATCCCGGCCAACATCACCCGTTCGCTGCAGATCAAGCCGGTGAAGTGGATCGATGAAGTGCTTGATCTCGCCTGGAGCACCCGCCGCAGGCGGCGGAGCCGCGCGAGCAGCCGAAGTCCGTCGAAGCGACGGTGCACGAGGATGGCGGCGACGGCGTGCCGGTGCGCCCGCACTGAGCGCAAGGCTGACGCTTGTCGATTCGTCGCGATTCGGCATCATCCGCCGGCGTGATGTTGGCAGCGTTCGGCATCCTGCCGGAACCCTTGTGCCGCCTTGTATTGCGGATGCTCTTGCAGCGCTGGTATAAAGGCCGCACCGCAGCGGGCTTGCTACGCCCAGGCCGACGGAAATGCGCGGATGCGCGACCCGATTGGGGGGCCCGATGCAGCCAGGCGGGCGCCGCTCCGATCTCGAATCTCAGCAGCGGGCCGCCGAACTTTTCGAGGGAGTCATTCAATGAACAAAACCGATTTGTCAACGCCATTGCCGACCAGGCGGAACTGACCAAGGCCGATGCCGGTCGTGCGATCGACGCCATGGTCGAGGTCGTCAAGAAGGCGCTGAAGAAGGGCGACAGCGTGTCGCTGGTCGGCTTCGGCACCTTCACCGTGCGCAAGCGCGCGGCACGCACCGGCCGCAACCCGCGCACCGGTCGAGACGATCAAGATCAAGGCTTCGAAGGCGGCTGCCTTCAAGGCCGGCAAGGCCCTCAAGGACGCCATCAACTGAAGCATCCCGCCGTCGGGTGCTTAGCTCAGCGGTAGAGCGTCGCCCTTACAAGGCGAGGGTCGGGGGTTCGAATCCCTCAGCACCCACCAGGGCCGCGGAGTGGTAGTTCAGACGGTTAGAATGCCGGCCTGTCACGCCGGAGGTCGCGGGTTCGAGTCCCGTCCACTCCGCCACCTGCAGCGAGGGCGCCCGTGCGGCGCCCTCGCCATTTACGCTCACGCCGCGTGTCGCGGCCTCAGTGGTACCCAAGCATGTTGACGACGCTGCGCGACAAACTTTCCGGATGGGTGGCCAAGGTGATCTTCGGCTTCCTGATCTTCGTGTTCTCGTTCTTCGGTATCGAGTCGTACTTCATGGCGCGCACGGCGACCTATGTCGCCAAGGTGGGCAAGAGCGAGATCAGCCAGCAGCAGCTGCAGGATGCGCTCAACCGTGCCCGCCAGCAGATGGCGCAGTCCGGACAGAAGCTTGATCCGACCGTGCTGGAGAGTCCCGCGTTCAAGCTCCAGGTGCTCGATACCCTGGTCGATCGCGAACTGCTGCAACAGGCCGGCAGCCAGCTCGGGGTCATGATTTCCGACGCGCAGCTGCGTCAGGCCATTGCCGCGCTGCCCTATTTCCAGGTCGACGGCCATTTCGATCCGGCGACCTACCAGGCCACGCTCGGCGGCATGGGCATGACTGCGGAGGCATTCCAGGACAGTGTGCGCAGCGATCTGGCCGTACAGTTCCTGCCGCAGGCGATCAGCGCCAGCGCCATCGCCACGCCGGCCGATCTCGATGACTTCATCCGCATCGCGATGCAGACGCGCGACTTCCGCTATGCGCTGCTGCCGACGCCGACGCCGACCGATACCGTCGTCAGCTCGGCCGAGATCAAGTCCTACTATGCCGCGCACAGCGCCGCGTTCATGACCCCGGAACAGGTCGCGGTGCACTACATCGAGGTCGACGCGATCACCCTGCCGCCGCCGCCGCCTCCCGACGATGCCAGCCTGCGGGCGCTTTACGCCAAGCAGAAAGACCGCTACGTGCTGCCCGAGCAGCTGCTGGCCTCGCACATCCTGATCGCCTTGCCGGCCAATGCCACGCCGGCGCAGCAGCGTGCGGCCCTGGCCAAGGCCGAAAAGATCGATGCACTGGCCAGGGCGCCGGGCGCCAACTTCGCCCGACTGGCCGAGCAGTACTCCGATGATCTCGGTTCGAAGCGCCAGGGCGGCGACCTTGGCTGGATCCGCAAGGGCGATACCGACAGGGCTTTCCAGAGCGCGCTGTTCGCAATGCGGAAGGGTGAGATTTCGGCGCCGGTGCTGAGCCCCGAGGGTTATCACATCATCGAGCTGCGCGACATCCGCGCGGGCCGCGCCAAGACCTTCGCCGAGGCGCGACCGGAACTGCTGGCCCAGGCGGAGAAGGACGCGCGCGATCACGCCTTCAGCCGCGTGGCCGGCAAGCTTACCGACCTGATCTACCAGGATCCGACCTCGCTTGATACCGCGGCGAAGACGCTGAACCTGCCGATCCGGACCACGCCGCTGTTCAGCCGCAAGGGCGGCGCCGGGATCGCGGCGAACCCGAAGGTGGTCGAAGCGGCGTTTTCCAGCCAGGTGCTGAAGGATCGCAACACGTCCGATCCGATCAATCTGGGCAAGACCGATGTCGTGGTCGTGCATCTGGCGGAATTCAAGCCGGCGGCGCCGCAACCACTGACGGCCGTCAGTGATCAGATCCGCAGCGACATCCTCGCAGCGCGTGCGGACGCGGCGGCGCGCGCGCAGGCGCGGCAGCTGGAGGCTGCCCTGGCCAAGGGCGGTAATCTGGCCGCGCTGGCCAGCGGGGTCGGTGCCGACGTCCAGAGTGCCAGTGACGTCGGCCGCAACGGCGGCGACCCGGCCAGCGCCAAGCTGGATCCCGTGCTGCTGAAGCAGGTATTCCTGATGCCGCAACCGGTGGCGGGCAAGCCGAGCGTGGCGCAGGTGGACCTCGGGCAGGGTCGCTATGCGCTCGTGGCGCTGGATGCGGTGCATCCGGGTGATCCGGCCAAGCTGCCGGTGCAGCTGCGGCAGATGTATCTCGACCAGCTCAGGCAGGTTTACGCACAAGCCGCCGCGAGCGGTTTCATCGCGTCGCTGCGCAAGCACACCGACGTCAAGATCGACCCCAGCCGCATGTGAGAACAGGCCATGGCCGCGGGGCAGGCAGCTCCGCGGCGCTGCGGAACCGGCTCAGAGCCCGGTCATGCCGAGGATGTTGTAGCCGGCATCGACGTAGGTGATCTCGCCGGTGATGCCGGAGGCGAGATCCGAGCACAGGAACGCGCCGACGTTGCCGACTTCGTCGATGCTGACATTGCGTCGCAGCGGCGCCTTCTCGGCGACGTGGTCCAGCATCTTGCGCAGGTTGGCCACGCCGGAAGCGGCGAGGGTGCGGATCGGTCCGGCCGAGATGGCGTTGACGCGCGTGCCCTCGGGCCCGAGGTTGTAGGCGAGGTAGCGCACGTTGGCCTCAAGACTGGCCTTGGCCAGCCCCATCACGTTGTAGCTGGCCAGCGCCCGCTCGGCGCCCAGATAGGTGAGCGTCAGGACCGCGCCCTTGCGGCCCGTCATCAGCGGCCGCGCGGCCTTGGCCAGTGCCGCCAGGCTGTAGCTCGAGATGTCGTGGGCGATGCGGAAGCCCTCACGCGTCAGGCCGTCGAGAAACTCGCCGGCCAGCGCCTCGCGCGGCGCGAAGCCGATCGAGTGCACCAGAATATCGAGGCCATCCCAATGCTGCGCCAGCGCCGGAAACAGCGCATCGATCTGCGCGTCGTCGGCCACGTCGCAGGGCAGCACGATGCTCGAGCCGAAGGCCGCGGCGGCTTCGTCAACACGATCCTTGAGCTTGTCGTTGACGTAGGTGAAAGCCAGTTCGGCGCCCTCGCGATGCATGGCGCTGGCGATGCCCCAGGCGATCGAGCGGTGATTGAGCACGCCGGTGATCAGCGCGCGCTTGCCGTGCAAAAAACCCATGAGTCCTCCAAGACCGTGGCCCACGTCGGGCGTGCGTGGCGAAGTGTAGCGCCTCAGTCCGGCGCGGTCAGGCGCAGCCACTGACCCGGGCGCAGAATGCTTCCGCGCAGGTGATTCCACTTCTCGAGGTCACGCACGGGGACGCGGTTGGCGCGCGCGATCGTCCACAGCGTTTCGCCGCTGCGCACGCGATGCCGCAGCTCGGCGTGGCGCGCGACGTGCGCATGCGCAAGGTCAGCGGTCGCATTGATGTTCCCCGGCAACCACAGCAGGCGCTGCGCCGGCAGACGCTCATCGGCCTCCACGGCATTGGCCTGCGCCAGCGCCTCGATCCGCGGATCGCCGCCTGGCAGCAGATCGGCCAGGCGCGCCGAGCGTTGCAGCCGATAGGGCCGCAGCGCGGCCCAGGTAGTGGCCGGCAGGCGCCCATAGCGAGCTTTGAATCGCTCCTGCGCCGGTTGCGGCAACAGCAGATGATGGGGCGCTGCCTCCGGCATTCGCGAGCGTCGATAGCCCGGATTGAGCGCGCGCAGGACGTCCGGGGCGAGACCGGCGAGACGTGCAGCCAGATCGAGATCGATCGGTTGCGGCAGCTCCACCACGGTCAGCACGCGTTGCGGGTCGACGGCGGGCAGGCGCACGTTGAAACGCTGCGGGTCGCGCACGATGCAGGCCAGACCCAGAAGCTGCGTCAGATACGAACGCGAGATGGCACCCACCGGCCAGTCGGGGATCACCGGCTCGACGGGCGGCGTGCCGCGTTGCGCCAGCATGCCGAGGATGCGGTACTCGCCCTGGTTGAACGCCCAGTCCACCAGGCGCCAATCGCCGAGATCACGGCCGTAGCCGGCCAGCAGATGCGCCGCGGCCTGCGTCGAGGCAATCGGATCGAGGCGACCGTCGTAGCCCGGCTCGATCACCAGTCCGGCGCCGCGAGCGGTTGCGGCCATGAACTGCCACATGCCGGCAGGCTGTTCGCGACTGCCGGCATCAGCACGGTAATTGCTCTCGACCCACGGCAGCAGGGCGAATTCATCCGGTACGCCCAGCGCGGTCATTTCCGATTGAGCCAATGCGATCAGCGGGCGATAGTCGGTCGCCATGGCCTCGAAGCGATGGCCGCCGGCCACGTAGCGGCGCGCCCAGTCGGCTATGGCCGGATCGGCATCGCAACCGGGCATGGCGAATCCCGCGCGCAGGCGATCCCAGAGGTCTGGCGCGGCGACCACCGGCGGTGCGGTGACAGGCGGGAGCGACGGGATCGCGGGCGGTGCGGATGCGGATAAGCCGGTCGCTGGCGGCGGCGTGTGCCGAGGCGACGGCGTGGCGCAGGCTGCCAGCACCAGGATCAGCAGTGCGAGACTGGCGGAGCGCAGCATGTTCATGCGCGGAAGCCGTCCTTGGCCCGCCGCAGAGCGGCAAACCGCGCGCTGCGATCGTCGGCGACGCCATGGCGGGCACACCATGCGCGCACAGCGGTGCTGTCGACGCGCAGGAACGGGTTGCTGGCAAGCTCTTCGCCGAGCGTCACCGGAAGGCTTGGATGCCGGCGTGCCCGCAGCATCCGCACCGTGCGGGCGCGGGCGATCAGCGCGGGGTTGTCGGCATCGATGCTCAATGCGAACGCGGCGTTGGACTCGGTATATTCGTGTGCCGGGCACAGCCGGGTGATGGCGGGCAGGCCGGCAATCCGGTCGAGCGAAGCCAGCATGGTTTCAGGTGTGCCCTCGAACAGGCGCCCGCAGCCGAGACTGAACAGGGTGTCGCCGCAAAACAGCAGATCGCCGACGCGGTAGGCCACGTGACTGGCGGTATGGCCCGGCACGGCCAGCACCTCGACTGGCGTCGCCGGCGCGGCCAGTTCGATGTGCTCGCCATCGACGACCCGGCGCGTGGCCAGCGGGATACGGGCATCCGGCGGGGCGAGGATGACCGGATGGTGGCGCGCCGCCAGCGCATCGACGCCGCCGATGTGGTCGGCATGGTGATGGGTCAGCAGCACTGCGCGCAGCCGCAGACCCTCGCGTTGCAGCGCCGCTTCCAGTGGCGCCGCGTCACCCGGGTCCACCGCCAGGGCGTCGCCGGACGCATCGGCCAGCAGCCAGATGTAGTTGTCTTCAAATGCAGCAACCGGCGTCAGCCGCATCGGGGTTCTCCATCGAGCGGGCGACTATAAGCGGCCCGTCGGGTCCTGCTGTTAGCCCGGAGTTAACAGCGGCACATGGAATCACGCACAATGGCGCGCCGATCACAGGTTGCCCATGCCGTCTCTCATTGCCGAGCCCTACGATCATCCGCGCCTGCGCGCACTGCTCGCGGACGAGATCGATCTGTTGGCGCCGCAACTGGTGGGGCAAGCGGCCGCCAACGCGCTTGAGATCGTCGCTGCCCCGTCGCTGCCGTCGCTGCCGGTTACGCCGCTGATTGCCCACTGGACGCGGCTGCGCGTCGACGGCGAGGGCTGGTGCGGCGCCTTGCGCGGACATCTCGGTGACGGGCTGCCGTTTGCCGATGACAGCTTTCGCGTGGTTCTGCTGCGCCATGCGGCGGACGGCATGCGGCGATCGGCGCGCCTGTATGCCGAGGCGGCACGCGTGCTCGAACCCGAAGGCCTGCTGCTGGTGCTGGGGTTCCATCCACTCAGCCTGTGGTCGCCGTGGCTGGCATGGCGGCGCCGGCATGCGCCCGAGACATTGCAGTGGCTGGCGCCGAAGACGATCGACCGCGCCCTGGCGCGTGCCGGCGTGGAGGTGTTCGCGCGCCGGCGTGGCGGCGCCGTGCTGCCCGGAATGCACCTGCGCCAGGCCGCCGCCGTCTGCGGCCCGTGCGCCCTGCTGCTGGCACGCAAGCGCCGCGGCTCGCTGCGCGCATTGCGGCTGGACGGGCGTGGCCGGGTGGCGCCGGTCGGGGCTTCGCTGGCTTCCGGTGTGTTGCGCAACGCCGCATGAGCGCCGACCGCCGCGTGCAGATATGGACCGACGGCGCCTGCCTGGGGAATCCCGGGCCCGGGGGCTGGGCGGCGCTGTTGCGCTGGCAGGACCATGAGCGTCTGCTCAGCGGCGCCGAAGCGATATCGACCAACAACCGCATGGAGCTGGCTGCCGCCATCGCCGCTCTGGAAAATCTGAAGCGGCCGTGCCGGGTCAGCCTGACCACCGATTCGCAATACGTCCGTCAGGGCGTGCTGGACTGGATGCCGCGCTGGCAGGCCAATGGCTGGCGCACCGCGGACCGCAGGCCGGTGAAGAACCAGGATCTCTGGCAGCGTCTGGCCCTGGCGGCGGCGGCCCATCACGTGGACTGGCACTGGGTGCGCGGCCACAGCGGACATCCCGAGAACGAACGCGTCGACCGCGCCGCCCGCGAAGCCGCGATCGCCGTGCAGGAGGCGTCATGAACCGCATCGTCGTGCTGGATACCGAAACCACCGGCCTCGAAGTCACCCAGGGCCATCGCATCATCGAGATCGGCTGCATCGAACTGTGCGACCGGCGGCGCAGCGGGCGCACCTTTCATCGCTATCTGAATCCCGAGCGGCGCGTGGATGCCGGCGCGCTGGCGGTGCACGGCCTCGATGACGCCTTCCTGGCCGATAAGCCGCGTTTCGCCGAGGTCGCCGACGAATTGCTGGAACTGATTCGCGGGGCCGAACTGGTGATCCACAATGCCGCCTTCGACGTCGGCTTCCTGGAGGCCGAGCTGGCGCGCCTGGATCCGCCGCGCGGGCGCGTGTCCGAATTCGCCAGCGTGCTCGATACCCTGGCTCTGGCACGGAGACGCTTTCCCGGCCAGCGCAATTCGCTCGATGCCCTGTGCAAACGGCTGGGCGTGGACAACTCCGCGCGCGAGCTGCATGGCGCCCTGCTGGATGCCGAACTGCTGACCGAGGTCTTCATCAGCCTGACCGCAGGCCAGACCGCGTTCAATCTCGATCTCGACGATGCACGCCCGGCCACGGCACTGGCGGCGGCCGGATCGCCGCTGACCCGACGTCCGCGTGTTCTACGTGCCGATGCCGTTGAACTGGCGGCGCACCAGGCGCGGCTGGATGCCCTGGACCATCAGTGCAAGGCGCGCAGCCTGTGGCGAAGGCAGGCACTGGCCGATTAGCGGATGCGTACCAGCAGCGCGGTGAGATTGTCGCGGGCACCATTGTCCAGTGCCGCCAGCAGCAGATGATCGACGCACTCCTGCGGTGACAGATCGTCGCGTGCAAGCACCGCCGCGATGCGTCCCGGTTCGACGTGTTCGCCGAGACCGTCGGTGCACAGCAGGACGGACTGCCCGGATGCGCAGCGTCCGCTGCGTGTGCAGATGGCGAGTGATTCCGCGGCGGTCAAGCCCAGTGCCTGCGTTGCCGAGGCGCGACAAGGCGTCGTGTCGTCGGCTGCCGGCAATGCGGCCGCGTCGATCATAGCGCTCTCCGTCGGGGCGTCGATATATAGAGCCGCCGGAGCGACCAGGACCCTGCAGCCGCCGATCCAGGCCAGCTCGAAACCGCCTTCGCGTATCCGCAGCACTGCGGCCGAGGCGCCGATCGGTGCGCGGCCCGGATGGGCCTCGGCATGCGCGCGGATGGACTGGCCTGCTGCCTGCAGTGCGGCGACAAGGGCCGTGCCGGCGCGCAGATCCTGATGCAGGCGGTCGCGCGTCAGTGCCGCCGCCGCCTCGCCGTGTCCGGGTCCGCCCATGCCGTCGACCACCACGAACACCGCCTGCGCCGCGTCGGCGCAATAGGTGTCCTCGTTGTGGTGCCGGTGCATGCCGGCGTGACTGGCGTATCCGTACTCGATCATGCGCAGTGATCCCTGGATCGCGCAGCATGCCGAATGCGCGCGCGGTTGTCACCGCGCAGTGTGCACCGTATGATGCGCGCCCCTTGCGGGCCGATGTCCGCACGCCTCCGGAGAGGTGCCAGAGTGGTCGAATGGGCCGGACTCGAAATCCGGTGAACAGCTTGCTGTTCCGTGGGTTCGAATCCCACCCTCTCCGCCAGACCTGTCGAAAGCGCCGAAGCCCCCGGTCGGGGGCTTCGGCGCTTTCGCGATATGCAAAAGTTCAGCCCGCACTGCCGAACAGGCGATCCCAGAGCGAGGTTGTGACGCCGTAGTGGCGATCGGGCGTGTGGTGGTGGATCGCATGCAGCCGCTTGCGCTGCCGCATCCAGGCGCCGCGCGGTCGCCAATGATGCACGGCATGATGGGTGACGCCGTAGGCAAAGTAACCGGTGATCACGCCCAGTGTAAGGCCGCCGCCCAGCCAGATGCTGCCGAGCAGCGTCGCCGGCAGAAAGAAAATCAGCACGACCAGGATCGCGCTCAGCGCAGTGGGGGTCGCGATCAGCGCCTGCGGGCGCTGATGATGCTCGGCATGCAGGCGCCGGAACGGTTCGATGCCATGGAACACGAACCGGTGCATGGCGTATTCGATCAGGCTCCAGCTCACCAGACCGATGGCAACGGCCGCAAGCGTCGCGGTCCAGGCGGACGGCGGCGTAGCGTGCAGGAGATAGCCGCCGAGCAATACGATCGCAGCCAGATAGACGGCAAAGTCGGCGGCATAGGCCAGTCGCGAGTGATCAATGGCAAAGGCTTTCATCGGGCGGATCACGGGCCATGCAGGCGGACGAATGCGGCGGCGACGCCAGGAGAGGCCGACGCTTGCGGGATCATAGCGCCCAAGCACTCACGTCGTGAGCAGGGGCCGTCCGTTGCGGCCGTGCCGAGGGACTCTGCCAGGGCGGTCGGGTCGACGGTGGCACACCGCCGGCAGCCGCCCGCGGGGCGCTGCGGACGGCGAACGGCTGGCGCAGCATGATGGGCGTCGCCGTGATTACTTCGGCGGAGGCGGTGGCGGAGGCGGTGGCGGTGGCGCCTGCCGGACCACGTACACGGGTGGGCCGAAGCCGTAGCCGAACGGGCCTCCCCACCATGGGTTGTACCAGGGACCCCAGAACGGGTCGTAGAACGGATCGGGCTGCCGGGCGTAGCGCATGCGCACCGGCCACAGGTGGACGGCATCGGCAACCACGCGCGGGTAGGGATAGTCGTAGTCTCCGACCTTTTTCACCACGGTGCCTTGCAGAACGCCCGCAACGGTCAATTCGCGACCCTTGGCATATACCTCGGGGTCATAGAACCCCTGCCGACAGGCGACGAAGCGCCCGATCGAATCGGCGTGGGCGACCGGCCGGGCATCGCCCGTATCAAGCGGTTTGCCGAGCACGTAGAAGCATGTCTGGTCGCGCGCCGGCTCGGTCTGGATGATCTCGCCGCCCCAGCGCACGCGGGTGCCGGAAGTACCGCCGTCACTGGCCTGCTGCGGCGTCAACGCGGTGAACTGCCCGGCCAGATCCTTGGGTACGGTGGCGCAGGCTGACAGTCCTGCAACGGCCAGGGCGATCGCAAGCGGTTTGAGGTTGTGCAGATGCATGGTCCTGCTCCTTGAGGCGTTGCGGATACTTCGCAGCGCGGGCGGTTAGGAGATGGCATCCGATTTGACCACAGGATGCGGTCGGAATTTCGAAACGGCCTGTATCCAGTTATGTACGGTTTCGGCAGACGGTTGCAGCGATCCGTAACGCAGCTGCAGGTAGGTTGCAGCCAATTGCCGCAATTGCGCCGCATCGGAGGTGTCAAGCCGACTGGCAGCGCGCAGCAGATAGTCGCGCGGACCCTCGCCGGCGCGACGCGGCAATCCGCAGCGTTCAAGCCGCCTTTGCAGGCGGGCAAAGCTGCGGGCCAAGGCGTCGCCGTGCGGTCGCTCGTGCAGCGCCAGCGCCAGTCCGATCGCCATCAGTACGCTGGCGCCGCCCGCAAGCAGCGCCGCCAGTGACCGCCAGTCACTGCCGTCGACGCCGAAACGCGTCAGCAGCCCGCGCTGGCGCAGCGCGGTGAAGCCCACTACCGCCTGGTCCCACAGCCGGTTGACGATGTCGATGCGGTTGCGCAGCCCGCGCAGCCAGTCGGCCTGATACCAGGCACCGCTGCCGGCGTCGGCGGCGCCGGCGCCGAGGCTGATGCGGTCCGGACGCACCGCTGCCGTGGGGTCGACGCGCGTCCAGCCGGTCCCGGGCAGCCAGACCTCGGACCAGGCATGGGCATCGGACTGGCGCACCAGCAGGTAGTGGCCGAGGCGGTTGTCGAAGCCGCCCTGGTAACCGCCGATCACGCGCGCCGGAACGCCGGCCGCGCGCATCAGAAAAGTGAATGCCGAGGCGTAGTGCTCGCAGAAGCCGGCACGGGTGTCGAACAGGAAATCGTCCACGCTGTCGCGGCCTAGCGGTGGCGGCGCCAGCGTGTAGCGAAAGCCGCCGTCGTGGAACATCCGCAGCGCTGCCCGCACGATGGCGGCATCGTCATGGCCGAAGCGTGTCCGCCACTGCGCGGCCAGCGCGCGCGTACGCGGGTCGAAGCCGGCGGGCAGCTGCAGACCGAGCCGGCGCGCGGCGGGCGTCAGCACTGGTTCGAGGATGTGCTGCGGCGCCGATACCGCGTCGTAGCGCAGACGCGCATCCACCGGTTTGGCGCGCAGCAGGGTGCGCGCGCGGGTCAGCGTGGCTCCCACGGGTGCGTCCAGCGGCGTGTCCAGTGCAAACAGCAGGTGGCGCTGGGTCGGCTCCAGCGTGACCGTGTAGCGCAGCGTCGGTGCGGTGGGCCGCAGCACTTCGACGGCCGGACCGAGCTGGCCGCTGCCCGCGGTCGACCAGGTGCGACCGTCGAAATGCTCCATGACCACACCGCGGAAATAGCGTTCGGCGCGCGGCGGCACGGGGCCGTCGAAGCCGATCCGGAAGGCGGGACTGTCGTCCACCAGCAACTGCGTGTATTCGCCCGGCGTCATGGTGTCGCCGACGCCGGTGCGGGCTGCGGTGTCGGCTGGCGCCCCCCACAGCGGCGTGCTCAGACGCGGCACGAAGACGAAGCCGAGCAGGGCGGCCGGCAATGCCGCGGCAAGCAGCAGCGCGGGCGCCGACCACAGCACGCGTTTTGCATCGGCGCCGGGCGCCCGCTGCAGTGCGGTCAGTGTGGCCAGCAGCGGCAGCAGCGCGGCGGCCACCAGCAGCGTCATCAGCAGCCCCTGGCCGAACAGCAAGGCGCTCATCAGCAGGAAAGCCCCGAACAGCACCGCGGCGCGAGCATCGCGAGGGCGTTCGGATTCCAGCAGCTTGAGCACCAGCAGGCCAACCGCGAAGGCCGCTCCCGGTGCGCGTCCGAACAGGGTTCCGTAGGTGGCGATGACCGCTGCCAGCAGCAGTGCGACCAGGCTCAGCCGCAGCAGGGTGGGCACGCGTCCACCGCGCTGCTGCTGCAGCCAGCGCAGCGCGATCAGCAGCGCCAGCACCCCGCTCAGCCAAAGCGGCAGGTGAGGCGCATGCAGCGCCAGGACCGCGGCCACGCTGAGGCACAGCAGGCTGAAGGCGCGGCGGTCGAGTGTCACGGCAGCAGTGCCAGCGCGCTCTGGCAGACATGCCAGTGCCTCTCGCCGCGGTCGGGGCCGAGCGTGACGTCAGGCAGGATCAGGCTCCAGCGCGCACCCGCCGACCGCGCCTCGTTCACCCAGTAGGCGAGTCGTGCGATGCGGCGCTCGTGATCGATGCCGTGCAGCGCGTGCCAATCGAGGCGCCACTCGGCGTCGTCGCCGGCACGCTCGGGCTGGCGCACGCGCAAGTCATCGTGATGGGCGCTGACCTTCCATGCGATGCGCCGCGGCGTATCGCCGGGGCGATATTCGCGCAGGCCCGCGCTGTCGTCGCTGTCGTCTCCGAGCGGCATGGCGCTGGTGCCGGTCGGGTCCGCTGCCGGAGGCATCAGGGCCGCGCCCTCGGCACGCGCATACACCAGCAGTCGGGCCTGCGGCCGCAGCCAGCTCCAGGCACGAAACAGCCCGAACGGCCAGGTACTGCCGAGCTTGACCGGCGGCAACGGCATCCAGCCGCGGCGCGTGGTGGGCAGCGTCAGGGTTGCGCTGCCGATACCGTCACGATCGACAGCGAACGCGGGACCGACGCCTTCCGCGCTGACGGTCAAGCCGCGGTGCGGTCGACCTGCCGCACTGAAGCCCAGCGTCACCGCAAGCGGCTCTCCTGCCGTCGCGCTGCCGGCCACGATGACATCGAGGCGCAGGCCGTTGAGTGCACGAAACGCGCCGTACATGCTGTTGACAGCGGCGGCGCCGAGCAGGCAGGTCAGCAGCAGTGCGGCGTTGTTGTTGTAGTTGAGCGCACCCAGCAGCATTACCAGCAGCATGACCGCGAACAGCACTCCGAATCCGGTCGGCATGACGTAGATACGGCGGCGATGCAGAAGGATCGGCAGCGGCTCGATGCGTCGCTGGCGGGTCAGCGCCGGAAGACGGATCTCGGCACGCCGAGTGACTGCAGCGACTCCGGCACGCAGCCGGGCAGCAACGCTCATGTCGGCACCGCGACTCCGGCCAGCAGCGCCGGCGCCAGCGCTTCGCCGCCGGTCGCGTGGGCCGCGACGAGACGATGGGCAGCGACCGCGACGAATACCGCCTGCACGTCCTCGGGGATCACGAAGCCGCGCCCGTGCAGCAGCGCCCATGCGCGTGCGCTGCCCAGCAGCGCCAGGCCGGCGCGCGGCGACAGGCCGATGCGGATGCCCGGATGCCGGCGGCTGGCCTCGAGCAGCATCTGCACGTAGTCGAGCAGCGCCGGATGGGCCAGCACATCACGCGCGCGTGCGCGCAGGGCGATGATCGCCGCGGCATCGAGTGCCGGCGCCAGGCGTCCGATCAGGTCGCGGCGATCGACCCCGGCCAGAAGTGCGCGTTCCTCGGCGTGCGCCGGATAACCAAGGGTGATGCGCATCAGAAAGCGGTCGAGCTGCGAGTCCGGCAGCGGATAGGTACCGGCGGCATCGAGCGGATTCTGCGTTGCGACCACGAAAAACGGCTGCGGCAGCGGGCGTGTCTCGCCGTCCACGCTGGCCTGGGCCTCGGCCATCGCTTCGAGCAGCGCGCCCTGCGTCTTCGGCGTGCCGCGGTTGATCTCGTCGGCCAGCAGCAGCTGGGTGAACAGCGGTCCCGGATGGAAGCGGAACGCATCCGTCTCGCGCGCGTAGATGCTGACGCCGATAATGTCGGAAGGCAGCAGATCGCTGGTGAATTGCACGCGCTGATAGGAAAGTCCGGCGGTGGCGGCCAGCGCATGTGCCAGCGTGGTCTTGCCGACTCCGGGCACGTCCTCGATCAGCAGGTGGCCACCGGCGAGCAGGCAGGCGAACGCCAGTTTCACGGCATGCTGCTTGCCGAGCAGAATGCCGTTGACCTGATCAATCGCCTGTTCGAGGCGTTGCAGGTCGACGTCACGGGTTGTCGCAGCGGAGTGCAGCATGGGTGTCGGGTTTGCGGGTCGGTGGCCAGTCTGGCGCAGGACGGGTGAGGGCAGTGTAGCGGCGCGCACCGGGCGCCGGGCTGCGCTGTTCGTCACGCTGTGGGCGCTGCTGCAGGTGCTCAAGGCGGTACTTCTGACGCGTCTTGCCCTGCTGCCGGACGAGGCGTTCTACGCATGGGAAGGTCGCCATCCGGCCTGGGGCTACAGCGATCTGCCGCCGCTGACGGCGCTGCTGACGCGCCTGGGGCAGTCGTTGCTGGGGCCAGGCGCGGCCGGCGTGCGCTTTCCGTTTTTCATGCTCGGCGCGACGTTGCCGTGGCTGGTGGTGGCTTACGCGCGCCTGATCGGCGGCCGTCGCATCGGCTGGAACGCGGGCTTGTTGGCGCTGGCGCTGCCGATGCTGGCCACGCTGGGGGTGCTGGCGCTGCCCGACGTGCCGTTGACGGCGTTCGCGTTGATTGCGCTTATCGCGCTGGAACGCGCCGCAAGCACCGGCCGCCGGCGTGACTGGTTGTTGCTGGGGGCGGCGCTGGCTCTGGCCGCGTTCACCCACTATCGCGCGGGCATGTTCGCGCTGGCCGGGCTGGCGTTTGCCCTGCTGACGCCGCGCGGGCGGCGGCTGTGGCGGCAGCCGGGCTGGTATCTCGCCCTGGCTCTGGGCCTGGCCGCGACCCTGATCGTGGTCGGATGGAATCTGCATCACCATTGGCAGGCGCTGGATTTCCAGCTGGTGCAGCGCAATCCGTGGCACTTCCAGTCGCGCGCGTTGATCGAACCGCTGGAGCAGGCCGCGGTGGTGACACCACTGTTGTACGGATTGCTGCTGTGGTCCCTGGTCCGCGCGCTGCGTCGCGTGTGCCGCGGCGCGCCGTGGGACCTGGCCGCGATTGCTGCCGCGACACTGCTGGGCGGCTACTTCGTGTTCGGGCTGTTCGCCGACGATCAGCATTTCCGCCTGCACTGGCCGCTGCCGGGCTATCTGCCGCTGCTGCCGTTGCTGGCTCGAGACGCCGCCGCGTTGTGGCGGCGCGGGCGTGTTGTCGCGCGCACTTTTCTGACCGCGACATTTGCGCTGGCCGGCGCCGGATTGCTGGCCCTGCTGGCATGGTTCGCACTCGCGGGCTCGCCGGCACTCGCGACGGACTGGTCCCATTCGAAGCTGTTTCCGAACGTGTTCCTGGGCTGGCGGCAGGTCGCCGCGCGCACCGGCGATCTGTTGCACGACCGGAGCGGACCGCCGCCGCTGCTGGTCACCGACCATTACGCCATGGCCGCCGAACTCGAGCTGCTGCTGCATCCGCAGCGCCCGGCGTGGACGCTCGACAATCCGCTCAATGCGTATCATGGCCGCGCCCCGCAGCTGGCTGACTGGGGCCGCGACGAACGCGGCCTGCGTCGTGCCCATCCCGGCGCTCCGGTGCTGCTGGTGGTGGAGGAAAGCGCGCTCAAGGAGCGCGAGCAGCCGGCGTGGCTGCAGTCGATCTGCCGGCGGCTGGCGGACCTGAAACCGCTGGGGCGCCTGGATCTCTATCGCGGCGAGAAACGCTATTCGTTCTGGTCGGCGCGGGTGCCGGTGCAGCCGCTTCCGGCGGTCGCCGGCGCAGCCTGCCCGGTCTGGCAGTCGGCGCACGCGGCCTATCTCAGGGCAGAGGCAGCCCGCAAACCCTGAGCGCATGCGTCAGTGCGATCAACGGCAGGCCGATCAGCGCGGTCGGATCCTCGCTTTCGATGCGCTCGAACAGGGCGATGCCGAGGCCTTCGCTCTTGAAACTGCCGGCGCAGTCCAGCGGCTGCTCGCGTTCGACATAGCGGGCGATCTCACCGGGGTCAAGGTTGCGGAACCGCACGCGGGTCAGGTTGCAACCGCGCTGCAGTCGGCCGTCGCGAGTGTCGAGCAGGCACCAGGCGGTGTGAAACAGCACCTCGCGGCCGCTGCTGTGCTGCAATTGCATCAGCGCCGTGGCGGCATCGCCGGGCTTGCCGAGGGTGACGCCATTGAGCTCGGCGGTCTGATCGCTGCCGATTACCAGCGCGTCGGTACAGTGCGCGGCGACCGCACGCGCCTTGGCCTCCGCCAGACGAACCGCCAGTGCGCGCGGGGTCTCGCCGGCGCCGGCGCTTTCATCCACCTGCGGCGCCCGCTGCTCGAAAGCCGTCGTCACGCGCCGCAGCAGCTCGGCCCGATAGGCGGACGTCGAGGCCAGCACCAGTCGCCGGGTGGTCATGGCAGCGGCTGCGTGATGCCGCGCTCGTGCAGCGCGGCGACCAGGGCGTTCCGGGCAACGTCCAGTGCGCTGACCTGATCGGCCAGCCGATCCCGCGCGCGGCCCATCGTGGCGAGGGCGCGTTCGAGCTCGCCAAGGTCCGCGCGCGGCGCGCGATCGCGAAGCCACAACCGGTGCGCCAGCAGGTCGCGCAAGCCCGCATTCACGGCTGCCAGCGCGGCTCCCCGGTCGCCGCCACCGGCGCTGCCGCCGCCGGGCAGGGCGGTCATGACCGCATGCGCCGCATCCAGCCGGCTCCGGCAGTCCTTCAGCGCCGCCTCGAAGCGGTCAGCCTGGGTCAGCAACTGCTCGAGCATGCGTTCACGCTGACGCTGTCGGCGGTTGCGCCACAGGTGGCGCAAGGCAAACACCACGAGCAGCGCCAGAATCGCGACGCCGATGATCGGCACAAACCTTTGCACTCGGGGTCCTCGATGGATGTCCGCAGTCTGCCGCAGCCGGGTCGGGCCGTAAACCGCGCGGTTGACTTGCCACAGTGGGCTGCCTAACATCACGGTTTCATGTCTGCGTCACTGCCCGACTCGGTGGACGTCTGGCGCATGGTGATGGCGCGACGCTCCTTCGAGGGGACGCTTGCGGTCGCCGCGCTGCCAAGGCTTGTGTCTGCCCTGGTGGACGACGCCGGCATGGTGCATTTCGCGCTGGAGTTCGGCCGCGATGCGTTGGGCACGGCGTTTCTCGACGTGCGGGCGCAAGCTGACCTCCACCTGTTGTGCCAGCGCTCGCTTGAGCCTTTTGCGTGCCCGGTGACGGTCGACAGCCGGCTCGGACTGATCCGCGAGGAACGCGAAGAAGCCGCCCTGCTGCCGGGCTACGAGCCACTGCTGGTGGATGCCGAGCCGTTGCGACTGGCGTCGGTGATCGAGGATGAACTGCTGCTTGCCTTGCCGCTGGTGCCGATGCGGCCGGGCAGCGAAAACGCCGTTGCAGCATGGGCTGTACCGGCGGATGACGAGTTGGAACCCGCGACGCGTGCCAATCCATTTGCCGCGTTGCGGATGCTGAAATAACGACGATCTGATTCCGGAGACTGACTCATGGCTGTGCAAAAGAGCCGCAAGACGCCTTCGCGCCGCGGTATGCGCCGTTCCCACGATGCGCTGAAGACGGTGCAGCTTTCCACCGATCCGACCAGCGGCGAGGTGCATCGCCGTCATCACGTCACCAAGGACGGCTACTATCGCGGCAAGCAGGTGATCGACACCGGCGCCAAGGTCGCGGACGAGGACTGAGCGCCTGCGCGCCGCCCGTACACTCCGGAGGCGGCGCGGTGACGCGCCGCTTCGCGTTGCGGCCGCGGCTTGCCGCGGCGTGTGCTGAGAGGGTCGCCTTCCGATGTACGCACGCATTGCCGGTACCGGCAGCTATCTGCCCAGTCGCGTCGTCACCAACGCCGACCTCGAGCGCCTGGTCGACACCAGCGACGAGTGGATTTATTCGCGCACCGGCATTCGCCAGCGGCACATGGCAGCCGAGGGCGAAACCACGGGCGATCTGGCCTTCCATGCCGCGACTGCAGCCATGCAGGCCGCTGGCGTCGAGGCGTCCGAGATCGACCTGATCGTGCTTGGCACGACCACGCCGGACCTGATCTTCCCCTCCACCGCCTGCCTGCTGCAGCACCGCCTGGGCGCCAACGGCTGCGCGGCCTTCGACGTCAACGCGGCCTGCTCGGGCTTCGTCTACGCGCTGGGCGTCGCCAACGCCATGATGCGCAGCGGCCAGTCGAGGAAGGCGCTGGTGGTGGGCGCCGAGACGCTGACGCGCATGCTCGACTGGGGCGATCGCTCCACCTGCGTGCTGTTCGGCGACGGCGCCGGCGCGGTGGTGCTGGAGCCCAGCGAGGAACCCGGCATCATCACCACCAAGCTGCACGCCGACGGCAGCTACAAACACTTGCTGTACAACCCGGTCGGGGTTTCGGTCGGCTTCAAACCGGGCGAGGACAACGCCGGCGTGCGTGTGCTGATGAGCGGCAGCGAGGTGTTCAAGGTCGCGGTGAAGACCCTGGACCGCATCGTCGGCGAGACGCTGGAAGCCGCCGGCATGCACGAGTCGCAGGTGGACTGGCTGATCCCGCACCAGGCCAACTTGCGCATCATCGAGGCCACTGCCAAGCGTCTGGGTCTGCCGATGGAGCGCGTGATCGTCACCGTTGACCGCCACGGCAACACCTCCTCCGGTTCGGTGCCGCTGGCGCTGGACGAAGCGGTGCGCTCGGGGCGGGTGCAGCGCGGACAGAACTTGCTGCTGGAAGCCTTCGGCGGCGGCTTTACCTGGGCGTCGGCGCTGATCCGGTATTGAGTCGCGGGACTCGGGACAAAGCTTGCGCCCGGCCTGCACCGGTTCAGATTCCTGCCGATCACCGATCACTGCTCTCCGCGACTCGCGTTGGATGCCGCCATGAATGCTGCTGCCCGAGTCCCGAATCTCGCCTTCATCTTCCCCGGCCAGGGCTCGCAGGCCGTCGGCATGCTTGCCGAACTGGCTGCGGTGCACGCCGAGGTCCGGGCGACATTCGATGAGGCCTCGGCCGGTGCCGGGCGTGACCTCTGGGCATTGGCGCAGCAGGGGCCGGAGGACGAACTCAACCGCACCGAGAACACGCAGCCGGCGCTGCTCGCCGCCAGCGTCGCGACATGGCGGGTCTGGATCAAGTGCGGTGGCGCGCGCCCGGCGCAACTGGCCGGCCACAGCCTGGGTGAATACAGCGCGCTGGTCTGTGCTGAGACGCTGAGTCTGCATGATGCCGCGGCTCTGGTCGCGGCGCGCGGCCGGCTGATGCAGGCCGCCGTGCCGCCTGGGGTTGGCGCGATGGCTGCGGTGCTGGGCGGCGATGACACGCAGATTGCCTCGGTCTGCGCCGAAGTCGCCGGCAACGAGATCGTCGCCCCGGCCAATTTCAATTCGCCGGGCCAGGTGGTGATCGCCGGTCATACAGCGGCGGTCGATCGTGCACTGGCGCGGCTGGCCGAACTGGGTGTGCGCAAGGCGATCAAACTCGCCGTGTCGGTGCCTTCGCATACGCTGCTGATGCGCGAGGCGGCGGATCAGCTGGCCGTACGCATGGAGGAAATGACGTGGTCGGCGCCGGTGCTTCCGGTGATCCAGAATGCCGACGCATGCGCCCACGGTGATGTGGCCGGAATCCGCGATGCGCTGCGGCGGCAGCTTTACCTGCCGGTGCGCTGGACCGAGTGCGTGCAGGCATTGGCCGCGGGCGGTGCTGCGCGAGTGGCCGAATGCGGCCCGGGCAAGGTGCTGACCGGGCTGGTCAGGCGCATCGACAAGGCGCTGGACGCGCGCGCGCTGGGCACTCCGGCGGAACTCGATGCCGCATGCGCCGCATGGGCCTAGGGCTGTTGCCCAATTGTGAAAGGTCTGGATGCCGGCTTCTTCCGCAACGACGGGCCCATGCTGGCGGGGAACTGTTGTGGCCCGGGATCGCGGCAGAGCGCCTGACTCCTTAGCATTGTCCCAATCCCCAATCCCCAATCCCCAATCCCCAATCCCCAATCCCCATATCCCCAATTTCCCCTGCTTCCTGCATCTCCCGGAGTCTGTGCATGAACATCTCACTTGCTGGCGAAATCGCACTGGTCACCGGCGCCAGCCGCGGCATCGGCGCGGCGATCGCCGACGAGCTGGCCGCGCAAGGCGCCCGTGTCATCGGCACCGCGACCACCATCGCCGGTGCGCAGGCCATCGCGGATCGGCTGGTGCCACGCGGCGGCAGCGGTCGCGAATTGAATGTCACCGACAGTGCCGCCGTCGAGGCTCTGATCGAGGGCATCGTCAAGGAGTATGGCGGCCTCTCGATCCTGGTCAACAATGCCGGCATCACCCGCGATCAATTGCTGATGCGCATGAAGGACGAGGACTGGAACGCCATCCTCGACACCAACCTCAGCTCGGTCTACCGCACCTCGAAGGCGGTGCTGCGCACGATGATGAAGGCGCGCAAGGGCCGCATCATCAACATCGCCTCGGTGGTCGGTGTCACCGGCAATCCGGGGCAGACCAACTACGCCGCGGCCAAGGCCGGTATCATCGCGTTCTCGAAGTCGCTTGCGCGCGAGATCGGCTCGCGCGGCATCACCGTCAACGTGGTCGCGCCGGGCTTCATCGATACCGACATGACCCGCGCGCTGTCGGACGAACAGCGCAAGGGGCTGGAGGGCCAGATCGCGCTGGGCCGACTGGGGCAGCCCGCGGACATCGCGCAGGCGGTGGCGTTCCTGGCTTCGCCGGCCGCAGCCTATATCAGTGGCGAAACCATGCACGTCAACGGTGGCATGTACATGGCCTGACAGCCGGATGCGCGGGCTTGTTGAGGCGATTTCGAGGTGTCCGCGCCGAATCGCCGTCAGCGTCACGTGGCGTTGGCGGCATCCGCACTTTCACTCTACAATGCGCAAGTTTTTTTCCGGGAGGACAACGTACCCATGAGCACCATCGAAGAGCGCGTCAAGAAGATCGTCGTCGAGCAGCTTGGCGTGAAAGAGGAGGAGGTCACCCCGGGCTCGTCGTTCGTCGACGACCTCGGCGCCGACTCGCTGGACACCGTGGAGCTGGTGATGGCGCTCGAGGAGGAATTCGAGTGCGAGATCCCGGACGAGGAAGCCGAGAAGATCACCACCGTCCAGCAGGCGGTGGATTACATCAAGGCACACGTCAAGGCCTGACCCGGTGCGGTCGCGGCGTGCCGCGGGCCGCCGGATGCCGAACGGACTTCCGAAAGCTGCGCCGTCCGGCGCAGCTTTCGTTTTGGGCTGCGGGAACCTGCGTCGGCGTATGGTCACCGGCGCCAAGCAAAGGCGATCAGCATGAGCAAGCGACGCATCGTGGTCACCGGTCTCGGGATCATCTCGCCGGTGGGCAATGACGTGGCCAGCGCCTGGGCCAGCATCGTCGACGGCCGCAGCGGCATTGGCACGGTGACGCATTTCGATGCCGCCGCCTACCCGACGCGCATCGCCGGCGAGGTTCACGGGTTCGACCCCGCGCAGTACATCCCGCCCAAAGACGTCAAGAAGATGGACCCGTTCATCCATTACGGCATCGCCGCGGGCATGCAGGCGCTGCGCGACTCGGGGCTGGCCGTCAACGCGGACAATGCCGAGCGCATCGGCGTCGCGGTCGGCGCCGGCATCGGCGGCATCGCCACCATCGAACGCACCAGCCTGACCCTGCATGAGGGCGGCCCGCGCAAGATCTCGCCGTTCTTCGTGCCGAGCTCGATCATCAACATGATTTCCGGCAACCTCTCGATCATGCTGGGCCTGAAAGGCCCCAACATCGCCTGCGTCACTGCCTGCACCACCGCCACCCACAACATCGGCCTGGCACTGCGTACCATCCAGTACGGCGATGCCGATGTGATGCTGGCCGGTGGCGCCGAGTACGCGACCACCGGAGTGGCGATGGGCGGGTTCTGCTCGGCGCGCGCGATGTCCACCCGCAACGACGAGCCGCAGAAGGCCAGCCGGCCCTGGGATGCCGACCGCGACGGCTTCGTGCTCTCCGACGGCGCCGGCGTGCTGCTGCTGGAGGAGTACGAGCATGCGCGGCGGCGCGGCGCGCGCATCTACTGCGAACTGGTGGGTTTCGGCATGAGCGGCGATGCCTACCACATCACCGCCCCGAGCGAGAACGGCGAAGGCGCGGCGCGCTGCATGGGCAACGCCATCCGCGACGCCGGGATCAACCCGCAGCAGGTGCAGTACATCAACGCCCACGGCACCTCGACGCAGCTCGGCGACAAGGGCGAGGTCGATGCCGCCAAGACCGTGTTCGGTGACCATGCGAGGCGCCTGATGATGAGCTCGACCAAGTCGATGACCGGCCATCTGCTGGGTGCCGCCGGTGGCGTCGAGGCGATCTTCACCGCGCTGGCCATCCACGACGGCGTGATCCCGCCGACGATCAACCTCGATATGCCGGGGGAAGGCTGCGATCTGGATTTCGTGCCGCACACGGCGCGCCAGGCGCGGATCGACATCGCGCTGTCCAACTCGTTCGGTTTCGGCGGTACCAACGGCACCCTGGTGTTCCGTCGGCTCTGAGCACGCCGGCATAGACGCTGTGGCATGCAGCCTGCGCGGCACCCACGACCTGCTTGCCTTGGCCTCGGTGCTGCCACGGCGCTGCCCCGGATTGCCGCAACGCGTCGCTGGCAGCGCGTCGCGATCGCGCAGGACACGACCGGCGAGCGCGCGGCTGCAGGTCGCGCCCGCACGCGGCACATTGGTATGCCGCAGGAATCCGGGTACGCTGCCGCTGCACGCGCCTCGCACCGCAATCGCGGCTGGCGGGCATCGGGCACCTCAAGCGTCTGGAGCAGGTGCTGGCGCGCCGAATGGGATGATCCCGCGATCGCGGAGAGCCTGATGCTGGATGCCGAGGAGCGCGTGATCGCCGCTACCGCCGCCAATCGGTTCGCGGTGATCGACGGTCGTTTGTGCACGCCGCGGTTCGACCGCTGCGGCGTCGCCGGCGTGGCTCGCGCCGGGCCGGCGCCGACGGTCGAGACGGATCTCGATCGCGCCATGCCGGCTCGATTCGACGGAATCTTCCTGACCTTCGCCGAACGTGGCGTGTTGCCGGTGGCGATGGTCGCGGAACGCGCGCCCGCTATCGGGCCGGCGACGCGCGCGCTGCAGGTGCATGGACGCGCACTCGACCTGCTGCCGGAGGGCGTGGCATGAGACGTCACGACGCCTGGCGCATCGGCCTGGTGGCGGTCGCCGGATTGCTGACGCTGGCACTCGCCGCCGGTGCCTGGCTGGTTCACGACTATCGCCAGTTCACGGCGACTCCGCTGGCGATCGGCGCCAGCGCGCAGACCCTCGATGTGGCGCGCGGCAGCAGTCTGCACGGCATCGTTGTTGAACTGCGGCAGCGGCGCCTGACGGTCGCGCCGTGGCCTTACTGGCGGCTGCTGGCCACTGCGATGGGCGTGTCCAGCCGGCTGCACGCCGGCGAATACGCGCTGGCACCCGGCACCACGCCGCGGGCGCTGCTGATGCAGATGGCCGAAGGCCGCGTGGTGCAGCACCTGTTCACGCTCGTTGACGGCTGGAACTTCGCCGAAGTGCGCGCGGCGCTGGCGCGGGCGCCCAAGCTGCGCCACATCGGCGCCGGCATGACTGACGCCGCGCTCGCACAGGCGGTCGGTCTGCCGTCCGACCATCCCGATCCCGAGGGCTGGTTCCTGCCGCAGAGTTACGCCTACGTCATGGGCGACAGTGATCTCGATGTACTGCGGCGCGCGCATGCGGCCATGGACGCGCTGCTGGCCCGGCTGTGGTCCGCGCGCGCGCAGGGCCTGCCGCTGCAGACGCCGTACGACGCACTGATCCTCGCCTCGATCGTCGAGAAGGAGACCGCGCAGCCCGGCGAGCGCGCGCGCATCGCGGGAGTCTTCGAGCGGCGTCTGCAAATCGGCATGCGCCTGCAGACCGATCCGGCGGTGATCTACGGCATGGGATCGGCCTATCACGGCAACATTACCCGCAAGGACCTGGAAACCGACACGCCCTACAACACCTACACCCGCGGCGGCCTGCCGCCGACGCCGATCGCGATGCCGGGCGAGCCGGCCCTGCTGGCGGTACTGCACCCTGCGGCCGGCAAGTCGCTGTATTTCGTCGCCAAGGGCGACGGCACGCATGTGTTCTCCGACACGCTCGAAGAACAGAATCACGCTGTGGCGATCTATCAGCTGCACCACAAGCCATGAGCCGCGGACGCCTGATCACGCTGGAGGGCGGCGAGGGCGCCGGCAAGAGCACGCTGCTCGAGGGTCTGCTTGCCCACTTGGCGTGGACGAGGCTATCGATGCGCAGCGGCCTCGCGAACCCGGAGGCACGCCGCTGGGCGAGGCGGTGCGCGCGACGCTTGCTCGACCATGCATATCGCGGGATGTCCGCCGGAAGCGGAGCTGCTGCTGATGTTCGCCTCGCGTGCCGAACTGGTGCGCAAGGTGATCGGGCCTGCGCTGGCGGATGGCCGCTGGGTGCTGTGCGACCGCTTCACCGATGCCAGTTACGCCTATCAGGGGGGCGGGCGCGGCCAGCCGGTCGAACGAATCCGCGAATTGGAAACCTGGGCCGCGCTGGACCTGCAGCCGGATCTGACCTTTCTGCTGGAGCTCGGTGTGGAGGAGGGGCGCGCACGCAGGAGCGGCCGCGGCGGCGCCGACCGCATCGAAAGCGAGGAGGACGCCTTCTTCGAGCGCGTGCATGCCGCCTATCGCGCGCGCGCTGCCGCCGCGCCGCAGCGCTTTCGCGTGCTCGACGCGAGCGCGCCGGCCGCCGCGGTGCTGGATGCCGCCTGTGCGGCGCTGAGTCCGCTGCTGGAGAGGCACGGCTCATGATCGCGCCGTCCTGGCATGCCGGACCGTGGACGCAGATGCAGGGGCGTCTGCAGGCCGGTCGCATGCCGCACGCGCTGCTGCTGGCTGGCCCGGCCGGAGTCGGCAAACGGGCGTTCGCCGAGCGCCTGGCGCGGCGTCTGCTGTGCACGACTCCGACGACGGAAGGCGAGGCCTGCGGCCACTGTCGCGGCTGTGTGCTGTATGCCGCCGGCACCCATCCCGACCTGCTGCGGATTGGCCTGGAGTCCAATCGCGAGGGCAAGCCGCGCAGCGAGATCGTGATCGACCAGGTGCGGTACCTGTGTGACCGGCTGGTGCTGTCCAGCCAGTTCGGCGCCTGGAAGGTGGCGCTGCTGGATCCGGCCGACGCGCTGAATGCCGCCGCCGCCAACGCCCTGCTGAAGACGCTGGAGGAGCCGACCCGCGACGCCCTGCTGCTGCTGCTCGCCGATGCGCCGATGCGGCTGCCCGCGACGATCCGCAGCCGTTGCCAGCGGCTGCCGTTTCACGTTCCGGCGCGCGCGGAAGCCTACGCCTGGCTGGTCACGCAGGACCTGCCGGATGCGTCGGCCGCGCTGGCTGCGGCGGCCGGCAATCCCGGTCTGGCGTTGCGTCAGGCGGCGGACGGTGCACTTGCGCGTCGCGAGTCGGTGCGCCGCGATCTGGCCGCCCTGACCGGCGGGCGCGCCAATGCGCAGGCGCTGGCGCATGGCTGGCAGCAGGATGATCCGGCGCAGCGGCTCTGGTTCGCGGCTCAGGCGTTGGCCGACGAGTTGCGCGCGCGGGCATCTGGCCGGCGCGGTCCGCTCGGTGGCAGCACCGACGCAGCGACGCTGAGTGCGCTGTATGCGCAGGCCAATCATGCCCGTGAACAGCTGCGCGGACCGCTGCGCGGCGAACTGGTTTTGCTTGATCTGCTCAGCCAGCGCTGGAGCTGAACATGCGGCGTCCTGTCTGCGCTGCGCACGCAAGGCTGATGTACGCTGCCGACCTCGGACACGGTCGGGGTTGATCGCGTGCAGTCGCTCTTTAGTTTCGAACGCCTGTGCGCGACGGCGGATGCCGCGCTGGCAGTGGTTGCGCCGCATCCGGATGACGAGACGCTGGCTGCGGGTGGTCTGCTGTTGCGCGCGGCCGCAGCCGGCGCGCGCACCGGAGTTCTGCTGCTGACCGACGGCGACAACAACCCCTGGCCGCAGCGCTGGATCGAGCGTCGTCTGCGCATCGGACCTGCGGAGCGTGCGCGCTGGGCGCGGCGGCGGCGAGCCGAGGCCATCGCGGCACTGGATCAGCTCGGCGTATCGCCCGGACACCTCGATGCATTGGGCTGGGAGGATCTCGGCGTCAGCGCGCGGCTGCTCGCGGACACTGCCGCGAGCGTGCGCCTGCTGCGCGAGCGCCTGCTGGCGCTGCGGCCCACGATGGTGGCGGCTCCGACTCTGGCCGATCGCCATCCCGATCACAGCGCCGCGCGGGTGCTGGTCGAACTGGCGCTGGCCGGTTGGCCCGCCGGCGTGCAGCGGCCCACCCTGCTCGGCTACACCGTACACGGCCGCGATCTGCAGGACACCGTCGAGCTGCGGCTTGATGCGCCCGCCCATGCGCGCAAGCGCGCGGCGCTGGAGGCGCACGCCAGTCAGCTGGCGCTGAGCCGAACGCGCCTGCTGCGGCTGGCCGGTGCCGTCGAGCACTACCGCGTCGAGCCTGCGTTCAGCCCTGCGCTGAACACGGCATCCAGGATCGAATTGCCATGGCGGCCTGCCACGCTGTTGGCCCGGTCCCTGGAACTGCACGTCGTGCTCGGCGAGCAGGGCTGGCGATTGCCGTGGATCGAACGAGCGCGCGGTGAAGTGCCCGGCCTGCTGCGCGAGGGTCACGGATGGCAACTGCAGCTGCCGACGACGCGGCTGCTGCCACTGTATGTCAAGCTGGTCAGCCGCCTGCCGTCACCGTGGATCTTCGATCGCTGGGGCTGGGCCAGCGAGGAAGACGGCAGCGCCTTGACCGCTGCCGCCGATTCGGCGAGGCTGGCCCTGCGTTTGCACACCTGAGGATGCCGCAGCCATGGCAGGACCCGCCAATCCCGGCGCTTCGCGACAGGGCATCCTGTCGGTGGTGATCAAGGACAAGCCTGCGCTCTATATCGCCTATATGCCGTTCCTCAAGGGCGGCGGCCTGTTCGTGCCGACCGCGAAGTCCTACAACCTCGGCGACGAGGTGTTCCTGCTGATCGCGCTGATGGACGAGAAGGATCGCCTGCCGGTGACCGGCAAGGTGGTCTGGATCACGCCCACCAATGCGCAGGGCAATCGCACCGCGGGCATCGGCGTGCAGTTCAGCGAATCTTCCGAGGGCGAGTCCGCGCGCACCCGGATCGAGTCGATCCTCGCCGGCATTCTCGGTTCAGAGCGACCGACGCAGACGATGTGAGCGCAGCACCCGACCGGAACCCGCGCGTGCTGGTGCTCGGCGCGGGCGCCATCGGCGGGTTCCTGGGCGCGCGACTGATCGAGGCTGGTGCGCGGGTGAGCTTTCTGGTGCGGCCGGCGCGTGCCGAACGGCTGCGACGGGACGGCCTGAGGATACTCAGCGAGAAGCAGCCCTTCGCCGCTCCGGTGCGCGTGCTGACGGCGGTCGAGGATGATCATCACGGACTGATCCTGCTGGCCTGCAAGGCCTACGATCTCGATTCCGCGATCGCTGCCCTGCGGCCTGCGATGGGCGCGCAAACGCGGCTGCTGCCGCTGCTCAACGGGCTGGCGCATCTCGACCGGCTGGATGCCGAGTTCGGAGCCGGGCGCATCCTCGGCGGACTGTGCCAGCTGTCGGTCACCCTGCAGGATGACGGAATGATCCGCCACTTCGGTGCCTACGACCGGCTGATCTGGGGGCCGCGCATACCCATGGATCCGGTGCTGCCAGCCTTGCGCGGACTTTTTGCGGGCATGCGCTCGGAGGTGATCGAGAGCAGCGATATCCATGCCGCGATGTGGGCCAAGTTCGCCTTCATCACCGCGCTGGCGGGCATCACCTGTCTGCTGCGCGCCAGTGTCGGCGAGATCGTCGCGGCGGGTGGCGGTGGTCTTGCGCAGCAGCTGTACCGGGAATGCGCCGACATCGCCGAACGCAGCGGCCATGCCATCGCGCAGGCGCAGCGCGAAGAGTCGCGGCAGGTCCTTGCCGACTCGATGCTGAAGGCGTCCATGCTGCGCGACATCGAGCGCGGCGCGCGTACCGAGGGCGCCGCCATCCTCGGGGACATGCTTTTGCGCGCACGCGGCTTCGGGATGGATACCCCGCTGCTGGAGGCGGCGGCCTGCCATGTCGCTGTTTACGAGGCCACACGTCCCGCCAGCCGCTGACGCGGCGGCCGTGCTCCGTCAGTCACGCGCCGTGCGGAACGAGAGACGAGGGTTGCGCTCAGACGGGCAGTTGCGAAAACGCCCGCGCGAGGCGGGCGTTTGGTCATGCAGGCTGGTCGGGGTGACAGGATTCGAACCTGCGACTTCTACCTCCCGAAAGTAGCGCTCTACCAGGCTGAGCTACACCCCGACGGAAAGGCCGCGCATGATAACGGCTGCGCCGCGCCAGCCGCAAGGGCGATGCGCGTTACGGCTTGTCCGATGCAGGCATCTGCTAACCTTTGCCGCCTGCTGCGGCTTGCCGTCGCCGCGCGCGATCCGCCGCTGCGGGCCGCGCCGGCACGCGGGTCCGGCGTTCCTCCGCAACCGCGAACTGCAAGGATTTTCCATGGCGTTGACGCCAGCCCGCACCATGCCCGGCGTGCTCGAGCTGCTGCCGCTCGAGCAGATCGCCTTCCAGGACATGCTCGACACCATCCGCCGCAATTTCGAGCGCTTCGGCTTCCTGCCGGTCGAGACGCCGGTGATGGAGTTCGCCGACATCCTGCTGACCAAGCAGGGCGGCGAGACCGAGCGCCAGGTCTATTTCGTGCAGTCCACCGGAGCGCTCGAGCAGGGGGAGAAGCCCGAGCTGGCCCTGCGCTTCGACCTCACCGTGCCGCTGGCGCGCTACGTCGCCGAGCACGAGCACGAGCTGGGCTTTCCGTTCCGCCGCTATCAGATGCAGCGGGTGTATCGCGGCGAGCGCGCGCAGCGCGGGCGCTTCCGCGAGTTCTACCAGTGCGACATCGACGTGATCGGCAAGGACAGCCTGTCGGTGCGCTACGACGCCGAGATGCCGGCGGTGATCCACGGCGTGTTCCGCGACCTCGGCATCGGACCGTTCCGGATCCAGCTCAACAACCGCAAGCTGATGCGCGGCTACTTCGAGAGCCTGGGCGTGGCCAGCGAGCAGCAGATGGCGGTGCTGCGCGAGGTCGACAAGCTCGACAGGCGCGGCGCCGATCACGTGCGCGAAACGCTGACCGGCCCGCAGTTCGGGCTGACGCATGACGCCGCCGCGCGCATCATGGCCTTCGTCGAGGTGCGCTCGACGTCGTTCGACGACGCCTGCGCGAAGCTCGATGCGCTTGACGGCCGCGGCGAGCTGTTCGAGCAGGGCAGGACGGAGCTGAAGGACGTGCTGGCCCTGATCCGCGCCTTCGGCGTGCCCGAATCGCACTTCGCGCTGAATCTGTCGATCGCGCGCGGGCTCGACTACTACACCGGCACCGTTTACGAGACGCATCTCACTGAGCATCCGCAGATCGGCTCGATCTGTTCCGGCGGCCGCTACGACAATCTCGCCGGGCACTACACCAAGTCGCACCTGCCCGGCGTCGGCATCTCGATCGGTGCTACCCGCCTGTTCTGGCAGTTGCGCGAGGCCGGCCTGCTGGGCCCGGCGACCAGCACCGTACAGGTGCTGGTGACGCAGATGGACGAGACGCAGCTGCCGGCGTATCTGGAGCTGGCCACGCAGCTGCGCAACGGCGGCATCGCCACCGAGGTGGTGATGGAGCCGGGCAAGCTGGCGAAACAGTTCAAGCACGCCGACCGCGCCGGCATCCGCTTCGTGGTCGTGCTGGGCCCCGACGAGATCGCCAAGGGCACGGTCGCGGTCAAGGACATGCGCAAGCAGGACCAGTTCGAGGTGCCGCGCGCCGAACTGATCAAGACGCTGCGCGTCGAGCTCGAGCAGGCCGCCGCCATGGCCCGCGCCGGTCGCGGCTGAGGACGTTCGCCATCATGACCGAGACGACCCCGATCATGCTGGATGGCTGTAGCCTGACCCGCGCGGCGCTGGTCGCGATCGCGCGCCAGGCGGCCACGGTGACGCTGCATCCCGATGCGCTGCGGCGGGTGCAGCGCACCGCCGACTTCCTGGCCGACAAGGTGCGCTGCGGCGAGCCCATCTACGGCGTCACCACCGGCTTCGGCAGCAACGCCGACAAGCTGCTGGGCGCGCATCGCGCGCGCGACGAACTGCCGGGCGGCAATCCCGAAACGCGCGACGGCAGCCTGCTGGAAGAGTTGCAGCACAACCTGATCGTGACCCACGCCGTCTGCGTCGGCGAGCCGTTCACGCCCGACGTGGTGCGCGCGATGCTGGCGATCCGCATCAACACCCTGATGCGCGGGCACTCGGGCGTGCGCGTGCAGACCCTGGAGGCCCTGACCGCGATGCTCAATCGCGGCGTGGTACCGGTGGTGCCGCAGCTGGGTTCGGTCGGCGCCAGCGGCGACCTCGCGCCGCTGTCGCATCTGGCGATCGTGCTGCTGGGCGGCGGCGAGGCATTCTTCGAGGGCCAGCGCCTGCCCGGTGCCGAGGCCCTGCGTCGCGCCGGGCTCGAACCCGTGCGGCTGTCGTACAAGGAGGGCCTCGCGCTCAACAACGGCACCGCGCAGATGCTGGCCTGCGCGACGCTGGCGCTGGACCGGCTGCAGCAGCAGATGGAGCTGGCGGATCTCGCCGCGGCGATGACCCTGGAGGCCTTCGCCGGCCGCAGCGGCGCGTTCCGTGAAGACGTGCACGCGCTGCGCCCGCATCCGGGCCAGGTCGAAACCGCCGCACACCTGCGCGTGCTGCTGGGCGGCTCGACCCTGATCGACATCCCGTATCACCTGGTGCCGCGCTTCGCCACCTGGACCGCGCAGGCCTGGCGCGAGCGCGAGGACCAGGCGCTGCATTTCGATCTGGCCTGGGACTGGGTGCCGGCGCACCGGCGTCACGGTCGCGAATCCTTCTACACGCGCTTCCTGCCGTTCCGCGGCGGCAAGAAGCACCAGCCGCAGGATGCCTACAGCTTGCGCTGCATCCCGCAGGTGCACGGCGCGGTGCGCGACGCGCTGGCGCAGGCCGCGCGCGTCATCGAGATCGAACTCAACGCCGTCACCGACAACCCGCTGCTGTTCCCCGATGTCGAGGGCGCGCAGGTGATCGAGGATCAGGTCGTCTCCGCGGGGCATTTCCACGGCATGCCGCTGGCGCTGGCGATGAGCTACGTCAAGGCGGCGATTCCGGTGCTGGCGTCGATCGCCGAACGCCGCATCGCCAAGCTGGTCGATGCCGCGACCAACGACGGCCTGCCGGCCTTCCTCACCGGCAACGAGGACGCCACCGACTCCGGCTTCATGATCGTGCAGTACACCGCGGCCGCGCTGGTCAACGACCTCGCCAGCCGCGCGCATCCGGCCAGCGTGTATTCGATCCCGACCAGCGCCAACGCCGAGGACCACGTGTCGATGGGCGCCAACGAGGCGCGCCACGTGCTGGCGATGTGCGAGCAGCTGGGGCAGGTGCTGGCGCTCGAGCTGTACACCGCCGCGCAGGCGCTGGACTACCGCCGCGACATGCTCAACGCCGCGCGCCGCCTGGCCCGCCGCGGCGACTGGCGCGCGCTGGCCGCCAAGATCGGCGGCGCGCCCGAGGCCGGCCATCCGCAGCACGCGCAGTTCGAGCAGGAGGTCCGCGCGCTGATGCAGGCCCTGGCCGACGCGCCCGAGTTCCGCCCCGGCGCCGCCGTCGCCCGCGCCCTCGAACGCATCCGCAGCGAGGTGGCCTTCATGCCGCGTGATCGCGCCATGGACGGGGATATCGCGCGGATGGTGGTGCTGGCGGTACGGGGGCTGGGAGGCTGAGGCAGGGAGGGGTGCGAGGTCGGTGCAACACGGGTGCCGCGCTGCCTGGTCTCGCCCCACACCCCATGCGTCCCCAGCGGACTTCACGGCTGGACTTTCCTTGGTCGCGTTGGTCGCCTCTCTCCCGCCGAGCCGGGGAAGAGGGCTTCGGGCTGACTGGCGACAGGCTTGCAGTCCGCCCATCCGTCAGCTAGCATTATGTGCTAATGCATTAGTACGTGATAGCAGACATGAAGAAGCGCTCGCTGGAACCGCTGCAGCCGCGTGCCCTGGCCGAGGAGGGCTTGTGCCGCGCGCTGCTGGCCATGCGCGACGTGGGCGAGATGCGCGCCTTCCTGCGCGATCTGTGCACGCCGGCCGAGGTCGAGGCGCTGGTGGACCGCTGGTCGGTGGTGCCGCATCTGCTGGCGGGGACGCCGTACCGCGAGATCCACGAGCTGACCGCGGTCAGCATCACCACCGTCGGCCGCGTGGCGCGCTATCTCAACCAGGGCAACGGCGGCTACCTGGCGGCGGCGGCGCGCGCGCAGCAGCCGCGCCAGCCGCGCCGTGCAGCGGACGCGAGCATTGAACCGGGCCGGTCGCGCCGTGGCGCGGACGCGAAGGCGAAACCTGACAAGCCGAGCCGCGCCACAAGCGCGAGCCCGAAACCGGGCAAGCCGCGCCGCGCCGCGCAGGTGCGGGCATGAAGCCGCGCGAGCGCCTGCGCATCGCGGCGCAGAAGTCGGGCCGTCTGGCGGAGCCTTCGCAGGATCTGCTGGCGCGCTGCGGTCTGAAGTTCCGCCAGAGCCGCGACAAGCTGTTCTGCTTCGGCGAGACGCTGCCGATCGACCTGCTGCTGGTGCGCGACGACGACATCCCCGGCCTGATCGCGGAAGGCGTATGTGATCTCGGCGTGGTCGGGCGCAACGTGCTCGAGGAGCAGCGCCTTGCGGCCGTGGCGGCCGGCGGCGCGGCCGGGTTCCGCGAGCTGCGCGCGCTCGGCTTCGGCCAGTGCCGGCTGTCGCTGGCGCTGCCGCAGGAGCAGGACTATGCCGGGCCGTCCCGACTCGCCGGCCTGCGCATCGCCACCACCTATCCGTTCCTGTTGTCCGACTGGCTGGCGCGGCAGCGAGTGCAGGCGACCGTGGTCGGCCTGTCGGGTTCGGTCGAGATCGCGCCGCGGCTGGGCACCGCCGACCTGATCTGCGATCTGGTGTCCAGCGGCGCCACGCTCGCCGCCAATCAGCTGAAGGAGGCCGTGGTACTGCTGGAGAGCGAAGGCGTGCTGGTCGGCCCGGCCGCCATGCCCGGCGACGAGCGCGGCGATCTGATCGAGCTGCTGCTGCGGCGCATCGACGGCGTGATCCAGGTGCGCGAGTCGAAGCTGCTGATGCTGCACGCGCCGCGCGATGCCGTGGCGGCAATCGAACGCCTGCTGCCGGGTGGTCAGCGCGCGCTGCTGACGCCGATCGAGGGCAGCGACGGACCAGGTCGCGCTGCAGGCGCTCTGCCACGGCGCGATCACCTGGCAGCACCTCGAGGACATGAAGCGGGCCGGGGCCAGCGCGATGCTGGTGCTGCCGGTGGAGAAGATGCTGGCCTGAGGGCCGACGCAGGACGGGCCGGGCAAACACCATGAAGCGAATCGACTGGAACACCCTCGACGAGAGCGCACGCGCGCAGGCGCTGGCGCGGCCGGCACGCGTCCGCGGCGACGAACTGCGCACGGGCGTGGCGCGCATCATCGACCAGGTGCGCGCCGACGGCGACCACGCGCTGCGCCTGCTGGCGCGCCGCTACGAGGGCTGCGAGCTGGAGGCGCTGGAGGTGTCCGCCGCCGAGCGGGCACAGGCGGAGCGCGAGGTCGATCCGGCTTTGAAGGCGGCGATTGCCGAGGCGGCCGCGCGCATCGAGGCCTTTCATCGCGCGACCGCGCCGCAGCCGGTGCGCGTCGAGACCGCGCCGGGCGTGCGTCTGCGAGCGCGTGTTGCGGCCGATCGCGCGCGTGGGTCTGTATGTGCCCGCCGGCAGCGCGCCGCTGCCGTCCACGGCGCTGATGCTGGGCGTGCCGGCGCGCATCGCCGGCTGCCCCGAGGTCGTGCTGTGCACGCCTGCGCGCGCGGACGGGCAGTGCGATGCGGCGGTGCTGCATGCCGCGCAGCTCTGCGGCATCACCCGCGTGTTCAAGCTGGGCGGGGCGCAGGCGATCGCGGCGATGGCCTGCGGCACGGCCAGCGTGCCACGCTGCGACAAGCTGTTCGGGCCGGGCAACGCCTGGGTCACCGAGGCCAAGCTGCAGGTCAGCGTGCTGTCGGGTGGCGCCGGCGATCGACATGCCGGCCGGGCCGTCCGAGGTGCTGGTGATCGCCGACGCGGCCGCCGATGCGCGCATCGTCGCGGCGGACCTGCTCTCGCAGGCCGAGCATGGCCCGGATTCGCAGGTGCTGCTGCTGTCGCCGGATGCGGCGCTGCTGGACGCCGTCGCCCAGGAACTGGAGCGCCAGCGCGCCGCGCTGCCGCGCGCCGAGATCGTGCGACAAGGCGCTGGCGGCCAGCCGGCATGGTGCAGGTCGCCGATCTCGCGCAGGCGGTCGCGGTCAGCAACGCCTATGCGCCCGAGCACCTGATCCTGCACGTCGCCGCGCCGCGCGCGCTGCTGCCGCTGATCGAGAGCGCGGGCTCGGTGTTCCTCGGCGCCTGGTCGCCGGAATCGGTCGGCGACTACTGTTCCGGCACCAACCACGTGCTGCCCACCTACGGCCACGCGCGCGCCTGGAGCGGCGTGTCGGTGGCCAGCTTCCAGAAGCAGATCACCGTGCAGGAGCTGAGTCCGGCAGGCCTGCGCGCGATCGGCCCCTGTGCGGTGACGCTGGCGCGCGCCGAGGGTCTGGAGGCGCA
Source organism: uncultured Pseudomonadota bacterium (assembly GCA_963794205.1). Taxonomy (GTDB): domain Bacteria; phylum Pseudomonadota; class Gammaproteobacteria; order Xanthomonadales; family Rhodanobacteraceae; genus Metallibacterium. Next base: position 778,774 of record CAWCCR010000015.1, read on the forward strand.
CGCGCGGGCGGTGACGCTGCGGCTGGAATCGCATGGAGAGCGCGGCATGAGCGTGCTCGATCTCGCGCGCGCCGACATCCGTGCCCTGGCGCCGTACTCGTCCGCGCGCATGGAGGCCCGCGGCGGCAGCGTGGCCTTCAACGCCAACGAATCGCCATGGCCGCCACCGGACGATGCTCGGGCGCGGCGCTGCAATCGCTATCCCGATCCGCAGCCCGCCGCACTGGTGCAGCGCCTGGCGCAGATCTACGGCGTGCGCGCCGAGCAGGCTGCTGGTCGGACGCGGCAGCGACGAGGCCATCGACCTGCTGGTGCGCGCGTTCTGCCGGGCCGGCATGGACGCGGTTGCTCATCAGCCCGCCGACCTTCGGCATGTACGCCGTGTGCGCGCGCATCCAGGGCGCGGCGGTGATCGAGGTACCGCTGCGGGCGGATTTCACGCTCGGACGCCGACGCGCTGCTGGCGCGGCTGACGCCCGCCGTCAAGCTCGTCTTCGTCTGTTCGCCGAACAATCCGACCGGCACGCTGGTGCCGCTGGCGACCATCGATCGGCTGGCCGACGCGCTGCGCGGGCGGGCGCTGCTGGTCGTCGACGAGGCCTATATCGAGTTCGCCGACGCGCCCAGCTGCGGCCACGCTGCTCGACCGCCACGAGCATCTCGGCGTGCTGCGCACGCTGTCCAAGGCCTGGGCGCTGGCCGGCGCGCGCATCGGCAGCCTGCTGGCGCGCGCCCGAGGTCATCGCGCTGCTGCGGCGGATCATGCCGCCGTACCCGCTGCCGACGCCCTGCGTCGATGCCGCGCTGGCCGTGCTGCACGATGGCGGTGCAGTCGCTGGCGCGCGAGCGCATCGCGACCGTGCGCGGCGAGCGCACGCGGCTCGCGGCGGCGCTGCCGTCGCTGCCGCGGCGTGCGCGAGGTGCTGCCCTCGCAGGCCAACTTCCTCGCCGTACGCTTCGCCGATGCGGCTGCGGTGTATGCGCGATCTGCTGCGCGGCCGGCATCGTGGTGCGCGACATCCGCCGCTATCCCGGGCTGGCGGACGCGCTGCGCATCAGCATCGGCACGACCGGAGGAGAACGACGCGCCTGCTGGCCGCGCTGCCGCGCGCCGGGAGGACGCATGAGTGCGCGCAAGATTCTGTTCGTCGATCGCGACGGCTGCCTGATCGAGGAGCCCGCCGACCAGCAGATCGATCGCCTACGAGAAGCTGGCCCTGCTGCCGGGCGTGATCGCCGCGCTGCAGCGCTGCGTGGCCGCCGGCTTCGAGCTGGTGATGGTCAGCAACCAGGACGGCCTCGGTAGCGATGCGTTTCCCGCAGAGCGCCTTCGAGGGCCCGCACGGCTGCTGCTGCAGCGTGCTGGAATCGCAGGGCATCCGCTTCCGCGAGATCCTGATCGACCGCAGCCTGCCGCACGAGGGCCGCGATACGCGCAAGCCGGGTGTCGGCATGGTCCGCCACTATCTGGCCGACGACGGCTGGAGCCGTGCCGCCTCGGCGATGGTCGGCGATCGCGAGACGGACCTGCAGTTCGCTGCCAATCTCGGCGTGCGCGGGCTGCGGGTAGGCGCCCAGGGCATCAGCTGGGCCGAGGTGGCGCACGGGCTTTGCGATGCACCACGGATCGCGCGCGTCGAGCGCGTCACCCGCGAGACACGCATCACGGTGCGCGTCGATCTGGATGCGCCGCTGCCGCCGCGAGTGCGCACCGGTCTCGGCTTCTTCGATCACATGCTCGAGCAGCTCGGCAAGCACGGCGGCTTCGCGCTCGAACTGGAGTGCGCGCGGCGATCTCGCAGATCGACGAGCACCATACCGTCGAGGACTGCGCGCTGGCACTGGGCCAGGCGCTGCGCGAGGCGCTGGGCGACAAGCGCGGCATCGGCCGCTACGGCGATGCCGAGATCGCGGCTGGCGCGACCGATCCCGCGGCGCAGACGATCGCGGGGACGCAGGCGGTCCGCGTGCGGCTGCCGATGGACGAGAGCCGGGTCAGCGCGCTGCTGGATCTGTCCGGACGGCCGTATTTCGTCTTCGACGGGCACGTTCCCGCGCGAGCGCGTGGGTGACCTGCCGACCGAACTGGTGCCGCACTTCTTCCGCTCGCTGTGCGACAGCCTGGGTGCCAACCTGCATCTGGAGGTGCACGGCGAGAACGCGCATCACATGGTCGAGGGCTGCTTCAAGGCGGTGGCGCGCGCGCTGCGCGCGGCGCTGCGGCGCGAGGGCGATGTGCTGCCCAGTACCAAGGGCATGCTGTGAACACGCGATCGCCGGATGTGGTGCTGGTCGAGGCGGGCGGGACCAACATCGGTTCGGTGCGCTATGCGCTCGCGCGTCTGGGCGTGGAGGCGCGGCTGACCGCCGAGGCCGCTCGTATCCGCGCAGCCTCGCACGTGATCCTGCCCGGCGTCGGCGCCGCCGGGCCGGGCATGCGCCTGCTGCGCGAGGCCGGGCTGGTCGAGGTGCTGTGCGGCGCTGCGCCAGCCGGTGCTGGGCGTGTGCCTGGGCATGCAGCTGCTGTTCGAGCGCTCCGAGGAGGGTGACACCGAGTGCCTGGGCCTGCTGCCAGGTACGGTGCATCACCTGCCGGAACGCGCCGGTCTGCGCGTGCCGCACATGGGCTGGAACCAGCTGCAGGTGCTGGCGCGCGATCCGCTGCTCGCGGACCTGGACGAGCCGGCTTTTGCCTATTTCGTGCACAGCTATGCCGCGCCGGTCGGCGCACACACGCTGGCCGCCGCCGATCACGGTGGCGCTTTCAGTGCCGTCGTGCGCAAGGGCAACATCTGCGGCATGCAGTTCCATCCGGAACGCTCGGCCACGGCGGGTGCGCGCCTGCTGCAGAATTTCCTGAATTCATGAACTTCGAGATCATTCCCGCGATCGACCTGCGCGACGGGCCGCGTGGTGCGCCTGCAGCAGGGCGACTACGACCGCGAGACGCGTTACGCCGCCGATCCCGTTGCGCTGGCGACGGGCTACCGCGACGCTGGCGCGCGTTGGCTGCACGTGGTCGATCTGGATGGCGCGCGCGCCGGGCATTTCGACGCAGCTGCCGCTGATCGGGCAGCTGGCGCATCTCGGGCTGCAGGTACAGGCTGGCGGCGGCGTGCGCGATGCGGGAGACGTGCAGCGTCTGATCGATGCCGGCGCCACGCGTGTCGTGATCGGCAGCATCGCCGTGCGCGCGCCGGAGACCGTTTGCGGATGGCTGCGCGACTTCGGCGACGAGCGCCTGGTGATCGCGCTGGACGCGCGTCGGTGCGATGGCGTCTGGCAGCTGCCGACGGCCGGCTGGACGCGGGCCGGCGAGGCGACGCTGGATGAGCGTGTGCGCGCCTATGCGGCCGTCGGCGCGCGCCATCTGCTGTGCACCGACATCGACCGCGACGGCATGCTGGGCGGCCTCAACATCGCGTTGTACCGGCACCTCGGCACGCTGGCTCCGTCGCTGGCGGTGCAGGCTTCGGGCGGGGTGCGCGATCTGGACGACCTCCGCGCCGCGCGCGCCGCCGGTGCCGCCGGCGTGATCCTGGGTCGCGCCCTGCTGGAAGGGCGCTTCACACTGGCAGAGGCGCTGGCATGCTGACCCGGCGCATCATTCCCTGCCTCGATGTACGCGACGGCCGCGTCGTCAAGGGCGTGCGCTTCCGCGATCACGTCGACATGGGCGACATCGTCGAACTGGCGCGACACTACCGCGACGACGGCGCCGACGAGCTGGTGTTCTACGACATCCGCGCCAGTCCCGAAGGTCGCCGCGTCGACGTCGCCTGGGTCGAGCGCGTGGCGCGCGAGCTCGACATCCCGTTCTGCGTCGCCGGCGGCATCCGCCGCGTCGCGGACGCCCGCGCCGTGCTGCACGCTGGTGCCGACAAGGTTTCGGTCAACTCGCCGGCGCTGGCGCGCCCCGAGCTGATCGACGAGCTGGCGGCCGCATTCGGCGTGCAGTGCGTGGTGGTCGGTATCGACAGCCTGCGCGACGCCGACGGCGAGTGGCGCGTGCGCCAGTACAGCGGCGACCCGGCACGCACGCGAAGCGATGCCGCGACGCACGCTGGACTGGATCGTCGAGGCGCAGCGGCGCGGCGCCGGCGAGATCGTGCTCAACTGCATGGGCAGCGATGGCGTGCGCGCGGGCTACGACATCGAGCAATTGCGCGCGGCGCGCGCCATCTGCCGGTGCCGCTGGTGGCCTCGGGCGGTGCCGGCACGCAGGCGCATTTCGTCGAGCGTCTTTCGCGCCACCGACGTCGACGGCGCGCTGGCGGCAAGCGTCTTCCACGTCGGCACCATCGCCATTCCCGAACTGAAACAGACGCTGGCGCAGGCCGGCATCGAGGTGCGGCCGTGACCATTGCCATCGACTTCGACCCCGACCGACTCGACTGGGACAAGGGCGACGGTCTGTTGCCCGCGGTGGTCCAGCATGCGCACGACGGTCGCGTGCTGATGCTCGGCTACATGAATGCGAGGCTGCGCTGACGACGACCTTGGCCAGCGGCAAGGTGACCTTCTACAGTCGCAGCAGGCAGCGCCTGTGGACCAAGGGCGAGAGCTCGGGGCATGTCCTGAATCTGATCTCCATTCACGTCGATTGCGATGCGGACACCCTGCTGGTGCTGGCGGACGCCGGTCGGTCCGACCTGCCATCGCGGGACCGACAGCTGCTTCGGCGATGCCGCGACGCCGGCGCTGGCGTTTCTCGGCCGAGCTCGACGCGCTGATCGCCGCGCGTGAGCGCGAGCGCCCGAGCTGGCAGCTACACCACGCGCCTGTTCGAGGGTGGCATGCGTCGCATTGCGCAGAAGGTGGGCGAGGAGGGCGTCGAGGCCGCGCTGGCGGCCGTGGTCGAGGACGATGATTCGCTGCGCGGCGAAGCGGCCGATCTGCGTCTATCACCTGATTGTGCTGCTGCGCGCGCGCGGGTTGGGCCTGGACGCCGTCGCCGAGACACTGGCGACGCGGCATGCGGGCGGGTGAAGGCGGCACGCCGGGTTCGCGTCGTGCGGCAGATCGCCAACCTTCGATGTCGGGCACAGGCCGTGCAGAGGTCCAGCCACTATCCGTTCGTACCGGGCAGCAGCCGCGCCAGCGGCCGAAGTCGAAGCACAGTCGCAGAGCGCATCGACTTCGTTGCCTGCGGACAGCTACGCGCAGCGTGAATGCGGGGGAGGCAGGGGTGAGTGGCCGAGCGCAACCGGGAGGGCCTAGCCGGCGGGCGGCGCGCTGGCCTGCATCGAGGCGCGCGCCTCGGCCCAGACCAGCCACTCGGCCAGCGTGGGCGCCGCGGCGCGCCAGTCCCACTCCGCCAGACGCAGGTCCAGATAGGCCAGGGCGCAGGCGACGCTGATGCCATCGTGGTGGAAGTGCTCGCGGGCGCGATCGAAGCGTTGCGCCAGCGCGGGCACCGTGCGCCGGATCGTGGCGAGGCGGCGATCGAGCACCGCCTTGGATTGCTGCCCCGGCGGGCGCCGACGCTCCAGCACGACCCCGACCGTGGTCTCGATCAGGCCCTGCGCGACCGCGGCGACGGCCTGCGCGCGTGTCAGCGCGGCCTCGTCGGTCGGCAGCAGCGACGGCTGCGGAAAGCGGCGCTCGATCCAGGCCAGGATGGTGTCGCTGTTGCCGATCGCCTCGCCGCGGTCGGTGACCAGGGTCGGCACCTGCGACAGCGGATTGGCCGCAGCCAGCTCGGGCGGCGTGGCCCAGGGATCGACGCGCACTTCCTCGAAGGCGGCCTGCGCACCTTTCTCGAGCAGCGCGACCTTGACCTTGCGGGCGAACGGCGAGGTGGGGCTGAGATAGAGTTTCACGTCGCGGAATCCGGCATCGGGAGCGGGTGCGATCAAGCCGTGATCGCGTCGAAATCGGGGACGCAGGGATGCGCCGCATCCGCGCTGCAGGCATCCGGCGGTCGGCAGACCAGGGTGGTGTGCAGACCCGCTTCGCGTGCGGCATCGAGCTCGGCGCTCACGTCGGACAGGAACAGCAGATGCGAAGGATCCTCGCCGACGGCTGCGGCGATGCGCGCATACGAGTCCGGCGCGCGCTTGGGGCCGGTTTCGGTGTCGAAATAGCCGGAGAACAGCGGCGTCAGGTCGCCCGCCTCGCTATGACGGAAGAACAGTTTCTGCGCCGCCACCGAGCCCGAGGAGTAGACATACAGACGAATGCCGCGCGCGCGCCAGGCGCGCAGTCGTGGCGCCACCTCGGGATAGACATGGGCACGAAAGTCGCCGGCGGCATAGCCCTCCTCCCAGATCATGCCCTGCAGCGCCTTCAATGACGTCGCCTTGCGGTCGGCGTCGATCCAGCCCAGCAGCAGGTCGATCACCTCGGTGCGCGAGGCCTCGGTGTAGCCGGCTTCCTTGGCCGCCTCGTGCAGCCAGTGCTGCACTTCGGCGCGGTCGGCGTGGGTTTCGATGAAGGCCGGCAGGCGTCGGCGTGCGTAGGGGAACAGCACGTCCTGGACGAAGCGGATCGAGCTGGTGGTGCCCTCGATGTCGGTGATGATGGCGCGCAGTTCGGTCATCGTTCTCCGCGGCGCTGACGCCGCATCCAATTCAGCCGTATCCGGAACCGGCCGCGCCAGCCTGGCCCCATCGCGATGAATCACGCCGCAACAGGCGCGTCGGCACCGGGTCAGGCGGCGTGTTCGAGTTCGAAACGCGGAAAGCGTGCGGCGATATCGCTGCCGGTGAAGCGGGCGACCCAGCCTTCGGGATTGTTGAACAGCCGGATGGCGATGAAGAACGGTCGCGGGCCCATGTCGAACCAGTGCGGCGTACCGTCGGGCACGCCGATCAGGTCGCCCTGCTCGCACAGCACTTCGTAGATGTGTTCGCCGATGTGCAGGCTGAACAGGCCCGAGCCGGCGACGAAGAAGCGCACCTCGTCCTCGGCGTGGGTGTGCTCGTCGAGGAACTTCCGGCGCAACGCCTCGCGATCGGGGTGCTCGGGCGTCAGGCTGACCACGTCGACCGTTCGATAGCCCTCGCTGGCCATCAGGCGATCAATGTCCTGGCGGTAGGCGGCGATCACGGCCGGCTGGCTGGCTCCGGCCTCCAGCGGGACCGCGGCGTCCCAGTGCTCGAAGCGGACCCCGGCCGCGCCCAGCTCGCGGGCGATGCCGGCATGATCATGCAGATGCGCGATCGGGGCGTGCGGTTCGGATTCGCTGAAAATGCGCAGGCGGCTCATGAAGACAGTCTCCTCAAGTCGAGTTCGCAACCCAGCAGGAAGTCCAGGGCTTCGAGATGGCGCATGGCCTCGGCCAGATCGCGACCCCAGGCATAGAGGCCGTGGCCGTCGATCAGGTAGCCGTGCAACGGCTTGCCGGCATCAAGCCAGGCATCGATGTGCGACACCAGATCGGGCATGTGCTGGGTGTTGGCGAACACCGGCAGTTCGAGCACGTCGGCATGGGTCGCGTGGCCGCTGATCGCCTTCTGCAGCTCCCAGCCTTCGAGGCGCACGCTGCCGGCATTCGCATACAGGCGCGAGGCCACGGTCTGCGTGCGCGAGTGGGTGTGCAGGATCGCGCCGGCGTCGGCGAAGCGCCGATAGATCTGCATGTGCAGCGCGGTTTCGGCCGATGGGCGCTGCCGCGCATCCAGTGCCTTGCCCGCCGCGTCGACGAGCATGATGTCCGCCGTCTCGAGGCGACCCTTGTCGCGGCCCGAGACGGTGATCGCGACGCGCTCATCATCGATGCGCACCGAGAAATTGCTGCTGGTCGCGGGTGTCCAGCCGCGCGCGGCAAGCTCGCGGCCGGCATCGACCAAGGCTGCGGCGGCTTGTCGCAGCAGAGCGTCATCGCGAGTGGAGTGGGCGGCGGAGGACATGCGTTTGGCCGTCTAAATCGCTTTTCACTATAACATGCGGGCTTGACATTCCTGACTGGCGGACGACGCAAGCGCGAATCGTTCGCGCCTGTGCGCAAATCAGCGGCGTAGCATCCGCGAATCGGTGGTGCCGCGGTACTGCCGGTCTTCCCCTTCCACGGAGACGTGCGCATGTCGAACCACGATCACAATCCCGACTCGCGTCGGCGCTTTCTCAAGATCGCCGCCGGTACGGCGGCCGCTGCGGCGATCGCCGGCGTGCTGCCGAAGGCGGCGCGGGCGGCCGGTCTGCCGCATCTGCTGCCCACCGACCCCGCCGCCGTGGCGCTTGGCTATGTCGAGAACACGGCCAAGGCCAACCAGGCCAAGTATCCCAACCACAAGGTCAGCCAGGACTGCAGCAACTGCAACTTCTACAAGGGCGCTGCCGGCTCGGCATGGGGACCGTGCCAGTTGTTCCCGGGCAAGGACGTCAATGCCAAGGGCTGGTGCTCGGCACACGCGCCGAAAGCCTGAGTCCGCGTCCTGTCACCCAAGAAAGCCGGCCGAGTGCCGGCTTTCGCGTTCATCCGCAGGCGACCCGCTGCCGCGCCGGATGGATCGTCGCGGTAATCGGATCGGCGGCACGCTGCGTGGGCATTTGCGTAATGCGGACAAACGGCGGCCCGGGAGCGACAGGACGGGAGCTGATCGCCTGCCGCGGCCGGGCCGCGAGTCGGGGGCCCACTGCCATGGAAACCTCCGAGCGGGAGATCATAGCGCGGGTCACCACCGTGTCCAATTCGCGGCGACGGACGGTGCCATCAGGACCCATCACGTCCATTTGAAATCAATAGGATAAGTAAATATTCGTAAAGTTGGATCGAGGAGGCAGGGCAACCATACGCAATAGTATGGTCGCCCTGCCATCGATCCGAACGCGGCCGGTCAGCGGGTCGAAGTCACTTCGTGCCGCGAGCCATCTCGCTATGGCGGATGCCGTACAGCAGATAGACGACGAGTCCGATTGCGGCCCAGACCAGGAACCAGATCTGGGTGAGCGCCTGCAGACTGAAGAACAGCACCGCGCAGCCGATCAGTCCGCCGAGGCAGACCGGCCAGACCAGCGCGTTGGGAATGCGGAAGGGGCGCGGCCGATCCGGCTGCTTGTAGCGCAGGATCAGGACGCCCAGGGAGACCATGGCGAAGGCGAACAGGGTGCCGGTGTTGGAGATGTCGGCGAGCAGGCCGACCGGGAACAGCGCCGAGAACAATGCGACCGACACGCCGGTGATGATGGTGATCACATGCGGAGTGTGGAACCGCGGATGCACCTTGGACAGTCCTTGCGGCAGCAGGCCGTCGCGCGACATGGTGAAGAAGATGCGGGTCTGGCCGTAGATCATCATCAGGATGACCGAGGGCAGGGCGATGCTTGCGGCCAGCGCGACCAGATTGCCGATCGTGGGGAAGCCCATGTCCTTCAGCACGAAGGCCAGTGCCTCCTTGCTGCAGACCAGATTGTGCGCGTGCGCGCAGACGGCGGCCATCGCCGGGCTCCCCGGCAGCAACGTCTGTCCGTTGACGGTCATCGGCTGCGCGCCCACCGAACCGATCGCGCCGTAACCGACCAGCAGGTAGAAAACCGTGCAGACCAGCAGCGAGCCGATCAGGCCGATGGGAATGTTGCGGTTGGGATTCACGGTCTCCTCGGCGGCGGTCGATACCGCATCGAAGCCGACGTAGGCGAAGAAGATCGATGCAGCGGCCCCCAGCACGCCGAAGCCGCCGCCACCGATCGGGCTGCCCCAGCCGACCGGCAGGAACGGATGGAAGTTCGCCGCCTTCACCGCAGGCACGGCGACGAAGATGAAGGCCACCAGTGCCGAGACCTTGATCAGCACCAGCACGGCGTTGACCCGGGCGCTCTCGCTGGTGCCGATCACCAGCAGGCCGGTCACGACCAGCGAGATCAGCGCAGCGACCAGATTGAAGCTGCCGCCCCCGAAGGGGCCCGAGCGCAGGAAATCCGGCAACGGGAAGCCCCAGGTCTGCAACAGTCCATTGAAGTAGCCGGACCAGCCGACCGCGACGGCGCCCGCGGAGACCGCGTATTCGAGGATCAGCGCCCAACCCACGATCCAGGCGATGGCCTCGCCCATCACCGCGTAGGAGTAGGTATAGGCAGAACCCGCCACCGGTACCATCGCCGCGAGTTCCGCGTAGGCCAGCGCCGCAAGGCCGCAGACCACCGCCGCGATCACGAACGAGACCATCATGCCGGGCCCGGCCTTCTGCGCCGCCTCGGCGGTCAGCACGAAGATGCCGGTGCCGATGATCGCGCCGATGCCGAGCATAGTCAGCTGAAAGGCGCCCAGCTGGCGCGTGAGGCTTTTCCTTTCCGCCGTGGCAAGGATCTGGTCGAGAGGTTTGACGCGCCAAAAGATCATTGCAAGCTCCCGCTGCGCGCTGCCGGTGGGTCGCGTAAGGACACTGTCGGCGCGTGACTGGTTGATGAGGTGATGGACCGGGAGGCGCGCATCCCGCTGCCGGGAGGTGCGCTGCCCCGCGCGCTACCGGATCTTCGCCTCCCGCCCCGCGCGCCGCGCTACCTTACGCAGCCTGTCGCCGCACGGCAACCGCGCTGCAACATCACGCCACCGCAAACTTCCGGATCCTGCATGCACCCTCCCGCACCACGCATCCATTTGCAGCACGCCTTCGAGGCCTATGCGCAGGTCCATCGCGACGAGGCCGCCACCGTCGCGCTGTTTCGGGATTTTCTCGCCGATCATCCACAGTGTTTCGAACGCGCGCAGGAACACGGACATTTCACCGGCTCGGCGTGGCTGGTCAGCGCCGACGGGCAGCGCGTGCTGCTGACTCACCACCGCAAACTCGGCCGCTGGCTGCAGCTGGGCGGACACGCCGATGGCGATCCGGACCTGGTCCGCGTCGCGCTGCGCGAGGCTGAAGAGGAGTCGGGTCTGACGCGGCTGACGCTCGGCGGCGAGGGCATCTTCGATCTCGACCGCCACCGCATCCCTGCGCGAGGCGTCGAGCCGGAACATTGGCATTACGACGTGCGCTATGTGGTGCGTGCCGGTGCCGACGAGCGCTTCGCCGTCAGCGCCGAATCGCTCGCGCTGGCGTGGCGCCCGGTGATCGAGGTCGTTGCAGATGCCGAAGCCGACAATTCAGTGCGACGCATGGCGGCGAAGTGGTTGCGGCGGGTACCGCTCGGTGCGCGGTGAGCGGAAAGAGCAAGCTGTCATCCTTATCTCTTCGCTTTTTGCGAAGGTAGGCGTCGAGAGCCGGCGTGGGCGGCCGTTTCATCCTGGGTCTCGCGACCGTCGCTCAGCGAGGTCCCCACGCCGGATTCTCTCTGACACGCCCGAACAGTTGCTCGAGTCGGCACTCGAATTGATAAGGCAGGGCTGATCAGGGGGAGCTGAGCGAAGCGAAGGATCCTTCTGGCGGGATCCACTCGGATCGCTCAACACGAACGAAAGTGCTTGCACCATGTAGTTGATTCTCAGACTTTTCCCGAGCCCCGAGCCCCGAGCCCCGAGCCCCGAGCCCCGAGCCCCGAGCCCCGAGCCCCGAGCCCTTTACGAACCATCCATCCTTGGTGCGTGGCGCCTGCCCGGCCCTCCTTGGCCGGGCGCTCGCCGGCGCGCGCTGCCATTCAAGGCAGCACACGTCACTTCCCGGCTCGCCCCGAGTCCCGGCTTTCCTCAAACCTCCAGCGAAGCCAGATCGCCCTTGGTCTCCAGCCATGCCTTGCGGTCACCGGCACGCTTCTTGGCCAGCAGCATGTCCATCAGCTGCGCGGTGGACTCGCCGGCATCGACGGTGAGCTGGACCAGTCGGCGGGTGTCGGGATGGATGGTCGATTCGCGTAGCTGCGCCGGGTTCATCTCGCCAAGGCCCTTGAAGCGCGTCACCGTGACCTGGCCGCGCAGCTTCTCGCGCTCGATGCGTTCAAGCAGCGCGCGCTTCTCGTCTTCGTCCAGGCAATAGAACATCTGCTTGCCGACATCGACGCGAAACAGCGGCGGCATCGCCACGAACACGTGGCCCTCGCGCACCAGCTGCGGGAAGTGGCGCAGAAACAGCGCGCACAGCAGGGTGGCGATGTGCAGGCCGTCGGAGTCGGCGTCGGCGAGAATCACCACCTTGCCGTAGCGCAGTCCGGAGAGATCATCGCGGCCCGGATCGCAGCCGATGGCGATGGCGAGGTCGTGCACTTCCTGACTGGCGAGCACGCCACCCGATTCGACTTCCCAGGTGTTGAGGATCTTGCCGCGCAACGGCAGGATCGCCTGGAAATCCTTGTCGCGCGCCTGCTTGGCCGAACCACCTGCGGAGTCGCCCTCGACCAGGAACAGCTCGGTGCGGGCGAGGTCGGTGGCGGCGCAATCGGCGAGTTTGCCGGGCAAGGCGGGGCCCTGGGTGATCTTCTTGCGCACGACCAGCTTGGCGGCCTTCAGGCGCGCGCTGGCGCGCTCGATTGCCAGCTGGGCGATGCGCTCGCCTTCGGCCACGTGCTGGTTCAGCCACAGGCTGAAGGCGTCGTGGATGACGCCCTCGACGAAGGCGGCGGCGTTGCGCGACGACAGCCGCTCCTTGGTCTGGCCGGCGAACTGCGGGTCCTGCAGCCTGGCCGAAAGCACGAAGGCCAGCCGGTCCCAGACGTCCTCCGGTGCCAGCTTGAGGCCGCGTGGCAGCAGGTTGCGGAGGTCGCAGAATTCACGCAGCGCTTCGGTCAGGCCGCTGCGCAGGCCGTTGACGTGGGTGCCGCCCTGCGCGGTTGGAATCAGATTGACGTAACTTTCCTGCACCAGCTCGCCTTCGGGCAGCCACGCGAGCGCCAGGTCGAGGCCTTCGCTGGGGCGCGCCAGCTGATTGACGAACAACTCGCCCGGCAGGCATTCGGCGCCCTGCAATTCGCTGCGCAGGTAGTCGGCGAGTCCGTCCTCGTAGCGCCATTCCTCGCTTTCGCCGCTGGCCGCGTCGGTCAGCCGGACCGTGAGGCCGGCGCACAGCACCGCCTTGGCGCGCAGCAGGTGTCTGAGCTTCGGCAGCGCGATCTTCGGCGTATCGAAATACTTCGGATCTGGCCAGAAGCGCAGGGTGGTGCCGGTCTGTTTTCTCGGCACGTTGCCGGTGACTTCCAGCGCGCTGCTGCGGTTGCCGTCGGTGAAGCCCATGCGGTGGATCCGGCCGTCGCGGCGGATGGTCACCTCGACCTTGGACGACAGCGCGTTGACCACCGACACGCCGACACCGTGCAGGCCGCCGGCGAAGGCGTAGTGCTTGTTGGAAAACTTACCGCCCGCATGCAGCCGGGTCATGATCAGCTCGAGGCCGGAGATGCCCTCGTCGGGGTGGATGTCCACCGGCATGCCGCGGCCGTCGTCGCTGACTTCGGCGGAACCGTCGGCGAAGATCGTCACATCGACCCGGCTGGCGTGCCCCGCCAGCGCCTCGTCGACCGCGTTGTCGACCACCTCCTGCACCAGGTGATTGGGGCGCGAGGTGTCGGTGTACATGCCGGGCCGGCGCTTGACCGGCTCCAGGCCAGAAAGCACTTCGATGTCGGCGGCGTTGTAGCGGCTGCTCATGCCTGCGGATGGTCCCATGGCGAAGGCCGCGGAGCATGGGTGCGCGCGGCAGGGCGGTCAAGCCGACCGCGCGCCTGCTGCATTTCCGCCGGATCAACCCGGTTCAGCTCGTGAGCGGCGCGCAGCGCGTCTCCAGCCAGGCGCGGTCGGCGCCCTCGACGCGCGGCGCCAGCGCGGCGAGGACTTCGGCGTGGTAGTCGTCGAGCCAGACGCGCTCGCCGGCATCCAGCAGGACAGGCTCGAGTGCGCGCGTGTCGATCGGGCACAGCGTCAGCGTCTCGAAACCGAGGAACCGGCCGAACTCGGATGCGGCCGCCTCGCGCACCACGACCAGGTTCTCGTGGCGCACGCCGTGCCGTCCGGCACGGTACAGACCCGGCTCGATCGAGCTGATCATGCCCGGTTCCAGCGCCACCAGGGCACCGTCGGCGTGCGGGCGGCCGGATGCCGTGCGGGCCTTCGTGCACGTTGAGGAAATAGCCGACCCCGTGGCCGGTGCCGTGGCCGTAGTCGGCCGCGGCGGCCCACAGCGGCGCACGCGCCAGCGCATCGAGTTGCGGGCCGCTGGCGCCGGCCGGGAAGTGCGCGCGGCTGAGGGCGATCAGGCCCTTGAGCACCCGGGTGAAGTCGGCGCGCTCCTCGCCGGTGGTCGGTCCCAGCGCCCAGACGCGGGTGATGTCGGTGGTGCCGCCGAGGTACTGGCCGCCGGAATCGACCAGCAGCAGGCCACGCGCTTCGAGCGTGGCGTGATACGCAGGCGTGGCGCGGTAGTGCGGCAGCGCGCCGTTGGCGGCGTAGCCGGCGATCGTCGCGAAGCTCGGCCCGACGAAATCCGGCCTCGCGCGCCCGCTCTCCGGTGACGATGGCGTCGACATCGAGTTCGGTCAGGCGCTGGCCGGCGCGCAGCGCGTTCGTCGATCCTGCGAAAGCCGCGCACCAGTGCCGCGCCGTCGCGGCGCATCACCTCGCGCCAGTGATCGAGCTCGCCGGCCGACTTGCGCGCCTTGCAGGCCGTGGACGGGTTGGCGCGTTCGATGCGCCGCACCGTTGCCGGAATCACCTCGCCGAGCGCCGCGGCGATACGCGCGGGATCGAGCAGCAGCCGCGCGTCGGGCGGCAGGGCGATCGAGGGCCGATGCGAGCGCATCGTAGTCGGCGATGGCGCGATGCCGTCGGCGGCAAGCTCGGCGGCCAGTCCGGCGTCGATCTTGCCGGCCGGCACGAACAGCGTGGCAGCGCTTTCGCTCAGCAGCAGATGGGCGACGAACACCGGGTTGTATTCGACATCGCCGCCGCGCAGCAGGGTCAGCCAGGCGATGTCGTCGAGGCTGCTGACCAGGTGATGCGTCGCTCCGGCTTCGCGCATCGCCGCGCGCACCGCGGCCGAGCCGTTCGCGGCGGGAGGCGCAGGCGAAGGCGGCCGGATGCGGACGGATCGGCGCGGCCGGAAGCGCCGGGCGATCGCTCCAGACCTGTGCCGGCAGATCGAGGTCGAGGCGCAGGTGCACGCCGTGTTCGTCCAGCCGCGCGGCCAGCGCCCGGTGCGCCGCGACGCTGATCGAGTCGCCGGCCACGGCCACGCCGGAACCGGTGCGCAAGGTGCCCGCACAGCCAGTCCACGTGTTCCGGCGCATGCGGCACGCGCTGAGGCGCATCAGGGTGATGCCGTTGCCGTCCAGCTCGCGCCCGGCCTGCTCGAAGTAGCGGCTGTCGGTCCACAGCCCGGCAACGTCGGCGGTGACGACCAGGGTGCCGGCCGAGCCGGTGAAGCCCGACAGCCATTCGCCGTGCCTGCCAGCGCGCCGGCAGGTATTCGGACAGGTGAGGATCGGCGGTCGGCACGATGCAGGCGGCGACTCCGGCGGCGCGCATGGCGGCGCGCAGGGCGGCAATGCGTTGCGAAACGGTACTGTGCATGGGTTTCCTCTGGGTGCGCTCGCGGGCGCCTTCACAAGCCGGTAAAGTATGACTTTCCAAGCGCGAACCTGCTCCATGACCCCCCTGATTTTCGTCACCGGCGGCGTGGTGTCCTCGCTCGGCAAGGGCATCGCTGCGGCGTCGCTGGCCGCCATCCTCGAAGCGCGCGGGCTCACGGTCACCATGATGAAGCTCGATCCCTACATCAACGTGGATCCGGGCACGATGAGTCCGTTCCAGCACGGCGAGGTCTACGTCACCGACGACGGTGCCGAGACCGATCTCGATCTCGGCCACTACGAGCGCTTCGTGCGCACGCGCCTGACCGGCAAGAACTCCATCACCACCGGCAAGATCTACGAGACGCGTGATCCGCAAGGAGCGCCGCGGCGACTACCTCGGCGCGACCGTGCAGGTGATCCCGCACATCACCGACGAGATCAAGCACGCGATCCACGAGGCCACCCGCGGCTTCGACGTGGCCATGGTCGAGATCGGCGGCACCGTCGGCGACATCGAATCGCTGCCGTTCCTCGAGGCGATCCGCCAGTTGCGCATCGAGCACGGCCCGGAAACGTGCCTGTTCATGCACCTGACGCTGGTGCCGTACATCAAGGCCGCCGGCGAGATCAAGACCAAGCCGACCCAGCATTCGGTGAAGGAGCTGCGCTCGATCGGCATCCAGCCCGACATCCTGCTGTGCCGCTCCGAGCAGCCGCTGCCCGAGGGCGAGCGGCGCAAGATCGCGCTGTTCACCAACGTGCCCGAGCAGGCCGTGATCAGCGCGGTCGATGTCGACGTCGATCTACGAGCTGCCGCTCTGGCTGCACGAGCAGGGCCTGGACCAGATCGTCGTCGATCGACTGCGCCTCGACGCGCGGCCCGCCAACCTGTCCGAGTGGGAGCGCCGCCGTCGACGCCATGCGAGCATCCGCGCGACGAGGTCACCATCGCCATCGTCGGCAAGTACGTCGAACACAAGGACGCCTACAAGTCGCTTGGCGAAGCGCTGCGCCACGGCGGCATCAAGCAGTCCGCACGCGAGTCAATCTGCGCTGGGTCGACTCCGAGCAGATCGAGGCCGAAGGCGCGCGATGTCGCGCTGGGCGACGTCGACGCCATCCTCGTCCCGGGCGGCTTCGGCAAGCGCGGCTTCGAGGGCAAGGTGATGGCGCGCGCGGCACGCGCGCGAGCGCGGCATTCCCTACTTCGGCATCTGCTACGGCATGCAGGCGGCGGTGGTGGATTTCGCCCGCCACGTTGCCGGTCTGGCCGGTGCCAATTCCACCGAGAACGACCGCCAGACCCCGCATCCGGTGATCGGCCTGATTACCGAATGGACCACGACCGCCGGCGAGGTCGAGCACCGCGACGAGGCGTCCGACCTCGGCGGCACCATGCGCCTCGGTGCGCAGGAGTGCCGACTCAAGGCCGGCACGCTGGCGCGCGAGCTGTACGGCCAGGACGTGATCCGCGAGCGCCATCGCCACCGCTACGAGTTCAACAACCGTTACCGGCAGGCGTTCGAGGATCTCGGTCTGGTGATCTCCGGCAAGTCGATGGACGATCTGCTGGTGGAGATGATCGAGCTGCCGGTCGCCAGGCACCCATGGTTTCTGGCCTGCCAGTTCCATCCGGAGTTCACCTCGACGCCGCGCGACGGCCACCCGCTGTTCGTCGGCTTCGTGCGCGCCGCGCGCGAATATCGCGTGGTGCGCCTGGGCGAGCGGCTGGCGCACGAGGCCGCGGCATGAAGCTTTGCGGATTTCGAGGCCGGCCTTGAGCACCCGCTGTTCCTGATCGCCGGGCCCTGCGTGATCGAGTCGGAGCAGCTGGCGCTCGACACCGCGGGCCAGCTCAAGGAGATCACCGCGCGCCTCGGCGTGCCTTTCATCTACAAGTCCAGCTTCGACAAGGCCAACCGCACCTCGGCGTCGGGCCACCGCGGCCCGGGCTGGAGGGTGGCCTGCGCGTCCTCGCCGAGGTCAAGCGCCAGATCGGCGTGCCGGTGCTCACCGACGTGCACGAATACACGCCGCTGGCCGAGGTCGCCAGCGTGGTCGACGTGCTGCAGACGCCGGCGTTCCTGTGCCGGCAGACCGACTTCATCCAGAACGTGGCCCGCGCCGGCCAAGCCGGTCAACATCAAGAAGGGCCAGTTCCTCGCGCCCTGGGACATGCAGCACGTGGTCGCGAAGGCGCGCGCGGTCGGCAACACGCAGATCATGGTCTGCGAGCGCGGCGCCAGCTTCGGCTACAACAACCTGGTCTCCGACATGCGCAGCCTGGCGGTGATGCGCGACACCGGCTGTCCGGTGGTGTTCGACGCCACCCATTCGGTGCAGCTGCCGGGCGGGCAGGGTACGCAGTCCGGCGGCCAGCGCGAGTTCGTGCCGGTGCTGGCGCGCGCCGCGGTCGCGGTCGGCATCGCCGGCTTGTTCGCCGAGACCCATCCCGATCCGGACCATGCGCTCAGCGACGGTCCGAACGCCTGGCCGTTGCACAAGATGGCCGCGCTGCTGGAAATGCTGGTCGAGCTGGACCGCACGGTCAAGCGCGCCGGCTTGATCGAGCAGACGCCGTGAGCCGTCCCCGAAAGACGTCAGTCCGAACCGCATCAGTGACCTGCCCATGACCCGCATCAGCGACATCCACGCGCGCGAAATCCTCGACTCCCGCGGCAACCCCACCCTCGAGGCCGAAGTCACCCTGGCCGATGGCAGCTGCGGCCGTGCCGCGGTGCCCAGCGGCGCCTCCACCGGCACCCGCGAAGCGGTCGAATTGCGCGACGGCGACAAGTCGCGCTACGGCGGCAAGGGCGTGCGCAAGGCCGTCGCCCACGTCAACGACGAGATCGCCAGGACGCTGACCGGTTTCGACGCGGCCGACCAGGCGCGGACTGGACGCCCAGCTGATCGCGCTGGACGGCACGCCGAACAAGGCGCGATCTCGGCGCCAACGCCATCCTCGGCGTGTCGCTGGCTGCAGCGCATGCAGTCGCGGTCTCGCGCCGGCAGCCGCTGTGGCGATCGCTGGCCGGGGCGAGCGAGGTACTGCTGCCGGTGCCGATGATGAACATCATCAACGGCGGCGCGCACGCCGACAACAACGTCGACATGCAGGAATTCATGATCCTGCCGGTCGGCTTGCAAAGCTTCGCCGAGGCGCTGCGCGCCGGCGCGGAAATCTTCCACGCGCTCAAGGCGGTACTGAAGGCGCGCGGCCTGAGCACGGCGGTCGGCGACGAAGGCGGTTTCGCCCCCGACCTCAAGTCCAACGAGGCGGCCATCGAGACCATCCTCGAGGCGATCGGCAAGACCGGCTACGTCGCCGGGCGCGACGTGTTCCTCGGGCTCGATGCCGCCTCCTCGGAGTTCCATGCCGAGGGCCGGTACGACCTCGCCGGCGAAGGCCGCAAGCTCGATGCCGCGGGCATGGTCGAGCTCTATTCGGACTGGTGCGAACGCTACCCCATCATCAGCATCGAGGACGGCATGGCCGAGGCCGATCGCGACGGCTGGAAGCAGCTCACGGCACGCTGGCGAGCGCGTGTGCAGCTGGTCGGCGACGACAACTTCGTGCACCAACCCGGCGATCTTCCGCGAGGGCATCGACGCCGGGCATCGCCAATGCGATCCTGATCAAGGTCAACCAGATCGGCACGCTGTCCGAGACGCTGGAGACGATCGCGATGGCCGAGCAGGCCGAGCTATGCCGCGGTGATCTCGCATCGTTCCGGCGAGACCGAGGACACCACCATCGCCGACATCGCGGTGGCGACCACGGCGACGCAGATCAAGACCGGCTCGCTGTGCCGCAGCGATCGCGTCGCCAAGTACAACCAGCTGCTGCGCATCGAGGAGCAGCTGGGAGCCGACCGCGCGCTATGCCGGGCGCGACGCGTTCCAAGCGGCCGCTGTCCGGCTGATCGCGGCATTCGGCCCCGCCATGCTGCGCTGGATCGCCGTCGTCCTGCTGGTGCTGGTGGTCGCTGCTGCAGTTGCGCCTGTGGACCGGGGCCGGCGGCATGCACGCGGTGCAGCCAGCTGCGCGCCCAGCTGGCGGCGCAGCAGGCCGAGAACGTGCGCCTGCAGCAGCGCAACCAGACGCTCGGCGCCGAGGTCGAGGATCTCAAGCACGGCGACCAGGCTGTCGAGGCGCATGCGCGATCGGAGCTGGGCCTGATCAAGCCGGGCGAGACGTTCTATCAGGTGGTCGAATCCCGATCCGCACGCGGCGGTCACGCCAGCGACGGGCGCCAGTGCCGCATGGCGGCTGACGCGCTGTGGTGCGTGGTGCCGGCGGCCGGGCGCGGCGCGCGCTTCGGCGGCGAGGTGCCCAAGCAGTACGTCGCTGCTGCTCGGCCGGCCGCTGCTCGCTGCGCACGCTGGAGCGTCTGGCCGCGCATCCGCGCGATCGCCGGCCTGATGGTGGTGCTGGCGTCCGACGATCGCCACTGGCCGGGGCTGGACGCGATCGCCGGCAAGCCGGTGCTCACGGCCGCCGGCGGCGCCGAGCGCGCGGCTTCCGTGCTGGCCGGCCTGCGCGCGCTGCCGCCAGCGGTCGCGGCGACCGCGTGCGTGCTGGTGCACGATGCCGCCCGGCCGCTGCTGGACGCCGCCGATCTGGAACGACTGGTATCGGCCGGCCTGGTGCATCCTGACGGAGCGATTCTCGCCGCCCCGGTGCGCGACACGCTCAAGCGCGCCGGCGAGCGTGGCGTCGCCGCCGCGACCGTGGCGCGTGACTGGCCTCTGGCGCGCCCTGACGCCGCAGCTGTTCCGACGCGGCGATCTCGAGCGCGCGCTGCAGACAGCCGCGGAGCAGGGGATCGCGGTTACCGACGAGTCGATGGCGATGGAGCGCATCGGGCTGCGCCCCCTGCTGGTCGAGGGTGGCGACGACAACCTCAAGGTCACGACGCCCGCCGATCTGGCCTATGCCGCGTTCCGACTGTCGCTGCAGGGCGATTCGCAGGCATGATCGACGCCATCCGGGCGCCGGAGTCGCCAGCGCACAAGGCGTCTGCATGAACATCCGCATCGGCCAGGGTTTCGACGTCCACGCCTTCGGCGCCCGGCGATCACGTGATGCTCGGCGGCGTGCGCATCGCGCACGATCGCGGCGTGATCGCACATTCCGATGGCGACGTGGTGATCCACGCGCTGTGCGATGCGCTGCTTGGCGCACTGGCGCTGGGCGACATCGGTCGGCATTTCCCGCCCGGCGATGCGCGCTGGAAGGGCGCCGACAGCCGCGTCCTGCTGCGCGAGGTCGTGGCCATGCTCGATGCGCCGCGATTATCGGCTGGGCAACGCCGATGTCACGGTGATCTGCGAGCGCCCCGGTCGCGCCGCATGTCGCGGCGATGCGTGCCAACCTCGCCGCGGATCTCGGCTGCGATCCCGCCGCGCTCAGCATCAAGGCGACCACCAGCGAGACGCTCGGGTTCACCGGTCGCGGCGAGGGCATCGCCGCGCTCGCGATCGCACTGACTCAGTTCCGATATTTAGTGCCGTATATTTCAGACCGATATGATGCTTTTCCAAAGTTGTTTCGCGCGCATGTCCAACAGCCTGGCCGGAACGTCCGGCGCAGGCCGTTTCGCTTTGAGCATGCTGCCGCACGCCCATGGCGGACCGCCGCTGATCGCGCAGCTGCGGGCGACGCCCGCGGATTTCGGGGTCGAGGAAGTGCTCGGTTACGATGCCGACGGTGATGGCGAACACGTCCTGCTGATGGGTCGAGAAGACCGGCGCGAACACCGAATGGGTGGCGCGCGAGCTGGCGCGTTTCGCCGGGGTGGCGCCGCTGGCCGTGGGCTACGCCGGCATGAAGGATCGCCACGCCGTCACCCGCCAGACGTTTCAGTGTGCAGCTGGGTGCCGAGGCCGAGCCGGACTGGGCGGCGTTTCCGCATGCCGAAGTGAGCGTGCTTGCCAGCGACGCGGCATCGCCGCAAGCTCAAGCGCGGCGCGCTGCGCGGCAACCGCTTCGTGCTGGTGTTGCATGACGTGCGGGTGATCGCGATGCCGCCGAACGCGTCCTCGCCGCGATCGCGGCGCGCGGCGTACCCAACTATTTCGGCGAGCAGCGCTTCGGTCGCGAGCGGCGCCAACGTCGAGCGCGCGCGGGCGATGTTCACCGGCAAGCGCGTCGACCGAGCGCTGCGCGGGTTGCTGCTGTCGGCGGCGCGTGCCGAGGTTTTCAACGCGGTACTGGCGGCACGCGTCGAACGCGCGGCGTGGGACGCGCCGCTCGCCGGCGAGCTGTGGAATCTCGACGGCTCGCGCAGCTGGTTCGGGCCGGAGTCGTGGAGCGAGGCGCTGTCCACCCGCCTGGCCGCGTTCGACATCCACCCCTCGGGCCCGCTGTGGGGTGCAGGCCCGCACCCCGCGGCCGATGCCGCGGCGGCGCTGGAGCAGGCGATCGCCGGGACGCTGCCCGAGCTGTGTGCGGGCCTGGCTTCCGCCGGCCTGCAGCACGAGCGGCGCGCGTTGCGATTGCATCCAGCGGCGCTGGCATGGAACTGGCGCGACGACGCGGCGCTGGAACTGCGCTTCACGCTGCCGGCCGGTGCCTACGCCACCGTGGTCGTGCGCGAACTGGCCGTGACCTGAAAGACGCGGTGCCGATGCGGTCATGCGGTGGCGGGCGTGGGCGAATGCCTTGCGGCCGCTCACCGTTGCGGCTGCAGCAGCACCAGTACGGCACCGGTACCGCCCTGCGCCGAGGGTGCCGAGGCGAACGCCACCACGTCGGCGCGCAGCCGCAGCAGGCGGTCGGTCAGGGCCTTGAGCACCGGACCGCTGCGCGAGCGCAGCCCCTTGCCGTGGATGATGCGCACGCAGGTCTGGCCCTCGTGCTGGCACTCGGCGAGAAAATCCGTGATCGACGCGCGCGCCGCAGCGACATTCATCTGGTGCAGGTCCAGCTCGGCCTGTGTCGCGTACGCGCCGCGTCTGAGACGCTTGAGCAGACGCGGATCACGGCCGCTGCGCAGATAGCTCAGCTCCTCGCCGACCTCGAACTGGGCCGGGTCGATCGCGTGCGTCAGCAGCTCGCCGGTTACCGCCGCCTCGTCGGCCTCGCGCATTCGCGCGCGCGGCGCCGGCGGGTGGGGTCGCGGCGCGGCGGCCGCGAGTTCGGGCGGCAGCGGCCGCACGCGGCCGACCGCCGCGCGGAACAGGCGCACGGCGTCGTCATCGGGCGGTGGCGCAGGCTTGCGGGCCATGGCTGAAACCTAGCAGCAGAACGGTGCGCGCGGGAGTCTCGGCGATACGCTCAAATCCGCTAAACTCAATGCGCGATCGGCGCTCACGATGGCAGCGCGCCCGTGGGGCGCCGGTGAAACGCGCCGCGGGCGGGGTCCGATGCGAGTTCTGGTCAGCAACGACGATGGCGTGGACGCGCCGGGTATCCGCCTGCTCGCCGAGCGCCTGCGGGCACTGGGTGATGTGGTCGTGGTCGCGCCCGACCGCGACCGTTCCGGCGCCAGCAACTCGCTGACGCTCGATCAGCCGATCCGCGTGCTGCGCATGGACGACGGCTGCTACCGGGTCGCCGGAACGCCAACCGATTGTGTCCATCTGGCCTTGTCGGGATTGCTCGAGCATGAGCCCGATATCGTCGTTTCGGGCATCAACAACGCGGCCAATCTCGGCGATGACGTGATCTATTCCGGCACCGTGTCGGCTGCGATGGAGGGGCGTTTTCTCGGCTTGCCTGCGATCGCGGTATCGCTGGCCAGCAACGATCATCGCGGCGAGCATTACGATTCGGCGGCGCGCGCGGTGCTGCTGCTGGTGCGCCGCCTGCTGGTGGACCCGCTGCCGGCCGACACCATCCTCAACGTCAACGTGCCCGACCGGCCGTGGACGGAGATCCGCGGCTTCGAGGTGACCCGGCTTGGCAAGCGCCACCGCAGCGCGCCTTGCATCCGCGATCACGATCCGCGCGGACGCACGATCTGGTGGATCGGCCCGGCGGGCGAGGCCGAGGACGCGGGTCCCGGCACCGATTTCGATGCCGTGCAGCGCGGCTATGTCTCGGTGACGCCGATCCACGTGGACCTGACCCGCTTCCAGGCGCTGGAAAAGGTCAGCGAATGGGTGGGCGCGCTGGAGGCCGGCATGCGCACCGACGCCGCGGCCTGATGCGCATGACGGCATCGATCCGCACCCCGGAAGCGGCCGGGCTCGGCATGACCTCGCAACGCGCCCGCGACCGGCTGGTGGCGAAGCTGCGCGAGGAGGGCATCGCCGATCCGCGCATCCTCGACGTGATGCGCACGCTGCCGCGGCACCTGTTCGTCGACGAGGCGCTGGCGCCGCGCGCCTACGAGAACACCGCGCTGCCGATCGGGCACGGCCAGACCATTTCGCAGCCATGGGTGGTGGCGCGCATGACCGCGGCGCTGCTGGAGCACGCTGTGCCGGGCCGGGTACTGGAGATCGGCACCGGCTCGGGTTACCAGGCGGCAGTGCTGGCCCAGCTGGTGCCGGAGGTGTTCACCGTCGAGCGCATCGAAGAACTGCTGCGCCAGGCGCGGCGGCGCTTCCGCAAGCTGAAACTCGAAAACATCCGTTCACGTCATGACGACGGTCATCTCGGCTGGCCGGCCGAGGGGCCGTTCGACGCCATCATTCTCACCGCCGCCGGCGAGGCGGTGCCGCAGGATCTGCTGGCGCAGCTGGTACCCGGCGGCGTGCTGCTGGCGCCGCTGGGGCCGTCCGGACATCAGCAGCTGGTGCGCGTACGGGTCGATGCCGGGGGCGACGTGCAGCGCGAGACGCTGGCAAACGTCAGCTTCGTGCCGCTGCTGGGCGGGATCGGCTGATGGCGCTGTTCGCGTCGCTCTACCGGCGCGTGCTGGGCTGGGCGCAGCATCCGCACGCCCAGCGTTACCTCGCCGGGTTGAGTTTCGTCGAGGCCTTTGCGTTTCCGGTCGCCCCCGAGCTGATGCTGGCGCCGATGTGCATGGCGCAGCCGCGTCGTGCCTACCGTTATGCCGCGATCAGCCTGGCGTTCTCGCTGCTGGGATCGCTGGCAGGCTATGCGCTCGGCTATTTCGCTTTCGATCTGCTGCAGCCGCTGCTGACGCATCTGGGCTGGATGGACGCCATCGACCGCCTGGTGCTCGAACTGCGCGCGGATGTCGTGTTGCATCCGTGGACGGCGTTCTGGCTGCTGGTCGCCGCCGGCTTCACGCCGGTACCGCTGAAGCTGTTCACCTGGGCGGCCGGCATCGTCGGCGTGCCGCTCGCGGCCTTCGTGGCCAGCATGGTGGTCGGCCGCGGCAAGCGCGTGTTCCTGCTGGCGTTCCTGGTGCGGATGATGGGCCCGCGTGCGGAAGCATTCCTGCGGCGCTGGATCGAGTGGATCGGCTGGGTCGCACTGGGAGCGCTGGCGCTGCTTGCGCTGGGATGGTTCTGGTGGCGCTGAGGGCGGCTATGCTTGCGCGCATGAACTTTCGCGCTCCAGCGGGCCGCCTGGCCATGCTCGTCGGCCTGCTGGCGCTGCTCGCCGGTTGCGCCGAGCCGCGCGTGGTCGCCGTGCGCCGGATGTCGGGTCCGCCGCCGGTGCGCGGCAGCGCGCCGGTGCACGGTCGTTATCGCGTGGTGGCCGGCGACACGCTCTACAGCATCGCCTTCCGCCACGGCCTGGATTACCGCGCGCTGGCGTGGATCAACAGCATCGCGCCGCCGTTCACGATTTATCCCGGCGAGGAAATCAGGCTTTCCGGCAAGCCGGCGCAGGCCGCGGCCAGCGCGCGGACACCAGCGCCGCGCCCGCCGCCACCCGCACGCCCGGCCCCGTCGGCATCGCCGGCGGGGCCGGTCTCCGCGCCGGCCGCTCCGGCAGGCGCGCCGGTGCCGGCGCCGGCACCGGCCGCGGCATCGGCACCGGCATCGGCACCGGCCGCGGCATCGGCACCGGTCGCCGCGGCCACGCCGGTGCAATCGCCGCCCGCGCCATCCCGCCTGGTCGACGGCATCGCCTGGCGCTGGCCGACCGACGGCGCGATCCTCGACCGCTACCAGGCCGGCGATCCCGGCCGCCAGGGCATCGACCTCGGCGGCAGGAGCGGCCAGCCGGTCTATGCCGCCGCCGACGGCGTGGTGGTGTACAGCGGCGACGGCCTGATCGGCTATGGCGAATTGATCATCATCAAGCACTCCGACAGCTATCTGTCGGCCTACGGCCACAACCGCGTGCGCCTGGTCAAGGAGGGCGAACGCGTGCGTGCCGGCCAGGAAATCGCCGAGATGGGTTCCTCGGGCGCGCCGCGGGTCGAGCTGCACTTCGAGATCCGGCGCGACGGCAAGCCGGTCGATCCGCTCGATTATCTGCCGCCGCGCTGAGCGCGCACGACGGGTCAGCCGGGCAGGATGAAGGCCGCCACCACGGCACGGTCTTCGCCTGCCAGCACGGCATAGGTTCGCGCCGCGGCGGCGTTGTCCATCACCTCGCAGCCGATGCCGCGCCCCAGCAGTGCGGCCATCACCGCGGCCGGCGGAAATCGCTGGCGCTCGCCGGTGCCCAGCAGCACCACGTCCGGCTGGAGCGCAAGTGCCGGCTCCAGCGCGGCCGGATCCAGTGCCGCGACGTCGGTCACCGGCCAGTCTTCGATCACGCGGTCGCGGGCGAGGATGAAGCTGCGGGTCAGCTCGCGGTCACCCAGCGTCACGCGATCGGCGCCGACGCGGCGCACGAACAGGTAGGAGCCGGGGTGCTGCAGCGTCAGGTCCATCGCATGGGCGCGTCAGCGCGGCAGCGCCAGCCGCGGCGCATCGGGGTTGTGGCGGTACAGCGCGGCGACGTGGCCGATCTGCTGCACCAGCTCGGCGCCGCTGGCGGCCAGCAGCGCAGCGACCTGCGTGTCGCGTTCGGCGCGGTCGGCGCCGGCCAGTCTGACCTTGACCAGCTCGTGATGGTCGAGTGCCCGGCCCAGCTCGGCGAGCACGCTGGCGGTGATGCCGCGCGCGCCGAGCAGGAGCACCGGTTTCAGCGCGTGCGCGCTGCTGCGCAGATAGCGGCGTTGGGAAGCGGATAGCGGCATGATGTCGCGACAGGATCAGGGTGGGAAAGGGCGGAGAAGGTATCATGCCCGCCCGCTCCATCGGCATGATCATGGTTCGCAGCAAGAGCAGTTCGCGCTGGTTGCGTGAGCATTTCGACGATCCCTACGTCAAGCGCGCCCAGGCCGAGGGCCTGCGCTCGCGCGCGGCGTACAAGCTCGACGAGCTGATCGAGCGCGACCGCCTGCTCAGGCCAGGCATGACCGTGGTGGATCTGGGCGCCGCGCCCGGCGGCTGGTCGCAGGTGGTGCGCCAGCGCCTGGGTGACAGCGGCCGCCTGCTGGCGCTGGACATCCTGCCGATGCAGGGCATCGCCGGCGTCGAGTTCATCGAAGGCGACTTTCGTGAAGCCGAGGTGCTGGCGCGCCTTGAGGTCTTGCTGGACGGCGCGCGCGCCGACCTTGTGCTGTCGGACATGGCCCCCAATATCACCGGCGTGGCTTCCGTCGATCAGGCACGCGCGATGCATCTGGCCGAACTGGCCGCCGATTTCTGTCGTGGCCGGCTGCGGCCGGGCGGCGCGCTCCTGATCAAGCTGTTCCAGGGCGCCGGTTTCGATGATTACGTCCGCGACTTGCGCCGCGACTTCGCGCGCGTGACGATGCGCAAACCCAAGGCCTCGCGTGCGCGTTCACGCGAAGTCTATGCGCTGGCGACCGGTTTTCGCGGCGGTCCCCGGCTTTCGAGCGAGTGACGTTATGAACGACATGGCCAAGAACCTCCTGCTGTGGCTGGTGATCGCGGTGGTGCTGCTCACCGTGTTCCAGAGCTTCGCGCCGCAGGGCGGATCGACGCAGCCGATGACCTACACCGAGTTCGTGCAGCAGGTGCAGGACAACAACGTCACCGCGGTCACCATCAGCGCCAGCAACCCGCCGGCGATCACCGGCAAGCTGCGCGACGGCAGCCCGCTGCACACGGTGGCGCCGTTCTTCGACGACAGCCTGATGCCCAAGCTGCTCAAGCACGGCGTGCAGGTCACCCAGCAGCCGGCCGACAGCGGCAACATCCTGTGGAAGATCCTGCTTGACTGGGTGCCGTTCCTGATCTTCATCGGCATGCTGATCTGGTTCATGCGCCAGATGCAGTCCGGCGGCGGCGGCCGCGGCGCGATGTCGTTCGGCCGCTCCCGCGCCAAGCTGCAGGGCGAGGACCAGGTCAAGGTGACCTTCGCCGACGTCGCCGGTTGCGACGAGGCCAAGGAGGACGTCCGCGAGCTGGTCGAGTTCCTGCGTGACCCGGGCAAGTTCCAGAAGCTGGGTGGCCGCATCCCGCGCGGCGTGCTGATGGCCGGCCCGCCCGGTACCGGCAAGACCCTGCTGGCCAAGGCGATCGCCGGTGAAGCCAAGGTGCCGTTCTTCTCGATCTCCGGCTCCGATTTCGTCGAGATGTTCGTCGGCGTCGGCGCCGCGCGCGTGCGTGACATGTTCGAACAGGCCAAGAAGCACGCGCCCTGCATCATCTTCATCGACGAGATCGACGCCGTCGGCCGCCATCGCGGCGCCGGGCTCGGCGGCGGTCACGACGAGCGCGAGCAGACACTCAACCAGCTGCTGGTCGAGATGGACGGCTTCGAGGGCAACGAGGGCATCATCGTCATCGCCGCCACCAACCGCCCCGACGTACTCGATCCGGCGTTGCTGCGCCCGGGGCGCTTCGACCGCCAGGTGGCGGTGGGCTTGCCCGACGTGCGCGGCCGCGAGCAGATCCTGCGCGTGCACATGCGCAAGGTGCCGGTCGCGGCCGATGTCGAGCCGATGGTGATCGCGCGCGGCACGCCGGGCTTTTCCGGCGCGGATCTCGCCAACCTGGTCAACGAGGCGGCGTTGTTCGCCGCGCGCGAGAATACCCGCGATGTCGGCATGAGCCATTTCGAGCGCGCCAAGGACAAGATCATGATGGGCTCGGAACGACGCTCGCTGATCATGAGCGAGGCCGAAAAGAAGCTTACCGCCTATCACGAGGCCGGCCATGCCATCGTCGGGCTGTCGGTGCCGGACCACGATCCGGTCCACAAGGTCACCATCATCCCGCGCGGCCGCGCGCTCGGCGTGACCATGTTCCTTCCCGAGCAGGACCGTTACAGCTACAGCAAGACCCACCTCGAGAGCCGTCTCGCCAGCCTTTACGGCGGTCGCGTCGCCGAGGAGCTGATCTTCGGCGCCGACAAGGTCACCACCGGTGCCAGCAACGACATCCAGCGCGCCACCCAGCTGGCGCGTGACATGGTCACCAAGTACGGCCTGAGCGAGGAACTCGGCCCGATGACCTATGGCGAGGAGGAGGACGAGGTCTTCCTGGGCCGCTCGGTGACCCAGCACAAGACCGTGTCCGAGGCCACCGCGCGGCGCATCGACGAGGTGATCCGCAACGTGATCGACACCGCCTACACCAGCGCGCGCGGCATCCTCACCGAGAAAATGGACAAGCTCAACGCGATGGCCGAGGCGCTGCTGCAGTACGAAACCATCGACAGCGGCCAGATCACCGCGATCATGGCTGGCCGCGAGCCCGGACCGCCGCGTGACTGGGCGCGAGACGCCGGTTCCGGCGGTGACGCCGGCGCAGCGGGCGGCGGCGCGGCGGGCGGCGGCGTGCGCGGCGCCGACGGCATCGGCCGCCCCGGGCCCAGCGGCGGCGTGGCGACGCCCGCCGCCAGTCCGCCCTGAGCGTGCTCGACTTCGATCCGGCCGCGCGCAGCCTCGATTGCCGCGGCCGCCGGCTGTCGCTCGACCAGCCGCGCATCGCCGGCATCGTCAACGTCACCCCGGACTCGTTCTCCGACGGTGGCGAGTACGCCGATGCCGCCAGCGCGGTCGCTCACGGTCTGAGGCTGGCGGAGGAGGGCGCCGACCTGCTTGACGTCGGCGGCGAATCCACCCGGCCTGGCGCGCGGCCGGTGTCCGTCGAGGATGAATTGCGTCGGGTGATTCCGGTGATCGAGGCGCTCGCGGCGCGTTGCGTGCTGCCGATCGCGATCGACACCAGCAAACCCGAGGTGATGCGCGCCGCGGTCGCGGCCGGCGCCGGATTGATCAACGACGTTTGCGCACTGCGCCGCGCGGGTGCGCTCGAGACGGCGGCCGAATTGGGTGTGCCGGTGTGCCTGATGCACATGCAGGGCGAGCCCGGCGACATGCAGGCCGATCCGCGTTACGACGATGTCGTCGGCGAGGTGCACCGGTTCCTGGCCGATCGCGTGTTCGCGTGTGAGTTGACCGGGATACCGCGCGGTCGGGTGCTGGTCGATCCGGGTTTCGGCTTCGGCAAGACGCTGGCGCACAATCTTGCCCTGCTCGGTGCGCTCGATCGCTTCCGCGGGCTCGGTGCCGGCCTGCTGGTCGGCCTGTCGCGCAAGGCGATGATCGGCACGCTGACAGGGGGCGACGATCCGCGCGACCGCGCGGTCGGCTCCGCCGTCGCGGCGTTGGTCGCGGCCCAGCGCGGCGCCGACATCGTGCGTGTGCACGACGTGGCGGCGACGCGCGACGCGCTTCGCGTGGGCCTGGCGGTGCCCGCCATGGCCACCGCGGCTACCGCGAAGGCGAATAGGCCGCTCTGGGGCGATGAAGACTGACTCCCGGCGCCGCTCTGCCGCGCGCGACGTGGCTGCCGAACGTGCGGCCAAGGGGATAAGCTTCGCCACCATGGTCGAGTCCCGAGCCCCGAGCTCTGAATCCCCCCGCTTGTTCGGCACCGACGGCATCCGCGGCCGCGTCGGCGACTGGCCGATCACCGCGGAGTTCATGCTCAAGCTCGGTCGCGCGGCCGGCGAGGTGCTCGGTCGTGACGGTCGCGCCACGGTACTGATCGGCAAGGACACGCGCGTCTCCGGTTACATGTTCGAGGCGGCGCTGGAAGCCGGTCTGGTCGCCGCGGGCGCCGACGTGCGCCTGCTGGGACCGATGCCGACGCCTGCCGTCGCCTGGCTGACGCGGGCGCTGGGCGCAAGCGCCGGCATCGTGATCAGCGCCTCGCACAACCCCTATCTCGACAACGGCATCAAGTTCTTTTCCGCGGCCGGCGAAAAGCTTGACGACGCCAGTGAGTACGCGATCGCCTTGGCGACCGCCGCACCGTTCGTCACGGTGGCCGCCGAGCGCCTCGGCAAGGCGGCGCGCATCGGCGATGCCGCCGAGCGCTACCTGGCGTTCTGCCGTTCCACCGTCGCCGCCGATTTCAGCCTGCGCGGCCTGCGCATCGTGCTCGACTGCGCGCACGGCGCGACCTACCAGGTGGCGCCGCGGATCTTTGCCGCGCTGGGCGCGCAGCTGAGCACGATCGGCGCCGCGCCTGACGGTTTCAACATCAATGCAGGCGTCGGCACGATGCATCCCGAGGCGCTGGCCGCCGCGGTGCGCGGCGCAGGTGCCGATCTCGGCATCGCCTTTGACGGCGACGGGGATCGCGTGCTGATGGTGGATGCCGGCGGCGCGCTGGCGGATGGTGATGATCTGCTCTACATCCTGGCTCGCGACCGTCACGCGCGCGCGACGCTGCGCGGTCCGGTCGTGGGGACACTGATGAGCAACCGCGCGCTGGAGACGGCGATCATCGCGCTCGGCGTGCCGTTCGTGCGCGCCGATGTCGGTGATCGCCACGTGCAGCGCGCCCTGCGCGAGGGCGGTGGCGTGCTGGGTGGCGAGGCCTCCGGACACCTGCTGTGCCTGGACCGCACCACCACCGGTGACGGACTGGTCGCGGCACTGGCGGTCCTGGAGGCCCTGCTGCGCAGTGGCGAGACGCTGGCTGCGGCGCGCGCGCGCCTGGTCAAGCTGCCGCAGCGCACCGTCAACGTATCCGCCGCCGGCGCCGCTGCCCTGGTGACCACACCCGGCGTGCGCCAGGCGCTGGCCGCCGCCGAGGCCGCGCTGGCGGGCCGTGGCCGGGTACTGCTGCGGCCCTCGGGTACCGAACCGCTGGTGCGGGTCACCGTCGAAGCGCCGGACGCCGTCGAGGTCGAGCGGGTGGCCACGGGCCTGGCTGCGGCTGTGACCTCGGCGGCATGCCTGTCGTCCGGCGAGTCCCAGACATGAAACAGATACCGACCCTCGACATCCGCCGTTGCACGCGCGACCGTGCGGCATTCGTCGCCGAGCTGGGCGCGGCTTATCGCGAATTCGGTTTCTGCTGCATCGGTGGCCACGGCATCCCGCAGGCGCTGATCGATGACGCCTACGCGGTGTTCCGGCGCTTCTTCGCGCTGCCGGATGAAACCAAGATGCGCTACCACGTCCCCGGCACCGGGGGCGCGCGCGGTTACACCCCATTCAAGGTCGAGACCGCCAAGGACAGCCGCTACCCGGATCTGAAGGAGTTCTGGCACATCGGCCGCGAGATCCCGCGCGATTTGCCCTCCGCGGATGTGATGCCTCCCAATCTTTGGCCGGCCGAAGTGGCTGGCTTCCGGGAGCATGGTTACGCGCTGTACGGTGCACTGGACCGGTTGGGCACGCAGGTGCTGCGCGCGCTGGCCCTGCATATCGGTCTGCCGGAGCACTGGTTTGACGACAAGGTCGATCACGGCAACTCGATCCTGCGCCCGATCCATTACCCGCCGATCGAGAGCGGCGACGTGCCCAACGTGCGTGCCGGGGCCCACGAGGACATCAATTTCATCACCCTGCTGGTGGGCGCCAGCGCGGAAGGGCTCGAAGTGCTGGGACGCGACGGACGCTGGATCCCGGTCACCACCAGCGGTGACGCCATCGTGGTCAACATCGGTGACATGCTGCAGCGCCTGAGCAATCACGTGTATCCATCGACCACCCATCGCGTGGTCAATCCACCCAATGCCAACGCGCTCAAGTCGCGCTACTCGGTGCCGTTCTTCCTGCACCCCAATCCGGATTTCCTGATCGATGTGCTGCCGACCTGTGTCGGCGCCGGCAACCCGAGCCGCTACCCGCAGCCGATCAGCGCGAATGACTACCTGCTGCAGCGCCTGCGCGAGATCCGCCTGATCTGATTCATCCGCGATGCGCCGGCCGGCGCGAGGAGCCACGCCATGCCGACCGTCCCGCACAGCGAAACGCACTTCAACGCCTCCGACAGCGTGCGCGATGTGGTGATCGGAATGGCCGACGGCCTGACGGTGCCGTTCGCGCTGGCCGCCGGTCTGTCCGGGGCCGTCGCCGCCAGCCGTCTGATCGTCACTGCCGGTGTGGCCGAGATCGCCGCCGGTGCGATCGCGATGGGGCTTGGCGGCTATCTGGCCGCACGCAGCGATGCCGAACACTACGCCAGCGAACGCCGGCGCGAGCAGCGCGAGGTGATCGAACTCGGCGAGCACGAGGAAGACGAGGTCGTCGAGATCTTCGAGCGCTACGGCCTGACCCGCGAGGACTGCGAACCGGTCCTCGCCGCTTTCCGTCGCGATCACGACGCATGGGTGGATTTCATGATGCGCTACGAGCTGGGACTGGAGCAGCCGCAGCCGGGCAGGGCGCTGCGCAGCGCACTGACCATCGGCGGCGCCTACATTGCCGGTGGCCTGGTACCGCTGCTGCCGTACATGCTGGCCGAAGGCGTCGAGCGCGCGCTGGCGGTTTCGGTCGTCGCCACGCTGGCGGCACTGGCCGCCTTCGGCGCGCTCAAGGGCCGCCTCACTGGCGCCGGCGCCTTGCGCGGCGCGCTGCAGACAGTGGTGATCGGGGGGCTGGCTTCCGCGGCGGCATTCACGCTGGCCAGGCTGATCGGCGCGTGACGAGCATCGCGTGGAGCCGGTCACTGCGGGCCGGCTTCCAGGTGCCGGCCGCGGATTCCCGATGATTGCCAGCCATCATCGACGCAGGCACCATCGGCACCCCCGCTGCAACCTTGCATCTTTCTTCCCGGAGACTGTCATGTCCGTGATCGATCCGCGCCCCCGTTATGCCGCGTCACGGCGCTGGATGCACTGGGGCATGTTTTTGCTGGTGCTGCTGGCTTATCTCGCCATCAATGTCTTCGCCTGGTTCCCGCGCGGCAGCGCGGTGCGTGCGAATATCCTGGCTGCGCACTTCCTCGCCGGTCTGGCCGTTCTGCTGCTTGTGCTGCCGCGTTTTGCGCTGCGCTATCGCCATTTGCAACCGCCGATCATGCCGCCCCTGGGCCGCTGGGCCGACCTGCTTGGCAAGACCACCCATGCAGCCCTGTATGCGTTCCTGCTGGTGCAGGCGCTGCTCGGCGTGATCACGCTGCAGGTGGGCGGCAAGCCGGTGCGTCTGTTTGGCCTGACCCTGTTGCCATCGTTCGTGAGCCATCCGGACCGCGCCTTGTCACACCGGCTCGAGGAACTCCACGGCACCATCGGCACCATCTTCTACTGGGTGATCGGCCTGCACATCCTGGCGGCGCTGTGGCACCACTTCGGTCGCCGCGACAACACCTTGCAGCGGATGATCTGAGCGCCCGCCGGGAGCAGGCAGGACACGCGAAAACGGATCCTGCGGGCACGGCGCCGCGCAGGGCGCCCGCCAGGGGAACAGCTGAGCGCGGGTTGCGCGCAATGCTATCCGTCGACCTGCGCATCTGCCATCAGGCAGCGGTTGCCACCCTGTTTCTTGGCACCGTACATGGCGTGATCGGCTTCGCGGATCAGGTGCTGGCCCTCGTCGCCGTGCTCGGGATAGACGGCAACGCCAATGCTCGCGGTGATGTGCATGCCATGTTCATCCAGCACGAAGGGCTGCCGCAGGGCGTTGCGGATCTTCTCCGCCACGGTCATGGCGTGCGACATCAGCCGTATGCCGGTCAGCAGCACGACGAACTCGTCACCACTCATGCGACCGACAGTATCGGATTCACGCACGCAGGCCGCGATGCGCCGGGCGACTTCGCGCAGCAGCCGGTCGCCGACGCCGTGCCCCAGCGTATCGTTGACCTGCTTGAAGGTATCGAGGTCGATGTAAAGCAGCGCGAGGTGCTCCTGTTCGCGGTGGGCGCGCGCCAGGGCCGTCTGCAGACGGTCGTCGAACAGCTTGCGATTGGGCAGGGCCGTCAGC
This sequence comes from uncultured Pseudomonadota bacterium, assembly GCA_963794205.1. Taxonomy (GTDB): domain Bacteria; phylum Pseudomonadota; class Gammaproteobacteria; order Xanthomonadales; family Rhodanobacteraceae; genus Metallibacterium. The sequence continues at coordinate 813,216 of CAWCCR010000015.1, forward strand.
ACGTCGTGCTGGGCGATGTGGCGCAGCCAGGTCTCGGTCTGCTTGCGTTCGATGGCGGCCGCCACCTGGGTGGATACGAACTGCAGCAGCTGCTTGTCCCTGTCGTTGTAGCGCGTGTCGCCCGCATAGCTCTGCACCACCAGTGCCCCGAGAACGCCTTTCTGCGCGATCAGCGGCACGCCCAGCCAGTCCAGCGACTCGCGGCCGACGATCGGGCCGACGCGATCGAAGCGTGCCGCATCGTGGCCTGGGGTCAGCAGCAGCGCCTCGCCGCTGCGGATGACCTCGGCGCTGAGCGTGCCGGAGTCGAGCCTGCGTGGTGCCGGCGTCTCGTCGTGCTCGTCGACGAAGTAGGGGAAGCTGAGCGTGTCGCTCTCGGCGTCGTGCAGGGCGACGAAGAAATTGCGCGCTGGCAGCAGCCCGCTGATGATCTCGTGAATGCGCCGGAACAGCGCCTGCAGATCGGCGGCCGTGTGCGCGGCCTCGGAGATGTCCAGCAGTGCTGCCTGCATCGACTCCGCGCGCTTGCGTTCGGTGATGTCGCGCGCCACCGCGATGCGCAGGCCGTCGGCCTCGGACCAGCGTGCGGTCCACATGATATGGACGGTCTGACCGTCCTTGCGCAGGTAGCGGTTCTCGAAGTGCGGGTTGGGCGTGCCGGCCATGATCGTGGCGGCGGCTTCCAGCGTGCGGGCACGGTCGTCGGGGTGCACCAGTTCAATCATCGGCCGGCCCAGCATCTCGTCGGGCGTATAGCCGAAGATGCGCTCGCAGGCGGCGCTGACGAACACGAAACGACCCTCGGCGTCGACCACGCACACGGCATCGACCAGCAGGTCGAGAATGTGATCCAGGCGGCTGCGGATTGACCTTTCCATGCGGATACTCTGCCAGCAGGCGCCAGGGTCGAGCGTCCGCCGGATAGGTGGAGCAGTGAACGATTGTGCCGCGACTGAGTCACAGAATCACCGTATGGTCAAACGGGGTGCGTCATGAGCAGGCAGACATCGGGATGGAGCAGGGCAGGCGCCGCGCTCATCGTGCTGGCGGTGCTTGGAGCCGGCGCGTATCTGGCGTATCGGGCGAGGGTCGCGAATACGACGCCACCAGCGCCTGCCCCGGCGCCCGTTTCCGCGGCATCGGCCGCGCCGTCGATCCGCTACCCGATCACGCAGGCCGTGTCGGGCCCGGCGACCGCCGCCACGATACCGTTGCCGGCGCTGGAGCAGAGCGACACCAGCGTGGCCGACGCGCTCGCGGCCTTGGCCGGCGGTGCCGATCTGCGCGCGCTGCTGGTGCCGCGGCGGGTCATCGAGCGCATGGTGGCGACGATCGATGCGCTGCCGCGGCACTCGATCGGTTCAAGCATCCTGCCGCTGCACACGCCGCAGGGCGCGTTCGTCACGGATCAGGCGGGCGGCGCCACGGTAATCGGCGACCGCAACGCCGAGCGCTATGCACCCTACATGCGTGTCGTTGACAGCATGGATCCGAAGATGCTGGTCGCCTGGTACGTGCGGTATTACCCGTTGTTCCAGCAGGCTTACCGTCAGCTCGGCTACCCCAAGGGCTACTTCAACGACCGCCTGATCGAGGTGATCGACAACCTGCTGGCGGCGCCGGACCTGGCGCAGCCGCCCGCGCTTGAGCTGCGGCACGGGCACTACGCCTACGTCGATCCCGGTCTGGAATCGCTCTCGGTCGGGCAGAAGCTGCTGATCCGCGTCGGCCCCGCTGATGCGGCCCGGATCAAGGCCAAGCTGCGCGCGATCCGCGCCGATCTCGTCGGCAAGGCGTTGCCGCCGTCGCCGTCGTTCCACTGAGCACAGCTTTGGCGCTGACGGAGCGAGGCACGAACGCCTCGACCACGGGCGGTTGACCGTGCCGACCCGGTGGCACAGTCCGTGGCCGAGCGTGTTCGGCGCCGCGCCGCAACCTTGCTCCGCTGTGACGCAGCGGGTGTGCCGGTACGCGGCGTATCATCGGACCGACTGCGCGGTGCGTGCGGTTTTTCCTGTAAGGTTTCCGAAGGGAGAGAGCAGATGAACACTTCATGCCGTTTGGGGGTGATGATGCTGGCGATCGTTCTGGTCATGGTCGCGAGCTCGGCGCAGGCTGCGGACAAGCCCGTCGGGAACGCCGATGCCGGACAGGCCGAGGTCGGTTCGGTGTGCGCGGCCTGTCATGGCGCGGACGGCAATTCGACGGACCCGCAATATCCGAAGCTGGCCGGACAGCAGGCGACCTACATCGAGCATCAGCTGGAGTCGTTCCAGAGCGGCAAGCGGAGCAATTCCATCATGTCGGGCATGGCCGGCATGCTGTCGAAGCAGGACACCGCCAACGTGGCGGCCTACCTGTCGCAGCAGAAGACCTCGCCCGGCCCGGTGGACACCTACCAGGTCAAGCTGGGCGAGTCGATCTATCGCAACGGCGTCGCTTCGGCCGGGCTTCCCTCATGCGAGTCCTGCCATGGGCCGGCGGGCCTTGGCGACGGCGCCAAGCTGTATCCGCGCATCGCCGGCCAGCACGCGCAGTACGTGATGCAGGTACTGACCGGATGGCACAACGGCCAGGCCTGGGGCGACGGCCCGCACGCCAAGCTGGCCCTGTCGGTGGGACAAAAGCTGACCATCGAGCAGATCCAGGCGGTCGCGTCGTACGTGCAGGGCCTGAATGCGCTCAAATGATCGCTCGGGCACGGATGCCCCGACATCGGCGTCGGCTGAACCAGCCGATGCGGCGAACACCGCGTCGCTGCGCGCGCTGAAGATCGACTTCGTCTCCGACGTGGTCTGCCCGTGGTGCGCCATCGGGCTGGTGGCGCTGGAGCAGGCGGTCGTGCGTCTCGGAGACGCGGTGACGGTGACGATCGAGTTCCAGCCGTTCGAGCTGAATCCGCAGCTGCCGCCCGAGGGCGAGGACGCGACCGAACACCTGATGCGCAAGTACGGCATGCCGCTGGTGCAGGTCGAAGCCAACCGCGAGGCGATCCGTGCGCGCGGTGCGGCGCTCGGCTTTGTGTTCCGCATGGACCGGCGCAGCCGCGTCGTCAATACATTCGACGCGCATCGGTTGTTGCACTGGGCGGCGATCGAAGGGCATCAGCGTGCACTCAAGCATGCGTTGCTCAAGGCTTATTTCAGCGATGGCGCCGATGTCAGTGATCACGCGACGCTGGCGCGGCTGGCCGGTACGGCGGGGCTGGATGCCGCATCGGCGCAGGTGGTCCTGGCGGCGGGTACCTACGCTGCCGAGGTGCGCGCGCGGGAGCGCTTCTACACGGATCAGGGCATTCGCGCGGTACCCTCGGTGATCGTCAACGATCGGCACCTGGTCCAGGGTGGCCTGCCGGTCGAGACGTTCGAGGCCGCGCTGCGCCGGATTGCCGGCCTGGCCTGAAGTCGCCGGCGCTGATGCACCCGCGCCAACGTGGCGATTGTTCGCTGCCGTGGTCGAACCGCGCGCGGCGAATGGCAGGATCGCGCCTGGCAGCGTGCTCGTGTCGCGTCCCCAATCCGCTTGCGGCAGACTCGCAGGCCTGTGCGGGTCAGATCTTCGAGGGACAACCGTGTCGAGTCCGCGTGAACTTTGGCGATCAGGCGTGGCCGACCTGGCGAGCGCGATTCGCGAGCGGCGCGTATCCAGTCGCGAAGTAGTGCAGGCGCACATCGAGCGCATCGAAGCGGTCAACCCGCGGCTGAATGCGCTGACGGTGGTGCTGCGGGTGCAGGCGTTGCAGGCCGCCACCGCTGCAGACGAGGCGCTGGCGCGTGGCGAGATGCCGGGCCCGCTGCACGGCGTGCCATTCACGGTCAAAGGGAACATTGACCTCGCCGGTTCGCCCACCACCATGGGCGTGCCGGCGCTGCAGCAGGCGATCCCCGTACTGGACGCGCCGCATGTCGCGCAACTTCGGCAGGCCGGTGGCATCGCGCTGGCGCGCACGAACCTGTCGGACTTCGGCTTTCGCTGGCAAACCGACAGCTCGCTTCATGGGGCCAGCATCAATCCCTGGGACGCTGGCCGCACGCCCGGCGGCTCCAGTGGTGGCGACGCTGTCGCGCTTGCCACCGGCATGACGCCGCTGGGACTCGGCAACGATTTCGGCGGCTCATTGCGCTATCCGGCGCAGTGCTGTGGCGTGGCGGCGCTGCGGCCCACGCTGGGACGGGTCGCGCGCGCCCCGGGACTGTCGCCGGTCGAGCCGCCGATCAGCTTCCAGATGTTCGCGGTGCAGGGGCCGATGGCCCGTCATGTGCGCGATCTGCGTTTGGCACTGACGGCGATGAGCGCGGAAGACGCGCGCGATCCGTGGTGGATGCCGGTGCCGCTGCACGGTCCCGCAGCGGCACGGCCTATCCGGGTCGCGGTCTGTGTCGATCCGGGCCGGGCCGGGGTGCATCCGCAGATTGCCGCGGGCTTGCTCAAGGCGGCGCAGGCATTGACTGCGGCAGGCTATGCCGTCGAGGAGACTGACGCGCCGATGGTCGCCGAGGCGCTGGACGTCTACATGCGCATCGTCGCCACCGACGTGCGTGTGACCATGCTGGCTGCGGTGACCGCGCTCGCCTCGGCGGACACCCGGACCTTCGTCGCCGACTTCATGCGCCTGGTGCCCGAATTGTCGGTAGCCGATTACGTCGCCGCGCTGGCGCAACGCAACCGGATCGCGCGCGCATGGGGCGGGTTTCTGCAGCGCTATCCGCTGGTGCTTGCGCCGATCTGCACGCAGCCGCCCTTCACGCCGGGCTACGATGTTTCCGGAGTGGAAGCGGTACGCGCGCTGATGCAGGACATGCGCATGGCGGTGGCGGTCAACCTGCTCGGGCTGCCTGCGGTGGCGTTGCCGGTGGGCCTGGCCGAAGGCCTGCCGCAAGGCGTGCAGCTGATCGGCGCGCGCTACCGCGAAGACCTGTGCCTGGATGCGGCCGAAAGCATCGAGCGGTGCGTCGGCACGCTCACGCCGATCGATCCGATCCCCCCGTTCCGCCCGTCCAGCGCGGGCGCCGGACGCGCGTCATGAACGCCCCGGCCATACCGTGCACCGACGATCCGAGGCCGCAGCCGCCCACGGCACCCGCACCCGGCGACTGTTGCGGCGAGGGCTGCGCGAATTGCGTCCTCGATCTGCACGAGCAGGCGATGGCGCGTTACCGCGAGTGGCTGACGGCATGGCAGGCACGGCATCCCGGTGACATGTCTGTCGGTGCCGGCGATCAGAACCGGTAGCGCGCGCTGGCCGTGATCATGCGTGGCGGGCCGTAATAGCCGGTGATCATGCCCAGCGCGATGATGTTGTAGCCCGAGGTGCGATAGCGCTTGTTGGTCAGGTTGCTGCCTTCGAGGCTCCAGGTCCACGGCCCGCCGGTGCGCCAGATCACCCCGGCGTTGACCAGGCCATAGGCGCCCTGGGCGAGCACCGGGCTTTCGTTCTGATCGAAATACGCCCGCGTCTGATAGGCGACATTCAGGCGCGCGGCGATGTCGCCGCCATCGCGCAGCGGGAAGTGCTTCCACAGCGTCAGGCCGCCGTTCCACCTGGGCGCGAAAGTGAACTTGCTGGTGGACGCGATGTTGACGCCGCCGCTGAGGTACTGCGTGTAGCGCGGATGCAGATACGACAGGTTGCCGCTCAGCGTCCAGCGATCGCCCATGCGCCAGGCGAATTCGTTCTCGATGCCGTCGATGGTGGCCTTGCCGGCGTTGGTGAAATCGCCGAAGAAGCCACGCTGGCCGTTTGGCTGCACGTACGAGGTGTACACCGACAGCTGGATGTCGTGATACAGCGCATGGAACAAGGCGCTGTTGAGCATCAGGCGGCCGTCGAAGAAACTCATCTTGGCGCCCAGCTCGTAGTTGAGCAGGGTTTCGTTCTTGATCGGCCGGCACGATGCGGGGATCGCCGTGCAGTTGGCCTGAATGTTGTAACCGCCGGAATGGAAGCCGGTGCTGGCAGTGGCGTACAGGTTCACCGCATCGTCGGCCTTCCAGCCCAGAGTGAGCTTGGGCGACAGATTGTTGGCCGAGGTCTTGCCCTCGAAGTCGGCCTGCACGCCGTTGGGGGTGGCGAAGTTCGCGTTCGGATAGGTGTCGTTCTGGATGATCGCGGTCTTGGACTCGTGCGTGTAGCGCGCGCCGGCCTCCAGGCTCCAGCGCGGCGCGAAGAGCCAGGTCGTGTCGGCGTAGGCGGCGAGGCTGCGCGTGTCCACGCTGCCACCGCTGCCCACGTAGAGCGAATAGCCCAGTTGCTGATAAGGCGGCAGGGCCAGCAGCGCGTACTTGTTGATGCCCTCGGCGTAACCGTCGAACCAGTACACGCCGACCACGCCGTGCAGGTCGCTGCCGTTGTCGTACAAGGCCTGCAGTTCCTGGCTGAACTGGTGGCTGTGGTAGACGAGATTGTTGTCCGCGATCGACACCGGCAGCGTGTCCACGTCGATGTTCATGTTGGCATTGCTGCTGCGATAGGCGCTGATCGATTTCAGCGTCCAGTCCTCGCCCAGCAGCCAGTGCAGGGTCAGCGCGCCGCCGCCGCTGTCGGTGGTATTCACCGGCGGCTGACCGGATCGCGTGTCATAGCGGTTGGGCAGGCCCTGGGTCTGTGCCGGGTCGAACGGGATCACCGCGAGCTGCGCCCCGCCGGGCGGGACGCTGCGATCGAACTCGCCGTCCAGCGCCAGTTGCGCATCGAAGCGCGCCGACGGGAAATAGCCCAGCGTCACGCGCGCGGCATTCACGTCCTGGTTGCCGGTCGGGCCGCCGAGGTACAGATTGTGGCCGTAACCGCCGTGATGCAGGCTGGCGGCGGCGACGCGGAAGCGCCATACGCCATCCTTGCTGGCGTTGCCGTAATCGACCTTGATGTCCCGGGTGGCGTGCATGCCCAGCGTCGTGGTGACTGATCCGGTCTGCTGTGTGGGCAGCGGTTTGGAGATGTAGTTGATCGCGCCGCCGACCGTGTTCTTGCCGTACAGCGTGCCCTGCGGGCCGCGCAGCACCTCGATGCGGTCCGCGTCGAACACGTCCAGCAATGCACCCTGCGGACGCGCGATGTACACGCCGTCGAAGTACAGGCCCACCTCGGGATCGAAGCCCCACAGCGGATTGTTCTGGCCGATGCCGCGCAGGTACACGGTCAGCGTCGAGCTGGTGCCCTGGGTCGGGCCGATCTGCAGATTGGGCACGAGTCCTTGCAGGTCCGACAGGTTTTGCACGTTGTTGTCGGCGAGTGCGCGCGCGGTCAGCGCAGTCACCGCAATGGGCACATCCTGCAAGGTTTCCTCGTAGCGGCGCGCGGTGACCTTGACGGTTTCCAGATTGGTCACTGAACTGGCTGGTGGCGTACCGGAATGGTGCGTGGACTGGGCAGACGCCGCAGCGACCGGGTCATTGGCTGGTGGTACGGCCGCGGCATGAGTCCTGGCGACGACGCAGCCCAGCGCGATGGCAATGGCGGCGGGCAGGTGATGTTGTTGCATGTTGACCTCTGGGTGATCCGGAAGGTTTGTCGGCGCCCATTCGCTGGTGCCGAAAAGGTGAGCGCAGTGCAGCATGACTGATGCGGCCTGCGCGGGCTCGCCCGTTCAAGCCCGCGACCTGCCCGCGATTGCGCGCGGCTCGCGGCACTGAAGACCGAAGCACGCGAATCCGCGCGGGAGCGGTGTCGTGCGGCCGCTGCGCGGCAGGCTGTCGGCACGACGGATTCGCTGCTGTCCGCCGCGCCGTGTTGCACGCGCAGGCGCGCTGCGGGACGCGTGTGCCACATGGCGCAGGCGCATCGGACTGCGGCTGGCAAGCATTGCCAACACGCAGTCCGCGCTGCATGCTCGATGCGGACACGGCAGCGACCGGATCGGGAGCAGGGCATGATCACGCTTTGCGTGGTGCAACATACGGATGGCGAATACCTCGGTCTTCTGGAAGACCATTTCGAGGGTCGTGCCATACGCTTCGTCTACGCGCGCCCGCACGTGCCGGGCGGCAGCCTGCCGGCTGCGGCGCAGGGCCATGATGGCCTGGTCCTGCTGGGCGCAGGTCCGCAGGGCATGGCGAGCGGCGATCTTCTGCCAAGCGTGGCCGCCGAGTTGCGGCTGACGTCGGCATTCCTCGATTCGGGGCTTCCGGTGATCGGCATCGGTTTGGGCAGCATCATGCTCGCCGTCGCCGCCGGCGGCGGCTGCGCCGCCGCGCCGCTGCGTTTCCGCGTCGGCGAGGCGAGCAGGACCGATCCCGACGCCTTGGCGGGGCATCTGCCGCCAACCTATCCGTACGCGCTCTACATGCGCGATCAGGTGCTGTTGCCGGCCGATGCGCGGGTGCTCGCGGTGGATGAGGATGGCGCGCCGATGCTGTTCCAGGTGCGCGGAAACTGCCTTGGCTTCACCGCCCATCCCGGCATCAAGAGCGGCATGATCGAGGACCTGGTGATGGAGTTCGATGCCGCGCCGGAGAACGTTCCCGAAGGACTGGCACGGCTCGCCGCCCGGCAGCGCCTGATCGCCCAGGCCTTGAGCAGCATCATGGTCGGCCTGGTCAAGGTCACCGGTCTGATGGACACGGCTGCGGAGCGGGGAGAGGTCTGAATCACGTGCGGGCTGTGGCAGGCGCGCCACGGCCCGCGGCGGATTCGCGCTGCCGGGACCGTGGCGGCCGTCGTGGGGGCGCCCGGAGCCCGCCGCGCGCAGGGCGGTGACGGGCACGGGGCGCATCAGGCAGAGGCCGCCGCTGCAGCGCAATGGCGGTCCCTTCCGCTGTCGCGGATCAGTAGCGCCATCCGAGCGCGAAACCCAGCGTGTCCTGATACATGCGGATCGCCGTACCCTGGCTGGCGCCGCTGCCGGTGACGGTATGGTTGAAGGCATGCACGTAGTCGAAGGACAGGTCGATGCTCCGGCTCAATGCATAGGTCGCCCCGAGGGTGAGATGGTCCTCGACCACGCCGGGCGCCAGCACGTTGATGAAGGCGTCCTCGCCCGGAACCGGCTGGCTGCTGTGATTCCAGCCGGCGCGCAGGGTCAGGCCCGGATCCACCGCGTAGGCCACGCCCAGCTTGATCACGGTGACGCTGCGCCAGCCGAAGCCGGTGCCGTTGGGCGTGCCGAGCCCGCAGGTTGCCGGTGTCGCGCAGATCAGGGAGTTGATCATCGGGTTGGCGATGGCGGGAATATTGCCGTACTCGATGCGCTCGACGTCGCCGGCCACGGTCAGGTCGGGAGTGGCTTTCCAGGCCACGCCCAGACCGTAGTTGGCGGGGATGTCGAAACTGCCGCCGTCCGCGAACAGCCCGTTGTAACGCCGGAACCGGCTCATCGTGATCTTGGGCTGGTAGGTCGCGCCCACGGTCAGGTCGGGGGTCAGCTGGCCGGTCCAGCCGATGCGGAACCCCACGCCGTCGGATTGGGCATGCAGGTTGTTGGTGACGTTTGGCGGATTGCTCGACAGCCCCTGGAAGGCCTGGACGCCGGTGACGCCGAAGTTCTGATGCACGTAGTCGATCGACAGACCGATCGAGTTGTGATCATCAATCCGGTAGGCGATCGTGGGCGCGATGAAAAGCTGCTGCAGATCCACGCCCGTGGAACCCACACCGAAGGCACCCAGCTGACCGACCGGCGAGGCCATGCAGGCGGAAAGACTGCCGCCGAACTGTTGCAGGACCTGGGGGTTGGCGCACTGGGCGCCCTGGGTGGCCGAGTTGAGGTTGCTGTAGCCGGTATTCATGCCGCCATTGCCGTACACGGAGACGCCGAGCGCCAGTCGTGAAGTGACCATGCGATTGAAGCCGAACTCCGGGATGTAGAACTGGCTGGTCTGATTGCCGCTGAACGAGGTCGCGCCTGCCTGGGTGGTCAGGCTGGCGCTGCGTTGCGGTCGGAACACACTCACCCCGAAATCGAGGCGATTGCCGACCAGGGCCATGCCGGCCGGATTGCTGGCCGCGGCCAGCGCATCCAGCGGCAGGGCGATGCCGACGCCGCCCATGCCGACCGACTGGACGCTGTAGCCGGGCTGGAAATAGCCATCCGTGGCCGAGGCCATTCCGGATGCGAGCAGCAGGGAAACGAAAAGCGTTCGCTTGAGATGCCTGGTGACCATGGTGAACCCCTCCGTCATGCCACGTGTGATGCATCAACCGGTCCGCAGGCAAGGCGTCTGCGGGGATGGTGTCGCACAAACCGGATGGACAGCGCAGCTCGCGATCCGCCATCGCCGCCACCGTCACGCCAAAGCACGAAGCTTGCAGTCGTACTCCCTGTCGTTGCCAAGTCCCGCTAGTCGACCGGGCGGTGCGCGTGATGCAGCGCCTGCGCCAGGTCATGTGCCGTTACACCTGGCAGGTCCAGTGCCAGTGATGCCAGCAGCGGATCGATCCGGGTCGCCAGATCGCCCCGCAGGTCCATGCCCGTCAAGGCGCCGCTGAGTGCCGCGATGCCGGACGCGGGCATGCAGGTGAAGTCGCCGCTGATGTGCGCATCCGCGACGTGGTCGTCGCGACTGAGCAGGCGCACGCGCAGCAGGCCGCCGGGCGCCTTGTGGACGCCTTCGCCGAGGTGCAGGCCGCCGGTGATCTTGATGCCTTCGGGGACGCGCCGCGTGCCCGGCTGTCGCAGCCAGTCGGAAGTCTGCAGTTTCTGCTCCCACCCGGCGACCGCGGCTTCCTCGTCGGGGCGCAGGGTGTCGCTGCGCAGCTCGGTGCCGAAGTGACGGGCGACGTGCTGCCCGAACAGGGTCGTCAGGGCTTCGCGCGGTGGCACCTGGCCGAGCTCGCGGCGGATGGTGGTGATGTAGTCCTGCAGGGTCGAGCGCAGCTTGTCGCGGAACTTTTCCGAAGGCACCTTGAGGCAGCGCGCCATCGTCGCGGTATCGAAATCGAGCATGAAGCTGCCGACGAACACCGTCGCGTCGCCGATCTGCGCGGCTCCGGTGCCGCCGATCTTGCGTTCGTTGACGTGAATGTCGTTGATCGGCCGCAGCCGTGCCGGTATCCCCAGCGACTGGTAGGTGGCCAGGACCGGGGCCACGTGGAACGCATAGATCTCGGTCACCCGCCGGGGAACCGTTTCGCGCGGCGAGATGAAGTGGAAGAAAAGCTGGTTCCGATCGAGGTAGACGGCGCCGCCGCCGACCTGCCGGCGCAGGATCGGCAGGCCCGCCTGCCGGCAGTAGTCCTCGTCAACCTCGGCTGCGACATCCTGGTGCATGCCGATGCATACATAAGGCGCGTCGGGGCTGACCAGGGTGAGCACGGGGTCGTCGCCCGCGTGCATGGCTTCGGCGATGCCGTGATACACCGCCTGCGAGCGCACGACCGGGACACTGCCGAGATCAAGCACCCGCAGCGTCGAGCTCATGGCGCGGACCTGGCGCACGCCGCGGAGGCGATCGCGGCTCTTGCGCAGGCATGCGGCATGCCGGGGTCACGCGCCGGAGAGCGCGTCACCGGTCGCAAGCCGCCGCGCCGGGCCGCTGCGCGCGGTTCGTCCGCGGGATCCGGAAGGCGGTTCGATCGCATCCCGATTCGACGGCCGTGCGTCATTTCCCGCGGCGGATGCGGAAGTGGAACTCGCCCTGGCTCGTCTGCGAATCAACCAGCTCGTTGCCGGTCGATCGACAGAACGCCTCGAAATCCTTGACCGCGCCGGGATCGGTGGCCTGGATTTCCAGAATTTCGCCGACGGGAATGTCCTTCAAGGCCTTTTTCGCACGCAGGATGGGCAGCGGGCAGTTCAGTCCGCGGGCATCAAGAAGATGGTCAGCCATGGCTTGCTCCCAGGTGTGGGTTCAGATGAACAGGTTGATATCCGACTTCGTCGCGGTCTCGATGTAGGTCGCCGCGCCGCCCAGCACCGGACCGTCGATCATGTCCTCGCGCTTGAACTCGAACAGATCCATGGTCATCTGGCAGGCGATCATCTGCACGTCGGATTCGATCGCAGCCTGACGCAGGTCCTCGATCGAGGCGACGCCTTTCTTCTTGATGAGGTTCTTCATCATCGCGGTGGCCATCGCATCGACGCCGGGCAGTGCGCCGAGCAGGTTGGGCATCAGCAGGTGCGTCCCCATCAGCGGCATTTCCATGCCCGGATTGCCGAGCGTGGTGATTGACAGGTCCAGCTTCTTCTTCAGCAGGGCCAGGCCATAGAAGGTGAAGAACATGGTGACCTCCAGGCCCATGGCCGCGGCCGTCGTCGCCAGGATGAATGGCGGATAGGCCCAGTCGAGGGTGCCCTTGGTCACGATCATCGACAGCCGCTTGGTTTCGGAACCGCTCGTTTCCATCTCTGTCTCCCCGGTCATGCCGTCAGGTAAAAGCACATCGCGTTCAGGTCTTGCAGACGCAACCGGCGAAGCCATCGGCTGCCATCTTCGCTTCATAGGGCGCGGCAACCTGGCTGCCGGGCACCAGCGACATCATGGCCTGGTCCCAGGCCGTCGGCTTGACCCGCATCAACCATCCGCCCGCATAGGGATCGGCGTTGGCGATCCCGGGCTCGGCGACCAGCGCGTCGTTGACCGCGACCACCTCGCCATCGAAGGCGATCTTGGCCGGGCCCACCCACTTGCCCGATTCGATGGTCGCGCAGGACTTGCCCGCCAGTACCGGGCGCCCGGCCTTCTTCGGCGTCACCGCGACCAGCTGGCCGGCCAACGCGACGGCGACGGCGGTCATGCCCGCCATGACGGTGCCCCCGGCTTCTTCCCGGTACCACATGTTGTTGGACACGTCGTAGTAGAGATCGTCGGGGAAGACGCAGCCGCGCACCGTCGCCATCGCTCAGCCCCCCGCGCCTGCTGCTGACCGCACGTCCGCGCCGGCGTCTGCCGCGTCCTGCGAGCGCAACGGTCGCGACGAGCAGCAGAATTCGCCCAGCTTTTCGTTCTCGAGCTTGCCGTCGATGAAGAGAAACAGGTGGGTGGCGACGGCAGTGGCCATGCGCAGGCGCCGGATGCGCTCGGGCGCATCGCTGCTCGCCTCGGCCGCGTTGCATTGGTAAACCAGCTCCCGGCAGGTCTCGCGACAGGCGTTGAACGTGGGGTCGCGCAGGGCGGCCTGGCGGTGCAGGGCCAGCAGCCGGAATCCCTCGACGTGATCCGGCGTGGGCTCGGATCCGTGCGCGACGACCCAGCGCACCAGCGCCGACTCGCCGGCATCGAGCAGCCGGCGCTTGATGCCGGCCGGCGCGCATGCCAGCGCCTCGTCCGGCATCGCCGCGACGGCGTCGGTGATCGCGAAAGGCGAGTCCATCAGCCGAGTCCCCGCGCCTTGAGCAGATCGCGCGAGTCGGAGAAGTTCTCGTGCACGCCGACCCGGCGCGCCGAGAGTCCCAGCGCCATGCCGAGCAGCTGGGTGAAGTAGAGGATCTTGACCGTGGTCTTCTTGCCGAACACCTTCTCGGCGCGCATCTGGTGCATTTCGAGACCGGAGTGGCAGGTGGGGCACTCGGTGGCGATGACATCGGCACCACAGGCCTCCGCCGTGGTCAGCAGGTTGAGCACGAGCCGGGTCGAGGTGTCGCTGTCGGACAGGGTGTGCGCGCCGCCGCAGCAGGCGGTCTTGAGCGGATATTCGACATTCACGGCACCCGCGGCGGCCAGCAGGTCGTCCATGAAATGCGGCTTGCTGGTGGACTCGGAGCCGGCGCCCTGGTCCTTCTCCGGAAAGATGTGGCGCGGGCGCGTGTACATGCAGCCGTAGTAATTGGCGATCTTGAGCCCGTTCAGCGAGTTCTTCACCCGCTTGCCCAATTCCTCGGTGCCGATCGCGTCACGGATCCAGTCCAGCGCATGGATCGTGCTGACGTGGCCGGCCTGGTAGGCCGTGGCGCCGGATCTGGCCGACAGTTTCTCCACCGTCTCGCGCGAAGCCGCGTCGTGCGAAAGATCGTATTCGGCCTTCTTCAGGTTGTGGTAGCAGCCATTGCACGGCGCCATCACCGTGTCGAAACCCATGTCCTCGGCGATCTTGAGGTTGCGTGCGGACAGGAAGGTCTGGAGCTTGGGATCGACGTTCTTGACCTCCATGGCGCCGCAGCAGTTCCAGTTCTGCAGTTCGACCAGTTCGAGCCCGAGCGCCTTGCCGACCTCCTTGGTCGAGCGGTTGTAGGCATGACCCGTCCCTTCCAGCGCGCAGCCCGGGTAGTAGGCCACCTTGCGGTACTTGTCGCTCATCAGTGCCTCTCCGTCGGGGTGGCTGCCAGTCCCAGCGCCTGCCGCTGCCGCGCACGCTGGTCGATCACGTATTCATTGATGGCATCGCGGGTTCCGCTCCAGTCGCGGGTGCGCGGGTGAACCAGCGCGGCCAGGCCGAGTCGCGTGAGCAGGCCGACCGGCATGCGCGCGACCAGACCGCGGATGATGGCCACCAGCCAGGGCTGCGCCAGCTTCTGGCCGGTGCGCGCGAAGTACTTGCGCATCAGTCGGCCCTCCTCGATCTTGCCCTTGGCGAACACCTGGCCCGAGAATTCCTCGTCGAAGATCGTCGAGGAACTGGGCCGCGTGTGGCCCTTGAGCTCGAGCCAGTGCGCGGTCGCCTTCATCACGCCCTCGGGCACGACGTCGCGCGGACAGGCATAGGTGCATTTGTTGCACGAAACGCACTGCCAGATGATGTCCTTGTCGCGCAGCAGCTCCTCCTCGAGGCCGAGCCGGATCAGGTAGATCCAGTAGCGCGGATTGAACTCGGGGTTGATGGCGTTGACCGTGCAGGAATTGGTGCAGGAGCCGCATTGCCAGCAGCGATTGATGTGCTCGCCGCCCGGAAGCGCCGCAATTTCGCCCTCCAGCGCCTCGTTGTAGTCGGTGATGACCCGCGTGCCGATGAAGGTGCTCCAGTCGCCGGAGACGTCGACGCCCTCCAGCGAGAGCTTCTCGTTGCGGATCAGGTTTTCCTTGCGGATCAGGGATTTTTCGTGGATCGGCATGCCGCACTCCTCAAGCGCTGAGCCGCAGTGACGAAATCGACAACGCTGAGGCGGTGTCCGCGAGTTTGACCTTCATGCGGATGCCGTCGGCATCCAGGCAGTCCAGCCCGAGCAGGCGGCGGGTGTGCGCCATCGGGTCCTCGCCGCCCACGAAATCGCCCTTGAGATAGGTGCTGCCGCGATCGTTGATGTAGCGCGCATAGAGATGGGCACAAAGCAGGTCCTGCATCAGTGCGAGGTCGCGGTAGATGCCGTTCTCGCGTAGGAACGGCTCGAGCTCGCCGCGCAGGGCGAGAAAGATCTCCACGCGATCGGACAGCGTCAGCGTGTCCCGGCCGGGTTCGACATCGAACCAGATCTCGCGCAGCACGCCGCTGCGGGTGTCCGCGTCCCAGATCCAGCGCGTCATCAGCGGGATCGAGTCGGGCGCGGTGAAGTGCAGCATTTCGGCGGCAAGATCGCGCAGCCAGCGATGGTGACGGTCCCTCGGAACCCCGGCGAGAAAGGCGTCGAAGCGGCTCTGCACGTCGCCCTGGTCGTCGAGCAGCGCGGTCATGCGCTCGCGCAAGGCCGCGTAGGGATGCTCGGCGAGCCACGGGCCGGCACGCCGGCGCACGGTCGACATGAAGGTGCAAAGTCCGAGAAACTGCAACTCGTCCAGTCCGGCAACACGACCGTCGGCGAGCAGCTCGCGGAAGATCCGCACCTTCAGCTGCAGCGTGGTCAGATAGGACTCCATGCCGGCGCCGGTGCCGGCGGCTTCGATCAGCGCGGCGAAGCCGCCGCGGATCGCCGGGCCGCTGAGATCAAGCGTCGACAGCAGGGTCGGGTCCGGATCGCGCGCCATCAGCATCGTGCCCACCGGTCATCCCGCCAGTGCCTGGGTCGGCATGTGCTGGCCGGCGATCACCGCCATGGCGGCGGCCTGGCCCTGGGCGATGCTGTCGTCGATGGTCTCGGGCCCGGTCGCGGCGCCGGCGACGTAGACGCCGGGACGCGTGGTGCTGCCCATGGCGCTGTAGGACGGGCCTTTCTGCAGAAAGCCGTGCCGCTCCAGCTCGACGCCGAACAACGGGGCCAGGGCGCGATTGTCGACATTGGGATCCATGCCGATGGCGTGCACGACCATGTCGAAGGGAATGGTGATCGGTCGCTTGACCAGGGTGTCCTCGCCCTTGACGATCAGGCGGTGGCCGTCGGAGGTGACCTCGGCGATGCGCGCCTTGATGTACTTGACGCGGAATTCCTCCTGGCTCTGCCAGTAGTACTTGTCCTCGTAGAGTCCGAAGGTGCGGATGTCCATGTAGTAGATGTAGACACTGCATTTCGGCAGCGCCTCGCGGATCTCCATGGCGATGTTGGCGGACACCGTGCAGCAGATCTTCGAGCACCATTCGCGGCCGATCTGGCGGTCGCGCGAGCCGACGCACAGCAGGATCGCCACGCGCTCCGGCTCGCGACCGTCGGACGGGCAGCGCACGCCCTTGCCGGAGGAAAACATCTGCTCGACCTGGGTCGTGGTGACCACGTCGGGGTAGGTGCCGAAGCCCCACTCGGGCTTGTTGACCGAATCGAAATGGGTGAAGCCGGTGCACAGGATCGCGGCGCCGACCTTGCGCGTCTGGCCGTCGGACAGGGTGGCATCGAAGGCGCCGGGTTCGCCGGAGAACCGCGTGACCCGGGTCTCGGTCAGCACCTCGACCAGCGGATGCGGCTGCACGCGCCGGACCATGCCGCCGATCGCATCCCGCGCCCATTCGCCGGAAGGAACCAGCTTGGCATAGCCGGACAGGATCGGCGCGCCGCCCAGGCGGTCGGCCTTGTCCACCAGCACCACCCGCTGGCCGGCGCTGGCCAGACCATGGGCCGCGGAAAGTCCGGCGGGGCCGCCACCCACGACAAGTACCGGTGCACTCATGATTGGGCCTCGATCAGGGCCGGGCGCTGGTAGCCAGGGCCCGAGGTAATGGCACGTTTCGGGTCATAGAGGGTCTCGACGCGTCCGGCCTTGACCTCATCGAGATACGACCTCGAACTCGGCCTTGGCCTTCTGCCAGTCGATGCCCAGCTTCTCCAGCAGGCCCTCGAACGGCGAGGCGTGCCAGTGCAGCTGCGCGAGCTTGTACGGATGCGCGCCGCAGACCAGCGCGGCGAACTGGCAGTCCGCCATCACCGCCAGCGGATAGACCTTGTCCACCGCGCCGCCGATCCACTGGCTCTTGTCCAGCGTGGTGATGCAGCCGGTGTCATGGCCCACCATCACGTCGGCATGCGCCTCCTCGACCGCGACCTTGATCTTGCGGTCGATGGCGAAGGAGCGGGTGAACTCGCGCTCGCCGATGATGTGTCGGAATCCGAATCCGCAGCAGTCGTACCAGGTCGAGTAATCGGCCACCTCGACGCCCAGCGTCTGCAGCAGGCCGGTCGAGACCGCGACCCGGTTGCCGTCGAGCACGGTCTCGTCGTACAGGACATCCTCCGGCACCATCTTGTGGACATGGCAGGCCGGATGCACGGTCGCGCGGATGTTGCTGCAATCGATCACGCGATGCTCGGCGATCCGCTCGCGCATCACGTGCAGCCATTCCGAGTAGTGCACGATCTCCTCGGGGATCAGCAGCTTGCCGTCCACCAGTCGGCCGAGCTTGCCGAGGATCTTCTTGACCTGCTCGCGCAGCTTGGGCGACTGCAGCAGGAACGCGCGCACTTCCTTGTAGTTGCCGAACGAGGTGCCGCAATGGATCAGCGGATAGTAGTAGCCCGCCGGCAGCCCCTCGGCCAGCGAGGACACATAGGCCTGGTGGAAGTTGCGCAGGAACACCGCGGCCAGGCTGACGATGTTGCCGATGCCCGAACCGTGATAGTTCCAGGCGGTGCACGAGGTCTGGTCGGTCTCGTCCAGATACCGGGTGCCGAGCTTGTTCTGCAGCCACAGCAGCGAACTGGGATAGCCTGGAATGTTGCCGCACTGTCCGCAGGACTTGTGGTGCCAGAACTGGTTGGTGGGGATGCGCTTGTTCCATCCGTACAGCGTGCGCCCGGTGACCGGCTCATGCTGCTCGCTGATGCGGTGGACGACGATCTCGCCGTCCTTCTCCAGCTGCCACATGATGTCGCGCACATCCTTCACCTGGTCCTTGTTGACCAGCATCTCGCGACGGTCGATGCGAGCCTCGACCCAGGACGTGGCGCGCCGCGCCTCGTCGGTCGACAGCTTGACCGGGCGCCACTCCGGACCGAAGCCCGAGTAACCCGGTGCAGCGGGGCGTTCCTGTTCTTCCTGACTGGCCATGGCGTGTTACCTCACTCAGACCGCGGATGATTCCGCCGGGTGTTCATCGACCCACTCCTGGTATTCCTCGCGCTTCTCGTCCATGAGGTCGTTGACCACATCGAAAAGATTCGGGTCGATCGTCTCCAGCTGATCCAGCACCCCGGACGCTTCCCATATGGTGTAGAGCTCGATCGACGTCTTGATGTTGACTTCCCACGCCGTGTCCATCGTATGCAGCGTGGGCACCGGGATGGCCTTGCGCAGGATGTTCAGCGGCGCCTTGATCTTGGCGATGTTCGGGCCCCAGTCGGCGAAGGCGTCGGGCGTGATCATGTTGGGCGCGAGCTGATTGCCGGTGGTGATCAGCTTCATCAGCACGCGGGTGAACGGCTTCAGCACGTCCTTGGCCGACTGCATGCCGTGCTTGATCGCCGTCTCGCGCAGGATCATCACCAGGCCGCCCGGCGAGTTGTGGAACGGGCAGCGTGCGGCGCAGGTATAGCACTGGGCGCAGGCCCAGATCTTTTCCTGCATGACGTCGTAGACGCCCTCGAGGTTCTCGGTCAGCAGCAGCTGCACGATCTCGCGCGGCGAGTAGTCGTAGTAATAGGCCGAAGGGCAGGTCGCGGTGCAGATGCCGCAGTTGAGGCAGCCGTACAGTTCGTGGTCGTACAGCGGGTGCGAGCGGACGTCCTCGAAGATCTCCTCGAGTTTTTCGCGGGCAACGGTCGGAGCTCCGGAGACCGGATCGCCGATGAGCATTGCTGCAGCTGCCATAATCGACTCCTGCGGACCGGCCGCGCGCGGCCGCGATACAACCTAGTAGCTGAGCACCCGGGTGTCGTCGTTTTCCATGACCTGCTCGATGACGTAGGCGCCGCCGACGATCCCGGCGCATTCCGGGATCAGGTCTTCCTTGGTCATGTCGAACAGGTCGAGATTGGGCGAGCAGCAGTAGAACTTCACGCCCGCCTCGTGCGCTTCCTTGATGAAGTCATAGACGGTCTTGGGCGAGCCCGGCTTGACCACCAGCGATTCGGCAACGCCCTTCTTCATCAGGCGTCCGGCGGTCGCGGTGCAGACGATTTCGACCTCGTAGTCCATCGCCGCGGCGACCGACGCCTGGAAGAACGGAGCGCCGAGTTCCTCGCCGTTTCGCGGATCGGTGTTGACCAGCATGATCAGAAGTTTGTGCGCCAACGGGGTTCGCTCCAGGCAGGGGGAATCGGTGTATCGACGCCGCGACGAAAAGCCGCATCCGGCGTGCAGCCGAAAATATTAGACAAATCGGATGGAAGCACGCTGCCCTGCAGCATGAACGCGATGCGCCGCGGAATCCGCCGGCAGGCGATCGTCCGACCGGCTCCGGGAAGCGCCTTCGCATGCGGCCCCGAGGCGGCCGCCTTGCCGCCCGGACAGCACCTGACACCGGGCGCGCATGCACCGGTTTCCGGTGGATAACTGCCGGTGCCCGAAAGGCCAGGCCGTCGCCGGCGGCGTACGCGGGCTGTGCCGCGGCGGTTGACAACCGTGGCACCGGACCGGGCGCCCCGATCCCGATCACGTTCGTGGCGCCTCGGACAAACGCAAGCCGCGGCATCGATGGACGCCGCGGCTTGCGTTGAAGCTTCCGGCACGTCGGGTCTCGCCATCACGGCGAGCGCGGACATCCGGCGCAGGCCGTTATCCGCCAGCGCCAGCGCTGGGCGGCTGCGCAAGCCCCTGTCGAGCGGCGTTACTTGGCCCGGCTGATGGTGAACTTGCCGAAGCTGATGCCCAGATCGATGCCCTGGCCCGCGCCGGCCAGCGCCAGCGAGACGGTGCCCTTGGTCAGGATCTGCGCGGTGCCTGATTTCACCAGGCCCGCGTTGGCTTCGCCCTGCGCATAGGAGCCGAGCACATCGTCGATGGTGTGCACGTCGGTGAAGGTGCCGACGCCGTTGTCGATATGCGACTTGCCGGCGGTGAGGCCCACGCCCTGGGCGGCGATCTTCACGTGCATCGAAGTGCCATCGGCGCACGTCACGAGGCCAGTGCCTTCGGCATGCTTGTAGATCACCGACCAGCTGCTGGTGGAGAAATGCAGCTTGCAGTCGAGGCTTGCCTCGGCAGCCGATGCATGCTGGGGGATCATCGCGCTGGCGGCCAGTGCGGTCACCAGTCCGAGCATCGGCAGGTAGCGGTTTTTAAGAATCGTCATGATCGTATCTCCTGGTGGCGGGATGGTTCGCTCCCGACAGTGGCCCTCGCAAGCTGAACGCAGGCGGTCGCCCGCACGCTCCCGTTCAGGCTGGGCAGGCCGCCATGTGCCGGGATCCGTCGCATGCACCCGGAGCAGGGGCCAACCGGCGCGTGGCCTGCCGGCGCCGGCCGCGGCGCGGCACACGCTAAACTGGCACGTTTCCCGCATCGCCAGCAGGCCCGGCGGCATCCAGCCGCCGGCCGGCTGCCACCGCGAATCGCCGACCACCGTGACACTCCGGAATCCATGAAGACACCCCAGGGACTGCAGGCGCTGATCGACGACGGCGTGATCGACGAGGTGATCCGACCGCTCAAGAGCGGCAAGGAGGCGTCGGTGTACGTGGTGCGCAGCGGCAGCGACGTGCGTTGCGCCAAGGTCTACAAGGACATGGCGCAGCGCAGCTTCCAGGCGCGGGTGCAGTACCAGGAAGGCCGCAAGGTGCGCGGCAGCCGGCAGGCGCGCGCGATCGGCAAGGCCAGCAAGTACGGTCGCAAGCAGCAGGAAATCGCCTGGAAGAACACCGAGGTCGATGCGCTGTATCAGCTCGCCGCGGCCGGCGTGCGCGTCCCGCAGCCCTACGGCTATTTCAACGGTGTGCTGGTGATGGAACTGGTCACCGATGCCGAAGGACGTTCGGCGCCGCGGCTTGGCGAGGTGGAACTGGAGCCGGAGCAGGCGCGCCGCTATCACCATTTCCTGGTCCGGCAGGTGGTGCGCATGCTCTGCGCCGGCCTGATCCACGGCGATCTGTCGGAATACAACGTGCTGGTCGCGCCGGAAGGCCCGGTGATCATCGACCTGCCGCAGGTGGTCAGCGCGGCCGGCAACAACGCCGGACGCGCCATGCTGCTGCGCGACGTCGACAACGTGACCGACAAGCCTGGGCCGCTTCGCGCCCGAGCTGCTCGACACGCGCTACGCCGAGGAGATGTGGGCGCTGTTCGAGCAGGGCGCGCTGCGCCCCGACAGCGAACTCAGCGGCGTGTTCGCGGCGGACGAGCGCGCTGCCGACGTGGACGGCGTGATGCTGGCGATCATCGATGCGCGCCAGGAGGCGATCATCCGCCAGCAGGGACGCGACGCCGCCGACGCCGACGATTGAACGCGGCGTGCGCCCGTGCGCTCCATTGTCGCCCGCGACGACGCCCGGGCCGCGCATGCGGCCCGGTCCGGCGACGCGGGGTTTGCGCCGGCGTGCTCATGACCATCCGCCGCCGCAGCCTGCCATGCCGGCGCCCGGCGCCTGTGCGCCGGGTCACGGTGTTGCAGTCCGGAACCTCGCCGCGGGTGTCCGCAGCGCAGACTGGCACCGACCTTGCTCACGTTGCTGCGGGCCCGCACCCCGAGTCGCGCCATGAATGCATCGATCCTGCCGCGCCAAGCTGCCTCATCGGTCGATCGCGAACGACGTTTCGTGAGGCGCGTGCACGGCCTGCGCACGCTGGGGCTGGGGCTGGGTTTTTTCGCGGTCGCCGCCGTGTTCCGGCAGAACGGCGAACCGCTGCTGCTGTGGGCGCTGCTGCTGACCAACGGTTTCGCGTGGCCGCACCTTGCGCGCTGGCTGGCGGTGCGCAGTACGACGCCGGTGCAGACCGAGTACCGCAACCTGCTGGTCGACTCGCTGATGGGCGGCGTCTGGGTGGCGCTGATGCGCTTCGATCTGCTGCCCAGCGCGGCCCTGCTGACGATGCTGGCGATGGACAAGCTCAGTGTCGGCGGCCCCCGCCTGCTGCTGCGTGGTCTGCTGTTGCAGGGCATCGCCTGCGTGCTGACCGCCGCGCTGAACGGCTGGGCGTTCGCACCGCAAACCGGCACGGCGGTCATGCTGGCGACGCTGCCTATCATGGTGCTGTATCCACTGGCGATCAGCACGGTGATGCACGCGCTGGCGCGCCAGGTGCGATGGCAGAACCGCCAGCTGGCGCGGATCGGCAGCACCGACGGTCTCAGCGACCTGCTCAACCGCGGCGCCTGGGAGGAGGCGGTGGCGATGACACTGCAGCGTTGCCGTCGCAGCGGGGGACGCGCCAGCCTGCTGATGATCGACATCGACCGTTTCAAGCACATCAACGATCGCCACGGGCACCCGGCAGGTGATGCCGTGATCGGTCGCGTCGGCGCGATCATCCGCCGCTGCATGCGCGACAGCGACCGCGCCGGCCGCTACGGTGGCGACGAATTCGGCGTGCTGCTGGATCGCGCCGATGCCACCGCGGCGATGGCGATCGCCGAGCGCATCCGCGCCGGCGTCGCAGCGGCCGTATTCGAGCAGGCCGAGGGCATGCACTGCACCCTGAGCATCGGCGTGGCCGAGATCACCCCGCAGACCCACGACGCGCGCGACTGGATCAAGCATGCCGACGACGCGCTGTACCGGGCCAAGCTCGACGGTCGCAACCGCACCGCCTGCTGAGCTTCGCCGCGGGCGCGTCACGGGCGCGTCGCGCGCGACGGCCGGCGCTTGACTTGCGCTGGCGTTGCCCGAACGATCGTGGCCACCGTCGCGCAGGACCGTGTTCCGGCCCGCCGCCCCGCAGCGAGAGCCCATGTCGCCAGCAAACAATCTGCCCGTCACCGCGCGTCTGGCGCTGCGCCGATTCACGGCGGACGACCTCGATGTCCTGCATCAGCTCTACAGCGACCCCGAGGTGGCGCGCTACGTCGGCGGCACCAAGACGCGCGAGCAGGCGCAGGAGATGCTGGATCAGCGCATTCTGGCCTACTACGACGCCAACCCCGGGTTGGGCGTGTGGATGACGCTGGAGCGTGCGAGCGGCGCCTGCGTCGGCATGCACCTGCTGAACAACATCCAGGGCGAGGCGCACATCCAGCTCGGCTACGTGCTGTTCAGGGCGTGCTGGGGCCGCGGTTACGCCACCGAGATGAGCGTCGCCCTGCTGCGCCACGGCTTTGCCGCGGCGGGGCTGGGGCAGATCGTGGCGATCACGGATCTCGCCAACAGCGACTCGCAGCGCGTGCTGCTGAAGGCCGGCATGCAGCGCAGGGGCGAACGCAGCTTCGCGCATCCGGCCTATGCCGCGCAGGGCCCGCTGGCGTGGTTCGAGGCCGATCGCGAAGACTGGCTGACGCGGCACGATCGCGTGCGGTGAGGTCCGGCGTCGCGCCGTCCGCGCTACGGCAGGGCGCGGTCTGATCGGATGCCTGCGACGCTGCGGCCTTACCGCGAATTGATCGAACAGGCGGTTGTACCGTCAGCGGGCGGTGCTTACAGTGGACTCGCGCGGTAGCTCAGCGCCGCCCCGATCCCTTTCCGGGAGATGCGTCATGCGCCTGCAGGCAAGCCTCGCGTTCGCGCTGATCGTGCTGACCGCTGCGGCCGCGCAGGCGGCATCGCTGCCGGACATGACACCATGGGTGCGCTGGATTCCCTATCCATACGACACCCGGCCCCGGAATGTCGCCCTGTTGAACGACATGCCATGCAGCCTGCTATCGCATCCGGACCGGTGGGGCGGCCTGTACATCACCAACGCCTCGTCCGGCAGCCATGATTTCTTTGTCGATCTCCCCGATTGCTCGGCGCCGGCGGGCAGCGGCTGGACGATTCCGATCTTCTTTCGCTCACGGGAGCGTCTGCCGGATCTCCAGGTCGCAGTCGGCGGCCTGGTCTCGCTGCCCTTCATGGCCGCCGCCGCGCGGCCGCTCGTGACGGCGGCGGAGCATGCGCCGGCAGTCGGCTCCGCCATCGGTCGTGGCGATGCCTATCGCCCGCCCGGCCCGCTGGCGCGCTGGCGCGATCGCCCAGGATCGCGGCTGGATTCCGGGGCGGGAAACGCCGCGGCGCCGGCCATGCCGCGCATGGGCGGAACGCGGATGCCGCGGCCGTCGGGCATGGCCCGATCGGATCGGTCGAATCCGTTTTCCGGACCGGCGCACGGGTCCGCAGCGCAACCCGCGACGCCTTCGCGCGCGTGCTGTGCCGCCGCCGCCGCGGCTGCGCCGGTGCGCCGCCGCATCCGCCGCTGAAGCGTCTCGATCGCTGGCAGGGCGTGTGCCGTCTGCGGCGTCGCCGCCGTCCATCGCGATCCGTGTCGGGACTTGAAATTCCACGTCGCGCGCCGGCACCACAGGCGCGAAGTCGAAGGCAGGGGTCGCCTCGCCGGGTGCGCTGCGGCTCATGCCCGGGTGGCGGCATGGCCCCGGGCCCTGATCCCCGCAGGCGTCCCCGGGTTGCCGGGCCCAGCTACACTGGGCACTCCCATGATCTCCTTCCGCAACTTCGCCCTGCGGCGCGGCGAACGCCTGCTGCTGTCCGACGTCGATCTCGCCCTGCACGCGGGGTCGCGGGTGGGCGTGGTCGGCCGCAACGGCTGCGGCAAGTCCAGCCTGTTCGCCGCGATCCAGGGCGAGATCGAGCCCGACCGCGGCGATCTCGATCTGCCGGGCCGGCTGCGCATCGCCAGCGTGGCGCAGGAGACGCCGTCGCTGCCCGACGCGGCGCTCGATTTCGTGATCTCCGGCGACGCCGCGGTGCATGCGGTGCTGCGTGCCGAGGCCGCGGCGATGGCGGCCGAGGATTGGGATGCGGTCGCCGCCGCCCACCAGCAGCTCGCCGACATCAACGGCTACGACGCCGGCGCGCGCGCCGGCCGCCTGCTGCACGGCCTCGGTTTTCGCGCCGAGACGCACAGCCGCGCGGTTGCGGAATTCTCCGGCGGCTGGCGCGTGCGCCTGAACCTGGCGCGGGCGCTGATGACGCCCAGCGATCTGCTGCTGCTCGACGAGCCGACCAACCATCTGGATCTGGACGCGGTGCTGTGGCTGGAGCAGTGGCTGCTTAAATACCCGGGCATGCTGCTGCTGATCTCGCACGACCGCGAGTTTCTCGACGGCGTCGGCACGCATACCCTGCATCTGCACGAGGGCCGGGCGCGTCTGTACAGCGGCGACTACACCAGTTTCGAGCGCCAGCGCTCCGAGCAGCTGCGCCAGCAGCAGATCGCCTTCGAGAAGGAGCAGGCCGAGCGCGTGCACCTGCAGGCGTTCATCGCCCGCTTCAAGGCCAAGGCCAGCAAGGCCCGGCAGGCGCAGTCGCGCATGAAGCGCCTGGCCAAGCTCAGCGGCACCGAGGCGGTGCGCGCCGAGCGCCAGATCCACATCGCGTTCGCCGAACCGGCGCGGCTGCCGCATTCGCTGATCCGGCTCGATCACGTCGATGCCGGCTACGGCGGGATGCGCATCCTCGCCGATGTCGGCTTCGGTCTCGAAGCCGGCGACCGCATCGGTCTGCTGGGACCGAACGGTGCCGGCAAATCCACCCTGATCAAGACCCTGGTCGGTGAATTGCCGCTGCTCGCCGGCGCGCGCAGCGTGCATCCCGATCTGGGCCTCGGCTATTTCGCCCAGCACACCGTGGAATCGCTGCACGCCGGCCAGACGCCGATCGACCATCTGCGCGCGCTCGCGCCGGGCACCGCAACGCAGGCGTTTCGCGATTTTCTCGGCCGCTGGCACTTTGCCGGCGAGCGCGCGTTCGAGCCGGTGGATGCGTTTTCCGGCGGCGAGCGCGCGCGCCTGGCGCTGGCCCTGATCGCCTGGCGCAAGCCCAATGTGCTGCTGCTCGACGAACCGACCAACCATCTGGACCTCGACATGCGCGAGGCGCTGGCCGAGGCGCTGAGCGACTTTTCCGGCGCGATCGTGCTGGTCTCGCACGACCGCCATCTGACCGGCCTGGTCTGCGACCGTTTCTGGCGCGTGGCCGACGGTCGGGTCGAGGCCTTCGACGGCGATCTCGACGACTACGCGGCGTGGCTGCGCGGCCGAGGCGGCAGGCCTGCGGAGCAGGGCGCGGGCAAGCCATCCTCGCCGCCCGCATCCGCCGGTCGCGAAGACGCGACCCTGCGCCGGGCGTGATTCGCGCCGTGCGGGCGGGCCGCGCTGCGGGTCGAGCGCGCCAGCGGGCGCCCTCACGCCGACTTGCCGCCGGGCGAGTAATCTTTCCGGCGGCCCATCGCCGCTGATGCTGCAGCGGTGATGGTCTTCCCCCGTACCGGAGATCGAGACCATGATCCGTCGTCTGCTGTTGCGCACTGCCTGCATCCTGCTGATCGCCCCGGTCGCCGCGCTGGCGGCCGACAATCCCAAGCTCGAGGTGTCCACCGCCGCGGCCCACGCCGACATGGCCAGCACCGCGGCCACGCTGCACGTGGCCCAGATGCACTTTCACCACGTGATCAATTGCCTGGTCGGAAACGAGGGCAACGGTTACGACGCCAAGGCCGGCAATCCCTGCGCCGGCATGGGCACCGGCGCACTCAACGACACCCGTCACAGCGCCGCGGAGCACGCCACGCTGGAGCAGGCGCTGGCGATGGCCAAGCGGGGCCTGAAGGCGCCGACGCTGGCGGCGGCGCACGCAACCGCCGGCAAGATCGCCACCACCCTGCAGGCTGCAGGCGGCAAGTGATCGTCGCATCGGCGGCGCTGCCGTTCGTACCGCGCCGCCGATCGCCCGGCGGTCTCGCCTGCGCCGGTCGTCCCTGAGCCGATGTCCGCACCGGCCGCCATCCTGCGCGTCAGCACGCTGGGCAAGCGCTACGCGGACACCGTCGCCGTCGACGCTGTGTCCTTCGAGGTCGGCCGCAACGAGATCGTCGGCCTGCTGGGGCCCAACGGCGCCGGCAAGACCACCACCATCAACATGATCCTCGGCCTGCTGGCGCCCAGCGCCGGCAGCATCCACATCGACGGCGTGGACCTGGCCCGCGAGCGCGCTCGCGCGCTGGCGCGCACCAACTTTGCCGCCGTGTACGCGCCGCTGCCCGGCAATCTGACGGTGGAGCAGAACCTGCGCTGCTTCGGCCTGCTGTACGAGGTGCCGCAGCTCGGCGCCCGCATCGAGGCGCTGCTGGAGCAGTTCGACCTGCGGCGTTTCCGCCGTACCCGCTGCGGCCTGCTGTCGTCCGGCGAGCAGACCCGCGCCGGTCTGGCCAAGGCGCTGCTGAACGCGCCGCGCCTGCTGCTGCTGGACGAGCCGACGGCCTCGCTGGATCCGGCCACGGCGCAGGAGCTGCGCCGCACCATCCGTGCGATCGCCACGCACGGCGACGGCGGCATCCTGTGGACCTCGCACAACATGCTCGAGGTCGAGGCGGTGTGCGATCGCGTGCTGCTGATGTCGCACGGGCGCATCCTGCTGCAGGGCGATCCGCGCACGCTGCCTGGCGAGCACGGCGCGGACTCGCTGGAGGCGCTGTTCATCCGTGTCGCGCGCGAGCCGCTGAGCTTCGCCGGAGGCACGGCGTGAGTCCGCGCCGCGTCGCCGCCGTCGTGCTGCGCCAGTATTACCTGCTGCGCGGCAGCCCGACCCGGGTGGTGCCGCTGTTCGCCTGGGTCGCGATCGACATCGTGCTGTGGGGTTTCATCGCGCGCTATCTCGATCACGCGACCTCGGGCGGACCGGATTTCCTGTTCACCCTGCTCGGCGCGGTGCTGCTGTGGGACTTCTTCATCCGCATCATGCACGGCATGACCACGGCCTTTCTCGAGGACGTGTGGTCGCGCAATTTCCTCAACCTGTTCGCCACGCCGCTGGCGGTCCCGGAGTACGTCGCCGGCCTGATGCTGACCAGCATCCTGACCAGCCTGGTCGGGCTGGTGGTGATGCTGATCCTGGCGACGACGGTGTTCGGGCTGTCCTTCTTCGCCTGGGGCGCGCTGTTCGTGCCGTTCGTGGCGGTGCTGTTTCTGTTCGGCATCGCGCTCGGCATCTTCGCCAGCGCCATGGTGCTGCGGCTGGGGCCGGCGTCGGAATGGCTGGTGTGGCCGATTCCGGCGCTGCTGTCGCCGTTCGCCGCGGTGTTCTATCCGCTGGCCACGCTGCCGGCGTGGATGCAGTGGATCGCGCACGCGTTGCCGCCGTCGTATGTATTCGAGGGCATGCGCGCGATCGTCGCCGGGCACGCCGTTCCGCTCGGCACCCTGGGAATCGCCTTCGCGCTGGCGGCCCTGCAGATCGCCCTGGCGTATGCGTTTTTCGTCGCCGTGTTCCGCGCCACCGTGCGCAGCGGCCTGCTGGCGCGCTACAGCGCCGAGAGCGCGGCCTGAGCGCCGCTCAGTCGCGGAAATTCTCGAACTGCAGCGGCAGCTCCAGATCGCTCTTGCGCAGCAGCGCCATCGCCAGCTGCAGGTCGTCGCGCTTCTTGCCGCTGACGCGCAGCTTGTCGCCGTTGATCTGCGCTTCCACCTTGAGCTTGGCGGCCTTGATCGAGGCGACGATCTTCTTCGCCGTCGCCTGCTCGATGCCCTGCTTGATGGTGATCTTCTGGCGTGCGCCGGCGAGGTTGATCTCGGGATCGGCGAGGTCGATGCAGCGCAGGTCGATGCCGCGGCCTGCCAGGCGGCCGCGCAGGATGTCGAGCATCTGCTTGAGCTGGAAGTCGCTGGGCGCGGACTGGGTCACCACGAACTCGTCCAGCTCGAAGCGGGCGTCGCTGCCCTTGAAGTCGAAGCGATGGGCCAGCTCGCGGTTGGCCTGGTCGACCGCGTTGGTCAGTTCGTGCTTGTCGACCTGCGAAACGACGTCGAAGGAGGGCATGGCGGCGCGTAGGTGATGGACGAGGCGGAAGCGTAGCGCAGGCGGCCTGCGTGCGGGCGCGGCGGCCAGAAGCCGGCCGCGGCGGGGGTCGCCCGCTACCGGTGGCGGACCGAGTCGTCCGTGGCCTGGGCGCGGAGCCGAAGCCCGGACGAATTCCCTCTCCGCAGGCGCACCTGGGGGAGGGTGGGCGAGGGGCGCGACCTTTCCCCCGGCAACGCAGGCAAGGCCGGCAGGCCCGGCGCAGTCCCCCGCAGCATCCGGCCGGGCTTTGCAGCCCGGCCTGCGGCGTCTCGACGCGACGGTCATCCGGCACCGGCATAATTGGCGACTGTCTCGTTCGGGAATCGGCCTAGCGATGCGTGCGCGCCTTCCATTCTGGCTGCAGACGCCACTGGCTTTCCTGCTGATCGCCGCCAATACGCTGGCGCATACCCTGCCGCTGTTCGCGGTGGCGCTGCTCAAGGTGCTGCTGCCGCTGCCAGCCTGGCGTCGCGGCTGCTCCGCGGTGCTGGCCCGGATCACCGAAAGCTGGATCGCCGTCAACAGCGCGCTGATCGGGCTGATGACGCCGACGCGGTTCCACGTCGAAGGCGTCGACGGGTTGCGCCGCACCGGCAGTTATCTGGTGCTGAGCAATCACCAGAGCTGGGTCGATATTCCCGTATTGCAGAAGGTGTTCAACCGGCGCATTCCGTTCATGCGCTTCTTCCTGAAGCGGCAGCTGATCTGGGTGCCGGTGCTGGGCCTGGCCTGGTGGGCGCTGGATTTCCCCTTCATGCAGCGTCTGGACCGCGCGACGCTCAAGCAGCATCCCGAGCTGCGCGGCAGCGACGTCGAAGCCACGCGCCGCGCCTGCGCGAAATACCGCGGCCTGCCGGTGACGGTGATGAACTTCGTCGAGGGCACCCGCTTCACGCCCGGGAAGCACGCCGGGCGCGCATCGCCGTACGCGCATCTGCTGCGGCCCAAGGCCGGCGGCGTCGCTTTCGTGCTGGATGCGATGGGCGACGCCCTGCAGGCGATCCTCGACGTCACCGTGGTCTACCCCGGCGGCCGGCCGACGATGATGGATCTGATGACCGGGCGCATCCGCGAGGTGCGCGTGCAGGTGCGCGAGCGGCCGATCCCGGCGGATTTCGCCCGCGGCGATTACGAGGGTGACCCCGCCTTCCGCGCGCGCTTCCAGCAGTGGATCAATGCGCTGTGGATCGAGAAGGACGCATCGATCGCGCGCATGCTCGCGATGCCGATGCCGATGCCGATGCCGATGCCGCGGCATGAGGCCGCGACGCATCCCTTCGCAGCATTCACCGTTCGAATCGCAGGATGCAGCCAGCGCCGCCAGGCCCACCGGAACGCCGCCATGATCACCGTGCACCACCTCGACAACTCGCGCTCGCAGCGTGTGCTCTGGCTGCTCGAGGAACTGGGCATCGATTACGAAGTGACGCGCTACGAGCGTGACGCCAAGACCATGCTGGCGCCGCCCGCGCTGCGCACGGTGCACCCGCTGGGCAAGTCGCCGGTGATCAGCGAGAGCGGCGAGACCGTGGCCGAGTCCGGCGCCATCGTCGAATACCTGCTCGATCACCACGATCGCGGCAACGCCCTGCGTCCCGCGCCCGGCACGCCGGAACGCCTGCGGTTCACCTACTGGCTGCACTACGCCGAAGGCTCGGCGATGCCGCCGCTGCTGCTGAGCCTGGTCTTCGCGCGCCTGCCGCGGGGGCCGATGCCGTTCTTCATGCGGCCCGTGGTGCGCGGCATCGCCGACAAGGTGCTGGCCAGCTACGTCAACCCGCAGATCAAGCTGCACCTCGACTTCATGGAAAGTGAACTCGGCAAGTCGGCGTGGTTTGCCGGCGAGGCCTTCAGCGCCGCCGATATCCAGATGAGCTTCCCGATCGAGGCGGCGGCGGCCCGCGGCAACCTCGACTCGAACCATCCGCGGCTGCAGGCGTACCTCGCCGCCATCCACGCGCGTCCGGCCTGCCAGCGTGCGCTGGCGATGGGCGGGCCCTACGATCTGCTGCGTTAAATCAGGGCGACGCCTCTCGAGGGAGCGGGGAAATCGGGGGTCAGAGTGCAGTTCAAGGAAAGTCCAACCTGGCCCCTGCTTTCTTGATTGACGCCCGGCCGACTCAATTGCCGCCGTCTCCTTCGGCCGCTGTTATGCTCGAAACGTGAAGGGGTGCTGCAGCCGATCCCGTATCGAGGGTTGACAGGCATGGCTGACGTCTTCGTTTCCTACGCCCGCAGCGACAAGGCGCGGGTCGCGCCGCTGGTGGCCGCGATCGAGGCGAAGGGCTGGTCGGTGTGGTGGGATCCGGAGATCACGCCCGGCCAGGAGTTCGACGACCAGATCGAAGCGGAGATCGATGCGGCCAGGGCCGTGCTGGTGATCTGGACGCCGGTGTCCGTGGTATCGCGCTGGGTGCGCGGCGAAGCGCGTGAAGCCGCCGAGCGCGGCATCCTGGTCCCGGTGCGATTCGAGCAGGCACGCCTGCCGATGGACGTACGCGCCATCCACACCACCGATCTCGACGGCTGGGGCGGGAATGCGGCAAGCCCGCAGGCCCAGGAATTCCTGCGCGCGCTGGCCTCGATGATCGCGCGCACGCAGGCGTCAAGGTCCGGCAAGCCGACGGATGCGCCGGCCGCTTCCTCCGACAAGAAGCCACCCCCGCGCTACACCATCTGTGTGCTGCCGTTCGCCAACATGAGCGGCGATCCGGATCAGGAGTATTTCAGCGACGGCATCACCGAAGACATCATCACCGACCTCAGCAAGGTTTCGGCGCTCCGCATCATCTCGCGCAACAGCGCCTTCCAGTACAAGGGCGAGAAACTGGACGTGCCCCAGCTCGTCCGCGAAATGAAGGTGACGCACGTGCTGGAAGGAAGCGTGCGCAAGGCCGGCGGCCGGGTGCGAATCAGCGCCCAACTGGTGGATTGCGAGGACAACGGGCACGTCTGGGCCGAACGCTACGATCGTGATACCAGCGACATCTTCGAACTGCAGGACGAGATTTCCCGCGCCATCGTGAAGGCGCTGAAGCTGCGGCTGTTGCCGGAAGAGAAGAAGGCGATCGAACAGCGTGGAACGGACAGCGCGGAGGCGTACGACCTGTATCTTATGGCACGACAGATGTACGTGAGCGGTCAGGAATACGACCAGCATGCCGCGCAAGCCATCATCCGCATGTGCACCCGAGCCACCGACATTGATCCTCGCTACGCTCAAGCTTGGGCATTGATGGCGATAGGCTATCGGAGCCTGCGGGGCTTGGGTATTGGATCCGATAACGGCATGACGGCTGCCGAGCGCGCCTTGGCGATCGACCCGGACTTGGCAGAAGCGCACGCGGTCAAGGCTTACATTCTGCTCCAGGACGGCGACACCGCTGCGGCGGAATCTGAAGTTGCGGTCGCGTTGAAAATCGACCCGGAATCCTACGAGGCCAACCGCACTGCGGCACGCGTGAATTATCAGCTCCATCGATATGAGGACGCCATCCGGTTTTTCGAGAAGTCGGCGAGCTTGCAGGAAGCTGACCTTACCTCGACGAACATGTTGATCAGTTGTTACAACGCTGTGGGTAATGCGGCTGGAACTCGCCGCGCAGCGGAAATGTCGTTCAAGCGCACCGAGACCATTCTGGCGCGCGATCAGAACAACCCGAGTGTCTTGTCCTACAGCGCCTATGCGCTCACCGCGCTGGGCGAGGCCGAACGCGCCAAGGGGCGAATGAATCGCGCTTTGATGATCGATCCTGACAACTTCAATATGCGCTACAACTCCGCTTGCGCGCTTTGCATGCTGTTGAAGGACAAGGAAGCCACGCTGGAAATGCTCGGGCCGGTCTTCGCTATGATTTCGGACGAGTTTTTAACCTATGCCAAGGCCGACCCTGATTTCGCGCTTTTGCACGACGATCCGCGCTACCAGGCGATGGTCGCCGCCGCCGAAACACGTCTAGCGGCAGCGAAGACGGTGGAGATGCAGGTTGAGGTGAAGACCTGATGTGTTGCAATGCATACATGACCCCATCCGGTGCCTTGTATTGTTGGTTGCAGTATGAGCCGGCCGCGCCCCAATGGTTGGTCGATAGACATGGCTGACATCTTCGTTTCCTACGCCCGCAGCGACAAAGCGCGGGTCGCGCCGCTGGTGGCCGCGATCGAGGCGAAGGGCTGGTCGGTGTGGTGGGATCCGGAGATCACACCCGGCCAGGAGTTCGACGACCAGATCGAAGCGGAGATCGATGCGGCCAGGGCCGTGCTGGTGATCTGGACGCCGGTGTCCGTGGTGTCGCGCTGGGTGCGCGGCGAAGCGCGTGAAGCCGCCGAGCGCGGGATTCTGGTGCCGGTGCGTTTCGAGCAGGCGCGCCTGCCGATGGACGTGCGCGCCATCCATACCACTGATCTCGACGGCTGGGGCGAGGATGCGGCAAGCCCGCAGGCCCAGGAATTCCTGCGCGCGCTGGCCTCCATGATCGCGCGCACGCAGGCGTCGAAATCCGGCAAGGCGACAAGCGCTACGGCGGCGACGTCCTCGGAAAAGGATTCCCCGCGCTTCACCATCTGCGTGCTGCCCTTCACCAACATGAGCGGCGATCCGGAGCAGGAGTATTTCAGCGACGGCATCACCGAGGACATCATTACCGACCTGAGCAAGGTCTCGGCGCTGGCGGTGATCTCGCGCAACAGCGCCTTCATGTACAAGGACAAGCACGCCGACATTCCGAAAGTCGCGCGCGAACTCAAGGTCAGCCATGTACTGGAAGGCAGCGTGCGCAAGGCCGGCGGGCGGCTGCGGATCAGCGCGCAGTTGATCGACGGGGCCAGCAACAACCACGTCTGGGCCGAGCGCTACGATCGCGACTCCAGCGACATCTTCGCGATCCAGGACGAGATCTCCCAGGCCATTGTCAAGGCGCTGAAACTCAGCCTGATGCCCGAGGAGAAGAAGGCGATCGAGCGGCGCGGCACCGACAATGCCGAGGCCCACAATCTCTACCTGATGGCGCGGCAGGCCTACGTCACTGGCCAGGAGTTCGATGCCCGCTCCGCGCGGGCGATCGTCCGCCTGTGCGTCCGTACGACCGAAATCGATCCGAACTATGCTCACGCCTGGGCGCTGATGGCCATCGGCTACAAGAAGTTGCGCGACGCACAGGGCGGTCGATCCGATGACGGCATGGCGGCCGCCGAACGCGCGCTGGCATTGGATCCCGATCTGGCCGAAGCTCACGCCGTCAAGGCCGAAATCTTGCTGGCCGATGACGATCATGGGGCAGCCGCCTCCGAAGTTGCGATCGCGCTCGACTTGAACCCCGAATCCTATGAGGTCAATCGCTCGGCCGGGCGTCTGAGCTACCAACTCCATCAATACACAGACGCCATTCGTTACTATGAAAAGGCCGTGACGTTGATGGACGCCGACATCAACTCGGCGTCCATGTTGATCAGCTGCTACACCGCGGTGGGCAACGTCGCAGGTACGCATCGTGCCGCGCAAATGGCGCTCAAGCGTGCCGAAGCCCTGTTGACCCATGACCCCAACAATGTCGTGGTCACCGGTTACAGCGCCTACGCGCTGGCGGCGCTCGGCGAGGGCGAGCGCGCCAAGGCGCGCATGAACCGTGCGCTGCTGATCGATCCCGACAACTTCAACATGCGCTACAACTTCGTGTGCGCCCTGAGCGTGCATCTGAAGGACAGGGAGGCTGCGCTGGAGATGCTCGGCCCGGTGTTCGAAATGATCACGGATGCCTTCCTGCCCTACGCCAAGGCCGACCCGGACCTCGATCTTTTGCGCACGGATCCGCACTATCGGGACATGGTCACAGCGGCCGAGGCGCGGCTGGCGGCGAAAGGGGCAGAGGTGATCAAGTCCGGTTGATGGGCCGTTCCCATTGCGGGGTACTTCGCGAAGTCAAAGCCCGGAACGAACGAAAAGTGGCTCTGACTCGCTTCGCGTTGCTCCGCCCCCTTATTCCCGATCAGGGCGTCTTGTGCTCCTGCAGGCGCTGCACGATAGCCAGGGAACGCGTCACGTGCTGGACCGGCGAGATGCCGTCCTTTTCGCTGGACATCGACGCCACGACCTTGCCGTCGGGTGCGATCACGAAGGTCGTGCGCGCGAAAAAGCCGTGCGTGATGGTTTGACCGTGGATGGTCTTGGCCCCTTTCTGCGGCGGATACAGCTTGACCCCGTACATGGCGCCGACGCTGCCGCTGGGGTCGGAGGCGATCGGGAATTTGCCGGCGCAGAAATTCGGATCGACTTCGAACCTGTTGAGCATCGCGATCGAATTTTCCGATACGCCGATGATGGTCGCCCCGGCCTTGGCGAACTGGGCTGCGTGCGTCGAGAATGTGTGCGCTTCCAGGTCGCAGCCGCTGGTATAGGCAGCCGGGAAGAAGTACAGCACGACCGGACCCCTGGCGAGCGCCTGCTTCAGCACGAAGGTGTAATCGTGTCCCGCAAGCGTGGCGGACAGCATGAAATCAGGAGCCATGGCGCCTGGTTCCTGCATCGTCCTGGGCGCCGGGGCCGCCAGCGCCGGAAGCGCGGAAGCGCACCATGCGGCCATCGCACCTGCCATCAAAGTACCGATCCAACGCTTGTTCATGGCGACATACTCCGAGTGAATAAGACCTTGCTTTCGCATCATCGCTCCGGATCAGTGACCGGAGCGTCGAGTGTCGGCCCGTGCGACCGCACCCGCAGCCGAGCCGGCCAGGTTTGACGGCTGCATGTGGGCGACTACCCAGTCCTGGATAAGGGGACGGAGGAAATTAAACAGCTTTTAACGCGCACCTCAAGCGCCCGTACGATCGCAGTGGTTGATTTAATTCCCTCCGTCCTCTTATTGGTCCCACTTATTAGCAACTTATTGGCGGCCAATTAGTCCTTAACCTTACAGCCAATGCTTGGCTGAGTAGCAGACCAGTCTATTGCAGCACGCTTGGCGTGATTAACCTGGCCAGTAGTCATTCTGAGCATAACCGCATAACCGGGTCAGAGCCCCTTACCGATCAGCAGCTACAAAGCGGTGGTATAGCATAGCAGTTAGAGAAATATAATCGCTCACCGCAACCCCGCATTGATCTTCTCCAGCACCGCCGCGCCGGGACACAGCTCGCGCTCGCCCAGGGTGTTGAACGGCGCATCCACGGTGTCGAGATGGGCGTGCAGGTCGCGCGCTTCGGGATCGACGTAGAGCAGGCCGGTGACGACTTCGCCCTTGGCCTGGTGGGCCTGCAGGTAGTTCATCGCACCGACGCGGTCGTGGGCGTCGTAGTCGGTGTGCAGCTTGTGCAGGCGCAGGACGCTGCCGTCGTGCTGCTCGACCTCGATGGTGTCGCCGTCGGCGTAGTCGACGGTGATTTCCGTGCGCGCCGGCATGATGTCGAGGCGGTTGACCGCCTCGTTGTGTTCGCGCACGTATTCGTAGCTCTTGGTGCTGCCGGCGTGGTTGTTGAAGGCGACGCAGGGGCTGATCACGTCGATGAAGGCGGCGCCCTTGTGCGCGATCGCGGCCTTGATCAGCGGCACCAGCTGGCGCTTGTCGCCGGAGAAGCCGCGGGCGACGAAGCTGGCGCCGAGCATCAGGGCCATGCCGACCATGTCCAGCGGGCTGTCGGTGTTGGTCACGCCTTTCTTCGATACCGATCCCGGATCCGCGGTGGCCGAGAACTGGCCCTTGGTCAGGCCGTACACGCCGTTGTTCTCGACGATGTAGGTCATGTCGACGCCGCGGCGCATGACGTGGGCGAACTGGCCCAGGCCGATCGAGGCCGAGTCGCCGTCGCCGGACACGCCGAGATAGAGCAGAGTGCGGTTGGCGAGGTTGGCGCCGGTCAGCACCGAGGGCATGCGCCCGTGCACGGTGTTGAAGCCGTGCGACTGGCCGAGGAAATAATCCGGCGTCTTGCTGCTGCAGCCGATGCCGGAGAGCTTGGCGACGCGGTGCGGCTCGATGTCCAGCTCCCAGCAGGCCTGGATGATCGCCGCCGAGATCGAGTCGTGGCCGCAGCCGGCGCACAGGGTGGATACCTTGCCTTCGTAGTCGCGGCGGGTGAAGCCGATGGCGTTGCAGGCCAGGGTGGGGTGATGCAGCCTGGGTTTGACGATGTAGGTCATCTCGGGTCACCTGCTCTCATGCGGCCCAC
This sequence comes from uncultured Pseudomonadota bacterium, assembly GCA_963794205.1. Classification (GTDB taxonomy): domain Bacteria; phylum Pseudomonadota; class Gammaproteobacteria; order Xanthomonadales; family Rhodanobacteraceae; genus Metallibacterium. The sequence continues at coordinate 850,400 of CAWCCR010000015.1, forward strand.
GTTTATGCCACCCGGCCGGCGTGCAGCGCGGTCACGCCGTGCGCGCCGACGTGCTTGCCGATCGCGCCGGCGATGAAGCGCGCGGTGATCGGCGTGCCGTCGTAGTGCAGCACCGGCACCAGCTTGGCCGGATCGATGCCGAAGGCGTCGACGATCAGGGTGCGCAGTTGGCCGTCGCGATTCTGCTCGACGATGAACACGCGCTCGTGCGTGGCGATGAACTCGCGCACCGCATCGGGGAAGGGATAGGCGCGCACGCGCAGGGTGTCCAGCGCGATGCCGTCCTTCTGCAGCGTCTCGATCGCCTCGGCCATCGCCGGGCTGGTCGAGCCGAAGAAGATCGCGCCGTGCGGTGTCGGTCGCGGCGCCTTGCTCAGGATCGGCGCCGGCACCAGGCTGCGCGCGGTGTCGAACTTTTTCAGCAACCGCTGCATGTTGTACACGTAGTCGGGGCCGCGCTCGGAATAGCGCGCGTAGGCGTCGCGCGAGGTGCCGCGGGTGAAGTAGCTGCCGCGGGTCGGATGCGTCGCGGGCAGGGTGCGCCAGGGGATGCCGTCGCCGTCGACGTCCTTGTAGCGGCCGAAGTCCTTGCCGGCTTCGAGTTCCTCCGCCGTCATCACCTTGCCGCGGTCGTAGCGGCGCGCGTCGTCCCAGACCAGGGGTGCGCACAGGCGCTGGTTCATGCCGATGTCGAGATCGGTCATCAGGAACACCGGCGTCTGCAGGCGGTCGGCCAGGTCCAGCGCGGTCGCCGCGAACTCGAAGCATTCGTGCGGGTCTTCGGGCAGCAGCAGCACGTGGCGGGTGTCGCCGTGCGAGGCCCAGGCGCAGGCCAGCAGGTCGGACTGCTGGGTGCGCGTGGGCATGCCGGTGGACGGCCCGCCGCGCTGCACGTCGATGATCGTCACCGGGATCTCGGCGAAGTAGGCCAGGCCGATGAACTCGTTCATCAGCGAGATGCCGGGACCGGAGGTGGCGGTGAAGGCACGCGCGCCGTTCCAGCCGGCGCCGACCACCATGCCGATCGAGGCGATCTCGTCCTCGGCCTGCACGATGGCGTAGCGGTTCCTGCCCGTGTCGGGATCGACGCGCAGCTTCTGGCAGTACTTCTGGAAGGCTTCCGCCAGCGACGAGGAGGGCGTGATCGGATACCACGCGCAGACGGTGGCGCCGCCGTAGACGCAGCCCAGCGCCGCGGCGCTGTTGCCGTCGATGAAGATGCGTCCGCCGACGGCGTCGGCCTTGCGCACGCCGAGGCCGATCGCCGGCAGGTTCCTGGTCGCGTAGTCGTGGCCGAGGTGCAGCGCGTGCACGTTGGGCGCCAGCAGTTTGGGCTTGCTCTTGTACTGCTCGGCGATCAGCGTCTCGATCGCGTCGAGATCGATGCGCAGCAGCGCCGCCAGCGCGCCGACGTAGATGATGTTCTTGAACAGCTGGCGCTGGCGCGGATCGTCGTAGGTGCCGTTGCAGATCTCGGTCAGCGGCATGCCGAGCACGCTGATGTCGTCGCGGAACTTCGCCGCCGGCAGCGGCCGCGTGCTGTCGTAGAACAGATAGCCGCCGGGCTCGATCTCGGCCAGGTCGGCGTCCCAGGTCTGCGGATTCATCGCCACCATCAGATCGACGCCGCCGCGACGGCCGAGATGGCCGGCCTCGGTGACACGCACCTCGTACCAGGTCGGCAGACCCTGGATGTTGGAGGGGAAGATGTTGCGCGGGCTGACCGGCACGCCCATGCGCAGGATGGACTTGGCGAACAGCTCGTTGGCGGACGCCGAACCCGAGCCGTTGACGTTGGCGAACTTGATCACGAAGTCGTTGACGGCCTCGATCGGCTTCATGCGTGGGCTCCGCCGATGCAGGCGTCGCGGCACTCGCGAACCCTCACCCGGCCTGCGGCCACCCGCTCCCGCGAGGAGAGGGGAAGAACTGGCGCTGGACGCGCGGCACTCACGCGGCCTCCTTTTTCGCGGCCTTGCCGTGGCAGCCGGGGCCGGCGTGGGTCATCTCGATCAGGAATTTCTGCATGTCCCAGGCGCCGGTGGGGCAGCGCTCGGCGCACAGGCCGCAGTGCAGGCAGACGTCCTCGTCCTTGACCATCACGCGGCCGGTCTTGAGCGCGTCGGACACGTACAGGTCCTGCGTCAGGTTCAATGCCGGTGCCTGCAGGCGCGGGCGCAGCTCGGCCTCGTCGCCGTTGGCGGTGAAGCTGATGCAGTCCATCGGGCAGATATCGACGCAGGCGTCGCACTCGATGCACAGGCTCCTGGCGAACACCGTCTGCACGTCGCAGTTGAGGCAGCGCTGCGCCTCCTTCCAGGCGGTGGCGGCGTCGAAGCCCAGTTCGACCTCGACCTTGATGCTCTTGAGCGTCTTCTCGGCGGCCGCCCACGGCACCTTGTGGCGCTCCTCGGGCGAGACGTCGTTGTCGTAGCTCCACTCGTGGATGCCCATCTTCTGCGAGGTCATGCGCAGCAGCGGATCGGGCCGCTCGCGGATGTCCTCGCCGCTTGAGCAGCTTGTCGATCGAGATCGCCGCGTCGTGGCCGTGGGCGACGGCCCAGATGATGTTCTTCGGGCCGAACGCGGCGTCGCCGCCGAAGAACACGTTGGGGATCGTCGACTGCAGCGTGACCTTGTCCAGCACCGGCAGGCCCCAGCGGTCGAAGTCGAGGCCGAGATCGCGCTCGATCCACGGAAACGCGTTTTCCTGGCCGACCGCGATCAGCACCTCGTCGCAGTCGAAGCGCTGCTCCGGCTCGCCGGTCGACACCAGCGTGCGCCGGCCCTGCGCATCGCGTTCGGCGCGCACCTTCTGGAAACGCATGCCGGTGAGCCGGCCGCCCTCGTGTTCGAAGGCGACCGGCACGAGGTAGTTGAGGATCGGGATGCCCTCGTGCTGGGCGTCTTCCTTTTCCCACGGCGAGGCCTTCATCTCCTCGAAGCCGGAGCGCACGATCACCTTGACGTCCTCGCCGCCGAGGCGGCGCGCCGAGCGGCAGCAGTCCATCGCGGTGTTGCCGCCGCCGAGCACGATCACGCGCCGGCCGATCGTGTCGATGTGGCCGAACGACACCGACGCCAGCCAGTCGATGCCGATGTGGATGTGCCTGGCTGCCTCGGCGCGGCCGGGCAGGTCGAGGTCGCGCCCGCGCGGCGCGCCGCAGCCGACGAACACGGCGTCGTAGCCTTCGGCCAGCAGGGCCTTGAGCGAACCGATGTGCTGGCCGCCGCGGAAGTCGACGCCGAGGTCGAGGATGTAGCCGACCTCCTCGTCGATCACCGCTTCGGGCAGGCGGAAGCGCGGCACCTGGGTGCGCATGAAGCCGCCGCCCTTGGCCTCGCTGTCGAACACGGTGACGTGGTAGCCGAGCGGCGCGAGATCGCGCGCCACCGTCAGCGACGCCGGGCCGGCGCCGATGCAGGCCACGCGCCGTGCCGTTGGGTTTGCCGGGTTTCGGCAGGCGGCCGCGGATGTCGTCCTTGTGGTCGGCGGCGACACGCTTGAGCCGGCAGATCGCGACGGGTTCCGGCTTTCTCGCCGTTGTTTTCCTCGACGCGGCCGCGGCGGCAGGCCGGCTCGCAGGGACGATCGCAGGTGCGCCCGAGGATGCCGGGGAACACGTTCGATTCCCAGTTGACCATGTAGGCATCGCCGTAGCGCCCGGCGGCGATCAGGCGGATGTACTCGGGGACCGGGGTATGGGCCGGGCAGGCCCATTGGCAATCGACGACCTTGTGGAAGTAATCGGGCTTGCGGATATCGGTCGGCTGCACCGCGGTCCTCCCGGGGAAGCAACGCTCACGCCCGCCAAACCACCCGCTGCGGGCGACCTGAATCAAGACCGGCGCAGTCTAGCCCTTCGGCCCCGCGTCGCAAGCGGCTACCCTTGGCGCGAAGGATGCGTGTGATGCGATGGATGCGTGGCCGCTCTGGCAGCCGTGGCCGGGAGGGTCGGAAAGGCCGGAATGCCGGAACGCTTCAGCTCGCGACCCGATGCTTCGGCTCGCCGCCTCCGACCTTGTCATCCCGAGCGCAGCGAGGGATCTGTCTGACGATGGCGCTCCATAGCAGAAATCGCCGCTGCCGGATCGCCAGATCCTTCGGTCTGCGACCTCAGGACGACCAACGCGACCGAAGGAAGTCCAGCGGAGAAGTCCCCAAAGGATGACATCGCGAAGGAGTCCCGGCATGACAACAAAGGCTGTCATCCTGAACGCAGTGAAGGATCCGGCGCTTGCGCAACCCGACACCGGATCGTCCTTTCGACTGGAAACCCCATGCCCGTCACCCTGCTGATCATCGCCGTCACCTGCGTCGTGTCCTTCGCGGCCTTCGGCAACCGCGCACTGTTCGACGCGCTGATCCTCTGGCCGCCGGCGATCCGTCGCGGCCAGTACTACCGGCTGCTGAGCTACGGCCTGATCCATGCCGACGGCGCACATCTGTTCTTCAACATGTTCACGCTGTACTTCTTCGGCGCGGCGATGGCCGGGCTGTACCAGCGCCTGCTGGGGCCGTTCGGCTTCGTGATCTTCTACACCGGTGCGCTGCTGGCCTCGATCCTGCCGGCGTATCTGCGCCACCGCGACGACAGCGGCTACCGCAGTCTCGGCGCCTCGGGCGCGGTATCGGCGGTGCTGTTCGCCTTCATCCTGGTGCAGCCATGGGCGACCATCGTGGTGTTCGTGCTGCCGGTGCCGGCGATCGTCTATGCCGTGCTGTATCTGGGCTACACCTTCTACATGGACCGCCAGCGCAGCGACCGCATCAACCACAGCGCGCATCTGTGGGGCGCGTTGTACGGCGTGATCGCGACCGTGCTGATCGCGCCGCGCGTGCTGCCGTGGTTTCTGAGCCAGCTGATGCAGCCGCGGTTTTTGCACTGAGGGCATGCAGCGCCAGCGAACGCGCCGGATGACGCTGCGCGGCTGCTGTGCCAGCATGCGCGCCCGTTCCCTTCGGCACCGCAGTCCTGCATGCGCCTGAACAAGTACATCAGCGACAGCGGTCGCTGTTCGCGGCGCGAAGCCGATGCGCTGATCGCGCAGGGGCGGGTGACGGTCAACGGCGTGGCGGCCGGGATCGGCGCGGCGGTCGCGGAGGGCGACGCAGTGAGCGTGGACGGGGAGGTCGTCCGTGCCCGGCCAGCGCGCGGCACCGCCGCACGCAGGCACGTCTATATCGCGCTGAACAAGCCGGTCGGCATCACCTGCACCAGCGAGCACGCGGTCAAGGGCAACATCGTCGATTTCGTCGATCACGCCGAGCGCATCTTTCCGGTCGGACGCCTGGACAAGGATTCCGAAGGCCTGATCCTGCTCACCAGCAACGGCGACATCGTCAACGAGATCCTGCGCGCCGAGAACGCGCACGAAAAGGAATACCTGGTGGGCGTCAATCGCCCGGTGACGCCCGCGTTCCTGGCCGGCATGGCACGCGGCGTGCGCATCCACGGCCAGCTGACGCGGCCCTGCAAGACGCGCCGGATCGCCAAGTACGGCTTTTCCATCGTGCTCACGCAGGGGCTCAACCGGCAGATCCGGCTGATGGCCGAGGCGTTCGACTACCGCGTGACCCAGCTGCGCCGCGTGCGCATCGTCAACATCCGGCTGGGCGCGCTGCGGATCGGCCAGTGGCGCAACCTCACCGACGCCGAGCTGCGCGGGCTGCTGCCGCAGCGCACGTCATGGTGAGCGGCCCGCGCGGCGAGCCGGGGCGCGTCGCCGCGTTCAAGCCGCTTCGATGCGATCATGGCGCATGACTGACTTCGCCACGCTCCCGTTGGGCCCGTCCCTGCTGCAGAGCCTTGCGGCCATGGGCTATGCGCAGATGACGCAGGTACAGGCGGCCAGCCTGCCGCCGATCCTGGCCGGGAGTGACGTGATCGCGCAGGCCAGGACCGGCAGCGGCAAAACCGCTGCCTTCGGTCTCGGTCTGCTCGCGCGGCTGGACATCGCGCAAAGCCGCGTGCAGGGCCTGGTGCTGTGCCCGACGCGCGAGCTGGCCGACCAGGTCAGCAAGGAAATCCGCCGGCTGGCCAGCGCCACGCCCAACATCAAGGTACTCACGCTCAGCGGCGGCATCGCGCTGGGGCCGCAGCTGGCCTCGCTGGCGGCGCACGATCCGCACCTCGTCGTGGGCACGCCCGGCCGTGTGCAGGAGTTGTTGCGCAAGCGCAGCCTGCATCTGGCGTCGCTGCGCATGCTGGTGCTGGACGAGGCCGACCGCATGCTTGACATGGGCTTCACCGAGGCGATCACCGAGATCATCGGCAAGACCCCGCCGCAGAGACAGACACTGCTGTTCTCGGCGACCTGGCCGGAGGCGATCCGCGCCATCAGCAGGACCGTGCAGCGCGAGCCGGTCACGGTCACCGTCGAGTCCGAGCCCGCGGACGGCGCCATCGAACAGCGCTGGTTCGAAGTCGAGCCGGCGCAGAAGATGGATGCACTGGCGCAGCTTCTGCGCGATTACAAGCCCGAATCGGCCCTGGTGTTCTGCAACACCCGTCGCGACACCCGGGACGTGGCCGAAGAACTCGATCAACGCGGGTTTTCCGCGCGCGCCCTGCATGGCGACATGGAGCAGCGTGATCGCGACGAGGTGCTGGTGCAGTTCGCCAATCGCAGTTGCTCGGTGCTGGTAGCCACCGACGTCGCGGCGCGCGGGCTCGACGTGCGCGAGCTGGCGGCGGTGATCAGCTGGGAACTGCCAGGCGATCCCGACGTGCATGTGCACCGCATCGGCCGCACCGGCCGCGCCGGCGCCACCGGTCTGGCGCTGCACCTGTGCACGCCGCGCGAGCGGGCCCGCGCGACCGCCATCGAGGCGCAGCAGGGCGCACCGCTGTCGTGGCATGCGTTGAAGCCTGCCGCCGCGGGCACGAAAAAACTGTCGCTGGCACCGATGGTCACCGTCTGCATCGACGGCGGCCGCAAGGACAAGATGCGGCCGGGCGACATCCTCGGTGCGCTGACCGGCGACGCCGGGCTGGCGGCCGACGCGGTCGGCAAGATCGACGTCTTCGCCACCCGCGCCTACGTCGCGATCCGGCGCGCGTCGGCGGACCAGGCCCTGGAGCGCCTGCGCGCCGGCACCATCAAGGGTCGCCGCTTTCGCGTGCGCAGGATCGGCTGAACCGGCCCGACGGTGCCGCGCCACGCCACGGACGCTATCCGCGAGCCGCGTCGCGGTATCAGTCGCGGCCGAGCAGGGTCAGCACCTCGTAGTGCAGCGTATGCGGGAACATGTCGAACACGCGCGCGCGCTGCAGTCGCAGGCCCGGCATCATGGCCATGTCGCGGGCCAGTGATTCGGCGTTGCAGCTCGAGTAGATCAGCCAGCGCGCGGTCGATGCGTCCAGCCAGTGGCACAGCGTTTCGCCGATGCCGCGTCGCGGCGGGTTGACGATCACAAGCTCCGGCGCCTGCGCCTGGCTCGAGGCGAAAACGGCGGCGTCGGCGGCGTGGAATCGCACCCGTGCCAGGCCAGCATCGTCGCGGCTGTGCTCGGCCGCTGCGACCGCCTCGGCGCTGGCCTCGACGCCGAGCACCTCGCGGCCGCCGTCGGCGCAGTGCAGGGCAAAGCCGCCGACGCCGCAGTACAAATCCCAGATCGTGGCGGGCTGCAGCTCGCGCGCCCACGCCGCGACCTCGGCATACAGCCCGGTGGCCATCGCGGTGTGGGTCTGGAAAAAGCCCTGCGGGCGCAGATGCAGGGTCAGGCCGTTCATCCGCATTGCCAGGGTGGCGGCCGCGGTCAGCAGGATCTCGTGCTCGCCTTCCAGGACCGCCTTGTGCTCCGGCTGCAGGTTGACCGAAACCACGCGCAATGCCGGCAACGCCTCGCGCAGACTGTCCAGGTGCTTGCGCATGCGCGCCAGCGGCTCCTGCGAACGCAGCACGAAGCGCACCATCAGCTCGCCGGAGTGCTCGGCGAGGGTGACCAGCACGTACTTGAGCTCGCCGCGGCGCGTGGAAAGATCGTAGGGCTCGATCGCGGCCCGCGTGATGAAGGTCTTCAGCGGCGCGAAGGCGGCCTGCAGGGCGGGCGGGTACAGCGCGCAGTCGGCGAGATCGACGCCGTGCCCGTGCGCATCGAGGATGCCGAGCAGCGGCTGCCCGGCGCTGCCGCCCGCGGCCATCTTTGCCCTGTTGCGAAAGCCCGATTCGCGGCTGGCGACCGGCTCCAGCCACTGCGCTTCACCCAGCAGGCGATGCGCGTGCGCCTGCTTGGCCGCAAGCTGATCGGGGTAGGGCAGCGGCAGCGAGCTGCAGGAGCGGCAGCGGTTGGCGTCGTGATGGGCGCAATGCATGGACGGATACGCAGTCGGTCCGGGCGCAATCCGGCGGACCCGATCGCGGGGAAGGGACTACTGCAGCGGCTTGTCGCCGCCGGTTGCCGCAGGCGCATCGCCGTCACCCGTCGCGCCACCGCCCTTGGCCAGCTTCTTCAGGCGCTTTTCGTCCTGCTTCTTTTTCTTGGCAAGATCGCGTTGACGTTTCTCGAACGAGTAGTTGGGCTTGGCCACAGGCATTCCCTCGAATCCAGGTCCGCAGTGTAAACGGTAAAGGCAAAGCGGTGGATGCGGTCGAGCGGCGGCCGGCAAGGCGTGCCGCGGGCGAAGGGCGCAGCGTCGGGCGTGTCAACTTTCGGGTTTGAGCAGTTCCAGCAGGGCCGCCCGGCGTTTGCCCGGCAGGCTGCGATAGCGGGTGAGCAGCGCCAGTTCGGCGGCGTCCCGGGCGACGACCTTGCCCTCGTGCGCGGCATATTCGCCGCGCTGGTCCCTGATGGCGGACCCCGAGGCCGCGGGGGCCAGCCCGCAAACCAGTTCGTCGAGGGTCAGATGCAGCACCTCGCGCAGCTTCGGCAGGGTGTGGAAGCTGGGCGTTTCGCGGCTGTTCTCCCAGGCCGAGATCGAGGATTTGGTCAGTCCCACCGCGAAGCCGAGCTGCTCCTGCGTCAAGCCGCGCGCAACGCGTGCCTCGCGCAGCCGATCGGCGAAGCTCTTCATCACGCGACTCCAGCGCAGCAGTGTCCCAAGGGTATGGGCGCGCCATACCCCTGTCGTGCGGAATGCGTTGACAGCACTTGTTCGGAAACACCATATTCAACGCATGCCGTACCGGGTGCCCAGCCCCATCCGCGAGGCGCGCATGCGCGCTGGCCTGAGCCAGCGCCAGCTGGCGCGACAGATCCATGTCGAGAACGTCACCATCTCCGGCTGGGAGAACGGCCACTACCGGCCCAGCCCCCAGCGTGCGCTGGCCTTGTGCCGCGCATTGCCGGGACTCACGCTGGATGCCATCTATCTGCATTCCATGTTCGTGCATCCGTAAGGGCCGTGACCAAATCCATGCCGGGCATGGCGGTCGGGAGCCGGAGTCCCCGTCACGGAAGGAATCGAGGAGGGCGTGATGTCGCGTTCGGAGAGTTTCGATCCAGGCCCCGGATCGGGTGCGGACGGGCCGCAATACACCGGTGTCGGCGGCGATGGCGAGGTGCTCGATGCCTTGTTGAGGAACCTGCAGGGCAACGCGTCGATCGCGCCCCCCGATGCCGGTCTGGCGCGTCTGGGAGTGGAACGTCTGCGCGCCATACAGCGCGGAGCCGAGTCGCAGGCACAGGGATCGCTGTGGAGTCTGCAGAGCCTGTCGCGGCTGTTGGCGGTCGCTCTCGAGCAGCCGTCCGGCGAGATGTCGCGCTCGGATCTTGCCATGCTGGCCTGGCACATCGGTTGCCTGGCCCGCGACATCGAACGCTGGCGCGATCTGGCGAGCAACGCCTCGTTCTACAGGATCCAGCGCGAAGCCGCGGGCACGGTCGCTCGCAGCTGGCTGCAGCGCGCACGCAGTGACGGCGAATGGCCCGAGACGCTCTGAGTCGCCGCGCGCAATCGCAGAAGGCGGTCGCGATAGCGGGAGCACGGCCGCCCAGCCGCCGGGCGGCGGCCAGCGTTCAGCGCGGATCGCGTCGATAACTCAGCAGGCGCCCTCGAAACGGCGCCTTCTCGGTTTCCTCGAAGCGGCAGCGCGATTCGGTACCGGCGTAGCCTTGCTCGCGCAGCCGGCGGCCGAGCCGATTGGCATGCCCGCGTCCGGGATCGGTGACCAGGATCCCGGCGCGCGGCTGCGCGTGCCGGGCGATGAAGTCCGCCAGCAGTTCGGCATGTCCACGCTCGTAGAGCACGTCGCTGGCGATGATCAGGTCAAAGCGGCCCAGTTGACTGTTGAGGTCCGCCCAGGCCGCCTGCACGAACGGAATCGGCGGCAGCGCATTCAGCGTGGCGTTGTGGGCGAGAAAGCTGCCCGCCAGCGGATGGTGATCGCTGGCGGTGATGTCGGCGCCGCGCTGCCGCAACACCAGACTGGGCAGGCCGATGCCGCAGCCGATCTCGAGGATGCGCAGGTCCTCGATGGCGATCACGCTCACGGCTTCCGCCAGCACGCGCGCGGCCGGCCAGAGCATGCCGAACAGGGGCCAGCTGGCCGAGCCGATGCCGGCGCGCTCGGCGGCGCCGTCGGGATCGGCGAATTGCTGGCGGTCGCTGAGCGTGCGCAGGCGATAGTCGCGGCCGTCAATGCGCAGCTCCACGATTTTGACGCTGTAACCCGGCACGCGGCACTCCGATGGGCGGTCTCGCGCGCCCGCTGCAGCCGGTGCGGTGCGCGTGGCGCTTGAGCATCCTCAGGGTTCCCGTGGATACGCCGGCGCGGGGCGGCGGTCAACCGGCGGTGCGACGGCGGCCGTCAAGGCGGTCGATAATGGCCCTGTTGCATGACTCGAATCCGGCCATGTCCCGCCATCTGCCCCTGCTGCTGCTCGTCCTGGTGCTGCTGATGGTGGCGGCCGCCGTGCTGCGTCGTCCGCGGCCGCCGGCAGCTCCGGCCACGCCGGAGGCCGCAGCGAGCGGACCTGCAGCCACCGATCGCCAGCCGCGACCGATCTACGCCTTGCACAGCGAGCCGGGCGATGGTGGCCGCCGCTACATGGTGAGCAACCGCGTTGCCGGCCCGATCGAGGTTGCCTGCGGACTGAGCCTCGCCAGCAATATCGCCGGCGATCCGCCGCTGCCGCTGCGGCTGACGCTGGCCGCGCACGTCGAACGTACCGTCACCCGTCTGCGTGCCTTCGATCCGGCGCAGCCGGCACGGGCCGAGGTGCGCTGCCAGGCGGTGCCGGGCGATCCCGCGGCCGCTCCCGCCGACAGCGTGCATTACCGGCTGCCGTTCTATGCCGGCACGGCGTGGACGCTGCAGCAGGGTTTCAACGGGCCCTTCAGCCACCGGACCGACCAGTCGCGCTATGCGTTGGATTTCGGCGTGCCGGTCGGCACGCCGGTCCTGGCCGCGCGCGGCGGAACGGTGATGGAAGTCGAGGAGGAGTTTCACGGCCACGGACTCGACCTGGAACGCTATGGCGATCGCGCCAACTACGTGCGCATTCTGCAGGATGACGGCAGCATGGCGGTTTACGCGCATCTGGCGCCGGAAAGCGTGATCGTGGTGCCGGGCGATCGCGTGCACGCCGGCGATTTTCTCGGCAAGTCCGGCGATACCGGATATACCACCGGGCCGCATCTGCATTTCGTGGTGCAGAGGAACGCCGGCATGCGCCTGCTCTCGATCCCGTTCAGCATGGATGGCGTGAATCCTGATGGCGGACGTCGTTAGCCGGCAACCGGGCGGCGGACGATCTGCGGGATCACCGGGGACCGGGCGCGGATCGGTGCCGCCGGCTGGCGGCCGATCGGATGGCTTGGCGACGGGTGACGCGGTGCCCGGCGCGATGGCGCTTCACGGCGATCCGCAGGGCCCCGGGACTGACGCTGCGCGGGAGCAGGGGCGGGGGTCCGGGGGGGGGGTATTGGCATTCGCCTGGAAATCCGCGTATGCTCCGCCGCACTGTGTTTGCTTGGGTCACTGTGAAACGTGGCCTGATGCGGTAGATCCAAACGATCCGCTACATCCTTCGCCCCGCTTGCTCCCTGCAACTCAGTCTCGGCCCGGATGTTCCGTGCCGTGATTCCATTTCAAACGTTTCAAGGAGTTAGTTATGTCGGATCGTCAGACGGGTACTGTCAAGTGGTTCAACGACGCCAAGGGTTTCGGTTTCATCACTCCCGAGAGCGGCGATGACCTGTTCGTGCATTTCCGCGCCATCCAGGGCACCGGCTTCAAGTCGCTGCAGGAAGGCCAGAAAGTGACGTTCACCACGGTCAAGGGCCCCAAGGGCCTGCAGGCGGATCAGGTGCAGGTGGTCTGAGACCCCCGTACCGCCGTCGAAAGAACCCCGGGTGGTGACACCCGGGGTTCTTCGTTTTTGGCCGCCGCATCATCGCCGCGTGCCGTTGCTCCGACCGCCGCATCCTTCCCCGCGAGGCCCTCATGTTGATAACCGACCGCTGTGCCGTTTCCATCCATTACACCCTGACCGATGACGCCGGCGACGTGCTCGACTCGTCCATCGGCCGCGAGCCGCTTACCTATCTGCATGGCAGCGGGCAGATCGTGCCTGGTCTCGAGCACGCGCTGGTCGGGCGCGCGGCCGGTGATGCCTTCAGCGTCGATATCGCGCCGGAGGACGGTTATGGTCCGCGCAGCGAATCGATGGTCCAGGTGGTGCCGCGGGCCGCCTTCCAGGGCGTGGCGCGGCTGGAGCCTGGCATGCAGTTCGAGGCCGGCGGTGACCAGGGCTCGCTGTCGGTGGTGATTACCGCGATCGACGGCGACCAGGTCACCGTGGACGGCAATCACCCGCTGGCCGGGCAAACCCTGCATTTCGACGTCGAGGTGACGGCGGTGCGCGCAGCCAGCGCCGAGGAGGTCCTGCACGGCCATGTGCATGGCACAGGCGGTCACACGCATTGAGTCCGCGCCGGCAGTCGCCTGCTGCCGGGGCTGATGCGAGCGGGCACGGCGGCTCGATTTGTTGTCAGATGATCAATTCATGTCGCTGATTCAATTGAGTAAAGTTGCATTCGGCGTGGGCGGCCCTGCGCTGCTCGAGGACGTCCATCTGGCGCTCGAGACCGGCGAGCGGATCTGCGTGGTCGGCCGCAACGGTGCCGGCAAATCGACCCTGCTGCGCCTGCTCGCCGGTGAAATCCAGGCGGACGAGGGCGAGCGTCGCGTGCAGTCGGGGGTGCGCATCGCCCGCCTCGCGCAGGAAGTGCCGCACGACACCGTCGGCAGTGTGTTCGACGTGGTGGCGGCCGGGATGGGCGAGGCCGGCGCATTGCTGGCCGAGTTCCATCGGCTCAGTCACGGTGATGCAGCCGTGCCGTCGCATGCGGCGGCGTTGGCGCGCGTGCAGGCGCGCATCGAGGTCGCGCAGGGCTGGGATCTGGAGCGCCGCGTCGAGCAGGTGCTGACGCGACTGGAGCTGCCGGCCGAGACCGCGTTCGCCGTGCTGTCGGGAGGCATGAAGCGGCGCGTGCTGCTGGCGCGTGCCCTGGTCGATCGCCCCGATGTGCTGCTGCTGGACGAGCCGACCAACCACCTCGACATCGAGGCCATCGCCTGGCTCGAGGATTTCCTGCGGGCCCTCGACACCTGCATCGTGTTCGTCACCCACGACCGCGGGTTCCTGCGTGCGCTGGCCACCCGCATCCTCGAAATCGACCGTGGACGGCTGACCAGCTGGCCCGGGGACTACGCCAATTTCCTGCGCCGGCGCGAGGAGCGCTGGCATGCCGAGGCGCAGGCCGAGGCGCTGTTCGACAAGAAGCTGGCGCAGGAGGAAGTCTGGATCCGCCAGGGCATCAAGGCGCGGCGCACCCGCAACGAGGGCCGCGTGCGCGCGCTCGAAGCGCTGCGCCGCGAACGCGCGGCGCGGCGCGAGCGCGCTGGCGGCGTGCGCATGGCGCCGGTCGCGGCGCCGGCATCGGGGCGCAAGGTGATCGAGACGCGCGGTCTCGATTACGCGATCGGCGGGCGCAGGCTGGTGTGCGATCTCGACACGACCGTATTCCGCGGCGATCGTGTCGGCATCATCGGGCCCAACGGTGCCGGCAAGACCACCCTGCTCAGGCTGCTGCTGGGCGAGCTGGCGCCGGACGCGGGTGAGGTGATTCACGGCACCCGCCTCGAGATCGCCTATTTCGACCAGCATCGCAACCAGCTCGACGAGTCGCTGAGCGCGCTTGACAACGTCGCCGGTGGTGCGAGCTTCATCGAGCGCGACGGCCAGCGCCAGCACGTGCTCGGCTACCTGCAGGATTTCCTGTTCACGCCGGAGCGCGCGCGAGCGCCGATCACGCGGCTGTCCGGCGGCGAGCGCAACCGCCTGCTGCTGGCGCGGCTGTTCGCGCGGCCGTCCAACCTGCTGGTGATGGACGAACCGACCAACGATCTCGACATGGAGACGCTGGAGCTGCTCGAGGAGCGCCTTGCCGACTATGCCGGCACCCTGCTGCTGGTGTCGCACGATCGCGCCTTTCTCGACAGCGTGGTCAGCGCGACCCTGGTGCTGGAGGGCGATGGCCGCGTCGGCGAGTACGTCGGCGGCTACAGCGACTGGCTGCGCCAGCGCGCCGCACCGCCGGTCGCGGCAGCGTCGGCACGCGTTGACAGACCCGCCGCCGTCGCGGCGCCGTCCCCGCCCGTGCGGCGCAAGCTCGGTTACAAGGACGCGCGCGAGCTTGAGCTGCTGCCGGCGCGCATCGAGGCGCTGGAGGCGCGCCTGACCGAACTGGCGGAGACGCTCAACGATCCGGCGCTCTATCGCCGCGAGCCGGCGGCCGCGCTCGCCGTGCAGGCCGAGATCGCCGCGGCGCAGACGGCGCTGGATCTTGCCTATCGCCGCTGGGAGGCACTGGAAGCCCAGGCCTGAACGGCACGGGCTGGCGCCGGGGGATCGGAATACGATCGGCCCAGGCACTGCGATGGCGGAGGCCGCCATGCCCCGATACCGGATCCTCAGCTTCGATGGTGGCGGTCTGCGCGGGGTGGTGACCGCGGTGCTGCTGGAACGGCTGCAGCGACGCTTTCCGACCCTGCTCGACGATGTCGCCCTGATGGCCGGCACCTCGACCGGCGGCCTGATCGCGTTGGGCCTGCGCCAGGGACTGAGCGCCGCCGCGCTGCGCGACCTGTATCTCGAGCGCGGCGCCGAGATCTTCAGCGGCGGCCTGCTGCGACGACTGCGCAGCCTTGGCAAGCTGGCCGGCGCCCAGTACGGCGGCGAACCACGGGCGGCGGTGTTCCGCGACGTGCTCGGCGGGCAGACCCGGCTGGCCGACCTCGGCGGCGCGGTGATGGTCACCGCGTTCGACCTCGACAACGGGTCGCCGGACCCGCAGCAGAGGCAGTGGAAGCCGAAGATCTTCCACAACCTGCCGGGCGGCGACTCCGACGGCGCGGTACCGGCCTGGCAGGCGGCGATGATGACGACCGCCGCACCCACTTATTTTCCCAGTTTCGACGGCCACATCGACGGCGGCGTGTTCGCCAACAACCCGTCGATGTGCGCGCTGGCGCAGACGCAGGACACCCGCAGCGGCGGACCGGTGCCGTGGTCCGACATCCGCCTGCTGGCGTTCGGTACCGGCACGCCGCGCACCTTCCTCCCCGGCGCGACCCTCGACTGGGGTTATGCACAGTGGGCACCGAAGCTGATCGACCTGATGATGGACGGCGTCATGGGCATCGCCGACTACCAGTGCCGGATGCTGCTGGGCGACGATCAGTACGTCCGTTGCGCGCCGTATTTTCCGCCCGGCCGCGATGTGCCGATGGACGACGTCATGCAGCTGCCTTGGCTGCGCCAGTGGGGCGAGCAGTTGCCGCTGGAGTCGCTGGCGGCGTGGATCGAGCGTTCCTGGCTCTAGCCGCACCGATCCCGTCAGGCGCCTGGGCGGCGCGTCAGCTGCTGAACCCCGTCGCGCAGGCGTTCGATCTCGCTCAGCGGCAGGCCGAGGTGTTTGACGATCGCAGCAGGAATGGCGCGCGCCGGTTCGCGCAGGGACTCGCCGCGGGCGGTCAGCGCGATCAGCACCTTGCGCTCGTCCTCGCCGCAGCGGCGGCGTTCGACCAGGTCATGCGTCTGCATGCGCTTGAGCAGCGGCGTCAGGGTGCCGGAGTCGAGGCCCAGCCGCAGACCGAGATCGGACACGCACAGCGGCGACCGCTCCCACAGCACCAGCAGCACCAGGTATTGCGGATAGGTCAGGCCGAGCGGCGCCAGTTCGGGCCGGTACAGCCGGGTCAAGCGGTTGCTGGCCGCATACAGGGCGAAGCACAGCTGGGCGTCGAGGCGCAGGGGATCGCGGCTCATGCGGGCATCCTCGCGCCGCGATGACCGTCCGGCAAGCGACGCCTGCCGGACCCGATTCGTCAGTCGAGCGATGGATAGTCGGTGTAGCCGTGCGCATCGCCACCGTACAACGTGCTGGTGTCGAGCACGTTGAGCGGTGCGTCATCGCGCAGCCGGCGCACCAGGTCCGGGTTGGCGATGAACAGGCGTCCGAAGGCGACGAGATCGGCATCGCCCGCGGCGATCGCGGCCGCCGCGCTGCGGCGGTCGTAGCCGTTGTTGACGATCCAGCTGCCGCGGAAGTTGCGGCGCAGCGCAGCGAAATCGAACGGCAGGTCGCGCCGCCCGCCGGTTTCGCCCTCGATCACGTGCACGTAGGCGATGCCCAGCGCATCGAGGCGCTCGACCGCGCGTCCGAACAGCGCCTGCGGCTGGCTGTCGGCGGCATCGTTGAAGGGCGACACCGGCGAAAGCCGCACGCCAACGCGATCGGCACCGACTGCCGTCACGACCGCAGCGGTGACCTCGGCCAGCAGGCGGGTACGGTTCTCGATCGAACCGCCGTAGGCGTCGTCGCGATGATTGCTGCCGTCGCGCAGGAACTGGTCGATCAGATACCCGTTGGCCGCGTGCACCTCGACGCCGTCGAAGCCGGCCGCGATCGCGTTCAACGCGGCAATGCGGTAGCTCTCGATCAGCGCGGGGATCTCGTCCAGGCGCAGGGCGCGCGGCATCGAGACGTCGACCAGGCCTGCGGCGGTGAAGGTCTTGGCCCTGGCGGCGACCGCCGACGGCGCCACCGGTGCGACACCGCCCGGCTGCAGGCTGGTGTGCGAGATGCGGCCGACATGCCAGAGCTGCAGCACGATCCGCCCGCCGGCGGCGTGCACGGCCTGGGTGACCACCTTCCAGCCGGCGATCTGCGCAGGCGTGTGGATGCCGGGCGTGGCGATGTAGCCCTGGCCTTCGGGGCAGATCTGCGTGGCCTCGGTGATCAGCAGGCCGGCGCCGGCGCGCTGTGCGTAGTAGGTGGCGGCCAGCGGCGAGGGCACGTTGCCTGCGGCCGCGCGGTTGCGCGTCAACGGCGCCATCACGATGCGGTTGGCGACGGGGATGGCGCCGACGCGGGTCGGCTGGAACAGCGTGGCGACGGACTGGGGTACGGCGGCAGCAACGGCAGGCAAGGCACTCACGGAAGACTCCGGCAGCGGGAAGAGCAAGACTGTCCGATCTGGGGGCGTCCGGCCTGCCATTCAATTGCACACAACGCAAATGCCGCGCCCACGGCTGATGGCCGCCATGACGCACGCCGGGCGGGGACGAAGCCGGGATCAGCTGCCGCGGCGGGGCTTGCGCGCGGTCGTCGGCGCTGCCTTGCGGGCCTGGCGATCGGCCTCGCGCTTCTGCTCGCGGAAGGCCTTGCCGTAGGCCGCCAGCTCACCCTCGATGCGCTCGCGCTTGAGGCCGCGAGGTCCCTTGCCGGCATCGATGCCCTTGAGCATGCGCTGCATCAGGTCGTAGTCGTGGTAGTCGCGGTAGGGCGTCAGGTCGAGATCGGTCGGCACCCGGGTCAGGCGCTCGTCGCCGACCGATTTGACGTACTTCTGCATGAAGCGGTCGTAGGCGCGCCAGGAGATGCGATCGGCGCGCACCGCGGCTTCCTCGGCGCGCGTGGCGATCTGGTGCGCGTGCAGGTAGTGCAGGCCGAGCTGGTCGATCAGGGTCTTCTCGACCTCCTCGTGCAGAATCAGATAGCGGTCGACCTCGATGTCCTTGCCGCGGTAGCGGAACGTGCGCGGCAGATGGCGATCGATGTAGATGGTCTTGCCGTCGTTGCTGTAGCCGGCCAGGTAGGGCACGTCATGCGCGTGGTCGAGCTTCTTCACCCGGTGCAGGATCGCGTCCAGCGCGCGGTCCAGCATCAGGCTTGAAACGTACCAGTCGGGCACGCGCAGCTTCTCGTGCGGGGCGTGCGGGTGGCAGGCATCGGTGGGCATGACGGATCTCCTTCGGGCGAGGCACGGATTCTGCGCCCGCGGCGGCGCCATCGCGAGCATGGTCGCCGGACGCCGGCTTTGCGATCATCGCCGTTTGACGCAGCACGGCGAGATCGACATGGAGCACGGCATCACCGCGATCGACACCGGTTTCTTCCGCCCGCTGTTCGACGCCAGTCATCTGATCGTGGAGCGTGGCCGCGCCGCCTTCGTCGACGTCGGCACCAACCATTCGCTGCCGACCCTGCTGGCCGAACTGCAGCGCCAGGGCGTGGCGCGCGAGGCGGTGGACTGGATCATCCTGACCCACGTGCACCTCGACCACGCCGGCGGCGCCGGCGAGCTGTTGCGGCATCTGCCCAATGCACGGGTATGGCTGCACCCGCGCGGCGTGCGGCACATGGTGGATCCGGCGCAACTGATGGCCGGCGCCGCGGCGGTGTACGGCGCCGAGGTGGTCGAGCGTACCTATGGAACCCTGGTGCCGATCGCGCCGGACCGCATCGTCGAGGCCCGCGACGGCGACGTCATCGAGCTGGCCGGCCGGCCGCTGCGCGCGCTGGACACGCCGGGCCATGCGCGGCACCACATCAGCATCTGGGACGAGGCCAGCCGCGCGTTCTTTCCCGGCGACACCTTCGGGTTGTCCTATCGCGAGTTTGACGGCCCGAACGGGCCCTTCATCCTGCCGACCACCAGTCCGGTGCAGTTCGAGCCGGATGCGCTGCGCGCCTCGATCGAACGCATGCTGGCGTTCGCGCCGCGGGCGATGGTCCTGACCCATTACAGCCGGATCGGCGACGTGGCGCGGCTGGGCGCCGGACTGATCGAACAGATCGCGGCGATGACGGCGATCAGCCGCGCCGTCGACGGGCTGGCGGATCGGCACGAGCGCATGAAAACCGGTCTGGCCGATCTCTACGTCGCACGCGCCTCGGCGCATGGCTGCGGCCTGCCCGAGGCGCAGGTGCGCGAGCTGCTGGCCATGGACATCGAGCTCAACGCCCAGGGGCTGGGCATCTGGCTGGACCGCGGCCGTCGCGAGGACTGACCGCGGCACAGGCCGGGTTTACTGCTGGCCGACCACGGCGACGTTGCCGTTGCCGTCCACTCGCACCACGTCGCCCTGGCGGATGTTGGCGGCATCTTTGACCTGCACGCGGGTCAGATTGCCGTCGGCCATGCGCACATTGATGACGTAGGTGACGTTGTCGTGCGACTGGCCCAGGCGATTGCCGGCATAGCCGCCGCCGACCGCGCCGGCAACCGTGGCCAGGGTCTTGCCGCGACCACCGCCCACCTGGTTGCCGAGCAGGCCGCCGACGACGCCGCCGAGGATGGTGCCGGCGACCTTGTGGTCGGCCGACTGCGTCTGGATGGTTTCGACGCTGCGCACCACGCCGCAGTCGTAGCAGCGCACCCAGATCGAGCCGTTGCGGTTGACCATCACGTCGCCGCTGGCGGCAGCGGGAAGCGCGGATGCGGCTGCAGCGAGGCCGAGGACGGCAGCAAGTACGAGGCTGGATTTCATGGTGGATCCCCGATGAGTGACCGGCGGTCACGGTTCGCCCAGTGTAGGCATACGGGCGCGGTTGCGCGCATGCGCTGCGTGAAGCCGTTCACGCGGCGGTCGCTCTGGCGCGACCTGCGACCGCAGGGAGTGCATGGCACTCGCGGCACTGGGGCATCCAGGGCCCGACGGTCGCTCTCGCGCATCCTGCCATCGCGGGCGGCATGCCCGGCCCCGGTGCCCGGGGTATCAAAAAGGAGCCCCGGCCGAGGGGATGACCGGGGCTGAAGTGCCCATGCGCGATCCGCGGGAGCGATCGCGGCGGCAGCATCTCCGGGCAGGGTGACGGGAGCGTGACCGTCGATGCTTGCGCCGCACCGCGGGTGAGCATGTATGCTCGAAATACTGTGTTTGCACGGTCCTCGCGTGGGGTCCGATGCGGCGCCGATCCACGATCCGCTCCATCGTTCCGCTGCTGTTCCATGCAACCAGTAAGCCGGCATCCCGCCCGGGGTGCCTTGCCGCAAACGTACAAGTGGAGAGAGCAGCTATGTCGGATCGCCAGGTCGGCACCGTGAAGTGGTTCAACGATGCCAAAGGGTTCGGTTTCATCAGCCGCGACGACGGCCCGGATGTGTTCGTGCACTTCCGCGCCATCCAGGGCACCGGGTTCAAGTCGCTGCAGGAAGGCCAGAAGGTCAGCTTCAAGCTGGTGCAGGGTCAGAAGGGGTTGCAGGCCGACGAAGTGATGCCGGCCTGATCGGCTGCAAGCGCCGTTCGCGGCGACCCGGAGGCCGGCGCAAGCCGGCCTTCGCATGTCAGGGATCCCGTCCGACTTCGGTATCCCCGGTCGCGATGCGATTGCGGCCTCCGGCCTTGGCGGCGTACATGGCCTGGTCGGCGCGCTCGATCAGCGTGTCGGCGCTGTCGCCGTCGCGCCGGGTGGCGACGCCGATGCTGACGGTCAGGCTGCGGGCGCCCGCGCCGCCGATGCCGCGCGCCGCGATCGCCAGCCGCAGGCGTTCGGCGATCACCTGCGCCTGCGCGCCATCACGGCCAGGCAGCACGATCAGGAACTCCTCGCCACCATAGCGGCCAACGATGTCATCGTCGCGCAGGATCTGCCGCAGCGTGTGCGCGATCGCGGTCAGGGCATCGTCGCCGATGCGGTGGCCATGGCGGTCGTTGAGCGCCTTGAAATAGTCGATGTCGAGAAACAGCAGCGCCAGCGGCTCGCGGCCGGCATCGGCTTGCGCCATCAGGGCCTGCAGACGATCGAGCAGGCTGCGACGGTTGAACACGGCGGTCAGCGCGTCGGTCTCGGCCAGCAGCCGCAGCTGCCTGTGATCGTGGCGTGCGGCAAGCGTCTTGTCGGCCAGCGCCGCCGACAGCACCAGCGCCTCGAACGCGGCGGCGCCGAGGGTTGCCGGGTCGAGCCAGGTCCAGTCGCGCAGCACGCCGAACTGCTGCGCGCTGGCGATCACCGTCAGCAGCACCAGCGGCAGCCAGCCGGCGAGAAAGAATCCGGCATAGCGGCTGCCGCGCAGCAGCGCCAGCAGGCACAGGATCAGCAGCGTCGGCCCGGCGAACAGGACCACCGGATTCTGCAGCTGGCCGGCAAGCGCCTGCACCGCGTGCAGCGGAATCGCGGCGCAGGTCGCGATCAGCAGGAACAGGCCGGCAGCGAGCAGCGCCAGGGGGGCCAGCCTTGGCAGGCGCCGCGGCAGATCGATCAGCCGCCAGGCGAACAGGATGCTGAACACGCCCGACAGCGCGCCGGCGACGCGGCCGAGCGCCACCGGGTCCGGCACCGCCCAGCCCAGTCCCAGCGGCTGGAACAGGAAGCCGCTGGCGAGCGCCTGCAGCAGCGCGTAACTGCCGACGTAGCCGGCGTACAGCAGATAGGTTCCGTCGCGCAGCAGTACTGCGAAGCACAGCGCGGTCAGCGCCATGCCGACGAGGATCGCCAATGCCGCGCTGACATAGGCGACCCAGTGCAACTGGGTGCGCTGGAATGCTGGCGCGTCGAGCAGGTGCAGCGTCACCGGGCTGCCCAGCGCGCGTGCCGGTTCGAAATGCAGCCACAGCGGCGAGGCATCGGTGGGCAGGGCCTGCAACGGAAAGGCGACCATGCCGGCCGCGTGCCAGTGACCGCGATCGCCGTCTTCGAGCGCGTCGCGCACCACGGGTCCCCGCGCCGGCAGCAGGCTGATCGCGCCCAGCCCCGGCGTGCGGATCACCAGCACCAGCGGTGCCGGCGGCCAGTATCCGCAGGCGGGCAGCAGTCGCACCCAGACGCCGTCGGGGTTGCGCGGCGGCAACCACAGACGCCGCGGGTCGAAGTCGTGCAGGGTGCCGGTGACCGTGCCGAGGCGGATGGCCGCGGCGCTCTGGCCCGGCGCGGGGCTCATCCAGGCCGCTCGCAACCTCCCGCAGTCGCCGGCCGTCGCCCTCATCGGGGCGCCGGCGGCCAGCAGGCACGACAGGCTCAGCAGCAGACCACGGAGTATGCGGTGACGTCGAATCAGCATCCGGTTTTCCGGCAGGCGGCGCAAGATCGCCGTACCAGGCTTGCGTAGCAGCGACCATGCCAGTCATCGTTGCCGAATGTCACACAGGTGCCAGGCGTGAACGCGATCACTCCATCCGCGCATGACCTGCCGGCGACTGCGACCGAGATCACGTCGCGCACGCTGCCGTTGCGCGTTGCCGACGGTGCCGGCTGCGAGCTGATCGTGGTCGCCCCGGCGCGGCCGCGAGCGGGGCTGCTGTGGCTGCCGGCGCTGGGTGTCGCCGCACGACACTATCTGCCACTGGCCGCCGAACTGGCGCGGCAGGGCGTTGCCGTGGCGCTGCACGAATGGCGCGGTCTTGGCAGCAGCGATCGCCGCGCCGGACGTCGCTGCGACTGGGGCTACCGCGAGCTGCTCACGCTCGACATCCCGGCCAGCCGGGCGGCGGCCGCGGCTGCCTGTCCGGGGCTGGCGTGGATGCTGGGCGGCCACAGTCTCGGCGCGCAACTGGCGGCGCTGGCGACGGCGCGGGCGCCGGCCACGGCAATGGGCCTGGTCGCCGTGGCCAGCGGCGTGCCCGACTGGCGCACCTTTCCGCCCGTCTGGCGACTGCCGCTGCGCGGCCTGTATTTCGGCGCGCCGCTGCTGGCACGGCTGTACGGCCATTATCCCGGCCGCCGCCTGCGTTTCGCCGGCAACGAGGCGCGCGGCGTGATCGCCGACTGGGCGGCGAGCGGAGCGCGCGGACGCTACGCGGCGCGCGGACTCGACGACGATCTGCAGGCGGCGCTCGCCGCCCTGCGGCTGCCGGTGCTGGGGCTGCGGCTGGCGGACGATCGCATGGTGCCCGCGGCCTCGCTGGCCGGCCTGCTCGCCTGCATGCCGCACACCGTGCGCGAGTCGCAGGTGCTGGCGCCGGCCGAGTTCGCCGCGACCCGCATCGGCCATTTCGGCTGGCTGGCCACGCCGGGCCCCGTCGCTGCGCGCATCGTGTCCTGGCTGGGCCGCATCGGGTCCGACTGACGATGCACCGCAAGGCGGTGCGGCAATCCGCTGGCGCTTGCTCGCTTGCATCGGTGCGCAAGCGCCCCCAACCTGCCGCGATCGTCCTGCCCGTGGAGTCGCCCGTGCATTTGTTCTCGCCGCTGATCCAGCGCAGCCTGACCCTGCGCAACCGCATCGTGGTGTCGCCGATGTGCCAGTACAGCGCCACCGACGGCGTGCCGGACGACTGGCATCTGGTGCATCTGGGTTCGCGCGCGGTCGGCGGCGCCGCCGTGGTGATCGCCGAGGCCACCGCGGTCGAGCCGCGCGGGCGCATCTCGCCGGCCGACACCGGTATCTGGAACGACGTCCAGCGTGACGCCTGGACGCCGATCGCGCGCTTCATCGCCGGGCAGGGATCGATCCCCG
Source organism: uncultured Pseudomonadota bacterium (assembly GCA_963794205.1). Classification (GTDB taxonomy): domain Bacteria; phylum Pseudomonadota; class Gammaproteobacteria; order Xanthomonadales; family Rhodanobacteraceae; genus Metallibacterium. The sequence continues at coordinate 874,091 of CAWCCR010000015.1, forward strand.
GGATCCAGCTGGCGCACGCCGGTCGCAAAGGCAGCACGGCGGCGCCGTGGGACGGCGGCAAGGCGGTCGCGCCGGACGCCGGCGGCTGGATGCCGGTCGCGCCGAGCGCGCTGGCCTATGCCGGCGATTATCCGCAACCCGAGGCGCTGGACGCGGCCGGTATCCGCGCGGTCACCGATGCCTTCGTCGCGGCCGCGCGACGGGCGCATGCAGCGGGTTTCCGCCTGATCGAACTGCATGCCGCGCACGGCTATCTGCTGCACCAGTTCCTCTCGCCGCTGAGCAATCGCCGCGACGACGGCTACGGCGGCAGCCTTGCGAACCGCATGCGCCTGACCCTGGAGGTGACCGCAGCCGTGCGCGCGGCGTGGCCGGCCGAGTTGCCGCTGTGGCTGCGTCTTTCAGCGACCGACTGGGCCGAGGGGGGCTGGGATCTGGCGCAGAGCATCGCGCTGGTGCGCGAGCTCGGCCGCATCGGCGTGGACCTGATCGACGTTTCCTCGGGCGGACTGGACGCGGCGCAGAAAATCAGTGTCGGACCCGGCTATCAGGTGCCGTTCGCCGCGACCATCCGGCGCGAGACCGGAGCCGTTGTCGGCGCGGTCGGCATGATCAGCGAGCCGGCGCAGGCCGAGACCATCCTCGCCAGCGGCCAGGCCGACGTGGTGATCATGGCGCGCGAGTTGCTGCGCGATCCGTATTTCCCGCGGCGCGCGGCCAGGACGCTGGGCGCGGAGATCGCGACGCCGCGGCAGTACCTGCGGGCCTGGT
>CAWCCR010000016.1:0-67225 GCA_963794205.1 uncultured Pseudomonadota bacterium
GTCGGTGCGTCATCGCGACCTGACCCTGGCGGCGTGCCCGGTGGCGAAGGGGATGACGACGAGCCGGGTGAGGCGGCAGGGATGCGGGCCGAATACCCGCTCGGCGCCACGGACAATCGTCGGCGGACACGGCCCGATGTTCCTCCAGATCGGCCCCCGATTTGGTGCGGACAAGCGTGAAGAAATCCGACCGCGCCATTTTGGCAGACCAGATGTGTTGAGTTTCAGACATCAGAATGTTTAGAATTTCAACAAATATCTTGATCGACGTCGATAGGGTAAGACGCTGGAACTGGTTGAACGCCCCGTCTCATGCTTGTTGCGCTGGAAGCTTGAGCACCGACCGTACGTTCGATTTTGGGCGGGCTGCCGCCATCCGAACCGGATTCGGCTGGCTTGATAACACGGGGCACGTCAGAGAAGAAGTCCCCACGCAACTGGGGTTCACCAGCCGAATGACTCATGTCTATGCCTTGGCTTCGCTGATGGGGCGTCCTGGTTCGGACCACGCTGGTTGACCATGGTCTCGCCGCCCTGGCGGGTGGCTTTCGAGACAAGGTCGACGGGGGCTGGTATGCCGCGATTGACGGCGGCGGGGTCGTCGATGCGACGAAGGCCGGCTACGCACATTTCTGTCGTCCTCGGGGCAGCAAGCGCGACCGCGGCGGGTCGACCCGGGCGCCGGCGAACTGCTGGACGGAAGCGCTGCGCATCTCCGAAAAATACTTCTGGAGTGAATCGGAGCAGAGTGTCGAGAGTCGTGGGACGAAGCGTTCACGGAGACAGAGGCCTACCGGGGTGGCAACGTCAATATGCACGCGGTGGAGGCCTATTAGCGGCGGCAGACGTGACCGGCGACCGCATCGGGCTCGACCGCGCCGTCCGCATCGCAGAGGTGATCATTCACACTTTCGCTCGCAATAACTCGTATCGCGTCAACGAACATTTCGACGAGAACTGGAAGCCGCTTCCCGATTACAACCGCGATACCCTGCGCATCGTTTTCGCGCGTTCGGTGGGACCCCCGGCCACTGGACGGAATGGGCGCGTCTTCTGCTTCATCTTCGGGCGGCACTCGAGGCGCGCGGGGGAAACCGCTCCACTCTGGATGCTGGACGATGCGAAGGGTCTGTTCGCCGCCGCAGTTCGGGATGCGTGGTCTCCTGAAGTCCTGGTCCCAGCGCGGATAGAACGGCCGCACCAGCGCGAACATTTCGTCCACGCGCAACCAGCCCAGCGCATCGGGCTGCTGCGGCACGTAGCCCAGCACTTCCTTGGTCGCGTCGCTCATGGCCAGGGCAGGCTCGCCGAGCACGGTCGCGGCCCCGGAGTCCGCCTCGATCAGTCCCATCAGGATGCGGATCAGCGTCGACTTGCCGGCGCCGTTGCGGCCGATCAGTCCGAGCACGGTGCCCTCGGGCAGGACGAAATCGACATCGCGCAACACGGTCTTGCCGTCGTAGCTCTTGCTGAGCCTGTCGCCGCGCAGCGGTGCGGCGTGATCCTGATTCCAGTTCGGCATCGCGTTCATTCCCCATCCTCCAGCAGTTCACCCAGGCGGCGCAGCACGCGGCCGGCCGGCAGCTCCAGCTCACGCGCGGCGCGCGCGAGGTCGTGCAAACGGGGTTCGAGCAGGCTCATGCGTTCGCCCGCCGGGCGCGCGCGTCGCGTCGCGGCGACCACCATGCCGGTGCCGCGCAGGCGTTCCAGCAGGCCCTCGCTTTCCAGCAGGCTGTAGGCGCGCGAGACCGTCATCGGATTGATCGCGTGCCGCCCCGCCACGTCGCGCACCGACGGCAGCGACTCGCCCGGCGCCAGCTGCCCGCTGGTGATCATGCGGCGCAGCTGCTCGACGATCTGGCGGTAGATCGGCTCGGGAGCGCCGGGGGCGATGGTGAGCAGTGTGGCATCCATGTGTATCAATACAACAATACACTTGGATCGTTGTCAAGCCGGCTCGACGGATGCCCTGGTCGCGGTCGAGTCAAATGTCGAAGCAGGCGACCTTGCAGAGGGTGCGACGACTCCATCGACATGCAGACGGAATGCACGCCAGGGTTGCTGTTGGCTGCTGGTCTTGTGTGCGATTCCGAACAGAGATAGCCGTCACCGCGGTGCAACATGCGCCGACGCACAGGATCGATGAGCGCTTTCGGGGTCTTGCCATCGCGCGTACCGCAACAAGGGAAGAGAGCATGGATACTCCATGGGTCACCAGTGCAACGGCGCTGCCGGAGGAAGGCCAGCCGGTCGAGTTCGTTCTCGATGGCCGTGCCGTGGCCATGGGCGGCATCTACGTCCGGCGGACGTTCCGTTCGCGCTGGGCCGGCTACGAGGTAGAGCGAGTGTGCACCTGGCGTTCTGCGGGCGCGGGCGTTGATGTCGTGGGATCGATGCCGCGCGCGAGTTCGGGTGTCGATCGCGGCAGGCGTGGCCACGGCTCGCGATGAGTCGCGAGATCGAACGGGTCGCGGCAGGACGACTGATGCCATCGTTTCGGGTGCGCCGCTGATCGGAGCCATCGAATCGTCGTCGCATATCGCATGACGCGATGTGCGTTCCCGGCGGCTCCACCGTCCTGCGCGCTTGCGCGATGCGGATGCCGCACGGCTGCAAGCGTTTGCACGCCTGATGCACGACGGCGGCAAGCAGGCGGGCGATTGCCGTGTGGTCTTGCCGGATGACATCTCCATGCCGTGCGTGGCACGGGCCATGTCTCATCCAGAAAGCCTCGGCGACCGGAATCCGGCTCCGGCGTGTGTGCGATGGCGTACATCCTCGCGACCGATTGACGTGTACGGTGATGCAGGCATTGTGCGCGACCACCCGGGCGGGTTCGCGGGTGGCACGGTCACGGCCAGGCTGGCACGACGAACATCCGGGTTTCGGCATGGATGCGGCTGATCGTTCCGGCGCGTAGTCGTCAGGCGTTTTCATATCTGAAAGGAAGCCATCTCATGAATTGGACATCACGGCTGGCCGTCATCGGCCTGGCGGCAGCATTGGCAGCATGCGGCAGAACGACCCAAAGCGACGTGAATCAGGCAGCGCGCGATCGTGCGGCCAATGTGGCGAAGGCTGGCCAGGAAGCGCAGCCGGCGGTCGATGCGGCCAATCGCAATCTGGCCAACGCGCAACAGGACGCCAGCACGAAGGTGGCGGATGCCCAGGCATCCGGCAACAGCGAGGTCAACAAGGCCGCCGTGAAGCAGTCCAAGGAGCAGGCCAGGGCGGACTATGACGTCGCGATGGCCCGGATTGATGGTGATCTGAAGGTTGCTCTGCAGCAGTGCGGCATGCAGCCTGCCGACGCGCAGGGTGCATGCAAGCAGAACGCCAACGCGGCGCATGACCAGGCGGCCAGTGCAGCCAAGGCGAATTGGGATCTTGCGAACCAGCAGACCAACTGAGCCGTCGCGCCGCGGGTGATCGGACCCGATCAGCCAATGGTTCCGCTCTTGTCGGGGCGTGCTGGCCAGCAATGCGCGGTGCATGGGGTTCGCTGCACGACGACCCGGGCAGCTGTAGTCCGGGTGCCGAGATCCGCCTGCTGGCAGACGCCGAGGTGTCGCGCTGTGACGCTCGGAACATGCGGGCCCGGCCGCCGCAATGGAAAATGCGTTCGCGCGCTGTGAATCCCGATGTTTTGGAAGATGCGATACGAAGAGGTTCTCCAATGGCCAGAAAGCATTGTGTCATCGATGCCGCGTCCATCCGCAAGCAGGCGCGCGCAGATATCGAGCACGGAGCGGTGACGGCCGGTTACAGCGCCGATCGGGTCGCGGTGATCAAGGCGCTCAATGAATCGCTGGCGTCCGAGATCGTTTGCGTCTTGCGCTATCGCCGGCACTACTACATGGCGTCCGGCATCCATGCCCGCAGCGTCGCGGCGGAGTTTCTCGAGCATGCCAACGAGGAGCAATCGCACGCCGATCAGATCGCGACGCGTATCGTGCAGCTCGGAGGCGCGCCGGATTTTTCTCCCTATGGCCTGCAAGCGCGCAGCCACACCGAATACGTGGAAGGCCAGGGCCTGGTCGAGATGCTCGAGGAGAACCTGGTCGCCGAGCGCATCGCGATCGACACGTACCGCAAGATCGTCCAGTACCTCGGCAATGACGACCCGACCACACGCCGGATGATGGAAGCGATCCTGGCCTCGGAAGAGGAGCACGCCGAAGACCTGAGTTCGCTGCTCAAGGAACTCGGCAAGAAAGGCGAACCGGCGAAGGAGCCTGTCCGCAACAGACGCAAGCATTGAGCGCGTACACGCGGCGATTGTGCCCTGCTCCGGGATCGGGGCGAGAGCCGGCCACTCGCGTTGCCCGGGATCCGGACCGGATTCCGGTCACTTCGTGACGAAAGCCCAGTCGTACTCGGCGTCGCCGCTGCCGCTGTTGCCGCTCCAGCCCGGAAGATGCGCCGATTTCTTGTCGTGCGCGAGCTCGATCGCGCGCCGCAGGGCGCCTTCGGGGTCCTTCCTGAGCAGGTGCCTGGAAATGCGCCGGCGATAGAAATCGGCCCAGAGAAACTCGGCAAACGGCTCCTGCTCCTCGGGGAACGCACCCAGGCCCTTGGCGGCGCCAGCCAGGCTGCGGTAGGGGTCATCGGCCAGCGCATCGAGCTTTTTCGGCAGAGCGGTGAAATCACGGCGATGACCGGACTGATCGTAGGGGTGCACCCACTGGTGATGGTCCATCACGACCCAGAATTCGTCCGGGTCGAGGGCCGAGAAATCCTGCATAAGGACGAGCTGCGTGTCCTGCACATGGTCGCGGACCAGGGCCAGCCCGAGATGGTGGTGATCGATGATGTAGTAGTGGCCTTTCGGACCGCACACCGCAGGAAACCAGTGCCGCGCCAGAAAGGCACCGCGCTCCTTCGCGTCGAGCGCGCGCCAGTGTTCCGATTTGCGGCGGACCTCGGCCATGCCGACGGTCATCTGCGTCGGCCGCAGCGCCTTGATCCTGACATCAATGAGATGGCGACTGTGGGCAGGCATGGCGGCGGTCGATCCTTGAGTGATGCGTGAGGAGGGTAACGGGCAGCCGGTCGCGCAGGGTGCGCTGCGCGGCGGCTCAGGGCGTGGGCCCGGCATGCACCGAGGCAGCGGCCGTCGGGGCGCCACGCCCGGAAGCGCCGGTCAAGATGCGCGCTGGCCGGTCTCTGCATCGACGGAATCGGGCGCGCCTTCGGCCGCAAGGGTACCGGCAGCGGTTGCGTTGCCCTTGAGGATCCATTCGAAGGCGACTCCGAACAGTGCGCCCAGCAGCGGACCGACGATGTAGATCCAGGTGGTACTGAGGTTGCCGCGGATCAGGTCCGGGGCCAGGGAGCGCACCGGGTTCATCGAGGCGCCACTGATCGGTGCCGCCCACAGCCCGGCCAGGGCAATGTAGCCTCCGACCGCGATCGCGCCGTTGGTGCCGATGTTGCGCGCTCCCGAGGATGTTCCAAGGATCGTGTTCACCAGTCCGGCGCTCAGGACCACTTCCATGGCCAGTGCCTGGCTGCTGTCGATGCCATGCCCGGGCCGTGTCGCACCCAGCGCACCGACGGTACCGAACAGGGTGCGCAGGAACAGCGCTGCCGCAATGCCGCCGGCCACCTGGGCCAGCACGTAGCCCGGCACCCGCTGCCACGGAAAGTTGCGGCGCAATGCAAACGCCAGGGTGACAGCCGGGTTCAGATGGGCGCCGCTTACCGAACCCATGAAATAGATGATCGCCATCACCATCACGCCGGGCGCTACCACCTGCATGCCGAGGGTGACGGCTCCGCCGCTCCAGGCGGCGACCACGCCGCCGCCGGCAGCCACCAGGACCAGCAGGAACGTCCCCCACAACTCGGCGAACAGGCGGCGCCACTCGAGCGTCGGATCGAGAAAGTCGTGCGTTGTCACAGCGCCCAGCATCCGTTGCTGCAGAGCCGGGTCGAGCGGTTTCCTGCCAACGAGGGTCATTGCGTCATCCAGGCTTGTGGCGACGCCAGACGGCGCGGGCGAGCGCCCCACGGCCCGATCCGGCCGGTGTACTGATCGACTTCTGCAGGCCATGGTCGGAACAAGCCCATCCCGGGCCTGTTCCGATGCGCTGCGTCCGGCGCGCTCCCCGCGGCGCTCCTGCGGTGCGGAAAGTCCGGCCGAGCATCCGTGCGCGGGCGTTCGGGGCGGGCGCTTCGCATCGCGAGGCGCCGGTGCCGCAGGTCGTGGCGCAAGCCTGCTGCACGTGCGGTCCGTCGAAAGTCGGCGCGCCTTGGACGAGTCATGAACACTCGGGCCAAGCGATCCTGTTCAAGGCGGCACCATCCGGAGCGAACATGCGCGCCCGCCCGCCGGCTCGTCTGTGCGCTGGCGTACACAGGAAGATCCGGATGCGCATCCTGGACTGGGCAGGCCTGTGGAGATATCCGTGGGCGATATCTGTACGCTAGCGTACAGATCAAGGATTGCGCCAGCACCTAGTGTCGCGAGTCTTGGGCCGAACGCGAACCTTCGCGGCATCGACCGTCGGCGCCTGATTACCCGGCGAGGGTTCCGGAGTGTGCAGTGCGGCAGTCGTGGGCCGGGAACGGCTCCCGGCGAAAATCGATTCGTTCATCGGATTTCCCGATCGCCGCCCCGATCAGCCCCGACAGGCGATGACGTGCATGACCCCGGTAGCCGCCGCTTTGCATCAAAACCATCTGATCGCTGCGCTTTCCGACGCGGAACGTGCGCGTTGGCTGCCGCATCTGGAGCTTGTGGACATGCCGCTCGGCAAGGTGCTGTACGAGTCCGGCGGCACGTTGACCCACGTCTATTTTCCGACCACGGCGATCGTGTCGCTGCTGTACGTGATGGAAGACGGTGCCTCGGCCGAGATCGCGGTCGTCGGCAACGAGGGCATTGTCGGCATCTCGCTGTTCATGGGCGGCGAATCGACCCCCAGCCGCGCGGTCGTGCAGAGCGCCGGCCAGGGCCTTCGGCTCAGTGCGACCATGATGATGATGGAGTTCAACCGGGCCGGCCCGGTGCTGCATCTGCTGCTGCGCTATACCCAGGCGCTGATCACGCAGATGGCGCAGACCGCGGTCTGCAATCGCCACCATACGCTGGACCAGCAGCTGTGCCGCTGGCTGCTGCTGAGTCTGGACCGCCTGCAGTCCGACGAGCTGGTGATGACGCAGGAGCTGATCGCCAACATGCTCGGGGTGCGCCGCGAAGGCGTGACCGAGGCGGCGGGACGACTGCAGCAGGCCGGACTGATCAACTACACCCGCGGCCGCATCACGGTGCTCGACCGCCGGGGTGTCGAAGCACGCAGCTGCGAATGCTATGCCGTGGTCAAGAAGGAATACGACCGCCTGCTGCCGGCGACGACGGCCCCCTGACCGGCATGCCGGACGACCGGCAGAGAGCCGATCAGGCTGCATGCATCGAGTTCCGCGTGGAGCGCTGGTTACCGGTGCGCCAACGGGTCAGTGCGGCAGTTCATCCCGGTAGGAGTCGATATCGGACTGATAGCAGGAGCACGCGGAGGCCTCGAGACGCTGGCGATTGAGGATCGTGATCTTGCCGCGCTTGTAGCGGATCAGCTTGCGCAGCTGCAGCAGGCCCGCGGCCTTGGTGACGCCGACGCGGCGCACGCCGAGCATGAACGCCAGAAACTCCTGGGTCACGGCGAACGAGTCCGCATGCGCGCGATCCTGGCTCATCAGCAGCCAGCGCGCGAGGCGCTTCTCGACGACATGGAAACGCGTGCACGCGGACGTCTGCGCGAGCTGGTTCAGCAGGACGATCAGATAGCGCTGCAGCAGCGGACGCAGCGCAGGCAGATCTTCCAGATGCTCGCGGAAGGTCGCGGCTTTCATGCGCAAAGTTTCGCCCGCGCCCTGGGTCAGCGCGCGCAGCGGCGATACGCTGCCGCCGAGGATCAGCGTGTGCCCATGCATGCCCTCGCTGCCGATCATGCCGACCTCCAGTGTGGAGTGTCCGTCCACGGTGGCGAGGATGGAGATGAAGCTGGCGACCGGGAAATAGACGTGGTGAATGCGATCACCGGGCTCGCAGAGCACGCTGCCCAGGACCAGGTCGACCCGTGTGCAATCGACGAGGAATCGCTCGCGCTCCCGGGCCGGCAGAAGGTCGAGCAATTGATTGGTCACGATGGCATGCGTCTGCGCCGACATGAAGCGCTCCGGGATGGACGAGAGGACCGGTCGTCGGTGCCGGAGAAACTGTCAGCCGGATCCGGACGCGACCCTGCTGGCAGGAAGGCCGCTCGATCACAGCCGGATGCGAACAAGTATGGAGGTCCCGGCGCCCGCGGTCTGTCCTCAAGCGCACATTGCAGCGCAGCGACCGTATGGCGAAGGAACGCCGACTGGCAAGAGTTCGTGCGGAGGATCTTGCGTGCGCGCAAGCGCGCATGCATGCGGCCGGCCTGCCTCCGGACGCAGCCGCAGGCAGCGGCATCGGCCATGGTCGATCGGATCGAGCGACGCAGCCCCGGGCGCTCCGCGTGCCCCATTCGTGGCCATGCTGTTTGTGCTGTCCGGTCTGCCTGATCTAGTATTTTCATACCGGGCTCGCACTTTTGACCGGCACTGCGGATGACTGGCGCGATGTCGATGCTGCAAGCGGTGTTGCCCTGGAGACTCGCATGGCCGCTTCGCCCGCCGATGCGCAACAAAACCAGCTGCTCGCGGTCTTGCCGGAAGCTTCGCGATCGCACTGGATGCCTTCCCTGCACCTGGTGGACCTGCCTCTCGGCAAGGTGCTGTACGAATCCGGCGGCACGCTGACCCACGTCTATTTTCCGACCACGGCGATCGTGTCGCTGCTGTACGTGATGGAAGACGGTTCCTCGGCCGAGATCGCGGTCGTTGGCAACGAGGGCATTGTCGGCATCTCGCTGTTCATGGGCGGCGCATCGACCCCCAGCCGCGCGGTCGTGCAGAGCGCCGGGCAGGGCCTGCGGCTCAACGCCAGCCTGTTGATGGCGGAGTTCGACCAGGGCGGGCCCGTGCTGCACCTGCTGCTGCGCTATACCCAGGCGCTGATCACGCAGATGGCGCAGACCGCGGTCTGCAATCGCCACCATACGCTGGACCAGCAGCTGTGCCGCTGGCTGCTGCTGAGTCTGGACCGCCTGCAGTCCGACGAGCTGGTGATGACGCAGGAGCTGATCGCCAACATGCTCGGGGTGCGCCGCGAAGGCGTGACCGAGGCGGCGGGGCGACTGCAGCAGGCCGGACTGATCAAGTACACCCGCGGTCACATCACGGTGCTCGACCGCCGCGCCCTCGAAGCGCGCTGCTGCGAATGCTATGACGTGGTCAGGAAGGAATACGGCCGACTGCTGCCGGCGACGACGGCGACCTGATCGCTGGCGCGAAATCGCACGATCCTGACCGGATTCGCTGGCGAACCCCCGGAGGGTCGCCACCGCTCCCTCAGTCGGAAGACGGATTCGTGCGTTTGTCAGCGGCATGTGCCGGGTGATCGTGCCTGTCCGGATCCTTGCGCAGCGAGGCGGGCGCCTTGCGACGTTCGGATGCGATATTGATCGAAGCCAGTGGCTTGAAGGGGAGGAGGTCATGTTTTTTCGTCCGTGAAAACAGATTCATGAAATTGCGCACCATCGCCCTCTCCTCACGCTGAACCAAGCCCTGCAGCGATCACCGGATTCCCGGTTTCTCATACAAGAGGCGCTGCGGCCGCCCGTCGCCGACCGCAAGGCGGCTTGACCGCGGGCGATACCGTCCGATCCCGGCCGGATCCGCTGTCGCAATCCGGTCGTGCCGGTACATATCTGAACAAGGCATGGCCCAGCCGGTTTTGCTTGGCCCAGAACATCGCCCGGTCCGCCCGGTCGAGCAGCGCCTCGATCGTGATGCCGTCCGCGGGGTACAGGGCGATGCCGATGCTCGCCGTCACGCGGAGCGTGATCGAACCCAGCTGGCAGGGCGCGGACACGGCATCGATCAGCTTGCGGGCGATCAAGGAGACCTGTCGATCGCTGCGCACATTCAGCAGCAGGCACAGAAACTCGTCACCTCCCTGGCGGCTGATGGAATCCTGCGCGCGCACGGCATGCGTGAGTCTCGAACCGATGATCTTGAGCAGTTCGTCGCCAACTGCGTGGCCGTGGGTGTCATTGACGGATTTGAATCCGTCGAGGTCGAGATACATCAGGCCGAATGCCCTCGGCTGCAGGCGCTGCCGGGCCAGGGTATGGCTGGACCGCTCCTCGAACGAGAAACGGTTTGGCAGGCCCGTCAGGCTGTCGTGGCAAGCCCGGTGCCGCGCCCGTTGCTCGCGAGCCCGGCTCTCCAGCAGCCGCAGGCGCGCCTGCTGCAGTTCGCCGCGCACGGCCAGCAACTCCAGTTCAAGGATGTTGGCGCGTTGAATCTCCGCATCCAGCATGGCGGCCGACCTGCGCAATTCGAGTTCGCAGGCGATCACACGCCGGACCGGGCCATGCGCGTCACGCTCGACGATGGCGCCGGTGCCGGCGCCGCATTCTGCCGGGCTGCGCTGCGATGAAGGTTCGCCGTCAGCGCCAGCAACTCGCCCGAGCCGTTGTCGATGTCGCGCTGGATCCGCAGCGCCAGCTCCGCGCGCCGCCTGTTGCCTGGCAGTGGTTCGATTGCCGGATGGACGCCACGCACAGGGCGGCCGTACCCCGGGGGGGCGGACGCATCCGCCGGCAGATCGGGCCCGCTCGATTCCCGCGCCGGGAGTGGCGTATCCGCGTTGTCGATCGCGGTCCTGGTCATGCTGGAACCATCCGGCGGGCAAGGTTGTGAATGATCACGGCGGCTGCATGGCGCGCGCTTTTGCCGGGATCGGACCGGCGCGAGCATCGGTTACCCTGCGCCGGGCGCGTGCCTCAGAGGCGGCCCATCAGCAGCAGCACGATCACGATGATCAGGACGATGCCCAGTCCGCCGCTCGGTCCATAACCCCAGCTGCGGCTGTGCGGCCAGCTCGGAATCGCACCGATCAGCAGCAGTATCAGAACAATCAGCAGGATCATGCCCAGCATTTCAGTTCTCCTCGAATGACGCGTTGCATTTCATCGGTCGTCGCATCCCGCCATCCGTGAATCGGCAGCCCGGATGATCCCATCCGGCCAGGATCACGGCTCAAAGGTGAATGGCCCCACTTCCGAACAGTCCGATCAATCCGATCACGATCAGGTAGATCGCGACGATGTAATTGAGCAGGCGCGGCATGACCAGGATCAGGATGCCTGCGATCAGGGACACGAGTGGGCCGATGCTCAGATGCAGATTCATGGTTCATCCTCTGGAAGCTATGTGCGCCGCAGGAAATCCGGCATCGGAGCACCTTTTCATCGCCGATCGCCCGCATCACCCTGACGCTGACTCGATGACATCCTTCCCCGCGCGCGAACCAGCGGCCGTGCCGTTGTTCGAGGCGCATGACGAATGGTGCGAATTGCACCCTATGCCGGTGCGCCGGCATTTTCGGTGCGGTAACGAACATAAGGCAGGGACATGCCGTTGCGACGCGGGAAGTATCGGGTTGTTCCGCGCGCGACCGCGATGCCGCCGGCCGCGCGAATCCGCCCCGGTGTGCGATGGCGTACAGACGGATCCATTGGAGATCGCGGATCCTTGCGGGCGCGAGAGCAGGGACGCTTGCATCGCATCCACGCCGATCGCGGACGCATGGTTTGGAACAGCGATCGGGCCTCACAAGGCTCCCCCGCTTTTGGCCCGGTCGATTTTTTCCTTGCCTGGCGCACCGAGCTCGGGCCCGCGCTGGACGGTGTCGGACACGGGGCTCACGCCCCCAGTACTTTCGCCAGCGCGCTCCACGCCGGCACGCGCTCGGCGACGATCCGCACGCAAGTCAGCAACGGCATGGCCAGCAGCAGGCCCGTCACGCCCCACAGCCATCCGAACAGCATCAGCGCGAGGAACACCATCACCGGATCGAGCACCAGCCGGCGCCCGACGATGAGCGGGGTCACCAGCTGGCCCTCGAGAAGATGCAGCACCAGGAACACGCCGGGCACACCGAGTGCGGCCCAGGGCGTCGCGAAACGCGAGAAGCCGACCACCACCAGCAGCAGCACCGACAACATCGGCCCCACGAAGGGGGCGAAGTTGAGCACCGCCACGACGCCGCCCCAGAGCAGCGGATCATCCACGCCCAGGAACCACAGTGCCGCCGCCGTGAGCAGGCCCAGCGTGGCATTGATGGCGGCGATGGTGATGATGTAACGCGACAGCTCGTGCTGGGCGCTGCGCGTGGCGATCACGATGTTCTTCTTCATGCGCAGCGCAGGCGCCAGCTCGACGAACTTGCGCAACAGGGCATCGCCGTGCAGCAGGAAGATGAAGACCAGGAACAGCGTGGCGACCATGCTGACGAGCAGTGCGGGTGTCGCGCTCAGCATCTGCGCGACGCGACTGGGGCTGGCGTCCACGACTTGTCGCGGCTTGCTTGCGCCACCGATGGTGGCGAGTCTGGCGATCTGTTCGCCGGCGTGGTTTGCCGCCGACAAAGGTCGTCGCAGATCACTCAGCGCCAGCTCGATGCGGCCGACCGATTTCGGCAGCTGCGCCATCCACACGCGCGCCGGGGTGACCAGACTTGCCAGCAGCGATCCGGTCACCAGCAATGAGCACAGCAGTACCAGCAGGGTGGCCAGCACCCGCGGCAGATGCCAGCGGCACAGCAGGCGCACCGCCGGTGCGAGCATCAGACTGAGCAGGATCGCCAGCAACAGCGGCACGATCAGGACCGCGGCCACGGCGCAGGTGTAGAGCACCAGCATGGCGAGGATCGCGGCCAGCAGGCGGTTGCGCGTCCGCGGCTCGATGTCGGCGTCGTTGTCGCCGGAATCCGGCGCCTGGCTCATCGCCGCGACGCACGAACCGAAGCAGCCACGGTATGCGTCACGGCCGCGCCGTCATTGATACGGCTCGGGACCAGGCGCAAGTGCCGGCGCGCCATGACCACCGCGATCAATGCAGCGAGCGTTCGAATGTCGTGACTTGCGCGTCCGCCTTGTCCTTGGCGATGCCATAGCGCTCCTGCACCTTGCCCACCAGGTACTCACGATGACCGTCGAGCAGATTCACATCGTCGTCGGTCAGCTTGCTCCACTGCGCCTTGAGCTGGCCGCGCAATTGCGCCCACTTGCCCTTGATGATGTCGTTGTTCATGTTTTGCTCCAGTGGAATTGATGCGATGGGACGGCCGGAGAATCTTGTGCCAGCCGCTGTAGAGACGACCGCGTCGATCGCGCATGAGCGATCAAGCGAAAGCTTTCGATGGCGTGGCGATCGAGGGATCGATCACCGCGCATGCTGCGGAGCGGTTCCTGGGGCGGATCCGGGTGGCGGCCGCTCGATTTCCGGTGCTGTGCTAGATCCTGCCGCGCCTGCTGAAGATGAACGAGACCACGAACAGGACGATGAACACGAGGAACAGGATCTTGGCGATGCCGACCGAAGCGCCGGCAATTCCGGTGAACCCGAGAACACCTGCGATCAGCGCAATGACCAGAAACACCAACGCGTAGTACAGCATGACGACACTCCTCAGCAGTGGTCCAACGGCATCGCCGCGCCACGACACTTCGCCGAAATGCGGTGCCGGGAGCGCCTGCGCAATCGCGGGACGCATGCGCGGCGGTGGGTCCCGCATTCCTGCTCGTCGCACGACAGAGGAAATCCGTTTCTGCCGGGCGCTTGATGCAGAGCCAAGATACGCGCTACGCAATGGAGACTCGGTACGCCAGCGCACAGTGAGTAGGTGGCGCGCCGCGTTCGATGCGATGTGATGCGCGGCGATGCACGAGCCGCGCAAACCAGGGCGAAGCCGCGAACGCTTTCCAGCAATCCGCCTTGGTGTAACGCTGTTCCGGGAGTGCCGTTCCAAGACCCGTGATGTACATACCGCTCCATGGCAGTGCGAAGTATGGAACCTGTGCCGAGCGGCCCGTATTGAGCGTCGCGAGGAAGGCGGAGCGTGCGCGTGTCGCGCAGGCGGAAGATGTCGAGTCTATGCGAGGCGGCACGTCAGTCCGCGTGCGCTGGCGTACATAGCCACTCCGGCAACCCGTGCTGCGGGCCTCGGGGTCGCGATGGTCGGGAGCGCCGTGCCACGGGATCGTGCATTCACTGCAGGCGATACGGCTGCATTTACCGACACTGATGGTTCCCGCACTCGTGGGCCTCACCGGCGCGGCACTCGTTCCAGTTGGCCGCGCAGCCCTCTTTCCAAGTACGGTCTCGTGATGCTGGTCGCTGTCGCACTCTCGTTTCGCTGCGACAGCACCACCGCCGTCGATTCTGCGGAGCGACTGGGAGCGCGAAACCCCGCGGAGCCGGAGCGGGGTAAGCCGCTGTCGAGGCGCAAAGGCCTCATGGCCCGCTATTCAAGGACTCGCGCATCAGCCACGGATCGCAAGGTCCTGACAGTTTTTTTTCAGACTCCTTTCAGGAACCGGGCCTAGGGTCCCGCTACCGCGCGGCGTCACGGCGTGGCCCGTGCAGGCCAGGGAGGGGTCTGCGCAGGAAGCCACGCCACGCCGCCACCGACCTGAGGGGGGTCCCATGTCCAACAACCGAACGATGTTGAGCCGTTCCGCGCTGATGCTCGCGATCAGCACGGCCCTGGGGCTGCTGCCGCTGTGCGCGCACGCGCGTTCAACCGATCAGCCGCTGCCGCCGGCCGGCGCGCAAGAGGCGCCCGCCACCGCGGCTTCGACCGCGGTGCCCGCCGTGACCAGCCCATCCGCGCCGGCGCATAAGAATGCCAAGCTGCTGGGTGCGGTCGCCGTGCACGGGCGCTTCATCTCCAACGCCGGCGAGAGCGCGATGAAGCTCAATGTGCCGGTGCGCGACACGCCGTACTCGATCTCGAGCTATTCGCAGAGTTTCATGAACGCGATCGAGGTGCACAAGGTCAGCGATCTGTACTCGTACATGACCGGCATCCAGAGCGCGGGCGTCACCGGCTACGACATCACCTTTCGCGGCTTCACCGCCGGCGCCAACGACCAGAACACGATCCTGATCGACGGCCTGCCGGGGCTGGCCACGCGCTTCGGCTCGCCGGTGACGATCGGCATCTCGCGCATCGAGGTGGTGCGCGGTCCGGCCTCGGTCGCCAATGGCCAGGAGCAGCCCGGCGGTTTCATCGACCTGATCACCAAGAAGCCCGAGGACCAGCCGTTCTACGAGTTCAGCGCCTCGGGCGCCGGTTACGCCGGCCACGGTATCGACGCCGGCAGCAAGCTGGGCGGCGATTTTGGGGCCGACCTCACCGGGCCGCTCGACAAGAGCGGGCGCTTCCTCTACCGGGTGATCGTCGACGATTCCAACCGCGACGGCTTCCGCACCGACACCTACAACCGCAGCATCTATTTCGCCCCCAGCGTCACCTGGCGCATCAACAGCCGCACCACGGCCACGTTGCAGTACGTCTACCAGCATCTGCACTACAGCTACGACACTTACCTGGTCGCGCCCGCCAGCAACATCGATCTGGTCGCACCGATCACAACGCGCTATCAGGAGCCGGGGGATCACTACCAGGAATACGGCAACGTCGTCACCTTTTTCCTGACCCACCACCTCGTCAATGGCATGACCTGGCATTTCCACGCGCGTTCGGTCTGGCACACCGACACCGCGGTCGGCCATGATGTCGTCGCGATCCTGCCCAACCTGCTGCAGGTCTCGCGGCGTGCGCGCGGACAGATCAACAAGCGGCAGTACGACTACGCCGACACCAGCCTCGACATGCCTTTCAGCACCGGGTCGATCACGCACAAGTCGGTGGTCGGGCTGACCGCCGGGCGCGACAGCTACGACTTCAACCGCACCCAGTTCTACAACGCGCCGACCAGCGGCCCCAACTCGCTCGACATCAGCATCTACAACCCGATCTACGGCCTGGGTCCTGCGCTGAGCCAGCTGCCCGCGGCCACCAGCATCAAGTCGCTGTCCAACCGCTACTCCAACACCATCAGCTACGGCGGCTATTTCATCGACATGATGAAGCTGTCGCAGCACTGGAAGGCCAGCTTCGGCGTGCGTTACCAGCACGACTACCAGGACATCCAGGAGCGGCGCATCCCCAATGTGCCCAGCAGCAACAAGAGCACCAGCGACCTGCTGCCGACGGCGGGCCTGGTCTACCAGCCCAATCGCGACTGGTCGTGGTATGCCAGCTACAGCACGTCCTATGTGCCGCCGCCGGCCAACGCGGTCGACACCAGCGGCGTCAACAGTTTCGCGCCGATCTACGCCAACCAAGTGGAAGTCGGCAGCAAGGTCAGCTTCCTCGACCATCGAGCCTTCGCCACCCTCGCGCTGTATCGCATCAACGAGCGCAACACGCTCGGGCATTTCGCCTGCGCCACCTACGGCACCTGTTATGAGCAGTTCGGCAAGGCACGTTCGCAGGGTCTGGAGTTCGAGATCAACGCGCGTCCGTTGCCGCACTGGCAGGTGATCGCCGGCTACGCCTACACCGACGCCAAGGTGACGGCCTCCACCAATGCGTTCCAGGTCGGCACGACGCTGCCCGAGGTGCCAAAGAACAGCGCGCACGTGTGGACCCGCTACGACTTCAGCGGAGGCGCCCTGCGCGGACTGGGTCTCGGCCTCGGCGTGATCTACGACGGCAACCGCCAGGGATTCACGCCGACCAAGGCCGGCGCGCCCGTGCTGCAGCTGCCGAGCTTCACCCGGGTCGACACCGCGCTGTACTACAACTGGAGCCGCTATTCGCTGACGTTCGGCGTGCAGAACATCTTCGACAAGACCTACTACGTCAGCTCCGGTTTCACCGGCGATCTCGCCCTGGTGCCGGGCGCGCCGCGGATGTACACGCTCACCCTGCGCGCCTATTTCGAGTGATGTCCGCATGCGTCTGAGTCGATCGATTCTCACGGCGCTGCTGCTGGCGCTGACCCTGTCGCCGCTCGCGCCGGCGCTTGCGCAGGCACCGGCCGGCGTCGAATGGCTGCTGCCACCGGCGCCCACCCAGGTGCCGCAGTCCAGGGCCCAGGACGGGCAGGGCAAGGAGCAGGGCCGGCCGCTGCCGACACCCGAGCTGCTCCAGCCCACGCTCGATCCGCGGCTGCCGCTGTTCCAGCCGCGGTACGGCGCCGATCTGGACGGGCACTTCGCGCTGGCCGCATCCGACACGCTGCCGGGCCTGGTGCACGCCTGGGTGCGCGCCTTCGCGCATTTCTATCCGCACGTGACGCTCGAGCTGGGGCCACCCTACGAGGGCACCTCGGGGGCCAATCGCATGACCGCGGGCAGTATCGCGATTGCCTTCGTCTCGCGCGAGCTGACCCCGGCCAACCTGGCCGCGTTCGAGGCGAAGTTCCACTATCCGCCGCTGAGCATCCCGGTCTGCGGCGGCTCCTGGCGCCAGTTCGGATTTCTCGACGCGGTCGGATTCTTCGTCAACCGCGGCAATCCGCTCGGCCGGCTGAGCCTGACCCAACTGGATGCGATCCTGTCGCGCACGCACTGGCGCGGCGATGCGCCAATCACCACCTGGGGCCAGCTGGGCCTGACCGGCGCCTGGGCGACGCGGCCGATCCACGTCTATGCGATCAGGCCCTGGAACGGGTTCGAGGAGTTCGTGCGCCAGCGCGTGCTCAACGCGCACGGCCAGCGCGGTCACTGGCGCGCCGGCCTGCACTACGACGCTACCGTGTTTCCGATCGCGCGCCGCGTGGCCGCCGATCCCGACGGCATCGGCTATGCCGGCCTGGCTTTCGTCGATGCGCCGGTGAAGATGCTGGCGCTGGGCGAGGGTGGCCACGATTACGCGCCGACCTACACCAACGTGGCGCTGGCGCGCTATCCGCTCAGCCGGCTGGTCTACGCGAACCTCAACGTCGCGCCAGGTGCGCGCATGAATCCAGCGTTGCAGGAATTCCTGCGCTTCATCCTCAGCCGCCAGGGCCAGAAGATCGTGCGCGACCAGGGCATCTTCCTTCCGCTGCGCGCCTTCCAGGCGCAGGCCGGCGCCGCGCTGGCGCCGGGCCCGTCAGCGCGCGCCCCCGGATGAAGCGATCCATCGACCGCCGCGACGCGAGTACGCCATGCTGAGATCGAATCCGCGCGCGGCACTGGCCGCCCTGTTGCTGGCGCTGCCGGGGCTGGGTGCCGGCGCGCCGGTGCCGGTCGTCGCGTTCCCGCTGCACGTACTGCGCCGGGTGCCGGTGTCCACGCCCGGCACGCCGCGCGCGCTGGCCTTCGCGCCGGATGACAGGCGGGCCTACCTCGCTGTCGGCCGCGCGATCGTGGTCTACGACTCGGCGCGCGTCGCGCCGGTCGCTCGGCTTGAGCTGCCCGGCCGCGTGGTCGATCTCGCGATCGCCGCGGGCGGCGATCACGCCTATGCCGCGCTGCGCGATCCGGCTGCGATCGCGGTGCTGTCGCTGCTGCCGCTGCGCGTGCTGCGCACGTGGCAGCTGCCGGTCGTGCCCTCGGCCCTGCTGGCCGGTGCCGGCGGCCACGCGCTTTATGTCGAGAGCGCTGCGGCCGGCCGCGTGCTCAGGCTCGACGCCGCGTCGGGCCGCACGCTGGGGAGCACGCATCTGGATGGTCAGCTGCAGCAGATGGCGGCCAACGGCTACGGGCATCTGTTCGTCGCCGTCGCCGATCGCAATGCCGTGGATGTGCTCGATACGCACCCGCTGCGTCTCGCAGGCACGTTTCCGGTGCCCTGCTCTGTGCCCACCGGCCTCGCCCTGGACCCGGTTGGGCGGCGGCTGTTCGTGTCCTGCGCCCGGGGCGGGGTGGCGGTGATCGACACCGACATCGGTTACACCTTCCAGCAGCTGCCGGCCGCCGCCGGCAGCGCGCGCGGCCTGTTCGTGTTCCATCCGCAAGGCAAGACCGGCTGGAAGGGCGCTGCCTTTTTCGCCGGCGCGCGCGGTGTGCTGAGCGCGGTGCGGATGCTGGCCTTCATCCGCTACGCCGACGGCGGGGCGCTGCCCCTGCCGGCCGGCTCCGAGGTGCTGGCCTTCGATCCCGCGCGCGGTCAGCTGTGGGTCGCGCTGCCGAAGCCCGCCTCCGGCGCGGGCGCGGCGGCCGGTACGCTGCTGATCCTCGGAGCCGCGCCCACACCCGGAGTTCCGCCTTGAACCCCCAGCCACGGATCAAGCGTTGCCTCGGATCGCTCGCCGTCGCGCTGCTGCTGACGGCCGGCCGCGCGCACGCGGCGTTGCTGCCATGGTCTGCGCTGCAGGGCCGCTCCGTCGTGCTGGTCACCGGCCGCCACGACGCCAGCGTGCCCGACGACGACGCCCTGGTGCGCGATCATCTGCAGGCACTGGGCCTGCGCGTCGCGACCGTCACCGATGCCGCGCCTGCGGCGGATGCCGCCGGCGCGAACCTGATCGTGATCTCTTCGACCGCCGATGCCAACGTGCTGGGCGACAAGTACGCGCGCATGCCGGTGCCGGTGTTCACCTGGGACACGCACGACTACCCCAACCTCGGCCTGACCGGACCGCGCCTGCATCACGACTACGACGTGGTCGATCCCGTCCAGCATTTCGCCGAGAGTTTTTCGGTGCTGTACGGCTATGGCGCCAACAGTACCTCGCAGCTCAGCCGCGCGGCGGGGCTGAAGCCGCAGTTGTTCGGCACGCTGTATCTGCAGCCGGCCACGGTCGGCTGGGGTCATCCCGGTCCCGGCGGCCGCGTGATCGTCGACTTCAACGGCACGCCGCGACAGGCCGGCGTGTTCACCTACGAGCGCGATGCGACGCTGGCCGACGGCCGGATCGCGCCCGCCCGTCGCGTCGCGTTCTACCTGTCCGATGCCAACTTCCACCTGTTGACGGCGGTCCACGGGCCGGCCGCGCGCGATCCGCAGCTGCGCGACTGGTACCGGGGACTGGCGTTGTTCGACGCCGCGATCCGCTGGGCGCTCAGCCCGCCGCCGCCGCGCCCGATCTACGATCCCGCCGCGCTGCGGGCGCGGATCTCGCGGATCGCGCACGGCCGGAAAATCCTGTTCGTCGAGCGCATCAATGCCGGCGAGGGGCGGCATGCCGACGCGGCGATCGTCGCGCATCTGCGCCAGCTCGGCTTTGACGTGGTGATCGCCGACCAGATGGATCCGCAGAGCCGCGCCGACGGCATGGACCTGGTGATCATTTCCTCGACCTGCTCGAAGTACAAACTTGCCAACAAGTACGTCGACGTGAAGGAGCCGCTGATCTCGCTGGAGGGCCTGCTCTCCGACACCCTGCACTTCGCCGGGCGCGATCGCTACGTCGACTACGGCGAGCACGGCGAGGAGAAAGAGAGCGGGGATCCGCCGACCAGCTATCTCGATATCGTCGGCGCCTGGAGCCCGATGGCGGCCGGTCTGCCGCCGGGCCCGGTGCGGGTGACCGAGCATGCGGGGGTGCTGAAGTGGGCGCGGCCGACGCCCGACGCCATCGTGATCGCGACCGTGCCCGGCGAGGCCTATCAGCGCGCGATCTTCGGCTATCCGGCGGGCGCGACGATGGCCGACGGCTTCATCGCGCCGGCGCGCCGCGCGCTGCTGCCGCTGGACAACCCGACCTACGACGACCTGACCGTGCAAGGCAAGGCGCTGTTCGACGCCGTGGTGCTGTGGGCGCTGGGCGGATCCGCCGCCGCGCATTGAGCGCGCGCCGCGCCGGCCTGCTGCTCGCGGCGCTGCTGCCGTGGGCCGCATGCGCCGCGGAAGCGCCTCGGTCCGTCGCGCCGCTGCGCTGTCTGGGCGCACACACGATGCAACCGCTGGTGGCCGGCTGGGCGCGACTGTTCACCGTGCGGCATCCGGCGCTGCGCGTCGTGGTGCCGGATGCCACGCGCTACAGCGCAGCCGGATTCGATGCCCTGCTGGCGGGCCGCATTAGCTGCGTGACCTTCGCGCGCGAACCGTTCCCCGCCGAGACCGCCGCGTATCGCGTGCGTTTCGGTGGCAGGCCGCTGATCATCCCGGTCGCTGGCGGCAGCTTCGACACGCCGCACGGCACCTTCGCTCTGGCGGTCTATGTCCACGCCGGCAATCCCTTGCCGGGACTGACCCTTGCGCAGCTGGGCGCGATCCTTGCCGGACGTCTGTCCGACGGCGCGCCGCTGACGCGTTGGGGCCAGTTCGGCTTGCATGGGCGCTGGGCGCAGCGGCCGCTGCACGTCTATGGCATGCCGCCGATTCGCGCCAGCGGCAATCCGCCGGGCATCGTCAACTTTCTCGATGACCGGGTACTGCGCGGCCGCCCGTGGCGCGCCGACCTGCGCATCGAATCCGATCGCCGCGGCATGAGCGCGCTGCAGACGATCGTGGCCGCGGTCGCGGCCGATCCCGGCGGCCTCGGCATCAGCGGCTTCGGCGACGCCCGACCGGGCACGCGCACGCTGCCGCTGGCATCGGCGCCGGGTCAGCCCCTCGTGGCCGGCACGCCGGCCAGTGTGGCATCGGGTCGCTATCCGCTGGCGCGTCCGGTCTATCTCGGATTCCGCGTGCCCGTGACCGGACCACTGCCGGCAGAGCTCTGCGCCTGGCTCGACTTCGTGCTGGGGCCGCGGGCGCAGGCGCGGATCGGCACCCACGCGATGCATTTCCTGCCGCTGACCGCGAGCGCCCTGGCGCAGGCACGACAGCGCGTGCGCGCCGCGGGTTGCGCACCGCCGCCGGGCTACCTCGCGGCGGACGGCGCGCTGCGGGTAGTCGGCTACAACGACATGCGGTGGCTGCTGGAGGCGATCGACCGGCGCTACACGCGCACCCGTCCCGGCGTGCGTTTCGATCTGGAGCTGCGTGGCACGCGCAGCGCGCCGCCAGCGCTGATCGCGGGAACCTCGGCCTTCGCGCCGATGGGCGCGGACTTCAGTGACACCGATCTCGCGGCCTACCGGCGCGCGGTCGGCGCCGATCCGCTGCGCTTCCGCGTCGCGCACGATGCGCTGGATCCGCGTGCGCGCTCTGCGCCGCTGGGCGTGTTCGTCAATGCGCGCAATCCGCTGGCGGCGATTCCGGTCACGGCGCTGGCGCCCGTGTTCGCATCGGCTTCATCGCACGGCGTGCCGGTCACGCGCTGGGGACAGCTGGGCCTGACCGGTGCCTGGGCCGGACGCGCGATCCATCCCTGCGGTCTGGCGCCGCCGACCGCCCTGGGCATGCTGATGCGACGGCGGCTGTTCGCCGATCGATCCTACGCCGCCGACTACGCGGGCTACGCGGAATCGGCCGCGGTGATCCGCCGCGTCGCGGAGGATCCCGACGCGCTGTGCTTCGCCGATCTCAACATGGCCCGCCCGGGGGTCAGGGCGCTGGGCCTGATCGACGCTTCGGGGCACGTGTCGCGCGGCACGCGTGCCGGCATCATCGCCGGTCGCTATCCGCTGGACCGGCATCTGCTGATCTATGCCCGGCAGGTGCCGGGCCAGGCGCTCGATCCGCGGGTGTGCTCGTATCTGCGGCTGGTACTGTCGCGCGCGGGCCAGACGCTGATCGCCGCCGCACCGCCGCATTATCTGCCGCTGAATGCCCGCGAACGCCGGGCCGAGCGGGCGAAGCTGGCCGAGGCCTGTCGGCGGCCCGTGCTCAACGACTGATGTCCTCGAGCGCGATGCCGCGGGTGGCGGGTCCGAACACGCCGATGGCGACGATGCCCACCACCATCGCGATGCCGATGAACGTGGCCACCGCCGTCACGCCGCCGGCGTCGAGAAAGTAGCCGATCGCCAGGCCGGCGAATGCGGCGGCGATGCGGCTCCATGAGTACACGAAGCCGACCGCGCGCGCGCGGATGCGCGTCGGATACAGCTCGGCCTGGTAGTTGTGGTAGGCGTAGGACATCACGTTGGCCGCCAGCGTGAACAGCACGCCCAGCGCGATCAGCGCTGCCGGCGCGGTCGCCTGCGAGAACGCCAGCATCGCCAGGCCCATCACCACCAGGCCGAGCACGATCTGCAGCTTGCGCTCGACGCGGTCGGCAAACAGCGTGCCGAGCAGCGGTCCGACCGGGTTGGCAATGGCGATGATGAAGGAGTATTCGAGACTGTGCGTCAGCGTGATGCCGCGGTGGATCAGCAGCGTCGGCACCCACGAGGCGAAGCCGTAGAAGCCGATCACCTGGGCCATGTTGAACACCGACAGCATCAGCGTGCGGCCGCGGTAGCGGGCGGAAAAGATCTCGCTGAAGCGGCCCTCGCCGCCCTCCTCCACGACTGGCGGCCGCGGTTCCGGCAGCGCGCGCCCGGTTTCCGCGACGACCTTGCGCTCGATCATCGCCATCACCGCCTCGGCCTGATCGGTGCGGCCCTTCAGCGCCAGCCAGCGCGGACTCTCGGGAATGTGGCGGATCAGCATCCAGACCACCAGTGCGCCGACTGAGCCGATCAGCACCACCCAGCGCCAGCCGTCCAGCCCGAGCGGGCTGAGCGGCACCAGCAGCCATGCCAGCAGCGCCACCACCGGCACCACGCAGAAAGTCACGAACTGGTTGATCGAGAACGCGCGGCCGCGCTCGGCGCGCGGGATCAGCTCGGAAATGTAGGCGTCGATGGTCACCAGCTGCACGCCGAAGCCGACGCCGGCGATGAAGCGCCAGATGTTGAGCCACTCGCCCGTGGCCTGGAAGGCCATGATGGCGGTGCAGACTACGTACCAGACCAGCGACCAGGTGAACACCGGCCGTCGGCCGAAACGGTCCGCGGCCTGACTGAAGATCACCACGCCCACCCACAGGCCGGCGAAGGTGCTGAAGACGAAGGTGCCGAAGCCGGCGATCTGCAGGCCGGCGAGGCTGGCGAAGAAGCCCAGTGACTGCGGCTCGAACAGACCCGACTTGATCATGCCCGGCGCGACGTAGCCGGTGAAGAACAGGTCGTAGAACTCGAACAGGCCGCCCAGCGAGATCAGCACCACGATGGTCCAGACGGTGCGCGACGAGGGCAGGCGGTCGAGGCGGGCAGCGATGCGGGCGGCGTCGATGGCGGACACGGCGTGGCGGGACTCCCGGGCGTGGCAAACCGGCCCCTCGAACACAAGACCGGATGGCGGAGAGGGGTGTTCCGCCATCCCAGCGTTCCCTTGTGGAAAGCGTCGCGTCAGAACCGGATCGAGGCGCTGGCGTACACCAGGCGCCCGATTGGCGAATACGTTCCCACGTCGGCGTTGTTGTCGTTGGCGTAGGCCAGCGGCGAGATCGGCGGCAGCCGGTTGAACACGTCGTTGACGCCCAGCGCCACCGACCAGCCCTTGATCTCGCTGCCCTGCAATGCGCGACCGTAGCCCAGACGCAGGTCCCACGCCATGTAGCGCGGCACGGCCGCCGTCTTGCGCGCGGTATTGGCCCAGTAGACGATGCCCCCGGCACCCTGGTCGGTCACCGATGAGACGTAGGTGTTTCCGACGGTCAGATCCCAGTGCCTGTAGCGCCAGTCGGCGGTCGAGTAGACGCTGTAGCGAGGGATCGTGCCCTGCACCCCGGTGCCGCCGTTGGTGACGTGGCCGGCGTACTGGAAGTAGGGCTGGATCGGCAGCGCCTGGAACAGGTACGAGGTGAAGATCACCGCGTTGGTCGTGAAGGTGAAGGTGCCGTAGTCGCTGGTGGGCAGGTAGTACTGGCCGGTCAGGTTGAACGAGCGCACGCGGATGCCGCCGAGATTGGTGAAGCGGTCGACGGCATAGACGTTTTCGTTGTTGCCGGCCTGCAGGTAGCTCAGCAGCTGGCCGGGCGCGGTGAACTGCTGCGCGCCAGGCAGGCCGGGGAAATTGCCGTAGGTCACATTGCCCGCGAACGGCGAGGCCGCGCCCAGCTGGTTGACGCTCTGCAGGATGTTGGTGAAGCCGATGCCGCCGGGGAAGCCGCGCTGGTCCACCTGCGAGAAGTCCAGCGAAACATCCAGGCCCGGGATCGCGCGCGGTGTCAGCGTCACGCCGAGAAAGCGCGTGATCGCGGTGCTCGGCTTCAGTCCGGGATTGTTGCCGTCCTCGCCGTTGAACTGCAGGCCGGGAATGCCGAACACGGTCTGGATCACGCCGGCGCCGACCTGGCGCGTGTCGGTCGGGCCGAACATCGCATACAGCGTCGGCGCCGTGAACGACTTCGAGATCGATCCGCGGAAGGTGACCTGGGCGTCGATCGGCTGCCAGCGGAAGCCGACCTTGGGAACCACCTTGCCGCCGGAGTAACTGTAGTGCTCGGCGCGCACGGCGCCGATCAGATCCAGCGCGTGCGCACCCGGCACGGTGAAGTGGCGACCGGTGATCGGCGCGCGCACCTCGCCGAACACGTCGCGAATCATGCGGCTCCGGGCGAACGGGTCGGCGTAGGTGCCCCCGATCCAGCGTTGCGCGGTCGGCCCGGTGTTGGTGCCGTTGGGATCGGTATAGGCCGAAAGATATTCGCGACGCACGCCCAGGCCGAACGCCACGCCCAGCGGACCACCCGGCAGCTCGAAGGCATTGCCGGCGATGCGCGCATCGATCGAGTCGAGCTTGCTGAAAGAGTGGATGTACTCGGTGCCGTAGAGGTTGTTGAGCATCGCCGGGTTGAGCCCGTCCGCGGTCGCGAACGGATCCAGCGCCGGTTGCAGCACCAGGCCGCTGTTCTGGCTGAAGCCACCGTAGACCTTGCTGTAGCCGCCGCCCGCGAGCGGATTGCCGTTGGCGTCATAGCCGCCGGCGATCGCCAGCGGCAGATTGGGCCCGTAGATCACGTTGCGCTGCTGTTGATCGAGCGAGTTCTGGCTGTGATCCACGCTGGCCTGCCAGCGCCAGCCGTGGCCGAGACTGCCCTTCAGTCCGCCGCTGATGCGAAAGGCACTGGCGTAGTTGTAGTACTGCTTGGGTCGCGCGAGGTCGCCGAAGGTCACTTGCGAGACGGCGCCGTTGACCGGGTTGTAGGGCGCGCCCTGCGGCACCGTCACGCTGGTGTTGAGTGGCAGGAACTGCGCGAAGCTCTTGGTCCGAGCCAGGATCACGTCGCCGAATGCGGTCAGACGGTCGTCGGGCAGCAGCGCGGCGTCGAGCGTCGCGGCCAGGCTGTTCTGCTGCTGGCGCAGCAGCAGTGTCTGGTAGTCGGAGAGGTTGTAGCCCGAGGCAATCTGCGCCGGCGTCTCGGCGAGGTAGGTGCCGTTGGCAATCAGCTGACTGATGCTGGTGGCCGTCGCGTTGGCGCCGGTCGGATTGGTCTGGCTGGGCGAGTCGAGACCGGACGCCAGCTGCGCGCCGGGATATTTGCCGCCGTAGCCGAGGGTGCCGGGGATGTTCGACAGGCGGCCGTTGAGGTTGGCGCTGAAGGGTCGCTGGTACTGATACAGCGGCGAGGTCTTGGCGCTGCTGCCGACGACGGTGATGTTGACGCCGTGCATGCGCGTGCCGGCGATGAAGTAGCCCGACTTCTGCTCGTAGTTGCCGCTGGCGGTGCCGTAGCGCATGCCGACCTCGGCGCCGCGATAGTCCTTCCTGAGGATGATGTTGACCACGCCGCCGATGGCGTCGGAGCCGTAGATCGCCGAGGCGCCGTCGCTCAGTACCTCGATGCGCCCGATCGCCGCAACCGGGATCGCGTTGAGATCGACGAAGCTCTTGCCGCCGATGCCGGCGATGCCGCTGACCGACATGCGCCGGCCATCCACCAGGACCAGGGTGTCGAGATTGCGCAGCGCGATCTGCGAGCCGCCCGCGGTGTTCTGGTTGGTGTTGTTGGCGTTGGTGTTGCCGATGTTGCTGCGGCCGGCGAAGAACGGCACCACCTTGCGCAGCAGGTCCAGCGCATTGGTGGTCACGCCGCTGTTCCTGATCTGCCGTTGGCCGATCACGGTCACCGGGACCACGATCTCGTCGGGCTTGGTCGGGATGTAGGTGCCGGTGACGGTGACCTCGCGCAGGCGCTTGGAGTGCGCGGGCGCGGCGGGCGCGTCGGCGGCGCGGACGGAGCCGAACGCCAGGATGCTGGTGCCGCCGACGCCGAGCGCCAGCCAGATCGATCGCAGCAGCGGGTGATACCGGAAGCTGTTCATGATGTTCGTGCCTCCCCTTGATGCAGCAATGATCGGTTGGTCTGCGGGTCCCGCCAGCCTCGCGACCTCATGACACGTCCTCGGCGTCCCTCCCTGGCGTGACGGCGCACCCTGGTGAATGCGTTAGCTAGCGCCGCGCGTAGATCAGCACGCGGTAGGTGTTGTCGAAATAGACATTGGGATAGAACGGCGCGACCTCGCGCAGGATCTTCCGGTGCGGATCGACCGCGCCGTCGGCGGTGACCAGGAAAATGCGGTCGTGCGCGACATCCAGCGCCAGCGTGCGCGCGGTCGGTTGCGTGGTCACCGCCTGCTCGAGGCGGTAGTGGTCGGCGTCGATCTGGCGCACGATCACCAGATTGGCGTCGACACCGTTGGAGGCGACGATCTCGTGCCGCGCGGCGTCCCAGGCGACACCGTCGTTGCCGCGACCGATCTCGACGGTGGCGACCACCGCGCCGCTGTCGGCATCGAGCACGGCCAGCATCGGATGTTCGCTGCGGCAGCCGACGAAGATGCGGTGATCGGCGGCGTCGTAGGCCAGCCCGGTCGGCTGCCGGCAGGGCAAGGTGCTCCAGGTGGCCGACACCTCATGGTGGCGCGCGTCGATGCGCGTCACCGCGTTGCGGTCCTGCTCGGCCATGAACACGTCGCCATGGCCATCGGGCGCCGAAGCTTCGAGCTTGCGTGACGGCATCGGCAGCGTGGCGGTGACGCGGCCGCTGCGCGCATCCATGAAGGCGATCGCGCCGCTGTCGCCCATAGTGAACACCAGCTGCCCGGTCACCGGCTCGTAGGAGCCGGCGTCGGCGTTGCGGCCGAAGCGGATGCGGCGCAGCGTCTTGAGCGTCGACAGCCGAAACCGGGTGGTCGTGCCGTCGCCATTGACGGTGTAGCCGAGATCGTCGGCCGGCACCAGGATCGTGGCGTTGGCGCCCTGCGAATCAGCGATCGTGGCCACCACGCGCCGTGTGGCGACGGCGAACACGCTGACGCCGTCCTTGCGCCGATCGAGGAACAGGCGGTCATGAGCGGCGTCGAAGGTCAGGTAATCCCAGGCTGGCGCCGCGCCCGGCAGCACCGTCACCGACCGCAGACGATAGAACGTCAGCGCCCGCGCCGCCGGCGTGGCAGTCAGGCCCAGCAGCAGGGCGCACGCGATGCCGCGCGCGCCGCCGCGGCCGATCCTTCCCCATGCGGACCGCTGCGCGAGCAAGGCGTCACCGCACTGGCGGCAGCGCAAAGCGCAGCATCGCGCCGCTGTGGCCCTGCGCGCCCGGCGAGACGGCCAGGAACAGGCGATTGATTTCCGGCACCAGCGCGCCGGACTTGGCGCCCCTGGCGCTGGGCACGTCGGCCAGCAGGCGGTAGTGGTCGGGATCCAGCTGCTGGTACACGCCCACTTCACCGATGCCGCCGGGCACGTAGATGCGCTTGCGCGCGCTGTCGTAGAACACGCCGTCGACGATCGCCGGCGCGTTCATCACCGCGACGGTCTTGCCGGTCCCGGTGTCGAGCACGAACAGCTTGCTGGGCTTGCGGGTGACGATGAACAGCCGGTGGTCCCTGGAGTCCAGCGCCATCGACAGGTTGAGCCTGGCCCCGGACAGGGGCCAGCGCGCCAGCTCCTTCAGCGTGACCTTGTCCAGCACGGCGACGTAATCGTGATCGGCGATGTTGACGAACAGGCGCCGGCCATGCGGCTCGACGGCCACCGCTTCGGTGTGGTCGGAGTCAAAGCGATGCTGCGCGTAGACGTGGCCGGTCAGCGGATCCACCTCGTTGAGAATGCAGTCCTTCATGCCGACGTCGCTGCCGCCGGTGACGATGTACAGCCGGCGATCCGCGGCGTCGTAGGTCATCGAGTCGGCGCCAGGCGCCAGCTTGATGTGGCCGATGACCTTGTACGTCGTCGCATCGAGGATCACGGTACCGGCGTTGCCACTATCGGAGACGACCAACCGGTTGGCCCTGGGCAGGTACAGGATCCCGTGCGGCGTGCCGAAGGTGGTCAGCGTGCGCTCGTGCGCGCCACTGGCCAGGTTGAACACCTCCAGCGTGCCGTGGTCCTCTGCGGCCATGAACAGCCGGTTGCCGCGGATGTCGGCGGCCATGTGATCGAAGTCGCCGCTGTAGCCGGGCAGCTCGGTGCGGCCGAGCAGCTGCAGCGGCGCGGCCGTGGTCGCGGCGGCGCCGGCTGCGCCGGAGCCCAGCGCAAGCAGCGCGGTGAGAATGACGAGGTGCAAACATTTCGGCATGGGCAACATCCAGGCAGTCGGGAGTCGGGGATACGCTGGGCGGCCGCGAATCCGGTGTCAGTCGCGCGCCATCAGCGCGGCGACCGAGGCGATGCGCGGGCGCAGCGCGTCGCGCAGGGTCTCGGCGCGCCTGAGCAAGGCATGCTGGTTCTCGCCCGGCGTGTACGGAAACACGAACGAGATCGCGCCGACGCTGGTGCCGGCGCGATCCAGCAGCCACAGCTCGACCTCGAAGCGCTTGCCGTCGGCGTTGACCTCGAGCTTGGGCTTGCCGCTGGTGACCACGCTCATGTCGTCACTGTCGCCGGGCTTGCCGATGCGGCCGAAGTTGGACGCCACGATCACGTTCTGCCTGCCGCCCGGCGGCGTGACATGCATGCCGATCACCAGCAGGCGCGGATGCGCCGCGAGGGTTTCGTCCACCAGCTTCTGCGCCAGGGTGTCCACGGGCGGCGCGTCGGCCACGAACGGGAACGGGTCGAACAGATTCTTCAGGGTCAGGATGTGCCGGCGCAGCTGGTCGCGGATCGCGAACGCCCGATGCTCCAGCACCGCCTTGTCGGCGCCCGCGCGATATGGAAACACCACGCTGACCGCGCCGATGGTGTCCTTGACCATGTCCTGCAGCGGCAGCTCGACCTCGAAGCGATTGCCGGCCTTGTTGACCTCTAGGTTGGGCTGGCCGCTGCGGATCACCGCAAGGTCATCGACGTCGGCGGACTTGCCGATGCGGCCGATGTTGGAGGCGATGATCACGTTGCCGCTCTTGCCCGGCGGCGTGACGTGCATCGCCATGACCAGTACGCCGGGCTGCGTCTTGAGCGTCCTGTCGATCAGATGCTGCGCGTAGATGGGCGGCACTCCGGCGCTGGCCGCGCTCGCCGAGGCCGAGGTCGTCAGCAGCGCCAGCGCGAACGCGCTGGATGCGAGCAGGGAGAGGCGACGGATCATGGCGGCTTTCCGGGCGGGAAAGACGGGAGCGGGCGAGCGCAAGTCGGGTTTCGTCGCGCGGATGTGGATCGGCGCAGTGGTGGCGCCGCGCGCGGGTTCGGAGGCACGGGTGCGCGCGATGCGTGTTTGGACGTCCATCCGTCTGATCCTGGTGGCGCGCAGGTGCTGCGCGAGTGCGGCGACCTTAGGCGCCGTTCCTGAAACGATCCTGAAACGGGCATTAAAAAACGACCGGCCGCGGGCGTTGCAATGCAGCATGCGCGCGGGTGGTGCAGCGCGTCACCGGAGCGGAGTTGCGTTGGCCTAGACTCGCGGCCACTCGAACGCAGGCCGGATGCGCGCGTGAAAGTTCTGATCGTCGAAGACCAGCTGCGGCTGGGCCAGTTCCTGAAGCAGGGCCTGAGCGAGCGCGCCTACACCGTGACCTGGGCGCAGACCTGCGGCGAGGCGCGTGACGCGCTGTCCGAAACCGGCTATGACGCGATCCTGCTCGATCTCAGCCTGCCCGACGGCGACGGCCTGCAGCTGCTCTGCGAGTGGCGCCGCAACGGTTTCAACGAGCCAGTGCTGATCCTTAGCGCGCGCGACACCGTCGAGGACCGTATCAAGGGCCTCGACCTCGGCGCCGACGATTACCTGCCTAAGCCTTTCAGCTTCGAGGAACTGCTGGCGCACGTGCGCTCGCTGTTGCGCCGACAGTCGGCGGTCAAGCAGGCGGTGCTCGAGCACCGCAGCATCCGCCTCGACCTGATGGGCCACACCGTGCACCTGCGCGAGCAGCCGGTGGACCTGACCAGTCGCGAGTTCGCGCTGCTCGAGATCTTCATGCAGAACGCCGGGCGCATCCTCACCCGCTCCTACATTTCCGAGAGCATCTGGCCGGGCCTGGTCGACACCAACCTGCTCGACGTCTACATGAGCCGTTTGCGCACCAAGCTAGAGGCCGGCGACGACGCCCCGGTGTTTAAGACGCTGCGCGGCATTGGCTATCAGCTGGTATGAGGTCGATCCGCGCGCGCATCACCGTCTGGTATGCGCTGAGTGCGACGACCACGCTGGCGCTGCTGTTCGCGATCGGCTACCTGCTGCTGCAGAACTACATCTTCCATGATCTCGACCTGCTCAACCGCGCCGAGTTCGAGCAGATCCGCGCGCGCCTTGGCCACGACTACGGCGCGCTGACGCCGGCGATCATCGACCAGCGCATTCGCGAGACCACCGACTACGCCTCGGTGCTGTTCTACATCAACATCGACTTTCCCAAGCACGGCATGCTGTTCTATTCCAACAACCTCGACGGCCGGCCGATTCCCGACGTGCCGCGCAAGCACATCTACAACACCGCCGTGCCCGGCATCGGCGAGCTGCGCGTCGCCGAGTTCATCATGCCGCCGTTCGACGTCACCATCGGCACGCCGACGCGGCAGATGCGCCAGGTGATGGACGCGTACGTCGAGGTCTGCGCAGCGCTGCTGGCCGCCATGCTGCTGATCAGCGCCGCGATCGGCATCGGCCTGAGCCGGCTGGTGCTGCGTCCGGTGCGCCTGATCGGCGAGACCGCCAACCGCATCCGTTCCGACAACCTCGCCGAGCGCATCCCGGTGCCCGCCGTGCGCGACGAGATCTCCGATCTCGCGCGCCTGCTCAACCAGATGTTTGACCGCCTGGAGTCGTCGTTCCACCAGGTGCAGCGTTTCACCGCCGAGGTCTCGCACGAGCTGAAAACGCCACTGTCTCTGGTGCGCCTGCACGCCGAGAAACTGCTGGTCGACGGCAATCTCGAGCGCCGCCATGAGGAGGCGGTGCTGGTGCAGCTGGAGGAGCTGGCGCGCATCAACCAGATGATCGACGAGCTGTTGTTCATCTCGCGCGCCGAGGCGCACGGCGTCACCCTGCAGCTGACGTCGCAGGACCCCGGCCGCTTCCTGCAGGGCATCGAGCCGGACCTGCGCGCGCTGACCGAACATCGCGGGCGCCGGCTGGTCTGCCGGCATCGCGGCGACGGACAGGTTGCGATCGAGGACAAGTGGCTGCGCCAGGTGGTGTTCAACCTGCTGACCAATGCGCTGAGCGTCTCGCCGCCCGACGGCCGGATCACACTGCGCTCGGAAATCGACGCCGCGGTCTGGCGCGTCTGCATCGAAGACCAAGGGCCGGGCCTCGTCGACGACCAGTACGAGCGCGCCTTCGAGCGCTTCGTGCGCTTCCATGTGCCTTCCGGCGAGGATCGCGGCAGCGGACTGGGCCTGGCCATCTGCCGCAGCATCATCGATCTGCACGGCGGTCGCATCTACGCCGCTCCGGGTACCGATGGCATCGGTCTGCGCGTCACCTTCGAACTGCCGGCGACTGCGGCGGATCACGCGTAGGCGTGCGCACGGCCCGCGTTCGCCGGTGTCCGTCGGCCCCGGGGCCGCCCGCAGGCAAGCCGGCGAAGACCGTTCGATCCGCTTCGATGCCGCGAGACCGCGGCTTCGGCTTCACTCCAGCACCAGGCATCCGACCCGATGACCGTATCCATCGAAGTACTCGCGGAAGCCCATCGTCGCAGCCCCGCCTTGCGGCTCCTGCTGGAGGGCATTCCCCCGCCATTCCTCCTGGTGCTGAGGCAGGCGGCGGCCTGGCTCGCGCGGTCCTGTGCAATGGGGGAGACGGTCGCGTTTCTCGGCTTCACCCCGAACGCGAGGCGATGATTGCCATCCAGCCGGACTGGCAGGGCCAAGGTGTCGCCACGGCGGCGCTCGATTTGGCCAAGGGCATCGCGGTGAACGGGAAGGCGATGGACTGGGTCAGCGCAATGGCCAGGGCCGGCCGGGCAGCGGCCTGCTGGCGAAATTCGGCGCCGTGGAGGTTGACCGCAGCGGCGAAGTCATCCTGTACCGTGTCGTTCGCGTCGATGCCTGACCATTCAAGCCGAAGCCGCTTCGCGGCCGGGCCCGACGCGCACGCCGGCTTCCGGCTCGATGGTTTCCGAGGAGTTGATTCCATGAAACATCTCGTCACGCTGACCTTCCTGCTCGTTGCGGCAGGGTTTTATGTTGCGGGCATGTCCACCGGCGTGGTGGCCTTCGCAGGCGCCGGCGTGCTTGCCGAGGGCGCATTCTGGTTCCGGCTGAAAGCCAAAATGGGGAAGTAGGTTCCCGGCGCGCTTGATTGCGACCGCCCCTCGGGCAGTACCGGTGCACGATCACGCCGCCGTCCATTCAGCCGCGTGAGGCCCAGGTCCAGTACAGCCCCAGGTAGGCGACGCCGTGCCGCTCGCCGGCCACGCTGCCGCCGGCCGAGAACAGCAGGCTGAAGTCCGGCGTGAAGTTGTAGTACCCGCCCAGATTCAGCAGGGTGTAACCGCGGTTGGCGATCGCCTGCGCGTTCTGGCGAAACACCTCGCCGCCCAGGGTCAGCTTCGGCCCGATGTCGCGCTGGACCAGCAGCCCGCCGAACCAGGAATTCCGCATGCCGGGTGCATGGTTGATGTCGAGGCCGCCGCCGCCGCAGGACGTCCACGGGCCCCAGCTCTTCTGCGCCCACAACGGCAACCGGTACCACGTGCGGCCGTTGCCGAGGCCACGGGCGGCGCTGCCGGTGGCCAGTTCCGCCATCGGGAAGATGCCGATCTGCGGACGATCGCGGGTTTCGTCGAGAAACCGGTACTTGATGCCGACCTCGATATCGCCGAAACCGAACGCGCTGCCACCCATCCCCGACGTGAAATAGCTGAACGGCAGGACGACGTGGAACTGCATGTTGCGGGCGATGCCGCGGTTGTACTCGATGGCCGGACCGGTCACCGCATCGCTGCCGTCGGACTGGTCGCTGGTCGAGAAGACGTAGAACTCGTTGTGGCGGTAATCGACCGGATCGGGATCATCGGTATAGAACGGCGGCCCGGCGTGGACCCGGGCGATGCCGGTCGCGAGCAGCAGCAAGGCCGGCAGCAGGTGCCGCAACAGCATCCGCGTGGCCGGGATGTCCGGCCAGGGCGACCTCCCTGCTGATTCGGGAGTGCGCGGGGTGATGCTCTTGTTCGTGCCTGGCATCGCGCGATTCTGCATTCGGTGGTTTCCGGATTGCTCTGGCCGCGCCAGGCAGAAGGTTTTCCGCCCCATCGGGGCCTCTGACGCCCAAGGGGCAGGCGCACCGGCAAAGCCGCGCCGACCCCATGCGGTCGCGATCATGCCCGCGTGCAGCCAGGGCGACGATGCTTACGAAATCGTATGCATGGCGAGTCGCCGGCGTAGAGGGCTGCGCCGCATGCTGGCCTTCACGTCGACCGCACGGGAAAGTCAGCCATGGGCCAGGCCCTGGCCGCGATCTTTCACTGGCTGGGTGCCCTGCTGCATCTTGGCCAGCCTGCGGCTGGCTGCGTGCCGGCGACGGTGCCGCCGCTGCCGCCCGCGGCGCTGATTGAGCATGCCGAACAGGCCAGTGGCGGCTATGCGGTGCAGATGGTCACGCTCTGCCGCGACGGCAAGCGCGTGCTCGAGGTGAGCAACGTCGGACGCAGCGGCCTGGCGGTCGTGGACTTGCGCCGCGGCGACAACACCCTGCTCGATCTGCGCTGGGACGGCTGGTGGCAGCGCCTGCTGCAGCACAGCCAGCTGCGCGCGGTCGCGGCTGCGGAACGTCCGCGTCTGGATCTGGTCCAAGCTCTGCAGCGGATCGACGATCCGCCGCACCTGCGCGCGGCCCGCTTGCAGTACATTGATGGCAGACCATGCTGGGTGTTTGAGGTCGGTGCGGGGGGCGATCTCGCGCACATGGTCGTGGACGGCAACAGCGGTCGCGTCCGCAAGGGCGCTGGCTGATCGCAGGAGAGCGCATGCGCATCTTGGTGGTAGAGGACGACAGCGAAACCCGCAACTGGATCGCGCGCGGTCTGGCCGAGCAGGGGTATCGCGTGACCGCGGCCGAAGACGGCCACGAGGCGCTGTACCAGGCCACCGAGGGCGATTTCGACGCGCTGGTGGTCGACCGCATGCTACCCAAGCTCGACGGTCTGGCCCTGGTGCGCGCGTTGCGCGCCGCGGCGGTCCGCACGCCGGTGCTCATGCTGACCGCGCTCGCGGAGACGCCGCAGCGGGTCGAGGGCCTCAACGCCGGCGCCGACGATTACCTCGGCAAGCCCTTCGCCTTCACCGAACTGGTGGCGCGTCTGCAGGCATTGGCGCGGCGACCGCCGCTGACGGTGCAGTCGACCATGCTGGAAACCGACGATCTGCGCATGGACCTGGCGCGACGCGAGGTCAGTCGCGGTGGCCAGGTACTCGACCTGACGCCGACCGAGTTCCGCCTGCTGGAATGCCTGCTGCGCAATGCCGGCAAGGTGGTCACCCGCACCATGTTGCTGGAGCAGGTCTGGCATTTCCATTTCGACCCGCGTACCAGCGTGGTCGAGACGCACATGTCGCGCCTGCGCACCAAGCTCGATCGCGGTTACGAGGACGAGTTGATCGAGACCGTGCGCGGCGTCGGGTACCGCGTGCGTGCGTTCCGTCCACCGGCGTAACACCACCACGCTGTTTCGCCTGGCGTTGCTGCTGGCGACGCTGTTCACGTTCGCGTCCCTGCTGATGGCCAGCGCGCTGTACGTCAGTGTGACCCGCAGCGTCCGCGAGCAGCTGCACGACGACATCCGCGCGGACGCACTCGATCTGGCCGCGCTCGCGACCCATCGCGGCGTCGAGGCGCTGCGTCACGAAATCACCGACCGCATCGAGACCGACACGCCGCTGCCGCGATGGTACGGGCTGTACAGCCCGGCCGGCCGGCTGCTCGCCGGCAATCTCGTCGGCGGCGTGGCGGTTCCGGGTTGGTCGAAACGTCCGCTGGCGCTGCGCAATCTGCCGCCGGACGAGGCCGGCCGCGACCACGAGCTGGTGGTGCTGACGCTGGGTGTCGAGGGCGGCGATCTGCTGGCCGTGGGCCGCGACCGCTACTACATCAATGCGCTCGAGGACACCTTCGGCCGCGCCTTCCTGCTGATGATGCTGCTGACGGTCGGTGTCTCGCTGGCACTGGGTGCCTGGCTGGGCCGGCGCCTGCTCCGCCGGGTCGGTGCGATGGATGCGGTGGCCGGCGCGATCATCGCCGGCGACCTCAGCCGGCGCATGCCGGCCAGCGGCAGTGGCGACGAACTCGACCGCATCGCGCACACGCTCAACCTGATGCTGGAACGCATCGAGGCCCTGCTCGGCGAGGTGCGCCGACTCGGCGCCGACATCGCGCACGACCTGCGCACGCCGCTGACGCGGTTGCGGCGCCGGCTCGAGGACGCGCGCCAGCGGCGACCCGAGGGCGCCGAGCTGGAGGCCACGCTGGAGCGCGCGCTGGGCGAGGTCGACGAGCTGCTGGCGATCTTCGGTGCCCTGCTGCGCATCGCCCGCGTCGAGTCAGGCGAGGCGCGCAGCGGCTTCGCCACTCTGGATCTGAGCCTGCTGCTCGGCGAATTGGCCGATACCTACGGCGCCGTCGCCGAGGTCGAGGGCCGCGTCCTCGTCACCAGGCTGGCCACGCAGGTGCACGTCGCCGGCGACCGCGAGCTGCTGGCGCAGCTGTTCGTCAACCTGATCGAGAACGCGATTCGGCATACGCCGGTCGGCGCCCGGATCGAGCTGAGCCTGACGGTGGCCGGTGATCGTGCCCATGCCTGCGTGCGCGACAACGGCCCCGGCATCCCGGTCGAGGCTCGCGACGAGGTCTTGCTGCCGTTTCGCCGTCTCGATCGCAGCCGCCATACGCCGGGTTCCGGCCTCGGCCTGGCGCTGGTTCGTGCCATCGCCGAATTGCACGATGCCACTCTTGGCTTGGCCGACGCCGGGCCGGGACTCGAGGTCTGCATCGGCCTGGCACGCGCCTGAACGCGCGTGTTGCCGCGGCAACGGCGTCTGGCCGGCGCCTATACTCCATCGACGCGGCGCGCCGTGTCCGCACCCACTGCCTTCCGCATCGCAACGCGAACCTGAAATCATGCGCATTCTGGTGGTCGAGGACTCGCCGCGACTGGGTTCGACGCTGGCATCGGGGCTGACCCGCGACGGCCATCCCAGCGATCTCGCCGCCGACGGTGCGGCGGCGCTGGCGTTTCTCGAACGCTACCCCTACGACGTCATCGTGCTTGATCTGATGCTGCCCCGGGTGGACGGCCTGCAGGTGCTGAAAACCCTGCGCCTGCGCGGCATCGACAGTCGCGTGCTGGTGCTGTCGGCGCGCGACCAGGTCGATGACCGCGTGCAGGCGCTCAATCTCGGTGCCGACGATTACCTGACCAAGCCGTTTTCCTACGAGGAGCTGCTGGCGCGGCTGTATGCCCTGCTGCGACGCGGCGGGCAGGGGGACCTGCGGTTGCGTGCCGGTGCGCTGGAGCTGGATCCGCACGCGCGCCTGGTGCAGGTGGACCATCAGCCGCTGGCGCTGACGCCCAAGGAGTTCGCCCTGCTCGAACTGCTGCTGCGCGAGCGCGGGCGCGTGCTCAGCCGCACGGCGATCTTCGAGCGCCTGTACGACGCCACCAGCGCCTCCTCGGACAAGGTGGTCGAGGTGGTGTTGAGCACCCTTCGCGCCAAACTCGCGCGCGCCGGCGTCGGCGATCTGATCGGTACCCGCAGAGGCTTCGGCTATGTTCTCGAGTAGCGGCCGCGTCAATCGCTGGCTGAATGTCTCGCTGGCGCGTCGCCTGCTGGTGGTTCAGATGACCGGCCTGCTGCTGTTGCTGGGCGGTCTGTTTTTCATGCTCGACTGGAGCATTGACTACCAGATCTACGGGCGCATGGATGGCGACCTGCTGGATCACGCGCGCAGCTACGCGCTGCTGATCAGCGCCGGCCACGCCGAGGCGTTGCCGGCGCACGAGCCGTCCGATCCGGGCATGCGCACGCGCGAATGGGTGCGCTTGCTGGCGCCCGCTGAGCGGCGCGGCGCCGTCACGACGAACCCGCCGGATCTGGCGCCACCGCGCGCGGTGGCGTACGGTCAGCCGCTGTTCTATGACGTGCCATTGCGCGCGGGGCGCGCGCGCGCGGTGGCGCTGGCTCTGAGCATGCACGGCGTGCCGCGGGTGCTGGTGGTCGCCGAGGACCTCAGCGCCAAGGACTGGCTGGAGCATCGATTGCACTTCGCGCTCTGGGTCGGCGTGGTGCTTGCCTCGATACTGGGCGCGCTGCTGGCGGTCGCCAGCGTGCGCCGCGGCCTGCGCCCGCTGGACGCCTTCAGCGCGGCGGTGGCGCGGCTGGATCCCGAGCAGTTGCCGGACACGCTGCTGGCACCCGAGTTGCCGCTCGAGCTGGTGCCGCTGCGTCGGGCCCTGGATGCCGCGCTGGCACGCGTGGCCGCGGCACTGCAGCGCGAGCGCCGCTTTTCGCGCGATGTCGCGCACGAACTGCGCACCCCGCTGGCCGAGATCCGCATCGCCGCCGAGCTGGCCGAGCGCGAAGCGGTGCCGCCGGCGCGCGCCGCGTTCGCGGCGGTGCTGCAGAGTGCCGAGCGCCTGCAGCGCACCATCGACAGCCTGCTCGCGCTGACGCGATACGAGGCAGGGCTGGCGCAGCCGGAACCGGAGCCGCTGGACCTGGCGGTGCTGCTGGCGCAACGCGTCGCGCTGGCCTCGCGCCTGGGCGCCGCGCGCCATGTGCGCTTCGATACCACGCGGCGCGGCGAACACTGGGTGCTGAGCGATCCCGCGCTGCTCGAGCGCATCCTCGACAACCTGCTGCAGAATGCGGCGGCATACGCGTCGCCGCACAGCATGGTACGGATCGACTTTGGCGAGCCCGCGTCGCCGCTGCTGCGGATTCGCAATGCCGCGCCCGATCTCGAAGCGGCCGACCTCGCGCATCTCGGTGAACGCTTCTGGCGCAAGTCGCCGGCCCGCGAGTCCGATGTCCACGGCGGCCTGGGCCTGGCGTTGGCGCGCACGCTGGCCAGCGTGCTCGGGCTGGAACTGCGATTTCGGCTGGATGCCGGCGCACTGGTCGCCGAGCTGGGGCGGTTCCGGACCCTGGACGGCTGATGGCGGAGCGATCGGGTGCCCGTCGCCGGTGCTCGCCGCGACGACGGCGACGCGGCAAGCTGCGCGCATGGACACTCCGTTGCAGCTGCTGCACCTCGACAAGATGCTGGTCGCCGCGAACAAGCCGGCGGGCCTGCCGGTGCATCGCTCGGTCTACGTCGGTCCCGCCGATGATTTCCTGATCGACCGTCTGCGCGCGCAGGTGCCGGGACCGCTGCATCTGGCACACCGCCTGGACCGCCCGACCAGCGGCGTGCTGCTGGTCGGGCGCAGCGCCGGCATCGCCGCCGCGCTGGGCGCGCAGTTCAGCGACGGCGCGATCGCCAAAACCTATCTCGCCGTGGTCCGTGGCTGGCCCGAGCCGGCGGCGGCCACCATCGACTACCCCGTGGCGGGCGCGCGCGGCGCGGGGCCGCGCAAGGATGCCCGCACGCGTTACCGCACCCTGGCGACGATCGAGGTGGCCATCGCGCTGGGGCGCTATCCGCAGCAGCGTTACGCGCTGCTGCAGGTCGAGCCCGAGACCGGGCGCTTCCATCAGATTCGCCAGCATCTTGCACACGTGCACCACCCGCTGATCGGCGACGGCGAACACGGGCGCAGTGATCACAATCGCCTGTACCGGCAGCATTTTGGCGTGCACCGTCTGCTTCTGCATGCCTGGAGGCTGCGGCTGGTGCACCCGACGAGCGGCGTGGCGCTGACGCTGCAGGCGCCGCTGGACGCGGTCTGGGGAGACCTGCTGGCGCGCTTCGACTGGCAGCGGCAGCTCGACGCTGCCGCCTGATCCAGGTCAACGCGTGTCGCGCCGCCGTCGCCCAGCATGCGCCCATGGATCCGGTCGAAACCCTGCGTGCCCAGCATCGCGCGCTCGATGGGCTGCTGCGCGCGCATCTGGATGCGGTGATCGCGCTCGATTTCGCCGTCGCGCTGGCGCGCCTGGCGGCCTGGCAGCACGCGTTCGCGCTGCATCTGCGCGCCGAGGACATGGCGCTGATTCCCGCGCTGGCCGATGTCGCCGCCCCGCGCTGGGTGGCGCACGTGTACGACGCCGAGCATCGTCATCTCGAAGCGCTGGTGCATGACTACACGGCGCGTTTTGCCGGCGCGGTCGCGGTGCTTCCGGATGGCGTGACGAAGCGTCGCAACACGGCGCTGGCGATCATCGATTCGGCCCACGTGTTGCGGCATGTCATCGATCACCATCATCAGCGCGAGGAGCAGGCCCTGTTCCTGGAACTGCCCGAAGCCGTGCTGGCGCGCGCCGCGCGCGCGGGCGCCGCCGAGGATGGCGCCGCGGGCGGCGACTGACCACGCGGCCGCGATGACACGGCAGCAGAAAGGCCGCTGCTAGAATCGCGGCGACTCCGGATCACCCTCATGCTCGCCGTCAGCCGCAGTCTCGTCATCCCCGAAGCCGAGCTGGTCGAGCGCTTCCTGCGCGCCGACGGGCCCGGTGGTCAGCACGTCAACCGCACCGAGAGCGCGGTCGAGCTGCGCTTCGACATCGCACGCTCGCCGTCGCTGCCGGAACCGCTGCGCGCGCGCCTGCTGGCGCGTCGCGACCGCCGTCTGACCGCCGCCGGCGTGCTGGTGATCCAGGCGCGCCGTTTCCGCGACCAGACCGCCAACCGCGACGACGCGCGCGCGCGCCTGCTGGTGCTGATCCGCGAACAGCTGGTGCCGCCGAAACCGCGCATCGCCACCCGGCCCGGGCGCGGTGCCCGCGAACGACGCCTCGAGAGCAAGCAGCAGCGCGGGCAGATCAAGCGCAGCCGCCGCCGCGACTGGAGCGGCGATTGATCCCGGCGCTGCCGCGGCCGCGGGATCTGCCGCCGCGCATGCCGCATGGCGCCGATCACGCGTTCCGGCGTGCCTGCCGCGCGGTGGTGGGTCTGGCCGGCTGGCGCGTCGTCGGCACCTTTCCCGATCGCGACAGGCTGGTACTGGTCGCCGCGCCGCATTCGTCGTGGTGGGACGGCATCTGGGGCCTTCTGGTCAAGGTCGGCATCGGCGCCAATGTCAGCTTCATGGCCAAGCGCGAGCTGTTCGTCGGCCCGCTGGGCTGGCTGCTGCGTGTGCTGGGCGGCATCCCGATCGATCGCGCCGCTGCCGGGGGCGTCGTCGAACAGATGGTCGAGCGCCTGCAGGGGGGCGACGCGCTCTGGCTGGGCCTGACGCCGGAGGGGACGCGGCGCGCGGTGCCCAAATGGAGGTCCGGCTTCTGGCACATCGCGCAGCGCGCCGGCGTCGACGTGCTTCCGGTGTATTTCCACTACCCGGAGAAAACCATTGGTATCGGCCCGCTGATCACGCTCAGCGGCGACATGGATGCCGACATCGCACGCGTCCGCGAATACTTCGCGCCGTTCCGGGGCCGCCATCGCGGCGTATGAGTGCGCGTTCTCAGCGCTCCGAGTGTCCCGGCTCGAAATAGTCGCCGCGCGTGAACAGCCCGGGCTTGACCAGGTCGACGAAGGCTCGCGCCTCGGGCGACAGATACTTGCCCTTGCGCACCACCACGCCGTAGCTGCGCGGCGGAAAGTAGGCGCGCATGTTGCGCACGGCCAGGCGCTCGCGATCGGCGTCGGTGATGCAGATGCCGGTGACGATCGAGATGCCCAGCCCCATCGCCACGTACTGCTTGATCACGTCCCAGCCACCGACCTCGATCGCCACGGTATAGGGCACCTGGCGCTGCTGGAACACCAGGTCCACCAGCCGGAACGTGGTCAGCCGCTTCGGCGGCAGGATCAGGCCGTAGGGCGAGAGATCCTCCAGGCGGATGTCGGCTTTCGCCGCCAGCGGGTGCTCGGGCGGCAGGATCAGCATCGGGTCGAAGTGGTGCACCGGCGCGTAGTCGAGGTCGGGCGGCACGTCCAGCATCGAGCCGACGGCGAAGTCGGCCTGGTCGGCGCGCAGCAGGGCAAGGCCGTCGCGGCCAGTGACATTGGCCAGCTCCAGACGTACCTCGGGATGGCGCTCGCGGTAGGCGCGCACCAGCGGCGGCAGCAGGTACTGGATGGTCGAGGTGCCGGCGGCGATGGTGAGACTGGCGGCCTTGAATCCGGCGACGCGCGCGCGAAAGTCGCGATCGAGCTGCTCCCAGCTCTCCACCAGCGGTCGCGCCAGTTCGTACAGGGCCTCGCCGGAGCGGCTGAGGTTGACGCGCCGGCGCGTGCGTTCCAGCAGGCGCTGGCCCAGCTCGCGTTCCAGCGCAGTCAACTGCAGGCTGATCGAGGGCTGCGACAGAAACAACGCTTCCGCGGCGCGCGCCAGCGTCCCCAGCTTGACCGTATAGACGAAGGCGCGCAGCTGCTTGAGCCGATTGCCTTTGTAGTAATAGCGTGGCTCGACCGCAGCGGAGCGCCCGGTACGGCTGCGAGACTTGGCTTTTTGCTTCCTGGATTCAGTCAATTGGAATATTCATTTATTTTATCAATGTTATGAATTGAAACATTTGCTTTGTCAAATTATGGCTTTCGCGCCTAGGCTGCCGTCGTCGCTCATCGCCGGAGTCCGCCCATGGCCGTTGCCACCGACCGCTACCCGTTCGCTGCCCCGTCGGGCGTCGTCTTGCGAGCGCCCGATGCCGCCTCCGATCTGCTGACTCCGGCCGCGCTGGCCTTGCTGGCCGCCGTGCACCGGCGCTTCGACGCTTGCCGTCGCGAAGTGCTGGCGCTGCGGCGCACGCGCCAGGCGCGCTGGGATGCCGGTGCGCTGCCGGATTTCCGCGCCGACACCGCCGGCATCCGCGCCGCCGATTGGCGTGTGGCGCCGATTCCCGAGCCGCTGTGGGACCGCCGCGTCGAGATCACCGGGCCGACCGAGCGCAAGACCGTGATCAACGCGCTCAACTGCGGCGCACGCGTGTACATGGCCGACTTCGAGGACTCGGCCACGCCCGCCTGGAGCCATCTGATCGATGGTCAGCGCAATCTGCGCGATGCGGTCGCGGGCACGATCGCATACCGGGCTGCCGATGGCCGCGACTATCGGCTGGCCGAACACACCGCCGTGCTGATGGTTCGACCGCGTGGCCTGCACCTGCCCGAGCGCCACATCGAGATCGACGGCGAGGTCATCGCCGGCGCATTCTTCGACGTCGTGCTGTTCCTGTTCCACAACGCCCAGCGCCTGGCGCAGCGCGAGCGCGGCCCGTATCTCTAC
This sequence comes from uncultured Pseudomonadota bacterium, assembly GCA_963794205.1. GTDB lineage: Bacteria > Pseudomonadota > Gammaproteobacteria > Xanthomonadales > Rhodanobacteraceae > Metallibacterium. Next base: position 43,402 of record CAWCCR010000016.1, read on the forward strand.
CTGCCCAAGCTGGAGGCGATGGAAGAAGCCGCGCTGTGGCAGGACGTGCTGGACTTCTGCGAGCGGGCGCTGGGGCTGGTGACCGAGTCGATCAAGGTCAGCGTGCTGATCGAAACCCTGCCCGGCGCGTTCCAGATGGACGAGATCCTGTACGCGCTGCGCGGGCGCATTGTCGCGCTCAACTGCGGGCGCTGGGACTACATCTTTTCGACCATCAAGACCCTGCGCGCGCATCGCGACCGCGTATTGCCCGAGCGCGGGCAGGTGACGATGGACGCGCCCTGCATGCGGGCCTACGCCGGTCTGCTGGTGCGCACCTGCCATCGCCGCGGCGCGCTGGCGCTGGGCGGCATGGCGGCGCAGATTCCGATCCGCGACAACCCGGAGGCCAATGCCGCCGCGCTGGCCAGGGTCGAGGCCGACAAATTGCGCGAGGTGAACCTCGGTCACGATGGCACCTGGGTGGCGCATCCGGGACTGGTGCCGGTGGCGCAGCGCGTGTTTGACGCGCACATGCCGACGTCGAACCAGCTGCACGTGCGCCGCGACGACCTGCGCGTGAGCGCGGCCGACCTGCTGGCCACGCCCGCCGGCAGCATCACCCGCAGCGGCTTCGAGGCCAACGTCGAGGTCGTGTTGCGCTACCTCGCCGCGTGGCTGGACGGCAACGGCTGCGTGCCGATCCATCACCTGATGGAAGACGCCGCCACCGCCGAGATCGCGCGCGCGCAGTTGTGGCAGTGGCTGCACCACGCCGACGGCGGCGGCAGTGAGCTGGTCTTTGCCGACGGAGCTGCGATCGACATGGCGCTGTTCGAACGCACGCTGGCGGCGCACGCCCGCGCGTTGCGGGCCAGCGTCATGCCCGGTGCCGCCCGGATCGAGGCCGCCGCCGAGCTGCTGGGCGAGCTGACGCGCGCCGCCGGACTCGCCGACTTCCTGACCCTGCCGGCCTACGAACGGCTTGAGTGAGCCGGGACTCGGCGCACGCCGGGAAGTGACGCGTGCTGCCTGGACTGCGCATGCAGGAGTGCACGCGCGAACGGCGCAGGCGGAGCGAAGGGCGCGCGCCGGGATCGCAGTCATGGCAGCGCGCGCCGGTGAGCGTCGGGCCGGGAAAGACCGGGCAGGCGCCACGCACCAGGAATGGATCGTTCGCAAGGGATTCGGGCAGCAGCTTCCCGCATTCCGTCACTCATTCCACATCCCCGCCCGACATCTCCATCCACCGAGGATCCGTCATGAACGCATCGACGCAAGCTTCCGCGCAGCAGATCACCCTGGACTGGACCAACAACGCACGCTGGAACGGCATCACGCGGCCTTATGCCGCCGAGGACGTGCTGCGCCTGCGCGGCACCGTGCACGTCGAGCATTCGCTGGCCAGGCGTGGTGCCGAACGCCTGTGGCGTTCGCTGCACGAACTCGAATTCGTCAACGCGCTGGGCGCACTGACCGGCAACCAGGCGCTGCAGCAGGCCAAGGCCGGGCTGCAGGCGATCTACCTGTCCGGATGGCAGGTGGCCGCCGACGCCAACAGCGCGGGCGCGATGTATCCCGACCAGTCGCTGTACCCGGTCGACTCGGTGCCCGAGGTCGTGCGCCGCATCAACAACACCCTGCTGCGTGCCGACCAGATCCAGCACGCCGAAGGCAAGGACGACATCGACTGGCTGTTGCCGATCGTGGCCGACGCCGAGGCCGGCTTCGGCGGCGTGCTCAACGCCTACGAACTGATGAAACACATGATCGAGGCCGGCGCCGCCGGCGTGCACTTCGAGGATCAGCTGGCCAGCGCCAAGAAGTGCGGGCACATGGGCGGCAAGGTGCTGGTGCCCACGCAGGAGGCGGTGCAGAAGCTGGTCGCCGCGCGCCTGGCGGCGGACGTCGCTGGCGTGCCGACGCTGATCGTCGCGCGCACCGACGCCATGGGTGCCGGGCTGCTGACCGCCGACATCGACCCGGTCGACCGCCCGTTCTGCACCGGCGTGCGCACCGTCGAGGGCTTCCACGAGACGCGCCTGGGGCTGGACCAGGCGATCAGCCGCGGGCTGGCCTACGCACCTTACGCCGACCTGATCTGGTGCGAGACCTCGACCCCGGACCTCGCGCAGGCGCTCCGCTTCGCTGAAGCCGTCCACGCGCGGTTTCCCGGCAAACTGCTGGCCTACAACTGCTCACCCAGCTTCAACTGGAAGCAGCACCTCGATAGCGCCGCCATCGCGCGCTTCCAGAAGGACCTGGCGGCGATGGGTTACCGGTTCCAGTTCATCACCCTGGCCGGATTCCACGCGCTGAATCATTCGATGTTCCAGCTCGCGCGCGGCTACCGGGACCGGCAGATGGCCGCCTACGTCGAACTGCAGGAGGCCGAATTCGCCGCGGAAAAAGACGGCTATACCGCCGTCAAGCATCAGCGCGAGGTGGGCACCGGCTACTTCGACCAGGTCAATCGGGTGATCGCAGGCGGCCGGTCGTCGCTGTCCGCGCTGTCCGGCTCGACCGAGGAAGCGCAATTCCGCGCCGCGCCTTGCGCCAGCGCCGCCTGAACGCAGGCCGCGCCGGGGCCGCCCTGCGGTGGCACCGGCGCGGCCGCGCGCGTCAGGCCAGCTTGAACGGCAGGTCGCGCAGGCGCTGGCCGGTCAGCACGAACAGCGCGTTGGCCACCGCCGGCGCGATCGGCGGCGTGCCCGGCTCGCCGATGCCGCCCGGCTTTTCACCGCTGTCGATGATCGCGACCTCGATCCTCGGCATGGCGTCCATGCGCAGCGGCGGGTAGGTGTCGAAATTGTCCTGTTGCACGCGGCCGTCCTTGAGCGTGATCGCGCCGTACAGCGCCGCGCTCAGCCCGAACACGATCGCGCCCTCCATCTGCGCGCGGATCGTCTCCGGGTTGACCGCGATGCCGCAGTCCACCGCGCAGGCGACGCGATGCACGCGCGGCCTGCCGTCCATCAGCGACACCTCCGCGACCTGGGCGACGTAGCTGCCGAACGAGGCGTGCACGGCCAGTCCCCTGGCGTGTCCGGCTGGCAGCGGCCTTGTCCAGCCGAACAGTTCGGCGGCGCGCTCGAGCACCGCGAGGTGGCGTCTGGCTCCGGCCTTGCCCAGCAGCGCGCGGCGGTAGTCCAGCGGATCACGCCGGGCGGCGTGCGCCAGCTCGTCGATGAAGCTCTCCATCGCGAACGCGGTGTGGGTGTTGCCGACCGAACGCCACCACAGCACCGGCACCGGCGCGGTCGGCGAGTGGAGTTCGACCGCATACGCGGGCGTCGCTTCGAGATAGGGCGATCCGACCACGCCCTCGACCGAGACCGGATCGATGCCGTTCTTGATCATGCCGGCACCAAAGGGCGTGCCGGCCATGATGCTCTGACCGACGATACGGTCGGCGAAGGCCGTCGGCAATCCGTCGCTGCCAAGCGCCGCACGCATCCGGTGCACGAACTGCGGCCGGTACCAGCCGCCGTGCATGTCGTCCTCGCGCGTCCACACCACCTTGACCGGCGCGGTGTGACCGGCCGCGCGCGCGGCCTTGGCGACCTGCACCGCCTCGCTGACGAAATCCGACACCGGATTGGCGCGGCGGCCGAAGCCGCCGCCGAGAAAGGCGGTGACGATCTCGACCTGCCCGGGCTTGAAGCCGAGGATGTGCGCCGCGCTGGCCTGGTCGCCGGTCTGGAACTGGGTGCCGGTGGTGATCCGGCAATGATCCGCGCCCAGCTCGACCGTGCAGTTGAGCGGCTCCATGGTCGCGTGCGCCAGATACGGCACACTGTACTCGGCCTCGATCGGCGACTTCGCCGCCGCCAGCGCACGTGCTGCCTCGCCGCGCGTCGCCGCCGGACTGCCCGGCGTGCGCGCCAGGTTGCGGTACTGAGCCAGCTCGGCGGCGCTGTCGAAGTGCGCGCCGGGGCCGAGGTCCCAGTCGAGCTTCAGTTTATCGCGGCCGGTCCGGGCCGCCCAGAAGTGCGCGCCGATCACGGCCACGCCGGTCGGCACCTCGACCACCGCATCGACGCCCGGCAGCTTGCGCGCGGCGCTGGCGTCGTAGTGTCTGAGCTTGGCGCCGAACACCGGCGCGCGCGCGACCAGCGCCACGCGCACTCCTGCGGGGCGTGCGTCGAGACCGAACGTCGCGCGGCCGGTGATCTTGGCCGGCGTGTCGAGGCGCGCGCGTCGGCTTGCCGATCAGGGTCCAGTCCTGGCGCGGCTTCAGCGCCACCGGCGCGGTCGGCAACGGCAGCTGCGCGGCGGCCGAGGACAATTCGCCGAAGCGCGCGCGCTGTTCGCCCGCGATCACCACGCCGCGCTCGACGCGGCAGGCGGCGGGCGCGACGCCGAAGCGCGTGGCCGCTGCCGCCACCAGCTGCATGCGCGCCAGCGCGCCCACCTCGCGGTAGCGGTCGAACTCCGACATCGTGGTGGTCGAGCCACCGGTCATCTGGATGTGGAACATCGGGCTTGCATAGACCGGCGCCGCCGGCGCGTGCTCGGCGCGCACCTGGCCCCAGTCGCACTCCAGCTCCTCGGCCAGCAGCATCGGCAGCGAGGTCCAGATGCCCTGCCCCATCTCCGAATGCGCCAGCACCACGGTGACGCTGTCATCGGGCGCGATGTGCAGGAAGGCATTGGGCGGCGGCAGGGCGGCGTCCGGCGCGGCCGCGGCCAGGGCGCGACGCCCGGTCAGCGGCACGCTGAAGGCGATGATCAGGCCGGCGCTGCCGGCGGCGCTGCCGCGCAGGAAACGGCGGCGGCTCGGGTCGAGCGGGGTGTCGTCGCGGCGCGCGTTCATGATTTCACCTCGCCCACGCCGCGCCCAGTTCGGCGGCGCGATGGATCGCCGCGCGGATGCGCTGATAGGTGCCGCAGCGGCAGATGTTGCCGCCCATCGCGGCGTCGATGTCGGCGTCGCTGGGCCAGGGTATCTTCTCGAGCAGTGCCGCCGCGCTCATGATCTGCCCCGACTGGCAGTAGCCGCACTGGACCACGTCGAGCTCGGTCCAGGCGCGCTGCACGGGATGATCGCCGGAGGCATGCAGGCCCTCGATGGTGGTGATGCGTTTGCCGGCGACCGCGCTTGCGGGCGTGATGCAGGAGCGGATCGCCTCGCCCTCCAGATGCACCGTGCAGGCGCCGCACAGGGCCATGCCGCAGCCGAACTTGGTGCCGGTCAGGCCGATGATGTCGCGCAGCACCCACAGCAGCGGCATGTCGGCGGGAGCCTCGACCTCGTGGGTCTGGCCGTTGACGATCAGTTGCATGACAACCTCCTCGCTCGTCGCCGCAGGAAAGCCCGGATCCGAAGCCTACGCCCATCGCGCGCGAACGGCGCATGCGGCGCAGCAGGGCGCGCGCTACGGCAGATGATCGAGATCCGCCGGCGTGTCGAGGTCGCGCGCAAGTTCGGCCGCTGTGACCGCGCTGACCTCGGCGACGCGCGCGCGCAGCAGGTCGCGGGCGCCGCGATCGGCACCAGAACCAAGGGCCGGCCACCATGCGCGCGGCAGCACCGCGGGCACGCCCAGCACGCCGGCATAGGCGCTGGCACTGGCGTGCTCGGGATGCGCCCGCCAGGCCGCGAGCAGTCGCTGGAGATGCAGCAGGTTCATGGCCGGCTGGTCGCACAGCAGCACCAGCGCGGCGTCGCACCCGTCCGGCAGTGCGTCCAGGCCGACGCGCAGCGACGCGCCCATGCCAAGCGCCCAGTCCGCTGCCATGACGCAATGCACGCGCGGATCGTCGCCCTGGTCGCCCAGCGCACCGCGCACGGCATCGGCGTGCGCGCCGAGGCTGACGACCAGCGCGCGCGGATCCGTGCCGAGGGCGAGGCCGGCCATGCGCGCGACCAGCGGTTCGCCGTCGATCAGCACGGTCTGCTTGGGCCGTCCCAGCCGCCGTGACGCGCCGGCCGCGAGCAGCACGGCGCCGTGGCGCAGCGATGCGTGCGCGGACTCAGCCATGCGCCTCCTCGTGCGCCATGCGCCACTGCTGCAAGGCGCTGGCCAGCGCCAGCGCGATCGCTTCGGGGCCTTCGCCCAGACGCGGCCCGACCGGACCGGACAGGCGCGGCGCCAGCCGTTGGCGCAGATTGTGCGGCAGCGCGTTCAGCAGGGCGTTGCGCCGCACGGCAGGGCCGATCACGCCGAGATGCGCAATCGCGCTGGCGGCCAGCGCGGCGAGGTGGGCGCGGTCGTGCTCGAAGTGGTGGGTCATCACCAGTGCCGCCAGCGGCGGACGCGTCCAGGTCGGCAGCAGTCCCGGAGCAAGTGCATGCAGGCGATCTGCGCCAGCCGACTGCGGCGCCCAGCGTCCGCGATGCTCCTGCACCTCCACCCACCAGCCCAGCGCATGCAGCAGCGGCAGCAGCACCGGCGTTTCCGGGCCGGCGCCAAGCAAAAGCGCGCGCGGCGACGGCTTGATCAGCTGCGGCGGCAAGTGCGTCTGGATGGCCGCATCCGTGCCATGGCCGGAGTCGTCCCACGACCAGTGCATCGCGCCAAGCAACGCCATGCCGGCGCCGCTGTCAGTCAGCGTCAGCGTCAGCTGCAGCGCCGCCGCGCTGTCCGTCAACGCCCGCAGCGCGGCGCGCAGCGGTGCATCAGCCGGCAGCGGCAGCAGCGCGATGCGCACGGCGCCGCCGCAGCCCGAGCCGCTGCCGAACAGGGCGTCATCGACACTGCCGGTGTCGGCCTCGACGAAGCGCGCGCGACCGCTGGACAGCACGCCACGGGCGGCGTCCTCCAGTTCGGCATCCAGACAGCCGCCGGAGAGCGCGCCGGCGCGCACACCATCGACGTCCAGCAGCAGCAGCGCGCCGGGCTTGCGATAGCTGGGTCCGCTTTGCGCGACCAGCACGCCGAGAACCGCCTGCGGCGTCGCGTCCAGTGCTTCCAGCAAACCGCGCAGGCCACCGTGTGGCATCAGCTGCGACTGGTTCTCGAGGGCCATGCGCGCAGTGTAGTGCCGGCGTAACGCGCTTTTCCCCCGGCGCGGGCTCATGCCCGTTCGCGATCAAGACACGGAAACCGCACAGCCCGGATGCAGTGCAGCGTAATCCGGGAATGATGCTGCATCGATTCCCGGATTGCGCCCCCCTGAGGTGCCACCCCGGCTATCCAGCGCAGCGATGGAGCGCAACGGGATATCAGTTCCGCCATCGCCGCGGCCACGCGGTCAGCCAGATCAGCGCGCCGACGCATGCCAGGACGATTGGCGGCAGCCATCCGCGCCCCGGTGCCAGCGATGCGATCAGCGCGGCGGCGATCAGCAACGTGCTGCCCAGCAGACCGCCCGCCAGCAGGCGCTGGGTGCGGCGCGACTCCGCGGTCAGCTGCGCCAGATCGTCGGAAGTGATCGCCAGCCGGGTGCGGCCTTCGGCGACCTGGCTCAGCGCCTCGCGCACCAGCTCGGGCATGCGCGGCGCCGCGGCCAGCCATTCCGGCAGGCGCCGACGCACCTCGCGAAACATCCGTGCCGGGCCATAGCGGCGACGCAGAATGCGCGCCAGGACCGGCTCGGCCACCGCCCAGATGTCGATGTCCGGATCGAGCTGGCGGCCCAGGCCCTCGATGTTGAGCAGGGTTTTCTGCAGCAGGATCAGCTGCGGCTGCAGGGTCAGCTCGAAACGCCGCGCGGTGTCGAACATCTTCATCGTGACCTCGGCGATCGAGATCTCGCTCAGCGGCCGCGTGAAGTATGGCTCGCAGACCGTGCGCGTCGCGGCTTCAAGTTCGTCGATGCGCACGTGCGCCGGCATCCAGCCGGCGGCCAGGTGCAGTTCGGCGATGCGCCGGTAGTCGCGCCGGAACAGCGCCATGAAGTTCTCCGCCAGCCAGTACTGGTCGGCTTCCGGCAGCGTGCCCATGATGCCGAAGTCCAGCGCGATGAAGCGCGGCTCGGCGCCGCTCGACGGATCGACCCAGATGTTGCCCGGATGCGCGTCGGCGTGGAAGAAGTTGTCGCGGAACACCTGCTCGTAGAACAGCCGCACGCCCTTGGCGGCAAGGCGTTTGCGGTCGATGCCGGCGTGCGTCGAGCGCGGCGATGTCGTCGGCGGGGATGCCGCGCACGCGCTCCAGCGTCAGCACGCCGGCGGCGGTGAAATCCCAGTGCACCAGCGGCACGTAGAGATCGGGCGAGTCCTGGAAATTGCGCTTGAGCAGGCTGGCGTTGGCGCCCTCGCGCTGCAGGTCCAGCTCGTGCCCGAGGGTCTTTTCGACCTCGCTGACGACATCGTGCGGACGGATCTTGTCGGCACCCGGGTGATGGCGGGCGACGATGTCGGCCAGCGCGCGCAGCAGGGTGACGTCGCGGGCGATGCGGTAGTCGATGCCGGGACGCAGCACCTTGACCACCACCGCGCGACCGTCGTGCAGGGTCGCCGCGTGCACCTGCGCGATCGAGGCCGAAGCCAGCGCCGTCTCGTCGAACGCGGCGAACAGCACGCCGACCGGCTGGCCCAGCGCAGTCTCGATTGCGGCGCGTGCGATGTCGCCGGGAAACGGGGGCACCTGGTCGCGCAGCAGGGCCAGCTCGTCGGCGACGTCGGCCGGCAGCAGATCGCGACGAGTGGACAGGATCTGCCCGAACTTGACGAAAATCGGGCCCAGTTCGGTCAGGGCCAGGCGCAGACGCGCGCCGCGCGGCTGCCCGCGCACCGCGGCGACCTGCGGAAACAGCGGACGCAGGAGACGCAGCGGCGTCGCCAGCGGCGTGCCGGCGGCGAACGCGTCGAGGCGATAGCGCAGCAGCAGGACGGCCACGCGCAGCAGCCGCGGCGCATGCCGCAGCGTGCTCATCCGCGCGACCCCGTGCGCGCGGCCAGCGCATCGATGCGCGCCTGCAGGCGGTCGGCGCGCTCGCGCAGGACATCGACGTCATCGAGAAAATCCTCGACCTCGGCGCGCGCGGGCGTCAGCCGCGCCTCGTCGCGCAGCCAGTCGGCGCCGTCCTCGGCAGCATGCTGCGCGCCGCGCCGGGCAGCCGCGAGGCCGGAAGCAAACGCGCGCGCCAGCGGCACTCCCAGCACCTCGCCGAAGCGGTCGGCGAAAGCCTGCTCGAAATCGGGCCGGAACTCGCGTGCCAGCCGCTCCAGCCGGCGTGCCAGCTCGGCGTCGCCGGCGATCTCGACCGCGCCCGGCGCCAGCGCGCCGTCACTGCGCGCCAGCGCCAGCTTCAGCAGCGCACCAGGCGTCAGGCCGACACGCAGCGCGGCGTCCGCGGCGGGGGGTCCGACCGTGAGCGCGCCGTCCCGCACGCCGAGCGTCAGCGCCAGCCCGGGCCCGTGCAGGTGCACGCTGAGCGCGCGGCCCTCCAGCGCGGCCAGGCGCTGCGCGGCGTCGGGATCGAGCGCCAGCGTGCGGTTCAGCGCCGCCTGCAGCAGGCGTCCGGCGACGCTGCGCAGCGACGGCGGGATCAGGGCATTGGGCACGGGCGAGGACATGCCGGCGATTGTAGCGGTGCCCGTCGCGCCGGGCGCGCACACGGCGTCACACCGCGCCGGGATAGCCGAGCTGGCGCCAGGCCTCGTACACCGTCACCGCAACCGCGTTGGAGAGATTCAGGCTGCGGCTGCCGGCGACCATCGGCAGGCGCAGACGGCGCTCCGCGGGCAGCGCATCCAGGACCGCATCCGGAAGGCCCCTGCTTTCGGCGCCGAACAGCAGCGCGTCACCGGCGGCGAAGCGCGCCTCGTCCGGACGCGTGCGGCCCCGCGTTGTCAGCGCGAACATGCGTGGCGCGCCGAGCGCGGCGAGGCAGGCCTCAAGATCATCGTGCACCTGCATGCGCGCGTACTCGCGATAGTCCAGCCCGGCGCGGCGCAGCCTGGCGTCGTCGAGTTCGAAACCCAGCGGCCGCACCAGATGCAGTGCACAGCCGGAATTGGCCGTCAGCCGGATCACGTTGCCGGTATTGGGGGCGATCTCGGGATGGACCAGGACGATATGCAGCATCGGCCCATTATGCGGAGCATCGCGGATGGAAATCGCGCATCTCGCCGGACCATGCGGCCGCGGCTGGCCGGGCGGCGAACGCGCGTGGCACGGTCACGGACAGACCACGCCGTCGCGCAGCGCTGGTGAGCAGATGCCGCCGACGTGTGCGGCGGGAGGCGCGGACGAGGCGAGGGGCGTCGCGGCCCGCGCCGGAAGGCTGACCAGCATGCCGCCCAGCACCAGCGCGATCAGCAGGGCGTGCAGGGTGAAAACCAGGCGCATCAGCTTGAGTTCGGTGTTCACGGCGGACTCCAGGGTTTCGCCGCGGACGGCGGCGGGGAGTCCGACGCAAGCGGCGTGCCAGCGCGGCGCGCGGCAGTCGCACTTGCGGAATCAATTGCTTGCGATCATGGACTGCTGCCCTTCGTGGTGTCCGCGGACGCCCGCTCAGCGCAGTGGACAGCGACCGTCGAGGGCGGCATCGCGCGCCGCGGCCCGTTCGGTGCGGGCGATGTCGTTGCGCGCCTGCGAGGGCGGGAAATCGATGCGGACCTCGAGGTTGTCGCCGCACGCATCGCGCAGGCTGGACAGGCCAGCACCACGCCTCGGCACGCGGGTGCGCGCGTCGAAGCGGACCTCGAGCTGCGGCAGCAGGAAGCCGAACCAGCAACCGAGTTCAAGCCGGAGCGCCACCTCGCCGCGGGCCGCGGCTCCGGTGTCTTCGACGCGCGTGATCTTGAAGCCGATGGTCTTGAGGTGACCGGGGACCGGAAACTCGACCGGCACGGTCGCGCCGGAGAGCAGGGCGTCGAAGTGGCGGATCACGAAGGCGTCGAATCCGGCGTCGATCAGCAGATGCCGCGCGGCCGGCAGCGGCGCGGATCTTTCATGGCTGGCGTGATCCGTGCGCACGGATACGCTGCGCGTGCCATCGGCGTTGCGCCGCACGCCCTCGCGGTAACCGGTCTGCGCGTCATCCAGCGCGAAGTCGGGTGCGGCGGGATCGCCGCCGCGGGCGTCGTCCTCGCGGCGGGCGAAGGGCTGGCCATCGCGACAGCGGTACAGGGTCAGCCGGCGGGCGCCGCGCGCTTCACCGCGATAGCCGCTGATCGCAGCGGGCGACGCGAAGGGCGTTGTCCCGCCAGGCGTCGCGGCGGATACCGCCCAATGCATCCGCCTATACTCGGTCCTCCGGCTGCGGATCGTTCATGCCCCGCTTCCTGCGCGACGGCTTGACCCTGCACTACCGCCTGCACGGCGCCGGACCGCCGTTGCTGCTGATCCACGGGCTCGGCTCCAGCGGCGACGACTGGGCATTCCAGCTCGGGGCCCTGGGCGCGGCGCGCACCCTGATCCTGCCCGACCTGCGCGGTTCGGGCCTGAGCGACAAGCCGCGCGGGCCGTATGCGATCGCGACCTTCGCCGCCGATCTCTGGGCGCTGCTTGATGCGCTCGCCATCGGGAGCTGCGACCTGCTGGGTTTCTCGCTGGGCGGGGCGGTGGCGCTGGAGATGGCGCTGACGCAGCCGGCGCGCGTGCGCCGTCTGATCACCTGCAACAGCCTGCCAAGTTATCGCATCGACCACTGGCGCAAGTGGCTGGAGGCGCGGCTGCAGGTGGCGCTGGTGCGCGTGCTGGGCCTGCGCCGGGCGGCTCGGATCATCGCCCGGCGGATGTTTCCGCGTCCCGAGCAGGCGCCGATGGCGCAGCGCGTGGTCGACGTGGTCGGCGCCAATCCCCGGCACGCCTACCTCGCCAGCCTGCATGCGCTGGTCGGCTGGTGCGCGCTGGACCGGTTGCCGGCCCTGCGCGTGCCGATGCTGATGATCAGCGCGGAGCACGATTACACGCCGCTGGCCGAGAAGCGCCGTTACGCCGCGCGGCTCGGCGCGCAGTGGGTCGTGATCGAGGGTTCGCGCCACGGCACGCCATTCGACGCCAGTGATGCGTTCAACCGCGCGGTGCTCGATTTCCTTGATGCCGCCGACGTCGCCGCGATGGCGCCATCGCCGGTCCGCTACCAGGGCAGCTCGCTGCCGTCGTAGGCGTAGAAGTGGCCGCCCTCGCCCGGCGTCAGGCGTGCCAGCACGGCGAGCATGCCGTGTACCGAGGTCGGCGCATCCAGCGGCGCCTGCTCGCCGCCCATCGCGGTGCGCACCCAGCCCGGGTGCATCGCCACGACGGTGATGCCGCGCGGTCCCAGTTCCGCCGCCAGCCGGCGCACGCCCATGTTCAGCGCTGCCTTGCTCATCGCGTAGCTGACGCTGCGGTAGCTGCTGGCCTGCGCGATCGAACCCAGCTGCGAGCTGACGCAAAGCACCCTGGCGGCATGGCCCTGCGCCAGCAGCGGCGTCAGCGCCTCGGTCATCAGCAGCGGCGCACTGGCATTGATCGCGAAGCTGCGCGCCAGGTCCGTGGCGTGCAGGCTGCCATAGCGCTCGCCCGAGACCAGCACCCCGGCATTGTTGATCAGCACATCAAGATGGCTGACACCGGCGGCCGCCAGCTGCGCCGGCAGCGCGGCGATAGCCTCGGCCTCGGCTACATCCAGTGGCAGCTGACGCAGCCGTTGCGGATGCGCGGCGACCAGAGCCGCCAGCTCACTGGCTGTAGCCGGCGCGCGACTGCAGGCGATCACCTGCAGGCCCTGGGCCAGCAGTTGCCGGGTGAATTCGAGGCCGAGGCCGCGGTTGGCGCCGGTGATCAGGGCGGTGCGCATGGCCGATCTCCGTTGGACAGGTCTGCAGCGTGTCGATGATGGAGCCGCCTGGCAAGTGGCGACGATCGCAGGCGTGGCGTCCGGCGCAGGGCCGGATCGGCGGCAGCGCCGCGTGCTGAACGCGGTGCGACCGTCGGTGCGGGCCGCGGCGCCGATGCGCTCGTCTGCGGCTATCCTTGCCGGGCGGAATTCCCGCCCGGTTCCAAGGTGTCGACGATGCGCAAGACCCTGTTTGCCGCAATCGCCATCAGCCTGCTGCTGAGCGGCTGTTCCTGGGGCATTCGCCTGCAGCCCGCCGGTCGCGCCGTGCGCGCGGCCTATGTCGACAGTGTCGCCGGCTGCCGGCAGCTGGGCGAGGTGACAGTGTCGGTCACCGACCGCGTCGGGCCGTTCGATCGCAACAACCTCACCGTGCGCGACGAGCTCGAGGTGCTGGCGCGCAACGCCGGTGCCGGCATGGGCGCCGACACGGTCAAGCCGCTGGCGGCGCCGGTCGGCGGCCAGCAGAGGTGGGGCGCCTATCGCTGCGGTCCGGCCGCTCCCGGGGCCGCCGCGGCGGCGGCCGCCAGCACCGTGCCGCCCGCGCAACCGGGCAATACCCCGGCGCAGACCCTGCCGCTGAAGACCGAGCCGCTGCAAATCCAGAATGTACCGGCCAGCGCCGGCAGCAGCGGCGGCGGCTGAGCGGCGAGCGGCGTTCGGTCCCCGTCCGTCGAGGTCGTCACGGGCCGCTGCTGGCGGCGCTGGCGGCGCTGGCCGCGGTGTCCTGCTGCTGCTGCTTCACGCTGCGGTAGTGCGCCATTTGCGCGGCCTGCGCCTGCACGGCCGCGGCGCGCTCGCTCCGGGCCTGCGTCAGCGCCTCGCGCTGGGTGTTGACCACGCCGCGCTGGCGGGCGATGTCGTCGCTGATGAATTTCGGCACCGTCTTCTGCGTGTGCTCGAGCTCCGCCGCGCGCTGCAGCAGGTCAGCCAGCGTGCGTTCCTGGCTCTCCAGGTTGAGCTCGGTGGTTCTGATGGTCAGGTCGATCGTGCCCAGCTGCAGCTTCTGCGCCTTCCGCAGATCGCTTTCCTGCGGGTAGGCGGCCAGCATCTGGCGGTCGGCGCGGGCACGGTCGCGGGCCTGTCTGGCTGCGGCCGCCTGGATCGCGGCCGCGGCCTCGCGCTGCTTGCGCTCCTGCGGAGTCAGCGCGCGCTCGACCGAGCGCACGACGATGCCCTGATCGTTGATCAGCTCATAGCCGTACTTCACGGCGTCCGGCGGAAGACTGTCGCTGAAATGCAGCACGCCATGGCCATCGCGCCAGCGGTAGTGCGTGGCAGCGCTTGCGGCCACGGCAGCGGTGGTCGCCACGGTCGCGATGGCCAGGGCCAGGATTGCCAGGACGATGCGGATGCGCATGCGCGGTGCTCCGTGGACAGGGCTGCGAGTATAGGCGGCGATCAGGCGACGCCGTAACGGGCGCGATAGTCGCTCAGGCGCGCGTGTTCAGCCACCAGATCGGCGTGCGCTGCCGCGTAAGCGAGCAGGTCGGTCAGGCGCGCGATTGCCAGCACCGGGATCGCGAACTCGGCGCTGACCTCCTGTGCCGCCGACAGCGCGCCCTGGCCACGCTCTTCCCGGTCGAGCGCGATCAGGACGCCGGCCGGCTGCGCGCCCTGCGCGCGGATCAGCTGCAGCGACTCTCGCACCGCAGTGCCGGCGGTCAGCACGTCGTCGACCACCAGCACGCGTCCGGCCAGCGGCGCGCCGACCAGCAGCCCGCCCTCGCCATGACCCTTGGCCTCCTTGCGGTTGTAGGCGAACGGCAGGTCGCGGCGATGGCTGTCGGCCAGCGCGATCGCGGTGGCCGACGCCAGAGGGATGCCCTTGTAGGCGGGGCCGAACAGCATGTCGAAGGCCACGCCCGAGCCGATCGCCGTCGCCGCGTAGGCGCGGCCGAGGCGCGCCAGCGCGGCGCCGGTGGCGATGCGGCCGAGATTGAAGAAATACGGGCTGATCCGGCCCGATTTGAGGGTGAATTCGCCGAAGCGCAGCACGCCCTGGTCGCGGGCGAGGTCGAGAAAGTCGCGTTGATGGGCAAGCATCGGCGTTCCGCAGGCAGTGGTCGGCACGCGCACGCCACAGGCCCCCGTGCGCGCTGCGATGATAGGCCATCGGCGTGGGCGTCTGCCCCGATCCCGGCATCGCGGCGGCTTAGGAAACAGCCGCCTTTCGGCTACGCTTGGATCCACCCGATGCCTGCGGGCTCATTCCGGTTGCGTGTCCGATGCGCATCATCACTTTCAACGCCAACGGCATCCGCTCGGCGGCGTCCAAGGGCTTCTTCGACTGGTTCGCCGCGCAGCACGCCGACCTGCTCTGCCTGCAGGAAACCAAGGCCCAGGAGCACCAGTTGGAGGCCACCGTGTACCGGCCGGCGGGCTATCACGGCTTCTTCCACGACGCCCGCAGCAGGAAGGGCTACAGCGGCGTGGCGATCTACACCCGGCGCAGGCCCGACCAGGTGCTGGACACGCTGGGCTGGGAGGCATTCGACCAGGAGGGTCGCTATCTCGAAGCGCGCTTCGGCAACCTCAGCGTGGTCTCGCTGTACGTGCCCTCGGGTTCCTCGGGCGAGGAGCGCCAGCGTTTCAAGTTCGCGGCGCTGGAGCGCCTCGCGCCGATCCTCGACGGCTGGCTGGCCAGCGGTCGCGATTACGTGATCTGCGGCGACTGGAACATCGTTCACACCCGGCTCGACATCAGGAACTGGGCCTCGAACCAGAAGAACTCCGGCTGCCTGCCCGAGGAGCGCGCCTGGCTGGACTCGCTGTTCCGCGAGCGCGGCTGGGTGGACAGTTTCCGCGCACTGAAGCCGGAGGCGGTCGAGTACACCTGGTGGTCGCAGCGCGGCAACGCGCGCGCCAATGACGTCGGCTGGCGCATCGACTACCAGGTGGTGACGCCGTCGCTGCGCGGACGCCTGCGCGCCTGCGCGATCCATCCGCAACCGCGCTTTTCCGACCATGCGCCCTACGTGGTGGATTACGCGCCGGACGGTGCCACTTGAGAGACCGGGACGCGGCCCAGCCCTCCGAGCAGCGCCCGCACGGATGGCGCGCATTGACCGCGGCATTCGGAACCCCGGCTGCGCGGACCATGTTCTATTTCGGCTTCTCCTCGGGGCTGCCGTTCCTGCTGGTCGGCGTCACCCTGTCGGCGTGGCTCAAGCAGTCGGGTGTCGACCTGGCGCTGATCGCGCTGGTCAGTTATGCCACGCTGAGCTACACGCTGAAGTTCCTGTGGGCGCCCGCGGTCGATCGCCTGCGACTTCCCGTGCTCGGCCGGCTGGGCCAACGGCGCAGCTGGATCCTCGCGGCCCAGCTGGTGCTGGCGGCGGCGCTGATGGGCATGGCGCTGCTGACGCCGACGACCTCGTTCGCGCTCTTCATCGCCTGCAACGGCATCGCCGCGTTCGCCGGCGCGACCCAGGACGTGGCGATCGACGCCTATCGCGTGGAGATCGCGCCGCTCGAGGCGCAGGGCGGACTGGCCTCGACCTACACGCTCGGTTACCGATTGGCGCTGATCGTCAGCAGCGTGGGCACGCTCTACATCGCCCAGTTCGCCGGCTGGCGCGCCGGCTACCTGGTCATGGCGCTGATCCTCGCGATACCCATGGCGGCGGTGCTGCGCGCGCGCGAGCCGGAAAACCGCCTGCCGCGGGCGACATCGCTGGGCGCGGCCATCCGCGAGGGCGTGATCGGACCATTCCGCGAGTTCTTCGAGCGCTTCGGCTGGCCGTTGGCGCTGGCGCTGCTGGTGTTCGTCGGGCTGTACAAGCTGCCCGAGCAGATGGTGGGCGTGGTCGCCTATCCGTTCTACATGCATCTCGGCTTCAGCCTGACCGATATCGCCAATGTCTCGAAGATCTACGGTGTCATCGTCAGTCTCGTCGGCGCCTTTCTCGGCGGCTACGCGGTCACGCGCTTCGGCCTGCGCGCGCCGGTCATCCTCTCGGTGCTGGGGATTGCGCTTTGCAACCTGCTCTATGTGCTGATGACCGCGCACCCGGGCTCGATCGCCTATTTCGCCCTGGCCCTGTCCGGTGACAATCTCGCCAACGGTTTCGGCGGCACGGTCCTGGTCGCGTTCATGTCGGGTCTGACCCACCGCGGCTACACCGCCACCCAGTACGCCCTGCTGAGCTCGCTGGCCAACCTGCCCGGCAAGCTGATTGCCGGAGGCTCGGGCGTTCTGGTCGAGATCGCTGGCTACGGCGGCTTTTACGCGCTCAGCACGGTGTCCGTGGTACCCACGCTGCTGTTGCTTGCCTGGCTATGGCCGCGGTTGAAGCCGGCGCTGGGCGAGACATGAAATCCGGCGTGCACGCTGCCAGAATCGGGTTCAGCGGGGGCAAGGCGTCAGCATCGAGGATCAGGACCCGTGCCGGACATACTCGTACGCCATATCGACGCGGCCATGGCCGAGCGCATCATGGATCTGGCGCGCGAGCGCAAGTGGTCGATCAATGACGTGATCCTGCACGTGCTGCGGCACGGGCTGGGACTGGTGCCCGAGGACATGACGCCGCGCGAACCGCGCGATATCGCGCATCTGCGCGGCACCTGGAACGCCAGCGAGGCGGCGGCGTTCCACGAGGCTCTGAGTGCCTTCGAGGAAACACCGGGATCGCCGCTGTTCAGCGATGCACCACCCAAGAGCGCGGACTGAGCCGGATCGTCAGCCGCGCGTCGGCGCGTGGATCGCACCCAGCAGACGCGGGCCGCGGGCGCCGGTCACGCTCGGCCGGTTGCCGGGCCGGCCGGCCAGCCGCTCGCGCGCCAGCCAGGCGAACGCCATCGCTTCGACAAAGTCGGGATCCACGCCGACCGCCGCGGTCGAGCGCAGATCGACAGGCGCCAGTGCGCGCGCCAGCGCCGCCATCAGCACCGGATTGTGCACACCGCCACCGCAGACCAGCACCTCGCGTATGCCGGGCGCATGCGCGGCGACGGCGTCGGCGACGCTGTGCGCGGTCAGCTCGACCAGCGTGGCCTGCACCGTGGCGGGATCGCGCGGCCGGTCCGCCAGGCGCGACTCCAGCCAGCCGAGATGAAAGGCCTCGCGCCCGGTGCTCTTGGGCGGCGCAAGCGCGAACCACGGGTCGGAGAGCAGCACCGCGAGCAGCCCGGCATCCGCGCGGCCGCTGGCCGCGAAGGCACCATCGTGATCGTAGGCGCTGCCGCGATGGCGCTGGCACCAGGCATCGAGCAGGGCGCTGGCAGGCCCGGTGTCGAAGCCGCGCACGCCGCCGTCGGCGGCCAGCACGGTGAGGTTGGCGATGCCGCCCAGGTTGAGCACCGCGCGCGTCGTTCCCGGCTGCGCCATGAGCTCGGCGTGGAACGCCGGAAGCAGCGGCGCGCCCTGGCCGCCGGCGGCGACGTCGGCGCGACGGAAATCGGCCACCACGGTCAGTCCGGTGCGCTCGGCGATCACGCTGGGATCGCCGATCTGCAGCGTGAACGGATGCGCGCCGAGCGGACGATGGCGCACGGTCTGGCCGTGCGAGCCCAGGGCATGCACGCGGCCGGGCACGATGCCGGTCGAGTCCAGCAGGCTGATTGCCGCAGCCGCGAAGGCCTCGCCGACACGGACGTCCAGACGTCCATAGGCATCGAGATCGAACGCCGCTTCGGACTGCGCCAGGGCCAGAATCTCGGTGCGCAGCGCGGGATCGTAGGCCAGCGTGCATGCCGCGAGCAGGCGCGGAACCGGCTCGAATTCCGCCAGCGCGACATCGATGCCGTCCGCGCTGGTTCCCGAAATCAGTCCGAGATACAGCGCCGCAGTGCTCACTTGGCGGTTGCGAGGCGGGTGCCGCCGTCGGCCTGCTGCAGCTGCGCCAGCATCGGCGTGATCACCCGCTTGAATGCCAGCAACTGCGCCCGCGGCAGCGGCTCGGGCCTGGGCAGGGTGACGGTCAGCGGATTGCGTGCCTTGCCGTCGACACGGAATTCGTAGTGCAGATGCGGGCCGGTTGCGATGCCGGTCATGCCGACGTAGCCGATCACTTCGCCCTGATGCACCCGCGAGCCGACGTGCAGGCCCTTGGCGAAGCGCGACATGTGGCCGTAGGCGGTGCTGATGTCGCGGTTGTGCTGGATGACGATGAAGTTGCCGTAGCCGTTCTCCCAGCCGTGATAACGGATGACGCCGTCACCGGCGGCGAAGATCGGCGTGCCGGTGGGCGCGGCGTAGTCGACGCCGTCATGCGGCCGCACGATGTGCAGCACCGGGTTCATGCGCGCGGCGGAGAAGTAAGACGAGATGCGGGTGAAATCGACCGGCGTGCGCAGGAACGACTTGCGCAGCGGGCGGCCGTCTTCGTCGAAATAACCGGCCGTGCCGTCGGGCAGCTCGTAGCGGAACGCGGTGTAGCGCCTGCCCCGGTTGACGAATTCGGCGGCCAGAACGCGGCCGGCGCGCAGGAAGCGGCCGTCGCGGTAAACATCGTCATAGACCACGGAGAAGCGGTCGCCGTCGCGCAGCTCCTGAGCGAAGTCGATGTCGTAGCCGAACACCTTGGCCAGCTCGAAGAGCATCGCGTTGCTGAGTCCGGCCTTGTTGCCGGCGGCGAACAGCGAGCCTTCGATCACGCCGTGGGCGACATGCGTGACCCGCTGCAGCGGGCGCTTCTGCACGCGGGCCGTCGTCGTGGCGCCGAGAAAGTCCAGGGTGACGCGGGTGGCCTCGTCGCGATCGAAGCGCAGCGCCTGCAGCTCACCCTGCGGTCCGATCAGGAAGCCGAACTGCTCGCCCGGCTTGATATGCGCCAGGTTCGACTGGCCCGCGTCGGCATCGAGCACGCGCTGCAGGTCACTGGGCGTCAGGTTCTCGGCGGCAAATACCTGCGACAGCGTCTGTCCGGGCTGCACCGCCACTTCGTGCCATTGCGCCGGCGGCGGGGCGGCATCCTGGGCGGCTGCCGGCAGCGGCGGCACGGTCAGCGGCTGCGTATGCAACGGCGGAGCGGCATCGAGATGGAGCACGCTGGCCCAGCCGGGGATCACGACCAGCGCCAGGATCAGCAGCAGCAGCGCGGTACCGGTCAGCAGCAGCCGTTCGCGACCCCATGCCAGCGGCGATCGGGCGCTGCGCAGCACGCTGGTGTGCGCGGCGCGCAGGTAGTAATGCAGATGGCGCCGCTGGGTGTTGCGGCGCAGGATTGCGCGGTGGGCGCCATGCGCAGCGTCCGGGGTGTGCTCGCTCATCCGATCCGATCGCCATGTCGGTCAACGGCGCGTACCATAGAGGCATCGTCGAAACCGCGTCAACGCCAAGCCGCACAAGGCTTTGCGCGGGGTCACGCAATTAACCCACAATTAACCAAGCCGGGCCGTGCGGTGGGCTGCCCGTGCCGATCACGTCGCCTCCGCATCCGGGGATCTGCATGAGTCAGCAGGCTGACGCTCTCGCGCTGATCGCGCGCGGTGCGGATGAAATCATCAAGCGCGATGAACTCGAGGCGCGTCTGGCATCGGGGCGTCCGCTGCGCATCAAGGCGGGCTTCGATCCGACGGCGCCCGACCTGCATCTCGGCCACACCGTGCTGCTCAACAAGATGCGCCAGTTCCAGACGCTCGGGCATCAGGTGATCTTCCTGATCGGCGATTTCACCGGACTGATCGGCGACCCCACCGGCAAGAACGTCACCCGCAAGCCGCTGACTCGCGAGGATGTCGCTGCCAACGCTGCCACCTACGCCGAGCAGGTGTTCAAGGTGCTCGACCGCGAGCGCACCGAGGTGCGTTTCAATTCCGAGTGGTTCGGCACCATGACCGCCGCCGACATGATCCGCCTCGCGGCGCAGCACACCGTCGCGCGCATGCTTGAGCGCGACGATTTTGCCAAGCGCTACGCCGCGCAGCAGTCGATCGCGATCCACGAGTTCCTGTATCCGCTGGTGCAGGGCTATGACTCGGTGGCGCTGAAGGCGGACGTCGAGCTCGGCGGCACCGATCAGAAGTTCAACCTGCTGATGGGGCGCGCGCTGCAGGAGCACCACGGCCAGCCGCCGCAGATCGTGCTGACGATGCCGCTGCTGGAAGGCATCGACGGCGTGGCCAAGATGTCGAAGTCGCTGGGCAACTACATCGGCATCAACGAGCCGCCGATCGACATCGTGACCAAGACGATGAAGATCGACGATGCGCTGATGTGGCGCTGGATCGAGCTGCTGAGTTTCGAGATCTCGCTCAGCGAGATTGGCCTTCTGCGGCGCGACATCGAGGCCGGCACGCTGCATCCGCGCGACCTCAAGCTGCGTCTGGCGCGGGAGCTGGCCGCGCGCTTCCACGGATCGAGCGCGGCGGAGCAGGCGGTCGCGGGCTGGAATGCCGCCGTGCGCGGCGAAGGTGACACCGCCGCGCTGCCGCTGACGGAGATCGCCGTGCCAGCGACGGGCATGCGCATCGCGGCACTGTTGACCGCCGCGGGACTCACGCCGAGCAATTCCGAGGCGAACCGCAAACTGCAGGAGCGTGCCGTGCGCATCGATGGCGTGGTGGTCGAGGATCGCGAGCGTCTGCTGCGGCCGGGCGCAGAGCATCTGCTGCAGCTGGGCAAGCGCGGCTTCGCCCGCGTGCGCCTGTGCGCCCCCGCGGGCGATCTCTGAGAGCAATCCGCAGGCGTTCGGCCGGGCGGGGCGGGGCGGCGTGTTCGCGCCGCGCGGCGGGCAAGCGCGCACCTCGCTCTTGCGCCGCCGGGCTGTTGACGGTCCTGGAAACGGATGTAGAATGTGCGGCTCGGCGGAGCGAAAGGCTCTGCAGTCGGGTGCGGTTGGCCCGGCGGGAAGACGATCTTTGACAGTGTGCGCAGGTGACTTGTGTGGGCGCCTTGCGGGTGGATGAAGAGTCCATTGATGCAAGCGTCCAACCCAAGTGATTCAGCGATGAACGACTTGAGGTTGGGAGAACGCTTCGTTGGAATTGACCTTCGGGTCAAGCAAGCTAAAGCGAAGAGTTTGATCCTGGCTCAGATTGAACGCTGGCGGCATGCCTAACACATGCAAGTCGAGCGGCAGCACAGCCCCGCAAGGGGTGGGTGGCGAGCGGCGGACGGGTGAGGAATGCATCGGAATCTGCCCTGTCGTGGGGGATAACGTAGGGAAACTTACGCTAATACCGCATACGACCGAGAGGTGAAAGCGGGGGACCCGAGAGGGCCTCGCGCGGCAGGATGAGCCGATGCCCGATTAGCTGGTTGGTGGGGTAACGGCCCACCAAGGCGACGATCGGTAGCTGGTCTGAGAGGATGATCAGCCACACTGGGACTGAGACACGGCCCAGACTCCTACGGGAGGCAGCAGTGGGGAATATTGGACAATGGGGGCAACCCTGATCCAGCAATGCCGCGTGTGTGAAGAAGGCCTTCGGGTTGTAAAGCACTTTTATCGGGAGCGAAACGCGCCGGGCGAATACCTCGGCGAACTGACGGTACCTGATGAATAAGCACCGGCTAACTTCGTGCCAGCAGCCGCGGTAATACGAAGGGTGCAAGCGTTAATCGGAATTACTGGGCGTAAAGCGTGCGTAGGCGGTACGTTAAGTCTGCCGTGAAAGCCCTGGGCTCAACCTGGGAACTGCGGTGGATACTGGCGTGCTGGAGTGCGGTAGAGGAGGGTGGAATTCCCGGTGTAGCGGTGAAATGCGTAGAGATCGGGAGGAACATCAGTGGCGAAGGCGGCCCTCTGGACCAGCACTGACGCTGAGGCACGAAAGCGTGGGGAGCAAACAGGATTAGATACCCTGGTAGTCCACGCCCTAAACGATGCGAACTGGATGTTGGGCACATTACGGTGCTCAGTGTCGAAGCTAACGCGTTAAGTTCGCCGCCTGGGGAGTACGGTCGCAAGACTGAAACTCAAAGGAATTGACGGGGGCCCGCACAAGCGGTGGAGTATGTGGTTTAATTCGATGCAACGCGCAGAACCTTACCTGGCCTTGACATGTCCGGAATCCTGCAGAGATGCGGGAGTGCCTTCGGGAATCGGAACACAGGTGCTGCATGGCTGTCGTCAGCTCGTGTCGTGAGATGTTGGGTTAAGTCCCGCAACGAGCGCAACCCTTGTCCTTAGTTGCCAGCACGTAATGGTGGGAACTCTAAGGAGACTGCCGGTGACAAACCGGAGGAAGGTGGGGATGACGTCAAGTCATCATGGCCCTTACGGCCAGGGCTACACACGTACTACAATGGTCGGTACAGAGGGTTGCGAGACCGCGAGGTGGAGCCAATCCCAGAAAGCCGATCCCAGTCCGGATCGGAGTCTGCAACTCGACTCCGTGAAGTCGGAATCGCTAGTAATCGCGGATCAGCTATGCCGCGGTGAATACGTTCCCGGGCCTTGTACACACCGCCCGTCACACCATGGGAGTGGGCTGCACCAGAAGCCGGTAGTCTAACCGCAAGGGGGACGCCGACCACGGTGTGGTTCATGACTGGGGTGAAGTCGTAACAAGGTAGCCGTATCGGAAGGTGCGGCTGGATCACCTCCTTTCGAGCGACGATTCACCCCCGCAAGACGCCCACACAAGGCACCTGCATCCAGAGAAGACGGCGAGGCCGTCGTGGTCCCGTTCCGGGGCTGTAGCTCAGCTGGGAGAGCACCTGCTTTGCAAGCAGGGGGTCGTCGGTTCGATCCCGATCAGCTCCACCAAAGGCGATCCCCGGGGTGCGCACCGGTTGTGTGCGGACGGCCGGGAGGAAGCGGTTGACGCAGCAACGGGTCTGTAGCTCAGGTGGTTAGAGCGCACCCCTGATAAGGGTGAGGCCGGTGGTTCGAGTCCTCCCAGACCCACCATCGCTCTGGATGTTGCGCACACACTTTCAGGATTTGAGCTGCCGGGCGTTGAGGCCTGGGCGGCGTTCTTTGACAACTTGGGTAGTGACAAGTGTCTTGACTCTGCTGAGTTGAGACGTGTCGTTGAGGCATAGGCGAATGCAGTCGAGGGATCGTGTGGCTCCGAGGCGACTTGGGGTTATATGGTCAAGCGACTAAGCGCATACGGTGGATGCCTTGGCGGTCAGAGGCGATGAAGGACGTGGCAGCCTGCGAAAAGCTCCGGGGAGCTGGCAACAAGCATTGATCCGGAGATGTCCGAATGGGGAAACCCACCGCGCAAGCGG